>NZ_QAYC01000003.1 GCF_003053725.1 Rhodovulum kholense
AAATCGCTCCGCAACCGCTCGTAATCCTCCGCGAACCGTTCGTCGATCCGGCTCGTCAGATCGCCGCCAGACAGCGCCTGAAGCGCGCTGGCAAGCTTCGAAACGACTGCCTGCTGTTCGGCGGCGCGGGCCTGCCGCTCTTGTTCCGCCGCGCGTTCGGCCTGCTGCATGCGCTCGCGTTCGGCCAGGCCTTCGCGGAAGACGAGGAGCGAGGCGGCCATGCCCGCGATTTCTCCCCCGAAGATCCCGAAGCCCTTGACCTCTGCCAGTTCCCCGCGGGCGAGGCGGCCGGTGACGCGGACCAGCCGCGCCATCGGCCAGATGATCAGAAGCCAGGTCAGGATCGGCGCGGCAATGAAGATCGCGACGCTGCCGACCGTCACGAGCTTGAGGCGGTCCTTTGCGTCGCCTGCCTCGGCCAGGATGGCGGCGCCGATGTCGCCGACGGCGGCGATGGCGGTCGTCCCCTGTTTGCTGGCGACCGAGGCGATGTCGCGGAGGCGATCGTAGGCGTCGCGCGAGGCGTCCTCGGCCTCCCGCTGCGCGGCAAGCCAGGCGCGGCGGTTCGCCACCACGCCGGTTTCCGGGTCGGCGAAGGCGACGATTCCGTCGATCATGGTCTGGAGGCCGCTGTTCAGATAGACGCGCCCGGCCAGATCGGTCAGCGCATCGCGTGCGGCGAGGATCTGGTCTTGCGCGGCATCGGCCTCGGCCGAATCCTTGGCGGTGGCGCCGAGATAGGCAGAGGCGATCAGCGTCTTTACCGCGAGGTCGACATCGGACGCGTCGCGGATTTGCTGCACCTCGTTGCTCAGCAGCCGGTGGATGGCCTCGCGGTTGAAGACGGCGGTATCCTCGGCGCCGATCATCAACTTGAAGGTCAGGTCGTCGATGGCCGAGCTGAGCGCGATATTGCTGGCGTCGCGAAGCCGCATGACCTCTTCGGTATAGCCCGCGCGGGCCCGGAATCCGGCATTGGCCGAACTGGCAAAGGCGGCCCGGGTTTCGGTCAGGATCGGCAGGTAGTCCGGGATCGTGCCCGCCGCGTCGAGATCGGAAAGCAGCCCTTCCAGCTTGCGCAGGCTGGCCGTTGCCAGATCGCGCAGGATCGCGGCCAGCGCGGGATCTTCCTGCCGGGCCAAGGCCAGGGCGACGCCGGAAAGCAGGTTGATCTCGGCCCGGGCCTGCAGGATCAGCGCCGTCGAGTTGAAGTCGGAATGGACCAGCGTGTCGAGCGTATCGGACACGCTTTCGATGGTCTGGTCGCCCGCGAGGTTCATGTCATAGACGGCATCCTCGGTCATGGTCGACAGCGCTTCCTGGATCTCGCCCACCTGCGCCCCGAATTCGGACAGCTGATTCTGCATGAGTGTCTGGCTCGCGAAGCGCCGCTCCAGCGCCTTCCGCATCTGTTGCGCCTTGTCGGCCAGGGCCACCAGCATCGGCAGGAAGGCCTTGCGGTCCTCCGGAGAAAGAGCGTTGACGGCCGCAAGCATATCTTTGCTTTCGCCTCCGAAATCCTTGAACCCGGTTTCGACGCCTTCGATATTGCGGGCCATCAGCATTTCCGAAAGCGAGTCGCGGATGTCCCCGGTATGCTCGATGACCGTGACGCTGTCCCGGATGCCGGGCAGGTCATCGGAGACGAGCTTGTCGATCTGCGCTGACAGCGAGTCGAAGACCATCGTCGAGATCACGATGGCGGCCGCGGTCATTGCCCCCATCAGAACGAGGGCGGACGCGAATTTCAGCGCGATACTACCGAACACCGTCGAAACGAACTTCAGCATGGCAGCCCTCCGGGGCGTGACGTGGTCGTTTTATGCCAAGCGGCCGCGGGGCCGCCCGCAGGATCAGGATTTCGGCTCAAGGGCCGTCTCGGCGGCCGACCCGGCGGCCGGCCTGGAGCCCGGGGCAGGGATCTCGACGGGCTCGAACGCGCCATCGGCCGAGATCCGGGTCAGGAAGACCTGGTCGAGCCCCTGATTGTCGCCCGGGCCAAAGACAAGATGCAGGCCGCCGAGATCGAGGTCTCCCAACTGATCGAGCGCGGCCAGCACCTTGGCGCGGGTCGGGAAGGGACCGGCCTTTTCAAGAGCCTTCAGCGCGACCCGCCCGGCCAGATAGCCCTCGAGCGAGACGAATTCGGGCGCGGCCTCGGCATCGACGGCTTTCAGCGCGGCCTGGTACTCGGCCACGACCGGCACCGAGCTGTCGCCCGGGAGGGGCACGACCTGGCTGACGATGATGCCTTCTCCGGCGGGGCCCAGTTCCTCGCTGAGCGCGCGCGAGCCGACGAAAGAGATGTTGACGAGCTGCGGTGTGAAGCCGAGCTTGCGTCCGACGCGGACGAATTCGGCGACCGGCTTGTAGGCGGCGACCATCACCACCGCGTCGGGATTGGCCTTGCGGATGTTCAGAAGCCCGACCTTCACCGCCAGAGTGTTGCGCGTGTAGTTCGCTTCGGCGACCGGGGTCAGCCCGCGCTTTTGCAGCGCGCGGCGCACCCCTTCCAGTCCGGACTGGCCAAACCCGTCATCCTGATAAAGGACCGCGATCCGGTCCTTGCCGAGCGCATCGACCAGATAGGCGATCCAGGCTTCGGTTTCGCTGTCGTAGCTGGCGCGGATGTTGGCCACGTTGCTGACCCAGGGCGCGCGCAGGAAATCGGTCCCGGTCAGCGGGCCGATCATCGGCATCCCGGCCGCGGCCGCGACCGGCAGCGTCGCCTTGGCGGTGGGGGTGCCGACCTGGCCGACCAGCGCAAGGTAGCGGTCGTCGGCAAGCACTTTCTCGACCTCGGTGGCCGAGCGGGTGGGTTCGTAGCCGTCGTCGAAACTGTCCATCTGGATCTTGCGGCCATTCACCCCGCCGGCCCGGTTGGCTTCCTCGAAGGCGGCCAGCAGGCCGAGGCGCATGCCCTGGCCCAGTGCCCCGGCCGGCCCTTCAAGGGCCGCGACCTGGGCGAAGCGGACGACCGACCGGTCGGATCCGGAATCGGCAAGGAGAGAGGTGGCTGGCCCAAGGAGGCTCGCGGCAAGTGCGACGGCAAAGGCAAGACGCATGTCGTGTTCCGGTACCGGAGGGTTTCCAGTTCAGAGCACTAGCTGTCGCGACGTTAAGATAGGGTATGCCAGCGCTCCGGCGATCGCTGACGTTTCTCGTAAAGTTCGAGCGAAATTCAGGCGAAGCCGGGGCGCACGGGGGGTAATCCCGGGTCAACCCCGGGTATAGCCAAGCGAGGCCTGAAGAAGCTTGCGGGTGTAGGGATGCGCCGGCGTCAGCGCCCGCATTTCGTCCACGCCCATCACCTCGACGATCTCTCCGGCCTGCATCACCGCGATGCGTTCGCACATATGGGCGACCACCGCGAGATCGTGCGAGACCATCAGGAAGGTCAGCTTGTGTTCGGCCCGCAGGTCGGTCAGCAGGTTCAGGATCTCGGCCTGGACCGACACGTCAAGCGCCGATGTGGGCTCGTCGAGGAGCAGGATCGAGGGTTCGGGGGCCAGCGCCCGGGCGATGGCCACGCGCTGGCGCTGGCCGCCCGACAGCTGGTGCGGATAGCGAAAGCGGAAGGCCGAGCCGAGGCCCACATCGTCGAGCAGCCGCACGATGCGCGGTTCGATATCGCGAAACCCGTGCAGGTGCAGGGTTTCGGACAGCACCTGATCGACCGACTGGCGCGGATGGAGCGAGGCATAGGGGTCCTGAAAGACCATCTGGACGCTCTTGTAGAAGTTGCGGTCGCGGCGGTGGCCCGAGCGGACCGGATTGCCGTTCACCGCCATCCGGCCCGACCAGTCGGGCGCGAGCCCGGTCAGCGCGCGCATGATCGTCGACTTGCCCGAGCCGCTTTCGCCGACCAGCCCGAAGCTTTCGCCATGGCCGACGCGAAAGTTCGCGTGCCGGACGGCATCGACCCGGTCGCGGCCCTCGCCGAACCAGACGCTGACATCGTCGAAGAAAAGCGCGCTCATGACGGCCTCACCGAGGGGGTTTCGGCCCAGGAGGGATCGCGGCGCAGCACCTCGAGCCGTTTTTGCGGCGCATCAAGCCGGGGCAGCGAGTTCAGAAGCCCTCGCGTATAGGGGTGCTTCGCCTCGTGCAGCTTGTCGGCCTCGCAGGTCTCGACCACGCGGCCGGCATACATGATCAGCACCCGGTCGCAGAAATCGGCCACCAGGTTCAGGTCGTGGCTGATGAAGATCAGCCCCATGCCGCGATCCTGCACCAGCCGGTCCATGATCTGCAGCACCTGTGCCTGCACCGAGACATCGAGCGCCGAGGTCGGTTCGTCCGCGATCAGCAGTTCGGGGTCGGGGATCAGCATCATCGCGATCATGATCCGCTGGCCCATGCCGCCCGAAAGCTCATGCGGATGGGCGCGCATCACCCGTTCGGGGTCGCGGATCGAGACGGCTTCCAGCATGCCGAGCGCGCGCTCGCGTGCCTCGGACCGGCTGCCCTTCTTGTGGACGCGCCAGGCCTCGATCAGTTGATCGCCCACGCTCATCACCGGGTTCAGCGAGAATTTCGGGTCCTGCATCACCATCGAGATCCGCTCGCCGCGCACCTGGCGCATCTGGGCCTCCGATTTCTGCATCAGGTCTTCGCCATCAAGCCGGATATGCGCGGCGGTGACCTGCCCCGGCGGCCGGATCAGCCTCAGGATCGACCGGCCGGTCATCGACTTGCCCGACCCGCTTTCGCCGACGATGCCCAGCCGCTCGCGGCCAAGCGTGAACGAGACGCCGCGCACCGCGTCCAGTATCCCGGTGCGGGTCGGAAACCGGACCCAGAGGTCCTCGACTTCGAGCAGGGGGGTCATTTCTCTCCCTTCGGATCGAGCACGTCGCGCAAGCCGTCGCCCAGCAGGTTGAAGGCCAGCGACACGGTGAAGATCGCCAGCCCCGGCATGGTGGCGACCCACCAGTGATCGAGGATGAAGCGGCGGCCCTCGGAAATCATCGCGCCCCATTCGGGGCTGGGCGGCTGGGCGCCGAGCCCGAGGAACCCAAGCCCGGCTGCGGCGAGGATGATCCCGGCCATGTCAAGCGTCACCCGCACGATCAGCGACGAGATGCAGAGCGGCCAGATATGCCGGGTGATGATCCGGATCGGACCGGCACCATGCAAGCGGACGGCGCTGATGAAATCGGCGTTCCGAAGGGTCAGCGTCTCGGCCCGGGCGATCCGGGCATAGGGCGGCCAGGCGGTCAGGGCGATGGCCAGCACCGCGTTCTCGATGCCTGCGCCCAGCGCGGCGACAAAGGCCAGCGCCAGCACCAGCCGCGGGAAGGCCAGGAAGATGTCGGTGATCCGCATCAGCACCAGATCGACCCAGCCGCCGAGATAGCCAGAGACGGTGCCGACGATCAGCCCCGCCAGCGGCGCGATGAGGGCGACGAGGGTGACGATGTAAAGCGTGATCCGCGAGCCGTAGATCAGCCGCGAGAGGATGTCGCGCCCCAGCGAATCCGTGCCCAGCGGATGGCCGGGCGTGCCCAGCGGCTGCAGCCGGGCGGTGAGGTCCTGATAGAAGGGGTCATGCGGCGCGATCCAGGGCGCGAGTGCGGCAATGGCCAGCAGCGCGATCAGGATCGCCAGCCCGAACATCGCCATCGGGTTGCGGCGGAAGGCCAGCCAGCCGTGATAGAGGTTCGCCAGCCGGGCCTGCCCCCGCGAGTGCGGCGTGTCGGTCAGAAGCCAGGCGCGAAGTCCGGTCATCTCGGTCATTTCGCCCTCGGATCGAAGACCTTGTAAAGCAGGTCGGAAAAGACGTTCAGCAGGACGAAGGCGAGCCCCACCACCACGGTGCCGCCCAGGACCGCGCTCATGTCGGCGGACAGCAGGGCGTTGGTGATGTAGGACCCGATGCCCGGCCACGAAAAGATGATCTCGGTCAGCACCGAGCCTTCCAGAAGCCCGGCATAGCTGAGTGCGATCACCGTGATCAGCTGCACCCGGATGTTGCGGAAGGCATGGTTCCAGATCACCGCGCGCTCGCTCAGGCCCTTGACCCGGGCGGTGGTGACATATTCGGCCGACATCTGTTCCAGCATGAAGGACCGGGTCATGCGGCTGATATAGGCGAGGCTGTAATAGCCCAGCAGGGACGCCGGCAGCACGATATGGCTGAGCGCGTCGCGAAAGACCGTTCCGTCGCCCGCCAGCGCACTGTCGATCAGGATCATGCCGGTGACGGGCTCGATCATGCCGTCATAGAAGATCGACAGCCGCCCCGGCCCGCCGACCCAGCCGAGAATGCCGTAGAAGATCAGAAGGCCCATGAGCCCGAGCCAGAAGATCGGCATCGAATAGCCCACCAGCGCCACCACGCGCGCGATCTGGTCGATCCAGGACCCGCGCCGGACGGCGGCCAGCACGCCCAGCGGCACGCCCAGCAGCACGCCCATCAGCGTGCCCAGCGTCGCCAGTTCCAGCGTCGCCGGAAAGACCCGGGCGATGTCTTCGGATACGGGCCGCGCGGTCAGCAGCGAGGTGCCGAAATCGCCCCGGACCACGTCCTGCAGATAGAACCAGAACTGCACCAGCAGCGGCCGGTCCAGCCCGAGTTCCTGATAGACCCGGTTATAGACCTCGGGGCTGGCGCGTTCGCCGACGATCGCCAGCACCGGGTCGATGGGCATCACGCGGCCGATCAAGAAGGTGACGAACAGCAAGCCCAGCATGGTGATCGCGATCGACCCCAGCGTCACGCCCGTCCGTTTCACCCAGCGGGGAGGGAAAGGCGCGCGGGCGCGCCCTTCCTGTGCCTTGCCGGTTGCCGACACGTTACTTGGTCACTTTCCAGTAGCTGGCATCGCTGACCGCCAGCCCGGTGGTGAAGTTCTGCACATTCTCGCGCACGCCGTCCTGCTCGATGTTCTGGAACATGATGGCGAAGGGCGAGATTTCGCGGAACCTGGCCTGGATCTCATGATACATCTCGGCGCGCTTGGCGGTGTCGCGCTCGGCCACCGCGGCCTCGGTCATCTCGGTCAGCCCGCCCGCATCCCAGGAATTGCGCCAGGCCAGAATGCCGCCATTCTGCGCCTCGTCCGAGTTGTCGGGGTTATAGGCGAAGGTCGAGGCATTGGTCTGCGGGTCGGCATAGTCCGGCCCCCAGGTGCCCAGATAGACGTCCAGATCGCGGGCGCGATACTTGGCCAGCACCTGCTTGCCGGTGCCGACCTCGATGTTCAGCGTGATGCCCGCCTGGGCAAAGGTGTTCTGCATCGACTGGGCAATCTCAAGACGCTCCTGCACATCGCGCACGCCGATGGTCAGTTCCAGCCCGTCGACCCCCGCCTCGGCCAGCAGCGCCTTGGCCTTCTCGACATCGAGCGAGAACGGGTTGTCCTTCACGGCACCCAGATAGGACTGGGGCAGGAAGTTCTGCTGGACGGTCCACTGCCCCTTGAGGAAGCTGTTCACCATGCCGTCGTAATCGACGAGGTACTTGAATGCCTCCAGCACCTCGGGCTTTGTCAGCTCGGGGATCTTCTGGTTGAACGAGGCATACATCAGGTAGCCTTTCAGCTCTTCCTGGATCTTGATGCCCTCGGCCCCGGTGATGCCCTGCACGTCCTCGGGGTTGAGGTTGCGCGCGACATCGACATCGCCGCGTTCCAGCAGCAGCCGCTGGGTCGCGCTTTCGGCGATATGGCGCACGATCACCCGCTGCATCGCGGGCGTGCCCTGATAGAAGTCTGGATTGGCCTGAAGGGTCACGGATTCGTTCGGTTTCCAGGCCACGAGGCTGTAGGCGCCCGAGCCCGCCGAATTGGTCTTGAGCCAGTCGTGGCCCATGTCGCCGTCGACCTCATGCGCCATCACTGTCGTCTTGTCGACGATCGAGCCGATGGTCGCGGTCAGGCAGTTCAGCACGAAGGAGGTCGCATAGGCCTTGTCGGTGGTGATGACCAGCTTGTTGCCGTCGGCCTTGATGGTTTCCTCGATATTCTCGGGGGTAAAGCCGAACTGGGTCAGGATGAACGACGGCGTGAGGTTCAGCAGAACCGCGCGGCGCAGCGAGAATTCGGCATCCTCGGCGGTCACCGGGTTGCCCGAGACGAAGCTGACACCCTCGCGCATGGTGAAGGTGATGGTGCGGCCGTCCTCGCTGACCTCCCAGCTTTCGGCGAGGTCGGGCTGATAGCCGGCCTCGAAATCCAGAGGATCGAAGTTCACCAGCCGCCCGTAGACGTTGCGCAGCACGTCGCCGCCCGCGAATTCGAAGGTCTCGGCCGGGTCGAGCGTGGTGATGTCGTCGATCCGGTTGGCCACCACCAGCATGTTCGCGGGCGTTTCGGCCCAAAGCGCAGGCGCCACGCCCGCGAGCGTCGCGGCCAGCGCGGCGCCCGACATCAGCCTTGCAAAAGCGTTCATCTTGGTCGTCCTCTCTGTTGGTCTGTTTTTATGTCGTCTTCCGGCGTCGTTGCGCCGGTCTTGCCCGTCAGTGGCCCCAGGTTTTCTCCAGCACCCTCAGCCAGTTACCATGGCAGATCCGCTCGATCAGCTGGGGACCGTAGCCATGGGCCGTCATCGCGGCGCGCAATGCGGGCAGCCCCGCGGCCGACCCGATCGCAGACGGGATCATCGCCCCGTCGAAATCCGACCCGAGCCCCACGCGAGTCTCGCCGAGCTTGCCCAGCAGATGGTCGAGATGACGCAGCATGTCGTCAAGACCGGTATCGATCATGCGCCCGTCGGGCCTCAGAAAGGCGGTCGCAAAGTTCAACCCGACCATGCCGTCGCTGGCGGCGATGGCCTCGAGCTGGGCGTCGGTCAGGTTGCGGGCATGGGGGCAGATCGCATGGGCGTTCGAATGGGTCGCGACCAGCGGCGCATCCGAGTGTTTGGCGACGTCCCAGAAGCCCGCCATGGTCATGTGCGACAGATCGAGCATGATCCTCAGCGCATTGCAGCGCCTGACCAGCGCCACGCCCAGATCGGTCAGCCCGCCGCCGGTATCGCCGTCCGAGGGAAATCGGAACGGCACGCCCTCGCCGAAGATGGTGGGCCGGCTCCAGACCGGACCGAGCGAACGCAGCCCCGCGCCGTGCAGAACGTCAAGCGTGATCAGCTCGGGGTCGATGGCCTCGGCGCCTTCCATGTGCAGGATGGCCGCCAGCTTGTGTTCGACCATCGAGATATGGATTTCCGCGGCGCTGCGGCAGATCTTCAGCGCGCCCAGCTCTTCCAGCCGCTCCAGCGTTGCGACCTGCGCCATGGCAACGGTCAGCGCGTGGTCCTGCGGTTCGGGCGGGGGCAGGGGCAAGTCGTAGCTGTCCTGCGCCATCGCCTCTTCATTGTCCTCGCCGCCCTCGGAGGGCACATAGACCGCGAAGAAACCGCCGCCGAGCCCGCCCGCGCGGGCCTTGGGCAGGTCGATATGGCCCGCATCCCCGGTCAGGAAGGTTTCGGCGGCCGCCGGTCCGCCGGCGCGATAAAGTCTGAGAAGAACGTCGTTATGGCCGTCGAAAACGGCGGGCAAGGTCTTGGGATCCACGAATGTCTCCGGGATTGACGGGTCAGGGGGTCTGACTTACCTGGCAAGCCTAACGAAAAGATTCGGGGGACGGAAAGCCCGAAAGCGGACCTTGTGGTCAAAAAATGGCGCTTTGCCTGCGGACGCGGCGGCCGGAGGTTTAGTGCACGATGGTCTCTTCGCGGACAAACATGTTCGCCCAGGCGCGGTCGATCAGCTCGGGGCTCATCTGGCTGGGAATCCCCTCGAACTCGCAGATGGCGATCATCTGGTCGATCAGGAAGACCGGCTGGTAGTTGGCATAGACATTGTCGATGGTCGGGTATTTTTCCCTGAGCAGGTAGATCAGCGTGTCCTCGTCGATGGGCATCTTCTTCTTGCGGGCGACGAGGGCGAAGATCTTCAGGAAATCCTCCTGGCAGGGGCCGTCGACCTTGATCTTGAAGAAGATCCGGCGCAGCGCGGCGCGGTCGAAGATCTCGTTCGGATGGAAGTTGGTCGAGAAGATCACCAGAGTGTCGAAGGGCACCTCGAACTTCTCGCCCGATTGCAGCGCGAGGATGTCTCGGCTTTCCTCCAGCGGCACGATCCAGCGGTTGATCAGCGCCTGCGGCGGTTCGGCCTGGCGCCCGAGATCGTCGACGATGAAGACGCCGCCGGTGGCCTTCAGCTGCAGCGGCGCCTGATAGGTGCGCGCGGTCGGGTTGTAGACGAGATCGAGCATCGACAGCGACAGCTCGCCCCCGGTGATGACTGTGGGGCGGCGGCACAGCACATAGCGCGTGTCGGTGCGACCCGCGGCCCGGCGCAGCGCGGTCGGGTCGTCTTCCTGTTCCTCGGCGGCGGTATGCACGATGGGGTCGTAGACGGTGATCACCTGACCGGCATATTCGATGGCGCGTGGAATGAAGATCCGGTCGCCAAGCGCGTCGCGTATGCCGTTCGAGATCGAGGATTTCCCGTTTCCGGGCGGGCCATACATCAGGATCGACCGGCCGGCGCTGACCGCCGGCCCCAGATGGTCGAGCAGCGAATCCGGCAGGATCAGATGGCCCATCGCCCCGGTCAGCTGGCTGCGGGTGATCTGGATGTTGCGGATCGACTGGCGGCGGACCTGTTCGGCATAGACCTCCAGCGGCACCGGCATCGCGCCGTAATATTCCGACTGGGTCAGCGCGTCGAGCGCGCGCGCCTTGCCCGCCTCGGTCAGCTGATAGCCCATCTCGCCGCCCGAATTGGCATGAAGCGTCCCGGTCGCCTCCAGCAGCTTCTGGCCGCGGGCAAGATCGACCAGTTCCTGCGCGACTGGCACCGGCAGGCAGATCGCCCGGGCGATCTCGGTCACCACATCGACATTCTTGCGGAAGATCGTCTTCAGCAGGATGTCGCGCATCATCACGATCGGCAGCTGCATCTCGGCCAGCGCGCGTGGGGCGGGCGGCCCGAAGACCGTCGAGGCTTGCATGTTCATCGCGGGTCCAGGGCTGACTGCGGCTTCGGAGCCGAGACTGCCCCGGGTTTCGGGCAATTCTGGGGCAAAGAGCCGAGTTTTCGCGACAATTGCGGGGATCGCAACCTTTCGTTCAACCGTCTGGGCCAGAAAGGGCCCGCATATCGGAGGGTGACAGATGAAAGGATCGTTCCCGGCGGTTCTGGCGGGGCTGATGGCGGCGATCCTTGCGCTGGCCACGGCGCTGGGGCTGGCCAAGGGCGGTCTGCATATCTCCAATCACGAGGGCGATCTGCTGCATCTGGCCGACATCGTCCGGCGCGAGGTCGACGGCGAATGGCCGCATCTCGATTTCGTCACGCCGCTGGGCGTTCTGGCCTATGCCCCCATCGCGGCGCTGGCCGCCCTTGGCCAGCCGCTGGGGCTGGCGGTGATCTGGGCGCAGGCGCTGGCTGGCGCGGTCCTGCTGCCCGGTGCGTTCTGGGTCGGGCTCAGCCGGCTCGACCGGGGCTGGGCCTGCCTCTTCGGGGCGGGCGTCATGGGGCTGGCCGTGGCACTGGCCTCCGGGGGGCCGGAGCCCTGGATCTCGCTTTCGATGCATTATAACCGCTGGGGCTGGGCCATCGCCTTCGTCGTGCTCGCGATTGCCATCCTGCCGCCGCGCGGGTCCGGCCCGGGGCAGCAACTGGCCGACGGGCTTGTGCTGGGGCTGGGGCTTGCGGCGCTTGCGCTGATCAAGGCCACCTACCTGCTGGCCTGCGCACCGGTCGCCCTTCTGGCGCTGGCGCTGCGCCGCGACGGCCGCGCATTGGCGACCGCGCTGGCGGCGGCTCTGGCGATCTTCGGCGGGCTCACGCTGGTGGCCGGGCCAGGGCTCTGGCCAGCCTATCTGGCCGATCTGCTGGAGGTTGCCCGCACCGACATACGCCCCTATCCCGGCGATCCGTTCCTGACAGTGATCGGCGGGGCACCGACCGTGGCCGGCACGCTGCTTTATCTCGTGGCAGTGATCCTTGCCCGGCGCGGCGGCTGGCGTCGGGAGGGTCTGCTGTTGCTAACGGCGGCGCCGGGCCTTGCCTATGTGACCTACCAGAACCATGGCAACGCCCCGGTCTGGCTGTTTCTTCTGGGCATCGTGGCGCTGGCGTTGCGGCGGCCAGGAACCCCGCCCCCCCGCGGGCTGATGGCGGTCGGCTGGTCGGCGCTGGTGCTGGCCGCGCCCATCTTCTTTTCCCTTTTCGAGAGCCCGGTTCGCAACGTCCTCGCGGCCGAAACCGAGGCGGTTGCACTTTTGCCCGGCGATCAGGGCCTCTGGATGCCCGCCAAGCGCGCACACCAGGTCGAGACCCGCAGCCCTCGCGCTCTCGATCTCGAACGGCCCGAATGGTGGGGCGATCCCGGTCCCGAGCCGGTTGTCTTTCGCGGCAGCGCGCTTGAGGACTGCATCATCACGAACGGGCTTGTCGGCTGGTATCGCGCGATCTCGGAAGACCTCGCGGCGGCGGGCTTCGCGGGTCATCCGGCCTTTGTTGCCGATATCCTCAGCACCTACTGGCTGTTCGGCGGGGTGGGGCGGCTCGAAGGCGGGGCGCCCTGGTATTACGGCGGGCTGCCCGGGATCGAGGGAGCCGAGCTTTTGCTGGTGCCGCAATGCGCGGGCGATATCGGCGCGCGGCGTCGTATCCTCGCGACCATCGAGGCGGGCGGTTACGATCTGACCGAACTGCGCCGGACCCGCGACTACATCGTGCTGGGCATCGCGCCGCCCGCGGCCAACGCCAGATAAAGGATCAAGGCCGGGCCAAGCGCGAACCCCATGGGAAAATCGCGTGCCTCCCACGAAGCCCAGCCGGGCAGGGCGCGCCGAAGGCCCGGGATCCGCCGGGCCAGACGATGCGCGGCGAAGGCCACCGGGATCGCCGCAGCCAGCAGGAAGAGAAAGGCGCCAATATCGCCCGGCGCAACCAGGGGGGCCATCGCGGCGGCGAACTTGGCATCGCCCGCGCCCACCGCGCCCATCTGGTTCAGCCCGAAACCGAGCGTCAGCACCACCGCCAGATGCAGCCAGCGCCAGGCCCAGGCTTCCAGCGGCAGCACCGCGAGCCCGACCAGCGCATAGACCGCGACCAGCGCCAGCACCGCGCGGTTCGGAATGGTCATGGTCCGAAGATCGCTGAGCGCAGTCCAAAGCGCGATGGGGGTCGCGACGGGCAGAAACCAGAGCGCCTCGGTCATGGGCCCGGCCTAGCCCCGCGCCTCGAGCGCGCGCAGGGCTTGGACGGCGGCCTCGAAATGCTGGGGATGGGTCTCGATGGCCTCTTCCAGCAGGCCCTTGCCGATGGCCACGTCGCCCTGCTTGATCGCGGTCAGGGCGAGCGTGTGGTAAAGCTGCGCCCGCTCGGTCTGGGTCATCTCGATCACCGGCAGGTCGTATTTGCGCTGCGCGCCCCGGGCCAGCACCAGATTGTTCTTGGCCGTAAACAACTTGGGGTCATAGGTCAGGGCATCGACGAAAAGCCGCTCGGCGCCCCGGTAATCGCCCCGCGTCAGCTTGGAATAACCCCAGTTGTTGTAGACCCCGGCGGGTTTGGTGGTCAGCCCGGCGGCGGTCTCGTAGAAACTGTCGGCCTTGGCCCATTCGCGGTTGCTGTCGGCCACCATCGCCTCGAGCCGGTAGCGCTGATAGGTTTCGAAGGTGGGCGGGACCCTGTCGAGTTCGGCCTCGGCCTTGCCCCAGTCGCCGACCCGGATCAGCGCATCGGCGTAGTTCACCCGGTCCGCGTTCCCGGCCTCGGGGTGGCGCACCACCTCGGCCCAGGCGGCGACGGCCTCGGCCGGGCGCCTGGCCCGGATCAGCGACTGCGCCAGCCCGCGCCGGGCGGCCAGCTTGTCGGGGTCCTCGTCCAGCAGCCGCCGGAAATAGCGGATCGCCTCGTCGGGATCGGCCACCGTCATCATGATGTCGTTGAGGCTGCTTTCGTCGCTCGCCAGCACGTCCTGCACCGCGCGGTCGACATCGGTATCGCCGGGTTTCTGGCAGGCCGCGACCGACAGCGCCAGGGCGGCGCAGATCGGGGCCAGAACGGGATGGCGCATCGCGGCGTCCTTTCGGCTGCTCTGTCCTCAGGGCGTGGCCAGAAGCAGGTATCTGCCCTCGCCGCGCCGCACCAGGTCGAAGTTGTTCCCTTCGTTCGGTGCCGAATCATAATCGGGATTTTCGGTTTTAGCGATAGCGAGCCGCAAATTGCGGCGAATGTCGTCAGAGCCGCCGCTGTCGAGCGCGAAAGCGGTCTCGAACACCCGCCGGGCCTCGCCGGCCTCGCCCTTTTCCATCAGCACGACGCCCAGATTGTTCCAGGCGGGCACGAAGCGTTCGTCCTCGGCAATGGCGCGGCGCAGCTGGGTTTCGGCCTGACCGAGCCGCCCGAGCCTCAGATTGGCCGACCCGATCGCCGACAGGACATCGGCGGTCAGCCCCTGCTTTGCCGCGGCGCGGTAATAGGCCTTCAGCGCCAGTTCGTATTCGCCCGCGGCCATCAGGCGGTGGCCGACGACCAGGCCGTCGACCGCCTCGTCAAGATGCGGGGCACCGGGCGGGGCGGGCAGGCCCCGATAGGCGGGCGAGAGCCGGTCCGAGGGGGCGCAGCCCGCGCAGAGCAGGGCGAGCGCCAGCCCGCAACAGCGCAGAAGGTCAGAACTTGGCGTTGTTGAGCGTGTCGTAGATCGCATAGACCGATGGGCCGATCAGGATGATGAGCAACGGCGGAACCGTGAACATCATCGTGCCCAAAGTCAGCTTGGTCGGCAACTTGTTCGCCTTTTCCTCGGCGCGCATGACGCGCTTGTCACGCATTTCCGCCGAGAAGACCCGCAGCGCCTCGGCGATCGAGGTGCCGAAGGTCGCCGACTGGATCAGCACCGTGACGAAGGACGAAATGTCGGTGACGCCGCAGCGTTCGGACATGTCGCGCAGTACCTGCACCCGGTCCTTGCCGGCCTTCATCTCGTTCGAGACGATTTCGTATTCCGAGGCCAGGTCGGGAAAGCCCGCCCGCATCTCGCGCGCGACCCGGAGGATTGACTGGTCGAGCGATTGCCCCGCCTCGACGCAGACCAGCATCATGTCGAGACTGTCGGGAAAGCCGTTGACGATTTCTTCCTGGCGGGTCTGCACCCGGCGTTCGACCCAGTATTTCGGCAGGTAATACCCGATGGCGCCCGGCACGATCACCGACAGGACGACCTTTGTCGTGTCGACCTCACCGCCCGCGTTCAGCAGGACCGAATAGATCAGACCGCCTGCCAGAAACAGAAGCCCCAGCGTGAACTGCGCGAAGTGGAACACCCGCACCGCCGATTTCGACCGGTAGCCCGCCCGCAACAGCTTCAGCCGTGCGGCCGAGAGTTCCTTTTCGTCCTGGGGTTCGAGGAAAGTCGAAAAGCGGTCGAGCTTGTCGGCGCGCGACACCTGGCGCAGGGGCGCCTGCTGGTCGCGGACGGTTGCGGATTCGGCCTCGCGGACCTGACGCTTGAGCTTGTCGAGAGGGTCGGTGCGTCGCGTCAGGAAGACCGGCAGCGACAGCGCGATCAGCCCCACGCCCAGCAGGCCCACCGCGATCAACGGCCCGAGCGGCCCGAAACGGTCGGTGATCCAGCCGGTGACGTAAGCGACGAAATCCATGGCCCTGCCCTCAGACCTTGATGTTGACCATGATGCGCATGAAGATCACGTTCACGACGAGAAACACGGCCACGGCGATGGCGGCCGGGATGAAGGCGGCGGTTTCCTTGACATCGTCGTAATAGTCGGGCTTCAGCACCGAGATCATCAGGATCGCGGCGATCGGAAAGCCCGACAGGAACATGCCCGACCATTTCGCCTCGGCGGTGATCGCCTTGACGCGGCGGAAGAGCTTGAAGCGCGAGCGGATCACCGCGGCGAGACCCGCCAGCACCTCGGCCAGGTTGCCGCCCGATTGCTGCTGGATCGTCACCGCGACCGCGAGAAAGCGCAGGTCCTGCATGTCGACCCGTTCGGCCAGATCCTTCAGCGCCTCGCTGACATCGCGGCCATAGGCGGCCTCGTCCGCGATGACGCCGAATTCCGATCCCAGCGGGTCGGGCACCTCCTGGGCGACGATGTTGATGGCCGAGATGAAGGGATGGCCCACGCGCAGCGAGCGCACCATCAGTTCGACCGCGTCGGGCAACTGTTCCTCGATCAGGCCGAGCCGCTTCTTGGCCTTGCCGTTGACCCAGATATAGACCCCGCCGATGCCGATCCCGATCGAGGCCAGCACGCGCACCGGAAGCGCGGCCCCGGTGCCCAGCGTCAGACCCAGAAAGGCCACGCCCGACAGCACCACCATGACCCCGATCAGCTGCACGGGCGTGAAGGCGATATTGGCCTTCTGCGCCCGCTCGGCCAGAATCGAGTAAAGCGGGATGCCGCGGGCGCGCATGTGCTGGGTCATCTCCTTGCGGAGCTGTTCCAGGACCTTTTCGCGGTCGACGCCCTTTTCCAGCATCTCGAGCCGCCGGTTGACCCGGGCGTTCAGGCTGATCGACTTGCCGAAGACGGTCAGATAGAGCCCCTCGACCAGCGCCAGCACCGAGAGGAAGATCAATCCGTAGATCAGGGGTTCCGCGCCGATCTGCATGGGCTATTTCCCCCGGGCCGGTTCGAAGATGCTGGCGGGCAGGTCGTAGCCCCATTGCCGGAACCGCTCCGAAAAGGCGCTGCGCACGCCCGTCGCGGTAAAGCGGCCGATGATCTTGCCGCTGGAATCGAGCCCGAGCCGTTCGTAGCGGAACACTTCCTGCATCGAGATCACCTCGCCCTCCATCCCGGTCACCTCGGTGATCGAGACCATGCGGCGCGAGCCGTCCTGCAGGCGGCTGGCCTGCACGATCAGGTTGACGGCCGAGGCGATCTGGGCACGCACCGCCTTCAGCGGCATTTCGATCCCGGCCATGGCGATCATGTTTTCCAGACGGCTGACCGCGTCGCGGGCATTGTTGGCGTGGATCGTGGTCATCGACCCGTCATGGCCGGTATTCATCGCCTGCAACATGTCGATCACCTCGTCGCCGCGGGTCTCGCCGACGATGATGCGGTCGGGCCGCATCCGAAGCGCGTTCTTCAGACAGTCGCGCTGACTGACCGCGCCCTTGCCCTCGACATTGGGGGGGCGGCTTTCCATCCGGCCGACATGGGTCTGCTGCAGCTGCAGCTCGGCGGTGTCCTCGATGGTCAGGATCCGTTCGGAATTGTCGATGAAGGACGACAGCGCGTTCAGCGTCGTGGTCTTGCCCGACCCGGTGCCGCCCGAGACGATGATATTCAGCCGGGTCGCGACCGCCGCCTGCAGATAGGCGGCCATCTCTTCGGTGAAGGCGCCGAACGTGACCAGATCGTCGATGCCAAGCTTGTCCTTCTTGAACTTCCGGATCGAGACCAGGCTGCCATCGACGGCAATGGGCGGCACCATCGCGTTGAAACGCGAGCCGTCGGCCAGCCGCGCGTCGACATAGGGGTTCGATTCATCGACCCGCCGCCCCACCGCCGAGACGATCTTGTCGATGATCCGAAGCAGGTGCTTTTCGTCGCGAAAGGCGATGTCGGTCAGTTGCAGCTTGCCCGCGCGTTCGACGAAGATCTGCTTGGGGCCGTTCACCAGGATGTCGTTGACGCTTTCGTCCTTCAAAAGCGGCTCCAGCGGGCCAAGCCCGGTCACCTCGTCGAACAGCTCCTGATAGAGCTGGGTGCGGTCGTCCTTGTTCAGGACGACGCCCATTTCCTCGAGCGCCTCGGAGGCGATGGCCTGGATCTCGGCGCGCAGCTCCTTTTCCTCGGCATGTTCCAGCGCGGCGAGGTTCAGGCTTTCCAGAAGCTGTTTGTGCAGTTCGGATTTCAGCTCGCCCAGGCGTTCCTTGCGCTTGCGGTCCTTTTCGCTGGGCGCGGGCTGGGCGGGCAGGGCCGGGGGCAGGGATGCTGCGGGCGGCGGCGGCGCCTCGGGCCGGGGCTCGGGCGGCGTGGCGGGCTGGACGGTGCCGGGCTCGGGCTTTCGGTAGCGCGAGAACATTCGTAGCCCCTTTACTGTGCCGCGGTGGCCGCGGCCGTGCCGAGATCGTAAAGCGACGCTGCGAGCTTCTGGATTTCGCGGCGGAGCGGCGACTTGGCCGCGGTCTCGGCCAGGGTCAGGCCGTGATCGCCCGCCTCGGTGACCGCCTTGCCGCCGTCGGGAAGCTGGATCTCGATGTCGATATCGAGGCTGTCGGCCAGTCGGCGGACCCGGCTGCGACCCGACAGGTCGGTGAATTTCGGCGCCCGGTTCAGCGCATAGCGCACCCGTTCGCGCGGGAGCCCTTCGGATTTCAGCACCCGGATCACGCGCAGCGCGTTCTGGGCCGAGCGCATGTCGAGTTCCAGCAACGAGAAATAGAGATGCGACTGGGTGATCACCGTCTCGGTCCAGTTGACCAGGGTCTTCGGCATGTCGACGACCACGAATTCGAACTGCGAGCGTGCCATGTCGATCAGCGCGTTCACCTCGGGCGGCCCGATGATGTCGAGCGGCAGGATGTCGGAGGGCGCGGTCAGCACATGCAGGTCGCTTCGGTAGCTTTGCAGAGCCTGCAGGAAACTGTCGCCGTCCATCGCGCCGATATCGGACAAGAGTTCGAAGACCGCATCCTTGCGCGGCAGGTCCAGATAGGTCGCGGTCGAGCCGAATTGCAGGTCGAGATCCAGCAGGCAGACCCGGCCGCCCGACTTGCGCGCCGCAAGCGCCAGTTCCCAGGCGAGGTTGACCGCGAAGGTCGAGGCGCCGACCCCGCCTGCCAGACCCTGCACCGACAGCACCACGCCGTCCCGGTTCGAGCGCGACAGCCTGGGCGCGGCGGGATCTGCGGGAGCAGGCGCCGCGGGGGCCGCGGCCGGGGTCTGGCGCAACCGGACGATGGCCTCGTGCAACGCCCCCTCGGGCAGCGGGTAGGGCACGAAATCGTCGGCCCCCATCCGCATCAGCTGGTGCAACGCGATCGGGCTCAGTTCTTCTGCGATGACCAGCACGCTCAGCCCGCGCTGCTTGGCGGCGCGGACGATCTCGCCGATGGCCGCGATGTCGGCCTCATCGGCATCGTCGACCGCGACCGCGATGAACTCGATGTCCTGCGCCTCGGGCTGGTCGAAGAAGCCGCGCGCCTCGTCGAAGGCAATATCGCCCCAGCCGCCGCCCAGCTCGGCTTCCATGTCCTCGATCAGAAGATCGAAATTCTGGATGTCCCGCGACACCGTGCAAGCCCGGATCGGGGCCTGGTCGGGTATCGACGCTGGCATGCTCGTCATCGTTCCCACATCCTTCCACGCAGACCGGGCAGGGCGGGCGGCCGACCGCTTCTGCCCCGTTCGCGCGCGACTCACTTCGTGCGCGCACGTTGGTCCATGGTCCAAGCGTGAAGAACAACTTGGGCAACATTACGGCCCGAGGTGCTGAATTGTTCGAAAAACCTTCAATCCGCGGCCCACGCGCGGCTGGTCCCCGCGCGGGAGTTAGTGCGGGGGTTAGTCCTGCGCGGCGACGTCTGCGGGTTGAAGCGTGGGCTTGGGCTGCGCGCTGTCGAGATAGGCCCGGTAGCTGCGCGCCATGTACTTGCCATCGATCGTCATCGGGCGCGGGCGCAGGAAGGCCGCGACCTCGGTCACGGTGCGGCGGTTCAGTCGCTCGGGCCCCTCGGTATGGACCAGCGGGCGGGTCTCGCCATAGGAGACCACGGCCTGCAGCCGCGCGCGGGGCACGCCGCGCGCCACCATATAGGCCACTGCCGCCTGTGCCCGCCGCATCCCGAGCGCCTTGTTGTAGGGCGCGCTGCCGACCTTGTCGGCATGGCCGTAGACCCGGAAGACCACGAAGGGATAGCGCAGGATCCAGGCCGCTTGCCGGTCGAGCGCGGCCTGTGCCGTGGCGTCGAGGGCTGCGCTGTCGAAGGCGAAGGTGACGGTGCTGGGCACCTCGGCGGCGAAACGGCGGGTCATGTCGATGGCCATCGCCCGGTCGGACGTCATCACCATCTGGTTGGTCATCGTGGCATTGCCAAAGCTGCCATCGTCCAGCGCATCGCCCGCGGGCCGGTTGAAATCGGCGATCTGGCGGGGGCTGCAGGCGGTCAGCGCCAGTGCGGCGCCCAGGGTCACGAAGGCAAGGCGGGCACGCATGGGCCTACTCCATCACATAGCCGTAGGAGCCGCCGAAATCCTGCCGCGCGACCTCGCCCGCGGCGCCCGAGCGCGGGGTGCGCGGCGACGACAGCCGGCCGTGAAGAAAGAGGTCGCGCTCGCTTGGCGGGGCCACGCGGTCGGTCGGCAGGGCCAGCGTCTCGCCGCGCGTGGGCGAGACCAGATGCGCGGTGACGATGATCACCAGTTCGCTCTGGTCGCGCTGGTATTCGGAACTGCGGAACAGCGTGCCCAGGATCGGCACGTCGCCAAGCCACGGCACCTGGCCCTTGAGGCTGGCGAAATCGTCCTGCAAGAGGCCCGCGACCGCGAAGCTTTCGCCGTCATGCAGCTCGACCGTGGTCGAGGTCGAGCGGGTCGAGAACCCGCTGATGATGATGCCGTTGTTGTTGAAGGTCACGGAGGGGTCGATACTGCTGACCTGGGCGTTCATCTCGAGGTTGATATTGTTGCCCACCACATTGGGGATGAAGTTCAGCGAAATCCCGAAGGGCTTGAACTCGACCGTGACGTCGCCATCGCCGCCGACCACCGGGATCGGATATTCCCCGCCCGCAAGAAAGCTGGCCGCCTGGCCCGACAGGGCGGTCAGGTTCGGTTCGGCCAGGGTGCGGACGAAGCCCTTGGTTTCCAGCGCTTCCAGCAGGACCGCGAATTGCAGATCGCCAGCGCCGATGCCGATCGAGAACACGCCGTTGCTGCTGCGCGACCGGGCCGGCGTGGTCGACGGATCGCCGTCGAAGAGATCGCCGAGGTTGGTGCCCTCGGTGATGGTGTTGGTGCCGCCCGCAAAGCCCAGGTCGCCGCCATTGGTCAGGCCCGCGACCCCGAGGCTGGTGCCGAGGCTTTTCGACACGGACCGGTTCATTTCCGAGAACCGGACCTTCAGCATCACCTGCTGGGTGCCCCCGACATTCAGCAGGTTCGAGATCCGTTCCGGCGCATAGCGCGAGGCAAGATCGAGCGCCCGGTCGATCACCGTCTTCGAACTGACCGTGCCCGAAAGAACCAGCCCGTCATTGGCCGCGCGCACCTCGATGGGTTCGCCCGGCAGCACCTCGCGCAGCCGTTCCTTGAGTTCGCTCATGTCGGGGGTCACCTGGACCTCGACATTGGTGATCAGCGTGCCGTCGGGCCCCAGGAGCGTCAGCGTGGTGCGTCCGGGCGACTTGCCCAGCACATAGATGGTGCGGTCGGAAAGGGTCGAGATATCGGCGATCTGCGGGTTCGAAATCGACAATTCGGCGAAGACCTGATCGCTTTCGACCACCACCGCGCGGTTCATCGGAACCGTGAGCTTGCCGGTCGCCTGACCCTCCAGCGTTCGCAGGGTCTGCGCTCCGGCCTCCGGCGGCAGGGCCGGAATCGCGGCAAGACCAAACAGTCCCGCCGCGAGGATGGTCCGAAATCTCATGTGACCCTGCCTTTCCGATCACGCCTCACGAGGGGTCTTTCGCCTCTTTTGGCGGTCAGGATGCGGCAAGGCCGTTTTTTTTGCAATCATTGCGTGCCGTCACAGGAAGCGGCCTGTGGGTATCTCGCAACAATCGCCCCTGTTGGCTGGCCTCGGAAATGCACGCAAGGGCTGTATAGTGCCGCTCTGTCCTTGGCCCCGGCCTCCCGTTCCTATCATGCCGGCCGAAGGGCGGAACTTCTGTCTGCGGCCGGTTTGGCGAATGGGGTCAGTTCGTGCAGGGGATTTCGATCTCGACCACTTCCGACCCGCGGCGGGTTCGAATTGTGCAGATCCGCTTTTGTTCGGGGGCGACTTCGGGGGCGTCCTCGATGCCCAGCAGAGCCTTTTGGTCGACCTCGACCGCCTCGGCCACGACATCGTCATTGGCGCCAACCAGCGACAGCGACAACCGCCCGCTCGACTGCGCCTGGGCGAGCGAGGCGACCTGTTGCGGCGAAGCCTCGACCGTGACGGTGCGCGCGATCACCGGCCGGGTGGTGTCCTCGTCGGCGATCTGGTCGATGGCGATCAGGCGGATGCCGGTGTCGATCAGCTTGGTCACCTGTTTCGACTGGCTCTCGCCGGTCCAGTAGACATCCACCCGGTCGCCCGGCCGCAGGAAGCCCGAAACGCCGGAGCTGACATCGACCCGGATCGCGAAGGCGCGCATGCCCTTGGTCAGGCGCGAGGTGATACCGGCATCGGCGCCGGGATCGGTGACCTTGACCCGCAAGAGCGGTTCGCCCGCCTCCATCGCGCGCAGGACGGTACGGAATTGCGGCTGGCCTTCGGGAAACAGCTCTTCCTTGGTCTGGAACACGCCTTCGGGCATCGAGTCCTTCGGCCAGAGCACCGGGCGCAGGTTGTCCAGCGTGATCTGCTGGCCATAGCGCAGCGGTTCCCTGGCGACGACCACAGGTTCCAGCGCGACCTGCTGGGCCTGGGCGGCGCGCGCGGCAGCCAGTTCGCGTTTGGTCTGGTCGAAATAGCCCTGGGCCATGTAGACCGCGAACCCTGCCAGACCGAGCCCCAGCAGAAGGACCAGTCCGAAGATCAGGCGCATGGCATGTCCTTTCGTCGCCGATCCGCGACCCCGGCGCTGGCCGCGGAGTTTCCTTCGTTCTTTTGATTTGCCACGGTAATGCGGCAATCCCCGGGGGATCTTGGCGACGTCCGGTGGATATTCAGTTAAAGATCGAGGGTATCACTCTCCGGTTCTAAAGCAGCGCGCGGCCTCCACATCAGCGCAGGCCTCTAGCGAAGAGACAGCAATGAGGGCCGCTTCTGTGGGCAGCGACCCTCCTTAGACGTCTATGTGGTCCTCTTAGTCCGGGGTGTTGTCAGTGGCGTCGCTGCCCCAGCCGAGGTTCGACAGGCTGGCAACCGTCCCGGAAGACAGCGAGGAAGCGATGTTGTCGCCGAGGCTGTTCACGCCGCCGCGAACCGTGCCCAGAACGGCAATGCCGAGGCCGACGATGGCGGCGGTCAGCACGACCCAGTCGACGGTGACGGCGCCGGACTCGTCCTTGGCGAAGGTCTTGAAGAGTTTGAAGAGTTTCATGGGGGTCCCTCCAGAAGGATGCTCGCTCAATTCAAATGCCCTTGGGTGAAGGGCCGGACCCCCAGCAATGGGGCCGCAACCGCTTCGACCCGGTCATAGGGCCACCGGAATCGGGCAAGAGTTGGGCTGGGCCTTGGCAATTTCTGCCCCAGCGGAAAAAGACCATCGAAACCTTGGGAATTGATCAAAAATGCAATAACAATTGCCTTGAAAACTCTCTGTATGCAGGACGGGCCTGTCGGGTCCGTGCCGCAAAGCGGAAATGCAAAGAACCGCAAGGTCGGGCAGGGCAGAGCATGCGGCGTCATCTGGAAGGTCTGGTTCTGGCCGGGCTGGTTCTTGCCAGCGCGGGCGCGGCGCCCGGACCGGTGCGGGCCGAGCCGCCGCCCTGGCCAGAGTTCACCTTCCGAAGGGTCAAACCGCCCGCCCCCGGTGCGTCACGACGCATCACCGTTCAGATCGAGCCGCGCGCGACCGTGGTACCGGCCGCATTGGGCCCGCCGACCGCTCCGCTGGCGCGCGCGCCCGACGCTGCGGCCGAACCGCCCCCCGGCAACGCGGCGCAGCCGGGGCCGGCCTGGTTCTGGTCGCGAGTGTCGCCCGCGTTGAGCGACAGCCGGCCGGGGCGGCTGGCGCCCGCGCTGGAGGCACTGGGCGAGGCACCGCCCGGCGAAGCGGTGCGCGCGCCCCGGCTGCAGCTTTTGCAGGACATCGCCGAGGCCCATGGCCGCGCGATCCTGTCGGCCACGGTCGGCACCCGGGTCTCGCCCGCGCTGGCGCTGGCGGTGATCGGGGTCGAAAGCGGCGGGCGCGGCAGGGCGCTCAGCCCGAAGGGGGCGCTGGGGCTGATGCAGCTGATACCCGCCACCGCCCGGCGCTTCGGCGTGGCCGATGCCGCCGATCCCGTCGCCAATATCCGCGGCGGCGTTGCCTATCTCGACTGGCTGATGGGCGAATTCGGCGGCGATCCGGTGCTGGTTCTGGCCGCCTATAATGCCGGAGAAGGGGCGGTGCGCGCCCATGGCGGCGTTCCGCCCTATCTGGAAACGCGCGATTATGTGCCGAAGGTGCTGGCAGCCTGGGCGGTGGCCCGGGGGCTGTGCCGGACCCCGCCCGAGCTGATCAGCGACGGCTGCGTGTTCCGGGCCAAGGGCAGGGGATAGGATGCAACGCCAGAAACCGCTGGTCCTCGACGTCGACGGGACCTTTCTGAAGACCGATCTCGGGCTTGAATGCTTCTGGAACGGCCTCGGCCGCGCGCCGCTAGAGACGCTCAGGGCGACGGCCATGCATCTTCGCGACCGGGCCGGGCTTTGCCGCGAGCTGGCGCGGATCGCTCCGCCCCGGGTCGACCTATTGCCGCTGCGGCCCGAGATGGCGGCCCGCGCGCTTGAGGCCTGCGAGGCCGGGCGGCCCGTGGTGCTGGCAGGCGGGGCCGATCCGGGGCTCGTCGCCGCCCTGGCCAGCCATTACGGATTTTGTGAAGAGGGCCTCGGCGCAGAAGGGGCAGCCGCGCCCGAGGGTGGCGCCAAGGCGCGGGCTCTGGTCGAACGCTTCGGGCGTCGCGGTTTCGACTATGCCGGCGCGCGGGCCGCCGACCGTCCCGTCTGGCGCGAGGCCGACCGGGCGTTGCTGTTGGGGCGGCAGCACCGGCTGGCGGCCGAACTGTCGGCGGCGGGCCATCCGGTCGAAGAGATCCCGGCGGGCTGGAAGCTGCGCGACCTGGGGCGCGCGCTCCGACCGCATCAATGGGTCAAGAACGTGCTTCTGCTGCTGCCCGCGCTGGCCGCGCATGATTTCCGGCCCGAAACGCTGGTGCTGGTGCTTATGGGCATCCTGGCCTTCTCGGCTGCCGCGTCCTGCATCTATATCGTCAACGATCTGCTCGACCTCGAGGCCGACCGGCTGCACGAAACCAAATGCCGCCGCCCCTTTGCCTGCGGCAATGTGCCCATCGGCGCGGGCATGGCGGCGGGCGCGGCACTGGCGCTGGTGGCCCTTGGAGTCGGCGCGGCGCTCGGGCCGCCCTTCCTGACGGTGGTACTTCTCTATATGGCGCTGTCGCTGGCCTATTCGCTGCGGCTCAAGCGGATGCGCTGGGTCGATATCGCGACGCTTGCCGCGCTTTACACGATCCGCGTGGTGGCGGGGGCGGCGGCCAGCGGAGGCGAGGCGTCCTTCCTGATGCTGGTCTTCGTCTTTCCGGTCTTCGTGACGCTGGGCTGCGTCAAGCGGATGACCGAACTGGCCCGGGCCGAGACCGACGAGCGCCTGCCCGGCCGGGGCTATGGCCGGGGCGACCGGGGCGATCTGCTGAACATGGCGGGGCTCGGCGTGGTGGGGGCGCTGGTGGTCTTCGTCGCCTACAGCTTCTCTGCGCAGGCCGAGGCGCTTTACCAGACCCGCTGGCTGCTATGGGCGGCGGCCGTTCCGCTGGCGGTCTGGCTGGTCCGGATGGTCTGGCTCGGCTATCGCGGACAGCAGGATTACGACCCCATCGTCTTTGCGCTCCGCGACCGGGCGGGGCTGGGGCTGATCTTCTTCGCGCTGTCCTTCATGTTCTACAGCGCCGGGCTCTGGCAGCGCTGGTTCGGGTTCTGAGCCGCCCGGCCGCAGGGGCCGGACGGCGCCGGTCTCAGACCGAAAGCTTCTTGAATACCCGTTCCGGGATCAGCCGGATGATGCCCATGATCCCCATCCAGAAAAACGGCGTGTAGATCACGTTGCGCTGTTTTTCCAGCGCGCTCAGGATGTCTGTGGCCACCTTGTCGGGCGAGGCCACCAGAAACATCCCCTCGATCCCCCAGGTCATTGCGGTATCGGTAAAGCCGGGCTTGACCGTCAGCACATGCCCGCCCGCGCGGCCCAGCCGGTTGCGCAGCCCTGACAGATAAGTGGCAAAGGCCGCCTTGGCCGCCCCGTAGACATAGTTGCCGATCCGCCCGCGGTCGCCCGCGACCGAGCCCACGCCGATGACGGTGCCCGCGCCGCGGGCCTCGATGATCGGGGCCAGCCCCTGCAGCACCCGGGCCGGGCCGGTAAAGCTGTCGGTGACGACGCCCTCGATCAGGCCGGGATCGGCGTCGATCTCGGCCTGGGGCGGCATCGAGCCCACGAAGACCGCGGCCGAGACCGTGCCCTCGCAGGCCCCGGCCCGGGCAAGGATCGAGGCCACGCAGGCGAGGTCGCGCGCGTCGAAACGGATGGTTTCGGCGAAGGCCGCGCCCCGCACGCGCGCATCGGCCGCGTCGCGTTCGAGATCGCCAAGATCCCGCCCGGCAAGGATCAGCCCGTCGCCGCGCGCCGCCAACCGGCGCACCAGCGCCCGTGCCATCGAGGACGAGGCCCCGAGAACGATCCAGGTCTCTGCCATCACGCGCTCCTCAGTTTCAGCCGCCGCACCAGATCGGTGGCCAGACGCCCCGCGGGATCGGCCTTGGCGACCTCGGCGCGCCAGGCCTCCAGTTCGGGATACATCGCGGCCATGCTTTCGGGCCGCGCCAGGGCGTCCTTGGCCAGATAGATCCGCCCGCCTGCGGCAATCACTTGATCCTCGAGCCGCGCGTAAAGCGCTGGCACTCTGGCGCGGGCAGGCAGGTCGACGGCCAGCGTGTAGCCGTCCATCGGGAAGGACAGATGCCCGGCGCGGCCCGGCCCCATCCGTTTCAGGACCGCCAGCGGCGAGGCGACGCCGCCCCGCGCGATGGTGTTCAGGATTTCCTTCAGCGCGGGCGCCCGGTCGGCAGGCACCACGCATTGGAACTGGTGGAACCCGCGCTTGCCGTACAAGCGGTTCCAGCCGCTCAGCGCATCGAGCGGGAAGAAGAACTCGTCCAGCGCCCGGGTCCGCTTGCGCCCGCTGTCGGGCACGCCCGATCCGTACCAGCGGTTGAAGATCTTCACCACCGGCCAGGACAAGAGCGCCTGAGGCGCATCGAAGGGCACGGGCTTCGGCTTGCGCTCGGGGCCGGGGCGGGTGCCCTCGACCAGCGTGCCCTCTTCGAGGATGCCGCGCCCGAGGCGCTTGCGTTTCGCCGTCGCGTCGATCCAGCCCACCGCGAATTCGGCTTTCGACGCGTCGAGCGCGGCGATGAAGCTGTCGAAATCCCGCATCCGGGTTTCCAGAACCTTCATCCGCTGGCCCGGAATGGCCATCAGCTGCAGCCGCGCCGAAAGGATGGCGCCGGTCTGGCCCTGACCGCCCATCGTGGCGCGGAACAGGGCGGGATCGGAGGCCGGGCTCACCTCGCGCGGGCCTGCGGGCGTCATCAGCGTGACCGCCAGCACATGCTGCCCGAAGCTGCCCGCGCCATGGTGGTTCTTGCCATGGACGTCATTGGCGATGCAGCCGCCGATGGTGGCCAGCCCGGTGCCGGGCATCACCGCGGGCATCCAGCCCTGCGGCGCCAGCAGCTTCAGCAGCGCGCCGATAGTGGCGCCAGCCTCGACCTCGATCACGCCCGTCTCGGGGGCGAAGGCCAGAAGCCGGTCCATCCGCTTCATCTCTGTCGCGGCGCCGCCGTCGTTCAGCGCGCCGTCGCCATAGGACCGGCGATTGCCGATCGCGGGGCCGCCTTCGGCCAGCGCGTCCTTCAGGGCCGAAACCCGCTCTGGCCGGGCGATCCGCCCCTTGGCCCGAAGGGCCCGGCCCCATCCCGCGTAGTCAGCGGTCTTCCACTGCATCAGCCGTCCTTTTCGACATCCGTTCCGCCACCGGAAAGACCAGTGCGCCGATCCCGATCGCAAACCACAGCGTGGTGACCCGGATCACCGCCGTGGCCGCGACCGAAGTCTCCAGCGGCAGTCCCTCGAGCGCAAGAAGCGCAATCATCGCAGCCTCGGCACCGCCCAGACCGCCCGGCGCGCCGGTCAACCCGCCCGCCAGCGTGGCGAAGACGAAGATCCCGACGGCCTTCCAGAGCCCGATATCGGCTCCGAGCCAGACCAGCAACAGGTGGAAGGCATAGCCCTCGGCCATCCAGCCCAGGGACCCCAGCAGGATCGAGGCCGCAAGGACCCGGGCGTCGGTGAACTGTCCCAGCGTCCGCGCCATGCCGCGCAGCCGCCCGAACAGCCGGGGCCAGCGGCCGACGATCCGGTAGCCGCGGGTCACCAGCGCGGACATCAGCCGCCCATGGGTTGCCACCGCCGCCGCCGCCAGCGCCAGCGCGGCCACCGGAATCGCCCCGGCGATATGGCCCGAGGACAGCGCCAGCGCCGCGCAGAGGATCAGTGCCATCGCCACCAGATCGGCGGCCCGGTCCATCACGAACAGGGGGGCCGAGCGGTCGAGCGACAGCCCGGTCTCGCGCCGGATCCAACGCACCCGCACCAGCTCGCCCAGCCGCCCCGGCGTCGCGATCATCAGGAAGCCGCCCAGATAGTGGCGGATGTCGCGCCAGAGCCCGGGCGGCAGGCCGACCCGGCGGCCGAACAGGTTCCAGCGCAGCGACCGCAGCAGGTAATTGGCCAGCGACAGGGCCAGCAGCGCGGCCCCCTGCATCCAGCCGAGCCGTGCAAGCTGGCCCATGGTCTGGTCCCAGCCGGTGGCCGCGGCCAGGCCGGCAAGGCTGGCCAGCACCAGACTTAGAAGGCCGCCCATCAGCAGGGCATCGCGGAGGCGACGGGGGGTGGGCGCGGCGTCCGAGGCGGAGGGAATCTTTGTCATGGTCATCTCACCGGGCAGATAGCACGGGATTGCCGGAAGACTGCGACCCGATTTCCCGGAAACTAAAGATTGTCCGACACCTCGGCCCGGCTGGCTGATTTCTGACATTTGCATGTGCATCATCGCACCATTTGCACGCTAAACACAAGTTTTTGTGCGTTGAAATCGGGAAGGGCTCATGCCATTTATGCCTCATCGGACGGCAACAAGCCGTCATAGCAAGCACACAAGGAACGAAACGATGAAAACTCTTGCTCTTACCGCCGCCGCTCTTGTCGCCCTCTCTGCGCCGGTCTTCGCCCAGTCGCAGCTGGAACAGGACCTGAGCGTCCAGCCCGGCGCCTACTCGCTGAACCAGCTGATCGAGCTGAAAGCCGCCGCCGAGAAAGACGGCGTGAATGGCTGGGTGCGCTTCGACACGGCCGCGCCGGCGACCAATGTCAGCATGTCGAGCTCGGGCTATGCCGATGCGCGCGTCGCCCAGATCGTGGCCGCCCATGCGAAAGCCAGCGATAACGGCTACACCTCGGTCGTCGGCTACCGCGACAACGGCCCGGCCGCCGAGAAAATCGCCAACGCCCGCGTTGCCGAAATCGCCGCCGAACTGGCTGCGAACGCTGACTGATCTGCAGAGGGCAGGGCTCTGACGAGCTCCGTCCGGTCCGCACGGAAGGTGCCTGAGCGCACCGCCCGTGCCGGAGAGGCGAACCGCAAAAAGGCCGCACCGGGACACCGGCGCGGCCTTCTTCATGTCCGGCAGGAGGACCGGTCAGTCGACGATGCGGGCCTCGGTCGCGGCGCGGATTTCGTCCTCGGTGACGCCGTCCGCACATTCGACGATTCGCAGCCCGCCCTCGACCACGTCGAGCACGCCGAGATTGGTGATGATCCGGTTCACGACTCCGGTCCCGGTCAGCGGCAGGGTGCAGGCCTTCAGGACCTTCGACTCGCCATGCTTGTTGGTGTGGTCCATCACCACCACCACCCGGCCGACGCCCGCGACCAGGTCCATCGCGCCGCCCATGCCCTTGACCAGCTTGCCGGGGATCATCCAGTTCGCCAGATCGCCGTTTTCGGCCACTTCCATCGCGCCGAGGATCGCCATCGCGATCTTGCCGCCCCGGATCATGCCGAAGCTGGTGGCGCTGTCGAAATAGGCCGAATGCGGCAGTTCGGTGATGGTCTGCTTGCCGGCATTGATGAGGTCGGGGTCTTCCTCGCCCTCGATCGGGAAGGGGCCGATCCCCAGCATCCCGTTTTCCGATTGCAGCGTGACGTTCACGCCCTCGGGGATGTAATTGGCCACCAGCGTCGGAATGCCGATGCCGAGATTGACATACATCCCGTCCTTGAGTTCCTCGGCGGCGCGCGCCGCCATCCGGTTGCGGTCCCAGGCCATACCTATTCCCCCCTTTACGCCGCGCGCGTGGTGCGCTGTTCGATCCGCTTTTCGTGGTCGCCCTGGATCAGGCGGTGCACGTAGATCCCCGGCAGGTGGATCTGGTCGGGCTCGAGACTGCCCACCGGCACGATTTCCTCGACCTCGCAGACGCAGACCTTGCCGCACATGGCGGCGGGCGGGTTGAAGTTGCGGGCGGTCTTGCGGAACACGAGGTTGCCGGTCTCGTCGGCCTTCCAGGCCTTGACGATCGACAGATCCGCCACGATCCCGCGTTCGAGGATATAGGTCTCGCCGTCGAAGTCTTTATGTTCCTTGCCCTCGGCGATCACGGTGCCGACGCCGGTCTTGGTATAAAAGCCCGGAATCCCGGCGCCGCCCGCCCGCATCCGTTCCGCCAGCGTGCCCTGCGGGTTGAACTCCAGCTCCAGCTCGCCCGACAGGTATTGCCGCATGAATTCGGCATTCTCGCCCACATAGGACGAGATCATCTTCCTGACCTGGCGGGTCTGCAGCAGGAGGCCAATCCCGAAATCGTCGACGCCGGCATTGTTCGAGGCGAAGGTCAGATCCTTCGTGCCTGCCTCGCGGATCGCCTTGATCAGAAGCTCCGGTATGCCGCACAGCCCGAAACCGCCCGCGGCGATGAGCATGCCGTCGAACAAGAGCCCGTCCAGGGCCTCGGCGGCAGTGCCGTAGATCTTCTGCATGAAAGTCTCCCCTCTGCTCCTCTGGCTGAAGTTGTGACGAACGGTCACGGGGGAGTCAATCGACTGCGCTCTCGCGGCACGGTGCCAATCAGATGATCCGGACCCGGGTGCCTATGGGAGTGATGTCGTAAAGCTCGGCGATCATGTCGTTGTAAAGGCCGATGCAGCCATCCGAGGACGGGCGGCCGATCTTGCGCGTGTCATGCGTGCCGTGAATGAGATAGGCGGGCCAGGACAGATACATCGCATGCGTCCCAAGCGGGTTTCCGGGGCCGGGCGGCATGTAGCGCAGGTCGGGATTGCGTTCGACCATCGAGGGGGTCGGGGTCCAGTCGGGGCCGACCTTCTTGCGCACGACTTCGGTATAGCCGCGTTTGGTCAGGTCCTCGCTGATCGGCACCGAGGTCGGGTAGATCCGGTAGTCCGTGCCGTCTCCGGACCAGAAATGCAGCGCGCGTGAGCTGGTATCAGCCACGATCACCGCCTTGCCGAGCCGGTCGAAATGGTCGCGCCAGTCCTGCCGCGCAAAGCTCGAGATATTGCGGCGGGCCATCGGCGCGGGCTCGGCCCTCAGAAGCGCGGGCGCCCCCAGTCCGGCGCCCAGCGTCACAAGCGCCGCGCGGCGCGAAAATGTCCGGTCTGTCATGGAATGCCCCCTTGCCTGCTCCGGGTTCTGATCCCGGGCAAACTGGGGCGCGGCGCGCGGACTTGCCAATCAACTCCGCTCACCGGATCGCGCGCTGACGTAGCGTAAGAGCGGGTGGCGCGCGTGGACGGTCGGCGGCTATTCCGCCGCCTTGGTCGATTTCGTGCGCGCAGTGGGCTTTGCGGTCTTGGCCTTTGCGGTCTTGGCGGTCGCCTTCTTGGCTGTCTTGCCCGCGGCCTTGGGCGCCTTCGCCGTCTTGGCGGGGGCCGCCTTGGCCTTGGTCTTGCCGCCCTTGGCGGCCTTCGCGTCGATCAGCTCGACCGCCTGTTCCAGCGTCACATCGCCCGGTTCCACATCCTTGGGCAGGGTCGCGTTGACCTTTTCCCATTTGACATAAGGCCCGTACCGCCCGGCCATCACGTCGATGGCACCGCCTTTTTCCGGATGTTCGCCCAGCTGGCGCAGCGGCTTCGCGGCCGTGCCGCCGCCCCGGGTCTTCTTCTGGGCCAGCACCTCGACCGCGCGGTTCATGCCGATGGTGAAGACTTCCTCGACATCGGGCAGGTTGGCGTATTTCTTGCCATGCTTGACGAAGGGGCCATAGCGCCCGATCCCGGCCTCGACGGTCTCGCCATCCTCGGGATGCGGCCCGATCTCGCGCGGCAGGCTCAACAGCATCAGCGCCTTGTCGAGGTCGATCTCTTCGGGTTTCCAGCCCTTGGGCAGGCTGGCGCGCGGCGGTTTCGGGACCTCTTCTGTGGCCTCGCCGCGCTGCACATAGGGGCCGAAGCGGCCGATGCGCAGGCTGATCTCGTCCTCGCCGTCATGGCCCAGAACCTTGCCGTCAAGCTCGGACCCGTCATCGCCATTCACCGCCGAAAGCGAGCGGGTATAGCGGCAGTCGGGATAGTTCGTGCAGCCGATGAAGGCGCCGCCCGACCGCGCGGTCTTGAGGTTCAGCCGCCCCGCCCCGCATTTGGGGCAGATGCGCGGGTCGGACCCGTCCTCGCGCGGCGGGTAAAGATGCGGCGCCAGAACCTCGTCGATCTTTTCCAGAACCTCGGAGATGCGCAGGTCGGCGGTTTCGGCGATGGCGGCCGAGAAATCCTTCCAGAACCGGTCCAGCACCTCGTGATAGTCGCGCGCGCCGGCCGAGACGTCGTCGAGTTCATCCTCCAGATTGGCGGTGAATTCGTAACCCACATAGCGGCTGAAATAATTCGACAGGAAGGCCGTCACCAGCCGCCCCTTGTCCTCGGGGATCAGCCGGTTCTTGTCCTTCAGCACATAGCCGCGATCCTGGATCGTGGTCACGATCGAGGCATAGGTCGAGGGCCGGCCGATGCCGAGCTCTTCCATCCGCTTGACCAGCGTCGCCTCGGTGTAGCGCGGCGGCGGCTGGGTGAAGTGCTGTTCGGGCGTGATCTTGTCCTTGCGCGCGGGCTCGCCCTGCGTGATCTGCGGCAGGCGCTTGTCGTCGCCATCCTCGACGTCGTCGCGGCCCTCTTCATAGACCTTGAGGAATCCGTCGAACATCACCACCTGGCCGGTGGCACGCAGCGCGACCTGATGGTCGGCGCTTTCCACCTCGACGGTGGTGCGTTCCAGCCGTGCGGCTTCCATCTGGCTGGCGATGGTGCGCTTCCAGATCAGATCGTACAGCTTGCGCTGATCGTCATCCGTCACCTTCAGCTTGGACGGATCGCGGGTCATCTCGGTCGGCCGGATGCATTCATGCGCTTCCTGCGCGTTCTTGGCCTTGTTCTTGTACATCCGCGGCGATTTCGGCACGTAGTCCGCGCCGTAGCGGTCCTTGATCGCGTCGCGCGCGGCCATCACCGCCTCGGGCGCCATGTCGATCCCGTCGGTCCGCATGTAGGTGATGATGCCCGCCTCATAAAGCCGCTGCGCCGCCTGCATCGTCTGGCGCGCGCCAAAGCCGAACTTGCGGCTGGCTTCCTGCTGCAGCGTCGAGGTCATGAAGGGCGGCGCGGGATTGCGGGTCGCGGGCTTGGCCTCGACCGAGGCGACGGTGAAGTCGCGGCTTTCGATGGCCTTGACCGCCAGTTCGGCATCGGTCGCGGTGGCAAGGTCGAACTTGTCGAGCTTCTGGCCGCCCAGCGTGACCAGCCGCGCCTCGTAGCTTTGGCCGCGGGGCGTTTCCAGCACCGCCGTGACCGTCCAGTATTCGCGGGCGCGGAAGGCTTCGATCTCCATCTCGCGCTCGACGATCAGCCGCAGGCAGACCGACTGGACCCGACCCGCCGATTTCGCGCCCGGAAGCTTGCGCCACAGGACTGGCGACAGGTTGAAGCCCACAAGATAATCCAGCGCGCGGCGCGCCAGATAGGCATGGACCAGCGGCTCGTCGACGGTGCGCGGGTTCTTCATCGCCTCGGTCACCGCCGATTTGGTGATGGCGTTGAAGACGACGCGGCTGACCGGCGTGTCCTTCTTGATCGCCCGGCGGGCGCGCAGGGTTTCCTCAAGGTGCCAGGAAATCGCCTCGCCCTCGCGATCGGGGTCGGTGGCGAGGATCAGCGCATTGTCTTCCTTCAGCGCGTCGGCGATGGCCTTCACGTGCTTCTTGCTGTCCGAGGCGACCTCCCAGGTCATCTCGAATCCGTGCTCGGGATCGACCGATCCGTCCTTGGGCGGCAGGTCGCGGACATGGCCATAGGACGCGAGAACCGTGTAGTCGGAGCCCAGATATTTGTTGATTGTCTTGGCTTTGGCCGGGGACTCGACGACGACGACGGGCATGGATTTCTCTCGACTCGGGGGGCGGGTGCCTTGGCGGCGCAAGATGTGGGGGGGAGGCCGCGAATGTCAATGCACGGCTGGATGACGGGCGGGATTCGCCCTTGGGTTGAGGCGCCGCTGCGTCAGATCCGGTCGGGGCTGCGAAGGGGCGCTCAGCGGGTGCGGGACAGAAGCCCGCCGGGCGCGCGGGCGATCCGGCCGTCAAGTTCCAGCGTGACCAGTTCGGGGGTCACGGCGCCCGCGGGAAGGCCCAGATCGCGGATCAGCTGGTCTTCGGCCAGCGGCGAGGGGCCAAGCCGGTCGAGGATGCGGGCATGCAGCACGGCCGGGTCGGCGGGCACGCGAGAGTGGGCGGCGGGAGTTTCGGGCACCTCGGTCACCCGTGGCCTCGCCTGCGGCGCGGGGGCCTCGGGCTGCCGTGCCTCGGTCAGGGAAGGGGCGGGGCCAAGTGCCTCGAGCACATCGTCGGGATGGCGCACCAGCACGGCGCCGTCCCGGATCAGCATGTTGCAGCCCGAGGCGCGGGCATCGAACGGGTGGCCCGGGACCGCCAGCACGTCGCGGCCCTGATCGAGCGCGGATCGGGCGGTGATCAGGCTGCCCGAGCGCGACGCGGCCTCGACCACGACGACGGCGCGGGCGAGGCCCGAGATGATGCGGTTGCGCTGCGGAAAATGCCGTGCCTGCGGGTCGAGCCCGGGGGGCTGTTCGGACAGCCGCAGGCCGAATTGCGCGATTTCATTGGCAAGCCCGGTATTCTCGACCGGGTAGGGCACGTCGATCCCGCCGGCCTGTACGGCGATGGTGCCGGTTTCGAGGGCGGCGATATGGGCGGCGCGGTCGATCCCGCGCGCAAGCCCCGAGACGATGACATAGCCCGCCCCGGCCAGTCCCTCGGCCAGCCGTCGGGCCATGCGCAGCCCCAGCGACGAGGCGTTGCGGGCGCCGACCAGCGCCACCATCGGCCGGTGCAGCAGCTCTGTGTGACCCAGCGCCCAGAGCACGGGCGGCGCGTCGGGCAGGTCCAGAAGGGCGGGGGGGTAGGCGGGGCTGCCATGCAGCACGGCCACGGCGCCAGCCTTGCGGGCGCGGGCGATCTCGGCCCGGGCGGTCTCTTCGGTGCAGGGCGCGTAGTCCTCGACGCCCGCTTCCTCGGCGATCCGCGGCAGGGCCTCCAGCGCCGCCGCGGCGCTGCCATGATCGTCGATCAGCCTGAAAAAAGTGGTCGCGCCGACACGGCGCGACCGGATGAGACGAAGCCACGTAACCAGGGAGTCTTCCCGGGTGGGTGGTGCGAGGGGGTGGTAGGAAGAAACAATCTCCACGTTTCGCAGCTCCGCTCATCCGTGAGGCCAATGTGCATCGGAATGGGTTAATACAAGGTGAACGGAATCGAGAATTTCACCTTTTACGCGAAGTCTTCCTATCTGATGTCCGGCCCGCGCGCCCGACACGGCGGCAAGCCCTTAATGCACTGGGGAAATGCCGCCTCAGGCCCCGGCGCCGCCCACGGTCAGCCCGCCGATCAGCAGGGTCGGCTGGCCGACACCCACCGGCACCCATTGTCCGGCCTTGCCGCAGTTGCCGATTCCCGGGTCCAGCGCCATGTCGTTGCCGATGGCGCGAATCTGCTTCATCGCGGTGGGGCCGTCGCCGATCAGCGTGGCGCCCTTGACCGGGGCGCCGACCTTGCCGTTCTTCACCCGGTAGGCCTCGGTGCAGCTGAAGACGAACTTGCCGTTGGTGATGTCGACCTGCCCGCCGCCGAAGCCGACCGCATAGATCCCGTCCTTCAGATCGGCCAGGATGTCGGCGGGCGCGGCATCGCCGCCCAGCATGCAGGTATTCGTCATCCGCGGCATCGGCGGATGGGCATAGCTTTCGCGCCGCCCGTTGCCGGTGGGCGCGACCCCCATCAGCCGGGCGTTCTGACGGTCCTGCATGTAGCCCACCAGCACGCCGTCCTCGATCAGCACGGTGCGGTTCGAGGGCGTGCCCTCGTCGTCGAAACTGATCGAGCCGCGCCGGTCGGGGATCGTGCCGTCGTCAAGGACGGTCACGCCCTTCGCCGCCACCTGCTGGCCCATCAGCCCGGCAAAGGCCGAACTGCCCTTGCGGTTGAAGTCGCCCTCGAGCCCGTGGCCCACCGCCTCGTGCAGCAGGATGCCCGGCCAGCCCGGCCCCAGCACCACATCCATGGTTCCGGCGGGGGCGGGCTCTGCGCCGAGATTGACCAGCGCGACGCGCAGCGCCTCGCGCGCCGAAGCCTCCCACGAGGTGCGGTCGATCAGTCCGGCCAGCCCGGTGCGGCCGCCGCCGCCATGGCTGCCCGATTCGCGATGGCCGTTCTCTTCGACGATCACCGAGACATTGAGCCGGGTCATCGGCCGGATGTCGGACAGCAACCGCCCGTCGGGCCGCAGGATCGCCACCTCCTGCAGCGAGGCCGCGACCGAGGCCGTCACCTGCACCACGCGCGGATCGAGCGCCCGGGCGAAGGCGTCGATTTCGCGAAGCGTGTCGATCTTCAGCGCGAAGGGTGCCTCGGCCAGCGGGTCGGCATCGGTGTAAAGCCGCCGGTTGGTCGGCTGCGGCCCCAGCGCCAGCGTGGCGCCGCCGTCGCCCACCGCCAGCCGCGCCGTCTCGACCGCGCGTTTCAGCGCGGCTTCGGAGATTTCGGTGGAATGGGCATAGCCCGCAGCCTCGCCCCGGACGGCGCGCAGGCCGAATCCCTCGGAGGCATCGTAGCTGGCCGTCCTGAGCCGCCCGTCGTCGAAGCTTAAAACCTCCGAACGGCGCCGTTCCAGAAACAGCTCGCCGTCATCGGCCCCAAGCGTCGCCGCCTGCAAAAGCATCAGCGCCCGGTCGCGGTCCAGCGCGGTCTCGAAAGGGCGGAACGGGGGGTGTTGCATGGGGTCTCCTGAGCTGGCGCGGATCGGGCTTTGGAAAAAGCGGCAGAATGTCGCAGGTTTCGCTTGTGCCGCCCCGCCCAATATGTTTCTCTGATCTCAAGATGCAACGGTGAGACGCGATCCAGGCGCGATCCACCGCAACGATGGCGCAAGGCGCCACGTCAGGGAACCGGGGAATTGGCCCATGTCGCTCCACATGGGCCTTTAGGGGGCCGGCGATTGCCGGGCCAGACCCATCAAGAGTCCGACGCTGCGCGCTCCCGCAGCGTCGGATTTCTTGTTTAGGGGCAATCGCACCGGTGCCACAGACCTCAGTTTGCCGCAGTGTCGCCCGGCTTGCGGCCTGTCCGCGCTGTAGCTGTCTGCCGTGCGACCGTCACTTTGTGTCGCTTCCCGGGGCCGCGCCGCGGGGTGACATGGCCCGGCGTCTGGCGTATCACGCGTCAGGTTGAGGGAAAGAGCAGTCAATGCGCTATGTGTCGACCCGGGGACAGGCCCCGGTCCTGAGTTTCGAAGAGGCGATGCTGACCGGGCTGGCCCGTGACGGCGGGCTCTATGTGCCCGAGACCGTGCCGACGATGCCGCCCGGGGCCATCGCCGCGCTGGCGGGGCTTTCCTATGAAGAGGCCGCGTTCCGGGTCATGCGCCCCTTCGTCGGCGACGCCTTCACGGATGCCGAGTTCGAGGCGATCATCGGCCGCGCCTATGCCGGCTTCAACCACGCCGCCCGCGCGCCGCTGGCCCAGATCGGCCCGAACCACTTCCTGCTTGAACTGTTCCACGGCCCCACGCTCGCGTTCAAGGACTTCGCGATGCAGCTGATCGGCCAGCTCTTCCAGGCCGCGCTGGAACGCTCGGGGCAACGGGTGACCATCGTCGGCGCGACCAGCGGCGATACCGGCTCGGCCGCGATCGAGGCCTTCCGCGGGCTGAGCAATGTCGATGTCTTCATCCTGTTCCCCGAAGGCCGGGTCAGCGAGGTGCAGCGCCGCCAGATGACCACGCCCGCCGAGGACAACGTGCATGCGCTGGCGCTGAAGGGCGATTTCGACGATTGCCAGGCGCGGCTGAAGGACATGTTCAACCATTTCGAGTTCCGCGACGCGGTCGGGCTTGCCGGCGTCAACTCGATCAACTGGGCGCGGGTGCTGGCCCAGGTCGTCTACTACTTCACCGCGGCGGTCTCGCTCGGCGCGCCGCACCGCCCGGTCCGCTTCACCGTGCCCACGGGCAATTTCGGCGACATCTTCGCGGGCTATATCGCGCAGCGCATGGGCCTGCCCGTCGAGAAGCTGGTGATCGCCACCAACCAGAACGACATCCTGCACCGGGCGCTGACCGGCGGGGCCTATGAAACGAAGGGCGTTGCGCCCTCGATCAGCCCGTCGATGGACATTCAGGTGTCCTCGAACTTCGAGCGCGCCTTGTTCGAGGCCTATGGCCGCGACGGTGCGGCCGTGGCCGGGCAGATGGAGGACCTGAAATCCAAGGGCGGCTTTGCCATCAGCCAGGGCGCGCTGGAATTCCTGCGCGAGACCTTCGCCTCGGGCCGTGCGTCCGAGGCCGAGACGACAGACACGATCCGCGCGACCTTTGCCGCGACGGGGCTGACGATCTGCCCGCATACGGCAGTGGGCGTGAAGGTCGCGGCCGACCAGCCCGCCTCGGCCGCGCCGATGGTGACGCTGGCCACGGCGCATCCGGCGAAATTCCCCGATGCGGTCGAGGCCGCCACCGGCGCGCGGCCGCCCCTTCCAAAATCGATGGCCGATCTGTATGACCGGCCGGAACGGGTGAGCCCGGTCGAGAACGACCTTGCCGCCCTCGAAGCCCTCATCAATGAAAGGCGCAAGCGTTGAGCGTCGAGCTGCACAGGCTGCCGAACGGATTTCGTATCGTGACCGAGCGGATGCCCGGTCTGCAATCCGCGGCCATCGGGATCTGGATCATGGCCGGGGGGCGCGACGAGCGGCCCGAGGAAAACGGCATCGCGCATTTCCTTGAACACATGGCCTTCAAGGGCACCGAGAAGCGCACGACCCTGCAGATCGCCGAAGCGATCGAGGATGTGGGCGGCTATATCAATGCCTATACCTCGCGCGAGATGACCGCCTATTACGCCCGGGTGCTGGAGGCCGACGTGCCGCTGGCGCTGGACGTGCTGGCCGACATCCTGGTGAACCCGCTTTTCGCCGAAGAAGAGATCGAGGTCGAACGAGGGGTGATCCTGCAGGAAATCGGGCAGGTGCTCGACACCCCCGACGACGTGATCTTCGACTGGCTGCAAGAGGTCGCCTATCCCGATCAGGCGCTGGGCCGGTCGATCCTCGGCCCGGCCGAGCGGGTGCGAGGCTTCACCCGCGAGGATCTTTTCCGTTTCATCGGCACGCATTACACGCCCGACCGGATGATCCTGGCCGCCGCGGGTGCGGTCGATCACGCCGAGATCGTGCGCCTGGCCGAGGCGCTTTTTTCGGGACAGACACCCGCCGCGCGCGGCCAGCTGGACCCCGCGCGTTTCGCCAGCGGCGAGCGGCGCGAGATCAAGCCGCTGGAACAGGCGCATATGGCGCTGGCCTTCGAATGCCCCGGCTATCGCGACCCGGGCATCTATACCGCGCAGGTCTTCTCGACCGCGCTGGGGGGCGGCATGTCCTCGCGGCTGTTCCAGGAACTGCGCGAGAAACGCGGGCTCTGCTATACCGTCTTCGCCCAGACCGGCGCCTATGCCGATACCGGGATGCTGACGCTTTACGCGGGGACCAGCGCCGAACAGGTCGGACCGATGGCCGAGCTGACCATGGCCGAACTGGCCCGCGCCGCCCAGGACATGACGCCGGCCGAGGTGGCGCGCGCCCGGGTGCAGATGAAGGCGGGGCTTTTGATGGGGCTGGAAAGCCCGTCCAACCGGGCCGAACGGCTGGCGCGGCTGGTCTCGATCTGGGACCGCGTGCCCGGGGTCGAGGAGACGGTCGCCAATATCGACGCGGTCACCACCGGCGATGTGCGCGAGTTCGCGGCCCGGCTGGCCGGAACCGCCCGCCCGGCGCTGGCCCTTTACGGCCCCGTCTCGGGGGCACCGGCGCTTGACGCGCTGCAAGGCAGGCTCGCCGCCTGATGCTGGGGTTCAGGCGCAAGGTCCGGATCGAGACCGAGCGAATGACCCTGCGCCCCCCGGTTCATGCCGATTTCCGGCCCTGGGCGATGCTCAGGGCCGAGAGCATGGGGTTCCTCACCCCCTGGGAACCGACCTGGTCGCCCGACCATCTGTCGCGCAAGGCCTTCACCAACCGGGTCTACTGGGCACAGCGGGCGCTGGGCACCGGCTCGGCGGTGCCGCTTTTCCTGTTCCGCCACTCGGACGACGCGCTGCTGGGGGCGATCACGCTTGACAACATCCGCCGCGGCCCGTCGCAATCGGGCACGCTCGGCTACTGGATCGGCGAATGCCATGCCCGCCACGGCTACATGCGCGAGGCGATCGAGGCTCTGGTGCAATACGCCTTCACCCACAAGGATCTGAGCCGGATCGAGGCTGCCTGCCTGCCCGAGAATGCCGCCTCGCGCGGGGTTCTGGAAAAATGCGGCTTCAAATACGAAGGCGTGGCCCAGAGCTATCTGCAGATCAACGGACGCTGGCGCAATCACGTGCTCTATTCGAACCTGCGCCGCGACCGGCGCGGCCGGACCGAGACCGGTCTGGCCTGAGGCCGTCCGGCGCAGGGCCTAGCGTTTCAGCACCAGCCCCTGTCCGGTCGGCAGCGGGAAGACCCGATAGTTGCGGGCGTCGAACCACGGGTCCTCGGCCAGCTTCTGCGCACGGTAGCCCATCGACCATTCGTAATCGTCAAGAATGACGATGCCGCCCGGCACCACCCGGTCGAACAGCATTTCCAGCGCGGCAAGTTCCGCTCCGACCTGGTTGAGGTCGAGATGCAGGTAGGAAATCTTCTGCGGCGCCTCGGTCCGCAGGACCTCTGGTATGCGGCCGCGCACGATCCGCACCGTCGGATAGCCCGCGAACCGCGCCTGCACCCGGGCGTGCAGGTCCGGCCCGTGTTCCGGCATCGCGTGATGCGGGTCGCTGTCGTCATGTTCGAAAAGATCGTAAGCCCAGAACTGGCGAGGGAATTCCGGCCCGCCCAGATAGTCGACCACGACCTTGACCGCGGTGCCGCGATAGCAGCCGCATTCGACGAAGTCGCCCTCGAGCTGGACCGCGTGATAGCCCGCGCAGGCCAGGATATACCGCCGCCAGACCGTCGCCTGGTCGATCGCGTGATCGCCCAGATTGCCCTGCCAGGCGGTCATGAAGGGCTGGTCGTCGAACATCGAGTTGTTGCGCCCCCAGCTGAGGAAATTGTCGGCGAAATGGACGCCGCCCGCCATGCGCTTGGCCATTGCCCGGGCGAAGGCGGCGATCTCGTCGGCATCGGTGATGCCCCAGAAGACCGGAACGAAGAAATCCTGCACGACATTGGGGTCGGCGGGGGGGGTGAGTTTCGGCAGTTGCATGAGAACCCTCTGCGCCAGGACCCTGACGTGCTGTCCGGGCCTGGGCGCAGATAGCCATGCTTGCATTGATGCTGCGTGAATCGAACCGCCCGGGCGTGACCGGCGCGGACCGGGCGCTATCTTCGGGGCGGGAGGTGCCATCCATGCTGCGATCCTGCCTGATCCTGCTTGCGGTCCTGACCGCCTCGTCCGCCGCTGCCGATGGACGGCGGCTCAGCCATTGCATCGCCATCGCCGATGCGGACCCCGGCATCGCCTACCTGCACCGCGCGTCCTTCGGCACGCCGCTCGCCGAGAACGCGGTTCGGCTGACCTTCGTCGATCACGCGACCTTTCTGCTCGAAACTCCGGGCGGTCTGGTCGCGGCGACCGATTATACCGGCTATCTCGGCCCGATGCCGGTCACGCCCGACGTGGTGACCATGAACAACGCCCACGAAACCCATTTCACATCCTTTCCCGATCCGGCCATTCCCCATGTGCTGCGGGGCTGGGCCAGGGACGGGGTCGCGGCCGATCATCACCTCGATCTGGGCGAGATGCTTGTGCGCAACGTGCCGACCGACATTCGCGGCTATGACAGCGCGGCGGTCCACCCCAACGGCAACTCGATCTTCGTCTTCGAGGTGGCGGGGCTTTGCATCGGGCATCTGGGCCACCTGCACCACATCCCGGACGAGGCGCAATTCGCGGCGCTCGGGCGGCTCGACGTGGTGATGGCCCCGGTCGACGGGCGGCTGACGCTGGACCTGCCCTCGATGACCGCGGTGCTGACCCGGCTGAAAAGCTCGGTGGTGATCCCGATGCACTGGTTCGGCCCCCGGACGCTCGACCGCTTTCTGGCCGGCATGGCGGACGAGTTCGCGGTGACCCGGCCGGGGGATTCGTCGCTCGAGCTGTCGCTTCGCACGCTGCCGTCCCGTCCGACGGTCGTGGTGCTGGAGCCCCTCTCCGACTGAGCTCTCCGCCCGATCTGTCCAACCCTGTCCGACCGGCTTGCCAGCGGGCGGCCCGCCATGCTTCACCGGTGGGGAAAGGAATGCCCATGCTGAACCCTGTCACCGACGCCTTTGCCGCCGACCTGCGCACTCGCCTGCCCGCCGCCGTCTTCCGCGAGTTGACGCCCGCCTATCTGGAAGAGCCGCGTGGCCGGTTCCGGGGGCAGGGAGGGCTGTTGCTGGCGCCGGGGCGGGTCGAGGAGGCGGCCGAGATCGTGCGCGCCTGCGCCACCGCGCGGGTCGGCATCGTGCCCTATGGCGGCGGGACCGGTCTTGTCGGCGGGCAGATCCTGGAAGCGGGCCCCGCCCCGGTCATCGTCACGCTGGAACGGATGCGGGCCATTCGCGCGGTCCATGCCGACGAGAATGTGCTGGTGGCCGAGGCGGGCTGCATCCTGACCGAGGTGCAGGACGCGGCCGAGGCGGCGGGGCGGCTGTTTCCGCTGTCTCTGGCCTCCGAGGGCTCGGCGCGCATCGGCGGGCTTTTGTCGACCAATGCGGGCGGCGTCAACGTCCTGCGCCATGGCAATGCGCGCGATCTCTGCCTCGGGATCGAGGCGGTGCTGCCCGACGGGTCGATCCTGAAGGGGCTCAAGCGGCTCCGGAAGGACAATACCGGCTACGATCTGCGGTATCTTCTTATCGGGGCCGAAGGCACGCTGGGGCTGATCACCGCGGCAGCGCTGAAACTGGCGCCCCGGCCTGCGAGAACGGGCGCGGCGCTTCTGGCGGTGCGCGATCCGGCGGCGGCGCTGGCGCTGCTGGCCCTGGCACGGGACCGGGTGGGCGAGGGGATCTCGGCCTTCGAGCTGATCCACCGTGCCGGGTTCGACTTCATCGCCGAGACCCTGCCCGACCTGCGCCGTCCCTTCGCCGATCCGCCGGACTGGACAGTGCTGATCGACCTCGGGCTCGGTGCCGGACAGGACCCGGGCGCGGCGCTCGAGGGCCTTTTCGCCGAGGCCTTCGAGGCGGGGCTGGTCTCGGATGGTCTGGTGGCGCAGTCCGAGGCGCAGCGGCACGATTTCTGGATGGTGCGCGAATCGATCCCGCTGGCCAACCGGCGGATCGGGGCAATCTCGTCCCACGACATCTCGGTGCCGCTTTCGGCGATCCCCGACTTCATCGCCGCGGCCGGGCCTGCGCTGGCCAGCATCGGCCGCTTCCGGATCAACTGCTTCGGTCATCTGGGCGACGGCAACCTGCATTACAACGTCTTCCCGATGCCGGGCGAGACCCGGGCCGATCATGAGCCCCGCCGCAGCGCCATCAAGCGCTGCATTCACGATCTGGTGGTCTCCTTCGATGGCTCGGTCAGCGCCGAGCATGGGATCGGGCGGATGAAGGTCGAGGATCTGGAACGCTACGGCGACCCGGCGCGGCTGGCGGCGATGCGGGCGATCAAGGCCGCGCTCGATCCCGCGGGGATCATGAACCCGGGGGCGGTGCTGCGGGCTCCATCCTGATCTCGGGGGCGGACGGCGCGGTCGCGTCGTGGGTATTTTCGCCAAGAAGAAGCGGACGTTCGTTTCTTCTTGGCAGAAATACCCTGGGGGTCCGGGGGCAACGCCCCCGGCGCTGTCGTCAGGCGCCCTCGTAGGCGCAGAGCGTATGCACGTCCATGCCCATCTCTTCCAGCCGCTTGCGGCCGCCAAGATCGGGCAGGTCGACGATGAAGGCGCAACCGATCACCTCGGCGCCAAGCCGTTCGCACAGCTTGATGCCCGCCTCGCAGGTCCCGCCGGTGGCCAGGAGATCGTCGACGATCAGCACCTTTTCGCCCGGAGCGAGCGCGTCGTCATGGATCTCGACCACGGCCTCGCCATATTCGAGCTTGTATTCCTCGGCGATGGTCGCGGCCGGAAGCTTGCCCTTCTTGCGGATCGGCACGAAGCCCTTGGAAAGCTGGTGCGCGATGGCGCCGCCAAGGATGAAGCCGCGCGCCTCGAGCCCCACCACCTTGTCGATCTGCGCCCCGGCATAGGGGTTCAGCAACTGGTCGATGGCCATCCGAAACCCGCGCGGATCGGCGAAAAGCGTGGTCACGTCGCGAAACATGATCCCCTCATGGGGGAAATCGACGATGGTGCGGATGTAGTCCTTGACGCTGCTGCTGGCGATCATCCCGGGGGCCCTCTGCTTCAGATCCTTCGGGCCCCGGTTCTGGCGCAAGGCCTTGCCTCCCGCAAGGGCGTGGTTTGACGCAAGCGGCGGGTCGGCTGCGACGGATCAGCTGCGCGAGGTCATGAAATAGCGGTAGAACCGGTCGGAAATCCAGCTGAGATGCGGTTTTCGCCAGTCCATCCGGTCCCGCGTCAACAGGGTCTGCGCGACATGAAGATTCATTTTCCCGATCCCTTCCTTTTTCTCTTGTGGACCCATGCCCGCTTGAGGTTAATGGAAAATGTATATACATCGCCTAGGCAAAAATCAATGGCGGCGTGAGGTCCGGATGGGGAAGAAGGGCGGCAAGAAGGACAGTCAGCTGGTGTTGCGGCTCGACAAGGACGAGCGCGAGGAATTTGTCGCGCTCTGCAAGGCGCTCGATACCAGTGCGGCGCGCGAGATCCGGGCCTTCATCCGGAAATTCGTGCGCGAGAACGGTTCCGAGCCGCGAAAGTAGCGGCGCGGCGCCAAAGACCGCAAGGCCGCGCCTCGCGCCCCTTGAAGGGGACGCGGCGCCATCCTAGGTCGGCCTCGCCGCGCCCCGGGTCCGGGCGCGGCCGGCGGGGTCGGGGCCTTGGAGTTTTCCCTTGGATATCGTTCTGGTCCTGGCCGGGCTCGCGGCGCTGATCGCGGGCGGCGAGCTTCTGGTGCGCGGCGCGGTCGCGCTGGCCCGACGCTTCGGCGTGTCGCCGATGATCATCGGGCTGACCTTCGTCGGATTCGGCACCTCGACGCCCGAACTGGTGACGAGCCTGCAGGCGGCGCTGACCGGCGCGCCCGACATCGCCCTTGGCAATGTCGTCGGCAGCAATATCGGCAACATCCTTCTCATTCTGGGACTTGCGGCGCTGGTGCGGCCGATGCGGGTCTGTCCGGCCGCGCTGCGGCGCGACGGCGGCGCACTGGCGCTTGCGACCGGCCTTGCCGTGCTGGCCATGCTGGGCGGCGCGCTGGGGCGCGGCAGCGGTGCGGCGGGGCTGACGCTGCTGGTGGCCTATCTTGCCTTCACCATCTGGCAGGAGCGGCGGTCCGCGACCGCGGCCGGGGCGGTTTACGTGGCCGAGGCCGATACGCTCGGCCTGCTGGACCGGTCCTGGGCGGCCTTGCCCGTGATGGCGCTGGGGCTGGGGCTGACGCTGGTCGGGGCCAAGCTTCTGGTGGCGGGGGCGGTGACGCTTGCGGCCGCGGCGGGCTTGTCCGAGGCGGTGATCGGGTTGACCGTGGTCGCCATCGGCACGTCGATGCCCGAGCTCGTCACCTCGCTGATGGCGGCGCGGCGCGGCGAAAGCGGTGTTGCCATCGGCAATGTCATCGGCAGCAACATCTTCAACCTTCTGGGCATCCTTGGCGTGACCGCCCTGGTGCAGCCGCTGGCGGTGGCCGGGCGGATCGCCGGGTTCGATGTCTGGGTGATGCTGGCGGCCACGGCCGGGCTGATCGTCGTGGCCTGGACCGGCGGGCGGATCACGCGGGCCGAGGGCGGGGGTCTGGTGGCCGTCTATGGCGTCTATCTGACGGCGCTTCTGCTGACCGCGGCGTCCTGAACGGACCGGTGGTTCCGACGTGCACGCCCGGCCGCGTGGGCCGGGCGTAAGGCAAGTGGCGGCTTAGCGGCCGAGCACGCGGCCCGCGACGGCGTCGAGCCGGGCCAGCAGCGCCGGGTCGCGTTTCTCTGGGGCGGTGATCAGCGCGTATTCCAGCGCAGTGTCGCAGCCCTTGTCGCAGGGCTTGTGCGCGCCCAGCAGCCGGGGCAGGCGGCTGACCATGCCGCGCGCCTTTTCGGCGTTGCCGATCAGGGTCTTGACGATATCGGCCACCTCGACCGCGTCATGGTCGGGATGCCAGCAATCGTAATCGGTTACCATGGCGATCGAGGCATAGCAAAGCTCGGCCTCGCGGGCGAGCTTGGCCTCGGGCATGTTGGTCATGCCGATCACGTCGCAGCCCCAGTTCTCGCGATAAAGCTTCGACTCGGCGAGCGTCGAGAATTGCGGCCCCTCCATCGCCAGATAGGTGCCGCCGCTATGCACGGTGATGCCCTCGTCGCGCGCGGCCTGCAGGCAGGCGGCCGACAGCCGGGCGCAGGTCGGGTGCGCCATGCTGACATGGGCCACGCAGCCTTCGCCGAAGAAGCTTTTCTCGCGGGCGATGGTGCGGTCGACGAACTGGTCGACCACGACGAATTCGCCCGGGGCGAAATCCTCGCGGAACGAGCCGCAGGCCGAGACCGAGACGACATCGGTGGCGCCGATCCGTTTCAGCGCGTCGATATTGGCGCGGTAGGGCACGGAGGTCGGCGAATGCACGTGGCCGCGGCCATGGCGCGGCAGGAAGGCCATCTTCATCCCGTCGAGCGTGCCGGTCAGGATCTCGTCCGAGGGTTTGCCCCAGGGGGAGTCCACCGCCTGCCAGCGCGCGTCCTCAAGCCCGTCGATGTCGTAGACGCCCGAGCCGCCGATCACCGCGATCATTCGTTCCATGTCATCCGTCCCTCTTTTTGGATCTGGCATGCCGGCGCCCCTTTTAAGCGTCCCGTCCCGGAATGGAAACGGCGCCAAGGCCGCATGTCCATTAATTCCGCGGGTGGCGGCTTCGGCCGATTGGTCTTGGTCTCAGTCGCCGGGGCGCCTCAGCTCGAAGGTGTCGCGCACCACGGCATAATCGCGATAGCCGAGCCGGGCGAGCGGCCGGAACCGGGTGACCTCGAAGCGGCCGTCGACCAGGCAGTCGTCGCGCAGATGGATGCCGGTGACCTCGCCGAAGACGGCGAAATTGGCCGCCCCCGGCAGCGTGACGATCCGGGTCAGCCGACATTCCAGCGCGGCCGGTGCTCCGGCCACCCGCGAACAGTCGATGGTCTCGCAAGGGGCGCGGGCGATCCCGGCGAGGGCGAATTCGTCGGTCTCGCGCGGGGCGGGGGCCGAGGTCGCGTTCATCGCATCGGTGGCGGCCTCCTCGACGATCATGACGCAAAAGACGCCGGTGTCGCGGATATTGGCCACGCTGTCCTTGGTGCCGTCGCGATCCGGCTTGGCCGAAGTCGAGGCGAACATCACCTGGGGCGGCTCGTAGGCCACGGCATTGAAGAAGGAATAGGGCGCGAGGTTGTCCCGTCCCGCGCTGTCGCGGGTCGAGATCCAGCCGATGGGCCGGGGGGCGACGATCGCGCCGAACGGGTTGTGCGGCAGGCCGTGGCCGGCCTCGGGGCGGTAGAACATGGCGGTCCTCTCGGGCATTTCCCCCGGCATAACCTCGTGCTAGGGCCGGTTCCAGCAACAAGGGAGAGCGCGGTGATCCGGGTGGCGGAAGAAACGGCCGAGGACTGGTGGGACGTCGAGGCGCTTTACGACCTCTGTTTCGCGCCGGGGCGCACAGCGCTGTCGTCCTACCGGCTGCGGGACGGGGTGCCACCGGTCGCGGCGCTGTGCCTGACCGCGCGGGACGAGGCCGGCATCCTGGCGGCGGCGATCCGCTACTGGCCGATCCGGATCGGTGCGGCCGGGGCGCTGCTGCTGGGGCCGGTCGCGGTGCACCCGACGCGCCAGGGCGAGGGGCTCGGGGCGCTTCTCATACGCGACTCGCTGGCGCGGGCCGAGGCGCTGGGGGTGGACCGGGTGATGCTGGTGGGGGACGCGCCCTATTACGCGCGGTTCGGGTTCACCAAGCTCGACGCGGTCGAGATGCCGCCGCCCACGAACCCGGACCGGGTTCTCGGGATCGCGCTGTCTCCCGGCGCCTGGGACGGGGTGGCTGGCCTCGTGACGCGCGCGACCCCGGACTGAGGGCGATTGGGGGCGGGCCGGTTTGGGCGGGGCCCCAATTCTTCTGCGAAGAATTGCGCCCGGGTCCGGCCGTTGGCGACGGCCCCCCGGGCGGCGATTGGGCCGGACAAACCGGCCGGCGGGACGACCCGGCCCGACGGGGACGCTTGACGGGCGGGGTCCGCGCCCCCTACATGCCCGCGCACCCAAGCCAGGAGAGACGGGATCATGGGCTTCAAGACCGGCATCGTCGGCCTGCCGAACGTGGGCAAATCGACCCTTTTCAACGCGCTGACCCGCACCGCAGCGGCGCAGGCGGCGAATTTCCCGTTCTGCACCATCGAGCCCAACGTGGGCGAGGTGGCCGTTCCCGACCCGCGTCTCGACAAGCTGGCGGAGATCGCGGGGTCGAAACAGATCATCCCGACCCGGATGACCTTCGTCGACATTGCGGGGCTGGTGAAGGGCGCCTCCAAGGGCGAGGGGCTCGGCAACCAGTTCCTGGCCAATATCCGCGAATGCGACGCCATTGCCCATGTGCTGCGCTGCTTCGAGGATGGCGACGTCACCCATGTCGAGGGCCGGGTCGATCCGGTCGCCGATGCCGAGGTGATCGAGACCGAGCTGATGATCGCCGACATGGAATCGATCGAGAAGCGTCTGCAGGGGCTCGTCCGCAAGGTCCGGGGCGGCGACAAGGACGCCATCCAGCAGGAGCGTCTTCTGAAAGCCGCGCTGGACGCCCTGAACGCGGGCCGTCCGGCCCGTACCGTCGCGGTGGCCGAGGACGACGCCAAGGCCTGGGGCATGCTGCAGCTTCTGACCGCCAAGCCCGTGCTGTATGTCTGCAACGTCGCCGAGGAAGAGGCCGCGTCCGGCAATGCGTTCTCGGCCGCCGTGGCGGCCATGGCAGAGGCGGAGGGCGCGGCCAGCGTCGTGATCTCGGCCAAGATCGAGGAAGAGATCAGCCAGCTCGATCCCGAGGAGGCCGAGGTCTTTCTGGAAGAGCTTGGGCTGGAGGAGGCCGGCCTCGACCGGCTGATCAAGGCGGGCTACGGGCTTCTGGGGCTCGAGACCTATTTCACCGTCGGCCCCAAGGAGGCCCGCGCCTGGACCATTCCGCTGGGCACCTCGGCGCCCAAGGCCGCGGGCGTCATCCATGGCGATTTCGAGCGCGGCTTCATCCGGGCCGAGACCATCGCCTTTGACGATTTCATCGCCCATGGCGGCGAGCAGGGGGCCAAGGACGCGGGCAAGATGCGCGCCGAAGGCAAGGGCTATGTCGTCCAGGATGGCGACGTGATGCATTTCCTCTTCAATACCTGAGCCCTCAAGCCGGACCGGGCGGGGCGGCCTTTCCGGCCGCGCCCGTCCGCGCTAGAAAGAACAGGCGCGGTTTCGGGAGCCACCCATGAAGACGATCCACATCCTGAACGGTCCGAACCTGAACCTGCTGGGGCAGCGCGAGCCCGAGATCTACGGTCGCGAGACGTTGGCCGATGTCGAGACCGCCTGCGCCCGGGTGGCCGGGGAAAAGGGGTTCTCCGTCACGCTGCGGCAGTCGAACCACGAAGGGCAGATCGTCGACTGGATTCACGAGGCGCGGCAGGAGGCCTCTGGCATCGTCATCAACCCGGCCGCCTATACCCACACCTCGGTCGCGATCCTCGATGCGCTGAACGCCTTCGAGGGCCCGGTGATCGAGGTGCATATCTCAAACGTTCACAAGCGCGAAGTCTTCCGCCACCGGTCCTATGTCTCGCTGCGGGCCGATGGCGTCATCGCCGGCTGCGGGATCGAGGGCTACGAACTGGCCGTGCGGCGGATCTGTTCGCTTCTGGCCTGAGAGCCCCTGATCGTCGCGTCCCCGGCGCGGAGCACACGGGTTTTCCGGGCGGCGCTTCCCCCCCTGTCGCTTTCGCCTATCTCAGAGCCATGGACATTGTCGTTCTCACCACCATTACCGCCTGCCTTTTCGTGGTCATCGCCGCGGCCGAACCGCTGGCCGCGCGGCTGAGGCTGCCCTATGCGGTGATCCTGGCGGTTCTGGGGATGATGATCGGCGCGGGCGCCATCTTCTTCCTGCGGACCGACCTGACCGATGCGCTCAATCCGGTGGCCGAGGCGATCCTCAACCTGCCGATCCGGTCGAACGTCTTTCTCTACGTTTTCCTGCCGATGCTGCTTTTCCAGGTCACGCTGGGGATGAACCTGCGCCGCATGCTGGACGACTGGGTGCCGATCCTGATGCTGGCGGTGGTCGCGGTCGTGGTCGCGACGCTGTCGGTGGGCTACGCGCTGGCCTGGGCAAGCCCCTGGCCGATCACCGTGTGCCTGCTGATCGGGGCCATCGTCTCGACCACGGATCCGTCGGCCGTGGTGGGCATCTTCCGGTCGATCTCGGCGCCGCGGCGTCTTGCCCGCATCATCGAAGGCGAAAGCCTCCTGAACGATGCCGCCGCCATCGCGCTCTTTGGTCTGTTCATGAGCTTTGTCATGGATAACGTGCCCGACCCCGCCTTTTCCTCGGCGCTGGGGCGCTTTCCGATGCTGATCGCGGGCGGGGCCGTCACCGGCTGGATCTGCGCGCGGGTGGCGATATGGACGATGACGCTGTTCCAGCGGTTCGAGCTGGCGCAGATCTCGCTGTCGGTGGCGCTGCCCTATCTGGCCTATATCCTCGCCGAGCGCAGCGTCGGCGCCTCCGGCGTGATCGCCGTGGTGGCGGCGGGTCTGACGCTGAACCTGATGGGGCCGGGGCGGCTGGCGCCCTCGGCGATGACGAACCTGCGCGAAGTCTGGGACCTGCTGGCGCATTGGGCCGGGGCGCTGATCTTCGTGCTGGCCGCACTGCTGATCCCGCGCCTGATGGAAGAGGTGCGGCTGGACGATCTGGGCCTCGTCGCCGCTGTGGCCCTGGCGGCCATCGCGGCGCGGGTCGTGATCCTCTTCGGGCTCTTGCCGCTTCTGACCCTGCTGCGGCTTTCGCCCATGGTCGAGCGGCCCTATCGCGTGGCGATCCTCTGGGGCGGTCTGCGCGGCGCGGTCACGCTGGCGCTGGCGCTGGCGGTGACCGAAAGCGTCCATGTCCCGGTCGAGGTCAAGCGCGTGGTCGGTATCCTTGCGACCGGGTTCACGCTGTTTACCCTCCTCGTGCAGGGGACGACATTGCGGCCGGTGATTCGGCTTCTGGGGCTCGACCGGCTGTCGCCCATCGACCGGGCGCTGTCCAACCAGGTAGTGGCGGTCGCGCTGCAGACGGTGCGCGAGGACGTCGCCCGCACCACCGAAACCTATGATCTCTCGCACGACATCGTGCGCTCCGAGGCCAAGCGCTTCGGCGAGCGGCTGGACGAGGCGGTGAAGACCGCCGATGCGGATGCCGAGATCCTTGATCGGGACCGCGTGACGCTGGGACTGGTGGCGCTTGCCGGGGCCGAACGGGACGCCATCCTGAACCGCATTCGCGACCGCACCATCCCGCTCGGGCTTGCCGAACGGATGCTGTCGAATGCCGACCGACTGATCGAGGGCGCGCGCACCGGCGGGCGGTCAGGCTATCGCACCGCCTCGAAGGCCAGCACCGGCTACAGCCGCGCCTTCCGGCTGGCGGTGGTGCTGAACAACCGGCTGCGCATCGCAGGTCCGCTGGCGCGGCTGACCGCCGACCGGTTCGAGGATCTGCTGATCCAGCGGCTGGTGCTGCACGATCTGGGCGGGTTCATCGAGGCGCGCATCCGGCGCATCCACGGACGCCGGGTGGCCGACCTGTTGCAGGAACTTCTGGAACGGCGCGACGAGGCGCTGGAAACCGCGCTGGACGGGCTGAGGCTGCAATTCCCGGGCTATGCCGAGGAACTGGAGCGCCGCTTCATCCGTCGCACCGCGCTGCGGCTGGAGGAACGCGAATACCGGTCGCTGCGCGAGGACGGGCTGATCGGGGCCGAGCTGTTCGCGGTGCTGATGCAGGAGATCGACCGTCGCCGCGCCGCGGCCGAAGAGCGCCCGCGCCTCGATATCGCCGTGAGAAAGGCGGATCTGGTCCGGCGCTTCCCGCTGTTCGCGGGGCTCGACGAGGCGGCGCTGCGGCGGCTCGCGCGGGCGCTGGTGACACGCCATGCCGATCCGGGCGAGGTGATCTTCCGCAAGGAGATGCCCGCGCGTTCAGTCTTCTTCATCGCCAGCGGCGCGGTCGAGATGGAGATGGCGGGGCAGGTCGCGCGACTGGGGCGGGGCGAGATGTTCGGGCAGATGGCGATCCTGACCCGTCGGCCGCGCCGGGCCGAGGTGCGGGCGATCGCCCCATCGACGCTTCTGGTTCTCGACGAGGCGCGGTTCCGCAGGCTGCTGTCGAGCAGTCCCGCGATGCGCGAAGCCGTGCTTGAAAGCGCGGCGCGGCGCGGGATGTCGCCTGAAAAGATCCTGCCCGCCGAGGCGCCCGCCGCCTGAGCCGCGGCAGGGCCTGCCCCGCGATAGGGCCAGCACCGCGACAGGGCCTGCGTTTCGGAAGGCGGCCCGGCGGCTCGTCCGTCCGGCGTGGCGTACGGATCGGACCTGTTCGGACGGTGGCGGACCCCGGGGAGGCACGGGCGCGCTTTCGCGGCTCTGCCCGAGGACCCGTTCGTCCCCGGCCGGGTGCGGGACCGGTTCCCGCCAAAGAAAAACGCCCGGCCAGTCAATGCCGGGCGCCGCGGTCACGCAAAGGGGCTCAGTTGCTCCAGGACTGGATCAGGTCGTCATAGGCGACGGTCTTGGGCTCTTCTTCCTCGTTGGCGAGCTTCGGTTTCGGCGCGCCGGGCTGTTCCAGCCAGTATTCGGGGTCGCGCTCTTCGTTCAGCTTCGGCCCCAGATCGCCCTGAACGCCCGCGCGTTCGAGACGGCTGAGAACCTTCTCCTGATCGGCGCAAAGCGCGTCCAGAGCCTCTTGCGGGGTCTTCGCGCCCGACATGGCATCGCCGATATTCTGCCACCAGAGCTGGGCGAGCTTCGGATAGTCGGGGATGTTGGTGCCCGTCGGCGACCACTGCACCCGGGCGGGCGAGCGGTAGAACTCGACAAGCCCGCCCAGCATGGGTGCGCGGTCGGTGAAGTGCTGCGAGTTGATGGTGGAGTCGCGGATGAAGGTCAGCCCCACGTCCGATTTCTTCACATCGACCGTCTTCGAGGTGACGAACTGGGCATAAAGCCAGGCCGCCTTGGCCCGGTCCACGGGCGTCGATTTCATCAGCGTCCAGGACCCGGCATCCTGATAGCCGATCTTCATGCCCTCTTCCCAATAGGCGCCATGCGGGCTGGGGGCCATCCGCCATTTCGGCGTGCCGTCCTCGTTCAGCACCGCGCCCGCGCCATCGCCCACCATGTCGGCGGTGAAGGCTGTGTACCAGAACATCTGCTGGGCGATCTGGCCCTGGGCGGGCACCGGACCGGCCTCCGAGAAGGTCATGCCCGCCGCCGTGGGGGGCGAGTATTTCTGCAGCCATTCGATCGCCTTCGTCACCGCATAGACCGCCGCGGGCGAATTGGTGGCGCCGCCGCGGGCCATGCAGGACCCCACGGGCTGGCTGCTCTCGTTCACCCGGATGCCCCATTCGTCGACCGGCAGGCCATTGGGTTCGCCCTTGTCGCCCATGCCTGCCATCGACATCCAGGCATCGGTATAGCGCCAGCCGAGCGAGGGGTCCTTCTTGCCGTAATCCATGTTGCCGTAGATGTCGCCCTCGGCGCCCATGTAGGACATGTCGCGGCCGGTGAAGAACTCGGCGATGTCCTGATAGGCGGACCAGTTGACCGGGACGCCCAGATCGTAGCCGTACTTGGCCTTGAAATCCTCCATGGTCTTCGGGTCGGTGAACCAGTCGTAGCGGAACCAGTAGAGGTTCGCAAATTGCTGGTCGGGCAGCTGATACAGCTTGCCGTCCGGGCCGGTGGTGAAGCTGGTGCCGATGAAATCCTCAAGGTCGAGCCCCGGGTTCGTCACGTCGGCGCCTTCGCCCGCCATCCAGTCGGTCAGGTTGCGGGCCTGCTGATAGCGCCAGTGGGTGCCGATCAGGTCGCTGTCGTTGATGTAGGCGTCGTAGATGTTCTCGCCCGACTGCATCTGGGTCTGCAGCTTTTCGACCACGTCGCCCTCGCCGATCAGGTCGTGGGTGACCTTGATGCCGGTGATCGCGCTGAAGGCCGGGGCCAGTACCTTGGATTCGTATTCATGGGTGGTGATGGTTTCCGAAACGACCTTGATCTCCATCCCCGCGAAGGGTTTGGCGGCGTCGACGAACCATTGCATCTCGGCCTCCTGATCGGCGCGCGACAGCACCGACATGTCGCCGATCTCGGCGTCGAGGAAGCTGCGCGCCTCGTCCATCCCGGCCCAGCCGGGCGCGGCCAGAAGGCCCAGCGCCAACCCCAGAGCGGTTGTGGTTCGGTATCCGTGGGTCATGGTTTCCTCCCTATTGAACCCAGTATTTTTCGTGTCGTCGGGCCCTGCGTCAGCGCGGCGGGCCTCCAATCCCGCCGCCCGACCGTCCTGCGCGGGTCACACCCAGCGGAAGACGGCCGCGGCCCAGCCCGCGCAAAGGATCAGCGCGCCCCATTGCGGCCAGGGCGCAAGCCCCAGCCAGGCCAGATTGAGAAAGGCCGCGCCCAGCAACGTGATGAAGAGCCGGTCGCCGCGGGTCGTCTCGAACCTGAGCACACCCACGCGCGGGGTTTCCGGAAACCGGATCGCCAGCACGGTGAACAGCACCAGAAGCGCCGCGATCGTGGCGAAGAAGGCCGCCGTGGGCCAGGTCCAGGCCATCCAGTCCATGCGCTTACCCCGTCTTCACGTAGACATGCAGGCCGTGTTCCTTGCGGCCGGTATCCTCGATCCCCTCGAACCGGCCCTCCCGCACGGCCCGCAGGAAATCGTTGCCGATCCCCACCTTCTCGCCGATCCAGAGCGTATCCCATCGGGCGCCGACCGCGTCGGGCAAGTGGAATTCGCCGGGGGCTAGCGCGTCGAGCGCGTCCCGGATCATGGCTTCCTGATCTGCTGTCATCAAACCCTCCCGAGGGCAAAGCCCTTGGCGATGTAATTGCGCACGAAGTAGATCACGAGCGCGCCGGGCACGATGGTCAGCACACCCGCGGCAGCCAGAACCCCCCAGTCCAGTCCCGAGGCGCTGACCGTGCGTGTCATGGTAGCGGCGATGGGCTTGGCGTCCACGCTGGTCAGCGTCCGCGACAGCAGGAGCTCTACCCAGGAGAACATGAAGCAGAAGAAGGCCGCGACCCCGATGCCCGACGCGATCAGCGGCATGAAGATCTTCACGAAGAAGCGCGGGAAGGAATAGCCGTCGATATAGGCGGTCTCGTCGATTTCCTTGGGCACGCCGCGCATGAAGCCCTCGAGGATCCAGACCGCCAGCGGCACGTTGAAGAGGCAATGCGCCAGTGCCACCGCGATATGGGTGTCGAAAAGCCCGACCGAGGAATAGAGCTGGAAGAAGGGCAGGGCAAAGACCGCGGGCGGGGCCATCCGGTTCGTCAGCAGCCAGAAGAACAGATGCTTGTCGCCGAGGAATGTGTAGCGGCTGAAGGCATAGGCGGCGGGCAGCGCGACGGTGATCGAGATGACCGTGTTCATCACCACGTAGATCATCGAATTGACATAGCCCATGTACCAGGACGGGTCGGTCAGGATGGTCGCGTAGTTCCGGAAGGTCAGATCCTTCGGCCAGAGGCTGAAGCTGCCGAGGATCTCGGCATTGGTCTTCAGGCTCATGTTCACAAGCCAGTAGATCGGCAAGAGCAGGAACAGAAGGTAGGCCACCATCACCACGGCGCGGGCATTCACCCGGGGCAGGACGCGGGAGGCGGGCAGGGCAGGGGCGTCGGCCATCACTTGCCCTCCCGTTTTTCCATGTTCACCATCACGGTGTAGAAGACGTAGGACACGAGCAGGATCACCAGGAAATACATCAGCGAGAAGGCGGCCGCGGGTCCGAGGTCGAACTGCCCCAGCGCCATCTTCACCAGATCGATGGACAGGAACGTTGTGGCGTTGCCGGGGCCGCCGCCGGTGACGACGAAGGGCTCGGTATAGATCATGAAACTGTCCATGAACCTCAGCAGTACCGCGATCATCAGCACGCCCTGCATCTTCGGCAGCTCGATATAGCGGAAGACGGCCCAGCGGCTGGCCTGGTCGATCCGCGCCGCCTGATAATAGGCGTTGGGGATCGATTGCAGCCCCGCATAGGCCAGAAGCGCCACCAGCGAGGTCCAGTGCCAGACATCCATCACGATGACCGTGGTCCAGGCGGCGAAGAAGCCCTGGGTGTAGTTGTAGTCGACCCCCAGCGCGTTCAGCGTGTAGCCCAGCAGCCCGATATCCTCGCGCCCGAAGATCTGCCAGATGGTGCCGACGACGTTCCACGGGATCAGAAGCGGCAGCGCCATCAGCACCAGACAGACCGAGGCCCAGACGCCCTTCTTGGGCATCGACAGCGCCACCAGAATGCCCAGCGGCACCTCGATGGCGAGGATGATCCCCGAAAAGACCAGCTGGCGCCCCAGCGCGTCCCACATCCGTTCGGAGGCGAGCGTCTCGCGGAACCAATTGAGCCCGGCCCAGAAGAACTGGTTCTGCCCGAACGTGTCCTGCACCGAGTAGTTCACGACCGTCATCAGCGGGATCACCGCCGAGAAGGCCACCAGCACCAGCACCGGCAGTACCAGGAACCACGCCTTGTGATTGACTGTCTTTTCCATCAGGCGGCGCTCCCTTGTGCCGGGGCGACCAGCCAGTCGTCGGCATAAACATTGACGTTGGCCGGGTCGAACACGACGCGCGAGGCCTCGGCCGGAATGGCCTCGCCCTCGGCGGCGAGAATGTTGATCTCGGTCCCGAAGCAGGTCGCGCGCAGGATCTTGTGGCGGCCCACATCCTCGATGCGGGAGATCCGGACCGGCAGCCCCTCGTCCTTCGACAGCCGGGCGAATTCGGGACGCACCCCGATCCGGGTGCCGCCCGCCAGCGGTCCGTAGCGGCCGCCCAGGGGCACGTGGATGCCGTTCACATAGGCCCGGTCGCCCTCGATCGTCGCGGGCAGCAGGTTCATGCCGGGCGAGCCGATGAAATAGCCCACGAAGGTATGGGCGGGTCGCTCGAACAGCTCTTGCGGCGTGCCCACCTGCACCACGCGGCCGTCATGCATGACCACGACCTTGTCGGCGAAGGTCAGCGCCTCGGTCTGGTCGTGGGTGACGTAGATCATCGTATGGCCGAACTCGTGATGCAGCGACTTCAGCTGGGTCCGAAGCTCCCACTTCATGTGCGGGTCGATCACCGTCAGCGGCTCGTCGAACAGAAGCGCGTTGACCTCGCGCCGCACCATCCCGCGCCCCAGACTGATCTTCTGCTTGGCATCGGCGGTCAGCCCGCGCGCCTTGCGGCTCAGCTGATCCTCCATCCCGATCATCCGCGCGACCGCCTGCACCCTCTCGGCGATATAGGCCGGGTCGCGGCCCCGGTTGCGCAACGGGAAGGCCAGGTTCTCGCGCACGGTCATGGTGTCGTAGACCACGGGAAACTGGAACACCTGCGCGATGTTGCGCTGGGCGGTGGGGGCGGCGGTCATGTCGACCCCGTCGAAGAGGATGCGCCCCCGGCTGGGCGTCAGCAGCCCCGAGATGATGTTCAGAAGCGTGGACTTGCCGCAGCCGGACGCGCCCAGCAGCGCGTAGGCCGCGCCGTCCTCCCAGTCGAGGTTCAGCTCCTTCAGGGCGTAGTCGTCGGGCGATTGCGGGGCGGGCAGGTAGGAATGGGCGAGGTGTTCCAGCGTGATCCGGGCCATGGTCGCTCCTCCTCAGGCCGCAAGGGCATAGGCGGCGGGGGCGACAAGCGCGCCGTCCTCGCCGAAGATGTAGACATGCGACGGGTCCAGATAGACCGGCAGCGCGGCCCCGATCCGAAGATCGCGGATGCCGTGGATCACGCCCACCCAGCGTTCGCCATGGTGGTCGAGATGGATGAAGGTTTCCGACCCGGTGATCTCGAAGACCGCAAGTCCGGTGTGAAAGACCATGGCATCGGCGGTGTGGCGTTCGATCTCGACATGGTTCGGGCGGAAGCCGGCGGTATAGCGCCCGTCGGCGAGCGCGGCGAGAGCGCCCTTCGCCTCGACCCACTGGCCGTCGCCGAACATCAGCCGTCCGCCGGTCTTCGAGACCCTGAGGAAGTTCATCGGCGGGTCGGAATAGACCCGCGCCGTGATCGCGTCGGCTGGCTGGCGGTAGACCCGGGGGGCGGGGCCGAACTGGGTGATCCGTCCTTCCCACAGCGTCGCGGTGTTGCCCCCCAGCAAAAGCGCCTCTTCGGGTTCGGTCGTGGCATAGACGAAGATCGCGCCGGAAGAGGCGAAGATCCGCGGGATCTCGGCGCGCAGTTCCTCGCGCAGCTTGTAGTCGAGATTGGCCAGCGGCTCGTCCAGCAGCACGAGGCCCGCGTCCTTCACCAGCGCGCGCGCCAGCGCGCAGCGCTGCTGCTGGCCGCCCGACAGTTCCAGCGGCTTGCGGTCAAGAAGCGGCGACAGCCGCATCATGTCGGCGGTCTTCTTCACCGCGCGGTCGATCTCGTCGCGGCTGCGGCCCTCGAGCCGCAGCGGCGAGGCGATGTTGTCGTAGACCGTCATCGAGGGGTAGTTGATGAACTGCTGATAGACCATCGCGACGCGGCGGTCCTGCACCCGCATGCCCGTCACGTCCTCGCCCTGCCACAGGATGCGCCCGGTCGTGGGCCGGTCGAGCCCGGCCATCAGCCGCATCAGCGTGGTCTTTCCCGAAAGCGTCGGCCCCAGCAGCACGTTCATCGTGCCGGGTTCCAGCGTCAGATCGGTCGCATGGATATGCGTCCGGCCGTTCACGACCTTCGACAGGCCGTCAAGCGTCAGCGCCATCGCGGCACTCCTCCCTTATTCCGTCCCTGGGCCCGTCTCGGCCGCCTATTCGGCGGCGGCGGGCAAGTCCTTGGGGCGCTTATCCGTCATCCAGGCGTCAAGCCCGGCAATCTCGTCGGGGCTCAGTCTGAGCCCAAGCTTGCTGCGGCGCCAGACCACATCGGCGGCCTCGCGCGCGAATTCGCGGTCCATCAGCCAGCGCACCTCGGCTTCGGTCAGGGTCGCGCCGAAGTCGCGCCCCAGATCCTCGGGGCTGCGCGCGCCGTCCAGGAGGTCTGCCGCCTCGGTGCCATAGGCGCGCACCAGCCGCCGTGCCCAGCGGTCGGTCAGGAACGGGTGCGTCGCCTTGAGCCGCGCGATCAGGTCCTCGACGCCATCGACCGGAAGATCCCCACCCGGCAGCGGCACGCCCGCGGTCCAGCGGCCCGGCAGGCCCTCGTTCACCTCGGAGATCTTCTCCAGCGCGGATTCGGCCAGCCGACGATAGGTCGTGATCTTGCCGCCGAAGACGTTCAGCAGCGGCGCGCCGGCGCGGTTCAGCTTGACCACGTAATCGCGCGAGGCGGCGGTCGCAGAGCCCTCGCCCTCGTCATGCAGCGGCCGCACGCCGGAATAGGTCCAGACGATATCCTCGACGGTGACGTCCTGCCGGAAATAGCGGTTCACGAAGGCCAGCAGATAGTCGCGTTCGGCCTCGGTGCAGACGGGGGGCGTGTCGGGGTCCGCATGTTCGGCATCGGTCGTGCCGATCAGGGTGAAATCGGTTTCGTATGGGATGGCGAAGACGATCCGGCCGTCCTGCCCCTGGAAGAAATAGCACCGGTCGTGATCGAAGAGCTTCCGCGTCACGATATGGCTGCCCCGCACCAGACGCACCCGGTCTGACGAGGTTTCGTGCAGCGTCTCGCCGATCACCTCGCCCGCCCAGGGGCCGGCGGCATTGACCAGCATCCGGGCGCGGCGGGTGAAGACCTCGCCGGTCTGCTGGTCGCGCAGCGTGACCGTCCAGAGGTCCGGGCCGCGCGCGGCGCCGATGACACGGGTGCGGACGAGGATCTCGGCGCCGCGCTCGGCGGCATCGCGGGCGTTCAGCGCGACCAGACGCGCATCCTCTATCCAGCAGTCGGAATATTCATAGGCCCGCTGGAAGCTGTCCTTCAGCGGCTGGCCCGCCGGGTCTGTCGCCAGATCCAGCGTGCGGGTCGCGGGCAGGATCTTGCGGCCCCCGAGGCTGTCGTAAAGAAAAAGCCCCAGACGGATCATCCAGGCCGGACGGCGGCCCTTCATCCACGGCATGACCGTGGACAGCAGCCTCGACGCGGGGGTGCTGGCATCGAACCGCATTCGCGTGTCGAGCGGCAGCACGAAGCGCATCGGCCAGCTGATATGGGGCATCGCGCGCAACAGCGTCTCGCGCTCGATCAGCGCCTCGCGGACCAGACGAAACTCGAAATACTCGAGATAGCGCAGCCCGCCGTGAAAGAGCTTGGTCGAGGCCGAGGAGGTCGCCGAGGCCAGATCGCCCATCTCGGCCAGCGTGACGCTCAGTCCGCGCCCGGCGGCGTCGCGGGCGATTCCACAGCCATTGATGCCGCCGCCCACGATCAGCAGGTCGGTCGGGTCGGACTGGGGCGTTGTCGCAAGGGGCGCGGGCATGAATCGGTCCTTTCGGTAGAGTCAACGAACCACGCTGCGACAAGTTGCGTCAATCGGAATTTTCGTTTTTATTCCGTTTCTGTTCGGTATGGCCTGAAGCGCGCAGCTTCATGCGCGCTTGGCCGAGTACGCCTTTCGCATTTGCAGCATGCGCGCGTTCTCGCGGCGGAACTCAGGCGATCTCTGCCGCCGGTCCGGACTGCGCCGCTTGCGAGGCATCGGCAAATCGAACAATTTGGAGCGGAAAGGAAAGCCGATGTCCCAGACCCTGCGCGCGCCCGACATCCTCGACATCGCCCGCCGCGAGGGCCGTGTCACCGTCGAGGCGCTGGCCGAACATTTCGGGGTGACCGTCCAGACCATCCGCCGCGACCTCGCCGATCTGGCCGAGGCGGGCAAGCTCGAGCGGGTCCATGGCGGGGCGATCCTGCCCTCGGGCGTGACCAATATCGGCTACGAACACCGGCGCGACCTGAACCCCGAGGCCAAGGCGGCCATCGCCCGGCGCTGTGCCCAAGCGATCCCCGACGAGGCGTCGGTCTTTCTCAATATCGGGACCTCGACCGAGGCGGTCGCGCGCGAGCTTTCGCATCACCGCAACCTGCTGGTGGTGACCAACAACATGAACGTGGCCAACATTCTGGTCGAGAACCCCGATTGCGAGATCGTGGTGGCGGGCGGCACGCTCAGGCGGTCGGATGCGGGGCTGGTGGGCACGCTGACCATGCGCGCGATCCAGGCCTTCAAGGTCGACTATGCGGTGATCGGCTGTTCGGCGCTGGACGAGGATGGCGATCTGCTGGATTTCGACATCCGCGAGGTTGGCGTCAGCCAGACCGTCATCTCGCAGGCCCGGCGCACCTTCCTGGTCGCCGACGCCACCAAGTTCGAACGGACCGCGCCGGTGCGGATCGCCTCGCTGGGCGATCTCGATGCGCTGTTCACCGATCGCCCCTTGTCCGGGGCGCTGGCCGAGCGGTGCCGGGCCTGGAACACCCGGGTCGAGATCGCAGATTGAGGCGGTGTCTCTCAGGCTCGCCGCAACGGCCCCTTTCAGCCGCGCGTCCGGCCATAGGCCGCCATGAAGACCTGGACCGCCGAGGCAACCGAGGCCTCGATTTCCTCGGGGTCCGGGGCGGTCGGGCGTTTGCCGAAGAGTCGGGCGCGCCAGATGCCGGCCACGGTCAGCTCGATGAATTGCGAACTGGCCCGTTCGGGGTCGGGCACGTCCAGCCGCCCGGCGGCGCGTTCGCGGCGCAAAAGCGCGTTCAGGTCGTCATGGGTCCGCTGGGCGCCGGCCTCGTAGAACCGTGCCCCAAGCTCGGGCATGCGGTCGACGATGCCCGCGATGGTGCGTTGCCACTGGACCACATGATCGGTGCAGATCGTCGAGGCGAGGCGCTGGCCGAACCGGGTCAACTTGTCCTCAAGCGGCAGATCGCCTTTCAGAAGCGCATCGAAGCCCGCGAAGATCGCCTCGCGCTCGCGCGCGACGAGGGCCACGAAAAGATCGAGCTTGTCCTCGAAATAGACGTAAAGCGTGCCCTTCGAGACCCCGGCGGCGCGGCAGATCTCGTTCACGCTGGCGCCGTCGAAGCCCTTTTCCAGGAACTCCTTCATCGCGCCCTGCAGGATCTGGTCGCGCTTGGCGGGGTCCTCGCCCGCCGCATGGCGTCGGCAGACGCGGCCGCCGGGGCAGGTGTCGCTGTCGGTTCGGCTGTCGCCTTGCGGCATCTGGGCCGGTCCTTTCGTGGTCCCGAGGGCATGATCCTGGCGGCCTGACGGGAGTCGGCAGGCCCGTCGCTGTCAGACCATTTAATCGAACCGGCCGGTTCGATAAAGCCTTGATCGACTCGCGGCGATGCCCTACACATAAATCGAACCGCGCGGTTCGATCCGGCTCTGTGCCGGTCCCGCCAGACTTTCTCACGTCCCGTCGCCCCTGCGCCTTCTCCGAAAGCTGTCCCGATGTCGAAGCCGGAAACCCTGACTCGCGAGACCCTTGCCGATGCCGCCCCGGTGCCGCCGGGCGAGGATCGGTCCGCCGCGCCGAAACGGTCGCGCCGCAAGCCGGTGCTGGCGCTCGTGGCCGTGCTGGCGCTGGGCGGGGCGGGCTATGCCGGCTGGGGCTACTGGACCCATGGCCGATTTGTCGAGCATACCGACGACGCCTATGTCCAGGCCGATATCGCGATGATCTCCAGCCGGGTGCAGGGCTACGTCAAGAGCCTGCCGGTCGAGGAAAACGCCCATGTTCGGTCCGGCGACGTGCTGGTGCGGCTGGAGGACGACGATTATCGCATCGCGCTGGCCACCGCCGAAAGCCGCGCCGCCACCGCCGACCGCACGCTGGCCCGGATCGACGCGCAGATCGCCGCCGCCCGCGCCGCCGTCGTGCAGGCCGAGGCCGACCGCGACGCCGCCGAGGCCCAGCTTCGGACCGCGACCAACGCGCTTGAGCGGGTCAAGGGGCTGGCCGCGCGCAATTTCGCGGCGGTGGCCCAGCTCGATACCGCGACCGAGGATCACGACACCGCGCGGGCGACGCTGGCCAAGACCACCGCCGCCGTGGCCAGCGCCCGGGCCGAGGTCAATGTGCTGATCGCCCAGCGGGCCGAGGCCGAGGGCGAAAAGCATCAGCTGGAACTGGCCGTGGACCAGGCCCGCCGCGACCTCGACCGCACGGTACTGCGCGCGCCGGCCGACGGGACGCTGGCCAATCTGGGGCTCGAGCTTGGCGACCTGGTGACTGCAGGGACCCGGCTGGCGGCGCTGGTGCCCGACGACGCGCTGTATGTCGAGGCGAATTTCAAGGAAACCCAGATGCAGGGCATCGCCCCAGGTGCGACGGTCGAGGTCACGCTGGACGCGCTGCCTGGCCAGCGCTTCGACGGTAAGGTCACCTCGGCCGCGCCCGCGACCGGGGCGGTCTTCTCGCTGCTTCCGGCCGAGAACGCGACCGGCAACTTTACCAAGGTCGTGCAGCGGGTGCCGGTGCGCATCCAGCTGCCGCCCGAGGCGCTGGCGACCGGACAGCTGCGCGCCGGGCTGTCAGCGGTGGTGTCGGTCGACACGCGCACCGGCGACGCGGCTGCCTCGCGGCTGGCCAGCGTACACTAGGCGCCGCGCTCCGGGGCCCGCGAAATCATGTCCGCCGACGAGCCGCATCTGACGCCGCGCCGCGCCATCGCCTTCGTGGTGATGGTGTTCGGTATGTTCATGGCGATCCTCGACATCCAGATCGTCTCGGCCTCGCTGTCCGAGATCCAGGCTGGGCTTGCCGCCAGCCCCGACGAGATCAGCTGGGTCCAGACCAGCTATCTGATCGCCGAGGTGGTGATGATCCCGCTGTCGGGCTTTCTCGCCCGGATGATGTCGACGCGCTATCTGTTCGCGCTGTCGGCGGCGGGGTTCACCATTTCAAGCTTTCTTTGCGCCACCTCGACCAGCATCGAAGAGATGATCCTTTGGCGTGCGCTCCAGGGATTTCTGGGCGGCGGCATGATCCCCTCGGTTTTTGCTGCGGCCTTCACTATCTTTCCGCCCTCGAAGCGCAACGTGGTCTCGCCGATCATCGGCCTGATCGCCACGCTGGCACCGACCGTCGGGCCGACGGTGGGCGGCTATCTCAGCTACACGCTGTCCTGGCACTGGCTTTTTCTGGTGAATGTGCTGCCCGGCATCGGCGTGACGCTGGGGGCCTTCCTGCTGATCGATTTCGATCGCCCGAACTGGAGCCTCTTCGAGCGCTTCGACTGGTGGGGCCTGCTGTCGCTGGCGGCGTTTCTGGGCGGGCTCGAATACGTTCTGGAAGAGGGGCCGGGCAATGACTGGCTGGCCGATGAAACGGTCGCGGTCTTTGTCGTCGTGACGCTGGTCGGCGGCATCGTCACCTTCTATCGGGTGCTGACCCGCGACGAGCCCATCGTCGATCTGTCGGCCTTCGGCAATGTCAATTTCGCGGTCGGGTCGGCCTTCAGCTTCGTGATGGGGATCGGGCTTTACGGGCTGACCTATCTTTACCCGCTCTATCTGGCCTCGATCCGCGGCTATGACAGCCTGATGATCGGCGAGACGGTCTTTGTTTCAGGGCTGGCGATGTTCGTCACCGCGCCCATCGCGGGCTTTCTGGCGGGCCGGGTCGATCTGCGACTGATGCTGCTGGTCGGCTTCGTCGGCTTCGCGGTCTCGACCTGGATGCTGACCGGCATGACCGCCGAGTGGGATTTCCAGGAACTGCTGGTGCCGCAGATCCTGCGCGGCATGTCGCTGATGCTGAGCATGGTGCCGATCAACAACCTCGCGCTCGGCACGCTGTCGCGCGACAAGATGAAGGGCGGCTCGGGGCTGTTCAACCTGATGCGCAACCTTGGCGGTGCGGTGGGGCTGGCGGTCATCAACACCCAGCTTTCCGACCGGGGCGCGCTGCATTACGACCGCCTGCGCGAGGCCATCAGCTGGACCAATGACGAGGCGATGCGGCAGCTTTCGCTGATGGCCGGGAACCTCTCGGCGCGGGGGCTCGACGGGCAGACCGGGGCGCTGGCGCAGATGGCGGCGCGGGTGCGCCAGCAGGCGACGGTGATGTCCTTCATCGATGTCTTCCTGATGCTGTCGGTGCTCTTCGCGGGGCTTGCGGTGACCGCCTTCCTGATGCGGACGCCGCAACAGGCGGGCGGGGGCGGCCACTAGCGCCGGGCTCAGACCCCTGTCCAGCCCGACAGCCCCTTGCGGAAGACCGTGACGCTTTCGGGCCGGAACGCGCCCTCGCGCGCCACCATCCGGGTCAGCTCGATCTGGTCGCCGTCGATGGCCAGCCGGGCGAAGTCGTTTTCCTGCCCGCGCAGCCGGGTCGAGAGCCCGGTGCCCACATGCACCTGCAAGACCCGACGTCCGGCCTCGCGGGTCAGGAACGGCTCGGCCCGCCAGCGGTGCAGATGGCCCGACAACACGATGTCGGCGCCGCAGCGCGCCAGCGCCTCGAGCGAGGGCGCGGCATGTTTCATCAGACGTTTCGGGGTGTCGGGCGCCTGTTCGAACGGGTGATGCGCCATGGCAAGGCGCGGGCCCGGCGCGCCCTCGAAGGCCGCGCAGGCCGCGTCGAGATCGCGCCGCCTGACCTTGCCGCGCTGCCAGCGCAGCGGATCGACGGTGTTGAAGCCCTGCACCGTCAGCGTGCCGATTTGGGTCCGGGGCGCCAGATCGGCCGAGATATGGCGCCGATAGCGGGCGTAAGGGCGCAGCAGCCGCAGCCAGGGATTGTCGAGCGGCACATCGTGATTGCCGGGCACCGCCAGCCAGGGCGCCTCGATCCGGTCGAGAAAGCCGCGCGCGGCGCGGAACTGGCCGGTCCGGGCGCGCTGGGTCAGATCGCCGGTGACCGCCACCAGATCGGTCTCGTCCGCGTTCAGCGCGTCGAGCAGCGGGTCCAGCAGTTCGGGCGCGGTGCGGCCGAAATGCAGGTCCGAGATATGCGCGATCCGGATCACGCGGCCGCGCCCGGCACCAGCACGCGCAGCGGCCGGTCGCGGCGGCGGATCGTCAGCGGCGCCTGCATCATCTGCCGTTCGCCGTCGCGCGCGACCAGAACCCTGGGCCGCCCCGGGTCGATCACGATCCGGGAGGCGCGGTGCAGCTCGAAATCCTGCCCCTCCTGCGCCGCGCGCAGCGCAAGCCCCAGCGTTGCGCGGGCGATCTCGGCCCGGCTGGCGTCGGGGGCGGTGAAGAGCGGGAAGGCGCCCGTCTCGAGTGCATCGATGCCGTCCAGATTGAACTGCTGCAGCTGGTAGGCGCTGTTGGCGACGAAAGCCAGCGGCGTGCGCAGGGTCAGGGTCTGGCCGTCCAGGTCGATCCGCAGCCGCATCGCACGGCGCATGCCGGCCAGCGTCTGGGCGACCGACCAGTAGGCAGCGGCGCGGCTTCGGCCCCAGCGGCGGTAGGTGGTCTCGCGCCGCTCGAGGATCGCGGGATAAAGCCCGAGGCTGGCATTGTTGAGAAAGACCGCGCCATTGACCTCGCCAAGGCGCAGCTCGGCGGTGGTTCCCCCGGCCAGCGCCGCGACCGCCGCCTCGGGGTCCAGCGGAATGCCGAGCCCGCGCGCAAAATAGTTGAAGGTGCCTTGCGGGACCACGCCAAGCGTCGCGTCGCGGTCATGGCAGGCCTCGGCCACGGCGCAGATCGTACCGTCGCCACCCGCCGCGACCAGCGTGCCGCAGCCCTGGTCCAGCGCCTCATGGGCCAGCGCCGTCAGGCTCTGGCCGGGGCGCGGGCTGCGGATCTCGGCCTCGAGGCCGGTCCGGTCGAGAAGATCGCGCAGCATCTCGCTGCGCGAGGTCGGGCCGGAATGGTCTCCGGCGCGGTCGTTGACGATCAGGCAGATGGCGGCGGGGCGGGTCATCGGTGGCGGGTGTCCTTTGAAGCGCCCGGTCCCGGGCAGGGCAGAGCCGCAACGCCCCGGGTTGCCCGACGTTCCATGCCACAGCCCATCACCGATTGCGCGCGAGGTCCCGTTCGCCAAGACCCCTTCGCCAATAGCGGGAACCGCGCGCGGTTTTGCGCGTTGAGTGACATGATCTTGCAGCCCCGGAGGAGATGCCCTTGAGCCTTTCGTTTCCGTCTGTCCGCCCGGGCCCTCGGTCCGGCACAGCCTGTTTCTGGCCGGAGGGCATGGCATGAGCCCCGCCGAAGCCGGAACCGAAACCCGATCCGCCCCGCGCCGCCGCGAGGCCGCGATCCGTCCCGCGCAATACAGCGCCCGCGACTGGCGGGTGGCCGTCTTTCGCGTTTGGCAGGGCATGGATGAACGCAATGTCGCGCTGATCGCGGCGGGCGTCGCCTTCTACAGCTTTCTGTCGATCTTTCCCGCCCTGGCTGCACTGATCGCGATCTGGGGCTTTCTGGCCGACCCCGCGATGGTGCAGGAGCAGGTGTCGATGGCGGCCGAGGTGCTGCCCGCAGGCGCCTACGAGATCCTGCAACGGCAGGTGACGGCACTGGTCAGCACCAGTTCCTCGGCACTGGGCTGGACCAGTGTGGTCTCGGTCCTCCTGGCGATCTGGAGCGCACGGGCCGCGGTCGCAGGCCTGATCCGCGGGCTGAACGCGATCTATGGCGAAAGAAACCGCGGCAATCCGATCCTGCGCATCGCGCTGGCGGTCGGGCTGACGGCGGTACTGATCATCGTGGCGCTGCTGGCCTTCTCGGCGGTGGTGCTGATCCCGGCGGTGCTGGCCTTCGTCAAGTTGCCGGCGGCGATCGAACTGCCGATCATCCTGCTGAAATGGATCCTGATGCTGGGGGTCGTGTTCCTGGCCATCGCGCTGGTCTACCGCTACGGGCCCAACCGGCGCGCGCCGCGGCTTCAATGGGTGACCCCCGGCGCGATCTTTGCCGTCATCGCCTGGGCGCTGGGCTCGGTGGCGCTGGCCGCCTACATGCGCAGCTTCGACCGGCTGAACGAGGTCTACGGCTCGCTCGGGGCGGTGGTGGCGCTGCTGTTCTGGCTCTATCTCAGCGCGGCCGTGACGCTGATCGGCGCGGCGTTGAACGCGGAACTGGAACTTCTGACCCGGCGCGACAGCACCACCGGGCCCGAGCGCGCCGAAGGCCATCGTGGCGCCCATGTGGCCGATCATGTGCGCGACGAGACCGGGGCGCTGAACGGCGCGGAAGCAGAGCAGGAGGATGGCGACCCGGTGCCGGCGCCCAACGGCGCCGGGACCCGGGACGAGGGGCGCGCTAACGGAGCGCCCCGGCCGACCTGAGCGCCTCGTAGCGGGCTTGGTCCCACCACCAGAACTCGACCCCGCGGTCGTAGGGCGGCTTGGTTTCAGGCCGCCCGAACACGTCCCAATAGGCGATCCGGTGCTTGCCGCTGTACCAGTTCGGAACCCAGATGTGCCGCGCCCGCAGCACCCGGTCGAGCGCCCGCACCCGGACGTCGAGCGCATCGCGGTCGGGGGCCGCGATCACCTCTTCGATCAACGCGTCGACCACCGGATCGTTCAGGCCCGAGAGGTTGTAGCTCCCTTTGGCATCGGCTTCCTCGCTGCCGAAGAGACTGCGCAGCTCGATCGAGGGGCTCAGCGACAGCACGAATCGGGTGCTGGTGATGTCATAGTCGAAATCTTCCAGCCTCTGCTGCATCTGGGCGGCATCGACGGTGGTGTTGACCGCCTCGATCCCGAGCTGTTGCAGATTGGCCAGATAGGGCAGCACGATCCGTTCGAAGACCGGGCTGTCCGACACGAACTCGACCCGCAGCGCCTGACCCGAGGCGTCGCGCCGCTGGCCCCGGTCGTCGACCGTCCAGCCCGCCTCGTCCAGCAGCCGCCCGGCCGCGCGCAGCGTGCGACGGTCGAGATTGCGCGCGGCATCATGGACCGGGGGGCTGACCGCGGGCTCGGTGAAGACGGTTTCGGGCAGCCGGTCGCGGTATTTTTCCAGCACGGCCAGTTCGGCGCCCTCGGGCAGGCCCTCGGCCTGCAGAGCGGTGTTCTCCCAGAAACTGTCGGTCCGCTGGTAGAGGCCGTAGAACAGCGTCTCATTGGCCCATTCGAAGTTGAACATCATCGCGATGGCCTCGCGCACGCGCGGATCGGCGAATTGCGGGCGGCGGAGGTTGAACCAGAAGCCCTGCGCGCCCGAGGGCCGGGCATCGGGCAACTCGTCGCGTTTGACCCAGCCGCGCGCCACCGCCGGGAAATCGTAGGCCGTGGCCCAGATCGCCGAGCTGAACTCTTCCTGAAAAATGTAGCCCCCGCTTTTGAACGCCTCGAAGGCGCCGGTTTCGTCGGCGTAGTATTCGTAGCGGTAGCAGTCGAAATTGTCCTTGCCGACATTCACCGGCAGATCGGCCGCCCAGTAGGCGGGATTGCGGCAATAGGCGATCGCCTTGCCGGGCTCGACCTTGGAGACGACATAGGGGCCCGAGCCCAGCGGCGGTTCCAGCGAACTGCGCTCGAAGGGGACGGCATCGTAGAAATGCGCGGGCAGGATCGGCAGTTGGCCCAGCTGGCCGATCAGGTCCCGCGTCGGCGCACCCTCGGCGAACGCGATCCGGACCTCGGTCGGAGACAGGGCCTCGGCCGAAGCAAGATCGCGCAGCGCCATCCGGTAAAGCGGCGCGCCTTTCTGCTGCAACGTGAGGAAGGTAAAGACCACATCCGCGGCGGTGACGGGGCTGCCATCGGCAAAGCGCGCCTCGGGGCGCAGCCGGAACACGGCCCAGGACCTGTCGGGCGGGAAGGTGACGCTTTCGGCCAGAAGCCCGTAGGCCGCGTCGGGTTCGTCGAAAGAGGGGGCAAGCAGGCTGTCATAGATCAACTCCATCCCCTGGGCGGGCTCTCCGGCGAGGATGAACATGTTGAGACTGTCGAAGGTGCGCGAGGCCCCGGTGCCGCGAAAGCTCATCGTGCCGCCCTTGGGGGCGTCGGGGACGACATAGTCGAAATGGGCGAAACCGGCGGGGTATTTCAGGTCGCCGAAGGTCGAGATGCCGTGGCTGGTGACCACGCCTTCGGCGGTGGATGCGGGGCCGGCAGGCAGGGCCGTCTGGGCGTGCAGCGCGAGCGGAAGGGCAAGAGCGGCGGTGAGGGCGAGGGCGGCGAGAGGGCGGATCATGCGGGGCTCCGGCAGGGCGTTTGGCGAAGGCTAGCACGGGGCCGGGCCGGGCACAGCCCGCAGTTGCGCCGGGGCGGCAGCGGCGCCTTTGTACCGAGGGCGGGCTTGGGCGAGGCCAACCGCACCGCAGGCGGGCGACGATGGATCGTGCGGCCGATCCGGGAGGTTGCAAAAGAGACGGCCCGGGCGGCGGGCCCGGGCCGAATGAGGCGATTGAGGGGCCCGAAGGCTCAGATCGCGGTCTTGACCGCTTCGTCCAGATAGATCTCGCGCAGGCGGCGTGAGACCGGGCCGGGCAGGCCGTCGCCGAGGCTGACCCCGTCGACCGACACGACCGGCATCACGAAGGCCGAGGCCGAGGTGTAGAAGGCCTCGTCGGCCTCCTTGGCTTCCTCGACGGTGAAGGCGCGTTCCTCGATTTCCATCTGCGCCTCGGCCGCGTATTTCAGCACCGCGGCGCGGGTGATGCCGGGCAGGATCTCGGTGCCGAGCTGGCGGGTGATGATCTTGCCGTTCTTCACGATATAGGCGTTGTTCGAGCTGCCTTCTGTGACGAAGCCGTCCTCGACCATCCAGGCATCGTCGGCGCCGGCCTTCTCGGCCGCCATCTTGGCCATCGACGCGTAAAGCAGCTGCACCGTCTTGATGTCGCGCCGCGCCCAGCGCAGGTCGTCGATCGAGATGACCTTGATGCCGGTCTCGGCGGTCTTGCTGGCGACGATCTGTTTCGACTGGGTGAACATCACCAGGGTCGGCGGCACCTGTTCGGGATCGGGGAAGTGGAAGTCGCGATCGCCGGGCGCGCCGCGGGTGATCTGCATGTAGACCATGCCCTCGTCGACCGCGTTGCGCGCGATCAGTTCGCGGTGGATCGCCAGCAGCTCGTCCATGTCGACGGGCGAGCGCAGCTCCAGCTCTTTCAGCGAGCGTTGCAGGCGGGCGGTGTGCCCGTGGAAGTCCAGAAGCTTGCCGCCCACGACGCTCGCCACCTCATAGACGCCGTCGGCAAAGAGAAAGCCGCGGTCGAAGATCGAGACGCGGGCTTCGGTCTCGGGCAGGTAGTCGCCGTTCACATAGACGCTTCGGGTCATCGAGAGGTCCTTTCGTTCGGGCCGGGGCTGGGCGTCTCCGGTCTCCGGGGTCCGGTGGTCATCCCCAGAGCGCGGCGGCGGGGGCATGCACGCCCGCCTCGTCGAAGCAGAGGGGTTCGGGCCGGTCTTCGGCCAGAAGCAGCGGCCCGTCAAGATCCGTCACCGCCGCGCCTTGCGCCAGCAGCACGGCGGGCGCCATCGCGAGGCTCGAGCCGACCATGCAGCCGACCATGATGCCATAGCCCTCGGCCAGCGCCTGTTTCTTCAGGGCCAGCGCCTCGGTCAGCCCGCCGGTCTTGTCGAGCTTGATGTTCACCAGATCGTACTTGCCTTTCAGTCCGGGCAGGCTGGCGCGGTCATGGCAGCTTTCGTCGGCGCAGACCGGCAGCGGGCGATCGATCTCGGCCAGCATGTCGTCCTGACCGGCGGGCAGGGGCTGTTCGACCAGCGCCACGCCCAGCCGCACCAGATGCGGCGCGAGATCGGCATAGACCTCGGCGGTCCAGCCCTCGTTGGCATCGACGATGATCCTGGCCTTGGGCGCCCCTGCGCGCACCGCTTCCAGCCGAGGCATGTCGGCATCGGTGCCGAGCTTGATCTTCAGAAGCGGCCGGTGCGCGTTCCTGGCCGCCGCCGCGCGCATGTTCTCGGGCGTGTCGAGCGACAGCGTGAAGGCGGTGATCTCGGGACCCGGCGCGGGCAGTCGGGCCAGATCCCAGACCCGGGCGCGGGCCGTTTTGGCCTCCCAGTCCCAAAGCGCGCAATCGATCGCGTTGCGCGCGGCGCCGGGAGGCAGCAGATCCTGCAACCCGTGACGGGTCAGGCTGCGGGGCAGCGCCCCGATCTGGGCGCTGACGCTTTCGAGCGACTCGCCATAGCGGGCATAGGGCACGCATTCGCCCCAGCCGGTGGCGCCGCCCGAGGCGACGCGCACGGTCAGCACGCGCGCCTCGGTGCGCGAGCCGCGCGAGATGGTGAAGGCCTCCTTCAGGCGGAAGCTCTCGGGAGTGATCGAAATCTGCATGCGGCCGCCTCAGATCGCGTCGAGCGCGTCGACCAGACGGCCCGCGCCCTGGCGGAACGGGTCGACCGTGGGCAGGCCCATGCGTTTCTCGATACCCTCGAGACAGCTCAGCGCCTCGTCCTCGCCCATCGCGGCGGTGTTGACAGAGATACCGACCACCTGGGCTTTCGGGTTGGCGACGCGGGCAAGCGTCAGGGCGACGTCGCGCAGGTCTTCGAGGCTCGGCAGCTGATAGTCGGGCAGGCCGCGCATGTGCGGGCGGGTCGGTTCGTGGCTGAGGACCAGCGCATCGGGCTGGCCGCCATGCACAAGGGCCATGGTCACGCCGGAATAGGAAACGTGGAACAGGCTGCCTTGCCCCTCGATCATGTCCCAGTGGTCGTCGTCATTGTCGGGCGTCAGCCATTCGACGGCGCCGGCCATGAAATCGGCGATCACCGCATCGAGCGGCACGCCCTCGCCGGTGATCAGGATGCCGGTCTGGCCGGTCGCGCGGAACGAGGATTTCAGCCCGCGCGCCTTCATCTCGCGGTCCATGGCCAGCGAGGTATACATCTTGCCGACCGAACAATCGGTGCCGACCGCGAGGCAGCGCTTGCCCGAGCGTTTCTTGCCGGTGGCGATGGGGTAGGCGACGGTCGGGATGCGCACGTCATGCAGGGTGCGGCCGGTGGCTTCGGCGACGGCGGCAAGATCGGGTTCGTTCCGAAGCAGGTTGTGCAGCCCCGAGGCTAGGTCGAAACCTTCCTCCAACGCGGCGACCAGAACTTTCTTCCAGGCGGGAGAGATCACGCCGCCGCGGTTGGCCACGCCCACGACCAGCGTCTTCGCGCCGCGCGCCTTCGCGTCCGTGAGGTCCAGATCGGGCAGTTTCAGGTCGGCCTTGCAGCCTTCCATCCGGAACTGGCCGATGGCGTTTTCCGGACGCCAGTCGCGGATGCCCTGGGCCACCTTGGCGGCCAGCGAGTCGGGCGCGTCGCCCAGAAACAGAAGATAGGGGGTTTCGATCATCGTGGCGTGTCCTTCATAGTCGCGCAGACCCTATCACCCGGCGGCGGAAGAGGTTGCGCATCTGAGGCGTGGACCGCGCCCCTTGACGAAGATCGTGCGAAAAGGTGGCGTTGATGTCGAAGAAACATGCGCGTTGATAAGGAACGTTCGCGGTTCGTCCTGTGGAGCTGCAGGCCACCTGCCTTGGGAACGCTGCGGCGCGGCAAAATGGCTTGCGCATTTCGGCGCAACATTCTATCACGCTGACCGACGTTTTGCGACACATCATTACCGAGGGATCCGACCATGAGCTTCCGTATCCAGCCCACGCCCGTCTCCCGCCCGAACCGCTGCCAGCTGTTCGGCCCGGGTTCGCGCCCCGCGATCTTCGAGAAGATGGCGGCCAGTGCGGCGGACGTGATCAACCTCGATCTCGAGGATTCGGTGGCGCCCGACGACAAGGCGGCCGCGCGGGCGAACGTGATCCAGGCCATCGGCGATCTCGACTGGGGGACGAAGACGCTGAGCGTGCGGATCAACGGGCTCGACACGCCCTACTGGTACCGCGATGTGGTCGAGTTGCTGGAAAAGGCGTCCGACCGGCTGGACCTGATCATGATCCCGAAAGTGGGTTGCGGTGCCGATCTTTACGCGGTCGATGCGCTGGTGACGGCGGTCGAGCGGGCGACGGGGCGCGGCAAGCGGCTGGGCTTTGAGGTGATCATCGAATCGGCCGCTGGCATCGCCCATGTCGAGGAGATCGCGGCGGCGAGCCCGCGGCTGCAGGCGATGAGCCTTGGCGCGGCCGATTTCGCGGCCTCGATGGGGATGCAGACCACGGGCATCGGCGGCACCCAGGAGAATTACTACATGATCCGGGAGGGCGCGAAATACTGGTCGGACCCGTGGCACTGGGCGCAGACCGCCATCGTTGCCGCCTGCCGCACCCATGGCGTGCTGCCGGTTGACGGGCCGTTCGGCGATTTCTCGGACGAGGAGGGGTTCCGCGCCCAGGCGCTGCGCTCGGCGACGCTGGGGATGGTGGGCAAATGGGCGATCCATCCCAAACAGGTGGCACTGGCCAACGAGGTCTTCACGCCGTCCGAGGCGGCGGTGAGCGAGGCCCGCGAGATCCTGGCCGCGATGGAGAAGGCCAAGGCCGAAGGCGCGGGCGCCACGGTCTACAAGGGGCGGCTGGTCGATATCGCCTCGATCAAGCAGGCCGAGGTGATCGTGCGCCAGGCCGAGATGATCGCGGCCGGCTGACGCCGCGAACCAGGGTGTCCGGTTTCGGATCGCTGACGCGATCCGACCCGCCGGGGGCTTTGCCCCCGGACCCCCGGGCAAGAGGCCCGAAGAGGTGGCCGGGGTGCCCTCCGGGCCTGACGGCCCGGTTTCGAGGCGCTGACGCGCCCCGACCCGCCGGGGGCTCTGCCCCCGGACCCCCGAAGGGGGCGGGGAAAGCGCGGACAATCGGGACAGGGCATGCAATAGTTCAGACCATGGACGATTTCGACCTTCTGCTGGCGCTTGGCGCCTTCGCCCTTGTCGCCTCGATCACGCCGGGGCCGAACAACCTGATGCTGATGGCGTCGGGGGCCAATTTCGGGTTCAGGCGGAGCCTGCCGCATATCCTCGGGGTGGCGCTGGGCTTTGTCGCGATGATCGTGCTGGTCGGCCTTGGGGCGATGCGGGCCTTCGAGGCCTGGCCCGGGCTGCGGGTCGCGCTGACCTGGCTCGGCACGGCCTATCTGGTCTGGCTGGCCTGGAAGATCGCCCGGGCCGCGCCGCCCGCGCCCGACGCGGCCCCGGGGCGGCCGATGACGTTCTGGCAGGCCGCGGCCTTCCAGTGGGTCAATCCCAAGGGCTGGACCATGTCGCTGGCGGCACTGACGCTTTATGCGCCGGGTCAGCAGATTGCCGGGGTGCTGCTGGTGGCCGCGGCCTTCGCGGCCGTCAGCCTGCCCGCGACCGTCTTGTGGACCGTGCTGGGCACCCGGATCCGCCGGGTGCTGACGCGGCCCGAGCGGTTGCGGCTGTTCAACCGGACGATGGCCGTGCTGCTGCTGGGATCGCTGGTGCCGGTCTTCGTGCACTGAACAGGCATGTTGCGGGAAATTGACCCTAAATGACACCTCATACGGGGGAGGGTTTTCCTCGATAGCGGTAAGGTGACGCCTCTTTGTTCCGACCTGCCGCGAGCCGCGCTGTCATCCTCCCTATCCGCCGCGCGCCCGCCGCGCCCCCCGTGCCCTTTCCGGCGGGCGTGCTATGGTTCGGGGCATGTTCAAGGCGGCCGCCCGAAAGGGGCGGCCCGGCACCGAAGGAAGGGGTAGGGTCATGGCAGAGGACGCAATCCGCACAACAACCGGACGGGGGCGGCGCTTCGACAGCGTGCTCGACACGATCGGCGACACGCCCGCGATCCGGATCAACAATCTCGGCCCGAACCATGTCACGCTGTACGTGAAGGCCGAATTCTTCAACCCCGGCGCCTCGGTCAAGGACCGGCTGGCGGTGAACATCATCGAGGCGGCCGAGCGGTCGGGCGCGCTGAAGCCGGGGCAGACGGTGGTCGAGGCGACCTCGGGCAATACCGGTATCGGGCTGGCGCTGGTCTGCGCGCAGAAGGGCTATCCGCTGGTCATCACCATGGCCGAGAGCTTTTCGGTCGAGCGCCGCAAGCTGATGCGGATGCTGGGCGCCAAGGTCGTGCTGACGCCCAAGGCCGACAAGGCGATGGGGATGTACCGCAAGGCCCAGGAGCTGGCTGCGAAGAACGGATGGTTCCTCGCCCATCAGTTCGAGACCGAAGCCAATGCAGATATCCACGAGGCCACCACCGCGCGCGAGATCCTTGCCGATTTCGAGGGCGAGCGGCTTGACTATGTCGTGTCGGGCTATGGCACCGGTGGCACGGTCACGGGCATCGCCCGGGCGCTGCGCCGCGAGCGGCCCGAGACGAAGATCATCCTCAGCGAACCGGCAGATGCCGCGCTGATCGCCTCGGGCCGGGCGCAGAAGCGCAATGCCGAGGGCGAGGCGGACGAAAGCCACCCGGCCTTCCATCCGCATCCGATCCAGGGCTGGACGCCCGATTTCATTCCGCTGGTGCTGCAGGAGGCGCTCGACAAGGGCTTTTATGATGAGCTCATTCCGGTCGAGGGCCCCGAGGCGCTGAAACAGGCGCGGGCTCTGGCGGCGAAGGAGGGCATCCTGACCGGGGTATCGGGCGGCGCGACCTTTGCGGTCGCGTTGCAGGTGGCCGAAACCGCCGAGCCGGGCTCGGTCATCCTTGCGATGCTGCCCGATACCGGCGAGCGGTATCTTTCGACCCCGCTGTTCGAGGCGGTGGCCGAAGAGATGAACGAAGAGGAAAAGGCGATCTCGGCCTCGACCCCGGGCTTTCAGATCGGCTGAGCCGTCCGGCCGCGCGCCCTCCCTTGCGGGGGCGCGCCGGCGTCATGGGGGCAGCGGCACCACGACTTCGGTCAGCTGCGTCTCGACCGGGACGGCCGGGAACAGGCTGCGGTAGATCTCGTAAGGCGGGGCCGCGGCCGGGCTTTCGCCCGAGGGAAGACCTTCGGCGTAAAGCCAGGCCCAGGCCGCGGCGAGACCGGAATAGGGACCGGAATAGGTCATGACCGCCGACCGGCCGCCGTCGATCACGATCCGGTCGAAGGCGAGCGGCACCCATATCTCGGTCCCGAAGCCGCAGCAGGCATGGCTGCGCAGTTTGTCCGAAGCGACCCGTGCCGGGTCGTCGTGATAGACCCCGGCGCGCAGCACGACCTGCCCGGTCAGCCCGCTTGCGTCGAGCAGGTGACCGAGCCTCAGGAAAGTGGCACCGATCCCGGGATAGGGCCCCCGATGCGGGAGGCCGAACAGCGTCAGCGGGGGCATCTTGCGGATCTCGACCGGATACATCTTCGTCCCGACGGCGGCAGGTCGGCCGACGATACCCCGGGACCCGGAGGCGTCAACCGCCCTTGGGACAGGGGCAGGCCGGGCGCGGCATCGTCGACGCGCGGCGGCGTTGCAAATCGCCGCGCCGGGCGTCATATACCCCGCCAGCATCAAGGAGCCGCGTCGATGAACTATCTCGAATTCGAAAAGCCCCTGGCAGAGATCGAAGGCAAGGCCGAAGAGCTTCGGGCGCTCGCCCGCGCCAATGCCGAGATGGACGTGGCGCAGGAGGCGGCGGCGCTCGACCGCAAGGCCGCCGACCTCTTGAAGGAACTCTACAAGAACCTCACCCCCTGGCGGAAATGCCAGGTCGCGCGCCATCCCGACCGGCCGCATTGCAAGGATTATATCGAGGCGCTGTTCCAGGAATACACGCCGCTGGCGGGTGACCGGAACTTTGCCGAGGACAATGCGGTGATGGGCGGGCTTGCGCGGTTCAACGACCAGCCGCTGGTGGTGATCGGCCATGAGAAAGGCTTCGACACCAAGACCCGGCTCGAACGCAATTTCGGCATGGCCCGGCCTGAAGGGTACCGCAAGGCGGTGCGGCTGATGGACATGGCCGACCGGTTCGGCCTGCCGGTCGTGACCCTTGTCGACACCCCCGGCGCCTATCCCGGCAAGGGCGCCGAAGAGCGCGGCCAGTCCGAAGCCATCGCACGCTCGACCGAGAAATGCCTGCAGGTCGGTGTGCCGCTGATCTCGATCGTGATCGGCGAGGGCGGGTCCGGCGGCGCGGTGGCCTTCGCGACGGCGAACAAGGTCGCGATGCTGGAACATTCGGTCTATTCGGTGATCTCGCCCGAGGGCTGCGCCTCGATCCTGTGGAAGGATGCCGAGAAGATGCGCGAGGCGGCCGAGGCGCTGCGGCTGACCGCGCAGGACCTGCTGAAGCTCGGGGTCATCGACCGGATCATCGCCGAACCCATCGGCGGCGCCCAGCGCGGCCGCGAGGACACCATCGAGCGGGTCGGCCGCAACCTCGCGGGGATGCTGGGCGAACTGGCGGGCAAGGACCGCGCCACGCTGATCGCCGAGCGGCGCCGGAAATTCCTCGACATGGGGTCGAAAGGGCTGGCTGCCTGAGGCTTTTGCCCGCAGGTCGGGGACGCGCGGGCCGCCCGTCTTCAGGCGTGTCGCCACACTTGCAGGCGCCCCTGTTGCCATATTGTGGACACAGTTTTGCCCCGGATCAGGCGCCACCGCGCTTGTCCGGCGCGGCGGTCCATGGCTTCCTGTCGGCATTTCAGGGGCAGGGCCTTTCATGCAGTGTTACGAGTTCACCGTTCTTCCCGCCCCGGCGCGCCTGCGCCGCAATTCTGCTGACGGGGCAGAGGCCGGTTTTTCGCTGGCGCTGTGCGAGATCATGAACGAGATGGGTCAGTCGGGCTGGGACTTCGCCGGGGCCGAGAGACTGCCCTGCCGGGTCGGGCTCTGGCCCTTCGCGTGGCGCCGGGCGCGCCATGTGCTGGTGTTTCGCCGACCGCGCAAGGCCCATGCCGACGGGACGGCCGGACAGCCCGGCCCGCAATCGTCGACCGCGTGCCCTGATGGCGATCTGGTCGAGGGCGCGGCGCTCGAACTGACTGTGCCGCCGGTCCGGCCGCGCCGCGTGGCGGCGGCGACCGGCCCCCGCCCGGTGCGGCGGCTGCGGCCGCGATTGACGCTTGTGGGGAACGAGGACGGTGACGGGCGCGGCTGACCGCGCCCGGCGCCCTCAGGCCTCTGCCACGAAGCCCGCCTCGGCCATCAGCCGGTTCGAGGCGGTCTCGACGGTCTCTTCCAGATCGGCCATGAACAGGTCGAGGGGCTTTTGCGCCGCGATCGGTGGCAGGTATTCCAGCACCGCCAGCCCGGGCTTGCGATAGATCCCGGTGCGCGGCCAGAACACGCCCACATTGGTGGCGGCGGGCACGCAGGGCTGGCCGAACTGCTGGTACAGCACGCCCGCGCCGATCTTGTAGGGCCGCGACACGCCCGGCGCGACCCGGGTTCCCTGCGGATAGATGATCAGCTGACCCGGCGCCTGCCGCCCCTCGGCCACCTGCTGGCTCATCGAGATGATCGCCTGCCCGCGCTTGCCACGGTCGACCGGCACGCAGCCGATCCTCAGCGCATACCAGCCCAGCACGGGCGCCCAGGTCAGCGACTTCTTCATGATGAAGCGCGGCCGGGGCAGCGAGCCCGCCAGCAGGATGATGTCGAAGAACGACTGGTGCTTGGCGGCGATCAGCACCTCGCCTTCGGGCGGCGTGCCGCGCACCTCGGATCTCAGCCCGATCATCCAGCGCGCGGTCCAGCGCACCCAGTGACAATAATGCCGCGCGGCCAGCGTGGCGCCGCGCGGCGAGGCCAGCGCAAGGGGCAGGTACAGCAGGCCGATGACCGGCATCGCCAGGTACATCTGGCCGACGAAGACCAGCGAGCGCAGATATTGCAGGGGAGAGCGCATCGGTCAGGTGATCCTTCTCAGCATCCGCATCGCGGTCCAGCGGGTGGCGGCAAAGCCGATGGCCCCCGCCAGCACCGGCAAGAGCAGCGGCACGATCCATTGCGCGCCGGAAAAGCCAAGCCCGGTCAGGAACCCGTCGGGCCCGTCGCCCGGCAGCAACGCGACCACGCCCATTCCGGCCAGGGTGCCGATCGCCGCGCCTTCCAGCGTTCGCCGTGTAAAGCGCCGCACGAAGGCGCGCGCAATGAAAATGTCTCGCGCCCCCACCAGCCGCAGCACCCCGATGACCTGGGCATTGGCGGCCAGCGCCGCATTCGAGGCCAGCGCGATCATCGCCGCCATGCTGGCGCCGATCAACAGAACCGCCGTCCAGCCCAGAAGCCTCAGCCGCCCGGCCGCGCGGACCAGCGGCTGGCGCCAGCGGGTATGGTCGTCGAAGACCGCGCCCGGTGCCTCGACCGCAAGGCGCAGCCGCAGCGCCTCGGCATCGGTGCCCGCGCGGGTCTCGGTCACCTCGATCAGCCGGGGCAGGGGCAGGGTCTCGACCGGCAGGTCGGGGCCGAACCAGGGCTCGAGCAGGCGGCGCTGTTCGATGTCGCTCATCGCCCGGGCCGAGGCGATGCCGGGCGTCGTGCGCAGGATCTGCAGCACCGCCTCGGTCTGGGTGCCCATCTGCCCGGGCGGGGCCGAGATCCGCACCGTGGCGGTGCGCGCCAGCGCGTCGGCCCAGCGGTCGGCCAGCCGCCCCGAGGCCAGCGCCAGCGCCAGCGCGAAGACCGCCAAAAACGCCATGGTCGCTGCGGTGAACAGCGTCAGCCGCGCGGCAAAGCCGGTCGGCGGCACCACCCGGCTGGCTTCGGGGTCCGAGGCCAGCAGAGCGGCGATCCGGCCCAGAGGGGTCAGGAGCGCCTTCACAGATCCGCCCCCGCCAGATAAAGCCGCCGGTCCTGGATCCGCAGCACCCGGGCCGCGACCTGGGTCTTGGCTGCCCGGATCAGGTTCATGTCATGGGTGGCAATCACGATCGCCTTGCCCATCCGGTTCAGCTCGACCAGCAGTTGCAGGATGCGCAAGGACATCTCCCAGTCGACGTTGCCGGTGGGTTCGTCGGCCAGGATCACGTCTGGCGACAGGATCACCGCCCGGGCCAGCGCCGCGCGCTGACGTTCGCCGCCCGACAACTGGGGCGGCAGCGCATCGGCCCGCTGGGTCAGCCCGACCCAGTTCAGCAACTCGGCCATGTTGCGGTCCTCGGCGGCGACGTCACGTCCCGCGGCGAGCAGCGGCAGGGTGATGTTCTCGCGCAGCGGCAGATGGTCGAGAAACCCGCAATCCTGATGCACGACGCCGATCCGGCGCCGCATCCGCGCCACTCCGTCGCGGTCGAGCCCGGCCAGATCGGCGCCGAAAAGCCGCACCGCGCCGTGGCTCGGATGCAGCTCGGCATAGCAGATCTTGAGGAAAGTCGTCTTTCCGGCGCCCGAGGGGCCGGTCAGGAAATGGAACGAGGCGGGTGCCAGGTTCAGCGACATGTCGCACAAAAGCTCGCTTCCGCCATAGCTGTGCGAGACGTTTTCGAGCTCGATCAAGGTCCGCTCCGTCGGCCGGGGTCCGGGTCCGTTTGCCCAAGGTATTGCGCAGGGCTGCGCGGGTTGCAATCGTGGCGGGACGCAAAGGCTTTGAATTTCCGCAGGCGGTGATACAACATGGCGCGGAAACGGCAGGCAGGTCCGGCGGGCCGATGCGCCCCGGGGGGTTAAGCGGAATGCGATTGACGTGCCCGAAATGCGGCGCCCAATACGAGGTCGACGAGGCGGTGATCCCCGAAGAGGGCCGCGACGTCCAATGCTCGAACTGCAATCATATCTGGTTCCAGGACTCGCCCGCGCTGGCGGCCCGGGACCCTTTGGCGGCCTTCGCCATGCCGCGCGCTCCGGCCGGGCCCGGCTCTGCGCCGCCCGCGCCAAAGCCCGAGGGCGAGTCGGATGCCGACGCGCCCCGCTCCGGGACGGCCGACCCCGAGATGGCGGCAGGGACGGCGCCCGAGCCGCAACGTCGCGGCCTTGACGACGATGTGCTGAGCATCCTGCGCGAGGAGGCCGAGCGCGAGCAGCGCGCCCGCGAGGAAGAGGCCACCGCCGAGACCTTTTCCGAACAGGCCGATCTGGGGCTTGCGAGCCCGCCGCGCCCTCGCCGCCCCGATCCCGAGCCGGAACCGGCGCGCCCCACGGCCCCGCCCGAACCGACCCGCAGCCCCCCCGCCCGGCGCGATCTGCTGCCGGATGTCGAGGAAATCACCTCGACCCTGTCGGCCAGTTCCGACCGGGGCGCGCACAGCATCCCGCCCGCACCCGAACCCGAAGGGAGCCGCCGCCGCGCCTTTCTCGGAGGCTTCCTGCTGGCGGTTCTGGTGGCAGCCGGAGCACTTGCGGCCTATGTCTACGCGCCCGTGCTGGCCGGGCTCGACCCCGCCCTGGAGCCGCAGGTCGCGGCCTATGTCGGCGCGGTGGACGCGGCCCGGGACTGGATCGCCGGGGTGGTGCCGCCAGACCTTCTGGACCGGGTGCTCGGCCGCTAGGCAGCAGCGCCTTTTCGGGACGGATTTCGCGTGTCCCGGACAGATCGCGCATCAAGGTTTCGGCCCCGGGGATGCCCCGCTCCGGGCCGACCCGTCCTATTGCGGTGCAAAGGGGGGCGCCTAGCTGTTCCACCCCGGATGATCACATAGACCCTCGCCGGTCTGCCCTGTTCATGGCAGGGTCGATCCTGCGCGAGGTTCGGGAAGGGACGGGAGCATGCTGATCTCTCTGAACAGGCAGGCCAGCACGACACCGAAGATCCGGGGAGCGATCCAGGCGAGCAGCGAACCGGCGAGGTTGGTTGCCGAGCGCTGCGGGATCTCCGGGCAGACGGTCTGGAAGTGGCGGGGTCGCGACGACGTCCACGACCGGAGCCAGCCGCCGCACCGCTTGCAGACGACGCTGACGCCGGCGCAGGTTTCGAGCGTGGCGAAGAAAGTCGCCGTGGCGCTGCGCAAGGCGCTTCTCCTGCCGCTCGACGATCTGCTCGCCGTGGTGCGCGAATTCCTCACCCCGCATGTCTCGCGCTTGGGCCTCGACCGCGGCCTCCGGCGCCACGGCGTGGGCAACCTGCGGGCGCTGAAGTCGAAGGACTCTAGGCCCGCGCATGGCAGCTTCAAGGCCTACGAGCCCGGCTACCTGCACATCGACATCAAATACCTGCCCCATATGGCCGGCGAGGATCACCGCCGCTACCTCTTCGCTGCCATTGACCGAGCGACGCGGCGGGTCGCCGTCGCGCGTCTATCCCGCACAGGCCGCGGCCAATGCCCGCCGTTTCCTCCGCGATCTAGAGCGCGCGGCCCCGATGAAGATCGCCCGCGTGCTGACCGATAACGGCAAGGCTTTCAACGACCGCCTCTTCGGCCCGCGCAAACGCGCTGCAGCCGGATAACACGCGTTCGACCTCCTCTGCGCGGACCTCGGGATCGAGCATCGTCTCGCGCCGCCGATGCGGCCGCAGACGAACGGCATGGTCGAGCGGTTCAACGGCAGGATCGAGGATGTCCTGCAGAGCCATCGCGTCCAGAGTGGCGAGGACCTCGAGCAGACCCTCCTGCGCTACGCCCAGCTCTACAAGAAACAGCTCCCGCAATCAGCCCTGAAGGGGCGAACCCCCGTCGCACTCCTCAAGGGCTGACGATGCCACAGACCCGGGGCAGTTCAGGAAGCGCGTCTGCAATCTCGCGGGATGTGACAGCTAACTTTATTACATAACGTATTATTTTTTCGGGCCCGATGGCGTATCCGAGTTTCAAGAGATCGCGGGCAGAGGACAAGACGCCCCTGCTAGAGCAGTGTTTGTCGGTCGATCTGGAAGTTGATCCCAAGACGGCCCGGATCTTCGATCTGGCCGAGGTCCGGTTTGGCGACGGACCCGCGGTCGTGGCGCCGAAAGGGCCGGTCGCCCGGGGGCTCGACCGGCTTGAAAAGGCGCTGGGCAAATCCGCGCATGTCATCGGCCATAATATCCTGCGCCCTGATATCGAACATCTGCTGGCGGCGCGCCCCCGGCTGGATCGCGCCACTGCCTTCGCCGCCATCGAGACCCTGTTGGCCGGACAGGTCTGCGGCGCGCGGGTCGGGCCGGTGTTGGACACGCTCTCGGACCCGAAAGCGGGCTGGTCGATGGCCTATGCGCTGGCCTGGATCGCGGTCGCGGGCGGAGAGTCGGTGATGCCGCCCTGGGTGCGGGCGAGCTTTCCGCAGGCGGGCCTCATCCTGTGCGACATAAGCTGTGGCGACGACGCCTGCGCTTGGTACGCCACGAAGAACGACCCGGTCGCGGCGCTGAGGACATGGTTCGTCTTTGACGGCTTCCGGCCGCAGCCGGTGGACTGCGACGGCACGCCCTTGCAACAGCTCATCGTGGCCGAGGTGATGCGGCATGCGAATGTCCTTGGCATCCTGCCCACCGGCACCGGCAAATCCGTGTGCTATCAGGTTCCGGCGCTCAGCCTTTACGAGAAGACCGGCGCGCTGACGGTGGTGATCTCGCCCCTGGTGGCGCTGATGGCCGACCAGGTGCAGGGGATGGAACGGGCCGGGATCTCGTCCGCAGTGACGGCCACGCCGAAACCCGAGGTCGTGCGCGACATCACCGACCATTTCCGCGACCGGCTGGGCGTCGAGCTGCGGCTGTTCGATGGGGGGGGCACGCGGACCAACCTGACCTTCTCGGTGCTGCCGACCGGCAAGGAAAGCAAGCTGGGCGATATCCTGACGGTCCTGTCCGACCGATTGCCCAAAGGCGACAGGTCGGGCGCGGTGGTCTATTGCGCCCCCCGAAACGAAACCGAACGCGTCGCGCGCTTTCTCAAGGATCAGGGGTTTGCCGCTGCGCAAGGTCGAGATGCCGCGCAGGCTCGGTCTACCCGAGCCCGACCAGTATCAGGTGCCGGATCTGACCTCGGTCAATCTTTCCTGTGCCGGGCGTCTGCGCGACGGGAACGCGACCCTTGGCGCCATCGCCGCGGCCAAGGTCGGCGATCCGGTCACGCTGGACCTGCAAGGCGGGAAATGGAGGATCCTCGACGGGCAGGGCCGGGTGCTGGGCTGCATGGCCAGGACCTGAGCGCCGCCCGAGGGCACCGGTCCGGTCTCGGGAAGGGGCGGGGCGGTCATACGCTGGGGCAAGACCGACAACGACGAGGCCTTCCAGACCTATATCCGCCGCGACGAATGGGAGACGATCCTGCCCGAACTGGTGTTCCGCAGGCAGGACCTGCTGGCATCGGGCAATCCGGCAAGGCCCGGGCCGCCTTGAGGCGGGCCCGGATGGGTCAGCCGGTCACGACCAGCGTCAGCCCGCCCATCGGCCCGTCGCCCGCGACCTGATCGATCCCGATCACCTCGAAGCCGATGGCCTGGCCCTTCGGGATGCTCAGCCGCGGGGTCCGGAGCGACAGCCGGGTTTGCCTGGCCTCGCGCGTCATCTCGCGGAACCGCGCGAAAAGATCGCGATGGGCCGAGGCCCGGGTCTCACCCGCGCCGATCGCCCTCAGCACCGCGCGCATCTCGGCGCCCAGCCGCTTCTGGTCGTCCAGCGATATGCCGCGCCCGGTGATCGACAGCCGCAGGCCCTCGGGCATCGGTTCGGCCTTGACCTCGCCCCCGCCCTTGCGAAGCCTTAGCCCGGTCAGGTCCGCCCATCCGCGCTTGGGGATCTCCGGGAAGGGCGCGATCCCGGCCAGCGCGGGATGCCGCAGGGCCATCAGCTCGGTCGGCTGCAAGGCTCGGATCGCGAGGTCGATCCGCGCATTGGCCCGGTGCACGAGGTTGAAATTGAACGCCTGCGCCTGCCCGAGGATGTTGAGGTTCTGCTGGGCGACATGGCGGTCGAGCCGGGGATCGAGCGCGTCATCGTCGACCGGCAGATCCAGTGGCGAGAACGAGAAGACCCGCGCAAACAGGCATTTATGGCCCGACTGGCCGGGCGGAACGGTCCAGACGAACCGGGTTTCGGCAGCCCCCAGCGCCGGCACGAAGGCCTGGGGCACCGCGCCCCGCGTCAGGTTCTCGGCGAACCGGGTGGAAAAGCCGATGGTCGGATCGACAAGGAAATGCTCGACCTTCGCGGCGGGCACCGGCAGGTCGCCCCGGTTCTGCAGCGCGGTGCGGATCACATAGGTATCGCCCGCCTGAAGCTGGGTCGTCGCGGCGCCCAGATTGGTGATCGGCGACAGCGTCAGGTCGGGCGAATGCCAGAAGGTGATCCCCGAAAACGGCCGCGCCCCGGTATCGCCGTCGAAGGACCGGATCACGAGGAACGAGCTGTCATGGAACAGGCCGGGCGGCTTGCGCTCTTTGCGGCGAAACTGGTCCTGCAGCTTCTTGAGGGTGTCGGGGGCATAGGCATCGCGCCGCTTCCTGAGCTCGGCCAGGTAGTCGCGGGCAACCTTCAGGGTTTCGGTCATGGTCGGTCTCCGTCTCGGGGCGCCATTGCGCGCACGGAAGAATGGGTCAGGGCAGGATCGTCAGGCTCACCGTTCGGGGATCGGCCTGGTCGATATTGGTGATCAGCCGGGTCGGCTCGTTCGGGCTGTCGCCTTTCTGCCGCCAGCACAGGAAGCCGTAGCCGCGGTCGCTGTCGAGGTTGAAATCCGGGATCCTGAGCCCGCGGAACCAGCGTCCGTAAAGATGGCCGCTGAAGTCGAGCCCGTTGCCCAGCGTGCGCTTACCCAGAAGCGCCAGCAGCGCGGCCTCGTCGGGATCGCCGCCCGCATCCTGCATCGCGGCCAGTTGCGTCACCAGATCGTCGTCCACCGGGATGCGTCCGAAGGCGTAATGGGTGGCGAATTGCGTGAAATAGCTGGCGGGCGCGGGCTGAACCGCGGATTTCTCGCCATCGGTCAACGGATAGATCAGGTGGCGTTCCTGGTTGAAGATCGCCGCCAGCGGGTCGCTGAGAAAATCGGCCGAGAAGCGCAGCAAAGGTTCGCGCCCCGCGACGTTGGCGGCGACGGTCCCGGTCGGGTCCGGCATCGAGGGCGTCACGAACTGGCGCAGCCGCGGGTCGGTCAGATGCTCGATCATCGGGAAGCCGAGCCCGTTCAGCGCCAGCGACAGGCGGAACATCATGAAGGCGTTGTGGACCTGTTCGTAGATCAGGCAGGCGGCATAGCGGATCGTCGCGGTGCCCAGCGTGACGACGGCGCCCGCAATGCCGTCGGCCAGCGCCGCCGCCGCCATCACCGCGGCGATGACCAGCGCAGCCAGCAGGATGAAGATCGAGAGGATCCCGAAATCCGACGCGGTATCGGTGGCGTCCTCGAGGAAATCGCCGACCTCATCAAGATTGTCCGTTGTCTTTTCCCAGACCTCGCGCAGCTCGGCGGTCAGCGAATAGGGAACCGGCGCGGGCAGGGTGCCGGTGTCGGTGAAGCTCTTCATGAACCGGTACCATAGCCGATAGGTGTCATCGACATCCGAGGCGGTGATCCGGCTGGCATAATCCGGGTCGGGGTCGCCATCCTCCTGATAGACCTTGTTCATCGCCTCGGCGAGGAAGGCCGCAAAATCGGGGGGCAGCTTCGGGTCGCCCTCGGGTTCCTCGTCCGAGATCGTGCCGGTGAAGTTGAAGTTGCACAGCGCATGGATTTTCGAGCGGTTCCAGTCCTGCCCGGTGACGTTCAGCAGGTTGAAGACATCCTGGAAATTCTCGCCCGTCTTGTGGCGCTGGGACTGGCTGCGGTAGGGGCCGCCGGACCAGAGGTTGACATAGGCATGGCCGACCGTGTCGGCGCCCACATGGGTCAGGTAGCCAAGCGCGTAGAGGTGATGCGGCGAGGACATGTCGCGGGTCGAGTTCAGCAGCTCTTCGGCCATGCGCCCGGTCTTGCGGTAATGCATGGCGTCGAACCACCACCACTCGCCCTCCGCGGCGCCGTCGCGATAGGGGTGCGAGATCAGGTCGAAGAGGTTGAAGTCGGACACGAAGGCCTTCAGCGCCTCGGTCAGGGTCGCCTGAAGCCCGGTCAGGACGTTGTTGATGTCGTTGAAGGTCTGTTCCAGCTCGCTCAGCAGCGCGGAATCCTCGATCACCTCGTCCACGGCCTCGTCGAAGGCCTCGAGCGCGTCCAGGACCGGCTGCGGCACGACCGAAAGCAGGGCCTCCTTGAAGTCGTCGATGAAGTCGCCGACGTCGTTGTAGATCTCGACCAGCTTGCCGACCGTCGGGTTCAGATCCTTGGTGTTGAAGAAGAACGGGTCCGGCCCGTGGCAGCCGAAGAAGAGGTAGGGCAGGTTCTTCGGATCGGCCAGAAGGTCCTGCAGCTTCTGGACCTCGTCCGGTCCCGGACCCTCGCCGAGCCCGCGCCCGCTTTGAATGGCGGCCTTCAGACGGTCGGCGATCATGTGATGCATTGCGGGGCCTGGCATGGGCACCTCCCTGGGAAAACGAATTTGGGTCCAAAAGGCCTCGAACGGTGAGGCGGACTCGAACGAACTGAAAAGAAACGCGGCCGCGAAATGTCCGAATGATGCGCCCAAGGTGACGCGAAGTCAATTTCGTGGCGAATTGCCCTGTTCCGGTCCGAAGGAGCGTGCCGTTCCGGCGGGACCGACCGCGGCCGGCCCGGGCCGCGTGCCGGGCAAACCCCTGATCCGTTCAGCCCTGCATCCCCGTGCCGACAGGGCCGGCGCCTGCCCGGTTTGACCGCATTTCCCGCAGGTGGCGGCGTAGCCATCAAGATTCGTTAACAAATCGTTTCGGTTTCGTGATGATTCAGCCTACCGTTTCGGGACATGCGCAAACCAAAACGATCAAGAGAAACCGACAGCGGAGGGCCGACCCAATGAAGATTCTCGTGGGATTGGATGGGCATGAGACGGGCGCAAGGGCGCTCGATCATGCAAAGCGACTGGCTGCGGCGATGGAGGACGCGGTCCTGCTTGTTGCCTATGTCATCGAATGGTCGCCCTATTCCTTTCAGACAGCCGAGGAAAACGCAGAGCGGCACAAGCGCCGGCTGGAAGAGGTCGCGGCGGCGCAGGAGCGCATCGTCGATCCGGCCGTGGCGGCGCTCGCAAAGGCCGGGTTCACGGCCTCGGGGCTCGTCCATCACGGCGATGTCGCGGACACGCTGCACCGGCTGGCCGAGGAAAACGGCGCGGACCTGATCGTGATCGGGCGTGCCTCGAAAGGCGGGTTCAGCCAGCGGCTCTTCGGGTCGTCGAGCGTGAACCTCGCGATGCACGCCACCATTCCCGTCACCGTTGTCGGCTGAGGAGATCCGAGATGACCAGATCGACATTCATCCCCGCCCTCGCGGCCGCGACGACGATCCCGGCAATGAGCCTTGCCCAGGAGGCCGCAACCATCGACGCCCGGGTGAACGAGGCCTTTGCCACGATCACCGGCCCCTTCGTGGCGCTGATCTTCGCGCCGATCCCGTTCACCGGCTTTCCCTGGATCGTGCTCTGGCTGGTGGTGGCCGCCTCGATCTTCACCTGGTATTTCCGACTGATCCAGGTGCGTGCCTTCTTTCACGCCATTGCGCTGGTCCGGGGCGACTATTCCGATCCGAACGATGCCGGAGAGGTCAGCCATTTCCAGGCGCTTGCCACGGCGCTTTCGGGCACGGTCGGGCTTGGCAATATCGCGGGCGTGGCGGTCGCCGTCGGCATCGGCGGGCCCGGGGCCACGTTCTGGATGATCCTTGCCGGTCTTCTGGGCATGGCGTCGAAGTTCACCGAATGCACGCTGGCGGTCAAATACCGCAACGAATACCCCGACGGGACGGTGTCGGGCGGGCCGATGTATTACATGAAGAAGGGCTTTGCCGAGCGCGGCCGGAAGGGCGGCGGCATCCTTGCGGTGCTGTTCTCGGTCTTCTGCATCCTGGCCTCGTTCGGGGCCGGCAACATGTTCCAGGCCAATCAGGCCCATGCGCAGATTTCCGGCCTTGTCGGAGACTATCCGGGCTGGATCACCGGGATCGTCTTCGCGGCCATCGTCTTCGCCGTCATCGTCGGCGGCATCAAGTCGATTGCCCGGGTCACCGAAAAGGTCGTGCCCTTTATGGGGCTTCTCTACGTGGGCGCTGCATTGGTGATCCTTGCGGCGAACTATGACCAGATCGGCTGGGCCTTCGGCCAGATCTTTGCCGGGGCCTTCACCGGTCTTGGCGTGGCGGGCGGGCTGGTCGGCGCGCTGATCCAGGGCTTCCGGCGCGCAGCCTTCTCGAACGAGGCGGGCGTGGGCTCGGCCGCGATCGCGCATTCGGCGGTGCGGACCAAGGAACCCACGACCGAGGGCGTGGTCTCGTTGCTGGAGCCCTTCGTCGATACGGTCGTGATCTGCACCATGACGGCGCTGGTCATCATCATCACGCGGCAACTGATGATCGACCCCGACACCGGCCGCTACATCGTTCAGGACGGGGCCATCCAGACCGTCGGCGGCACGTCGGGGGTGACCCTGACCTCGGCTGCCTTCGCCTCGGTCTTTTCCTGGTTTCCGGTGGTTCTGGTGCTGGCGGTGGTGCTGTTTGCCTTCTCCACGATGATTTCCTGGTCCTATTACGGGCTCAAGGCGTTCACTTACCTCTTCGGCGAGGGCAAGGTGCAGGAACTGACGTTCAAGGTCATCTTCTGCATCTTCGTCGTGATCGGGGCGTCGGCCAGCCTGGGACCGGTGATCGATTTCTCGGACGCGGCGATCTTCTCGATGGCGGTGGTGAACATCGCGTCGCTTTACGTGCTGATGCCGATCGTGCGCAGGGAGGTGAATTCCTATTTCGCCCGTCTGAAAACCGGCGAGATACGGAAATTCAGCGGCGCCCCGGCCGAATAGAGGCCCAGCTGCAGGAGGCGGCGTTCCGGCGCCGGCCCCATCTGCCAAAGCGGTCCACGACCCGCCCCTCACGCGACCGTCAGGCGGGCGGCTGCAACCGTCCCTGCGTCCTGAGCAGATTGCGGTGGCCTTCGGGCGGCCCCAAAGGCTCCGGGTCTGCTGACCCCCGCGGTCTTCCGGCATCGGGGGCGTGGTGGCAAGACCGGCTCACGCGCGCCTTTTCACGCCGTCCTTGCCCAGAAAGCTTGCGTATTGCTCGGCGGTGATGGGCCTCGACCACAGATGGCCCTGGCCGAGGTCGATGCCCATCTCTGTCAGGATCGCGCGCTGGGTGTCGTGCTCGACCCCTTCGGCGACCGACCGGATCCCCATGCCCTTGGTGATTTCGGCAATCGCCGCGACAATGGCCCGGTCGTCGCGCCGGACCGCGAGACCCGCGACAAAGCTGCGGTCGATCTTCACCTCGCTGACCGGGATCTTCTTGAGATGCGACAGCGAGGCGTGGCCGGTGCCGAAATCGTCAAGCGACAGCTCATAGCCCCGATCCGCGAGCGAATCCAGTACCATGGCCGCCATGTCCGTGCCGCGGCCGATGAAACAGCCCTCGGTGATTTCCAGCAGAAGGTCGTTGCCGTCGATCCCCTGCGCCTCGAACATCGCGATGGTGGACATGAGCAGTTCGGGCGATTTCAGGTCGTCGGGATGAATGTTCAACGCGATCTTGCCCGGGCTCAGCGCCGCCCGGCGCCAGGTCAGGATATGCCCGGCGATCATTTCGGCGATGTGGCGCGAAAGATCGGGCAAAACGCCCCGTTCGGCGGCGATGGACAGAAAACGGTCGGGCGGTATGTTCTCGCCACCGGCGGTTTTCCAGCGGACCAGCGCCTCGGCACCGACGGCCTGTCCGTCACGCAGCGAGATCTTGGGCTGATAGGCAATGCTCAGCCGGTCTTCCCGAAGCGCGATGCGCAGGCCCGCCTCGATCTCGTCGCTGGCGATCAGCTGCTGACGGAGCTGATCGTTGAAGGTGACGCACTGGCCGCGCCCGGTTTCCTTCGCGTGGTTGAGGGCAAGGTCGGCCCGAAGAAGCAGGTCGACCGGATCGGCGGCATCGTCGGGACAGATCGCCGCGCCGAAGGACGCGCCGGGATAGACCACGCCCCCGGTGAGCCGGGCCGGACCATGCAGAACCCTGAGCAGACGTCCCGCAATCGACTGGATCGCGGCCTCGTCCGTGGCGCCGGGCAGCAGGATGCAGAATTCGTCGCCCCCCAGTCGGCCGATCAGATCCCCTTCGGACAGGTTGGCCCGCAGCCGTCGCGACACCTCGGCCAGAAGCTCGTCGCCCACGCCATGCCCGAAAAGATCGTTCACGTTCTTGAAACGGTCGAGGTCCATCAGAAGCAGCGAGAAACTGCATCCGCCCGCCTTCTGTCTGTCGACCGCCTCACGCAGCCGGTCGTTGAAGGCCTTGCGGTTGACCAGCCCGGTCACGTCGTCGACATTGGCCAGCAGGAAATTCTCGTCATGCGCCCTTTTCAGGCGTGCCACGGCGTCCGACAGGGCCGCAACGGAGTCGTCGCGCTGCCGCGCGGTTTCGCCTGCCGTGAAGGCGAAATAGGCGAGGAAAACGCCGTAGGCTGCGGCAAAGGCGGTCACCGACCAGGCCTGATCCCAGCCCCCGAAATGGAGGGAAAAGATCACCGGCACGAGAATTGTCAGCATGTAGCACAGCGCCGCGACGAAGGCCCGGTGCAGCATGAAGGCCCCGCCCGACAGCATGCCGACGCAGACCAGCATGACGATCATCGGCTCGCCCGGACCGTGGGCGGCGAAGACATAGACCACCAGCGCGGCCCAGGGCAGGGCAAGCAGGGCGGATGTGCGGGCAAGGATGCGGGCCGCGCGCGGAGAGACCCGCGACACCCTGTGTCTGGCGGCTTTGCGCGACTTCCGGGTCATGGTCAGGCACAAAACCAGAACCGCGGGCAGCCAGAACGCCAGGAAGACCGCGTTACCGTCCTGATAGGAATTGGCGGCGAAGGCGATGGCATTGAACGCGGTGACCAGCGCGCCGACCGGCGTCCCGTGGACGACGCTTGCGGCATCCTCGGGGCTGGGATGCTTGGTCAATGCCGAACGGATCGGCGCCAGAACGGAGTTCGCCATTTGGCGCATCGCTCCCTCATTTCGTCGTTCCCCCTTCATTCCCATCGCACAACAGTCGTAAACTCGGTCCAAACTGCGACAAAAGAACCGATTCAATCTTATCGGGTTCGCCTCGGACCGCGGGACCGGGCGGGAGCGAGTTTCGGGCGCCCGGCCGCAAGACCGGGGGCGGGCGACGGTCCTGTCCGCCGGTGCCGGTGCCGATCCCCGCGGATCGCGAAGCTGTGCTATACTGGTGTGGACGATGGTCAGAAGGAGACGCGCACATTGCGGTTCACTGCGCTTTGTTTCGCCCTTGCGGCCGGGGTCGGGGCCGTGCTGGGCGGTGCGACCCCGGCGCGCGCCGGGGCCCCGGAGGTTCCGGCCTGGCTGCACGCGCATCTGGGCACCGGTGAGGGCCAGATCGCCCCGGTGGTTCTGGACAGGGCGCGCAGGCTCTACCACGAGAAACTGCAGCAGGGCACGGTGCGCAATCCCTGCTACCTGGCCATGGACGCAACGCGCCCAAGCACCGCGCGCGACGGCACGCCCGGGCGCCGGTTCTACGTCATCTGCGAAGCCCGGAAATCCTTTCGCGCGGTGTCGTCGGGTCATGGCAACGGGCGCAAGCTGCAGCGTGCGGATTTCTCGAACGGCCGCGACTGCGCAAGGCATTTCAGCAATGCCGAAGGGTCCAAGCTGACCGCGGGCGGTTCTTATGTGACCGCCGAAACCCGGACCTCCTTCAAGGGCTATGTCGGCGCCGCGAACCGGCGCGAACCCTTCTTCCGCACGTTCCTGCTTTTCGACGGGGAAGGCGAGACGGCGAATGCCCGGGAACGGGCCATCGGCGGACATCCGGCCGTTCTGGTGAGATGGCAGTGCCGGTTCAAGAACCCGGACAGCCCCCATGCCGACGCGAAGGGCTTTGTTCCCTATGGACGACTGGTCAACTATACCGGCGGCCGCAGCAATGGCTGCACCACATGGTCGGAGACCGCGTCCAAGGAGATTCTCGCGCTGGTCGAGGACAACCCGACCACGCTTTATATCTATCCGGAATCGGCCGATATCGACGCCGTCGCGGCCGCGGTGACGGCCGGCAGATCCCTGTCGCGCGCCGGCCTTTACTGGAATGACACCTGCCTGCAAACCATCCGCGCGCCCCGGTTCTGGCCGAAAGAGACGCTCGGGCCGATCATCGACGACTGGCGCGCCTCCCTGCCGAAACTCGCGCCGCCGGAACTGCCGATCTGCAAGTGAGGGCGGGGCGGCTCCTGCGCCGAACGGGTGTTGCGGTGCTGGCTGGAACTTCTCGGGCAAGGCAGGCGCTCGCGAGACCTGGCAGGGTTTTTCGAGGGGCCGGAAAGGTGCGCGCCAACGTTCGGGCATGACGGGATCAGGCCCGCCACAGCGGCTCCGGCGCGGGGCGGGTCGACCCTGCGCCCAAGGCGAGTTGAATTGCAGTCTCGCGGAACCCGGACTATAGGCGAAGATCATGCGCAGCTCTGTTCCTCCGCTTTTCCCGCCGTCGCGCCGACCCTCTTCCGGCGGGCCTGCCGCGCCGTTCCTGCCGATGAGCCGGGCCGAGATGGCGGCGCTTGGCTGGGACGAATGCGATGTCATTGTCGTGACCGGCGACGCCTATGTGGATCATCCGAGCTTCGGCATGGCGATCATCGGGCGCCTGCTCGAGGCCCAGGGATACCGCGTCGGCATCATCTCGCAGCCCGACTGGCAATCGGCCGAGCCGTTCAGGGCGCTGGGGCGCCCGCGGCTCTTCTTCGGCGTCACCGGCGGCAATCTCGATTCGATGGTCAACCGCTATACCTCGGACCGCAGGCTGCGCCATGACGACGCCTATACCGCGGGCGGCGAGGGCGGAAAACGGCCGGACCGCTGCACCATCGTCTACACGCAGCGCTGCCGCGAGGCCTACAAGGACGTGCCGGTGGTGCTGGGCGGGATCGAGGCCTCGTTGCGGCGCATCGCCCATTACGACTACTGGTCCGACAAGGTGCGCCGGTCGATCCTGGCCGATGCCAAGGCCGACCTGCTGCTTTACGGCAATGCCGAGCGCGCCGTCGTCGAGGTCGCGCACCGGCTGGCGGCCGGCGAGGTGGCCCGCGATCTCGACGCGATCCGGGGCGTTGCCCTGTTCCGCCCGGTGCCTGCGGAATATACGGAGTTGCGGGCCGACGATCTTGCCTCTGCCGACGAGGGCGCCAGCCGCAAGTCCGGCGACACCGTCATCCGGCTGCCCTCCTTCGACGAGGTCGCAAGCGACCGCGAGGCCTATGCGCGGGCGTCGCGCGTGCTGCACCGCGAGGCCAATCCGGGCAATGCCCGCCCGCTTGTCCAGCGCCATGGCGACCGCGATCTCTGGCTCAATCCGCCGCCTATCCCGCTGAGCAGCGCGGAAATGGATGCGGTCTACGACCTGCCTTACGCGCGCGCGCCGCATCCGTCCTATGGCGATGCGAAGATCCCCGCCTGGGACATGATCAAGTTTTCGGTCACGGTGATGCGCGGCTGTTTCGGCGGCTGCACCTTCTGTTCGATCACCGAGCATGAGGGCCGCAAGATCCAGAGCCGGTCCGAGGCCTCGATCCTGCGCGAGATCGAGCATATCCGCGACAAGACCCCGGGCTTTTCCGGCGTGATCTCGGATATCGGCGGGCCGACCGCCAACATGTACCGGATGGCCTGCAAGGACCCGAAGGTCGAGGCCGCCTGCCGCCTGCCGTCCTGCGTCTATCCCGAGATCTGCCCCAATCTCGATACCTCGCATGACGACCTGATCCGGCTGTACCGCAAGGTCCGCGAGGTCGAGGGCGTCAAGAAGGTGATGGTCGCCTCCGGCGTGCGCTACGACCTGGCCGTCCAGAGTCCGGACTATATCAGGGAACTCGTCACCCATCATGTCGGCGGCTATCTGAAGATCGCGCCCGAACATACCGAGCGCGGCCCGCTCGAGCTGATGATGAAGCCTGGCATCGGCACCTATGACCGCTTCAAGGAGATGTTCGATGCCGCCGCCCGGGAAGCGGGCAAGAAATATTACCTCATTCCCTATTTCATCGCGGCCCATCCCGGCACCACCGACGAGGACATGCTGAACCTCGCGCTCTGGCTGAAGAAGAACCGCTATCGCGCGGATCAGGTGCAGACCTTCCTGCCCTCGCCCATGGCCACGGCCTCGGCCATGTACCACACCGGCATCAACACGCTGAAAGCCGTGCGCCGGGGCGCCTCCGAACGGGTCGAGACCGTGCGCGGCGGGCGCCAGCGCCGCCTGCACAAGGCCTTTTTGCGCTATCACGACCCCGAGAACTGGCCGCTTCTGCGCGAGGCGCTTAGATCCATGGGGCGTGCGGACCTCATCGGGCCGCGCCCGGACCAGCTTGTGCCCGCCACTCAGCCGCTCGGAACCGGAAAGATGGGCGCGAAGAAACGTCCCGCGCGCGGCGGCTTCAGGGGGCAGACCTTCACCACCAAGGGCGTGCCGCTGCCCCGGAAATAGGCTGCGCGCTCAGGCGCCGGGGGGCGGGCCGTTTTCGCCTTCCGCGGCCGGCGCCGGATCCTCGCGCTGCAGGACGGCGGCGAAGAAGCCGTCGGTATCGTGGCGCGCGGGGGTCAGCGACAGGTATTCGCCCTCGACCGCTGCCGCCAGCCCGGGCGCGGCCTCGCGGGGCGGCACGACGCGAAACCCGGGATGCGCCGAGAGGAAGGCGGCCACCCGGTTTTCGTTCTCCTCGGCCAGCATCGAGCAGGTCGCATAGACCAGCCGTCCACCGGGCTTCACCAGCCGCGCGGCACTCGCGAGGATCCGGCCTTGCAGCGCCACGAGACCGTCCAGCCCGTGTTCCTCCGGCGACCGCCAGCGAGCATCGGGATTGCGCCGCCAGGTGCCTGTGCCGCTGCAGGGTGCGTCGACCAGGACGCGATCAAAGCTGCCTTTCTGGCGCTTGACCCACCGGTCGGTTTCGCTGGTCAGCAGACGGGTTTCGGTATTCTGGATGCCCGCGCGCCGGACCCGTTCGGCACAGCGCTTCAGGCGCCCCTCGCTGACATCGCAGGCGACAAGGCGGCCCTTGTTGGCCATCTGGGCCGCAATCGCCAGGGTCTTGCCACCGGCTCCGGCGCAGAAATCGGCCACGCGCTCTCCGGGCCGGGCATCGACCAGCAGGGCGACCAGTTGCGAGCCCTCGTCCTGGATCTCGATCGCGCCGGTCCTGAGCCCGTCGAGGCGGGCAAGCGACAGGCGTTCGTTCAAACGGATGCCATAGGGCGCAAGCCTTGAGACCTCGGGCCGAAGGCCAAGATCCTTCAGTCCGCCAAGCACGGCCTCGCGCGTCGATCGGATCGGATTGACCCTCAGATCAAGCGGGGAGGGGGTCAGAAGGGCCGCCATCTCGGCCTCGAAGGCCGCCCCGAAGCGCCGCCGAAGCGCCGCCTCCGCCCAGGCCGGGCATTCAAGGCGCACCTCGTCCGGCATGGCCGGATGAACGATGGTGCAGCCCCGCAGCCGGGTCAGGAACGCCTGTTCGCGCTCGGTCAGGGCGGCGGGCGCGGCTTTCGCGCCATTGAAAAGGCGTCTGATCCGTTCGGGCGTCCTGCCCTCGCCAAGCACGAGCCAGGCCAGCAGCCGGTCGCGGGGCGTGGCGTCGCGCCCCTGTTTCGCAAGCCACCACCCAAGCCGTGCATGATGGCGCAGAAGCGTCTGCAGCAGCTCGATGATCGCCCCCCGGTCCCTGTCGCCGATATGGCGCCGCGAGCGGACCCAGGCGGATACGACAGCATCGGCAGGGCGCGCGGCGCTGTCGATGTCACTCAGAAGATCGAGGGTGGCTTGCAGGCGAGCGGCAGGGGTCACGGTCGGAGGTCGGGCTCGAAACGGTTCAGGACAGGGGCGAGACACGCGTCCGGTCGCGGGGCGTGCCTCCTGGCCGGTCCCGGCGGCCTTGCGGCACTCGCCGCGGTCTTAGCCGGAAGATCCGCCTTTGGAAACCGTCCTTCGCGCCGCGCCGCCAGGGTCGGACGCGCTGCGCGGGCGGTCCTGCGGGACGCCGCCTTCGCCTCCTGGGTCAGGGGGGCGGGCGCCGGGAGCGTTCCACGGCCCGCGCGCGAAGTGCGCCCGAACCGGCGCAAGGGCAACGAGGCGGACGCGATCTGCGGCCAGCCGTGTGCAGGGCTCGGGCGCGCGGCCCGCCGGCGACCGCCAGAGAGGGGCGGTTCCCGGCGGACCGGCTCGGGCCCTTGGTCAGACCGCGGTGAAGGTTCGCACGAATTCAGTTGCGGGTCTTGCGCGGATCTCGGCGGGCTTGCCCACCTGTTCGATGCGTCCCATCGACATGACGACGACGAGATCGGCCAGTTCCATTGCCTCTTCCTGATCATGGGTCACGAAAACGGTGGTCAGGCCGGTATTGTCATGGATTTCGCGCAGCCCCTGGCGCAGCTCCTTGCGCACCCTGGCATCGAGCGCGCCGAAGGGCTCGTCCAGCAGCAGCATCCGCGGCTCGATCGCCAGCGCGCGCGCCAGTGCCACACGTTGCCGCTGCCCGCCCGAAAGCTGGTTTGGATAGCGGGCGCCGATGTCGGGCAACTGGATCAGGTCCAGCAGCCGGGTCACGCGGCGGCCGATCTCGGCCTCGGTGGGGCGTTCCCTGCGCGGCCGCGCGCGCAGGCCATAGGCCACGTTCTCGAACACGGTCATGTGCCGGAAAAGCGCGTAGTGCTGGAAGACGAAGCCCGCGCGCCGATCCTGGACCGAAAGCCCGGTCGCGTCCGCCCCGTCGAACCGCACCCGCCCCGAGGTGGGAAATTCAAGCCCCGCGAGGATGCGCAGAAGCGTCGTCTTGCCCGATCCCGACGGCCCGAGCAGAGAGATCAGCGCGCCTGACGGGATGAACAGCGACACCGGATGCAGCGCCCGTTCGGTGCCGAATTCCTTCGCGAGTTCCTCGAGTTCGATATTCATGGGCTGTCCTTTCTCAGTGACGGCACGTGGCCGCCAGCAGGTCCGCATGGCGCCATTCGAGCAGGGATTTCAGCAGCAGGGTCAGAAGCGCCAGCATCGCCAGCACCGAGGCCAGCGTGAAGGCCGCGACCGAGAGGTATTCGTTAAAGAACATCTCGACCATGGTGGGCATCGTCGCCGTCTCGCCGCGGATCTTGCCGGAGACGACGGCGACCGCGCCGAACTCGCCCATGGCACGCGCGTTGCACAGCAGCACGCCGTAAAGCAGCGCCCAGCGGATGTTGGGCAGCGTCACGGTGAAGAAGGTGCGCCAGCCCGACGCGCCCAGCGTCAGCGCGGCCTCTTCCTCGGTGCGGCCCTGTTCGATCATCACCGGGATCAGCTCGCGCGCGACGAAGGGGAAGGTCACGAAGAGCGTGGCCAGCAGGATCCCCGGGAAGGCGAAGACGATGCGGATGTCATGGGCCATCAGCCAGACGCCCAGCGACGAGTTCGCCCCGAAAAGCAGCACCAGCATCAGGCCCGCCACGACCGGAGAGACCGAGAACGGAAGATCGATCAGGGTGATCAGGAAAGCCTTGCCGCGGAAGTCGAACTTGGCGATGGCCCAGGCGGCCGCGATGCCGAAGACGGCGTTCAGCGGCACCGCGATGACGGCGATGCTCAGGGTCATGCGGATCGCCGCCTGCGCATCGGGCAGCGAAAGCGCTGCGATCATGCCGCGCCAGCCCTGGGCCAGCGCCTCGGCGAAGACCGTCGCAAGCGGCGCGAAGAGAAAGATTGCCACGAAGAGGATGGCGAGGCCCACTAGAAGCGCGCGGGCCAGCGGCGGTTCGGTCGTGACCGGGACGGGTCGCGAAAGGACGATGTCAGACAAGGCCGATCCTCCGTCTGCTCCAGATCTGGATTGCGTTGATGGCCAGCAGCATGGCGAACGAGATCAGCAGCATCGCGATCCCGATCGCCGCGGCGGCGTCGTAATTGTATTCCTCGAGCCGGATCACGATCAGCAGGGGCGCGATCTCGGTCAGGCCGGGAATGTTGCCCGCGATGAAGATGACCGAGCCGTATTCGCCCACCGACCGCGCCAGCGCGAGGGCGAAGCCCGTCAGCAGCGCAGGCGTCAGCGTCGGCAGGATCACCCGGCGTAGGGTGTGGCTCCGGCGGGCGCCCAGCGTGGCGCTGGCCTCCTCGATATCGCGGTCCAGTTCCTCGATCACCGGCTGGACGGTGCGCACGACGAAGGGCAGGCCGATGAAGACAAGCGCCAGCCAGATGCCGGTCTCGGTATAGGCGATCCGCAGGCCGACCGGCGCCAGCGCCTGTCCGAAGGGGCCGTTCGGGGCATAAAGCGCGGTCAGCGCGATGCCCGCGACCGCAGTCGGCAGCGCGAAGGGCAGATCCACCGCGGCGTCGATGAGGCGGCGGCCCCAGAAACGGTAACGCACCAGCACCCAGGCCAGCACCAGCCCGAAGACGAGGTTGAAAAGCGACGCGATCAGCGCCGCGCGAAACGACAGCGCCAGCGCCGACCAGACCCGGCGCGTGTTCACCATCCCCCACAGCTCTGCCGGGCCGATCATGAGGCCCCGGCCCAGCAGCGCGCCGATGGGAAGCAGGACCACGATGGACAGCATCGCAAGCGCGATCCCGAAGCTCAGCCCAAACCCCGGAAGGGGAGAGGGCGCGCGGAGAAGGGCCGCTTTCATAGCTCAGTCCTCGTAGATCTGGTCGAAGATGCCGCCTTCGCCGAAATATTTCGGCTGCACCACGGGCCAGCCGCCAAAATCGGCGATGGTGACAAGGTCGAGATCGGGGAAGCGCGCGACATCTTCGGGCGCGGCCTGCGACAGGTCCCAGGCGCGGTAGTAGTGGTGCAGCGCCAGCGCCTGTGCCTCGGGGCTGTAGAGATGGCCGAGATAGGCCTCCGCCACCTCGCGCTGGGCGTCCGACGTGATGTTGCCGTCGACCAGCGTCACCGGCGGCTCGGCAAGGATCGAGACCGAGGGCACCACGATGTCGAAGGCGTCGTCGCCAAGGCTTTCAAGGGCGAGGAAGGCCTCGTTCTCCCAGGCCAGCAGCACGTCGCCGATGCCGCGCTGGGTGAAGGTCGTGGTCGATCCGCGCGCGCCGGTATCCAGCACCGGCACGTTGCGATAAAGCGCGCGGACGAAGTCGCGCGGATCGAGGCCGTTGCGCTCGGCATAGGCCCAGGCCGCGAGGAAGTTCCAGCGCGCGCCGCCCGAAGTCTTGGGGTTGGGCGTGATGACCTGCACCTCGTCGGCGACGAGGTCGTCCCAATCCTTGATGCCGCGCGGATTGCCTTCGCGCACGAGGAACACGATGGTCGAGGTATAGGGCGAGGAGTTGTGCGGCAGGCGCGATTGCCAGTCGGCCGGGATACGGCCCGTACGCTCGGCGATCTGGTCGATATCCGCGGACAGCGCCAGCGTCACCACCGTTGCCTCGAGCCCGTCGATCACGGCCCGGGCCTGCGCGCCCGCGCCGCCGTGCGACTGCCGGAGGGTGACCGGCGCGTGGCCCTGCGCGATCCACCAGGCGCTGAAAAGATCGTTGTAGGCGCGGTAGAATTCCCGGGTCGGGTCGTAGGACACGTTGAGGATCTCGACAGTCTCCTGTGCCATGGCCGGAAGCGGCCCGCCGATGGCAAGACCGATGGCGGCGGCCCGCAGGATACCTTTCAGACGGCTGGTGCGCCGCTCGGCCCGAAGGCTTGCGACTTGCACCGGACGCGCATTGCGTTCGGTCCGGCCGTCGCCGGAACGGCGGCGGACAGCGCCCCGGGCACGTCTTCGTGCACCGATTTCTATGGTTCGAAACATGTCCGGTCCTCTGCTGGTCCCTGTCGAATTCTGGTGTCAGGCCAGCGGGGCAGAGCGCCTGTCGCGGGGGATGAAACCGCGCGGTCGCGCCGCCGGCGCCGCCTGACTCCATAATAACGACAGGAATAATCGTGAATAACAAGGAAAGAAGCTCGCTCTTTTCTGTCGTGATTTTGGAAGATCCTTCTCCCGGGAAGGACCGCGGACAGGCGAGGCCCGCGCCGGACCGGGCGCCTTGCCTCGGAGCGGCAGGTGGCGGCGATTCGATCTCATGGTCCGGGCCGGGCGGGCGGTGGGCTCGGCAGAGCGAAGGGATGTGCGGCTTGACGAGCCCCCGAGGGCTCAAGCGGCCGATGGCCGTTTCGAAACTCGGCCGGCTTTGAGGACTGGTTTGCGCGCAGGGCGGCGGCAGGCTCCGGGGCTTCTCGGCAGCCACCCGGACGCATCCTCCCCGTTGGCGGTAATCCATTCCCCGGCGTCGACGGCGACCTTGCAAGAGAGCCCGTCAGCGCCCGGATCGCCGATCCGGTGCGGCTGCGGATCATTCGTCCCAAGGCATGGCCAACCGTGCGACGGACCCACCGAACGTCACAGGCGTCGCGGCGTTCGCCGCCAAAAGACGATAAACATAATAGACATTACGTATAAATATGGCATGCTCGCATCGACTCGTCAGCTATGGCCGTCCCGGGCCGGAAGGAGGCGCGATGACGTTCGACCGGATCGACCTGAAGATCCTCGATATCCTCCAGCGCGATGCGACCGTACCGGTTGCCCGTATCGCCGACCAGGTCGGGCTCTCGCAAACTCCCTGCTGGAAGCGCATCCAGAAACACGAGGAGGCCGGCGTGATCCGCGCCCGTGTGGCGCTGCTGGATCCCGATGCGCTTGGGCTGTCGATGACCGTCTTCGTCCTGGTGGAGGCGGTCGAACATACGCCCGACTGGCGGGCGGGCTTTCTGGCCGTCATCGAAAGACTGGAGGCGGTCCGCGATGTGTACCGGCTGGCCGGGACCCACGATTTCCTGCTGCGGGTGGTCGTGGCGGACATGGCCGCGTTCGACCGGTTCTATGAGGAGCTGACGGCCGGGGTGCGACTGCGCAGCGTGAACTCGATCTTCGCGCTGGAATGCCTGAGGGCCGAGACGGCCCTGCCCCTGTCCGCCCGCGGGGCGGGGATCGACGCCCGGTCATAGCCCCAAGGGCACGCTGCCGGTCGGCCGGGGTGTCCCGCCGAAATCGCCTCGAGCCTTTGCATGTCCGAAGGCAGATCCGGTGTCCTTGCCGGGACAGGCGCGGAAGACGGGGGCGTGGGGCTCAGGCCCCCGGACGACCCCAGAGGTCGTATTCGCCCGCCTCTTCGACCTCGACCGTCACCAGATCGCCCGGCGCCAGCCCCCCGGCGCCCTCGTCGATGAAAAGACAGCCGTCGATTTCGGGGGCATCGGCCTTCGTGCGGCAGGTGGCGATGCCGTCGGCGTCGATCTCGTCGACGATGACCTCGATGCGTTGGCCGACCTTGGCCGCCAGCTTCGCCTCGGAAATGGCCTGGGCCTTTTCCATGAACCGCTCCCAGCGGTCCTGCTTGACCTCGGCGGGAACATGATCGGGCAGGTCGTTGGCCGCAGCCCCCGCGACGTTTTCGTATTGAAAGCAGCCGACCCGGTCCAGTTGCGCCTCGTCGAGCCAGTCCAGCAGGGTCTGGAATTCGGCCTCGGTCTCGCCGGGATAGCCGACGATGAAGGTCGAGCGCAGCGCCAGATCGGGGCAGACCGCGCGCCAGGCGGCGATCTCGTCCAGCGTCTTCGCGGCCGCCGCGGGCCGGGCCATGCGTTTCAGCGTGTCGGGGTGGGCGTGCTGGAACGGGATGTCCAGATAGGGCAGGATCAGCCCCTCGGCCATCAGCGGGATCAGCTCGCGCACATGCGGGTAAGGATAGACGTAATGCAGCCGCACCCAGATCCCGAGCGATCCCAGATCGCGGGCCAGATCGGTGATATGCGCCCGGTGGCCCTTTTCGGTCGCGTGCTTCAGGTCGACCCCGTAGGCCGAGGTGTCCTGGCTGATGACCAAGAGCTCCTTGACCCCGGCTTCGGCCAGCTTCTCGGCCTCGCGCAGGACCGCATGGGCCGGGCGCGAGGCAAGCCTGCCGCGCATGTCGGGGATGATGCAGAAGCGGCAGTGGTGATTGCAGCCCTCGGAAATCTTCAGATAGCTGTAGTGGCGCGGGGTCAGGCTGACCCCCGAGGCGGGCAGCAGGTCCACGAACGGATCGGGCGCGGGCGGCACCGCGCCATGGACCGCATCCAGCACCTGTTCGTATTGATGCGGCCCCGTGACCGCCAGCACGGTCGGATGCGCGCCGGTGATGTAGCCCGGCTCGGCCCCCAGACAGCCGGTGACGATCACCCGGCCGTTCTCCTTCAGCGCCTCGCCGATGGCCTCAAGGCTTTCGGCCTTGGCGCTGTCGAGAAAGCCGCAGGTATTGACGATGACCGCATCGGCGCCCGCGTAATCGGGCGAGATCGCATAGCCTTCGGCGCGAAGCCGGGTCAGGATGCGTTCGCTGTCGACCAGCGCCTTGGGACAGCCGAGCGACACCATGCCGATGGTCGGCTGGCCGGGACGGGCAGGCGTCTCGATCCGGGCGCGGGGCGCCAGGTCGGGACGCAGGTCGGGCGGGTTCGGCGATCTGGGCTGGGACATGGGCGAGCCTATACGCCAGAGCGCCCAGTCTGGGAAGTGGTCTGGAAAGCAGCCGCAGGCTGCCGGGGCGGGTTGTTGCGGGCGTCCGGGCGGCCTAGGCTTGGGCCATGGGTTTCATCGTCGGGCGGGGGATATGATGCGCTGGGTGATCCGGGGTCTTCTGGGAGTGGCGGTTCTGATCGGGCTGGCGGTGGCGGCGGTTCTGCTGATGCCTGCGGACCGGGTGGCGCGGCTGGCCGCCGATCAGGTGCAGAAAGCCACCGGGCGCAGCCTGACGGTCGCGGGCGGGGTCCGGCCCTCGCTCTGGCCCGAGATCGGGGTCGAGACCGGTGCCGTCACGCTGGCCAATGCCGACTGGTCCGAGGCCGGGCCGATGCTGTCGGCCGAGGGCCTTGCGGTGGGCATCGATCTGTCAGCACTTCTGCGGGGCGAAATCGCGGTGCGCGAGGTCACGGTTCTGGCGCCGCGCATCTTGCTGGAACGGGCCGCCGACGGGCGGGTCAACTGGGACTTTTCCGCTGGAACGCAGGCGGCGGACGACCCGGCCGCGCCCGACGCCGCCCCGGATGCGGCCGGGCCGGGCGAGGGCCAGGGCCCCGGTCCGCTGGCCGGGCTGACCCTTGACCGGGGCGAGATCTCGGATGGCGATCTGGTCTATCTCGATCATGCCAGCGGCGCGCGGACCGAGCTTTCGGGCGTGGATGCCACCCTCGCGCTGCCCGACCGGGACGGTCCGGCCGATCTCAAGCTGACGGCGGTGCTGAACGGGCAGGAGATCGGGCTGTCGGCGCGGCTGGGCCATGCCGCCGCGCTGGCAGCGGGGGACCCGACGCGGCTGACGCTTGAGAGTGCGCTGGGCCGGGCCAGCCTGGCTTTCGACGGGCAACTGGACCTTGCGCCCCTTTCGGCCGAGGGCAAGCTTTACGCCGACCTGTCGGATCTGCGGGCGATCTTCGCCGCCGCGGGGGCCACGCCGCCCGGTCTTCCGTCCGGCGTCGGCCAGCGGCTCGTGCTGGAGGGGCAGGCGGCCTACACGCCCGAAGGTGCGATCCGTCTTGACCGCGCGAGCCTCCGGCAGGACGGCAATACCCTGATCGGCAACCTGGCCTTCGCGCCCGCCACCCCCCGGCCGCATCTTGAGGCGCAGCTTTCGGCCGGAACCCTCGACCTGACGGCTTTTTCGGGGGACGGCAGCGGGTCGTCCGCCGCCACGGGCGGGGGCGGTTCATCGGGCAAGCCCAACGGCGGGGGCTGGTCGACGGCCCCGATCGATGTGGGCTGGCTCGGCGCGCTCGATGCCGAAATCGGGTTCAAGGCCGAGGCCATCAATGCCGGCAAGGTGCGGCTGGGGCCGGTGCGGCTTGACGCGCGGCTGGAAGACCGGCGGCTGGCGGTCGATCTGCACGAGCTGCAGGCCTATGCGGGCAATGTCACCGGCAGTGTGGTGGCAAATGGCCGGACCGGCCTGTCGCTGGCGGGCGATCTCGATATTGCGGGGGTGTCGGCCCAAACGTTGCTGAGCGATTTCGCCGGGTTCGACCGGCTGGTGACCTCGGCCGATCTGCAGCTCGACCTGCAGGCCTCGGGCAATTCCGTGGCGGCGCTGATGGGGTCGCTGTCGGGGGGCGGGGCGCTTGGCTTCGGGCAGGGCGAGTTTCGCGGGCTCGATCTGGCGGGGATGCTGGTAAATCTCGACCCGTCCTATATGGGCGCGGGGGCGCGGACGATCTTCGACTCGATTTCGGCGAGCTTCACCATTGACCGGGGCGTTCTGTCGAATTCCGATCTCAGCATCTCGGCGCCGCTGCTGACCGCCAGGGGCAGCGGCCGTGTGGGCCTTGCGGCGCGGACGCTCGACTATACCATCGTGCCGACCGCCTTGCCGGGGGCCGATGGCGGCGGCGTCAGCGTGCCGCTGAGGATCACCGGCCCCTGGGCCGCGCCGAATGTCCGGCTGGACGTCGAGGCCCTGGCCGAGGCGCGGCTGAAACAGGAGCGCGAGGCGCTGGAACGGAAGGCGCGCGACCGCGCGGCCGAGGAGCTGGGCGCGGGAACCGACGAAAGCCTCGAGGATGCGGCCCGGCGTCGGCTGGGCGAAGAGGCGTCCAAGGGGTTGCGGAAACTGTTCGGGGATTGATCGGGGATTGATCGGCCGGGCCGCGCGGCGCCCCCGGACCCCGGGGGCGCGCGCAGACGGAGCCTAGCGCTTGCGGTCGCGCCGCGCGCTCATCGGCTGGAAGGCGACGCCCACATGGGCCTCGCAATAGGGTTTGCCCTGCTGGACCGGCAGCCCGCAGAACCAGAAATCGTCGGTCGCGGGATCGCCGATCGGCCATTTGCAGGTACGTTCGGTCAGCTCCATCAGGGTCAGCCGCTTGGCGGTCTTTTCCACCTCGCGCACCGAGGCCAGCGCCTCGGGGCTGATTTCATTGGCCGAGGGCTGAGGCGGCAGCGGCTGGCCTGCGGGCACGATGGCCTTGCGCGACGAGGGCGGCGGCGGGGCCGCGCTTTGCGCCTCGGGAGCGGGGCTTGCGGCGGCTGGGCGGCTTGCAGGGGCCGGTTCGGGCCGTGGCGCAGGGGCCGCCGCCGCAGCGGGCTGTTCGGCCTCGGGTTTGGGTGCAGGCTTGTCCTTGGCGGCTGGAGCCGCCGCAGCCTCCGGGGCCGGGCGCGCGGGCGCGGCCCCCGCACGGTTCGACAGGCCCAGCCGGTGCACCTTGCCGATCACCGCGTTGCGGGTCACGCCGCCCAGCTCCTTGGCGATCTGGCTCGCCGACTGGCCCTCGGCCCACATGCGTTTCAGCGTTTCGACACGTTCATCCGTCCAGGACATGACATTCCCTTGGCTCGCGGCAGTGCAGGCATTAGGCCCCTTGGCCCCGGCGCCCGACGCCTTGGAGAAATCCGACAAGGCCCTATTCTAATCCGGGCGGCTTCGGGGATACAAGCGCAAGGCAGATCAAGGAGGCAGGACGTATGAACGCAACCGGTATGGGCGTGCGCCGTTTCGGGCAGGTCAACTGGCTGGGGCTCTATACCCTGAGCGCCCGCGAGATCCAGCGCTTCCTTGCGGTCTGGACCCAGACGCTGGCTGCCCCCCTGGCCACGGCGGGGTTGTTTCTCGGCGTCTTTTCGCTGGCCATCGGCCCGTCGCGGGGCGAGGTGATGGGGGTGCCCTTCGTGCATTTCCTGGCGCCCGGCATCCTGATGATGACGGTGATCCAGAACGCCTTTGCCAATACCTCGTCGTCGATCCTGATCTCGAAGGTGCAGGGCAATATCGTCGACACGCTGATGCCGCCCCTGTCGCCGACCGAGCTGTTGCTGGGCTATACTGCGGGGGGCGTGGCGCGGGGGCTGCTGGTGGCGGTGGCCGTGGGGCTGTTGATGCTGACCGTGCTGGGCATGGGCATCGCGCATCCGCTCTGGGCGCTGGTCTTCGTGCTGCTGGGGTCGGCCTTCCTGTCGGCGCTGGGGATCATGGCGGCGATCCTGTCGAACAAGTTCGACCAGATGGCGGCGATCACCAATTTCATCATCACGCCGCTGAGCTTCCTGTCGGGCACCTTCTACTCGATCGAGCGGCTGCCGGTCGCGATGCAGGTCGCGACCCATGTGAACCCGGTCTTCTACCTGATCGACGGCGTGCGCTATGGCGTCATCGGCCGGTCCGACAGCTCTCCCTGGTTGGGGCTCGGGGTCTGCACCCTGGCGACCCTGCTGGTCATGGCGCTGTGCTGGCACTGGTTCCGGACCGGCTACCGGATGAAGGCCTGAGCCTTCCGCGCAGCGGTCTTGCCGGACTGGTCCCGGCCGAGGGACGCCTCTGGACGAGGGGCCGCGCCCGGGGCACCGTCTGGGGGCCTCAGGCGCTGTGCGCACCCTCGGCGAGGCCCTTCACATAGGCAAGGATCTCGGCCACGGGCTTTTTCTCCTCGACCAGCTTGACGATGGCCGAACCCACCACCGCGCCATCGGCGACCGAGGCGATGGACCGCGCGGTTTCGGGCGTGCGGATGCCGAAGCCCACGATCACCGGCAGGTCGGTCCGGGCCTTGATGCGCGCGACCTCGGGGGCGACATCGCTGGCCTCGGCCGAGGCGGCGCCGGTGATCCCGGTAATCGAGACGTAATAGACGAAGCCGCTGGTATTCTGCAGCACCTTCGGCAGGCGCTTGTCATCGGTCGTGGGCGTCGCGAGGCGGATGAAGTTCAGACCGGCGGCCTGCGCGGGCAGGCAAAGTTCGCTATCTTCCTCGGGGGGCAGGTCCACGACGATCAGCCCGTCGATCCCGGCGGCCTTCGCATCGGTCAGGAAGGTCTCGACCCCGCGCGAATAGATCGGGTTGAAATAGCCCATCATCACGATCGGGGTGGTGTCGTCGGCCTCGCGGAAGGCGCGGGCCAGATCCAGCGTCTTCTGCAGGGTCTGGCCGGCATCGAGCGCGCGTTGCCCCGCCAGCTGGATGGTCGGGCCGTCGGCCATCGGGTCGGTGAAGGGCAGGCCCAGCTCGATGATGTCGACGCCCGCGCTGGGAAGACCCTTCACGATCTCCAGCGAGGTCGCGAAATCGGGATCGCCCGCCATCACATAGGCCACGAAAGCCTTGCGGTTCTCCGCCTTCAGCGCGGCGAATTTGGCGTCGATGCGGGTCATGGGCGTCCTCCGGGCGTTGCCCGAGCGGTTTGGGCCAGCCTGCGGCGAAAATCAATGGGTCGTTTGGCGACGCGCACAGGCAGGGCACCGGCCACGCTGCAGCGCGAGGACGGCCATGTCTGGCCGGAGGGCCGCGGCTCAGCGGCCTGCGGCCAGCGCTTCGATCTGCACGCGCAGGCCGGGCAGGGCAAATCCCGCCCGTTCCAGGGCCCCCACGATTTCCGAGGTCGGGCGGCGCCCGGCCTGGGTCAGCGCCCAGATGACCGAGGACCGAAACCCGGCCCGGCAATAGGCGAAATAGGGGCCGGGCAGATCGTCCATCGCGCGGGCCTGGGCCGCGATCATCGCGGGCGTGATCGGGGCATGGCTGACGGGAATCGCCGCGAACCCCAGCCCGACCGCCTCGGCCGCCGCGGCCATTGCGGCCGAGTTCTCGGACGGGGCCACCTCCTCGTCCGGCCGGTTGCAGAGGATCGAGCGAAACCCTGCCTCGGCCAGTGCCGCGAGCGATTCAATCCCGGGCTGTGGCGCCGCCGCGAAATCGTCGGACAGCCAAACCATGGGCGGCAGGTCCAGTCCCTGGGCGATGCCTTTGAAAGTCTTTGCCATGGCTGGACTTCTCCTTCTTGGGGGAATCGTTCGTCCCCCACATTCGCGGCTTTCCGGGCAAGGTTCAATGCGCGTTCAGATCCATTTGATATGTGTCAATGCCCAAATTCTGCCATAATGCCACAGTCATGGGATTGGCCATCCGGGGGGGACCATGGCGACGCTTCACGACAGAAAGCGCCAGTTGCTGAGGCGGCTGGCCGAACTCGACGGTCGGCTGCAGGACATCGAGGCCGAGCTCGACACCCATCAGTCGAAGGACTGGGGGGAGCTTGCGGTCGAGCGCGAGGAAGACGAGGTGCTGCAGGGCATGGGCAGTTCCGGCCTGGCCGAGGCCCGGCAGATCCGCGCAGCCCTCGCGCGAATCGAAGACGGCAGCTACGGTTTTTGCGTGCGCTGCGGCGACGAGATCGCCGCAGAGCGGCTGGATCTGGTGCCCGCAACGCCATTTTGTCGCATCTGCGCGCGGTAACGGCCGCTGTATAGGACCCGCCCCATGAGCCAAACGAGCCGAACCAGCCGTATGCCAGGATTTTCCAACAACGCCGTCCCCGAAGAAACCCGCGCCCTGATCCGGGCCCGGATCGAGAGCCTTCTGACCAGCGGAGCGGTGGCCAGCCAGGTCAACCGCCAGCTCAGGACCAAAGGTTGCCACAGCCCGTGGGCCCTTGCCTCGGCCTCGGCGGGCGAGGATGATCGGGCGGCGCGCGAGACTGCGCAGACCTGCAGAAGCATGACAGGGAGACACGGATGGCGTTCGAACAACTCAAGGCAGGGATCGCTCTGATCCTCGAAGAGATCGAGAAGCGGCCCGAGGACCGTCACGTCCTGCAGGAAGAGCTGCGCGGCAAGATCGCCGAGATGCACGCGCTGGGCTTGCCGGTGCCCGAGGATATCCTGCGGCTCGAGCAGGAACTCGAGGACGACGATTCCGACGATCTCTACGACGACATGCCGGTCTGAGGCCGGACACGCTCGGGCGCGCCCGGACCGCAGATTGCGCGCCTTCCGGATATTGCGTTTCGCCTCAGGCTTGTCCCAAATGTTCCCGGGATGATCCCGGGCCTCTGCGCGCCGTCGGTGCGCCGGGTCCGGCCGGACGGGGGACCGAGCGATGACGCGTCCTGTGACAGCAGAGCATCCGGCTCCGGGCGTGGTGCGCCTGGTGCTGGACGCACCGCCCGACAACGCCCTGACCGCCCCGCTGCGCGACGCGCTGGAGGCGGCGCTGACCGCGGCGCTCGCGGCCCGCAACACCCGCGCGGTCTTGATCGCCGCGCGCGGGGCGGTGTTTTCCGCGGGTCTTCCCGATACCGATGACGAGGACGGCCGGGCCGCCACGCTGGGCGCGATCGCGGCGCTGATCGATGCGGCCGGGGTGCCGGTGGTCGCGCTCTTGCCGGGACCAGCCTCGGGCGGGGGGTGCGAACTGGCGCTGGCCTGCCATTACCGCGTCGCCGCGCGCGAGGCCGAGTTGTGCCTGCCCGACATCGCGCTGGGGCTGCCGCCGCAGGCTGGCACGACCCTGCGCCTGCCGCGTCTGACCGACCCCGCGACCGCGCTCGACATGATGCTGTCGGGGCGGGCGGTGCCGTCGGCCCGGGCGCGCCAGGCCGGGCTTTTCGATGCGGTGGTCGATGGCGATGTCGATGCGGCGGGCCTGCGCTTCGCGCTGGGGCTTCTGGCCGAACATGCGGGACCCCGGCCCGCACCGTCGCGGCCGCTGCCCGATTTCCGGTCCCTCCAGGCGGCGGTGCAACGTCTGAAGGGGGCGCTCGACCCCGACGGGCCGGTCCGCGCGCGGGGGGCCATTCTGGATTGCGTCGAGGCGGCGGCGTTGCTGCCTCCCGAGGCGGCGCTGGCCTATGAGGCGGCGGCGGTCGAGGACTGCCGCGACAGCGCCGCGCATCGCGCGCTCTGCCATCTGGCGCAGGCCGAGCGGCGGGTGCGGGACGGGATGCGGGAGGTGGTCGATCCCGGCGTCCCGCCCCGGCGGATCGGGCTTTGGGGCTGGGGGCCGGGGGCGGCCGCGCTGGGGGCGGCGCTTCTGGCGACCGGTCCGTCGGTCCGTCTGGGTGCCCCCGATGCCGCCGCGCTGGACCGCGCCATCGCCGAGGTCGAGTCGCTTCTGGATGCGGCGCGGACGGCGGCGGGCTGGGACGAGGCCACGCGGGTCCGCTATCGGTCGCGGCTGTCGGGCGGGGTCGGACCCGCCGCACTGTCGGGCTGCGACCTCTTGATCGAGGCCGGGGGCGGACGGATGAGCGACCGGCAGGCGCGGTTCCCCGATCTTGCGCGCACGGCCGCACCGGGGGCGGTGCTGGCCGCGACCGGGGTGCTGGCGAGCCCCTCGGCGCTGGGGGCTCCGGCGGGGCGCGAGGCCGACACGCTCTGGTTTCATCTGCCCGACGCGGTGCCGGGCACCCGCCTGGCCGAGATCGTGCGCTCGCCCCGCACCGGCCCGCGCGCGACAGCCGTGCTGTCCGACCTGGCGCGGCGGCTGGAGCGTCTGGTCCTTGTCTCCGAAACCGAAAGCCCGACGCTCGGGCTGTTGCTGGGCGCGCTCGATGCGGCCGATGCGACGGTCGAGGCCGGGGCCGCTCCGGCCGATGTCGATGCCGCGATGCAGGCCTGGGGCATGGCCCATGGGCCTTACCGCATGGCCGACCGCGTTGGCCTGCCGATGCTGCTGGCGCTGCGCCGGCGTCAGCCCGGCGGCGACGATCCCGAGGCGCGGCCGACGCTGATCCTGGGTCAACTGGTGCGCGAGGGGCGCGACGGCTATCTGGCCGGGCGCGGGTATTATCGGTACGGCCCCGGGGGCGCGGCCGAACCCGATCCGCAGGTGGCCGAGATCGCCGCCGCGGCCCGCGAGGTGCTGGGCGCGGTCCCGCCGCGCAGCTTTTCCCGGGCCGCGATCCAGGCGCGTGTGCTGGCCGGGATGGTGCAGGCCGGGGCGGCGATGCTGGGGCTGGGGGCAGTGCGCCGGGCTGCCGATCTGGACCTTGCGGCGGTCCATGGGCTGGGCGTCGCGCGCTGGCGCGGCGGGCCGATGCGGGCGGCCGACGAGGCCGGGCTCCTGTCGCTGCGCAAGACCCTGCGCGACATGGCGGCCGAGCGGCCGCAGGGCGGGCTGTGGGACCTCGATCCGCTGATCGCCGAGGCGATCAAGATGGGCCACGCGCTGTCACGGTCCGAGGCACCGGGCCGGGGCGCGCTCAGCCCAGCATGATGCCGATGACGACCATCATCAGCCCCACCGCTGACAAAGCGAGCGCGGCCATGTTCTGGGCCACCGCCTTTTGCAGCCGGGCGCGCATCTCGGGCTCGGGCAGGTTGGCGCCACGCGCGCTCAGCATGTTGCGGATGCACCAGACGATACCGGCCAGCCCCATCACCGACACGGCCGCTCCGGCCCAGATCAACGCGTCCATCGCATCCTCCTCCTTGGCTTGGCGCACCCGCGCCTAGTCCAACCTCTTCCGGCGCGCAAGGGTCTTGCGGCAGAGGGGGCGCTTCGCTACGTCAGGACCCCGGGCAGACAGCCGGGGCAGACAGCCCGAGCAGACAGAAGGACAAGGACCCGATGGAGATCGAGGACGAGCAGGACGACACCCGCTCTGCCGACAGCACGTACCGCGTCACCGCTGGCGAGCTGCGGCAGTTCATCGAACGGTTCGAGCGGCTCGAGGCCGAGAAGAAGGACCTCGCGGACCAGCAGAAAGAGGTGATGGCCGAGGCCAAGGCGCGCGGCTACGACACCAAGGTGATGCGCAAGGTGATTTCGCTGCGCAAGCGCGACAAGGACGACATCGCCGAGGAAGAGGCGATCCTCGAACTTTACAAGGAAGCGCTGGGCATGGCCTGACCGCGCGCCGCCCCTTTTGGGGCGGGCGTCCCGGGATCAGGCGGCGAGAAAGCGGATGCCGGGCATCGCAGCGATGGCGGCGATGTCTTCGGCATAGCGGTCGGTCAGCGTCTCGATCAGCTCGCCGGTCCAGCCCGGCAGGTCGATCTCCTCCTCCACCGCCTCGGGGATCGCGTATTTGTCGAGAAAGGCCGCGGCCGCCCGCCGCCGGGCCGCCGGGTCGAGCGCCGGACTGTCGGCCAGGAACCCGTTGAGCCGCGCAAGACCGGCCGGGGTCATGACCTTGGCAAGAACCGCGTCGCCCCCGGCAAGGTCCATGGCCCCGTCGCCTGCCGCGACCTGCATCAGATCGGGCCAGATCAGCGGCGTGTCCTCGTTGCACCAGACCGTCAGCTCGGCCCCGGGCAAGGCATTGCGGATGCGCTGGACGGTATCCTTCCACGAGAGCCGCACCGGGTCCGCGCCCGCGATGAAGGCCGCGAAGTCGCGCTCTTTCGACAGGGCGAACAGCGCCGGAACGAAGGTCGCCGGATTGCGCAGCCCGAACAGGAACGACTGGCGGGCGCCGGGAAAGAGCTGGGCCAGCCAATGCGCCTTTTCCCCCGCCATCGGATACAGCATGTGCTGCGCCAGCGCCTTCTGCGGCATGCACAGGAACGAGGGGTTGGTCAGCACCAGCCGCTTGGCTGTCTTTCCATCGAGCGCGGCCTGCAGCATCGCGGTCTGCATCTCGTCCGAGGCGGGCGCGCCGCGCAGCGCCACCAGCATCTCGCGCAGCACCGGGCGATAGCTTTGCGGATCGGGCACCGCCACGCCATGTGCGGCCAGGGTCTCGCGGTTGCGGATCAGGCTGCGCACCAGCAGGTCGTCATCCGTGCAATGCGCCCCGATGTGAAAGACGACATCCATCCTGCACCTGCCTTCTTGTCCCTGCCTTCTGGCGGTTTTTCCCCGGGCGATGCCGGGGCCAGGGCGGGCCTTTCGAGGCCTGACCCTTCTGGCAGACCCGCGCGTCCTATTCTGGACAGAAATTTCGCTTTGCGCTACCCACGGCATCATGGCTGACCAAATCACTCAAGTTAACCGGCGGCGGCCGCTCCGGCTGCGGCCCGATCCCTGGTCGGTCGGGGCGCTGGCGATCGCGGCGCTGGTGCTGCTGCCGATCCTGTCGGTGGTCGTTCTGGCGCTGACCCCCGACGAGAACATCTGGCCGCATCTGATCGCGACCACGCTGCCGCGCTATCTGACCAACACGCTGGCGATGATGGGCGGGGTCGCCCTGCTGGCCTCGGCGGTGGGGGCGGGCGCGGCCTGGCTGGTGTCGATGTACCGCTTTCCGGGCGCGCGCTGGCTGGAATGGCTGCTGCTGCTGCCGCTGGCGATCCCGGCCTATGTGGGCGCCTATGCACTGGTCGATTTCCTGGAATATGCGGGGCCGGTGCAGACCGGGCTGCGGTCGCTGTTCGGCTGGCAGAACGCGCGGGATTACTGGTTCCCCGAGATCCGGTCGCGCGGCGCGGCCGTGCTGGTGCTGTCGGCGGCGCTTTATCCCTACGTCTATCTGCTGGCCCGCGCGGCCTTCCGCGAACAGTCGGGCGCGGCCTATGAGGTGGCGCGGGCGCTGGGGGCGGGGCCGGTTGGGCTGTTCTGGCGGGTCGGCCTGCCGCTGGCGCGACCCGCCATCGCCGCGGGCGCGGCCATCGCGATGATGGAGACGGTGAACGATTTCGGCGTGGTCGAGTATTTCGCGGTGCAGACCCTGACCGCCGGGATCTTCTCGGTCTGGCTCGAGGGGGGCAATGCCGGGGGCGCCGCGCAGATCGCGGGGGTGATCCTCGCGGTGATCCTGGCGCTGGTCGCGCTGGAGAAGGTCAGCCGCCGGAACCTGCGGTTTCATGCGCTCGGCCGGCATCACCGCCCGCTGGTCCCGGTGCGGCTGGAAGGTGTCGCCGGATGGGCCGCGACGCTGGCCTGCGCGCTGCCGGTCGCGTTCGGTTTCGCGCTGCCGGTCGGGGTGATCCTCAGCCACGCGTTGGCCAATGCCGAGGGCTGGGCCGATCCCGGGCTGATCCGGGCGCTGCTGCACACGCTGACGGTGGGCGGCATCGCCGCCGTGCTGACCGTCGCGGCAGGGCTTTTCCTGGTCTATGGCGTGCGGCTGACCGGCCGGACGCTGCCCCGGATTCTGTTGCCGGTCACCACCATCGGCTATGCGGCGCCCGGCGCGGTGCTGGGGGTCGGGCTCTTGATCCCGATGGCCGCAGCCGACAATGCGCTGGCCGATGGCTGGCTCTGGCTCTTCGGCGCCGATCCGGGGCTTTTGATGACCGGGTCGGCCTTTGCCATCGTCTATGCCTATGGGGTGCGTTTCTTCGCCATCGCGCAGGGCGCGGCCGACGCCGCGATGGGGCGGATCGCGCCCAGCTTGCCGATGGCCGCGCGGTCGCTGGGCCGGACCGCGCGCGGCACGCTGACATCGGTGTACCTGCCGCTGATCCGGACCTCGATCGGCACCGCGCTGCTTCTGGTCTTCGTCGATTGCGTCAAGGAGCTTCCGGCGACGCTGCTGCTGCGGCCCTTCAACTACAACACGCTGGCGACGCGGGTCTATGACAAGGCGAGCCTCGAGAACCTCGGCGACGCTTCGCCCGCGGCGCTTCTGGTCTGTCTGGTGGGGCTCGTTGCGGTCGGGTTGCTGGCGCGCGCCAACCGCTGAGCGTTTGGTCCCGAGGGGTCAGGCCGCAGCCCGGGCGGCCGACACATCGGGCGCGCTCCGGGCCGCCGCGGGCAGGCCCGCCGCCTGCAGCATCGTCATATGCGGCGGCCGTGTGCCCGCCAGCGTCACCGCCATCCCCTGATCGAGCGCCTTGCGCACGAAGCCCGTCAGGCTGTGCGCGCCGGTCATGTCCAGCAGCGGCACATCGGCCATGTCGAGGATCAGGTGGCGCGGCCGCGCCGCGATCCGGTCGAGCACGCTTTCGATCACCGGGGCCGAGCCGAAGAAATAGGCTCCGGTCAGGCGCAGCACCACGGTCTGGCGGCTCTGGCCGCGATCCTCGGGACGGCTTTCGGTGTCGGTCTCGTCCAGCATCGCGTCGACCCCGCTCATCTGGGCCAGCCGGTGCAGGAAGACCAGCGCACCCAGCGCAAGGCCGGTCACGATGGCCTCGGTCAGATCGCGCAGCACGGTCATCGCGAGCGTCGCCAGCAGCACCACGACCTCGGCCCGGGCGGTGCGTGCAAGCGTCCGGATCGCGCGAAGGTCGATCATGTGCAGCGAGACCGACACCAGCACCCCCGCCAGCGCCGCCAGCGGAATGGCCGAGGCGAGCGGCGCCAGCAGCAGCACCATGCCCAGCAGCGCCAGCGCATGGATCATGCCCGCGACCGGCCCATGGGCGCCCGCGCGCACGTTGGTGGCGGTCCGGGCGATGGTGCCTGTGACGCAAAAGCCTCCGAAACAGGCCGAGGCCATGTTGGCCGCGCCCTGTCCGATCAGTTCGGCGTTCGACCGGTGCCGCCGCCCGGTCATCGAATCCGCGACAACGGCCGACAGCAGCGACTCAATCGCGCCCAGAAGGGTGAAGGCCAGCGCGTCGGGCAGGACTGCGCGGATCTTGTCGAGCCCCAGCGGCGGCAGATGCGGCGCGGGCAGGCTGGAGGCGATGCCGCCATAGGCGCTGCCGATGGTGGGCACCGGAAGGTCGAACAGCCACACCGTCAGCCCCGCCAGAGCGATCGCCATCAGCATGCCCGGAACGCGCGGCGCATAGCGGCGCTGGGCGAGGATGAAACCGAAGGTGCCGATCCCCATCGCCAGATCCAGAAGGCTCAGCGTCGGCAGCGCGGCCCAGAGCGCGGGGATCTTTTCGAGGAAGGGGCCGGGTTCGGGGCCGTCGAGGGTCAGCCCCAGAAACGGTCGCATCTGGCTGGCGAGGATGATGACGCCGATCCCGGCGGTGAAGCCCACGGTGACCGGGTAGGGGATGAACTTGACGAAACTCCCCAGCCGGAGCGCGCCGGCCAGGGCGAGGAAGATCCCCGACAGGAAGGTCGCAAGCGCCAGCCCGTCCAGCCCATGGCGCTGGACCGTCGCCAGCACCAGCACGATGAAGGCCCCCGCCGGGCCGCCGATCTGGAACCGGCTGCCGCCCAGCGCCGAGACCAGAAAGCCGCCGACGATGGCGGTGATCAGGCCGCGATCCGGCGGCACGCCCGAGGCGATGGCGATGGCCAGCGACAGGGGCAGCGCCACCACCGCCACGGTCAGCCCGGCCACCAGATCGGCGCGGAAGGCGCGCAGCCCGTAGCCCTCGGCCAGAACGGTCAGTAGCTTCGGGGTGAATTGCAGCATCGGGCCGCTGGTTGGGGTCATCGTCTGCCTCCGTCGGTCTCGGGTCGCGGCACCAACGAACGGCCCGCGCCCGAAGAGGCGCGCCCGGCAAGGCGGTGTCATGAGTCGCGGCGCAGTCTACTCCCGATCCGGGGGGCGAATGCGACCGCTTTCTTGCGTTGCCTCTGGCAACGAGGTCCGCTGACCGGCAGCCGTGGGCCAGGGGCACGGGGGACGACAGGGGCGACCGCCGCGTCCGGGGCCGGGCGGGTCAGTCCTTGCGCGGGCCGACATTGGCGGCGAAGGCTCTGTCGAAGGCCGCCTTCTGTTCGGGGCGCGCCTCGGTCTGATGGGCAGCCTTCCACTCGGCATAGGGCATGCCATAGAAGGCCTCGCGCGCCTCGGCCTCGGTCAGTGCGACGCCGCGCTCGGCGGCGGCCTCGGCCATCCAGCGCGACAGGCAGTTGCGGCAGAACCCGGCCAGGGTCATCAGGTCGATGTTCTGGACCTCGGGCCGGTCCTCCATCAGGTGGCGCCGGAGCCGCCGGAAGGCGGCGGCCTCGATTTCGGTGCGGGTGGCGTCGTCCATGGGGGGTCTCCCTTTGCGGTGGGCGGGCGGCGTTCAGGCGCCGGTCTCGGCCAGTGCGGCCGTCAGGATCGGGGCCAGCCGCGCGCCCCAGGCGGCCTGATCGGCGGGCGAGGCGATGACGTCGTTGCGCAGCTCGATCAGCACGTTCGGCCGGCCGAAGGCCTCGGCATGGCGGTCGACGGAATCGCCCGGCAGATGGCCGCCATAGGGCTCGTTCTCGCCCACGCAAAGATCGGGCTCGGCGCGCAGCCGCGCGATCAGCGGCCGGGCCAGCCGGTCGTCGGCGGCATGCAGGATGCCGATCTGCCAGGGTCGGGGCGGACGCCCCTTCAGTTGCGGCGTGAAGCTGTGGATGTCCAGCAGGACCGTATCGGGCCGCCGCGCCGCAAGCCGCGCGACCTCGGTGTGATAGGGCCGCCAGAAGGTCCGGATGCGGCGGTCGATCTCGGCCTCGGCGATGGCGCGGTTCGCGGGGATCACGGTGCCGTCATAGACCCGCATCACCAGGGTCGGGTCGTCCTCGCCCCGGTTCGGGTCGATCACCAGCCGCGAGAAGCGGCTGAGCACCAGCGGCGCATCGAGCGCCTCGGCCACCGCCCGGGCCACGCCGGCGGCGCCCGGGTCCCAGGCGATGTGGCGGACCATGTCGGCCGGCGAGATCCCGAGGCTGCCGCCGTTCACGCAGGGCGGCACGATGTTGGTGGCATGATCGCAGGTGACCAGCCAGCGTCCCCCGCGCGCCTCGCCCACGGTCTCGAATGGCCGGTCGTTCATCGACATGTCACCTTTTCGCGTCACATCCTTTTGCGCAGACCCTTACACAGGTGCCAGTTGTCTCGCCGAGGGCTTCGGCCTAGAAGGAGAGATTGTACACCGGCGCATACTGCGCATGGGTCATCTGAAGACAGATAGGGCAGGATGAGACGTCTACGCAACCTCAAGATCGTGGCCACGCTGGGGCCGTCCTCGAACGACTACCCGACGATCCGGGCGCTGTTCGAGGCCGGGGCCGATGTGTTCCGGCTGAACATGAGCCATGGCAGCCACGAGGAAATCGCGCAGCGCCACGCGACGATCCGCCAGATCGAGGCGGATACCGGCCGCCCGATCGCGATCCTCGCCGACCTGCAGGGGCCCAAGCTGCGCTGCGGGCAGTTCGCCAACGGCGCGGCCGAACTGGAAGACGGGCAGATCTTTCGCTTCGATCTCGACCCGACCCCGGGCGAGGCGCATCGGGTGCAACTACCCCACAAGGAAATCTTCGACGCGCTGGAACCGGGCGCGACGCTTCTGGTCAATGACGGCAAGCTGCGGCTGCGGGTCAAGGAGCATGGCCCCGATTTTGCCGATTGCGAGGTGATCGTCGGCGGCACCATCTCGAACCGCAAGGGCGTGAACGTGCCCGATGTGGTGCTGCCGCTGGCGGCCTTGTCCGAAAAGGACCGCGACGACCTGCATTTCGCGCTGGATCTGGGCGTCGACTGGGTCGCGCTCAGCTTCGTTCAGCGACCTGAGGATGTGATCGAGGCGCGCGAGATCGTGGGCACGCGCGCCGCGATCCTGTCGAAGATCGAGAAGCCTGCGGCGGTGAAGGCCTTCGACGCGATCCTTGCGGTCTCGGACGGCATCATGGTCGCCCGCGGCGATCTGGGGGTCGAGTTGCCGGTGCAAAGCGTGCCGCCGATCCAGAAACGTCTGGTGCGCTCCTGCCGGGCGGCGGCCAAGCCGGTGATCGTGGCGACGCAGATGCTGGAATCGATGATCGAAAGCCCGATGCCGACCCGGGCCGAGGTGTCCGACGTGGCCTCGGCGATTTACGAGGGGGCGGACGCGGTCATGCTGTCGGCCGAATCCGCCGCCGGGCGCTATCCGGTCGAGGCGGTGACGATGATGGACAATGTCGCGGTCGAGGTCGAAAGCGACCCGACCTACCGCTCGGTGATCGAGGCCAGCCGCCAGGCCGAACGTTCGACCGTGGCCGACGGCATCGTGTCCGCCGCGCGCGAGATCGCCGAGACGACCGACATCAAGGCGATCTGCTGCTTTACCGAATCCGGGACGACCGCGCTCAAGACCTCGCGCGAACGGCCGCGCGTGCCGATCCTGGCGCTGACCCCGTTTCCGGCGACGGGGCGGCGGCTGTGCCTCAGCTGGGGCATCAACTGCTATTACAACGAGAAGGTCGAGCGGTTCAAAATGGCCGTGGTCAGCGCCGCCCGCGCGGCGCGGGCGGGCGGCTATGGCGAGGGCGAGGACAAGATCATCGTGATCGCCGGTCTGCCCTTCAACATCCCCGGATCGACCAACATCCTGCGCGTGGCGCCCTGCGAAGAGCGGCTGATCTTCAATCTGGAGCCCGAATAGGGCCGGTTCACCGGCGCGCGGAACACTTGGCCCCCGAAAACCGGCCCCGGGCGTGGTCCCGGGGCGCGGAGCTGTCCCAAGCCGGCAGGCGATCCGCCCCCTTTTTCGTGATCGGGATTGCCATCGGACCGATGGCGATTCCGGCGCTTTACGCAGCCGTGGCCGATGGCTGCGCGCCGCGGCCAGTCCGGTGATGATCGGCGGCGAGCCCCCTCGCGGCGACACGCCGGAGAGGGGGCCCGATGTGGTGGCCCGGGTCGTTCCTCGCGACAGGACCCGAGGCGATTTCTCCTTGCATGCAGGCCCCGGGCTTTCTATATGCTCGCCACTCACCTGGTGCGACCGGCCGTTGTGGCATGCCGAGTCGCGCCTTCACCGCCCGAAAGGAGACGGAAATGCCCAAGATGAAAACCAAGTCGAGCGCCAAGAAGCGCTTCAAGGTCACGGCCACCGGCCGGGTCAAGGCGGGTCAGGCCGGCAAACGCCACGGCATGATCAAGCGGACCACCAAGTTCATCCGCGACGCGCGCGGGACGACGATGCTCTCGGCTCCGGACGAGAAGCTCGCCAAGTCCTACATGCCCTATTCGCGCTAACGGAGGCCTGATCCATGTCCCGAGTCAAAGGCGGCACCACCACCCACGCCCGTCACAAGAAGGTCATCAAGGCTGCGAAAGGCTATTACGGCCGCCGCGGCAATGCCTTCCGCACCGCGACCCAGGCGGTCGACAAGGCCAACCAGTACGCGACCCGCGACCGCAAGCAGCGCAAGCGCAACTTCCGCGCGCTGTGGATCCAGCGGATCAACGCGGCCGTTCGCGCCCATGACGAATCGCTGACCTATTCGCGCTTCATCAACGCGCTGGCCGTTGCCGGGATCGAGGTCGACCGCAAGGTTCTGGCCGATCTGGCGGTGAACGAGCCCGAAGCCTTCGGTGCCATCGTCGAGAAGGCCAAGGCCGCGCTGGCCTGAGGCCGCGCGATCCGGGGTCCGAGACCTCCGGTCAGCCCAACAGGCCGCGCCTGATGCAGGCGGCGGTCTGGGGTCGGAAAAGACAGGAAGGCCGTGCAAGCTTGCTTGCGCGGCCTTTTGCTTGTGTTGGGGGCATGGGAGGGGCGGCCGGGTCGTCCTGACGCGCTCGTGGCGCGTGTCACCCGAATGGCAGGCTCCTCAGGGAAGGGGCGGGCGCCTGACGACGGATGCGATCTCGTGCCCTGACCGGCGCCGCATTCCCCCCACCGTCAGGACGTGGCTGGCGAGCGTGAGATGCCGCGGCCCCCGCCGCGCGAGGCGGACGAGAGACGACCACACGGCCTGTCCTGAAAAAGGGCTGGCCCCGGCGCCGAAACGCCGGTCCAGAGCGGTCCGGGCAAAGCACAAGGCCTCGGTCGACGGCAAAGTCGACCGAGGGGCCGTTTGCGCGGCGCGGGGCGCGTCAGCCTTGCAGGCTACGCACCCCGATTTCGCCTTCCTCGCGCGATTTCATCGCCAGAGCGGCGGCATGGCTGGCCGCGGCGGTGGTGAAATAGGGGATCCGGTCCATCAGCGCCACGTTGCGGATCGAGCGGCTGTCCTCGACCGCGCGGTTGCCCTCGGTGGTGTTCATCACCAGCTGCACCAGACCGTCCTTCATCACGTCGACGATGGTGCGCCCGCCCTCATAGGCCTTGTTCACCAGCGTGGTCTCGATCCCGCTCTCGGCCAGGAAACTGGCGGTGCCGCGCGTCGCGAGAATGCGGAAACCCAGCGCCTGCAGGATCTGGGCGGTTTCGACCAGTTCGGGCGTCTTGTCGGCATCCTTGATCGACAGGAACACCTGACCCTCGCGGGGCAGGTCCGACCCGGCGCCCATCTGCGCCTTGAGGAAGGCGCGCGGGAAGGACCGGTCCCAGCCCATGACCTCGCCGGTCGAGCGCATTTCCGGGCCCAGCAGCGTGTCGACGCCGGGGAAGCGGGCAAAGGGCATCACCGCCTCCTTGACCGAGAACCACGGCATGATCGGGTCGGCCAGCGACATCTGGTCGGCCAGCGGCAGCGGCGTGTCGGGGCTGGTCTCGGCGGGGTAGGGTGCGCGCATCGGGAAGGCCGACAGTTTCTCGCCCGCCATCAGCCGCGCCGCGATCGAGGCGATGGCGCTGTCGGTCGCCTTGGCCACGAAAGGCACGGTGCGGCTGGCGCGCGGGTTCACCTCGATCAGGTAGATCTCGCCGTCCTTGACCGCGAATTGCACGTTCATCAGCCCGACCACACCAAGCGCCAACGCCAGCGCCTCGGTCTGGCGCTTCAGCTCGGCCACGATGTCTTGTGGCAGGCGGTGCGGCGGCAGACAGCAGGCACTGTCGCCGGAATGGACGCCCGCTTCCTCGATATGTTCCATGATGCCCGCGACATGGACCTTTTCGCCATCGCAGAGCGCATCGACATCGACCTCGGTCGCGCCCGAGAGATAGCTGTCGAGCAGGACAGGGGACTTGCCCGACACCACCACGGCCTCGGCGATGTAACGTTCCAGCTGGGGCGTGTCGCGCACGATCTCCATGGCGCGGCCGCCCAGCACGTAGGAGGGCCGGATCACCAGCGGATAGCCGATCTCTCCGGCGGCTTCGAGGGCGGCCTTGGCGGAATGGGCGATGGCGTTTTTCGGTTGCTTGAGGCCGAGCCTATTCACCAGTGCCTGGAACCGCTCGCGGTCTTCAGCCAGGTCGATGGCGTCGGGCGTGGTCCCGAGGATCGGGATGCCCGCCTCTTCCAGCGCATTCGCAAGCTTCAGCGGCGTCTGCCCGCCGAATTGCACGATCACGCCATGCAGCGTGCCCGCCATCTTCTCGACCCGCAGGATCTCCATCACATGCTCGAAGGTCAGCGGCTCGAAATAAAGCCGGTCCGAGGTATCATAGTCGGTCGAGACCGTTTCCGGGTTGCAGTTGATCATGATGGTCTCATACCCGGCTTCGGTCAGCGCGAAGCAGGCATGGCAGCAGCAATAGTCGAACTCGATCCCCTGGCCGATCCGGTTCGGGCCGCCGCCGAGGATCACCACCTTCTTGCGGGCCGAGGGGCGGGCCTCGCATTCGGTCTCGCCCATCACCGGGGTTTCGTAGGTCGAATACATGTAGGGCGTCTGCGCCTCGAATTCGGCGGCGCAGGTGTCGATCCGCTTGAAGACCGCATGGACCCCCAGATTGTCGCGGGCGCGGCGCACCTGATCCTCGTCGCGGCCGCTGAGCCTGGCCAGACGCGCATCGGTGAAGCCCAGCATCTTGAGCTGGCGCAGGCCGGCTTCGGTGACCGGCAGGCCCTCCTTGCGGACCCGGGCCTCGGCATCGACGATCTCGCGGATGCGGGCGAGGAACCAGGGGTCGTAGCTTGTCGCGGCGTGGATGTCCTCGTCGCTGAGGCCGTGGCGCATCGCCTGGGCGACGATCCGCAGCCGCTCCGGGGTCTGCCGGGTCAGTGCGGCGACGATCTGGGCGCGGTCGGGGGCGCCGGGGATCTCGATCTCGTCAAATCCGGTCAGGCCGGTTTCGAGAGACGCCAGCGCCTTTTGCAGCGATTCGTGGATGGTACGGCCGATGGCCATGGCCTCGCCGACCGATTTCATCGCGGTGGTCAGTTCCGCTTTCGAGCCCGGGAATTTCTCGAAGGCAAAGCGCGGGATCTTGGTCACGACATAGTCGATGGTCGGCTCGAAGCTTGCGGGCGTGACCTTGGTGATGTCGTTGTCCAGTTCGTCCAGCGTGTAGCCCACGGCGAGTTTCGCCGCGATCTTGGCGATCGGGAAGCCGGTGGCCTTCGAGGCCAGCGCCGAGGACCGCGACACCCGCGGGTTCATCTCGATCACCACCATGCGGCCGTCTGCGGGGTTGATCGCCCATTGCACGTTCGACCCGCCGGTCTCGACCCCGATCTCGCGCAGGACGGCAATCGAGCCGTTGCGCATGATCTGGTATTCCTTGTCGGTCAGCGTCAGGGCAGGGGCCACGGTGATCGAGTCGCCGGTATGCACGCCCATCGGATCGACATTCTCGATGGCGCAGACGATGATCGCGTTGTCCGCCTTGTCGCGGACGACCTCCATCTCGAATTCCTTCCAGCCCAGCAGGCTTTCGTCGATCAGGATCTGGCTGACCGGCGAGGCGTCGAGCCCGCTTTTGCAGTAATACTCGAATTCCTGCCGGTTATAGGCGACGCCGCCGCCGGTGCCGCCCAGCGTGAAGGCGGGCCGGATGATCGCGGGCAGGCCCACATGTTCCAGCGCGGCCATGCATTCGTCCATGGTGTTGGCGATCACGGCCTTGGGGTTTTCCAGCCCGATCCGGTCCATCGCCTCGCGGAACAGCTTGCGGTCCTCGGCCATCTCGATGGCGGCGCGGTTGGCGCCGATCAGCTCGACCCCGTATTTGTGCAGCACGCCCATGTCGGCCAGCTTGAGCGAGGTGTTCAGCCCGGTCTGCCCGCCCATCGTCGGCAGCAGCGCGTCGGGGCGCTCCTTCTCGATGATCTTGGCGACGACCTCGGGGGTGATCGGCTCGATATAGGTGGCGTCGGCCAGACCCGGGTCGGTCATGATCGTGGCCGGGTTCGAGTTGACCAGGATGACCCGGTAGCCTTCCTCGCGCAGCGCCTTGCAGGCCTGGGCACCGGAATAATCGAACTCGCAGGCCTGCCCGATGATGATGGGACCTGCGCCGATGATCATGATGGACTTGATATCGGTTCTCTTCGGCATGTCCCGCCCTCAGTTTGCGCAAATTGCTGGGCGTTATAGCCAAGCGGCCTTGGGGCGCAAGGGCAGGAGAGGGGAAATTCGGCACGTGCCGGTCCTTGCGGGGCCGGACCGGGCGCGGGGGCGCGCCCGTAGAGCGCGGCGGGCGCAGGCAAATGGCGGAAAACCGGCTGCGGGCGGCAGTCTTGCCGGGCGTTGCGGAACCTCCGGGGCGTTACCGCATTTGTGAACGATCTGCCTGCATACTGCCGGAGGGCCGCCCCTGTGACGCCCGGGTCCTGCGCTATCTTTTGTGGCCGGGATCGCGGGCGGGGCGGCTGTCGGCTGCGGCCCGGCGCGCAAGGGGCCGACCGCGATCTTGCGAAAGGAGACAGGAATGGCCTGGACACTCGATCTTTCCCTTGAAACCCGCGTCCCCAGCCGGGGCCGTCTCTGGGGGGAATTCGTGGTGTTCTATCTGTTGACGCCGCTCGGGATGGCGCTGCTGATGCCGCCGCAGGCGCTGTTTCCGGTGCTGCTGAGCCTGACCGCCATGGGGCTCTTGCTGTTGCAGGTCACCGAAGGCTTCCGCTGGTCCGATCTGATCCGCGGACTCGGTCGGATCGACCCCTGGCTGGTGCTGGGCTTTTCGGCGGTCACGACCCTGATCGTCGGTCCCTTGACGATGCTGGTGGTCCCGCAGGAGGCGCTGGCGCTGGTGCGGACCAACCCGGCGCTTCTGGGCTCGATTCTGCTATTCTATCCGCCGCTTTCGGCGCTGCCGCAGGAAATCGTCTTCCGGGCGCTCTTCTTCCGCCGCTACGGACCGATCCTGCCGGACCTCAGGCACGCGATCGTGCTGAATGCCGCGGTCTTCTCGCTTGCCCATCTGATGTACTGGAGCGTGGTGGTCTCGGCCCTGACCTTTCTGGGCGGAATCGTCTTCGCCTGGGCCCATGAGGCGCGCCGGAATTTTCCGCTGGCGGTGGTGCTGCATGCGGTGGCGGGCTGGATCCTGTTCATCGGCGGGCTTGGCATCCTTTTCTATTCCGGAAATGTGGTGCGCCCGTTTTAGACCGGACCCGGAAAGACGCGTGGCGGCGATTTGACTTGTGTCAAGTCAGCTTGACAGGGGATGTGTCATGTTCCCCCGCGAAACACGGGGAGTCGATCCATGCGCATTGTCTTTATTCATCCCAACTACAAGTCCGGCGGCGCCGAGATCGCAGGCAACTGGCCTCCGGCCTGGGTCGCGTATCTGACCGGGTCGCTGCGGACTGCGGGATATGACGACATCACGTTCATCGACGCGATGACCAACAACATCTCGGAAGACGACATCCGCAAGCAGCTGAAGGCGCTGAAGCCCGACGTGGTGGCGTCGACCTCGATCACGCCCTCGATCTACGCGGCCGAGCGGCTGCTTGAGATCGCCAAGGAAGAGGTCCCCGACGCGATCCGTGTCCTCGGCGGCATCCACGCGACCTTCATGTTCAAGCAGGTGCTGTCGGAGGCGCCCTGGATCGACGCCATCGTGCGCGGCGAGGGCGAAGAGATCGTGGTCGAGCTGATGAACGCGATCCGGGACGGCAAATGGCCCGAGAACCGGCGCGAGATCAAGGGCCTGGCCTTCCTTGACGGCGACGAGATCGTGGCGACGGCCGCCGCGCCCACCATCAAGGATGTCGATTCGATCAAGCCCGACTGGACCATCCTCGAGTGGGAGAAATACATCTACATCCCGCTGAACTGCCGGGTCGCGATCCCGAACATGGCGCGGGGCTGCCCGTTCACCTGTTCGTTCTGCTCGCAATGGAAGTTCTGGCGCGATTACCGCATCCGCGATCCCAAGAAGGTCGTCGACGAGATCGAGGATCTGGTCGTGAACCACAAGGTGGGCTTCTTCATCCTCGCCGACGAGGAACCCACCATCAACCGCAAGAAGTTCATCGCCTTCTGTCAGGAGCTGATCGACCGCGGCCTGCCCGACAAGGTCAAATGGGGCATCAACACCCGCGTGACCGACATCCTGCGCGACGAAGAACTGCTGCCCTTCTACCGCAAGGCGGGGCTCGTCCATATCTCGCTCGGGACCGAGGCGGCCGCACAGCTGAAGCTCGACCAGTTCAACAAGGAAACCCGGGTCGAGGACAACAAGCGCGCGATCCAGCTTCTGCGCGAGGCCGACATCCTGACCGAGGCCCAGTTCATCGTCGGCATGGACAACGAGACCGAGGAAACCCTGGAAGAGACCTTCCAGCTCTGCTGGGACTGGCAGCCTGACCTCGCCAACTGGGCGATGTACACGCCCTGGCCCTTCACGCCGCTCTTCCAGGAGCTGCACAACAAGGTCGAGGTCTTCGATTACAGCCGCTACAACTTCGTGAACCCGATCATGAAGCCCGAGGCGATGGACCGTGCCCAGCTTCTGGACCGGGTGATGCACAACTACCGCCGGTTCTACATGCGCAAGGCGCTGTTCCACTACCCGTGGCGCGGCAACGGCTTCCGCCGCCGGTATCTGCTGGGCTGCCTCAAGGCGTTCCTCAAGGCGGGCGTGGGCCGGTCCTTCTATGACCTTGGCAAGAACAACTACTGGGGTCCGCAATCGAAGGACAAGGTGCATTTCGACTTCGACATGTCCCGCAAACCTGCCGCCGCGCAGATCGAGGACTGGGAATCTAACGCCGACCGCGCGGCCCAGGCCGCGGCCCGGCGCAAGTCCAAGGACACGAGCTTCAAGATGCCCGCCGACGATCCCTCGCAGGTGAAGGCCTGCGGCGGCGGCGATCAGCAGATGGAAGAAGTCTGAGATGAAGGACGACCTGTCCGGCCGTCCCGGCCGGATCGGACCGAATGCCGTGCTCCAGCTTCTGCCTGTGCTGGAGGCGGCGGGCGGGGGCGCGCTGCGCGACGAGATGCTCGGGGCGGCGGGGCTGTCGGCCCCTCCGTCCGATGCCGGGCTGATGGATGAGGGCCCGGCGGGGGCCATGCACCGCGCGCTGCGCCAGCGTCTGCCCGGCCGCGCGCCCGAGTTGCTGCGCGAGGCCGGGGCGCGGACCGGGGACTATATCCTGGCCCATCGCATTCCGCCGATGGCACAGCGGGTGCTGAAGCTGCTGCCGCCCGCGCTGGCCGCGCCCGTTCTGGCCAAAGCCATCGCCAAGCACAGCTGGACCTTCGCGGGGTCGGGGGCCTTCCGGGTCGTGTCGACCCGGCCGCTGGTCTTCGAGCTGACCGACAACCCGCTGATCCGGGGCGAGACCGCGCCGCACCCGATCTGCGTCTGGCATGAGGCGGTGTTCGACCGGCTGTTCCAGACCCTCGTCGACCGGCGCCTGCGCACCCGCGAGTTGACCTGTTCGGCCAGCGGCGGCGCCGTCTGCCGGTTCGAGATCGCACGCCCCTAGATCGGGCCTGTCACACGGAAAACCGCCCGGCCATCCGGCCGGGCGCTTTGCGCTTTCACGGGGACCGCGCCGCGCGGCGGCGCGGCGTGAGGCGGACGTCGAGGCCCGGGGGCTGGCCAGAGGGCTTCGGGGCGGACAAAGCGGCGACTGCGGGGCGGCGGTGTCTCGGCTCCCCTTGACTTCGGGAGCCATCGGGGGTGTATCGGCCCGAACCGAGACACGAGCCCCGAGGACCGTCCGATGCACGCCTATCGCAGCCATACCTGCGCCGACCTGAACAAGTCCCATGTGGGCGAGACCGTGCGCCTGTCGGGCTGGGTCCATCGGGTGCGAGATCACGGCGGCATCCTGTTCATCGACCTGCGCGACCATTATGGCATCACCCAGGTTCTGGCCGATCCCGACAGCCCGGCTTTCGCCGATGTCGAGAAGGTGCGGTCCGAATGGTGCATTCGCATCGACGGGGTGGTGAAGGCGCGCGACGAAAGCCTTGTGAACGCCAAGATCCCGACCGGCGAGGTCGAGGTCTTCGTGCGCGAACTGGAGGTTCTGGGCCAGGCCGAGGAACTGCCGCTGATGGTGTTCGGGGACCAAGACTACCCCGAGGAAACCCGGCTGCGCTATCGCTATCTCGACCTGCGCCGCGAGAGCATGCAGGCGAACATGACGCTGCGCTCGGACGTGGTGGCCTCGATCCGGCGGCGGATGTGGGACAAGGGCTTCCGCGAATTCCAGACGCCGATCATCACCGCGTCCAGCCCCGAGGGCGCGCGCGACTTCCTGGTGCCCTCGCGGCTGCATCCGGGCAAGTTCTACGCGCTGCCGCAGGCGCCGCAGATCTTCAAGCAGCTGATCATGGTCTCGGGCTTCGACCGCTATTTCCAGATCGCGCCCTGCTTCCGGGACGAGGACCCACGCGCCGACCGCTCGCCCACGGACTTCTATCAGCTCGACCTGGAAATGAGCTTCGTTCAGCAGCAGGACGTGTTCGACACCGTCCAGCCGGTGATCGCAGGCATCTTCGAGGAGTTCGGCGGCGGCCGGAAGGTCGATACCGACTGGCCGCAGATTTCCTATGCCGATGCGGCGCTCTGGTACGGCACCGACAAGCCCGACCTGCGCAACCCGATCAGGATGCAGGACGTCAGCGAACATTTCCGCGGCTCGGGCTTCGCGATCTTCGCGAAACTGCTGGAACAGGACGGCACCGAGATCCGCGCAATCCCCGCGCCCACCGGCGGCAGCCGCAAGTTCTGCGACCGGATGAACGCTTTCGCCCAGAAGGAAGGGCTGCCCGGGATGGGCTACATCTTCTGGCGCGAGACCGATGGCCAGACCGAGGCCGCGGGCCCGCTGGCCAAGAATATCGGCCCCGAGCGGACCGAGGCGATCCGCCAGCAGCTGGGCCTTGGCGTAGGCGACGCCGCCTTCTTCCTCGGCGGCAAGCCCTCGGCCTTCCAGACCGTCGCGGGCAAGGCGCGCACCGTCATTGGCGAGGAACTGGGCCTGACCGACAAGGACCGGTTCGCCTTCTGCTGGATCGTCGATTTCCCGATGTACGAGCAGGATGCCGAAACCGGCGCCATCGACTTCGAGCATAACCCCTTCTCGATGCCGCAAGGCGGGCTCGAGGCGCTGGAGGGCGACCCGCTCAAGGTGCGGGGCTATCAGTACGACCTGGCCTGCAACGGCTATGAACTGGTGTCGGGCGCGATCCGGAACCACCGGCTGGACATCATGTTCAAGGCCTTCGCGCTGGCGGGCTATGCCGAGGACGAGGTGCGCAAGCGCTTCCCGAGCCTTGTCAACGCCTTCCGCTACGGCCCGCCGCCCCACGGCGGCTGCGCGGCCGGGATCGACCGGATCGTGATGCTGCTGGCGGACGAGCTGAACATCCGCGAGGTCATCATGTTCCCGATGAACCAGCGCGCCGAGGACCTGATGATGGGAGCGCCGTCCGAGCCCAGCAACGACCAGCTTCGCGACCTCTCTCTGCGTGTGATCCCGCAGGAGTGAGGCCCCTCGGGGCCGATCGAAAAGGCCCTGGCGTTTCTGCCGGGGCCTTTTCTTTTTCGTGAGTGGTGCGTTCAGACTTGGGTCCGGCCGTCAGGGGGGATCAGAGCGGCCAGAGAGTGCCGATGACGGCCACGGTGAAGGACGTGGCGCCGCCCCAGAAGATGGTCTGGTCGATCAGCGTCTTGAGACGTGCGATCATCATGCTTCATCCTAGGTCGTCAATCGTTACCAATTCGATAACGGGTGAATGGGGCGGGACTCGGGCCGGGCTGTCCCGAAGCCGGGGCGGTTTCCGGGCTTTTGCCCGCGCGGGGCCCGGGCTAGACCGGAGGCAAGCGCAAAGGATCCTGCCATGACCCAGAACCTGCCCCTCGGCGCACCGCTTGCCCGCTGGACGCCGCCGCCCCGGCCCGCCCATGACAGCCTTTCGGGACGCTATTGCCGGCTCGAGCCGCTCTCGCGCGACCATGCCGCCGAGCTGCACGCCGCCAATCAGGCCGATGCCTCGATCTGGACCTATCTGCCTTACGGCCCCTTCCCGGACGAAGCCGCGCTGGCCGACTGGATCGCGCGGGCCGCCTCGGGCCCGGACCCGCTGTTCTTCGCGGTGCGCGAGGTGGTGTCGGGCCGGGCGCTGGGCGTGCTCAGTTATCTGAGGATCGCGCCCGAGGCCGGGTCGATCGAGATCGGCCATGTGAATTTCTCGGCCCCGCTGCAACGGCGCCCCGCCGCGACCGAGGCGGTCACGCTGCTGATCGGCCATGCCTTCGCGCTGGGCTACCGGCGGCTCGAATGGAAATGCAATGCGCTGAACCGGGCCTCGCGGCGGGCAGCGGAACGCTACGGGCTGAGCTACGAGGGCGTCTTCCGGCAGGCGACGGTGGTCAAGGGGCGGAACCGCGACACCGCCTGGTTCGCCGCCATCGACACGGAATGGCCGACGCTGAAAGCCGCCTACGAAACCTGGCTCGACCCCGCCAATTTCGACGCCGACGGGCAGCAGCGCGTGCGGCTGTCCGACCTGACGCGGCCGATCCTGGCCGCCCGCGACCCCGAAGCCGTCTGAGGCCCACAGGCCGTAAGGCCGGGCATCGGGCGGGCCGCCGCGGTTTGACCGGGGCGGCGCCGCTGCAACACCTTTCGGTCTATCCCGCGGGCGTGAAATTTCTGCTTGCTCGAAAATTTAAAGCAATTCTATCCTGAATTGCATAACAGATAAAAAATCGAGCAGGACGTGAAATGACCCAGGTCGCAGAAATTGCGCCCGTGCCTTTTGCATGGACGCGCGGACTGGTCAGCGCGCGCGCAAGTGCCTTGCTGGCCGATCTGTTTCCCAGGGCGCACGACGCCCGGGTGGGCGAGTGCATCGGTATCGTCAAGCGGTTCATCTCTTTCGGGCGACGCTCGCTCACCGGGCATCCGGCCGAGGCGCTGGTTGTCATGGGCGAGGACGGGCGCCCGGTCTGCCTTGCGGGCCGGTATCTCGAGGCCGAGGCGCGTCAGGATCTGTTCCGGCTGGAGGAAATCCTGTCGGCACCAGGACTTCTGGCCTATGGCGCGCTGACGCCCCATGCCGGCAGCCTGCGCCACGCCGCCGCCCCGCCCCGGGCGCTGGAGCTTATTCTGGGGGCCAATGTCCACATGTTGCGCACGCTCGACTGGCAGGCCGACATCGCGGCCCGGCGCCACGCGGGCGAGCCCATCTCGCGGGCCTTGTCGTCCAATCTGCGGCTTCTGTCGGAACATCCCGGGTCGCATGACGCGGTCGAGGATATGCGGGACACGCTGCACGCCCAGGCGACGCTGATGCTGGGGCTTCTCAGTTTCGACGAGCCGGTGCTGCCCGCCCTGTCCGCGATCGCGGCCTGACGGCCCGCCCGGGCGTTCAGGTTGCGCGTCAGCGGCCGGTGATCTCGACCCGGCCCGAAACCCGCGCGCCCTTGCTCGAGGTCAGGCTTTCGGCCGTCAGGTCGGCCTGAACCCGTGCCGTGGCCGACAGCGCCAGGTCGGTGCAGGTGACCCGGCCCGAGATTTCGCCGCTGATGGTGACGGTCTCGGCCGAGAGCGAGCCCGTGACCTGTCCGGTCGCGCTGATCTCGATCGCCTTGGCCGCGATGTTGCCCTTGACCCGGCCATTGACGATCACGGCGCTGTCCTTGGCGACGAGATCGCCCTCGATCGTCAGGTCTTCCGAGATGATTGCCTGGGCCATGTGTGCCGCTCCACGTTGGGTCTTCTGTGCGCCCCCTCAATGGGGCGGGTTCGAGCCGGCCACAAGGGGGCTCCTGGCCCCGGGGCGCCTTATCCCGCCAGCGTTGCCCGGTTGCGACGGCACCATGGGCGAAGACCCGCCGGGGTGCTGCGCGCGCGGATCAGGCGGGCCGTTGCGCGGCGAAGCTGTCGCAGATGGCGCCTGCGGTGGTGATCCAGATGCGGTCGCGATGCCCGGCGATATGCGCCAGCGCTCCGCGCAACGCCCTCAGCCGGTGGGGCTGGCCCATGATATAAGGGTGCAGCGCGATCCCCATCACCAGCGACTGGTGCGCCGACTGCTCCAGCATCTCGTCGAAATTGTCGACGATCATCCGGGCGAAGGTTTCGGCGCTGTCCTTGCGGCCGACAATGGCGGGAATGTCGTTCAGTTCCTGCGGATAGGGCACCGCCAGCAGCGGCCCATGGGCGGTGCGCATCCAGACCGGCTGATCGTCCATGCACCAGTTCAACGTATAGGCATAGCCCGCTTCGGCCAGCAGGTCCGGCGTGACCGGGCTTTCGGAAATCCAGGGGCTGAGCCAGCCCCGCGGCGCCTTGCCCTCCGCGCGGGCGAGCGTCTCTGTCGCCTCGCGGATCATCGCCCGCTCGGCGGCCTCGTCCATGGTGCCCTGCCGTTCGCTGTTGCTGCGCCCATGGCCCGCGATCTCGTCGCCCCGGGCGCGATGGGCGGCCATCAATTCGGGCGCGTGGTCGCACATCGCCGAATTGGCCAGCACCGTCGCGGGCAACGCAAGCGCGTCTAGCATCTCGATCAGCCGCCAGGCGCCCACCCGGTTGCCATAGTCGCGCCAGGCATAATTCAGGATGTCGGGCTGCGGCCCGCCGGGCGCCAGCTCTGCCCCGAGCCCCTCGCCAAAGGCGAAATGTTCGAGGTTCACGCCCAGATAAACTGCAAGCCGCTTGCCCCCGGGCCAGGTGAAATCGGGCCGGTCGGTGATCGGGCTGTAGTCGTAGCGGCCGTGGGCCTTCAGGCTCACAGCGGCGCCTCGGCCAGTCCCGCGCGGTCCAGCAGGATCTCGGCGCTGTCGTTCCAGACGTCGGTCGAGACGATCTTGCCGTCCCGGACGGTGAAGATGTCGATATAGCGGTTGCCGTCGAAGGGGGCGCCGTCGGGCCATTCGCCATAGAGATGGCCGGTATTGTAGACCCGGACCTCGCCGGTTTCGGGATCGGTGACGGCATCGGTCCGAAGGAACCGTTTCTTGACCCATCCGTAGCGCTTGCCGTTGAAGCCCGCGCTGTCGGCCGGCCCGCCGAATTTTCGCCCGCCGGTGAAGGTCATCCGGAAATCCTCGGCCAGAAAGGCGGCGGCGCCTTCGGGATCGGGGATCATCGAGCGTTCGAGATAGGCCTCGACGATACGCTTGGCCTCGGCGGCGGTGTCGGTCATGGGAGCCTCGCTATATGGGCGCGCGGGGTGGCGCCTCGGCGTGCCTACGCCCGCGGCATGGGGTTGGGCAAGCGCCTGAGGCGGCTGTTGTCCTCTTCGCCGGTCTGGAAAGGGGGGACGTCAGGCGCTGGTCGAGAGAACGTTGACAGATTGGGCGCCGCTCAGACGGTCCCGACCGAACGGGGCGAGAGCAAAGGGGCGAACGGGCGCCCGTATGAGCGAAAGGCGTAAACGCCGAAGAGGCAAACCTGGGATTCACCCGCCGGATTGGGGCGCACGCTCCGGATCACCCTCCGCCGCGCGGACGCGATGCTCGGGGGGTGATCCGTCGAGGGACGCCCGCAGGATCGGGCGCCCCGGGCGCAAATTCAGGCTTACCGCGCGAACTTCTTGTACTTCACCCGCTTCGGCTCGACCGAGTCCGGACCCAGACGGCGGATCTTGTCTTCCTCGTAGGCCTCGAAGTTGCCCTCGAACCATTCCACATGGGCCTCGCCCTCGAAGGCCAGGATGTGGGTGCAGAGGCGGTCGAGGAAGAAGCGGTCGTGGCTGATGATGACCGCGCAGCCCGCGAAATCTTCCAGCGCGGCTTCCAGCGCCTGCAGGGTCTCGACGTCCAGATCGTTGGTCGGTTCGTCCAGAAGCAGCACGTTGCCGCCCGATTTCAGCAGCTTGGCCATGTGGACGCGGTTGCGCTCGCCGCCCGACAGCAGCCCCACCTTCTTCTGCTGATCGCCGCCCTTGAAGTTGAAGGACGAACAATAGGCGCGGCTGTTCACCTCGGCATCGCCCAGAACGACGATGTCGAGCCCGTCCGAGATCTCTTCCCAGACCGTCTTGTTGGGGTCGAGCGCGTCGCGGGACTGGTCGACATAGCTCAGCTTGACGGTGTCGCCGAAGGTGATGGCGCCCGCATCGGGCGTTTCCTGCCCCGTCAGCATGCGGAACAGCGTTGATTTCCCGGCGCCGTTCGGGCCGATCACGCCGACGATGCCGCCCGGGGGCAGGGCGAGGCTGAGATCCTCGATCAGCAGCCGGTCGCCATAGCCCTTCTTCAGCCCCTCGATCTCGATCACCTTGCCGCCCAGACGGGGCCCGTTCGGAATGATGATCTGCGCGCGGCCCAGCTTTTCGCGTTCGGACTGGCCGGCCAGTTCCTCATAGGCCTGGATCCGGGCCTTGGATTTCGCCTGCCGCGCCTTCTGGCCGGCGCGGATCCAGTCCAGTTCGCGTTCCAGCTGTTTCTGCTTGGCCTTGTCCTCGCGCGCTTCCTGTTCCAGCCGCTTGGCCTTCTGTTCCAGCCAGCTCGAATAGTTGCCCTCGTAGGGAATGCCCCGGCCGCGGTCGAGTTCGAGGATCCAGCCGGTGATGTCGTCGAGGAAATAGCGGTCGTGGGTGACGATCAGGATCGTGCCCTTGTACTCGATCAGGTGCTGTTGCAGCCAGGCGATGGTCTCGGCGTCGAGGTGGTTGGTGGGTTCGTCCAGCAGCAGCATGTCGGGCGCTTCCAGCAGCAGCTTGCACAGCGCCACCCGGCGCTTTTCGCCGCCCGAAAGGGTTTCGACCGGCGCATCGTCGGGCGGGCAGCGCAGGGCCTCCATCGCGACGTCGATCTGGCTGTCGAGATCCCAGAGGTTTTCCGCGTCGATCTGGTCCTGCAGGGTCGTCATCTCTTCCATCAGCTCGTCCGAGTAATCCTCGGCGACCTGCATGGCGATCTCGTTGAACCGGTCGATCTTGGCCTTCTTCCCGGCCACGCCCAGCATGACGTTCTCGCGCACGGTCAGCGCGGGGTCGAGTTCGGGTTCCTGCGGCAGATAGCCGACGCGGGCGCCCTTGGCCGCCCAGGCCTCGCCGGAAAAGTCCTTGTCCCAGCCCGCCATGATCCGCAGAAGCGTCGATTTGCCGGCGCCGTTGACGCCCACGACCCCGATCTTGACCCCGGGCAGGAAGTTCAGGCGGATGTTCTCAAAGCACTTCTTGCCGCCCGGATAGGTCTTGGACACGCCGTCCATGTGGTAGACATATTGGTAGGAAGCCATCGCGAACGCCTCGTGCAGAAGGGGAAAGAGTTGTGTCTGCACATAGCGATTCCGCTGGACAAGGGCAATGACGGGCAGGTTAACGTGCGGCCCTGTGTCGAATGAGGCGGTGGGACGGGCGAATGCGGGCGGGGCTTCCGACGGCGCGGGCCGGGATGCGGATCGGGCTTCTGGGCGGGTCTTTCGATCCGGCCCATGAGGGGCATGCGCATATCACGCGCATTGCCCTGAAACGGTTCCGGCTGGACCGGGTCTGGTGGCTGGTCTCGCCGGGCAATCCGCTGAAGTCCGAAGGCCCGGCCCCGATGGCGCGGCGGATCGCGGCGGCACGGGCGGTGATGGATCACCCGCGGGTCGAGATCACCGATCTGGAGGCCCGGATCGGCACCCGCTACACGGCCGAGACGCTGGAGCGGCTGATGGCGCTTTATCCCAGGGTGCGGTTCGTCTGGCTGATGGGGGCCGACAATCTGATCGACTTTCACCGCTGGGACCGCTGGCGCTGGATCCTCGACAACGTGCCGGTGGGTGTGCTGGCGCGCCCGGGGCAGGGGGTGGCGGCGCGCCGGTCGCGCGCCGCGATCACCCATGCCCGTTATCGGCTGTCGGCCGATCGTGCGCCTTGCTTGGCAGACCGGCAGCCCCCGGCCTGGTGCTATCTGAACATGCCGATGGTCGATCTGTCGTCCTCCGAGATCCGGGCGCGCGGCGACTGGCGCGGCTAGGCATGGAGGTTGTGGCGATTAACCCTTTCCCACCTTGCCCGAACCGGGCCGGTCTGGTTCACTCCCGCGCATGACGACGCCCCTCTCACAGCTTTCGCGACGGCTCTTTCTGGCCGGTCTCATGGCGGGTCCCGCCGCTTCGGCGCTGGGCGCGCCGCTCGACCGTTCGCCGGTGCCGCGGCCGCGTCCCGAATTGCGCGGCCGGGTGGCCGATGCGGCGCAGCTGATCGAGGCGGCGGGGCTTTCGGGCAAGTTCGCCTTCGCCCTTGTCGATGTCGGGACAGGCACGCTGCTGGAGGCGCACAAGCCGCTTCTGGGCCTGCCCCCGGCCTCGGTCGCGAAATCGGTCACGGCGCTTTATGCGCTGGATGCGCTCGGGTCCGAGTTTCGCTTTACCACGCGGCTGATCGCGACGGGGCCGGTGACCGGCGGGCGGCTCGAGGGCGATCTGGTGCTGGCAGGCGGCGGCGATCCGACGCTCGATACCGACCTGCTGGGCGATCTGGCCGCCCAGTTGAAGGCCGCCGGGGTGACCGAAGTGCGGGGGCGGTTCCTCTACCATGCGGGGGCGCTGCCGGGGTTGCCCGCGATCGATCCGGGCCAGCCGCCGCAGGTCGGCTACAACCCGGCGATTTCGGGGCTGAACCTCAACTTCAACCGGGTCCATTTCGAATGGCACCGCGCGGCGGGCGGTTATGCGGTGACAATGGATGCCCGCGCCCGGCGCTATGCGCCCCAGGTCGGTGTGGCGCGCATTCATGTCGTCGACCGGGCGACGCCGGTCTACACCTATGCCTCGAACGGGGGCATCGACGAATGGACCGTGGCCCAGGGCGCGCTTGGGGCAGAGGGCGCGCGCTGGCTGCCGGTGCGCCGCCCGGCGCTTTACTGTGCCGAGGTGTTCCAGACGCTGGCGCGCTCACATGGCATCGTGCTCGACACACCGCAGGAGGTGGCCGGAGCGCCCGCCGGCACCCAGCTGGGCCGAATCGACAGCGCGCCTCTGGCCGAGATCCTGCGCGAGATGCTGAAATACTCGACCAATGTCACCGCCGAGGCGGTGGGGCTGGCCTCGACCATCGCGCGCGGTGCCCGCCCGCAAAGCCTGGCCGAGTCCGGGCAGGCGATGACCGAGTGGATGCAGACCCGGATGGGCGCGCACAAGGCGCGGTTTGTCGATCATTCGGGGCTGGGCGATGCCTCGCGGCTGTCGCCGATGGAACTGGTCCGCACGCTGGCCATCGCCGCGCCCGAAGGGCGGCTGCGGCCGCTTCTGAAGGACATTCCGATCCGCGACGACGCGGGACGGCCGCAGACCGGGCATCCGGTCGAGGTGTCGGCCAAGACCGGCACGCTGAATTTCGTCTCGGCGCTGGCGGGCTATATCGGGGCGCCCGGCGGGCGGCAGATGGCTTTCGCGATGTTCTCGGCCGACGAGGAACGCCGCGCGCGGCTCGGCCCCGAAGAGATGGAACGCCCGCCAGGCGGCAAGGCCTGGATTTCGCGCTCGCGCGCGCTGCAGCAGGATTTCCTGAGGCGCTGGGCGGACCTGTACGCCTGACCGGCCGTCTCAGACGCCGTCGGGCCGGACCACCAGCAGCCCCGCGATGAACCCCGCCTGATTGTGAAAGGCGTCGATCTCGACCATTTCGGCCTCGGTGCAGCCCAAGAGCAGCTTCAGTTCGGCATCGCGCTTGCTGAGATCCATCGAGGCCAGAACGCCGGTCACCCTAGGCTCGGGCAGGCTGCCGCGCCACAGGTCCACCCCGTCGCCGTCGATGGCGCGGGTCCCGTCGAGATAGCCATAGTCCAGCGGATAGACGAGTTCGGGAAAGCGCGGATGGGCCGAGCCCTTGGGCCGGTCCACCACGATTTCCGCGGCGGCGACGAAGCGGTCGGCGAAGGGCCAGAACCGCGCGGGCAGATCGACGGGAACGCTGACGGGGATCACCGGCTAAAGCACCATATGGCGCGCCCGCGCCGCCCGCTCGATGGCCGCGCCCGCCAGCCGGTCGATGTTCAGCTCGTAGCGGATCTCTTCCAGAAGCCGCAATTCGGTCTCGCCCAGCCGCCCGTCGGCCGCGGCCACGTCGCAGGCCAGCACATAGGCGGTTTCGTGCAGCTTCTCGGGCAGCGCCTCGTTGACCAGCCCGAACAGCGCGTCGAGCCCGTCATATTCGCTGAACAGGTCGAACACCGTCTGGGCGACGATGCGGATGCGATCCTGGTCGTAATCGGCAAAGATCGGCAGGTGATTCACCATCCGCTCGATGGTCACCAGTTCGGCGGTGCGGATGGTCTCGTCCGAGGCGGAAACCGCCACCATGATCGCGACCAGCGCGTCCTGGGCGGAAAGGGGCGTTTCGGGTTCGCTCATGGGGGTCTCCGTCGGGTCGTGTTGCGGCGCAGAATATTGACGAGGCGCAAGGGGGGCAATAGGAGTCGGGGCCTTGCCGGGCATGGGGTCCGGCCAGCGAAGCGCCGGGCCCGGGGCCCGTCCAGCGAAGAGAGTGCGAAACGATGTCCAACCTCCGCGACGCCGCGATGAGTTCCAAGGCCTGGCCCTTCGAAGAGGCCCGGAAGCTGCTCAAGCGCGCCGAAAAGGGGGCCGCGGACAAGGGCTATATCCTGTTCGAGACCGGCTACGGTCCCTCGGGCCTGCCCCATATCGGCACCTTCGGCGAGGTTCTGCGCACGACGATGATCCGCCGCGCCTTCGAGGCGATCTCGGACATCCCGACCCGGCTGATCTGTTTCTCGGACGACATGGACGGCATGCGCAAGGTGCCGGGCAACGTGCCGAACCAGGAGATGCTGCGCGAACATCTGCAGCGGCCGCTGACCTCGGTGCCCGATCCGTTCGAGGAATACGAAAGCTTCGGCCATCACAACAACGCGATGCTGCGGCGGTTCCTCGACACCTTCGGCTTCGAATACGAATTCTACTCGGCGACCGAATTCTACCGCTCGGGCCGGTTCGACGACACGCTGAAGCTGGCGACCGAACGCTATGACGACCTGATGGCGGTGATGCTGAAATCGCTGCGCGAGGAACGTCAGCAGACCTATTCGATCTTCCTGCCGATCCACCCCGAGACCGGGCGCGTGCTGTACGTGCCGATGAAGCAGGTCGATGCGGTCAACCACACCATCACCTTCGACGACGAGGACGGCCGCGAATGGACGCTGCCGGTGACGGGCGGCAAGGTCAAGCTGCAGTGGAAGCCCGATTTCGGCGCGCGCTGGGCCGCGCTGGGCGTCGATTTCGAGATGTATGGCAAGGACCATTCGACCAACACGCCGATCTATGACCGGATCTGCGAAATCCTCGGCGGCAGGAAGCCCGAGCATTTCACCTACGAACTGTTCCTCGACGAAAGCGGCGAGAAGATCTCGAAATCGAAGGGCAACGGGCTGACCATCGACGAATGGCTGACCTATGCCGCGACCGAGAGCCTGTCCTATTTCATGTACCAGAAGCCCAAGACCGCCAAGCGGCTGTGGTGGGACGTGATCCCGAAGGCGGTGGACGAATATCATCAGCAGCTGCGCGCCTTCCCGGGGCAGGAGCTGAAGGCCCAGATCGACAACCCGGTCTGGCACATCCATGGCGGCACCCCGCCCGAAAGCCGGATGGTTGTGCCCTTCGCAATGCTCCTGAACCTCGCCTCGGTGGCAGGGGCGACCGACAAGGACGGGCTGTGGGGGTTCATCAAGCGCTATGCGCCCGAGGCCTCGCCCGAAACCCATCCCGATCTCGATCAGGCGGCGGCCTTCGCGGTGCGCTATTTCCACGATTTCGTGGCCCCGCAGCGCCAGTTCCGCGAGCCCGTCGCGACCGAACGCGCGGCGATGGAGGATCTGGTCGCCCGGCTCAAGGTCTGGGACGGCGGGCTCGACGCCGAAGAGCTGCAAAGCCTCGTCTTCGCGGTCGGCAAGGATCACGGGTTCGAGCCGCTGCGCGACTGGTTCAAGGCGCTTTACGAGGTGCTGCTGGGCGCGAGCCAGGGGCCGCGCTTTGGCGGGTTCATCGCGCTTTACGGCGTCGATGAAACCGTGCGGCTGATCGAGGACGCGCTGGCCCGGGGCTGAGCCGCCCGGGCCGCCCGGCTGCCGGGACGCTTAGTCCCGGTGCCAGGACTTCCACCAGCGTTTCCAGCTTCGTCCCAGATCCTTGGCCGGGCTGGCGAAAAGCCGCGCGCCGAGGGTCTGAGCGGCCTCGGCCAGATCGGCCTGCCGCGCCGCGATCCGCGCGCGCAGGGCGTCGCGGGTCTCGGTCCCGCCCGGCAGGTCGGGGGTCGCTGCAAGATGGGTGTCCAGCACCGCCAGATCGTGATGATCGCCCAGAAGTTCGGACAGTTCCGCGACCTTCTTCGCCCGGCGCCCCAGCGGCGCGCGTTCGATCGGCCGCAGAAGCCGGGTGTGATACCAGTGATATTTCACCCGCTTGCGCCAGTCGTGGATCACCGCGACCTCGGGCGCCTCGGCGGCGGCGGCGCGTCCCTTGCGCGCGCGGTCGAAGGTGCGCTGCAGCCCGCGCCGCATCGGCCGGAACCCGTCACCGTAAAGCGCCCAGCTTCGCGCCCGTTCACGCAGCGCCAGCATGTCCAGCCGGAACGCCGCCAGATCCTCCTCGACATGGGCCTTGGCGGCGGCGCGGTCGCGGGCCGCGACCAGATGCGCGCGCACCGGCTCGAACCCGTCCAGCCGACCTCCGGCGGCCAGCTTGTCGAAGGTCTCGACCATGCCCTCGCGGTCGCGCAACCCCGACAGGCGCCGCGCCGCGTCGCGGATCGCGCCGTTCTCGCGGGCATAGGCCGGGAAGGCGGGGCGCACGAGGCGGATCAGCCCGCGCAGCTTCTTGGCGCGCTTGCGCAGGCCGTGGACCTTTTCATGCAGCTCGATCCCCGGGTCGTCGAGTTCGGTGAGGGCGGCGTCGATTTCCTCGATCGCGATCCGGCGCAGGGCCGCTTCGGTGCTCTTGTCCGAGCGTTTCAGGCGATAGGTCATGCTGGGAAAGTCGCGTCCTTGAACTCGTATGATTCCGGAATCCGATCCGATGCCTAGAACCGGGATGTTAGTCCTTTGTGACAGGAGAGGAAGATGCGCCCGCGGCGCAGCGTCCCTGCGCCCGACGCGCGGCTGCGGTCAGGCGTCGCGGAGCCGCGAAAATGAGCGTCAGGCGCCCAGATCTTCGGCCGTCAGGCGGAAGGCCTGGCCGAATCCGCCGTTCAGATGGCCCGAATGGGGCACCAGCCGGACGAAATGGAAATCGGCGAAATCCGCGTAAAGCTGCGCCTTGGGCTGATGGTCGAGGTAATGGTCGCGCAGCGCGATGCGGTCGGCGGGCCGGGTCGCGAAGACCGCGCGGGCCTGCAGGGTCAGCCGGGGATGCGTCAGCGGGTCGCCCTTGGGGCCGGGCTCGCCCACCAGAAGCGAACAGTCGGGCAGGGCGCGCAGCGCCGCCGTATGCGGTGCGAGATCCGAGATCAGCGTCACCGGCAAACCGTCCGGCCCCGGCGCCAGCGCGATCCGGGTGACGAAGGGGGCGCCCTCGCGCAGGACCGCCAGCGCGCCGTACCGCGCCTCGGCGATCAGCTTGCGGGCCAGCGCGCGGGCGTCATCGTCGGCCGGGCGGAACGGGTCCTTGGCGCTCATCGCGGGCTCAGAGCCTGATCGCCGAGATCAGCCGCCCGTAATCGGCCTCGCCGGTATGGACGCTGCGGCGGTAGGAAAAGAACCGGTCGGGGTCTGAATAGGTGCAATGGCGGGTCCAGAGCGCCTGCCCGATGCCCGCGCCGCGCAGCCGGGCGAGGCTGAAGCCCGGCAGGTCGAACTGGACGCGGTCGCCCTTGCCGGCGGCGAAGAACCGCGTCGAGTCGGGGTCCTCGCTCAGGAACGTGTCGAGGAATTCCGGCCCGACCTCATAGGCGCGCTGGCTGATGGTCGGGCCGATCACGGCGACCGTGTCGTCGCGCCGGGCGCCGAGCCTCTCCATCGCCTCGAGCGTGGCCTCGAGAATGCCCCCAAGCGCGCCCTTCCAGCCCGCATGGGCCGCCCCCACCACACCCGCCGTGCGGTCGGCAAACAGCACCGGCTGGCAATCGGCGGTCAGCACGCCCAGCGCCAGCCCCGGAGTCCGGGTGACCATGGCATCGGCGCGCAGCGGAGATTCGGGCAGGGTTTCGATCACCGCGACAGCGGCGGAATGGACCTGATGCACGGTGACCAGGCGGTCGGGTTCCACGCCCATCGCGCCCGCGACCCGGTTGCGGTTGATCGCCACCGCCTCGGACAGGTCCGACGAGCCCCCGCCGCAGTTGAGTCCCCAGAAAATTCCGGACGACGCGCCGCCCTGCCGGGTGAAGAACCCGTGACGCAGCGGCGCGAGTGCGTTCGAAGTGAGAATTTCCAAAGTCATGAACGAAGTCCTGGGGGATCGGGGGCCCGTGCGGGGGTCAGCGCGAGTGTCTGGAAGAGCGTTCCCATTTCCTCGGGGTGGGTCAAGCGGCGATGTGCGGCAATATGGCTTCGGAGCGCCGCACCGGCGAGGTTTTGCGCCAGCGCCTGGGCGCGGGCCGCAATCCCGAGCCGTTCGAGCAGCACGCCCTGCGGGGTCGGACCGCTGACCCGGACGCCCTCGACGGTTCGGGCGGCGCGGGCCAGCGCCTCGAAATCGACATGGGCGGTCAGATCGGCCTCGCCGGGATGGGCGAGCGGCGGCTCGGGTCGGTGCGCGCGCAGGGCTTGCAGCGTGTCGCCGAGGCTGTGCCAGCCGCCGTAATCGACGATCAGCGCGGCCCCGCCCCGGGCGGCGATCCGCGCCGCCAGGGTCTCGACGATGGCGCAGGCAGGGGCGCAGGTCTCGACGATGTCGCCCGGTTCGGTATCGGCCAGCCGGTGGTCCAGTGCGGCAAGCGGCAGCGGCGCCGAAAGCCCGAGGGTCAGCCTGTCATCCTCGAGCCCGACCAGCCGTTCGCGCCAGCCCGCCGGATCGCGCTGGAACTGGCGGATCGGCAGGGCGTCGAAAAATTCGTTGGCGATCACGAAAAGGGGCGCGTCGGGCAGGGGGGCGGCGCTGTCGATCCAGGCGATGTCGAGCCCCGGCAACGCCTGGCGCTGGCGGGCGCGCAGATGGGGCGAGGTCTCGACCAGATGTATCCGGGCGCCCGCGTGAAAGCCCGGCACCCGTTTCGTGGCGCGCCAGAGATCGGCCATCAGCGTGCCGCGCCCGGGGCCGAGCTCGGCCAGAACAAAGGGCGCGGGCGCGCCCTGGTCGAGCCAGACCTGCGCGAGCCAGAGCCCCAGAAGCTCGCCGAACATCTGGCTGATCTCGGGGGCGGTGGTGAAATCGCCCGTCTCGCCGAACGGATCGCGGGTGCTGTAATAGCCGTGCTCGGGATGCATCAGGCAATCGGCCATGAAGTCGGCGATGCCGATGGGCCCGGTCGCGGCGATCCGCCGGGCGAGAATCCGCGCGAGCGGGGTCATGCCCGCCGCCGCGCCGAGACCAGGATGAGCCCGAGCCCCAGCGCCATCATCGGCAGCGACAGAAGCTGGCCCATGGTCAGCCCGTAGCCCTGCCAGTGCAGCGCAAGGCCCAGCGGATTGCCCGGGCCTGTGAATTGCGCATCGGGCTGACGGACGAATTCGACGGCAAACCGCGCGAGCCCGTAGCCCGCAAAGAAGGTCCCGGCGACGCGTCCTGGCGTCTTCAGCGTGCCCCGGGCCAGCGCGAGCCAGAGCAGGACCGCGCCAAGCAAAAGCCCTTCAAGCCCGGCTTCGTAGAGCTGCGAGGGGTGGCGGGCGCAGGGAAAGCTGTCCCAGCCGGGGCAGTATTGCGCGGCCTCTCCGGGGAAGACGACAGCCCAGGGCAGATCGGACGGGCGGCCCCAGAGCTCGGCATTGATGAAATTCGCGATCCGCCCGAAGAAAAGCCCCGGCGGCGTCGCCAGCGCCAGCGCGTCGGCGGCGGGCAGCAGCGGGATGCCGTGCTTTCGGGTGAACAGAAGCACCGCCGCCATGACCCCCAGCAAGCCGCCATGGAAGGCCATGCCCCCGTGCCAGAGGATCGGGATCTCCCAGGGAGCGTGCAGATAGTAGAGCGGCTTGTAGAACAGCACGAAGCCCAGCCGTCCGCCGAGGATCACGCCCAGCACGATCCAGGTCAGCAGTTCCTCGACCTGCTCTGGACGCATCGGCGGGCGGGAGGCGGGCCAGAGCCGCTCGCGCCGCATCAGTGCGACGACCAGCCGCCAGCCGATCACGATCCCGGCGATGTAGGCCAGCGCATACCAGCGGAGCGCGAAGTCGAAACCGAAGACCGAGATCGAGAAGATCTCGGGGGTGAGGTCGGGAAAGGGGAGAACCGCGTGCATCTTGGGCCTTCTGTTCTCTGGGCTGCGCGGCGAAGTCAACCTTGAGCTTGCGCCGCCTGCGGGCCATATAGGGCGCGAATGTAAATGCCAGAGGCCGCCATGCAGACCCGCAACAAATTTCTCGACGACATGTCGAAGCTGATGACGAATGCCATGGGCGTGGCCCAGGGTGCCAAGGACGAGGCCGAGACGGCGATGAAGAGCATGCTCGATCGCTGGCTTGCCGACCGCAATTTCGTGACCCGCGAGGAATTCGACGCGGTGCGCGCAATGGCCCAGAAAGCGCGCGAGGAAAACGAGGCGCTGAAGGCCCGGATCGCGGCCCTGGAAGCGAAATAGCGCAGAGGATCGGCCCGGAGCGGGGCGCGGGCAGGGCCGCCCTGAGGGACCCCGGAGGCGTTCGGGCGGGCGAAGGGGGCGAATTTTCTGCGAAAATTCGGGGCCCGGGGGACGGGTATGGCCCCAGCCCGGGGCTTTGGTGCCTGTGAGACATCTGTCGCCCGCGCGCGGTGGTCGGGCCGGTGGTTCCGGGACCGGGCCGCAATGGCGTCTTTGACGGCCAGTGGGGCTTCGAGCGTCGTGCCGTCAGGCGAACCCTCACGCAGTTGAAGCCCGATGCCGGACGCAACGATCGCCAACCAAGTTCTCCCGGCGCGACACCGCCGGGCAATGTCCGGCAGAGCGCGGCATCGGGCGCCGGGGTGCCCCGTCCGCATAACCCGTCCTGTAGGTCGGAGGCGCGCGGCGCGCGCGAGTCCGGAGTCTTCCCCGACAGCCGTGCACCGTCGTGCAACCGGACCATGGGCCGCTTGAGAAACAGGCCGAGAGGCTGCGCCGGGTCGCGGTCCGGTCTGTGCCGAGCCCCGGGCCGACTGCTACGCCGGGCCGCGTCAGGAACCGCAGCGGGATCGCGCCCACCTACCGCATCGTATACTCCCGTCGCCCGCCTTGGGGACAGCGAGTTCTGGGCCCCTTCGTCCTCCCCGAGATCGCCGATCTGAACAGTCTGATCATGCTGACCGTCGATGCCACGGCGCTCGCCGTCCTCCGCGGGGCAGGGGGGCCGACTCCGGACGAACTCACCGAGGTCCGGGTCGAGAAGGCCGGCATGACCGCCGCCGCCACCTCCTTGACCCATGAACGCCACGAGACGCTCTTCCGCAAGAACGACGCCCTCCAGGCTGGCCTCGAGACCTGATCCGCCTTTGGACCTCGACAGCTCCCACCTGCCCGACCCGCGCCCCGGCGCGGGTTTCTCATGTCCGGAGAACGGAAGGACGCGGCGGAAAACCCGGCGCCGCCGACCCGCCTGACCCCTGCGCTGTCGGCCCGGCCCGTGCCGCACGGATTGAGCCATATCAAGGACGTATGTTGCCGTTCATGCGCAAATGCGCATGAGCGGAGGTGACCCATGGTGCTGTCCAGTCTCGCAGCCCTTGCCGAGCCCACCCGGCTGGAGGCGATGCGCCTGCTCGAGGACGGGTCGGAGCATTGCGTCTGCGAATTGATGGCCAGGCTCGATGCCACCCAAAGCAGGATGTCGCGGCACATGAAGGTGCTCAAGCAGGCCGGTCTGGTCACCGACCGCCGCGACGCGCAATGGGTCCGCTATCGCCTGAACCCCGACATGCCCGCGGGGATTCGCGCCATCGTCGCGGCCGCGCTTGCCGCCTCCGCGGACGGGGAACGGAGCGCGGCATGAACGTTGGGGCCGCTCGAACGATCCGTCGGCCTCGACCTGAATGGCCGTGGCACCTCGGCGTTGCCGGGGCGGTCCTGCTGTGGGGGCTTCTCTATCACCTGCTCGGCCCGCTTGCGGAACGCCTCTCCGGACAGGTTCCGGTGAACCGGCATAGTCACGCCGGCGAGGCTCTGGCCTTCTTCTTCTACGATGTGCCGAAGGTGATGCTGCTGCTGACGCTGATCGTCTTCGCCATGGGCGTGGTGCGCAGCTATTTCTCGCCCGAAAAGACCCGCGCGTTGCTGTCGGGAAAACGCGAGGGCGCCGGCAATGTCCTGTCGGCGGGGCTGGGGATCTTCACGCCATTCTGTTCCTGCTCGGCCGTGCCGCTCTTCATCGGGTTTGTTTCGGCGGGCGTGCCTCTGGGCGTCACCTTCTCCTTCCTGATCGCCGCGCCGATGGTGAACGAGGTCGCGCTGGTCCTGCTCTTCGGCCTGGTCGGCTGGCAGGTGGCGCTGGCCTATCTGGCCTTCGGGCTGGGCATCGCCATCCTGGCGGGCGTCGTCATCGGCAAGCTGCGGCTGGAAGGCTGGTTGCAGGACTGGGTGCGCGAGATCCATTCGGGCGCCGCCGCCCCGGGAGGCGTCGCGGGCAAGCGGCTGTCCATGGCCGACCGCTACAGGCACGGCATCGAGGCGGTGCGCGAGATCTTCGGCAAGGTCTGGCTCTGGATCGTCCTCGGCATCGGCCTCGGCGCGGTGATCCACGGCTATGTGCCCGAGGACCTGATGGTGCGGATCATGGGTGCGGACGCCTGGTGGTCGGTGCCCGCCGCCGTGATCCTGGGCATTCCCATGTACACGAACGCCGCCGGTGTGATTCCCATCGTCGAGGCGCTCTTGGGCAAGGGCGCCGCTCTGGGCACTGTTCTGGCCTTCATGATGAGCGTGATCGCGCTCTCCCTGCCCGAGATGATCATTCTTCGGCAGGTGCTGACGCTGCGCCTGATCGCCGTCTTCATCGGTGTCGTGGCCAGCGGCATTCTGGCGGTCGGTTTTCTGTTCAACGTGCTCTTCTGAAAGGACGCCATCATGAAAACCGTCAAGGTCTACGGCCCCGGATGCAAACGCTGCGAAACAACAGCCGCGATGGTCCGGGAGGCCGCAGCGAAACTCGGGATCGAGGTGGATGTCGAAAAGGTCACCGATCCCAGATCCATCGCCATGGCGGGCGTGATGTCCACGCCGGGCGTTTCCGTCAATGGCAAGCTGGTTCATTCCGGAGGCCTGCCGGATGCGGGCAGGCTTGAAGGCTGGCTTTCGGAATCATCCTGATCCGGCCGGGGGCGTCGACCCGTCAGCGCCGCAGAGCGCGGCCGCCTTTCCCCTCAATGGCCTTCGCGACGGTCCCGCGACGGGCCTGAACGCTTCGCGCCAGCGGTTTTCAGGGGCGGACCGACCGCCCGACGATCAGGTCCGTTCCAGGGCTCGCCGGGCAGGGGGAGGCGTTCTGCCGGGCCGATGCCCCGGGCCTCAACGCCGGCTCGTCCCGATCCGAAGCCCCGTTTCGCGCCGCCCCGGTTGTCCACAAGATATTGCGGTGCGTCGTTCAATCTTAACAAAAATTCGCTTTACAGCCTCCGGCTTTCCCCTCACCATATTTTGTGAGGAGACGGGGATATCACCCCGGACCTAGAGCAGGAACCAAAGCCTAGTGGGCCTCGGGTCGGCTTGGGCTAGAAAACAAAGAGGCCGGGCATGCGAACTTCCGAAGACTTCCTGCTGAGCGACGAGATCCACCCCATCGACCTCGTCGAGACCCTCGCATCGCATCACGACTGGGAATTCGACCGGGTCGCCGACGACCAGATCGCGATGGCGGTGGTGGGCCAGTGGCGGACCTATTCGATCACGCTCGCCTGGTCGGGCTTCGACGAGACCCTGCGACTGATCTGCACCTTCGAGATGGAGCCGCCGCCCGAACGGCTGCCCGCGCTTTACGAGGCGCTCAACGCCACCAACGACATGTGCTGGGCCGGGGCCTTCACCTTCTGGCGCGACCAGCGGCTGATGGTCTGGCGCCACGGGCTGATGCTGTCGGGCGGGCAAACCGCCAGCCCCGAACAGGTCGATCAGCTGATCCAGGCGGCGGTCTCGTCCTGCGAACGGTTCTACCCGGCCTTCCAGCTGGTGGTCTGGGCCGACCGCACGCCCGCCAATGCCTTGCAGGTGGCCATTGCGGATGCCTTCGGGCGCGCCTAACCTCGCGCCCCGACAGGCGTAAAGGGGGCGACCATGCAATTCGACGACCTTTCCGCCCGGGGGCTGGTGCTTCTGGGCTGCGGCAAGATGGGCTCTGCGCTGCTCGAGGGCTGGCTGAAACGCGGCCTGCCCGCGGGCGCGGTCTGGGCCATCGACCCGCACCCGTCCGACTGGCTGCGCGCCCGCGCGGCCGAGGGGCTTCACCTCAACGAGGACCTGCCCGAGGCGCCCGCGCTGGTGCTGATCGCGGTCAAGCCGCAGCTGATGGACGAGGCGCTGCCGCAGGTCGCGGGTTTTGCCGATGGGCAGACGCTTTTCGTCTCGATCGCGGCGGGCAAGACGCTGGGCTATTTCGCGGACCGGCTGGGGGCCGGGGCGCCGGTGGTGCGGACCATCCCGAACACCCCCGCCGCCGTCGGGCGCGGCATCACCGCGCTGATCGGCAACGCCAAGGTCGACGAGGCCGGGCTGGCGCTGGCCGAGACGCTTCTGTCGGCGGTGGGCCAGACGGTGCGGCTGGACGACGAAAGCCAGATGGATGCGGTGACGGCCGTTTCCGGCTCGGGGCCCGCCTATGTGTTCCACCTGATAGAGACGCTCGCCAAGGCGGGCGAAGCCGCTGGCCTGCCGCCGGAAATGGCGATGAAACTGGCCAGGGCCACGGTCGCGGGGGCGGGGCAGCTGGCCGAGGAGGCCGCCGAGGACCCCGCCCAACTGCGCATCAACGTGACCTCGCCGGGCGGCACCACCGCGGCCGCGCTGGCGGTGCTGATGGACCCCGAGACCGGCTTTCCGCCGCTTCTGGAAAAGGCGGTCGCGGCAGCGACGGCACGGGGCAGGGAGCTGGGCGCATGAGCGAGATTTCCTTCGACGATTTCCTCAAGGTCGATATCCGCGTGGGCCGGATCACCCGGGCCGAGCCCTATCCCGAGGCGCGCAAGCCCGCGATCAAGCTCTGGGTCGATTTCGGCCCCGAGATCGGCGAGAAGAAAAGCTCGGCCCAGATCACGGCCCATTACACGCCCGAGGACCTGCCGGGCCGCCGCGTGCTGGGCGTCGTCAATTTCCCGCCGCGCCAGATCGGCAAGGTCCGCTCCGAGGTTCTGGTGCTGGGCCTGCCCGACGAGAACGGCGAGGTCGTGCTGATCGTGCCCGACAAGGACGTGCCCCTGGGCGGGCGGCTGTTCTGATGGCGAAGATCCTTGTCACCCGCCCGATGCCCGGGACGGTCGCCGAGGCGGTCCGGGCCTTGGGCGAACCCGAGTTCCGCGCGTCGACGCTGCCGCTGTCGCCCGCCGAGCTGCGCGCCGCGCTGACGGGCTATGACATCGTGCTGCCGACGCTGGGCGATGCGTTCTCGGCCGCGGTCTTTGCCGATGTGCCTGCGCCCCGCGCGCGCCTGCTGGCCAATTTCGGCGTCGGTTTCAACCATATCGACGTGGCGGCGGCAAAGGCGGCCGGGGTGGCCGTCACCAACACGCCCGGCGCCGTGACCGATGCGACCGCCGATATCGGCATGATGCTGATCCTGATGACCTGCCGCCGCGCGGGCGAAGGCGAACGGCTGGTGCGCGCGGGCGACTGGCAGGGCTGGCATCCGACCCAGATGCTGGGCCTGCATGTCACCGGCCGGACGGTCGGCATTCTCGGCATGGGCAATATCGGGCAGGCCATCGCCCGGCGCTGTCATTTCGGCTTCGGCATGGAGGTTCTCTACCATACCCGCAGCCCGAAGGATCTGGATTTCCCGGCCCGCGCGCTGGGCAGTCCCGAGGCGCTGGCGGCCGAGGCCGATATCCTCGTCTCGGCGGTGCCGGGCGGGGCGGCGACCCGGCATCTGATCGGGGCCGGCGTGCTGGCGGCGATGAAGCCCACCGCGCATCTGGTTAACATCTCGCGTGGCGAGGTGGTCGACGAGGCGGCGCTGATCGCGGCGCTCGAGGCGGGCAAGATCGCGGGGGCGGGGCTCGATGTCTACGAATTCGAACCCGAGGTGCCCGAGGCGCTAAGGCGCCGCGAGAACGTGACGCTGCTGCCGCATCTGGGCACGGCGACGCTGGAGGTCAGGACCGCCATGGGGATGATGGCGGTCGAGAATATCCGCGCCCATCTGGACGGCCGGCCGCTGCCCAATCCGGTCGGCTGAGCGGTCGGGGCTCAGCCCGCCAGATGGCGGATGAGCCCGCGCGAGGCGTCCTCGACCAGATCGAGCACCAGATCGAAGCTGCCGTCGTAATAGGGGTCGGGCAGCTCGTCGCGGTCGGCGTCGGCAAAGTCGAGAAACAGCCTGACGGGGGTTTCGCTGTCGATGGGGCGCATCCGTTCCAGGGCCGTGAGGTTCGAGCGGTCCATGGCGAGGATCAGATCGTAGGCCGCGAAATCGGCCGCCTTGACCTGCCGGGCGCGCAAGGCGGTAAGGTCATAGCCGCGCCCGGCCGCGGCACGGATCGCGCGCGGATCGGGCGGATCGCCCACATGCCAGCCGCCGGTGCCCGCGCTTTCGACCTCGACTGCCAGCCCTTCGGCCTCGGCCAGGGTTTGAAAGACCCCGTGCGCGGTCGGCGAGCGGCAGATATTGCCCAGACAGACGAACAGGATTCGGGTGGTCATGGCGGCCTCCTTTTGCTCTGAGGGATAGTGGAGGTACGCCCGATGACCAAGATCGTGATTCTCACCGGGGCCGGGATTTCGGCCGAAAGCGGGCTTGGCACGTTTCGCGACGTGGACGGGCTCTGGACCCGCTACGACCTGAACGACGTGGCGACGCCCGAGGGCTTTGCCCGCAACCCCGCGCTGGTGATGGAGTTCTACAATGCGCGCCGCCGGAATGCGGCCGAGGCGGCGCCGAACCCGGCGCATCTGGCGCTGGCCCGGCTCGAGGCCGCGCTGCCGCCGGGGGCGGTCCGGATCGTGACCCAGAATGTCGACGATCTGCACGAGCGCGCCGGAAGCCGCGCGGTCTGGCACATGCACGGGCAACTGGCGCGGGCGCGCTGTGCGGCCTGCGGCGCGGATTGGGCGGCCCCGCCGGTGATGCGGGCCGAGGATCCGTGCCCCGCCTGCGGCGCGCCCGCGACCCGGCCCGACATCGTCTGGTTCGGCGAGATGCCCTATTACATGGACGAGATCTGGGAGGCGCTGCGGTCGGCCGATCTGTTCGTGGCGATCGGCACCTCGGGCAATGTCTATCCGGCGGCGGCTTTCGTGCAGGATGCATCGCGCGCCGGGGCCGAGACGCTGGAGCTGAACCTGGAGCCCTCCGAGACGGTCAGCGATTTCGACCGGGTGCGGCACGGTCCGGCCTCGGGGATCGTGCCGGTCTGGGTCGAGGAGTGTCTGAACGAGCTGACAAGGGGATGACATGCCGGAGGCCGTTCGGCCCCCGGCGCCGGGTTCTGTCCCGGCCTGTCAGTTCCCCATGGCCGGCCGCGAGCCCATCTGGCCGCCCATCGGCTGGCGGACGACCCCGACCGGGGCGTCGACCTCGACCGTGCCGGCCTGTTCGAAGGTCAGCGTCAGGTGGACGCTGTCACCCTCGGTCAGCGAGCGGGTCAGTCCCAGCAGCATCACGTGATCGCCGCCCCGGCGCAGTTCGTGGCTTCCATGGGCGGGCACCGGGAAGCCCTCCTTGACCTCGATCATCTGCATCACGCCATTGGCGTCCGAGACATGGGTGTGCAACTCGACCCGGTCGGCGGCGTCCGAGGCGGCCGCGATCAGCCGGTCGTCGGTGGCGCCGCTATTGACGAGGGTCATGAAGGCGGCGCCGGATTGCGCCATCATCGACGAGGCGCGGGCATAGGCGCCTTCGACGGCGATATCGCCCGCGGCGGCGGGCAGGGCGGGAGCGAGCGCGATCAGGCTCGCGGCAAGGGTGGTTTTCAGGGACATCGCTGGCCTCCTGGTCCTTCAAGGTCTGAAACAAGGGTCGTCGGGGTCAGGCGATGAAAGCGGGAGGCGCGCGCGACCGGGGTTTTGGCGGGCGGCGTCCGCAGGGCGCGGGGGCGTGGCTGCGGCGGTCAAGCGGCCGGGCGCGGAGCGTCCGCAGCGGCAGCACGGGAGGCGAGAGGGCAAGAGCCGCCAGCGCCGCCAGACCGTCGGGGCAGATATGGGGCGCGCCGACCGGGTGGCCGGTTGCGTCGATCTCGACGGTCTGCAGGCCGAAACCGGTGCAGAGCACGATCCGGTCCACCGGGCGCGGCGTGGCGCGCGCCGCCGCGAGGCTCAGCGAGGTGAGCGCCAGCAGGAGGGCAAGGCCGAGGCCGAAGGCGGGGCGGAGCCGGGTCATGGCGCGATCCTAGAACGACTCGAGGCCCGGCGCGATCCGGATTCGCCAAAGGGAGCCGGGGCGGGGGGCTCCCGCCTCCGGCCCGCACGGGGCTTCGCCCCGCTTGCCCGGCCTTGGGCCCGGCCGCGCGCAAGCGCGCGGCGCCTCCGGCGGGGGTATTTGCGCCAAGAAGAAAGGGGAAACGCGAAAGGCCCCGCGGGTGCGGGGCCGTCAAGCAATGTCGCAAGGCAGGCCGGTCGCGCCGGATCAGGCGGTGGCCTGGGCCTTTTCGATCTCTTTCTTGACCTTCAGGGCCTTGTCCGACAGCTCGGCGTCGCGAGCTTTGGCCAGGAAGTTGTCCAGACCGCCACGGTGATCGACGGTGCGCAGGCCGGCGGCCGACACGCGGAACTTGAACGCCCGGCCCAGAACGTCCGAGATCAGCGTGACCTCGTTGAGGTTCGGCAGGAACCGGCGCCTGGTCTTGTTATGGGCGTGGCTGACATTGTTGCCGGTCATCGGCCCTTTGCCGGTCAGTTCGCAGACGCGCGACATGGTTCATATCCTCGTTTCGATAAAGCGACCGACGCCGCAAAGGCAGCGCCGAGAAATCCGTCCGGGCCTAATAGGGGGAAGAGGGGGCGAGGTCAAGCGATTCATCCCCGGCCTTGGCTCCGCCGGATCACGGGCGGGCAAAGCGCGCGACGAACCGGGCGAGGATGGTTTCCGGCCAGTCGACCGCCTGGGCCCGGCACAGCGCGATCAGGTCGTCGGCCGCCTCGGGCGGGAAATAGCCCCGGTCGCGATAGATCCGGATCCGCAGCTCGAAGCCCGCGCTGTCGGCCTCGGGGTGGAACTGGGTGGCGTAGACATTGGCGCCGTGGCGGATCATCTGGAACGGGCAGGGGGCCGAGGCCAGCAGATGGGCACAGCCGGGGGGCAACGCCTCGACCGCCTCCTTGTGGCCGACGAAGGCCGCGAAGGTTTCGGGCAAGTTGCGGGTCAGCGGGTCGGCGCGCCCGGCCTCGGTCAGGCGGCAGGTGGTGGCGCCGACCGGTTCGCCAAAGCGGCCCTTGGCCACCGGCGCGCCAAGATGGTGGGCCAGAAGGCCGATGCCGTAGCAGCAGCCGAGGAACGGCAGGTCGCGGGCGGTGATCTCGGGCAGAAGGCCGAGGATCGCGGCCTCGATCCGGCGGTCGGTTTCGGATTTCGCGGCCTCGCCGTCCGAGATGCAGCCCGGGCCGCCGCCCACGATCACGCCCGAAAAGGCGTCGAGCGCGAGATCCGGGGGCAGGGGTTCGCAATCGAGCCGCAGGCGGCGGGCGTTTTCGGGGGCGAGCCTGCCTTTCTGCAGGAAGGCCGCGTATTCGTCGTCGGCGGCTTCGGTTTCGGGGCGCAGCTGAAGGATCAGGAAGGGCTTCATGGGGCGCCCTCCGCAGGCTCAGGCGGTGACGCCGAGGGCTGCCAGCATCTCGGCCGAGGCATGGGCGACGGTCAGCTCGCCGGCCGCGACCTTCTCGCCCAGATCCGTCATGCGCGCCCGCATCGCCGGGTCGCGGTCAAGCCGGGCCAGCAGGCCGCGGCGGACCTCTTCGGTGAACCAGTAGCGCGCCTGGGCGGCGCGGCGGGCGTCGAAATGGCCGTTCTCGCGGCGCCAGTCGGCAAGCGCCTGCATATCGTCCCAGGCCTCGCGCAGGCCGCGGTCCTCGACCGCCGAGACCGCGACCGCCTTGGGGAACCCCTCGGGGTCCTGCGGGCGGCGGCGCAAGAGGTGCAGCGCGCCCGCGTAATCGGCCCGGGTGCGTTCGGCGGCGGGCTTCAGATCGCCATCGGCCTTGTTCACAAGGATCAGGTCGGCCATTTCCATGATGCCGCGCTTGACCCCCTGCAGCTCGTCGCCGCCCGCGGGCGCCATCAGCAGCACGAACAGATCGGTCATCTCGGCCACCATGGTCTCGGACTGGCCGACCCCCACGGTTTCGATCAGCACGATGCCGAAGCCCGCCGCCTCGCACAGCGCCACCGCCTCGCGGGTGCGGCGCGCGACGCCCCCCAGCGCCGACTGGCTGGGCGAGGGGCGGATGAAGGCGTTGGGCTCGCGCGACAGCCGTTCCATCCGGGTCTTGTCGCCGAGGATGGACCCGCCAGAGCGCGCCGAGGACGGGTCGACCGCCAGCACCGCGACCTTGTGGCCCTCGGCGGTCAGCATCATCCCGAAGCTTTCGATGAAGGTCGACTTGCCGACGCCCGGCGTGCCCGACAGCCCGATCCGCAGCGCCTGGCCGGGCGCGTCGGCCAGAAGGCCCAGAAGCTCCTGCGCCTGGGCGCGGTGATCCTCGCGGCCGCTTTCGATCAGGGTGATCGCCCGGGCAAGCGCCCGGCGTTCGCCGGACTTGATGCGGGGGGCAAGCTCGTCAGGGGTCATCGGCGGCTCCGGATCGTCAGGGGCGGCCCCTGTCTTGCCCTGCCGGGGCCCGGCTGTCCAGCCCCCCGGGCGGGCTGCCGCGCCCTCTGGCCCGGCGCGGCGGTTTGGCCCATAAGGCGGGCATGACGCCCTTGCCCATCGACGCCGTCCTGCCCGAGCTGACCGCGGCCCTCGCCCGTGCGGGCCGGGCCGTATTGCAGGCGCCGCCCGGGGCGGGCAAGACCACGCGGGTGCCGCTGGCGATCCTGCAGGCCGGGCTGACGGCGGGACGGATCGTGATGCTCGAGCCGCGGCGCCTGGCCGCGCGCGCCGCCGCCGAACGGATGGCCGAGACCCTGGGCGAGCCGGTCGGCCAGACCGTGGGCTACCGTATCCGGGGCGAGGCGAAGACCGGCCGCGCCACCCGGATCGAGGTCGTGACCGAAGGCATCCTGACCCGGATGATCCAGTCCGATCCGGGGCTCGAGGGCATCGGTGCGGTGATCTTCGACGAGTTTCACGAACGCTCGCTGAGTGCCGATCTGGGACTGGCGCTGGCCTGGGAGGCACGCCAGGCGCTGCGCGACGATCTGGTCCTGCTGGTGATGTCGGCGACGCTCGACGCGGCCCCGGTCGCCGCGCTGATGGAGGACGCACCGGTCGTGACCTCCGGGGGCCGGGCCTTCCCGGTCGAGACCCGCTGGCTGCCGGCGCCCCTGCCGAAGGGCGCGCGGCTGGCCGAGGCGGCGGCGGATCTTGTGGCCCAGGCCGCGGCCGAGACCGAAGGCGGCGTTCTGGTCTTTCTGCCCGGCGAGGCCGAGATCCGGCGCTGTGCCGCAGCGTTGCAGGGGCGGTTGCCCGCCGACTGCGCGATCCGCCCGCTTTATGGCGCGCTGCCCTTTGCCGAACAGCAGGCCGCGATCCGGCCCGCGCGCGAGGGCCGCAAGCTGGTGCTGGCGACGGCCATCGCCGAAACCTCGCTGACCATCGAGGATGTCCGCGTGGTGGTCGATGCGGGCCGCGCCCGGCGTGCCCGGTTCGATCCGAACTCGGGCATGTCGCGGCTGGTGACAGAACGGGTCACTCGGGCCGAGGCCGACCAGCGCCGCGGCCGGGCCGGGCGCGTGGCCGAGGGCGTCTGCTACCGGCTCTGGACGAAGGGCGAGGAGGGCGCGCTGGCCGCCTATCCTCCGGCCGAGATCGAGGCGGGCGACCTGACCGGGCTGGCACTGGAACTGGCGGCCTGGGGCGCGTCCGGCCCCGAGGATCTGGCCTTCCTGACGCCGCCCAATCCAGGCGCCTTCGCCGAGGCGCGGGCGCTGCTTGCCGGGCTCGGCGCGCTCGACGCCACCGGGCGGATCACCGCGCATGGCCGCGCGCTGGCGGCGCTGCCGCTGCACCCCCGGCTCGTGCATATGCTGCTTTCGGCGGGGCGTCAGGCGGCGCCTCTGGCCGCGCTCCTGTCCGACCGCGATCCGCTGCGCGGGGCGGGCAGCGATCTGGCGCTGCGCCTGCGCTGCATCGCCGACCCGACGGCGCCGACCCCGGTGCCGCCCGACCGGGGCGCGCTGGCCCGGATCCGGACCGAGGCCAAACGTCTCGCCGCACAGGCCCCCGACGCCCCCCGCCCGATGGGCCCGGGCGAGATGGCGGCGCTGGCCTATCCCGACCGGATCGGGCTGCGGCGGAAGGGCGATGACCCGCGCTATGTGCTGTCCGGCGGCAAGGGGGCGGTGATCGATCCGGCCGATCCGCTGGCGGGCCAGCGGCTGATCGTGGCGCTCGATCTCGACGGCGACACCCGCGAGGCACGCGTGCGCCTGGCCGCCCCGCTGTCCGAGGCGGATTTGCGCGCCGTGCATGGCCCGGCCATCGCCTGGCAGGAGGTCTGCGCCTGGTCCCGGCGCGAGGCCCGGGTAACCGCGCGGCGGCAGGAACGCTTCGGCGCGCTGGTGCTGGAGGATCGCAATTGGCCCGGCGCTCCGTCCGAGGCCGTGGCACGCGCGATGCTGGAGGGCGTCCGCAGCCTCGGCCTGCCCTGGACCGATGCGACGCGCCGTTTCCGCGCACGGGTAGAGCTTTTGCGCGCCGAGGGCGCGGATCTGCCCGATTGCTCCGATTCCGGACTGATAGCGGACCTCGAGGACTGGCTGCTGCCCCATCTGGGCGGGCTTAGGACGGCGGAGGACCTCAAACGCTTCGACCCGCTGCCTGCACTGACCGGCCGCCTTGACTGGGAGGCGCGGCAGATGGTCGATCGTCTCGCACCTGCCAGTTTCGAAACGCCGCTGGGCCGAAAGATCCCCATCGACTACGACGCCGAGGCCCCGGGGATCGCGCTGCGCCTGCAGGAGCTTTTCGGCGTGACCCGGCACCCGACGGTCGGCCCAAGGCGCCTGCCGCTCCGGATCACGCTGTTGTCGCCGGGCAGTCGCCCGGTCCAGGTCACCATGGACCTGCCGGGCTTCTGGGCGACCAGCTATGCCGATGTGCGCAAGGAGATGCGCGGCCGTTATCCCCGCCATCCCTGGCCCGAGGACCCGACCGCCGCCGACCCGACGCTCCGCACCAAACGCCGGAACTGACGAAACAGCGCTTGCAAGACGGAGCGCCGTGCGGCGCAAGGCTCTTGTCTCGGCTCCGGCCGGTCGGCCGTCGCCTCGGAATGCGCCCCGTCCCGTCTTCTTGGGCCAAATACCCCCGCCGGAGGCGCCGCGCGCGGAACGCGCGCGGCCCGGCCCAACGCCGGACAAGCGGGGCGCAGCCCCGTGCGGATCCGGGGGCGGGAGCGCCCCGCTTGCCGGGTCCTAAACGCCGAGACAGTAGCGCATCACCGCCTTCTGGGCATGCAGCCGGTTTTCGGCCTCATCGAAGATCACCGAATGCGGCCCGTCCATCACCGCATTGGTGGCTTCCTCGTTGCGATGCGCGGGCAGGCAATGCATGAACAGGGCATCGGGCTTCGCCGCTTCCATCAGCCGCTCGTTCACCTGATAGGGGCGCAGCTGGTTATGCCGCCGCTCGCGCGCCGATTGCGGATCGTGCATCGACACCCAGGTGTCGGTCACCACCAGATCGGCGCCTTCGACAGCCTTCAGCGGATCGCGCTCGATGGTGACGGTCGCCCCCTTCGCCCGCGCCGCTTCGACGAAGACGGCCTCGGGGTCGAGCGTCGCGGGGCCAGTGAAGGTCAGATCGAAGCCAAGCTGCCCGGCGGCCTGGATGAACGAGGCGCAGACATTGTTGCCGTCGCCCGACCAGACCACCTTGCGCCCGGCAATCGGCCCGCGATGTTCCTCGAAGGTCAGCAGGTCCGCCATGATCTGGCAGGGATGGGTGCGGTTCGTGAGCCCGTTGATCACCGGCACGCTGGCATAATCCGCCATCTCCTGCAGCGTCGCCTCCTCGAAGGTCCGGATCATGATCAGGTCGACATAGCGCGACAGCACCCGCGCGGTGTCGGCGATGGTCTCGCCATGACCCAGCTGCATGTCCTTGCCGGACAGCACCATGGTCTCTCCGCCCATCTGCCGCACGCCAACATCAAAGCTGATCCGGGTCCGGGTCGAGGGCTTTTCGAAGATCAGCGCCACCATCCGCCCGTCAAGCGGCCGGTCGTCATCGGGCGCGCCCTTGCTGCGCCCGGCGCGGGCCCGCTTCATCGCCAGGGCCTTGTCGAGGATCCCCCTCAGATCGGCGGGCTCGGTCGTGGCAATATCGAGAAAATGGGTCATGCCCGGGCCTCCTTGGCTGCGACGGCCGTGGCGGCCGCATCGAGCCGGGTCACCGCCTCGGCGATTTCGTCATCGGTGATGGTCAGCGCCGGCAGCAGCCGCACCACATTGTCAGCCGCGGGCACCGTCAGCAGATGCTGGGCATAGCCCGCCTGCACCAGATCGGTATTCGCGGCCCGGCATTTCAGCCCCAGCATCAGCCCCGCGCCGCGCACCTCCTCGAAGATGTCGGGATGGCTCGCGACCAGCCCCTCGAGCCGCTGCCGGAACAGCCCGGCCTTGCGGTTCACCTCGTCGAGGAAGGCGGGCTCGGCGACGATGTCGAGCACGGCCTTGCCGACAGCACAGGCCAGCGGGTTGCCGCCATAGGTCGAGCCATGGGTGCCGACCGTCATGCCCGCCGCGGCGGCCTCGGTGGCCAGCACCGCCCCCAGAGGAAAGCCGCCGCCGATCCCCTTGGCGATCATCATGATATCGGGTGCCGCGCCCGACCATTCATGGGCGAACAGCTTGCCGGTCCGGCCCATCCCGCATTGCACCTCGTCATAGATCAGCAGCGCGCCGGTCTCGTCGCAGAGATCGCGCAGGCCCTTGAGGCAGGCATCGGGCAGGGGCCGGATGCCGCCCTCGCCCTGGACGGGCTCGACCAGAATGGCCGCGACGGTGTCGTCGATGGCGTTCTGCAGCACCGAGCCATGGGCGCCGAAGGGCAGGTGGATGAAGCCCGGCAGAAGCGGCCCGAACCCCTTGGTCATCTTCTCGGACCCCACCGCCGCGATGGCGGCCGAGGACCGGCCGTGGAAGGCGCCCGAGAAGGTGACGATGTTCACCCGGTCGGGCTGGCCTTTGTCGTACCAGTATTTCCGCGCCATCTTGACGGCGAGTTCGCAGGCCTCGGTCCCCGAATTGGTAAAGAACACCGTGTCGGCGAAGGTCTTCTCGACCAGCGCGTCGGCCAGCGCCTCCTGCTCGGGGATGTGGTAGAGGTTCGACAGATGCCAGATCCGGTTGGCCTGGGCGGTCAGCGCCGCGACCAGCGCGGGATGGGCATGGCCGAGCGCGTTGACCGCGATCCCGGCGCCGAGATCCAGGTATCGCGTGCCGTCGGTCGCGACAAGCCAGGAGCCCTCGCCGCTCTCGAAGCTGAGCGGCGCGCGGTTATAGGTTGGCAGGACGGACGGGATCATCTGGGAAATCCTTCGGAAAAAGAGGCCCTATGGGTGCCTCGGGCGGGACGGGGTGTCAATGTCTTCGGAAATGCGCCGGGGCGCGGGGGGGGGGAGGTGGTGTCGCGTGGGCGCACGCGCAGGCGGCCGTCTCAGAAACGGCGGCGGCGTCGGCGCGCAGGGATATGAACGCAACAGGTCATGGGCTGCGCCTTTAGCGGGAAAACCGGTCTCTGTCCAGATGCGCCGTTGCGGCACAGAGGGCCTCGCGCGCCGGTCAGGCCCGGGCGTCCGCCTCAGGGCCAAGCGCCCAGGCGAAGGCCTGGCGCAGCCGCGCCGCGACATCGGTTTCGATCGGTGCGCCATGGGCCATGATCACCCGGTCCGGCTCCCAGCTCATGGCCTCGCGCAGGACGGCCGCGGCTGCGGCCCTGTCGGCCCAGGTCAGCCGGGCGTCGCGCGGGGTGCCGCCGGGGCTGCGGATGCCGCCGATCCAGGTGGCAATCTTCATCAACGGACCCAGCCGGGCGGGCTCGAACGCCTCGATCAGGTCGGTCAGGATCAGCGTGCGCGACGGACGGTGAAAGAAGATCGCCTCTTTCAGGAAGGGATGCCCCGGCACCAGACGCTGACGGATCATGCCTCGCCAGGCCTCGGGCGCGCGGGGTCCAAGCGGCGCGTGGTCCGGAAAGACAAGCCCATGCCGGGCGGCGCGTTCGGCCGCCCCGGGCGCGGCATGGACCGCGGCCTCGGGAAAGCGGGCGGCCCAGGCGGGCAGAAAGGCGTAGTGCAGCGCGTTCGGGGCCACCAGATGCGCGACCGGCCCCAGCGCCTCGACCTGGGCGATCAGGTCTTCGTCGGGCCTGATCGGCGAATGCAGCCAGAGCCCGCCCGAGGGCAGACGCACCACGCACATCCGGGTGGGAAAGGGCATGCCGTAGAAGCTGATCGCCGGGCCGTCGACGACCCACAGCTCGCGCCCCAGCGGCTTTGGCACCGACAGCGGAGGATAAAGCCCGTCGCCGCGTCCTGCCATCGGCCTAGCTGCAATAGGCGGCTGCGGTGTCGCCGAAGAGCTGGTAACGGCGCCAGAATTCCTCGTCGCTCCGGCGGTCGGACTGGCGGACCACCTGGGCCCGATGCGGATCGCGGAAGAACCCGGCGGCGCGGCTCTGGTCGCCACGGGTCAGGGTGATGTCGGCGGCATGCTGGATGCAGCCGCAGAGGCCCCGGGTGACGCCCGGGCGCCCCGAGGAAAGGCAGGCGCGCTCGATCTGTCCGGCTTCGGCGGCAAAGGCGGAAAAGCTGGCCAGAACGGCCGCAATCGCAAGGGGCTTCACTGTCATCATCGCTCTCCTGGTCCGGTGGCGGTCTGCTCTTCCGACTCCGGACGCGTTTCTTTGCGCGACAATAGCGCAGACGGAGAGGCCGCCGCAACCGGGCAGGGCGGCGCAGGATCAGGCGGTCTGGACCACGTGTGTCGTGATGGCGGCGAAGAACAGCATGCTCGCGACCAGGACGAAGACATGCCAGATGGTGTTGTGATAGGGCAGCCGTTCCCACAGGTAGAAGACCATGCCGACCGTATAAAGCACGCCTCCCGCGATCACGAGGCCCAGCACCGGGGGCGACAGGGTGGCGAACATGCTCCAGCCCGCGACCGCCCCGGCCCAGCCCATGGCCGGGTAAAGCGCGAGGTTCACCGCGCGGAACCGGTAGGGCGCGAAGACGCGCAGCCCGGTGCCCGCCACGGCCGCCGCCCAGAGCCCGGCCAGCAAAGTCACCCCATGGCCCGACAACAGCGTGAAGGGCGTGTAGGTGCCCGCGATCTTCCAGTAGATGGCGGAATGGTCGAGCCGGCGAAAGACCGGCGTCCAGTCCGGATGGCGCACCATGTGGTACAGCGCCGAAAACCCGATCATGGCGAAAAGCGCCGCCCCATAGACGGCAATGCCCAGCACCGCGGGCGTGTCGCCGCGGATCAGGATGGCCAGGATCACGAGAATGGGCACCCCGATGGCCACAGCGGCCAGTCCGGTCACATGCACCACGGCGTCGGACAGACGCTCGGCGCGGGTATAGGCGCGAAAATCGTCCAGCATGACGGTCTCCCGGTCGTCGATGGCCCCCGTTTGGGAAAGGTTAAGCTAGCATGGGTTAATGCTGCGTCAAAATGGCACGTGGAGTCATGTGAGGCCGAAGGCCATCGACTGTGCTCTTGTCGATCAGCGCCTTGGTCATGCCGAGGACGAATGGACCTCTGGATGCCCCTGTGTTGAGGTCCGGCCAAGATCCCGCCTCCGGCGACCGCCTCGCAGGTTCCGGGCGGCGCTTGAGGCGCTCGCAAAGCCAGCTCGTCACGAGGATCTCGCTCGAGGGGCGAACGCTTGGGGCCGAGGGCCGCGGCGAGCTGCACCTGGGTCTGCGCGCAACGCGCGGCGTCGCCGGAGTGCGCGTCCCGCATCCAGGGGATATCGAGCAGCCCGGGGCAGGGTCGTGCATGGGGTGAGCCGCGCGACCTTCCATCGCTGGCCCGAGGCGCAGGTCAAATGAGGACCGGCTGGTATCCTGGGTGGTATGCTGGCGGGGCGTATCGCCAAATTTCTCAATGTAATCAATTATGTTTGGTGCCCCCGCACGGATTCGAACCGCGGACCTTCGCTTTACAAGAGCGCTGCTCTGGCCAACTGAGCTACGAGGGCAATGCCCATGCAGGTTTAGACGATGGGTCCCGTGCTGGCAATCGGGGATGCGACGGGATCGTCGGTGCGCGGCCGGGACCGGCCGCAGCCGCTAGGACAGGCCGATCCGGGTCAGGCCCCAGACGAGCGCGATCAGCACCGGCTGATGGATCAGATAGATCGCAAGGCTGTGCCGCCCGGGCCAGGCCAGGCAGCGGGTCAGGCGGCCGGGCGACCCCGAGAGCCTGTCCCACAGCCCGTGGCGGCGGGCGAGCCCGCCCAGCGCCATCCCGGCGAGGAAGGCGGCTACCCAGGGAAAGAGGGGCTCGAAATCGACGCTCGGGCGCGGGGTCGCAGTCAGCCCGGTCCAGTCGAGCCATGCGAGATCCGGGATCGGCGCCGGGCGGGGGGGCAGCAGGACCGCCAGCGCCAGCAGCGCCGGGACGAGGGGCGGCAGGCGCAGCATGAAAAGCCCCAGAAGGCTCGCGGTTGCGATCGCATGCAGGATGCCGAAATAGACGAAGGCGTCGGGAAACACCGCCCAGGTGCCGAGGCTGACCGCCCCGGCCGCGGCCGCGATCCGCAGCAGGCGGCGCAGGAAGGCGCGGGGGCGGACGCGCGCGCGATGGGCCAGCTGAAGGCTGACCCCGGCCAGCGCCAGAAAGGCCGCCGCGACCGTGACCGACAGCACCCGGAAGCCGCCCGAGACGACCGTGCCCGGCGGCAGGTGGCCGAACATCTCGAGATCGTAGCTGAAATGAAAGACCGCCATGCCCAGAAGCGCCGCGCTGCGGGCGAGGTCGATGGCGGCAATGCGGGGCAGGGGGTGGGCCGGTCCGGTCAATCGGGCTGGAACCCCGCGATCAGCCGGCGCAGCCCGAAGACCGCCCCCGCCGAAATCGCCGCCAGCGTCACCGGCGCCGACCAGGCCAGGGTCGCGAAGGCGGTGATCCCCTGGCCGACCGAACAGCCCAGCGCGACCACGCCGCCGACCCCCATCAGCGCCGCGCCGCCGACCTGACGGCCCAGCTCGCGCGGGTCCTCGCAGGCCTCCCAGCGGAACGAGCGTTTGCGGCGCGACCCGAGCCAGGCGCCCGCCAGAACCCCCAGCACCGAGCCGACGGAAAACGACAGCCCGCCCGCCGAGGAGGTCATCATCCACAAAAGCGTGCGGCCCAGCGGGGCGGTGAAGGTATGGCCCTCGACCGCGACCGCGCCCAGCGTCGCGTGGCTGATCGCCGAGGTCCCCCACAGCGCCGCCGTCACCGCCAGCCCGACCGCGACCGCCCAGCCGATCCGGTGCGGCTCGGACCGCATCGGCCGGTGCAGGATGCCCCAGCCGAAGGCTGCGGCGGCAATTGCCAGAGCCAGCGCAAGGGGCGGCAGACCGGTCACCTGCGCGGCCGAGACCGCCAGGCTTTGCAGCCCGTCCGAGGGCTCTTGCGGGAAGGCCAGATCGCGCAGGGGTGCCAGCGGGCCCGACAGGGTGACGAAGCCGAAGATCGAGATCACCACCACGATCACCAGCGACCTGAGGTCGCCGCCGCCGAACCGCGCCAGTGCGCCAAAGCCGCAATTGCCTGCCAGCGCCATGCCATAGCCGAAGGTCACCCCGCCCAGCACGCTGGCCGCGGGGTTCCAGCGGATCGCGTGATAGATGGTGGCGCCGGTGTCGATCTGGCCCGCGGCGGCCAGCAGCGAGGTCGCGGCGATGGCGGTGCCGAGGATTACGCCCCACATCCGCAGCCGCCGCTGGTCGCCGCCCCAGACCGCGGTCTCGAGCGCGCCGAGCGTACAGAAATCGCCCAGCCGGGCGGCAAGCCCCAGCACCGAGCCGGTGACAAGGCCGATCAGCGCGGCCAGGGCGCCCGGCGGTATCGTCTCCATCGCGTCTTCCCCCCTCGGCCGGGCCGCCTCTGCGGGCGCCCGCCTCCTTCGTCAGTCGCGCCCCGTCGCCGCCCGGGGCGGCGCCTTGGCAGTGCAGAACATGTCATGCATCAGCTCAAGCAGCCGACGCGCCCGTTCGTCGGCCAGCGAATAGTAGATCGCCTTGCCCTCGCGCCGGTAGGACACCAGCCCCTCAAGCCGCAGCCGCGCCAGTTGCTGGCTGACCGCCGCCTGGCGCGAGGACAGAAGCGTTTCCAGCTCGGTCACCGATTTCTCGCCGGTCGACAGGTGGCACAGGATCATCAGCCGACCCTCATGCGACAGCGCTTTCAGAAAGCTCGACGCGGTCTCGGCATGCTGGACCATATCCTCGGCCTGCACCTCATCCATCGACGGCATGGCGCCGTCGCGGCCGCCGTTGCGGCCATCGTCCTCTGGCGGGGCAGCCTCTGTCGCCATGGCATCGCGGGGCATCATCACCGCCCCGTCTTCTCCCCGGTTGCGGCCGCGCCCGCCGCGCCACGGGGTCCGGCCTGCCTGTTGCTCATCCTCACTCACCCTCGTCCGTCTGCGCCCATTCGGGCTGTCGCTGTACCATGGCGCCGATCAGGCCCCAGAAGAAATCCTCGCCCGGATAGCCTTCAAGACGACCGACCTCCACCCCGTCGCGCAACAGCACGAAGGTCGGCGTGAATTGGGGTCTGGAGACAAGTCGCACGTCCTCTGGCAGCTTGGCGTCCAGATCGATCCGGCGCAAGGGGGCGGTGCGGCCTTCGCGGGTCTTCGGCCAGATCGGCGCGATTTCCCGGTTCCACAGCACGCAATAGGCACAGCCCGTGCGTTCGACAATCCCAAGCGCCAGATCGGCGCGCACGGCCGACCCGGCGATCAGCGCCAGCCCCGCCGCGCAGATCCGTGCCGCAAGGTCAGGTTTCATTTTGGGCTATCCTATCACATAGACAAATCGTAATATGTTTTCGCGTCATCGGCAAGGGAGGGCTGTGATGCTGGAGATTTCCTACGGGGGTGCGGCGCTGGCGGGGCTTCTGTCCTTCCTGTCGCCCTGCATCCTGCCGATCGTTCCGTTCTATCTGTGTTACATGGCGGGCATCTCGATGACCGAGCTGCGCGGGTCCGACCGGATCCCGCCCGGCGCGGTGCGCCGCCTGGTGGTGTCGGCCATCGCCTTTGCGCTGGGGGTGACCTCGATCTTCGTGCTTCTGGGCATGGGGGCGACGGCGCTGGGGCAGGGCTTCCGCGAATGGAAGGACGAACTCAGCTATGTGGCGGCGGCGATGCTGTTCCTGTTCGGGCTGCATTTCCTCGGCATCCTGCGCATTCCGCTATTGTATCGCGAGGCGCGGATCGAAAGCCGGGCCGAGCCGACGACGGTGCTGGGCGCCTATCTGATGGGGCTGGCCTTCGGTTTTGGCTGGACGCCCTGCGTGGGCCCGGCGCTGGCCGCGATCCTGATGGTGGCCAGCGGCATGGGCGACATTGCCCGGGGGGCGCTTCTCTTGCTGGTCTACGGGCTGGCGATGACGCTGCCTTTCGTGCTGGCCGCGGCCTTCGCCCGGCCGTTCCTGGCCTGGATGCAGCGCAACCGGCGGCATCTGGGCCATGTGGAAAAGGCGATGGGGGTGATGCTGGTCGTCTTCGCCGTGCTCATCGCCACCAATTCGGTCGGCTACCTCGCGCAGGTGCTGATCGACACCGTGCCGTGGTTCACCACGCTCGGCTGAGCATGCTTCAGGGAGGACAACCATGAAACTGACGACGCTTCTGGCCGCGGGCTTTGCGGCCCTTGCAGCCCCGGTGCTGGCCTCGCCGATGGGCGATGACGGGTTGCACAAGCCCGACTGGCTGCGCGACACTTTCCGCGACATGCGCGAGGACCTGGCCGAGGCCGGGGCCGAGAACCGGCGGATGCTGGTGATCTGGGAACAGCGCGGCTGCATCTACTGCACCAGGATGCACGAGGAGGTGTTCCCCGATCCCGAGATCGAGGCGCTGATCCGCCAGAATTATTTCGTCGTGCAGATGAACCTGTTCGGCGATGTCGAGGTGACCGATTTCGACGGCACCGTGCTGCCCGAGAAAGAGATGGCGACGCGCTGGGGGGTGATGTTCACGCCCACGCTGATGTTCATGCCCGAAACCGCCCCCGAAGGCGGCACCGCGGCCCAGGCGGCGGTTGCGACCATGCCCGGCGCCTTCGGCAAGGGCACGACCCGGGCGCTGCTGCAATGGGTGCTCGACCGCGGCTATGAGGGCGACGAGCATTTCCAGAAATACGTGGCCCGCACCATGGCCGACCCGTCCAACTGACCGGGGCAGGGGGTGCCGGAAAGTCGTATGCAAAAAACTATATTTGTTGTTGCGTCACGCCGGACCGCTCCGCTACAGTCGGGTCAAGGGAGAGAAAAGGGAGGAGTCTCAGCGATGAGAAAGGTGGGTCTGACCGCCGTCTGCCTGGCCGTCTGGACGGGCGCGGGGCTGGCATCCGAGGTGGCGCCGCGCGACGTCGCGATCGACGGGCAGGGCCATGTGGCGTCGCCGCTGACCGATGCGCCGGGCGATCCGGCGGCCGGGCGCAGCCTGATGACCGACCGCACGGTGGCCAATTGCATCGCCTGCCATCAGGTCACCGAAATGTCCGACGCGCCGTTCCCCGGAACTGTCGGCCCGTCGCTCGACGGGGTCGCCACGCGCTATTCCGAGGCGATGATCCGGGGCATTCTGGTCAATTCCAAGAACGTGTTCCCCGAGACCGTGATGCCCGCCTATTACCGGGTCGAGGGCTTCAACCGCCCGGGCATCGAGTTCACCTCGAAACCCATCGAGGGCGAGATCCAGCCGCTGATGACGGCCGCGCAGATCGAGGATGTCGTCGCCTATCTGATGACGCTGACGCAATGACCGCCCCGGCCACCGGGCGCGCCTGAGCAAGGAGGAAGAGATGGAGTTCACCAGACGAGGCGCAATGGCGCTGGGCGCGGGGCTCGCCGCCGCGCTGATGCTTCCGGCACGCGCGCTGCGCGCGGCCGCCGATGACAAGATCGCCGAATTCACCGGCGGCGCCGCGATGGGCGAGGGGGGCATCACCCTGACCACGCCCGAGATCGCCGAAAACGGCAACACCGTCCCGATCGAGGTCAGCGCCCCCGGCGCGGTCGAGATCCTGGTTCTGGCCTCGGCCAACCCGACGCCCGACGTGGCGCGGGTCAGCTTCGGCCCGCTCGCGGGCGCGCAGCGCCTGTCGACCCGCATCCGGCTGGGCGGCACCCAGGACGTGATCGCCATCGCGAAGATGGGCGATGGCAGCTTCCAGCGCGCGGCGAACACCGTGAAGGTCACCATCGGCGGCTGCGGCGGCTGAGACGAGAGGAGGAAAGCACATGGCAGAAGGCGTCAAGCCCCGCGTCAAGGCCCCGAAGACGGCCGCGGCGGGCGAAACCGTGGTCATCAAGACCCTGATCAGCCACCAGATGGAATCCGGCCAGCGCAAGGACAGCGACGGCATCCCCATTCCGCGCTCGATCATCAACCGCTTCACCGTGGCCTTCAACGGCCAGAACGTGGTCGATGTGGCGCTGGCCCCGGCGATCTCGACCAATCCCTATTTCGAGTTCGACGCGGTGATCCCGGAGGCGGGCGACATGGTGTTCACCTGGTACGACGATGACGGGTCGGTCTACGAGGACGTGAAGTCGATCGCCATCGGCTGAGCCGCCCGCGCCTCTGGCGCGCTGTTTCGAGGGAGGGGAGCAGATGAAGACCAAGACACTCACGGGCATGGCTGCGGCGCTGGCCTGCGGCGCCCTGCTGGGGGGCGCGGCCGCCTGGGCCGGGCCGGACGATCCGCTGATCATCAACGGCGATCTCGAGATCGTCACCCGCACCGCCGCGCCGCCCCATCTCGAAGGCCATCTCGACGAGATCCGGTCCGGCTGGACCTTCCGCACCGACGATACCCAGGCGCTCGAGATGGACGATTTCGACAATCCGGGCATGATCTTCGTCGAGGCCGCGCGCGAGGTCTGGGACACGCCCAAGGGCAGCGCCGGCAAGTCCTGCGCCGACTGCCACGGCGCGGTCGACGAGGGCATGCTGGGGGTCCGCGCGCATTACCCGAAATGGGTCGAAAGCGCGGGCGAGGTCCGCACGGTCGAGCAGATGATCAATGCCTGCCGCACCTCGCGCATGGGTGCCGACGAATGGAAATACATCGGCGACGACATGACCCAGATGGTCGCGCTGATCGCCTCGGTCTCGCGCGGGATGCCGGTCGATGTGGCCATCGACGGCCCCGCCCGGTCGACCTGGGAGAAGGGCAAGGACATCTACTACACCCGCTACGGCCAGCTCGACCTGTCCTGCGCGAATTGCCACGAGCAGTATTTCGACCATTACATCCGCGCCGACCATCTGAGTCAGGGCCAGATCAACGGCTTTCCCAGCTACCGGCTGAAGAACACCAAGCTCAATGCCGTGCAGGACCGGTTCAAGGGCTGCATCCGCGACACCCGCGGCGTGCCCTTCGCGGTCGGCTCGCCCGAATTCGTGGCGCTGGAGCTTTACGTCGCCTCGCGCGGCAACGGGCTGTCGGTCGAAGGACCGTCCGTCCGCAACTGATCCCGGGGCCCGCGCCGCTGATCCGGCGCGGGCCCCGTCCGATCTGAAACATTCGGTTTCGTGCATGTGAGGCGCGGGCCGCCACCCGGAAAGGATGCCGAGACGATGATTTCGCGAAGGGATTTCCTGCAGGCCGCGCTGGCCGCCTCGGCGGTCTGGGGCGCGTCGGGCATGGGAAACTGGGCGCGGCTTGCGGCTCAGCAGGCGCTGACCCAGGACCGGCTGCTGGAGTTCGACACCTTCGGCAACGTGACCCTCATCCATGTCACGGACATCCACGGCCAGCTGGTGCCCGTGTGGTTCCGCGAACCCGAGATCAATATCGGCGTCGGCGCCGCGGCCGGCAAGCCGCCCCATGTGACCGGCGCCGATTTCCTCAAGCTTTACGGCATCGCCCCCGGCACGCCCGAGGCCTATGCGCTGAGCTATGTCGATTTCGTCTCGCTGGCGAAGAGCTATGGCCGGATGGGCGGGCTCGACCGGGTGGCGACGGTGATCAACGCCATTCGCGCGGAGCGGCCCGAGGCGCTGCTGCTCGATGGCGGCGACACCTGGCACGGGTCCTATACCTGCCTGCGCTCGGATGCGCAGGACATGGTCAACGCCATGAACCTGCTGAAACCCGACGCGATGACCAGCCATTGGGAATTCACCCTCGGCGTCGACCGGGTGACCGAGATCGTGGACGGGCTCGACTTCGCCTTCCTCGGTGCCAACATCTTCGATGCCGAATGGGACGAGCCCGCCTACGAGCCCTACAAGATGTTCGAACGGGGCGGCGCGCAGATCGCGGTGATCGGCCAGGCCTTCCCCTATCTGCCCATCGCCAACCCGAAATGGATGTTCCCCGGCCTCAGCTTCGGCGTTCGAGAAGAGCGCATGGCCGAGGTGGTGGCCGAGGTCCGCGGCAAGGGCGCCGATCTGGTGGTGGTGCTCAGCCATAACGGCTTCGATGTCGACCGCAAGATGGCCGGCAACGTGCCCGGCATCGACGTGATCCTGACCGGCCACACCCATGACGCGCTGCCCGAGCCGGTGATGGTGGGGCAAACCCTTCTGATCGCCTCGGGCTCGAACGGCAAGTTCGTCACCCGGCTCGATCTGGACGTGCGCGAAGGGCGGATGATGGGCTTCCGCCACAAGCTGATCCCGGTCTTCTCGGACGCGATCGCCCCCGATCCCGAGATGGCCGCGCTGATCGAACGCGAACGCGCGCCCTACCGCGACGAGATGGCCGAGGTGCTGGGCACGACCGACGGGCTTCTCTACCGGCGGGGCAATTTCAACGGCACCTGGGACGATCTGATCTGCAACGCACTGATCGACGAGCGCGAGGCCGATATCGCGCTGAGCCCCGGCTTCCGCTGGGGGCCGAGCCTGCTGCCGGGCGATCCGATCACCCGCGAGGATCTGTATAGCGCGACCGCCATGACCTATCCGAACGCCTACCGCTCCGAGATGACGGGCGAGATGTTGCACACGATCCTGGAGGACGTGGCCGACAACCTCTTCAACCCCGATCCCTATTACCAGCAGGGCGGCGACATGGTCCGGGTCGGCGGCATGGGCTACCGGATCGACGTCACCAAACCCCAGGGCAGCCGCATCACCGACATGACGCTGCTGAAGACCGGCGAGCCGGTCGATCCGGCCCGGTCCTACGTGGTTTCGGGCTGGGCCAGCGTCAACGAGGGCACCGAGGGACCGCCGATCTGGGAGGTGGTCGAAAGCTACGTCAAGCGTCAGGGCACGGTCCGGGTCGATCCGAACACGTCGGTCGTGGTCAGCGGCGCATGAGCGGGACGAAGGAGGAGACGACGATGACGGACCGGCCGGGCGCCCCCACGCGGCGCGGATTTCTGAAGGCGGGGCTTGCGGGCGGCGGCGCGCTGGTCGCGGGCGGCGCCGCGGCGCAAGAGCCCGATCCGCTGATCACCGAAAAACAGCCCTGGGCGCAGATGTGGGGCGACGGGGTCGATGCGACTCCCTACGGGATGCCCATCGAGTACGAATCCGACGTGATCCGCCGCAATGTGGGCTGGCTGACCGCCGACACGATCTCGTCGGTCAATTTCTCGCCGATCCATGCGCTCGACGGCACCATCACGCCCCAGGGCTGCGCCTTCGAACGCCACCATTCCGGCGCCATCGACCTGCCGAAGGAAGACTACCGGCTGATGATCAACGGGCTGGTCGAGACGCCGCTGGTCTTCACCTATGCCGATCTCGAACGCTTCCCGCGGGTGAATCACACCTATTTCCTCGAATGCGCGGCCAATTCGGGCATGGAATGGGCGGGGGCGCAGCTCAACGGCGCGCAATTCACCCATGGCATGATCCACAACATGGAATATTCCGGCGTGCCGCTTCGGATGCTGCTGGAAGAGGCAGGCGTCAAGCCCGAGGGCAAATGGGTCTATGTCGAGGGGGCCGATGCCTCGTCGAACGGCCGCTCGATCCCGCTGGACAAGGCGCTCGACGATTGCCTCGTGGCCTTCAAGGCCAATGGCGAGGCGCTGCGCAAGGAACATGGCTATCCGGTCCGGCTCTGCGTGCCGGGCTGGGAGGGCAACATGTGGATCAAGTGGCTGCGCCGGGTCGAGGTCACGACCGAAGCCGTCGAAAGCCGCGAGGAGACCTCGAAATACACCGATACGCTGGCTGACGGCACCTCGCGCAAATGGACCTGGGTGATGGATGCGAAATCGGTCATCACCTCGCCCAGTCCGCAATCGCCCATTACCCACGGGCCGGGGCCGCTGGTCATCACCGGGCTCGCCTGGTCGGGCCGGGGGGCGATCTCGCGGGTCGATGTTTCGCGCGATGGCGGCAAGTCCTGGCAGACCGCGCGGCTGGCGCAGCCCGGGCAGAACATGGCGCTCAGCCGGTTCTATCTGGATATCGACTGGGACGGGTCCGAGATGCTGCTGCAATCCCGCGCGATGGACGAGACCGGCTATGTCCAGCCGACCAAGAACGCGCTGCGCGAAATCCGCGGGCTGAACTCGATCTACCACAACAACGGCATCCAGACCTGGTGGGTCAAGGCCAACGGGGAGGCGGAAAATGTCGAGGTCTCGTAACCTGTCCGCGGCCGCCCTGCTGCTGGCCCTGACCGGTCCGGCCCAGGCGGGTCATTTCGGGCTCGGCCGTCCGGCGCTGCCCGAAGAGGTCGCGGCCTGGAACCTCGATGTGGCCCCCGACGGGGTGGGCCTGCCCGAGGGCTCTGGCTCGGTCGAGGATGGCGAAGAGATCTTTTCGGCCAATTGCGCGGTCTGCCATGGCGAATTCGCCGAGGGTGTCGGCAATTATCCCAAGCTTGCGGGCGGCGAGGGCACGCTCGACCGCGACGACCCGCTCAAGACCGTGGGGTCCTACTGGCCGTACCTTTCGACCGTCTGGGACTATGTCCACCGCTCGATGCCCTTCGGCGCGGCGCAGGTGCTGACGGTCGACGAGGTCTATGCCGTCACCGCCTACATCCTTTATTCGAACTATCTGGTCGACGAAGATTTCGTGCTGTCGAACGAGAACTTCCTGGAGGTCGAGATGCCCAATGCCGACGGCTTCATCGTCGACGACCGCGAGACGACCGAACTGCCGCGTTTCTCGCAGCCGCCCTGCATGACCGACTGCAAGCCGGAGGTCGAAATCACCATGCGCGCCGCCGTGCTGGACGTGACCCCGGACGAAGGTCAATAGCGACGCGATCTGCGGGCAGGGGATATGGGGCGACCGTCCGGTCGCCCCTTTTCCGTTTCAGGGTCCGCCCGCGTCATTCCGTCCATGCCCCGGGGCGATTCGACGGGGCGAATCATCTTGCCCGACGCATAGCGGAATTGCATTATTTGCATATGAGGGAGGAACTAAGTCTGATCCTCGCGCTCGCCTTGGGAGGGGCGGGCGCGGGGCGGGCCGAGACGCATGTCGAGGCCATCGGCGACCCCGTGCGCGGCGCCGAAATCTGGGTCTATTGCAGCGGCTGCCATGAAATCGGTCCCGGGGCTCAGGCCAGCATCGGGCCGCCGCTGACAGGGCTTTTCGGACGGCGCGCGGCGACGGTCGCGGGCTTTCCCTATTCGCTATCGATGCAGCGGGCGGGCCAGGACGGGCTGACCTGGACGCTCGAGACGCTCGATGCCTATCTGGAAAACCCGGTGGTGCTGGTCTCGGGCACCAGGATGAGCTTTCCGGGGCTCGAGGATGCGGGCGAGCGGGCCGATCTGCTGGCCTTCCTGCGCCAGTATTCCGACAAGCCCTCGAACATCCCCGAGGCGGCGCCGACCGCGCGCGCGGGCGATCCGGTGCTGAGCGAGGCGACGCTGGCGCTGGTGGGCGACCCGGCTTACGGCGAATACCTGTCGAGCGAATGCACGACCTGCCATCAGCGCGACGGGTCCGATCAGGGAATTCCCTCGATCACGCTCTGGCCCCAGCGCAAGTTCGTGCTGGCGATGCATGCCTACAAGCAGCATCTGCGCCCGCATCCGGTGATGCAGATGATGGCCGGGCGGCTTTCGGACGAGGAAATCGCGGCGCTGGCGGCCTATTTCGGGGCGCTCGGCCTCTGACGGCCCGCCGTCATTCACGAAAACGACCGGAGACGCGCGAAATCATGTCCAGGGAGGAGACAGAGACATGAGCCTGAACAGACGAAGCTTTCTGGGAACCGGGCTGGCGCTGGGTGCGGCCCTGTCGGCGCCCGCCGTCATCGGCCAGGCCCGGCCGCGGGTGGTGATCGTGGGCGGCGGCGCGGGGGGCGCCACCGCCGCCCGCTACATCGCCAAGGACAGCGGCGGCGCCATCGACGTGGTGCTGATCGAGCCGGGCAAGACCTATTACACCTGTTTCTTCTCGAACCTCTATCTGGGCGGGTTCCGCGACTTCGCCTCGATCGCCCATGACTACGGGCGGCTTGCCAGCCGCTACGGCATCAACGTGATCCACGATCTTGCCGTCGATATCGACCGCGAGGCCCGGTCGGTCGCGCTCGCCTCGGGCCATGCGCTGGGCTATGACCGGCTGATCGTGTCGCCGGGCATCGACTTCGTCGACGGCGCGGTGCCGGGCTGGGACCTGACGGTGCAGAACCGCATGCCCCATGCCTGGAAGGCGGGCAGCCAGACCCAGCTGCTGAAGGCCCAGATCGAGGCGATGCGCGAGGGCGGCGTCTTCTGCATGGTGGCCCCGCCCGACCCCTATCGCTGCCCCCCCGGCCCTTACGAGAGGGTCTCGATGGTGGCCCATGTGCTGAAAGACCGGAACCCGACCGCCAAGATCCTGATCGTCGATCCGAAGGAGAAATTCTCGAAACAGGCGCTGTTCGAGGAGGGCTGGGGACGGCACTATCCCGGCATGATCGAGCGGGTCGGCCCCGATTTCGGCGCCGCCAATGTCGAGGTGCGGCCGGACAGCATGGAGGTCGTGATCGACGGCACGCCCGAGGCGGTCGATGTCTGCAACGTGATCCCGGCCCAGAAGGCGGGGCATATCGCGGGTCTGGCGGGGCTTGCCAATGACAGCGGCTTCTGCCCCATCGTGCCGGGGACGATGCAAAGCCGGATCGACGAGACCATCCATGTTCTCGGCGATGCGACCATCGCGGGCGACATGCCGAAATCGGCCTTCTCGGCCAACAGCCAGGCCAAGGTGGCGGCGATGCAAGTGCGTGCCGCGCTGACCGGGGCACGGGCCTTCCCGGCGAAATACTCGAACACCTGCTGGTCGCTGATCGACACCGGGGACGGCGTCAAGGTCGGCGCCTCTTATCAGGCCGCCGAGGACAAGATCGCCAAGGTCGACGGCTTCGTCAGCCAGACCGGCGAGGATGCGGCGCTGAGGAAGGCGACCTTCGAGGAAAGCCTCGGCTGGTACGCGGGCATCACCGCCGACATCTTCGGCTAGGTCCGGAGCGGCGTCCCCGGACGGTCCGAAGGGGCCGCCCGGGGGCGCCTTGCGGGCCGGGCGCGGCGCCTAAGATGCTGTGACGCAGCGTAATGCTGCGGTGCGGTGTGGCGAAATCCTGCCGGCCGGTCGCGGAAAGGTTGTCGTCAAGAGGAGAAAATTCCCTCAGGACGTGGTATATCTTTCCGTAGGGTCGCCCATTGCTCTGCCAGGCGATGAGGACGGCCCGTACGGCAGAGACGAATTGGGAGGAGTCGGCCGTGAACATGATTCAGGAACCCAGAAACACCGCCCGCCGGCTGGCGATGCGCCCGCGTGTGCATCCCGTCTTCGGCAAGCTCGGCCCGATGCCGGCGGCCTCGCTGCGCGCGATGGTCGGCTACGGCCTGAACGAGGCCGAGATCGGCCGCTATTTCGGCGTGACGCCGTCCTCGGTGCGGCGGCTCAAGCGCAGCCTCGGGGTCTGCGACGCGGCGGCGGACTGATCGTCCGCCCCGCCGTCAGGGGCACCTGCCAAGCCATCGCCATCGCCATCGCCAGCGCAACCGGGTTCGGTCCGGGCCTTGCCTTCGGGGGAGGCCCTCCGGCCGGGCGCCCGGAGGGCGGCTCAGCCCAGCGGGCTGAAATCGCCATAGGCCCCGCCCGCGAAAACCAGCGGCGGGCCTTCGCGCCGGGCGCAGTCCTCGACATGACCGACCACGATGGCGTGGTCCCCGGCCTCGTGCAGCGCGACCCGGCGGCAGACAAAGCGCGCGATCCAGCCCTGCTCCAGCAGCGGCGGGTCGTCCCCGGTCTCGGGGCCGAGCCCCTCGAAATCGGCGCCCGACCGGGCAAAGCGCGCGGCCAGGTCCTCTTCGCCCGCGCCCAGCACATGGATCGCGAAACGCTCGGCGCCCGACATCGCCGGATAGCGGGTCGAGGCGCGCGCGGGCGACCACAGCACCAGCGGCGGGTCGAGCGAGACCGAGGAAAAGCTGTTCGCGGTCATGCCGACCGGCCCGTCTGACCCAAACGCCGTGACCACCGTCACGCCGGTCGCAAAGCTGCCCAGCGCGTCGCGGTAAAGCCGCTGGGTGTCCGGGCCGGGAATGAATCGTTCCATGCGTCCTGCCGTCTTTTCCGGTCTGTTGCGGGCCGCACAATGCGCCAGATGGCGGGCGGCGGCAACCTCGGCCCGGCGACTGGACCCGGTCGGCCCCGGTCGTTCCCGGTTCGGGCCGTGTCACCAAAGCTTCACCCCGTCGCAACATTTCCGTTTCCCCGCGCCTCTACCCACCCCGGCAAGGACCAGCACCCGGGGGGCAGATGCTGCTTAGCGTTGACAATCTGACACGGCATTTCGGCCGGATCGCCGCCGTCGACCGCGTCAGCTTTTCGGTCGAGCGCCCGGCCTTCATCGGCATCATCGGCCGGTCCGGTGCGGGCAAGTCGACCTTGCTGCGCATGCTCAACCGCCTGACCGACGCCACCGCGGGCGAGATCCGCTTCGAGGGCCGCAACGTGCTGGCGCTGACGGGCGCGGCCAAGCGCGCCTGGCAATCGGACTGCGCGATGATCTTCCAGCAGTTCAATCTGGTGCCGCGGCTCGACGTGGTCTCGAACGTGCTGCACGGCACGCTGAACCGCCGCTCGGCGCTGGCCACGGTCTTCAACCTCTATCCGCGCGCCGACATTCACCGCGCCATCGACATTCTCGACCGGCTGGGCATCGCCGAACAGGCCGCCAAGCGCGCCGAGGCGTTGTCGGGCGGCCAGCAGCAGCGCGTGGCCATCGCCCGCGCCCTGATGCAGGACCCGAGGATCATCCTCGCCGACGAGCCCATCGCCAGCCTCGACCCGATGAACGCCCAGGTGGTGATGGACGCGCTGCGCCGCATCCACGAGGAGGACGGGCGGATGGTGATCGCCAACCTGCACACGCTGGACACCGCGCGGCGCTATTGCGACCGGGTGATCGGCATGCGCGAGGGCCGCATGGTGTTCGACGGCCGCCCAGAACAGCTGACCACCGGCGTCGCCCGCGACATCTACGGCGCCGATGCCTCGTTCTCGGAACAGGCCACCTCGACCTCGATCGAGGTGCTGGACCGCGCCACGCGCGCCACGCGCGCCGCGATGGCCGAAACCGAACTGATCTGACAGCTTTCCCGCCCCCCGGGTCGGTCCGACGGGGCATTCCAACCGAAAGAAAGAGTAAGACCATGACCCGACTGCTTGCTGCCCTTGTCGCGACCTCCGCGCTGGCCGCGCCCGCCTTCGCGCAGGACAAGATCGACGAATTCCGCATCGGCATCCTCGGCGGCGAGAACGCCCAGGACCGCCTGAACTCCTACGAATGCCTGCGCGTCAAGTCCGAGGACCTGCTGGGCGTGCCGACCAAGCTGTTCGCTCCCGCCGATTATGACGGCGTGATCCAGGGCCTTCTGGGCGGCACCATCGACATGGCCTGGCTGGGAGCCTCGGGCTATGCCAAGGTCTATCTGGAAGACCCGACCGCGGTCGAGCCGGTGCTGGTCAAGGTCAACACCGACGGGTCCTACGGCTATTACGCCATCGGCTTTGCCCGCAAGGACAGCGGCATCGCCTCGCTCGACGACATGCAGGGCAAGAAATTCGGCTTCGGCGATCCGAACTCGACGAGCGGTTATCTGATCCCCTCGATCGAGATCCCGGCCGAGACCGGCCATTCGATGCAGTCGGGCGACTTCTTCGGCGAGGTCGTGTTCACCGGCGGGCACGAACAGACCATCGTCGCGGTCAACAACGGCGATGTCGATGCGGGAGTGACCTGGGCCGACGGGCAGGGCAACTGGGAAGACGGCTATAATTCCGGCGCGCTGCGCAAGGCCGTCGATGCGGGCATCGTCGACATGAATGACATGGTCGAGATCTGGCGGTCCAAGCAGATCCCGGAAGGCCCGTTCGTGCTGCGCACCGCGCTGCCGGAAGATGCCAAGCTGAAGATGACCGCGCTGGTGGCGTCGCTGGCCTCGATGGACCCCGACTGTTCCTATGGCGTGCTGGCGGGCGAGGCGAAGGGCGTGATGCCGATCACCCATGACGCCTATCTGTCGATCATCGAGGCCCGCAAGGCGCAATCGAACTGAGCCGGATCACCGGCGGCGGCGGGCCCCTGTTCGGGTCCGCCGCCTTCTCGTGAAAGTACCTCCTCATGGCCGACAGCTTCCCCGCCCCCCGGATCGATCCGATCCGCAGCCGCTATCTCGATCTGGTGCGCCGCCGGCAGCTTTATTCGGGCCTGACGCTGACGATCTTCGCGGTGCTGATGGCGTCAGGCTTCGGGCTTGCCAATGACCGCAATGCCGGCGGGTTTCTGGACGGGATCGGCAACATCTTTGCCTTCCCGGCCAATGTGATCGAAGAGGCCGCCGCCAAGATCGCCGACATGCCCGCCAATCTGCTGCGCTTCTTCCCGGCGCTGGTCGAGACGGTCAACATCGCCGCGGTCTCGACCCTTGTGGGCGGGACGGCCGGGTTTGCGCTGGCGCTCTTGTCGACCCGGGGGCTGGCGCCCTGGGCGCTGGCGATTCCGCTCTTTCGCCGGGCGATGGATGTGATGCGGGCGGTGCCCGAGATCGTCATCGCGCTGGTCCTGATCTACGTGCTGGGCGGCGGGCCGGTGCCCGCGATGATCGCCATCGCCTTTCATACCGCGGGCGCGCTGGGCAAGCTGTTCTCGGAGGTCAATGAGAACGCCGACCTTAAGCCCGTCGAGGGGCTCGCTTCGGTCGGCGCGGGCTGGGCGCAGCGGATGTGGCTGGGGGTCGTGCCGCAAGTGGCACCGAATTACCTCAGCTATGCGCTGTTGCGATTCGAGATCAATATCCGCGCCTCGGCGATCCTCGGCTTCGTCGGCGCGGGGGGGCTCGGCTACGAGCTGAAGAACGCGATGTCCTGGGGGCAGGGGCGGTTCGATCAGGCGGCGGCGATCTTCCTGCTGCTCTTCGCGGCCATCGTCGTCTTCGACCAGCTGTCGAGCCATGTCCGCGACCGCCTGACAAAGGGAGCCGCGGCATGAGCGATACCGCGGTTCTCAAACGGGGCGCGGTCGGCCTGATCGGGCGCAAGCGTCTGATCGCCTTCGCGTTTCCGGGGCTGGTCCTGGCCTATCTGGCCTATGTCGCCATCGCCTTCGACGTGGCCGGGCTGGCCGAGAGGGCGCGGCTTGATAATGGCCGGACGCTGCTGGCCGACAGCTACAGCTACAAGACCCATGTCACCCGCGACAACCGCTCGGGCGAGGTTACCGTCGCCATCGAGGGCGAGAGGAAGGGCACCTATGCCGCCGACGCGCCGCCCGACTGGGTCGAGCGCAAGGGCGCGCGCACCCAAATCGACCTGGGCGACGGCCATCTGGTCAGTTTCGGGCCGGAGATGGTGAGCTACAACGTCCCGGGCTACGGGCTGATCGAGGCGCGGCCCAGCGTTTCTGCCGGGGTCGAGACCAACCTGACCGGGCCGCTGCCCGACTGGATCAGCCTGTCGCGGAACCGGCTTGCGGTGACGACCGAGGCCGGGCGGCTGACCGTGACCCGCAACCGAAGCGAGGTGTTCCGCTATTTCGTCGGATGGGAGCTGTTCTTCTTCACCCTCGACAGCCCCTATCACGGGCACTCGGCCGCAAGCCTTCTGTTCGGCCCCCAGATCGATCCTGATCGCAGCAATCTCGCGGGCGCCTGGCACGATTTCTGGCGCAACCCGATGTGGCGTCACGCGGATGTGGCCTGGGCGCTGTTCGAGACCGTGCTGATGGCCTTTCTCGGCACCATGGGGGCCGCGCTGGTGGCCCTGCCGCTGGCTTTTCTGGCGGCGCGGAACTTCACGCCGGTGATGGCGATCCGCTTCGGCATAAGGCGGGTCTTCGATTTCGTGCGCGGGGTCGACGGGCTGATCTGGACCATCGTTCTGGCGCGCGCCTTCGGGCCGGGGCCGATGACCGGGGCGCTGGCGATCCTCTTCACCGACAGCGGCACCTTCGGCAAGATGTTCTCGGAGGCGCTGGAAAATGTCGACCGGCGCCAGATCGAGGGCGTGCAGTCGACCGGGGCGCCGCTGCTGGCGCGCTACCGCTTCGGGGTGATCCCGCAGATCACGCCGGTGCTGCTGTCGCAGGCGCTGTACTATCTGGAATCGAATACCCGCAGCGCCACCGTGATCGGTGCCATCACCGGCGGCGGGATCGGGCTTTTGCTGACCCAGGCGATCATCACCCAGAAGGACTGGGAAGAGGTCAGCTATTACATCGTGCTGATCGTGCTGATGGTCTCGGCGATGGACTGGATCTCGGGGATTCTCCGCCGCCGCCTGATCCGCGGCGCCTGATCCCGCACCTTCCCCGCGGGGACGATGCGTCCCGCTTTCCGAGGAGCCCGCCGATGCCCCGCCTGTCCGCCGAGACGCCCGTTCTGCATCCCGATTGCTCGGTCACAGGCTGTACCCTTGGCCGCTATGTCGAGATCGGGCAGGGCGCGCGGCTGCTGAACGTCGCCATGGGCGACTATTCCTATTGCGACCGCTATGCCGACATCGCCAATGCCGATCTGGGCAAGTTCGCCAATATCGCCGCCTTCGCCCGGATCGGGCCCACCGACCACCCGATGCAGCGCGCGAGCCTGCACCATTTCCTCTATCGCTCGGCCGATTACTGGGAGGATGCTGGGGACGACCCGGCCTTCTTCGCCCATCGCGCCAGCCGCCGCGCCCGGATCGGGCATGACACCTGGATCGGCCATGGCGCCATCGTCCGCCCCGAGGTAACGGTGGGTGACGGCGCGGTGGTGGGGGCGGGCGCCGTGGTGACCCGCGACGTGGCGCCCTATACCGTCGTGGCCGGGGTTCCGGCGGTGCCGATCCGCGACCGCTTTGCCCCCGCCATCGCCCGGCGGCTGCAGGCGCTGGCCTGGTGGGACTGGGATCATGCGGCGCTGCGGCATGCGCTGGACGGCTTTCGCAGCCTCTCTGTCGAGGCCTTCCTCGAGGCCCATGGCGGCTGAGCCTGCCGCGCGGGCCGCCGGACAGAAAAAGGGGAACGGGCCGAAGCCGCATCCCCCTGAGCCTGCTGAAATCGAAGCTGAAATCCCCGGTCGCCTGACGGCGGAACAACCTCTACCGAAAACCCCGATCACACCGTTTAACGGGACTTAGTCTAATTCGCTTTTGTGGCGGATGCCTATGGAATTCGTTGCCGGGAGGTAAATTTTCTGCGACGCGGCTATAAATTTCGCTGCGTTGCGGCTATTCCGCCGCCATATCCAGCGCATGGATGCGATGGGCGAAGCGATGCGCCGCCTCGCCGGCCAGATAGGTCAGCCGCCCGCCCGCAATGGTCATCTCGACCGCGCGAGTCTCTTCGTTGATCACGCACAGATCCGCTCGGCGTCCGAAATCGAGCCGCCCCCGGTCGGGCAGGCGCAGGATCTCGGCCGGGTGCTGCGAGATCATCGCCCAGGCCTGCGGCAGGGTCCTGAGGCCCAGATCGACCAGCCGCCAGACCGCATGGGTCAGGGCGGGATAGTAGAAATCGGACACCAGCGCGTCGCACAGCCCCTGCGCGATCAGATCGGTGGCCGAGGCGTTGCCCGCCTGCGAGCCGCCCCGCGCCACATTGGGCGCGCCCAGCAGGACCGGGTCGTTCATCGCCTTGGCGGCGGCGGCGGCGCGGCGGGTGGTCGGGAACTCGGCGATGCGGGCCCCGATCATCGAGAACCGCTCGCGCGTCTCGCCGTCGGGATCGTCATGCGATCCGTACATCACGCCCATCAGGTCGAACGCCTCGGCCAGTCGGCACAGATGGCGCGGCACGTCGGGCGCCATCGCCTGCGCGGCGGCGACCGCGGCCATGTGATCCTGCACGGAGCGGCCGTTTTCGGTCGCCCAGTGGTGCAGCCGCTCGGGCCGCGCGCGCGCCAGCTCTTCGGCCTCTTCGAGGTGGTTGTTGAAGACGACATAGTCGATCCCGTGCCGCTCGACCGCCTCGAGCAGGCGTTGGGCGGTGCCCACGGTATGGGTCTCGCAGCGCAGCTGGATGCGCAGGTCGGTCAGCATCCGCGGCCGGTAGGCGTCGAGCGCGGCCATCAAGGCCTCGGCCTGATCGGGGGCACGGCGTCCGCCCTCCCAGGACCAGCCCTGGGCGAGCCAGCCGGTGGTGATGCCGTTCGCGGCCGCCTCGCGGTCGGTCGCGGCCAGCCCGACCTCGAGCGCGAAGGGCGCGGCGGGGCGGGGCGCGATATGCCGTTCGAAGGCGTCGCCATGCAGATCGACAATGCCCGGCAGGATCAGATAGCCCGACAGATCGACCTCGGGCAGCGGGCCCTTGGTGATCCGGCCATCGGCAATGGCAAGCGAGCGCCGTTGCAGCTCGCCGTCGCGCAGGATGGTCGCGCCGGTAAAGCGCAGGGGCTGAAGATACTGGGGCATGTCGCTGCTCGGGCGGTCCTGAGGTTACGTGGCGACCGGGATACCTCTGCACTGTATCGCGGGTATGACAGCCCTCGCGGTTCTGCCTTCAATTCGATCATTCGCGGCGCTTACTCGGGCGCGACGATCAGGCTGACGCGGTCGCCCGCGAACCAAGTGCGGCCATATTCGACCGGCCGGCCCTCGGCATCGACGTTGATCGAGACGCTGCGCAGGATCGGGTCCCCCGGGCGCAATTCCAGATGCAGGGCCTGGGTCGGCGTGGCGCGCTTGGCGGTCAGCCGGGTCGAGGCGCGGGTGTAGTCCGCGACGCCCGCGCGCGCCAGCGCCCGGGTCACCGAGGGGTCTTCGGCCAGCGCGTCGAGCAGCCCGGGCAGGCGGTCGGCCGGGAACACGCTGCGAAACAGCGCGATCGGCTGACCGTCGGCCAGCGAGATGCCCTCGTAGACATGGACGGCCGCGCCCTCGGGCAGGGCCAGCGCCTCGGCCTCGCGCCGGTCGGCCTTGCCGGTCGCACGCAGCAGCACCTTGCGGTCGGCGCTGCGCCCGGCCGCGGCGAGGTTCTGGTGAAACCGCACCCGGCGGCCCAGCGGATAATCGGTCGGCCGCGCCGCCACATAGACGCCCGAGCCGCGCCGGGCATGCACCAGCCGCGCCTCGGCCAGATCGGCCAGCGCCCGCCGGACGGTATGGCGATTGACCCCGAACCGGCGCGCCAGGTCGGCCTCGGTCGGCAGCTTGTCGCCGGGCCGGTAGCGGCCCGCGGCGATTTCGTCGCGAAGCGTCGCGGCGATCGAGGTCCAGAGCGCGGTCGGGGTCATGTCATCGAAACTTCATCCAGGTGGCGCTTGCACGACTCGGGAAGCGCGCGTAGGGATTTGTCTAGTTGTATAGGGAATCTGTAGAGGTCGGACAAGCCTGTGGATAACTCGGCAAGCAGTCGGATGACCGAACCGGAAACACGTCGCGAATGGATGGGGCTGCTGGCGCGCGCGCCTGCGGCGACGCTGGAGCGCCTGTGGATAAGTCTGGGACCAGATCCCGAATACGCATGGCTTCGGCCCCCCGAAACCGGAGGGGTGATGGTGCGCGGCCGGATGGGGGGCACGGGCGCGCCCTTCAACCTCGGGGAGGTGACGGTTACCCGCTGTGCGCTGCGACTGCAAGAGGGGGGCGTGGTCGGTCATGCCTGGGTGCAGGGGCGCGACAAGGCCAAGGCGCGCCGGGCCGCGCTGGCCGATGCGCTGATGCAGACCGGGCGGGCGGACGAGCTGCGCGCGCGGCTGCTGGACCCGCTGGCCGAAGAGATGGCGGCGGCTGAAACGGGGCGGGCGGCGCGGGCCGCCGCGACCCGGGTCGAGTTCTTCACCATGGTGCGCGGAGAGGATTGAGGCGATGGACGATCAGGCCCTGTCGGGCGGTTTTGCCGACACCCCGCGCGAGGCGGCGCTGGCGTTTCGCGCGGCGCTGACCGCGATGGCGCGGCCCGGGCGCATCGAGGCTGTCGCGGGGGCGCGGCCGCCCGCGCCGCTGTCGGTTGCCGCCGGGACGCTTCTTCTGGTGCTGGCCGATCCGACGACCCCGGTGCATCTGGCGGGCGCGCTCGACCGGCCCGGCCTCCGCGACTGGCTGCGGTTTCACACCGGGGCGCCGCTTTCGGACCGCGCGGGCGCCGTCTTTGCCGTCGGGCGCTGGGCCGATCTGTTGCCGCTCGATGCCTACAGCCTCGGGACGCCCGATTATCCCGACCGCTCGGCCACGCTGATCGTCGAGATGGACGCGCTTGACGCGACGGGGGCGCGGCTGACCGGCCCCGGCATCGAGACCAGCCATGGGCTGTCGCTGCCCGAGATCGCGGCCTTCCGGGCCAATCGGGCGCGGTTTCCGCTGGGGCTCGATTTCTTCCTGACCGCGGGCGAGCGGCTGGCCGCGCTGCCCCGGAGCACGCATGTGGAGGCCGTCTGATGTATGTTGCCGTCAAGGGGGGCGAGCGGGCGATCGACGCGGCCCATGCCTGGCTGGCCGAGGAACGCCGGGGCGATCCCGCGATCCCGGAACTCGCCGTCGCCCAGATCCGCGAACAGATGACGCTGGCGGTCAACCGGGTGATGGCCGAGGGCTCGCTGTACGATCCCGATCTGGCCGCGCTGGCGATCAAGCAGGCGCGGGGCGATCTGATCGAGGCGATCTTCCTGATCCGCGCCTATCGCACCACCCTGCCGCGCCTGGGGGCGTCCGAACCGGTCGAGACCGGCGGGATGCGCTGCGACCGCCGGATCTCTGCCACCTTCAAGGACGTGCCGGGCGGGCAGGTGCTGGGGCCGACCTTCGATTATACCCACCGGCTGCTGGATTTCGCGCTGGCCGCCGAGGGCGAGGTACCGGAGGCTGCCACCGCCGCCCCGGATGCGGCGCCCAAGCCCCGGATCACCGGGCTTCTGGACCGCGACGGGTTGATCGAGACGGAACCGGCCTCGGACGAGACCCCGCCCGATCTGACCCGCGAACCGCTGGGCTTTCCCGCGGGCCGCGCGCTGCGGCTGCAGGCGCTGACCCGCAGCGACGAGGGCTTTGCGCTGGGCATGGCCTATTCGACCCAGCGCGGTTACGGGCGCAACCACCCCTTCGTGGGCGAGCTGCGCCTGGGCCGGGTGGGCGTCGAGGTAGAGATCCCCGAGCTGGGCTTTGCCGTCGAAATCGCCGAGATCGAGCTGACCGAATGCGAGACCGTGAACCAGTTTGCGGGCTCGAAGACCGAGCCGCCGCAATTCACCCGGGGCTATGGCCTGGTCTTCGGCCAGTCCGAGCGCAAGGCGATTTCCATGGCGCTGGTCGACCGCGCGCTGCGCTGGGAGGACCTGGGCGAGGATTTCACGGGCGCCCCGGCGCAGGATGCCGAATTCGTCATTTCGCATGGCGACAACATCCAGGCCTCGGGCTTTCTCGAACATATCAAGCTGCCGCATTACGTGGATTTCCAGTCCGAGCTGGAGCTGGTGCGGCGGATCCGGGCCGAAGCCGCAGCCAGCGCGGCCGAGCGGGAGGCGGCGGAATGACCGAAGCGGAAAGCCGGGTCGAGGCCCCCGGGGCAGACTACAATTTCGCCTATCTCGACGAACAGACCAAGCGGATGATCCGGCGGGCGCTTTTGAAGGCGCTGGCGGTGCCGGGCTATCAGGTGCCCTTCGCCAGCCGAGAGATGCCGATGCCCTATGGCTGGGGCACCGGGGGCGTGCAGGTGTCTGCCGCGGTGCTGGTGCCCGGGGATAGGCTGAAGGTGATCGATCAGGGGGCGGACGACACCACCAACGCCGTCTCGATCCGCAAGTTCTTCCAGAAGACGGCGGGCATTGCCGTGACCGGGCATACCGGCGAGGCGACGGTGATCCAGACCCGCCACCGCATCCCCGAAGCGCCGCTGACCGAGGGGCAGATCCTCGTCTATCAGGTGCCGATCCCGGAACCCTTGCGGTTCCTGGAACCGCGCGAGACCGAGACCCGCAGGATGCATGCGCTGGAAGAGTACGGGCTGATGCATGTGAAGCTTTACGAGGATATCGCCCGCCATGGCGAGATCGCGACCGCCTATGCCTATCCGGTGCAAATCGAGGGGCGCTATGTGATGGACCCCTCGCCGATCCCGAAATTCGACAACCCCAAGCTGAGGATGGCGGCGATCCAGCTGTTCGGCGCGGGGCGCGAGCAGCGGATCTATGCGCTGCCGCCCTATACCGAGGTGGTGAGCCTCGATTTCGAGGATCATCCCTTCGTGCCCGGCAAGGCCGAAGGGGCCTGCGCGCTCTGCGGGTCAGAGACAAGCTATCTGGACGAGGTGATCGTCGATGACCGGGGCGGGCGGATGTTCGTCTGTTCCGACACCGATTACTGCGCCGGGCGGCGGGCGGCCGGGCATGTGGGGGCCGAGGGCGCGGCCGCAGGGGAGGGCCGGGCATGAGGGCGGATGCGTTCCGGGCCGAGGCGCCGGTGGCACCGCTTCTGTCGGTCCGGGGGCTGACGAAACGCTATGGCGGGCGTGTAGGCTGCGAGGATGTGGGCTTCGATCTTTATCCCGGCGAGGTGATGGGGATCGTCGGCGAAAGCGGATCGGGCAAGTCGACGCTTTTGAACTGTCTCGCGGGCCATCTGCGGCCCGATGCGGGCGAGGTGCTGTTCGATCTGGGCGAGGAGGGCCTCTGCGATACGCTGGCGCTGTCCGAGCCCGAGCGGCGGCGGCTTGCCCGCACCGACTGGGCCTTCGTGCATCAGAACCCGCGCGACGGGCTGAGGATGACGGTCTCGGCGGGCGGCAATGTCGGCGAGCGGCTGATGGCGGTCGGCGCGCGGAATTACGGGGCGATCCGGGCCTCGGCGCTGGACTGGCTGGGCCGGGTCGAGATCGCGGCCGACCGGATCGACGACCGGCCCGCGGCCTTTTCGGGCGGTATGCAGCAGCGGCTGCAGATCGCGCGCAATCTGGTGACGGGGCCGCGGCTGGTGTTCATGGACGAACCGACGGGCGGGCTCGATGTCAGCGTGCAGGCGCGGCTTCTGGATCTGCTGCGCGGGCTTGTGCGGGACATGGGGCTATCGGCGGTGATCGTGACCCATGATCTGGCCGTCGTGCGGCTGCTGGCGCATCGGCTGATGGTGATGAAGGGCGGGCGGGTGGTCGAGACCGGGCTGACCGATCAGGTGCTGGACGATCCGCAGCATGGCTATACCCAGCTTCTGGTGAGTTCTGTGCTTCAGGTTTGAGGGGCTTCAGGTCTGAAGGCGCGCCCGTGGGGGGCGGCGGGGCAATGGGTATTTGGGCCAAGAAGAAGGACGAAGCGATGATCGAGCTTTCGGGCGTGGCCAAGAGTTTCACGCTGTATAATCAGGGGGGCGCGGCGATCCCGGTGATGGCGGGGGCGGCGCTGTCGGTGGCGCCGGGCGAATGCGTGGCGCTGACCGGGGCCTCGGGCGCGGGCAAGTCGACCCTGATGCGGATGATCCATGGCAATTACCTGGCCGCCTCGGGGCGGATCGTCGTCGGCGGGCTCGATGTGGCGGCGGCCGAGCCGCGCGAGATCCTGGCGCTGCGGCGCCATGTGCTGGGCTATGTCAGCCAGTTTCTGCGGGTGGTGCCGCGGGTGCCGACGCTCGATGTCGTGGCCGAGCCCTTGCTGGCGGTGGGCGTGCCGGTCGAGGCCGCGCGCGACCGGGCGGCGGCCCTGCTGGCGCGGCTGAACATCCCGCGCCCGCTTTGGGATCTGAGCCCGACCACGTTTTCGGGCGGCGAACAGCAGCGGGTCAATATCGCGCGGGGCTTTGCCCATGACTATCCGGCGCTTCTGCTGGACGAGCCCACGGCGAGCCTCGACCCCGGCAACCGCGAGGTGGTGCTGGGGCTGATCGAGGCGGCCAAGGCGCGGGGCGCGGCGATCCTCGGGATCTTTCACGACGCGGGCGCGCGCGCGCGGGTCTGCGACCGCGAGGTCGATGTCTCGGCCTTTGCGGTGGCGCCATGAGCGGGGTCGGGCCGGGGCGGTTGTTCGCGGTGGTGGGGCCGTCGGGGGCGGGCAAGGACACGCTGATGGCGGCGGCCTGGCTGCGCCGGCCCGATCTGCATCTGGTGCGCCGGGTGGTGACCCGGGCGCCCGGGGCCGGGGGCGAGGACTGCGATTGCGTCAGCGCGGCCGCGTTCGAGCGGATGCGTGCCGGGGGCGCCTTTGCGCTGTGGTGGCGCGCGCACGGGCTGAGCTATGGCATCCCGCGCAGCGTCGACGAGGCGCTCTGGGAGGGGGAGGATGTGGTCTTCAACGGCTCGCGCGCGATGCTGGCCGAGGCGCGGGCGCGGTTTCCCGATCTGACCGTGCTGCACGTGATGGCCCGGCCCGAGACGCTGGCGGCGCGGCTTGCCGGGCGCGGGCGCGAGAGCGCCGAGGAGATCGCGGCACGGCTGGGGCGCGCGGGCTATGCGCTGCCCGACGGGATCGTGGCGGTCCGCATCGACAATGACGGCGCGCTTGACGACGCCGTCGAGGCCTTTCTGGCCGCGCTTCAGCCCGACAGGCGATAGCGGTGCAGGTTGTGAAACTTCCCGTCCTCGGCCTCGCCGAAGAGGCACAGGCTTCTGATCCGGATCGGCCGGTCGATCAGCGGGTCGAGCACCGGGCCCAGCACCATCCGCGTCGCGTCGGCCTCGGGGGGCTTCAGCGGGCCGGTCAGGGTCAGGTGAAAGCGGTATTCCTCCATCACGTAGGGATAGCCCCATTTTTCAAGGAGCTTCCTTTGCCGGGCGCTCAGCCGGTCGGGATTGCGGCGGGCGAGCTCTGCGGCGGTGGGTGGGGCGCGAAACCCGTCCAGCGCCTCGACCACGCTGCCCGCCAGCGCCGCCAGCGCCCGCGTGTCGCCGCGCGGGGTGAGGGCCAGGAAGCCGCTCTGAAGCGACAGCCGCAGCCCCTCGATCAGCACCGGCCGCAGCTGGCCCGACAGCGCCACGGCCGAGGCATGCAAGAGCCCGATATCGCTGCCCTCGGCCAGCCGGAACGGCGCCTTGACGGTGGCGTGAAACCCGTATTTGCGGGGCACCTCGGTCAGGTCCTCGACCGGCCGCGGCAGCCCGCGCAGCCGGGGATGCGCCCGTGGTGCCCCGGCCTCGGCGTCCCAGCCGAGCCAGGCCTTGCCGAAATCGCCAAGCGCGCCCTCTTCGGGCGCGAAATAGATCGCGTAGCGCCGGTAGCCTTCCATTGCCCCCTCCGCACTGGGATGCCGCGCCGTTTCCCCCCTTGTCCTGCCCCAATCCTCCCCGCGCATCAAGAAGGAGGCGCCCATGTCCCCGGTTTCCGAGACCGTTCTTGCCAATGCCACGCTGGTTCTGCCCGATGAGACGCTGACCGGATCGGTCCGGGTCGCGGACGGGCGCATCGCCGGGATCGACCCCGGCGGGGCCGTGCCCGCGGGGGCCATCGATTGCGGCGGCGATCTGGTGATGCCGGGGCTGATCGAGCTGCATACCGACAACCTGGAGCGGCATATCCAGCCGCGCCCCTCGGTCGACTGGCCCCATGCCAGCGCGATCGTCGCCCATGATGCCGAACTTGCCGGGGTCGGCATCACCACGGTCTTCGATGCGATGCGGGTGGGGTCGATCCCGTCCGGCAAGGCGCGCTACCGGGCCTATGCGCGCGGACTGGCCAGCGAGATGCTGGATCTGAGGGCGCGGGGCGCGCTGAGGATCAGCCATTTCCTGCATCTGCGCGCCGAGGTCTGTTCCGAGACCCTGGCCGAGGAGATGGCCGAATTCGGTCCCGAGGACCGGGTCGGCATCGTCAGCCTGATGGACCACACCCCCGGCCAGCGGCAGTTCCGCGATCTGGACAAGCTGAAGGCCTATGTGATGGGCAAGAACAACTTTTCCGAAGCCGATTTCGAGGCCCATGTCGCGACGCTGAAGGCGTTGCGCGACCGTCATGGCGAGCGCCACGAAGAGGTCGCCGTGGCCGAGGCCCGGCGCTGCGGGGCGATCCTTGCCAGCCATGACGACACCACCGAGGCCCATGTCGCGGTCTCGGCCGGGCATGGCATCCGGCTGGCCGAGTTTCCGACCACGCTCGAGGCGGCGCGGGCCTGCCGGGCCAGCGGCATCGCGGTGATGATGGGCGCGCCGAACCTGATCCGGGGCGGGTCGCATTCGGGCAATGTGGCGGCGGCCGAGCTGGCCGGTCTGGGGCTTCTCGACATCCTGTCGTCGGATTACGTGCCCTCGGCCTTGCTGATGGCCGGGGTGATGCTGGGCGATCTCTGGGACGACATGGCGCGGGGCATCGCCACGGTGACCCGGGCGCCCGCCGATGCGGTGGGGCTGAGGGATCGCGGCCGGATCGCGCCCGGGGCGCGGGCCGATCTGATCCGGGTGGCGCGGATCGACGGCGTGCCGGTGGTGCGCGGCGCCTGGGTGCAGGGGGGGCGCGTCGCCTGAGGCTGCCGGTTGCGGGGGCGCGGCGCGCTGCAAGGCTTTGACCCGGTCCCCGGACTTTCCTATTTTCGGATCAGTAGCCATCGGTTTGCGTGTGAGGAGATCCACCATGCCCAAGACCCCCGTGACGCCCTCTGCCGCCGCCGCGCTTGAGGCGGCCTTGCGTGCCCAGGCCGAGGGCTGGGGGCTGATGGCCTGGGTGAGTGCCACCATGGTCGATCACGTCCGCCGCACCAGCAGCGAGATGGCGGCCTTTGCCCGCGACGAGGCCCGGCGCAACGCCGACGCGATGCAGCGCCTGGCCGCCTGCCGCACGCCCGAAAGCCTGACCGACTGGCAGGGCGACTATCTGGGCGAGACGGTCGCGGTCTGCCGCGACGAGGCCGAGCGGCTGGCGCGGATGAATGCCGAGGTCTGCGACCAGACCCTGACCCGGATGACCTCCTGGCGCGACTGAGGCAGGCGCGTCCAGACGAGAGCCGGGCGGGCGACCGGCGGGGCCGCGCTCAGCCGCTTCGCGATGCGGCAAGGCCGATCCCGCTGGCCACGAAGATCCCGCCCGTCGTCTTGTGGATCCGCGTCACCGCGCGTTGCGACAGCTCCAGCCGCCGCAGCCAGGCGCCGAGACCGCCGTAGACGGTGGCAACGGCAAAGGCGCTGAGGCAGACCACCGCGACCATGCCCGCCAGTTGCCCGACGCCCGTGCCCTCCGGCGACAGGAATTGCGGGAAGAGTGCCGTGAAGAAGGCGATGGCCTTGGGGTTGCTCGCGGCCACGGTGAAGCCCCCGGCGAACAGCTTGCGCGCGGGCTCGGGGAGGTTGTGGGTTCTATCGGAGAGGCTGACGCGCCGGGCGGCGCTGCGCCAGAGCTGGATACCGACATAGACCAGATAGGCCGCCCCGGCATATTTCAGCGTCAGGAAAAGCGTTGCCGACCCGGTGAGGACCAGCCCCAGTCCGGCCGAGGCCGCGATGGCCTGACAGGCGGAGGCCGCGGCATTTCCGCTGGCCGTGATCGTGCTGCGCAGCCAGCCATGGCTTGCCCCATGCGAAAAGGCGATCAGGGTGCTCGGTCCCGGGATCATCGAGACGGCGATGACCGTGCCGGCAAAGAGGGCCCAATAGGTCAGGTCCATTTCCTGCGCTCCGCTGTGATAGGGTTACAGAGCCTAGGCCGAGGCCCCTGGTTGGACGAAGCGGTTTTGCGCGGACCATTTGCCGCTCCGGCGCCGGTCTTTCGACAGGGCGGGCCTGCGTACTGTCCCGGCGGGTGTCAGGCCTTGTTGCGTCAAGCCGTTGCCCGACCGCTCCTTTTCCCGTGTCGTAAAGGTTTTGTTTACCTTTGACGCTGCGTTGACGGCGGTCCGCGATCCTCGAGTCGTTGAGGGAAAACGGTCAGGGAGTCGAGGGAAGATGTTGCCGCTTCAAAGCCACGAATGCCCCGCGTTCGCCGCGCACCCCGCGCCCGAGGAGGCAGGAACCGCCTGCCCCCCGAGCGCCACCATCGATGCGTTTTCCTATCCGGTCTGGCCCGAGGCCCCGCATGGCCCGTTCGGCTATCTCTTTCCCGACGCGGCCGAGGCGCGGGGCGGGGTGGCGGCGACTGCCGCGCTGCGCGATCTGGCCTCGGCGATGGCGGGCCGGGGGACGGGCGGCGGGGACGATTCCGGCATGCCCGCGATCTATACCTATCTGGGACAGGTCATCGCCCGGGAACTGGCCGCCGGGACCGACCCCGAGGGTGGGCTGTCGGGGCTTGACCTCGACTGCGTCGATCCGCTGCCGCGCCGCCGGGCGATGGCCGATCTCAGCAATGACAGAAGCGGCCGGTTGAACCTCGAGAGCCTCTATGGCGCCGAGACGGGCGGGTGGCGGCGCGATCCGGCGGCCCCGGCCCGGCTCTGGTCGGGCGTGACCGGTCCGTCCGGGAGCATGGGGGAGGGGGTCCGGGTCGATCCGGCGCGGCGGAACCGCTGGCCGCAACCGGCCCTGGCCGAGCAGGACAAGGCCTATATCGGCGCTCCGCAGACAGATGCGGGCCTGGCGACGGCCGAGGTCCATCTGGTTCTGGCGCGGTTTCACAATGCGGTTGTCGCCCGGGCGCCGGGGATCGGCGGCCCCCGGGCCGAGGCGGGCGATACCGCCTTCGACTTCGCCCGGGACGAGGTGCGCAAGCACTTCCAGTGGCTTGTGGTCAACGACTACCTGCGCCGGATCTGTTTGCCCGAGGTTCTGGACGCGGTCATGGCCGAAGAGGCGCCGGTCTATCGCGATCTGCTGCAGCGCTGTCCCGGCCTGCCCGAGGGGCGGCTGCCGCTGCCCTTCGAGTTCCAGGCCGCCGCCATCCGTCTGGGCGAGACCATGGCCCGGCCGAGCTATGACTGGTCGGCGCGCCATGGCTTTGGCTGCGGAGCGGCATCCGTCGCCGGGCCGCCGGGGTGGCGGCGGGCGTCGGGGCGGATGGATTTCTCGCGCCTGACCGATGAAAGCGGCACCCGTCCCGACCGCCATGCGCGCGGCATCAACACCCGGATCACGCCGGATCTGCTGTGCCTGCATGACGAGCCGCCGGGGCTGCACGGGCGGATGCGCCAGCTGGCCGAGCGCACGCTGCGCCGGGGGCTGCGGCTGAACCTGGCCTCGGGGCAGGACTGCCTGCGCGGGATGGCGCGGCTTGGAGTGCGGATCGCGCCGCTGAGCGCGGTCGAGCTGGCCGAGGGCCCCGGCGGCGGGGTTCTGGCGCGGGCCGGGATGCTCGAGGCGACGCCGCTTTGGTACTACATCCTGCGCGAGGCCGAAGCGCGGACCGGCGGGCGTCGTCTGGGCCCGCTGGGCAGCCGGATCGTGGCCGAGACCCTGGTGGGGCTCTGCGTCTGCGATCCCGACAGTTACTGGCACCATCTGGGGTCGGATCACGGCCGCTGGCATCCCCGCGACGGGGTCCGGCCGGCGGGCGAACCGGTCACGACGGTGGCAGCCTTGATCCGGGCGGCGGGCATGCGCGCCTGACGCCGGATGCCTGTGCCGAGATCCTCCCTCGCACCCTCGGCACAGGCCAGCCTTTCGGACGCTCCAAAGGGGGGAGCGGGCGAAAGGTGGCTCGCGTGCTCCGGCGGCGTCCTGTCGCCGGAGGCCGGAGGCGGGGGCGGATGCGCAGTGCCTGGGGGTTGGTGACGAGGTCCAATGTCAGGTTTTTCGTCCGACGGCACGACTTGCGCATCCCGCCTCCGGCCACCGGCGCGCCTTGCGGCCCGGGCGGCCCCGCATTGCCAGACCGGCACCGGCCGGGCGGGCGGAGCGGGGACCGTCAGGCGCCGCGGCCGGGTTTGGTCGCCCGTTGCGGCGCGGCCGGAGCACGCCTTTTCACGCCGGTCCCGCCGGGGACCGGCGCGCAAGCTCCGCCGGGAGCGGGGCCGGGAAACGGGGCCGGGGACGGGTCTGGGAAACGGGGCCGGGAAACGGATCTGGGGGCAGGGGGCACCGCCCGCAGGCGGTCTTGCGCGATGCCGGTTCGCCATGGGCGGCGGTCGCGCAGGGTGGGGACCGCCCGCAGGCGGCGGGGCGCCCGGAAACGGGCGCCCCTTTTGCGATCGGGCCCGGGGATCAGGCCCTGGTATAGCGGTAGGGCCGTCCCGCCTTCTGCATGTCTTCGTTGTATTTCTTGAAGATGTCGACGATCTTCGCCTTGGTCTCGGATTCCTCTGCGATCTCGTCCCAGAAGGTCCGGGCGGCGGTCTCGACCTGATCCCAGTCCTCGTCGGGGATCGAGGTCAGCTCCATCTTGGTGCCCTCGACGCGCAGCCGCGCCTCGCCGCCCCAGTACCACCACTGACGGTAGTAATGCGACTGCTCCATGCAGACCCGCAGCAGCTCTTGCAGCCGTTCCGGCACCTCGTTCCAGCGGTCCATGTTGGCGAAGAAATGGCCGATCCAGGCGCCCGAGATGTTGTTGGTCAGGAAATACTTGGCAGGCCCGGCCCAGCCCACGGTGTAATCCTCGGTGATGCCCGACCAGGCGACGCCGTCCAGCTCGCCGGTCTGCATCGCGACCTCGACATCCTCATAGGGCAGCGTCACCGGCACCACGCCGAACTGCGCGAGGAACCGGCCCGCCGTCGGGAAGGTGAAGACGCGCTTGCCCTTGAGGTCGTCGAGCGACTTGATCGGGCTGATCGTGGCGAAGTTGCAGGGATCCCAGGACCCGGCCGAGATGTGCTTGACGCCGACCTTTTCATATTCGGCGCCCCAGATCTCGTTCAGGCCGTACTGGTTGAACAGCACCGGCACATCGAGCGAATAGCGCGAGGCGAAGGGGAAATAGCCGCCGAAGACGGTGACCTCGGTCGGCGAGGCCATGGAATCGTCGTCGGACTGCACCGCGTCGATGGTGCCCTGCTGCATCGCGCGGAACAGCTCGCCCGTGGGGACCAGCTGGTCGGCAGTGTAAAGCTCGATCTCCATCTCGTCGCCGGCGATCTTGTTGAAGCTTTCGATGGCGGGGCGGATGACGTGATCGGCCAGCGCGACGCCCGCATAGGTCTGCATCCGCCAGCGGATCTTGGACTGGGCGAGCGCCGGGGCGGCCAGACCGGCTGCGGCGGCGCCGACCCCGGCAGAGGCCAGGAACTTGCGTCTTGTGGTCATCGTCTTCTCTCCTTGTTGGCAGAGGGCTTTTGCCCCCCGGTTTTCCGGACCCCGCGACCCGGGGCTCCGTTTTGAAGGGCCGTTTCTTTGGGGCCGTCTTCAGAGGCCGTAGACCTGATGCGGCAGCCAGAGCGCGATCTGCGGAAAGGCCATGACGATGGCCAGCGCCGCGATCATCACCAGAACGAAGGGCACGATCGAGGCGTAGATGTCCTTCAGCCCGATCTCTTTCGGGGCCATCGCCTTCATCAGGAAGAGGTTATAGCCGAAGGGCGGTGTCATGTAGGCGATCTGGGTGGTGATGGTGTAAAGCACCCCGTACCAGATCAGGTCGAACCCCAGCGCCTTGACCAGCGGAATGTAAAGCGGCGCCACGATCACCAGCATCGCGGTATCGTCGAGGAAGGTCCCCATCAGGATGAAGCTCAGCTGCATCAGGATCAGGATCATCCAGGGGTCGAGGCCCAGCTTTTCGGTGAAGAGGCTCTCGATGGCCTTGACGGCGCCCAGCCCGTCGAAGACCGCGCCGAAGGCCATGGCGGCGACGATGATCCACATGAACATGCAGGACACCGCCAGCGTCTGGCGCACCGAGGTCTCGAACACCGTGCGACTCATCCGCCCCTTCAGCACCGCCGCGACCAGCGCCGCCAGCGCGCCGATGGCCGAGCTTTCCACAAGCGAGGTCCAGCCGTTGACGAAGGGCACCATCATCGTGGCGAAGATCACCAGCGGCAGCACGCCCGCGCCCAACAGCCGGACCTTTTCGGCGAAGGCGATCCCGGCGCGTTCCTCGGGCGGCAGGACCGGGCCCAGCCCGGGCGAGATCCGGCAGTGCAGGTAGATATAGAGGATGAAGAGCCCGGCCATCAGCAGCCCCGGCAGGATGCCCGCCAGCCAGAGCTGACCGACCGGCTGGCGCGCGATCATGGCATACAGCACCAGAACGACCGAAGGTGGCACCAGAATGCCCAGCGAGGATCCCGCCTGGATCACCCCCGTGACCATCCGCTTGTCATAGCCGCGCCTCAGCAGTTCCGGCAGGGCGATGGTCGCGCCGATGGCCATGCCCGCGACCGACAGCCCGTTCATCGCCGAGATCAGCACCATCAGCCCGATGGTGCCGATGGCCAGCCCGCCCGGCACCGGCCCCATCCAGACATGGAACATCTTGTAAAGATCGTCGGCGATGCGGCTTTCGGACAGCACGTAGCCCATGAAGATGAACATCGGCAGGGTCAGCAGCGGATACCATTTCATCAGCTTCATCGAGGCCGAGAACGGAATGACCGACCCGCCCGTCCCCCACAGCGCCAGCGCGGCCACCGCCGCCACCGCCCCGATGGCGCCGAAGACCCGTTGTCCGGTCATCAGCATCAGCATCATCGAGGCGAACATCAGGATTGCGATCATCTCGTAGGACATGGGCTAAAGCTCCTCGCCGCGGATATGGGCGATGTCCTTGAAGAGCTCGGAGACGGCCTGCAGGATCATCAGGAAGAGGCCGAGGCACATGACCGACTTGATCGGCCAGAGCACCGGGCGCCAGGCGGTCGGGCTGCGCTCGTTGTACTGGATCGCGTAGATCAGGCTGTCGATGCCGCCATAAAGCAGCACGCCCAGGAAGAAGATCAGGAAGAGCACGGTAAAGCTGTCGACCCAGGCCCGCGTCTGCACCGACCAGCGGCCGTAGAACAGGTCCATCCGCACGTTCGACCCCAGCTGGATCGAATAGGGCCCGCCCATGATGTAATAGGCGACCATCGCGAACTGGGCCATTTCCAGCGTCCAGAGCGAGGGCAGGAAGAAGGTCTTCGAGATCGAGGACCACAGCAGGATCCCCATCATCACGAAGATCCCGTACATCATCACCCGGCCGATGTGGTAATTGACCCCGTCGACCGTGCGCACATAGCCGCGCATGAACCCGGTCATGGCGCCGCCTTTCGCGCGGGCGCGCCGATCCTTGTGGCTGTCATGCCGTCACCATTTCCCTGTTGCCCCGTCATCCTGCCGCGAGTGTTGTCCCGCGTGCGCTTTGGGGTCCATTCCTGGTCTCCGGCGGCCGGGCTCGCGCCGCCCGCCGGTCTCTTTCAGGGCGCGTCTGCCCGTTTCAGAGGCAATCCTCCAACAGACGGCGCGTGTTCTCGGCCGTCATCTCGACCGGATTGCCGCCGGTCGAGGGGTCTTTCAGCGCCGAGGCCGTAAGCGCGTCGAGATCGGGGTCGGTGACCCCCAGCGCGGTCAGGCTGGCCGGGATGCCCAGCTCGGCATTCAGACGGCCGACCAGCGCATAGAAGGCGTCGAAATCGTGGCCGATGCCCAGATAGGCGGCGGCCCGGCCCAGACGGTCCTCGATGGCGGGGCGGTTCATCCGCAGGACGGGCTGCATCACGGTGGCGTTGGTGGTGCCGTGATGGGTGTTGTGCACGGCGCCTATGGGATGCGAGATCGCATGGATCGCGCCCAGGCCCTTCTGGAAGGCAACCGCGCCCATCATCGCCGCCGACATCATCTGCGCGCGGGCCTCAAGGTCGGTGCCGTCGGCATAGGCGCGGGGCAGGTACTCGGTCACGAGCCGAAGCCCCTCCAGCGCGATGCCTTGCGACATCGGGTGGTAATGCGGCGAGCAATAGGCCTCGAGGCAATGGGCGAAGGCATCCATGCCGGTGCCCGCGGTGATCGCTTTCGGCATGCCGACGGTCAGTTCCGGGTCGCAGATCACGACGCCGGGCAGCACCTTCGGGTGGAAGATGATCTTCTTCTCATGGGTTTCGGAATTGGTCAGCACGCTGGCGCGGCCGACCTCGGACCCGGTGCCCGCGGTGGTCGGCACCGCCACGATGGGGGCGATGGCATCGGCATCGGCGCGGGTCCACCAGTCGCCGATATCCTCGAAATCCCAGACCGGGCGGGTCTGGCCCGCCATGAACGCGACCATCTTGCCCAGATCGAGCCCCGAGCCGCCGCCGAAGGCGATCACCCCGTCATGACCCCCGGCCCGGTAGGCCTCGAGCCCGAGCGCGAGATTCAGCTCGGTCGGGTTCGCGTCGACCTCGGCAAAGACCGCGCGGCCGAGCCCCGCGGCCTCGAGGATGTCCAGCGCGCGAGCGGTGATCGGCAGCCCTGCGAGCCCCTTGTCGGTCACCAAGAGCGGCCGGATCAGCCCCGCCGCGGCACAGGCCGCGGGCAGTTCCGCGATGCGGCCTGCGCCGAAGCGGATGGCGGTGGGATAGGACCAGTTGGCGTTCGGCGTCATTCAGAGTTTCCTCAGGTGATAGGATTTCGGACGGGTCAGGTTGTGGAAACCGATCACCGACAGCCCGCCACCCCGGCCGGTATCCTTGCAGCCGGTCCAGCAGAGCGCCGGGTCGAGATAGTCGGCCCGGTTCAGGAAGACGGTGCCGGTCTCGATCTGCCGGCCGATCCGCTCGGCCCGCGCCACATCATTGGTCCAGAGCGAACAGGTCAGCCCGTAATCGCTGTCATTCATCAGCCGGATCGCCTCTTCGTCGTCCTTCACCGGCATGATGCCGACCACGGGGCCGAAGCTTTCCTCGCGCATCACCCGCATCTCGTGGGTCACGCCGGTCAGGATCTGCGGCATGAGGTAGGTGCCGCCATCCTGCGGGAAGAGCGCGGGGTCGATCATCGCCCTGGCGCCAGCGGCCACGGCCTCGGCGGTCTGGGCGCGCACCAGATCGGCAAAGCGCGCCTGCGCCATCGGGCCGATGGTGGTCTCGGGGTCGAGCGGGTCGCCCAGCCGGTAGCCCTCGACCAGTTTCACCGCCTTCTCGACGAAACTGTCGTAAAGGCTTTCGGCCACGTAGATCCGCTCGATCCCGCAGCAGCACTGGCCCGAATTGTACATCGCCCCGTCGATCAGCACCTCGACCGCCATGTCGAGATTGCAGTCCTCCATCACGTAGCCCGGGTCCTTGCCGCCAAGTTCGAGCCCCAGCGGCGTGAAGGTGCCGGCCGCCGCGCGCTCGATGGCGCGCCCGCCGCCGACCGAGCCGGTGAAGTTGACGAAGCCGAAGGCGCGTTCGGCGATCAGCGCCGAGGTGGTGTCGTGATCGAGGAAGACGTTCATGAAGACGTCGTCGGGCACGCCCGCCTCGTGGAAGGCGCGCGCCATCCGTTCGCCCACCAGAAGCGTCTGGGTCGCGTGTTTCAGCATCACCGTGTTGCCCGCGATCAGCGCGGGCGCGACGGTGTTGATCGCGGTCATGTAGGGATAGTTCCAGGGCGCGATCACCAGCACCACGCCATGCGGATCGCGGGCGACATAGCGCTTGAAGCTGCCGCTGTCCTCGGCCTCGATCGGGGCCAGCGCCGTCTCGGCGATCTGGGCCATGTATTTCGCGCGCTCTTCGAAGCCGCGGAATTCGCCGCCATAGCGGACCGGGCGGCCCATCTGGCGCGCGAGTTCGGGCACGATGGCGTCGTTCATCGCGCCGACATTGGCGACGCCTTTCAGCACCAGGTCGATGCGTTCGGCCAGCGGCCGCGCGGCCCAGGCGGCCTGGGCTGCGCGGGCGCGCGCCACAGCGGCGCGGGCGGCTTCGGGCGCGAGCGCCTCGCGTTCGGCCAGAACCGATCCGTCGATGGGAGAGATACAGGTCAATGTGGTCATCGGAGGGTCTTCCGTTGTGAAAGGTCCGGGCCCGTGCGGCGCCTGTCCGCGCCAAGGGCCGATCTTCGTTGGAGGCGGTCCGGGCGCATCAGGCGCGCTCGAAGCCGCGGGCGAGTTCCCAGTCGGTCACCGCCAGGTCGAAGGCGTCCTGTTCGACCTCGGCGGCACGGGTGTAGTGGTCGACGACGAAATCGCCCATCGCCGCGCGCAGCATGGCCGAGGACCGGAGCGTTTCCGTCGCCTCGCGCAGGGTGCGCGGAATTTCCGGCACGTCGGCGCTTTCGTAGATGTCGCCCCGGGTGGGCGGGGCCAGGTCCAGCTTTTCCTCGATGCCCCTGAGCCCGGCGGCCAGCAGGGCTGCCAGCGCCAGATAGGGGTTGATGTCGGACCCGGCGATCCGGCATTCGATCCGCACGCCCGGGGTGTTCTCGCCGCACAGACGGAACCCGGCGGTGCGGTTGTCGACCGACCAGACCGTCTTCGTCGGCGCGAAGGTGCCCTTGACGAAGCGCTTGTAGCTGTTGACGTAGGGCGCGAGGAACACGGTCAGATCGGCGGCATATTTGATCTGGCCCGCCACGTACTGGCGCATCAACTCGGACATGCCGTGATCGGCGCCCTTCTCGAAAAACGCGTTCCGGCCGTCCTTCCACAGCGACTGGTGCACATGGGCGGCGCTGCCGACCCGGTCCTTGTGCCATTTCGGCAGGAAGGTCGCGGCATGGCCCTGGGCCCAGGCGATCTCCTTGGTCGCGTGCTTGGCGATGGTGTGGTAATCGGCCGCCAGCAGGGCCGGGCCGTATTTGATGTTCAGCTCTTCCTGCCCGGCCTCGGCCTCGCCCTTGGAATTCTCGACCGGAATGCCCGCGGCCCAGAGATGGTTGCGCAGGGGCCGCATCACCGCCTCTTCCTTGGTGGTCTGGAAGATGTTGTAGTCCTCGTTATAGGCGCTGATCGGGGTCAGGTCGCGAAAGCCCGAGGCGGCGATCTCGCGCAGGCTCTTCTCGAAGAGGAAGAATTCAAGCTCGGTCGCCATGATCGGGGTCAGGCCCATCGCCTCGGCCCGCGCGACCTGCGCCTTCAGCACCTGGCGGGGGGCATGGGGCACGGGGTCGTGGCTGTGATGGTCGAGCAGGTCGCACAGCACCAGCGCCGTTCCCTCCAGCCAGGGCACCGGGCGGATCGTTTCGAGGTCGGGCTTCATCACATAATCGCCGTAGCCCGCGCGCCAGGAGGTCGAGGCATAGCCGTCGGGCGTGGCCATTTCCAGATCGGTGGCCAGCAGGTAGTTGCAGCAATGGGTTTCTTCCCAGGCGCTGTCGACGAAATGCTGCGCGACGAAGCGCTTGCCCATCAGCCGGCCCTGCATGTCGATCAGGCAGACCAGAACCGTGTCGATCCCGCCCTCGGCCACGGCCCTCTTCAACGCATCGAAACTCATCTGGCCGGGCATCGGGTGGTCTCCTGTCGTTGGGTGTCGGACCGGGGTCCTTTATCGGGCGGCTTTGCCATCCCGTTCTTTTCTCTGCCTTCCGGTGAAGATCAGAATGCGCCGGATTTCAAGCTCGTCTTTGGGACAGGGGGCCGGGCGTCGCGGGTCACAGCGCCGCTGTCAGGGCCGATTTCAACTTATCCGTGATCTCCGAAACATGGCTGTCCTCAAGGATGAAGGGCGGGGCCAGCAGCACGTGATCGCCCGCGCGCCCGTCGACGGTGCCGCCCATCGGATAGCAGATCAGCCCGGCCTCGAAGGCGGCGGCCTTCAGCCGCGCATGAACCCGGAGGTCTGGCGCAAAGGGGCGGCGGCTGGCGCGGTCCTCGACCAGTTCGAGCCCGCGGAAAAGCCCGCGGCCGCGAATGTCGCCGATATGGGAATGCTCGGCGAAGGCCGCGCGCAGGCTGGCCTCAAGCCGTTCGCCCATGCGGCGCGCCCGCGCGACCAGCCCGTCCCGGGTCAGCCGGGTCAGCACCGCCAGCGCTGCGGCGGCGGCGGTCGGATGGCCCATATAGGTATGGCCGTGCTGAAAGGCGCCGCTGCCCGCCGCGATCGCGTCATGGATGCGGCCGGTACAGAGCATCGCGCCCACCGGCTGATAGTCCGCACCCAGCCCCTTGGCGATGGTGACGATGTCGGGGGCGATGCCGTCCTGTTCGCAGGCGAAAAGCGTCCCTGTCCGGCCCATGCCGCACATCACCTCGTCAAGGATCAGCAACACCCCGTGGCGGTCGCAGATCTCGCGGATGCGGCGGAAATAGCCCGAAACCGCAGGCACCGCGCCCAGCGTCGCGCCCACGACCGGTTCGGCGACGAAGGCCATCACCGTTTCGGGGCCGAGCCGCTCTATCTCGGTCTCCAGCTCGTCCGCCACGCGCAGCCCATAGGCCTCGTCGCTTTCGCCCTCGGCCCGGCCGCGATAGGCATAACAGGGTGCGATATGGGTGGTCTCGGCCAGCAGGGGCGCGAAGGGCGCGCGCCGTCCTGCGTTGCCGCCCGTCGCCAGCGCCCCCAGCGTGGTGCCGTGATAGCTCTGGCGCCGGGCGATCACCCGGTGGCGCCCCGGCTGGCCGCTCTCCAGCATGTATTGCCGCGCGAGCTTCAGCGCCGCCTCCATCGCCTCGGACCCGCCCGAGACCAGACAGACCCGGTCGATCCCCGCAGGCGCATGGGCGATCAGCAGATCGGCCAGCCGCTCGGCGGGCTCCGAGGTGAAAAAGCCGGTATGGGCGAAGGCGACCCGGTCGAGCTGGGCCTTGATCGCGGCGATGACCGCCGGATCGGAATGGCCAAGGCACGAGACCGCTGCCCCGCCCGAGGCATCGAGATAGCGCTTGCCGCTCTGGTCGATGAGATAGACGCCCTCGCCGCGGTCGACCATGGGCCGGACCGCGCCCGGAGCACGGGGAATGAGATGAGACATGGGGCCTCCGGACAGACGAGTCGCCCGGCGCGGCGCCTCTGTCCGAAGTGAACCAGAGCCCGCCCGTCCTGAAAACGCTCAAGTGGGCCGAACCGTCCCGATGTGGAAAAAGGGACCCGACGGTCCCTTCTTCTTGGCTCAAATACCCATCTTCAGAGGCTGGCCCAGGGGCGCGCGGCCGGGGTCAGCCGCGCTGACCGGCAAAGCGCGCCTGCCACTCCTCGCGCTCTTCGTCCGAGATCTTGCGGAACGGCATCTCGGGCGTGGTGAAGGCCTGACCCGGGGCGAGCCGCTCCATCGCATGGGTCATCTGCGCGGGCCAGGTGTCGTCCTCGCAGCCCATCGCGTCCATCATCGCCTTGGCGGCATCGGGGATGAAAGGCGCGGACAGCACCGCGTAAAGCCGGATCAGGTTCAGCGAGAAGCGGATGATCGCCGCCGCCTGATCGGGGTCTTCCTTGTAGACCGTCCAGGGCGCGGCCGATTGCAGGTATTCGTTGCCCGCGACCCAGATCGCGCGCAGCTCGGCCGCGGCCTTGCGGATCTCCATCGCCTCCATATGCGCGTCATAGGCGCGGATGCGGATATAGAGATCGTCGTTCAGCTCCTGTTCGCGGTCGCCATAGGCGCCGCCCTCGGGCACCACCTCGCCGAACTTGGACCGGCAGAACTTGGTCACGCGGCTGACGAAATTGCCCAGCACGTCGGCCAGGTCCTTGTTCACCGAGGCCTGGAAATTCTCCCAGGTGAATTCGCTGTCCGAGCTTTCGGGGGCGTGGGACAGAAGCCACCAGCGCCAGTAATCGGCCGGAAGGATCGACAGCGCCTGATCCATGAAGACGCCGCGCCCCTGGCTGGTCGAGAACTGGCCGCCATCGTAGTTCAGGTAGTTGAAGGACTTGATGTAGTCGACCAGCTTCCAGGGATCGCGCGAGCCCATGATCGTCGCCGGGAAGCTCAGCGTATGGAAGGGCACGTTGTCCTTGCCCATGAACTGGACATAGCGCACGTCCTCGGCGCCCTCGTCCAGCCGCCACCAGCGCCGCCAGTCGGCCTCGGGGCGGCCGTTCTTCTCGGCCCATTCGGCCGAGGCCGCGATATATTCGATGGGGGCGTCGAACCAGACATAGAAGACCTTGCCCTCCATGCCGGGCCAGTCTGCCTCGCCCTTCTTCACCGGAATGCCCCAGCTCAGATCGCGCGTGATGCCCCGGTCCTGCAGCCCGTCGCCGTCGTTCAGCCATTTTTTCGCGATCGAGGTGGTCAGGACCGGCCAGTCGGTCTTGCTGTCGATCCAGGCCTCGAGATCGCCCCTCAGCGAGCGCTGCTTGAGATACAGGTGCTTGGTCTCGCGCACCTCCAGATCGGTGGACCCGGAAATCGCCGAGCGCGGGTCGATCAGGTCGGTCGGGTCGAGCTGCTTGGTGCAGTTCTCGCACTGATCGCCCCGGGCCTTCTCGTAGCCGCAATTGGGGCAGGTGCCCTCGATATAGCGGTCGGGCAGGAAGCGGCCGTCGGCATTGGAATAGACCTGACGTTCGCTGACTTCCTCGATCAGCCCGTTCTCGGCCAGACGGCCCGCGAAATACTGGGTCAGCCTGTGGTTCTGCGGGCTCGAAGACCGGCCGAAATGGTCGAAGGACAGGCGGAAGCCGCGGGCCAGTTCGGCCTGCACCTCGTGCATCTCGGCGCAGTAGTCCGCGACCGGCTTGCCGGCCTTGGCCGCGGCCAGTTCGGCGGGGGTGCCATGTTCGTCGGTGGCGCAGAGGAACATGACCTCATGGCCGCGGGCGCGGCAGTAGCGGGCGTAAAGATCGGCCGGAAGCTGGCTGCCGACGAGGTTGCCCAGGTGCTTGATCCCGTTGATATAGGGGATCGCCGAGGTGATCAGGATGCGTGCCATCTGCCGTTGCCTTCTTGCCGGATCTTGAGGCCCGTTTATCGCGCCATGCGCCCGAGGGCCAGAGCCTCGTGGGGCTCTGGCCGGGCCTTCGGAGCGCTATTGCGCGGTATAGCCGCCATCGGCGAGGTGATAGCTGCCGGTGATGAAGCTCGCCCGGTCCGACAGAAGGAAGGCCACCAGCCCCGAAATCTCGTCCGACCGGCCCATCCGCCCGACCGGATGCAGTGCCGTCACCCGCGCCTGGGTCTCGGCGTCGAGCCCGTCATCGATCATCGGCGTCCGGACGAAGGCGGGGCCGACCGCGTTGATGCGGATGCCGCGCGTCGCATAGGCCAGAGCCGCCGATTTCGTCAGGCCCAGCAACGCGTGCTTGGCCGCGACATAGGCGGGTGCCGTGGCCATGCCGACGCTGCCGAGGATCGAGCTCATGTTGACCACCGCCCCGCCGCCCGAGGCCTCGATCGCGGGCAGGCCGAAGCGCAGGCCGTAGAAGACGCCGTTGAGGTTGGTGTCGATGACCTCGCGCCAGCCGTCCAGCGGATAGGCCCCGGCATCGGCCGAAGGCCCCGAGATCCCGGCATTGTTGACCAGCAGATGCAGCCCGCCGGTGGTTTCGACCGTGCGCGCGACCAGCGCCTCGACGGCGCCCGGGTCGGACACGTCGCAGGGCATGGCATAGGCCTTGCCGCCCGCCGCGGCGATCCGGTCGACCACCGGGATCAGCTTCGAGGCCGTGCGCGCGGCCAGGCAGACCGTGGCCCCCGAGGCGGCCAGCTCGCAGGCGATGGCGGCGCCGATCCCGGTGCTGCCGCCGGTGACCAGAGCGATTTTCCCGTCGAAGCGGATTTCCATTTTCTTTCCTCCGGTTGCGCGCGATCCCCGGTCGAGATCGGGACCGGGGCAGGGCGGCGCAAGCCGGGGTGCGCTCGGGTCGCAGGGGGACAGGCGCGCACAGGCATCCGCAGGCACAGGTATCAGCAGACACAGGTATCAGCAGAGACAGGCGCCAGCAGAGTCAGGCATCCGCAGAGTCAGGCGCCAGCGGTTTCGGGTTCCAGCAGGGCGGGGTCCAGCGACAGGCGGCCGTCCGCGTCCCGGCTCAGCCGCCAGGCGCGGGGCGGGTCCAGCCGGGCGCGGCGGCGTTCCAGATGCCAGGCGGTGACGCCGGGGCCGTGGCGCGAGGCCATGTGCCAGCGGGTCTCGACCCCGGCGGCGCCGCCCGACCCGGTCGAGAGGATCAGCCCCAGCGGCGCGCAGCGGCCGAGGCTTGCGCCGGTCTCGGCGGCCAGATGCAGCCGCCGGACCGGGGTCAGCGGCGGCGGCGCGGGCAGTTCGGCCACCACCACCGGCACGACGCCCGCGCGCAGCGCCTCTTCCATGCACCACAGCAGGTCCTCGGCCCGCTTGGGCGTGGCCAGGATCAGCCGCCCCGGCTCGATCCATTCGGCCACGCTGTCGGGATAAAGCCGTCCGGGCGCCCAGGCGGGCACGATCCAGAGCACCGGCCCCTCGGTCGCGGCGGCCAGCAGCAAGGCCAGCGCATGGCGGGACGATCCCGTCAGTTCATGGGCGCGCGCCAGCGGCAGCGACAGCGCGCCAAGCGCGGTCAGCGCCGGACGGGAGTGGCCCGTGCGGAACAGCTCGGAGGCAAGCGAAAGCGACGAACCTGACATGGCGAAACTCTATGATGTTCTTTATATGTTCTCAACGCGTTTTCTCCAGCATGACAGCGGGCCGATCTGCTAGAGTGACGGCGCGAACAGGGAGGACCGGGCCTGAGGCACGCCATCGGACAGTCCGTTCAGCCGGGACGGCACGGGGTTTTCGTCCCGGCCATGCCCTTGCGGCTGCGCCCGTGCCGGGTTTCGGGCCGGCGTCCGGGCCGTCGCGCCACTGCTACGGAATGCCTGTCCATCGCCAAATCCGCCTTGCACCCGGCGGGTGGCAGGATACCCTCCCTCCCAGACCGAAACGAGGAACAGAAGACCATGCGAAAAGTGAAGCTGGGCCGGACCGGCCTGGATGTGTCCTGCCTGTGCCTGGGAACGATGACCTGGGGCAGCCAGAACGACCAGGACGAGGCCCATGCCCAGATCGACCTCGCCTATGAGACGGGCGTGCATTTCATGGACACCGCCGAGATGTATCCGGTGGCGCCGGTCCTGGCCGAAACCGTCGGGCGCACCGAAAGGATCATCGGCAACTGGTTCCGGGATACCGGCCGCCGCAAGGACTGGATCGTCGCCACCAAGATGACCGGCGAGGGCCTGAAGGCGGTGCGCGAGGGCGAGCCGATCTGCCGCAAGTCCCTGATCAACGCGGTCGAGGGGTCACTTCGGCGGCTGCGCACCGACTATATCGACCTTTACCAGCTGCACTGGCCGAACCGCGGGTCCTACCATTTCCGCAAGAACTGGCGCTACGACCCCTCGCATCAGGACCGTGCCGCGACGCTTGCGCATATGCACGAGGTGCTCGAGACGCTGGACGAGCTGGTCAAGGCGGGCAAGATCCGCCATTTCGGCCTGTCGAACGAAAGCGCCTGGGGCATGGCGCAATGGCTGCGCCTGGCCGAGGACAAGGGTCTGCCGCGGGCCGAGACGCTTCAGAACGAATATTCGCTGCTCTGTCGGCTGTATGATACCGATCTGGCCGAACTCGGCGTCAACGAGGACGTCACGCTGCTGGCCTACAGCCCGCTGGCCGCGGGCCTTCTCAGCGGCAAATATGCGGGCGATGTCACGCCCGAGGGGTCGCGCCGGTCGCGCAGCCCCGATCTTGGCGGCCGGATCACGCCCCGGGTATGGGAGGCGGTGTCGGGCTATCTGGCGATTGCCAAGGCGCATGGGCTCGACCCGGTGCAGATGGCCATCGCCTTCGTGGCCAGCCGTCCCTTCCCGGTGATCCCGATTATCGGCGCCACCTCGACCGCGCAGCTGGAAATCGCGCTGGGCGCGGCCGACCTGACCCTGTCGCCCGAGGTCGAGGCCGAGATCGCGGCGATGCACAAGGCCTATCCGCTGCCCTTCTGACGCGGTCGCCTCTCGCCGGTCCGTTGCATCTCTGGCACGGCCGGCATCCATCGCGCGTGTCTTCCCCTTCGGCCCTTGCCCCCGCGGACGGGGGGGACATTATGGGCGCTGCGGATGGGGGAAATGCATGAACGTTCAGACGGATCGCGGGCCGGGGCGGGGCCTTGCCAGGACGGGCGGAAGACCGTGACCGGCGCCGTGGCCATACTGGGCGCCGGGGTCGCGGGCGCGGGCTGGGCCGCGCGCTTTGCGCTGATGGGCTGGACCGTGCGCGTCTTCGACCCCGACCCCGAGGCGGCCGGGCGCGTGGCTGCGGTGCTGGACAATGCCCGCCGCGCGCTGCCGGGCCTGTCGGACCGCCCCTTGCCCGCCGAGGGCGCGGTGATCCATGCCGCCACCATCTCGCAGGCGGTGTCGGGCGCGGACTGGATCCAGGAAAGCGTGCCCGAGCGGCTCGATCTCAAGCGCACGCTTTACCAGAAGGTGCAGGAACACGCGGCCGACGAGGCGATCATCGCCTCCTCGACCGCGGGCTTCACGCCGACCGCGCTTTACGGGCAAAGCGCCCGGCGCTGCCAGATCCTGGTCGCGCATCCGTTCAACCCGGTCTATCTGCTGCCGCTGGTCGAGCTGGTCGTGGCCGAGGACACGCCCGGCTGGGCGCTCGACCGTGCGCATGAGGTGCTGCGCGGCATCGGCATGATGCCCCTGCCGGTCCGGCGCGAGATCGACGGCCATATCGCCGACCGGCTGATGGAGGCGGTCTGGCGCGAGGCGCTGTGGCTCGTGCATGACGGGGTCGCCACCACGGCCGAGATCGACGATGCGGTGCGGATGGGCTTCGGGCTCAACTGGGCGCAGATGGGGCCCTTCGAATCCGCGCTGCTGGCGGGGGGCGCGGCCGGGGTCGACGAGGTGGTGTCGCGGATCGGGCCGGGGCTCGATCTGCCGCGCACCCATCTGACCGAGATGCCCGAGGCGACCGAGGCGCTGGCCCGCACCGTGGCCGAACAGACCGGGGCGCAGGCGGGCGACCGGCCGCTGGAAGAGCTGGAACAGGTGCGCGACAAGAACCTGGTCGCGGTGTTGCGCGCGCTGAAATGGGCGGGCTGGGGCGCGGGCGCGCATCTGCGCGGCTTCGACGCCCGGCTGGATGGCGGCGAGATCGACGTGGCCGGGCCGATCCGTACCGTGGCGCGGACCGTGCCGCTGGACTGGACCGACTATAACGGCCACATGACCGAGCCGCGCTACATGCAGGTGTTTTCCGACGCGACCGACCGGATGATGGAGCTTGTCGGCTGCGACGCGGCCTATGTCGCGGGCGGGTCGAGCTTCTTCACCGCCGAATCCCATATCCGCCATCTGGCCGAGGCCAGGGTCGGCGACGCGCTTCGGGTCGAAAGCCTGTGCTTGGCGGCGGGCGGGCGCAAGATGCATCTGTTCCACCGGCTGTTCTCGGACGGCCGCGAGATCGCGACTGGCGAGGCGCTGCTGGTGCATGTCAGCCTCGAGACCCGGCAGGCCTCGGAGCCCGGGCCGGACGTGGCGCGCCGGATGTCCGAGATCGCCAGCGCCCATGCAACCCTGCCCCGCCCCGAGGGTATCGGCCGCGCAGTCGGGCAGAAACCGGGCTGACGCAAGGGTCGGCTCAGGCCAGCCGCTGGAACCGCGAGACCCTGTCGCGATTGTCGAAGAACGGCACGCTGGCCGGGGGCAGGCCGCCCCGGATCAGTTGGCTGACCTCGGCCAGCACCACCTCGGTGATGAAGGGCAGGTTGAACCGGCGCACGTCGGCCAGCGGGATCCATTGCAACTGGCTGAGCTCGTCCTCGGCACGCGAAAAATCGTCGGGGTCGCTGGCCAGCGCCTCGGCCTCGACCAGGAAGAACCGCGCGTCGAACCGGCGCGGCCGCCCGGGCGGGGTGATCGCGCGGAAGATGAAGTGAAAGCCTTCGGGCGAGGGCAGGTGGCCCGAGGCGGCAAAGCCGCGCCAGCCCTTCGGCGCCGGACCCGGCCAGGCCCCCGGGCGCCCGAGGATCAGCCCGGTCTCTTCCCAGAGCTCGCGGATCGCGGCCGCCGCCAGCGCCCCGGCCAGCGCCGGATCGGCCTCGGCCGTCAGCCGCCGGGCACAGGCGGGCGACAGCGGGCAGGCCAGCGGCACGTCCCCGTCGGCCGCGTCGACCGCGCCGCCGGGAAACACCACCTTGTTGGGCATGAAGGCCGCGCTTTCGCCACGCTGGCCCATCAGCACACGCGGGCCGGTCGCGGCATCGCGCACCACGATCACCGTGGCCGCGTCGCGGATCGGTTGGTCGTCTATTCCGCCGGATGGCCGAAGCCGTGCATCCGTTTCGCCCATTGCAGCGCCACCATTATCCCAGTCAACCGGGGCAGAAGGTATAGGGCAAGCGCGACGCAGCCAACGGAAAAGACCGAGGTCAGCACCAGCGGGTCGGGACGGAACGCCGTGACCGCCCCGGCCACCAGCGGCGCGGTCAGCAGGCCCACGATCAGCACCGTCAGGTAGGCCGGGCCGTCATCGGAATGGTGGTGGTGCAATTCCTCCATGCAGACCGGGCAGTGTTCGCGCACCGTCAGATAGCCCGACAGCATCGGGCCTGCGCCGCAATTCGGGCAGCGCTTGCACCAGCCGCGCAGAACGGCCGCGCCAAGGGGCCTGGCATGAGATCCCATCATGTCCTGTTTCCGTCTGTCCCAACTGCACGCCGTCCCCGGGCGTGCTGGTCTGAACCTAGTCAAGCGTGGAACGGTTAAAAAGATGGCCGTCTGTCCTTGCGGCGGGATGTCGCAAAACGGCGCCTGGCGGGGTCCGATGCCGGCCGGGCGGCGCGAGTCGCGGCGCGGCGCGGGTGTCGAGACCCCCGCTTATCGTCCGATGTATCACCGAAAGGCCTTGTTTTATTGGGTTTCCGGAAGATCTTTGGTCAGCGATTTGTTCCCCTCACACACCCGTATTTGACCAGCGAACGTCAGGGCGCGAAGAGAAAACCGCCCGAATGGGTGGCCCGGATGACCGGTCGAGCAGGAGTTTGCGGCTTGGGCCGGGGGGATCGGCCTTCCGGCAATAGAGCCGTTCCCCCCCGCGATCTGAAGCGATTGGCGCAATGCCCCGGGCATCGAGTACTGCCCTCATCGCCTTGACCGCGACGGACCGGGACGCCGCAAGGTCTGCGAGGCTGACATGATCACGCAGACACCTCTTGATGTCTGCCCCCACGATGAACCACGATGAACCTCGTCTGCGCGCCCTTGGCGTTCGTCACGGAACGTTCGGAGATACGGGTCTTGATCCTCATGGTCGCGCAACGGGTCCTCCGGACAGGCCGGGGCGTCAGCGCCCTGCAAGAGACGATGACGGTCGCGGAACTGCGCGCCGCGCTGGAGGCCGCCCGCGCGCTGGGTCTGGACGACCGGGCCGCACATGCCCCCGGCGCCAGCGCCCTGACATGGCCGAAACCCGTTTCGGTCAGGGGGGCAGGGCAGCCGATGGGCAACATCCCGATCTTCTCGACCCGCGCGAGTGACATTGGCAGGCCGCCTCGGCCATCAACTGGGGCGCACTGGCCAGAGATCCGGTCCCGTTGCGTCGTCAGGGTGTTCGAATCCGTGCCCGGTTGATGCTATATGCCGTCACGAACGCCGCGCCGCGCGGACTCGAAAGCCCATCCTGCCGATCAACCACCAAGGAGTTTCCCATCGACGCTCATCTGCTTGCCGTCCTGATCCTGTCGCCCTTCGTGGTGGCGTTCCTCTACGCCGGCATCCACGAATACCTCCGGTTCAGATCGGAGGGCCGGGCGAGCTATGGCCTGGTCTTCGACGAAGAGACGGGAACCTCTTACGTGACCGGAATCGGCGAGGACCAGGAGGGGTTCGATCCGGAAGAGTTCAATCCCGACGCCTACAACGACCCCGACACCGCCGACGCGCCCGAGGACAGCCGGGGCTAGGCGTTTCGGTCTGCGCAGATTTCGGGTCGGTTTCCTGCGGCCGCCTGGCACCGCCATGGCAGGCCGTCTCGTCCTTGCCCGGCTTGGCCCCGATCTCGCCGGGTGCGCTTGCTGCCGATGTCCGGGAGCGCGCGCCTTGGCGCCGTCGCGCCTGCGGAGCGCGAACGCGGCCTCTCATGTCCTCACCATCGCGAGAGATCGCCTGACAGGGGCCATAGGTCAGCCCCTGCCAAGGAACGGGGACGACAGGCGGACGTTGGGGAACAGAAGCGACATTGAAAGGATACGACATGAAGGATGGTCTCAGTCCCGACCGCGCCCTGACCACCACGAACCCGGCCACGGAGGAGGCGCTGGAAACCTATCCCCTGATGACCGACGCAGAGATGGTGGCTGCGCTCGAAGCCTGTCATGCCGCCTTCGACCGGTGGCGGCTGGAAACGCACGCGGAGCGCGGCAAGGTTCTCAGGGCCATCGGCCGGGAGCTGCGCGAGCGCAAGGAAGACCTTGCCCTGCTGATGACGCGCGAGATGGGCAAACGGCTTCAGGACAGCCGCGACGAGGTCGATCTTTGCGCCGCGATCTGCGACTGGACCGCCGAAGCCGGTCCCGAGGTTCTGGCAGACGAAGAGCGCAGCCTGCAGGATGGGCGCAAGGGCGTCATCGCCAAATCGCCGATCGGCGTTGTCTACGGCATTCAACCGTGGAACTTTCCGGCCTATCAGGCGGTGCGCTATGCCATCGCGAACCTGATGGCGGGCAACGGCGTCCTGCTGAAGCATGCCGGCAATTGCACCGGCTCCGGCCTCCTGCTGCGCGACATCTTCGAGGATGCGGGCCTGCCGAAAGACCTCTTTACCGTCATGCTGATCGACCACGACCAGTCCGACGCGCTGATCGGGCACAAGCTGGTGCGCGGCGTCACCATGACCGGCAGCGCGGCGTCCGGCCGCAAGATCGCGGCCAAGGTCGGCGAGCACCTCAAGAAGACGGTGATGGAACTGGGCTCCAACGACGCCTATCTGGTGCTGGAAGACGCCGACATCGACCTCGCGGTCAAGACCTGCGTCGCGGGCCGGATCTACAACAATGGCCAGACCTGCGTGAATGCCAAGCGCTTCATCGTCACTGACAAGGTCTATGACGCCTTCGTCGAGGGCTATGTGCAGGCGATGGGCGATGTGACTCTGGGCGATCCTACCGAGGAGGAGACCGACCTCGGCCCCATGGCCCGCAAGGACCTGCGGGACACCCTCCACGAGCAGGTCGAAAAGTCCGTGGCGAAGGGCGCGAAGATCGCCGTGGGCGGCGAGATGCCCGCGCGCACCGGCTATTTCTACCCGGCGACCGTCCTGACGGACGTGGCCCCCGGCCAGCCGGCCTATGACGAGGAACTTTTCGGCCCCGTGGCTTCGGTGATCCGGGCCAGGGACGACGAGGACGCCATGCGCATTGCCAATGACAGCCGCTTCGGCCTTGGCGGCGGCATCTTCAGCCGAGACGAGGCGCGCGCGCGGAAGCTGGCGAAAGAACATTTCGACACCGGCATGGTGTTCATCAACCACTTCAACCTCGCCACGCCGGAAATGCCCTTCGGGGGCGTGAAGGACAGCGGCTACGGGCGCGAGCATGGCGGTTTCGGCATGACCGAGTTCATCAACGCCAAGGCGATCACCCTGCCTGGCTGATCGAGACGACGGGGGCCTCCGTCCCTCCGTGGCGGGGGCAGCCCGCGCCCGACGTCGGTCAGGCCGCGCCGATACTGTCCTGTGCGATATCCGGAAGGCCCGGTATCGCCACCATGCAGACCTGATGGATGTCTCCGAGGCTGATGGACGGACCGTGGTCCGGGCGCGGGCTTGGTGATCCATGTCTTCTCGATCCAGCGCCTGCTGCCGCTGCCAAGGCCGCGCTGCGGGTCTGCAGCAAGAGCCTCTGGAGGGAGGTCCCGCCCAAGGGCGTCCGGGTGCTGCGCATGGCCGCCCCCGGCCGGATCGAGACCAGGGCCGCGATCCGGCTGGCCGGGCGCCTGGCCGCCGAGACCGGCACAGACCCTGAGGGCGGCCCACGAAGCGCCGGGAGATCGCCAGCCTCATCGCCGTCCTCGCCTCCGACCGCGCGACGGCCTTTATCGGCACCGAATATCTGATCGATGGCGGCACGGTGCCGACCGCACGACCCGTCGCCGACACCGACAAGGGATGCGGACCATGTGCCCACGGGATCTCTTTTCCCGGAGGCGCATGGAAAGAAGGTCAAGCGGGCATCTTGTGCCGTTCAGTTGTCCGCGGGCTCTTCCGGACGTGCTCGCCGCTCCGGACGGAACGCTGGATCGGGACGACCTGCCACCTGGGAGCCTGCGGGGGCAGGGACGGCGTGCGGCGCCGTCCGCGACGAGACGGCGATCAGACGGCGCATCCGGGAGACGAGGGCTGCCGTCCCTCAGGGGATCGGTCCTCGTATTGATATATTTCAACCGGTTAGTCAGGGGGGGACAGGAATGGCCCGGCAACTGGACAACACCTCTCCCCGTTTGGACAATAATTGCCTGTCGGGGCAGACGGAAACCGGCGCGCGCTCCGTAAGAGATGAGGAAGGCGGGCGGCACGGGGTCGTCCGGAAGCAACGACCGAAGGAGACCGAGATGGCATGGACTGTGACGAAGATGTCGACCGCGGCGCTGGCGATCGGGGCGGCGGCGATTCTGGGCCTGGCCGAGCCGGTGATGGCGCAACAGGGGCCCGGGGCCGGAGCGGGCGCCGGTATGGGCGCCGGAGCAGGAGTTGGTGCCGGAGCCGGAGCCGGAGCAGGTGCGGGCCGTCAGGGCAGGATGTTCGACCGCATGGATGCGGACGGCGACGGCGCGATCACGCTTGAGGAATTCACCGCCCGCGCACGGGCCCGCTTTGCCGATCTGGATACCGATGGCGACGGCAAGATCTCGGCCGAGGAGGCGCAGAAGCTCGGCCCGGCCGGACGCCAGGCGCGGGCAGCCGGTCAGGGTGGCGGTCAGGGCGGCAAGGGCGGTCCGGGCTGCGGCGGTCCGGGCATGCACGGCATGCAGGGCGGTCATCACGGCATGCATCGCGGCGCCGGGATGCAGGGCGGCTGCGGCATGGGTCAAGGCATGGGCATGGGGCACGGAATGGGGCCGGGCATGGGCATGGGCGGCCAGGGCATGGGCATGCCCGGGGCCTGTGGCGGGCGCGGTGCCGGGATGCAGGGGCCGGGGCCGATGGGCGGCGGCTACGGCATGTTCGGCGGGCTCGAGGGCACCGGGCCGATGGGCTATGGCGGCTTCGGCGATCCGACGCTCAGCCCCGAGGACCGCGCCGAGCGCGCCCAGCGGCTGGTCGACATGATGGATGCCGATGGCGATGGCCTGCTCAGCCCCGAGGAACTGGCCCAGCGGCCGGGTCCGGCGATGATGTTCAACCGGATCGACGCCGATGGCGACGGCGTGCTGACGCAGGAGGAATTCGAGACCGCTCTCGAGAAGTTCCGCAGCTTCATGCGCGACCAGCGTCAGGTCCCCGCGCAGTAAGGCGCTGACGCGGTGCGGGCGGGGAGAACCCGCCCGCTTGCCGCGCTCCGTGCCACGGAGTAGGCCAGAGGCAGGATGCACATGCCCTTCGACGCCGCAGATCAGGACACGGACGAGGCGCTGCTTCTGGCCTATGGCCGGGGCGACGCCCGGGCCGCGCGCGTGCTGACGTTGCGGTTGACGCCCTGGGTTCTGGCCTATGCGCGCAGGCTTCTGCGCGACGCCGCCGAGGCCGAGGACGTGGCGCAGGAGGCGATGCTGCGGCTCTGGCGGATCGCGCCCGACTGGCGGAGTGGCGAGGCCAAGGTGACGACCTGGCTTTATCGCGTCGTCACCAACCTGTGCACGGACCGGCTGCGGCGGCGGCGGGGGGCGGCGCTCGACGCGGTGCCCGAGCCGGTCGATGACAGCCCGGGGGCCGAGACCCGGCTGCAGCAGGCGGCGCGGGTGGCGGCGCTGGACGCAGCACTGGCAGGGCTGCCGGACCGGCAGCGGCAGGCGGTGATCCTGAGGCATATCGAGGGGCTTTCGAATCCCGAGATCGCCGCCATTCTCGAGATCGGCACCGAGGCGGTCGAAAGCCTGACCGCGCGGGGCAAGCGGGCGCTGGCCCAGGCTCTGGCCGGGCGGCGCGAGGAATTGGGGTTCGACGATGACTGACCCGAGGATGAACGACCACGAGATCGAGGCGCTGTTCGCGGCCGCCCGCGCCGAGCGGGCCGAGCCCTCGGCGGCGCTGATGGCGCGGATCATGGACGACGCGATGATCGCGGCGGCGGAGGCTGCCGCGCCGCGTCCGGTCGCGCCACGTCCGGTTGCGGCGCAGACGGGGCGGCGCGGGCTGCTGGCGGTTCTGGTCGCCGCGATCGGCGGCTGGCCGGCGCTGGCCGGGGTCGCGACCGCAGGGGTCTTCGGGCTCTGGATCGGCTATGCCGGGCCGGGCGATGTCGGCACGCTGACCGCCACGATCCTCGGCTCGGCCTATGGGCCGAACGACCTGGTCCCAAGCCTCGACACCTATCTGACGGAGGGATGAGCATGTCCGATCCTGCCGCATCCGCAGCGCCGCGGCGCCGGAGCTGGTTGCGTCCGGCGCTGGGCCTGAGCCTGGCGCTGAACGTGCTGCTTCTGGGGCTGATCTGCGGCGCCCTGCTGGGGCACCGGCCGGGCGGCGGTCCCGACGATCCCGGGGCGATGATGGCGCTTGGTCCCTACGGGCGGGCTCTGGACGAGGCCGACCGTGCGGCGATCCGCGAGGCGCTGCGCACCGAGGCGCCGCGCTTCCGGCAGGAACGGCGCGAGGTCCGGCAAAGCTTCCGCGACCTGCTGGCGGCGCTGCGGGCCGAGCCGTTCGATGCGGCGCAGGTGTCGAGCCTGCTCGACCGGCAGGAGCGGGGGGTGCAGTCCCATGTCGATCTGGTGCGGCAACTGATGATCGACCGGCTTGCCACGATGAGCCAGGCCGAGCGCGCGGCCTTCGCCGACCGGCTGGAAGCCGTGCTGCGGCGCGGCCCCCCGCGCCATGATCACAGGGACCGGGGCGGTCCGCCCTCCGATCCGTGAACCCCGAGCCCTGAAACCCGAGCCCTGAAGCCCGAGCCAGCCTGGGCGTTTCGGCATCTTCCGGCAGCAAGCGTGATCGCGCAGTCCCGGGGCCGGGCATTGGCCGGGCCCGCCCTGTCGGCATGCGTCCAGGGGCCGGCTGCGCGCGCAGCCGACCCCGATCGCCTTGTCCCGGATGCACTCGAGGGGGGGCTGCGCGGACTTTCTCAGGCGGCGCTTCGCGACATCTCGACCGTGTTGCGCCCGGCGGCCTTGGCGCCGTAAAGCGCCCGGTCGGCCTGATCCATCAGCCCGCGCACCTGCGCGTCGATATCGGGCGCGCCGGACATCAGCCTGCGGCCATCGCCCAGCGCGACGCCCACGCTGATCGTCACCCGGATCTCGCCCGCCCCGCCCGGCAGCGCCACGGGACGGCACTCGATCGCCTGGCGCAGCCGCTCGGCGGCGGTGCAGGCGCGGTCGGTGTCGGTCTCGGGCAGGGCCACCAGGAATTCCTCGCCGCCGATCCGGGCCACCAGATCGACCGCGCGCAGGTTCTCTTTCAGCCGCCGCGCCACCTCGACCAGCACCGCGTCGCCCGAGCCGTGGCCATAGCGGTCGTTGACCAGCTTGAAGCGGTCGATGTCGAGGATCATCAGCGCAAAGCTGCGCCCGGTCTCGGCCGCGCGTTCGGCGATCCGCGCCAGATGGGGCAGCGCGTAGCGGCGGTTGAAAAGCCCGGTCAGCGGGTCGGTCACGGCCAGCCGGAGGCCATCTTCGAGCGTCGCCCGCAGCCGGTCCGACTGGGTCTTGCGACGGATCTGCATCTTGATCCGAAGCGCCAGTTCCTGCGCGTCCATCGGGTCGGCGATCAGGTCGTTGGCGCCCAGATCGAGCGCCATCGCCGCGGTTTCGCGCGCCGATTCCGGCACCACGATCAGGATCGCGGCATCGCGCGATCCGGGATGGGCGCGCAATTCGCTGACCAGCCGCAGCCCGGCGCCCTCGGGCGACAGATCGGCATCGACGACGTAGACATCGGGTCTGGGCGCCCCGGGCACCGGGTTCAGCGCCTCGGCCCGGCTGAGCACCGTCAGGCTGTCCGAGATCTGCGGCACCAGCGCCGCGCGCCAGGCCCGCGCCCGGCGCGGGTCGCTGGCGATCAGCGCGACCAGCCCGGGCGGGATGAAGCCGGGCGCGGCCTCGCCGAAGCCCAGAACCTGATCGGTCCCGTTCCGGAGCGCCAGTTCCTCGGCGGTCTCCCGGGCCCGCAGCAGGCTGCGCACCCGGGCCAGCAGGATCATCTCGTCCAGCGGTTTCGACAGGAACTCGTCGGCCCCGGCCTCCAGCGCGCGCATCTTGGTTTCGGGCGCCCGGCCCGCGGTCACCACGATCAGCGGGATCGAGGCGGTCTCCCGGCCGGATTTCAGCATCCGGCAGAGATCGGTTCCGTCGATGTCGGGCAGCCCCATGTCCAGAAGGATCAGGTCCGGACGTTCGGCGCGCGCCACCTCGAGGGCCGTCCGGCCGTCGCTGGCCTGAAGGACCTGGTAATGAGCGTTGCGAAGACGAACCTTCATCACGATCCGGTTGGTCGCAACGTCATCCACGATCAGTATTCGGCGAGACATTGGCTCTCCACAGCAAAGGCTCTCCGCAGGACTCGCGTTTGGGAACCATTTACTCTGTTTTCGGGGTTCATCTTTGAGACGTATTCGTTAACAAACCCTTTAACCTTCTGCAGAGTGTGATCCCATGCAAGATTTTGCCGAGACTGTGGCGCTTGAGGCGCTGGCCTGGCTGGTCGGCGACGACGATCTGCTGCCGGTTTTCCTTGGGGCAACCGGAGCCAGCGCGGAGGATCTGCGCAGCCGGGCGTCGGAAACCGACTTTCTGGCGTCGGTTCTGGACTTTATCTTGCTGGACGATGGCTGGGTGATGCGATTCTGCGAGTCGGCCGGCCTGCCGGGCGAGGCGGTGCTGAGGGCGCGCGCCGGGCTCCCGGGCGGGGCCGATCCGCACTGGACCTGACGGCAAGGTTTTTTCATTGCTTTTGCGTCCGGAAATGCTTGCGGCCGGGCTTTTGGGCCCGCAGAACGGGCCGGGGCAGACAGGAACCGGCATGGGCAAGATTTCGGCAGTCCTTTTCGACAAGGACGGGACGCTTTTCGATTTCCAGCGCAGCTGGGCGGGCTGGGCTCTGGATCTTCTGACCGAGCTTTCGGACGGCAGTCCGGCGCGCCGCGCGGCGCTGGCCGATGCGCTGGGCTTCGATCTCTGTGCGGCACGGTTCCGGCCCGAAAGCCCCGTGGTCGCGGGCACGACGGACGATGTGGTGCGGCTGATGCTGCCCTATCTGCCGGGCTGGACGGGGCCGGCGCTGGGCGCCTATCTGACCGAGGCTTCGGCCCAGGCGCCGATGGTGCCCGCGGTCGATCTGGGGCCGCTGCTGGCGGGACTGGCGGCGCGCGGCCTGGCGCTTGGGGTCGCGACCAACGATGCCGAGGCCCCGGCGCTGGCCCAGCTCGAGGCGGCGGGCGTGCGCCGGGCCTTCGATTTCGTCGCGGGCTTCGACAGCGGGCACGGCGCCAAGCCCGGGCCGGGGCAGGTGCTGGCCTTCGCCGAGGCGACGGGCCGCCGCCCGGCCGAGGTGCTGATGGTGGGCGACAGTCGCTTCGATCTGGCCGCCGGGCGCGCCGCGGGCGCCTCGACCGCCGCGGTGCTGACCGGCACCGCCTGCGCCGAGGAGCTTTGCGATCTCGCGGGCGTCGTGCTGCCCGATATCGGCGCCTTGCCCGCCTATCTGGACCGGCTTGGGGCCGGGGCCGCCTGAGCCGGCGGGAAGGGTGTCCGGCGGTCTGGCCGGGGGCAGGGGGCGGCGCTATGGTCGCCCGACAGTCTGAACGGAGGCAGCGATGGCAGAAGCGGCAGAGGTCCGGCCGGGGCGGTGGATGCTGGGCGGTCTGGGCGCCCTGGCCGGGCTGGCGGCCTGGGTCCTTTTCGGCGTCCTGCCTCAGCCCATGGCGGCGATGGGCCTCGCGCGGCTGCATCTGTTTCTGGCGGCCTTCGCGACGGCCTTTTTCGGGGCGGGGCTGGCCATGGCCGGAGTGCTGCGGCCGGGACGGGCGCTGGGCGCGGCCGCCGGTCTGGGGTTGCCGCTGGCGGGGCTGCTGACCTGGGCGAGCCTCCGCTTCGATACGGTCGCGGCCCTTTTGGGCGACGATGTCGCGGTGCCCGCTTTCGCGGCGCTGCTGGTGCTGGCGACGCCCTTCGCGATCACGGGGCTGTCGCCCGGGGCGCGCTGGTTCGACTATGCGGCGCTGTTCACCCGGGCCTGGCAGATCGTGGTGCGGATGGCCGCGGCCTGGCTTTTCGTCGGGCTGGTCTGGGGCATCCTGTTTCTGTCGAACGCGCTGTTCGGACTGGTCGGCATCGGGGTCATCGACTGGCTGCTCGATGTCGAGGCGATGCCCTATCTGGTGACCGGACTGACGCTGGGGGTTGCGCTGGCGGTGGTGGGCGAGCGGTCCGATTACGTCTCGCCCGATCTGGTGCTCGGGCTCTTCCGGCTGCTGCTGCCGGTGGTTCTGGCGGTGGTCGCGGTGTTTCTGGCAGCACTTCCGGCGCGGGGGATCGGGCAGCTTTTCGGAGGGCTTTCGGCGGCCTCGATCCTGATGGCGATGGTGTTCGGGGCGGTCACGCTGATCTCGTCGGCCGCCGATGCCGAGGACGGACGGCTGCGCCTTGGCGCGGTGACCGGCTGGAGCGCGCGGCTTTTGGCGCTGCTGCTGCCGTTTCTTGCGGGGCTTGCGGGCGTTGCGGTCGCGCTGCGGCTGCGCCAGTACGGCGCGACGCCGGACCGGCTGCTGGCGGCCGCGCTGGCGGTGCTGGCGATGGGCTATGGGCTTGGCTATGCAGGGGCCGTGCTCGGGGCGCGGGGCTGGACGGCCCGGGTGCGGCGGGTCAACGTGGCCATGGCACTGGCGGCGGCGGCGCTGGCGGCGGCACTTCTGACGCCCGTGTTCGATCCGCAGCGGATTTCGGCCGCCAATCAGCTCGCGCGCTATGACAGCGGCCGGGTGGCCGCCGACCGGCTGGATCTGTGGACGCTGGGCCATGACTGGGGCCGGGCCGGGCGCGCGGCGCTCGACCGGCTGGAAGAGCGGGCCGGGGCCGGGGGGGACCCGAAGCTGGCCGAACAGCTTGCGGCGCTGGACACCGCCGAGACCCGCGCCGATTTCGAGGTGGCGCGGCGCGGCTCGGACATTGCGGCCGACCGGGCCGGTCTGGCCCGGACGCTGCCGGTGCGCCCGGCCGGGGCGGCTCTGCCCCAAGGATTCCTGTCGAGCCTGCGGCCCTGGGAGCTGCAGCAGATCGCCGAGGCCTGCAAGGCGCGCACGCCCCAGGGCAACCCGGCCTGCGTCGCGCTGCTGGCCGATCTTTCCCAGGACCGGCCCGGCGACGAGATCCTCATTCTGGCGCAAAGCCCGGGCGAGGGGCCCTTGCTGCGCGCCTATTTCGCCGATGGCGACAGCTTCTCGATGCGCAGTCCCGATTATGTCGGTGGCGACGATCTTTACCGCGACGCGGCCGCTGCCATCGACGCCCTGCTGGCGGGGCGCTACGACCTGCGGCCGATGCGGCTGAACGCGGTCGAGGTCGAGGGCCGGACCCTGTTTTTCGGTCGTTAAGTCCCGGTGCCGCTGCGGCACTTCGGGTCCGTTTGCCATTTCTTAAGGCGGCGCGCTGAGGATCGCCCAGGCCAATCATCCAGGAGTGGGCCAGTTCGTATGCACGGGCTGATCAATCGCGCTATTCATTTCTTTCTTGCCGACACCTACGGCCGTCAGGTGTGGGGCGAGATTGTGCGCGATGCGGGGCTGGAACGCCATGCCTTCGAGTCGATGCTGAGCTATGACGACAAGACCACCGATGCGCTTCTGATCGCGGCCAGCGCCCGGCTTTGCCTGCCGCGCGCCATGCTGCTGGAAGACCTGGGCACCTATCTCGTGTCGCATCGCGCGCTGGAACCGGTCCGCCGCCTGCTGCGCTTCGGCGGCGAGACATTTCTCGAGTTCCTGTTCTCGCTCGAGGATCTTCCCGACCGCGCCCGGCTGGCGGTGCCCGATCTCGACCTGCCCGAGCTGCGCCTGGCCGAAGACGTCTCGGACGGGTTCAAGCTCGACTGTCGCGGCGGCTGGCCCGAGGCGTTCTATATCCTGCAGGGCCTGTTGCGGGCGATGGCGGACGATTACGGCGCGCTGGTCCTGCTCGACCCGCTGGAAGAGCGGCCCGATGGCGGGCTTCTCGGGGTGCGCCTGCTGGATACCTCCTTCTCGGCCGGGCGCAGTTTCTCGCTGAAAGGGCCGATGGCATGAACCTGCCGCTCGATCCCCGGCCGCGCGACCGTGTGCTGGGCTTGCCCGGGGCCTCGCTCGACCGGCTGATGCCGATGCATGTCTGGATCAGTGCCACCGGCGATGTGGTCCGCACCGGACCGACCCTGCCGCGGCTGGCCGGAGGACCGCTGACCCTGCGGCCCTGGACCGAGGTCGTGACCCTGCGTCGGCCGCGCCCGACGATGCGGCTGGAAGAGCTGTTGCGGATGCAGGGGGTGGCGCTGAAATTCACCTTGAACGCGGCGCCCGAGATCGCGCTGAAGGGGCTGGTGGTGCCCTTGCCCGGCGGGGCGGCGCTGTTGAACCTGTCGCTCGGGATCTCGCTGATCGAGGCGGTCGGGCGGTTCGACCTGACCCTGTCCGATTTCGCACCGACCGACCTGGCGGTCGAGCTCTTGTATCTGAACGAGGCCAAGACCGCCGTCGCGGGCGAATTGCGGCGGCTGGCGCTGCGGCTGAACGGGGCCCGCGTCACCGCCGAGGTGGAGGCCGCGACCGACACGCTGACCGGGCTGGCCAACCGGCGCGCCTTCGACGAGGCGCTGATGCGGCTTTCGGCCAGCGGGCTGCCCTTTGCGCTGCTGCAGCTGGACCTCGATCTGTTCAAGGCGGTCAATGACAGCCATGGCCATGCCGCGGGCGATGCCGTGCTGCGGGCGGTGGCCGCGGTGCTGCGCGGCCATTGCCGCGGCCGCGATGTGGTGGCGCGGGTCGGCGGCGACGAATTCGTGATCCTGATGGTCGATTTCACCGACAGGGCGAAGCTGTCGGACAATGCCGCGCGGCTGATCGCGCGGCTCGAACAGCCGATGCAGGTGCAGGAGACCGAATGCCGGATCTCGGCCAGCATCGGAATCGCGCTGGCGACCCGGCAACGCCATCCCTCGCCCGAGGTTCTGCTGCAGGAAGCCGACATCGCGCTTTACGAATCCAAGCGCCGGGGCCGGGGCCGCGTGACCTTCTACGACGACTGGCTGGAACGGCGCCGGTCGGCCAACGGCGACACCGGCTGACCGGACGGGTCGGACCGGTTCGCGGCGCATGAAAAAACGCCCGGTCCTGCGGCCGGGCGTTTCGTTGTCCTTGGGGCGGGCGAGCCGCTACTTGGCCATCTTGCCCCCGGCGATCTTGCGGATCGCGGTATAGAAGAGCGGCACGAAGAGCACCCCGAGGATGGTCGCGCTGAGCGTCCCGCCCAGAACCCCCGATCCGATGGCGTTGCGCCCGCCCGAGCCCGCGCCCGAACTCAGCACCAGCGGCAGGACGCCGAGGCTGAAGGCCATCGAGGTCATGATGATCGGGCGGAACCGCTGTTGCGCGGCCTGAACGATGGCCTCGAACAGGCTGTCGCCCGCCTCCTGCCGGTCGCGTGCGAATTCCACGATCAGGATGGCGTTCTTGCCGGTCAGGCCGATCACCGTCAGCAGCGCCACCTGGAAGAACACCCCGTTCTCGAAATGCCCGAGCCAGGCCCCCAGCAGCGCCCCCAGAACCCCGATCGGCATGGCCAGCATCACCGCGAAGGGGATCGCCCAGCTTTCGTAAAGCGCGGCGAGGCACAGGAACACCGCCGCCAGCGACAGCGTGTAGAGCAAGGGCGCCTGACTGCCGGATTCGCGCTCTTCGAGCGAGAGCCCGGTCCAGGCGATGGCGAAGCCCGGCGGCAGCTGGCTGGCCAGCCGCTCCATCTCGGCCATGGCCTCGCCGGTGGTCACGCCCGCGGCGGGCGAGCCCTGCAGCTGCATCGAGGGCATGCCGTTATAGCGGTTCAGGCCCTGGGGGCCGAAGTCCCAGCTGGCGGTCGAGATGTTCGAGAAGGGCACCAGCCCGCCCGAGTCGTTGCGCACCCGCCAGAGCTCGATGTCCTCGGGCGTCGCCCGGGCATCGGGCTCGCCCTGCACATAGACCCGCTTGATACGCCCGCGGTCGACGAAATCGTTGACGTATTGCCCTGCCCAGGCGACCGAGAGCAGATTGCCCACATCGGTCGCCGACAGCCCCATCGCACCGGCTGCGCGCCAATCTATGTCCAGATTGAACTGGGCCGCATCCTCCAGCCCATTGGGCCGGATCGATCCGATCAGCGGGCTTTGCGAGGCCATGCCCAGAAGCTGGTTGCGCGCGGCCAGCAATTCCTCGTGGCTCTGGCCGCTGCGGGCCTGCAGGTAGAAGTCGAAGCCCGAAACGTTGCCAAGCTCGATCACCGAGGGCGGCACGATCGGGAACACCATTGCGTCCTGGATCTGGCTGAAGGCGCCGAAGGCACGCCCGGCGATGGCCTGCACGCTTTGCGACGGGTCCTGCCGGTCGTCCCAGTCCTTGAGCTGGACGAAGCCGATCCCCATGTTCTGCCCCCGCCCGGCGAAGGAGAAGCCGACCACCGTGAAGACCGAGTCGACGTTGTCGGTTTCGGCGGTCAGGAAGTAGTTCTGGATCTGCTTGGCAACCTCCTCGGTGCGCTGGGCGCTGGCGCCGGTCGGCCCCTGGACCAGCGTGAAGAGGATGCCCTGATCCTCGTCGGGCAGAAAGCCGGTCGGCGTCCGGAGGAAGAGCAGCGCCATCACCGCGGCCAGCGCGAGATAGACCACCCCCACCCGCAGCGGCCGCCGCACGATCCAGCCCACGGTGGACCCGTAGCCTCCGGCGAGCTTCTCGAAGAAGATGTTGAACCAGCCGAAGGGCCCGCGATGGGTGTGGACCGCATCCTTCGAGCGCAGGATCGAGGCGCAAAGCGCGGGCGTCAGGGTCAGCGCGACCAGCACCGACAGACCCATCGCCGAGACGATGGTCACCGAGAACTGCTGGTAGATGACCCCGGTCGAGCCGCCGAAGAAAGCCATCGGAATGAACACCGCCGACAGCACCAGCGCGATCCCGACCAGCGCCCCGGTGATCTGGCCCATCGACTTGCGCGTGGCCTCGCGCGGCGTCAGGCCCTCTTCCTCGATGATCCGTTCCACGTTCTCGACCACGACGATGGCGTCATCGACCAGAAGCCCGATGGCCAGCACCATGGCCAGCATGGTCAGCGTGTTGATCGAATAGCCGAAGATCGACAGGATGCCGAACGTGCCCAGCAGCACCACCGGCACCGCAAGCGTGGGGATCAGCGTGGCCCGGATGTTCTGCAGGAACAGCAGCATCACCAGGAACACGAGGATGATCGCCTCGAACAGCGTCTTGACCACCTCTTCGATCGAGATCTTCACGAAGGGGGTGGTGTCGAAGGGGATCACATATTCGACGTTTTCGGGAAAGAACTCGGAGAATTCCTCGATCTTCGCCTTGACCCGTTCGGCGGTGTCGAGCGCGTTGGCGCCCGAGGCCAGCCGGATCGCCATGCCCGCCGCCGGTTGGCCGTTGCGGTTGGCGATGGTCGAGTAATCCTCGGCGCCGATCTCGACCCGGGCGACATCCTTCAGTAAAACAAGTCCCCCGTCGGTTTCGGCGCGCAGCACGATCTGCTCGAAATCCTCGGGCGTCGACAGGAGCGACTGCGCGGTGATCGTGGCGTTCAGCTGCTGGCCCTCGGGCGCGGGCAGTTCGCCGAAGGCCCCGGCCGAGATCTGCGCGTTTTCCGCCGAGACCGCCGAGACCACGTCCGCGGGCGTCATGTCATAGGCGGCCAGCTTGGACGGGTCGAGCCAGATCCGCATCGCGTATTGCGCGCCGAAGACCTGGACCTCGCCCACGCCCTGGATCCGGGCGAATTCGTCGACGAGGTTCGATTCCATGTAGTCCGACAGGTCGACCTGTTCGAGCGAGCTGTCCTTCGAGATCAGCGCGACCACCATAAGGAAGCTGGCCGAGGACTTGCGCACGGTCACGCCCTGGCGCTGCACCGTGTCGGGCAGCAGCGCGGTCGCCTGGGACAGCTTGTTCTGGACCTGCACCTGGGCGATGTCGGGGTCGGTTCCGGTCTCGAAGGTCAGCTCGATCGAGGAGGTCCCGGCCGAGGTCGAGGAGGACGAGATGTAGCGCAGCCCGTCGAGGCCGGTCATCTGCTGTTCGATCACCTGGGTCACGGTGTTGGCCACCGTCTCGGCCGAGGCGCCGGGATAGGTGGCCGACACCGTCACGTTCGGCGGCGCGATCTGCGGATATTGCGCGATCGGCAGCGACGAGATCGACAGCAGGCCGATCCCCATGATCAGGATCGCGATGACCCAGGCGAAGACCGGGCGGTCGATGAAGAAACGGGCCATGACTTGGGTTCCCTGCCGATCAGTTGCCTTGGGCCGGCTGGCCACCCTGGCCGTTGCCGCCGGTGCTGTCGCCGCCGCCGGTGGCGTCGTCGCCGTTCGTCTGGGCGCCGCGTTCCTGCGGGGTCACGGGCGCGCCGGGCTGGACCTTCTGCAGCCCCGCGACGATCACCCGGTCGCCATCGGCCACGCCGTCGGTGACGATCCAGTCGGTGCCGCTGTCGCGCAGCACGGTCAGCACACGGGATTCGACCACGTTGTCGGCGGTGACGACCAGCGCGGTCGGACGGCCGCGCGTGTCGCGGCCGACGGCTTCCTGCGGCACCAGGATCGCGTTCGGCACGACGCCCTGGGGCATTTCGGCCTGCACGTACATGCCGGGCAGCAGCAGCCCCTCGGGGTTCGAGAAGTTCATCCTGAGCAGGATCACGCCGGTCTGTTCGTCGACATGGGGTTCGGCCGCGGTCAGCGTGCCCTCATGTTCATAGGTGCTGCCATCGGGCAGGCTGAGCTGGACCGAGACATCGGCATCGGCCAGCGCCTCCTCGGTATGGCCGCGGCGCCAGCGCACCAGTTCGGCCGCAGACATCGTCACGTCTACATAGACCGGGTCGAGCGTGCGGATCACCGCCAGCGGGGTGGACTGACCGGCGGTCACAAGCGAGCCCCGGGTGGTCAGCGACCGGCCGACCGTGCCCGACAGCGGCGCCTTGATCGTGGTCCGTTCCAGATCGATCTGCGCGGTCAGAAGCTGGGCCTCGGCCACCTGCAGCGCGGCCGCCGCCGAGTCGCGCTGGGCGACCGCGTCGTCCACGGTCTGTTCGCTGGCGACACTGCGATTGAGCAGCGCCTCGACCCGCTTGGCGTCCTTCTCGGCGGCCTTCAGATTGGCCTGGGCCTGGGCCACCGAGGCCTTGGCCGCAGCGACCTGCGCCTCGTAGGAAGCCGGGTCGATGGAATAAAGCGCGTCGCCCAGCTCGACCTCGGCGCCTTCCTCGAACAATCGGTCGATGATGATGCCCGCCACCTGCGGGCGAACCTCTGCCACGCCCGAGGCCACCACGCGTCCGGGAAGCCGGGTCCGGAGCGTGACGTCGCTGGCATGCAGCGTCACCACGGTCACGGCCGGCGGCGGGCGGTCGCCGCCGCCTCCGGGTGCCTGCGCCTGTGCCGCGGCGGCGCCGAGCGCCAGGACCACGGCAAGAAGGGGAAAGACGGCCCGGACGGGTCGCGGACAGGATCGCGGCATGGCGGAGCTCCTCTCGGGGCTGGGGAATTCGGTCGGACGGATTTACAAAACCTTCGAGTTTCGGTATTTGCTTCCGCGCATTTCTGCAACATCAAACTGCAATGCGGATATGACAGGAACCTTAATCCGGGGACAGTGGTCTTGAACCGATGCGAAGATGCACCAAAGCGAGGCCGCCCGCTGCAGATGACCGCTCTCGAACGCGAGACGGTGATTCTGGATGCGGCCGAGCGGGTGCTGCTGGAGCAGGGGCTGACCGGCACCACGATGGCCGCGGTGGCGGGCGCCGCCGGCATGTCGAAGCGCACGCTTTATGCGGTCTTCGACGGGCGGACCGCGCTGTTCGCGGGGGTGCTGCGGCGGCTCCGGGTCCGGGTGGTCCGGCCGCTCGATCCGCCGGATCTGGCGCTGCCGCTGCCGGATCGCCTGCGTCGGCTGCTGGGACCGGATCTGGCGCCCGGCATCTGTGCGGCACCGCTGGAGCTTTTGCGCGCGACCCTTGCCGAGGCAACCAGTGACTCCGATCTGGTCGAATTGCTGCTGGAGGAGGGGCCGCGCACCTTCCGCCGCGAGATCCGCAAGGAACTCGACCGCGCCGTCGAGCGCGGCGAGATCCGGCTGAGCGATACCGGGAAGGCGGCCGAACTGCTGCTGGACATGGCGCTGCCCTGCACGCTGGAAGACCTGCTGTGCAAGGGCTGCGGCGTGACCGACGATGTCGACAGCATTCGCGGCCGGATCGATCTTGCGGTCGATGTCTTCCTCTCGGGCGCGGACGGTCGCGTCTGAGCGCGCGGCGCCGGGTTTCTCCTGTCTCTTCCTGTCCTGCCGGTTTGGCGATAGCAATTGGTTAACGATTGCAGGACCCAAGGAGGCAAACGCGATGAAGCATATCCTGGCCATCGATCAGGGCACGACCTCGAGCCGCGCGATCCTGTTCGACACCGATCTTTCGGTCACCGCCACCGCTCAGGAGGAATTCGAGCAGCATTACCCGGCCAGCGGCTGGGTCGAGCACGATGCCGACGACCTCTGGACCTCGACCGCGGGGACCAGCCGCGAGGTGATCGAGCGTGCCGGACTGGGTCCGGAGGATATCGCCGCCATCGGCATCACCAACCAGCGCGAGACGACGCTGGTGTGGGACCGTGCGACCGGCCGCCCGGTGCACAATGCCATCGTCTGGCAGGACCGGCGCACCGCCGATCTGTGCCGGGACCTGCGCGAGCAGGGCTGCGCGACGCAGGTGACCGAGATCACCGGGCTGCTGCTCGACCCTTACTTTTCGGCCACCAAGCTCAAGTGGATCCTCGACACTGTCGAGGGTGCCCGCGCGCGCGCCGAGGCGGGCGAACTGGCCTTCGGCACCGTCGACAGCTGGCTGGTCTGGCGTCTGACCGGGGGCAAGGTGCATGTCACCGACGCCACCAATGCCGCGCGGACGATGCTGTTCGACATCCGCAAGGGCGTCTGGTCCGAGGACATGTGCCGGATGCTCGACATCCCGATGGCGATGCTGCCCGAGGTGCGGGACTGCGCCAGCGATTTCGGCATGACCCGGCCCGATCTTTTCGGCCGCGAGATCCCGATCCTGGGCATCGCGGGCGACCAGCAGGCGGCGACCATCGGTCAGGCCTGCTTCCGGCCCGGCATGCTGAAATCGACCTATGGCACCGGTTGTTTCGCGCTCCTGAACACGGGCGATGCGCCGGTCGCCTCGAAGAACCGCCTGCTGACCACGATCGCCTATCAGATGGACGGCAAGCGCACCTATGCGCTGGAAGGCTCGATCTTCATCGCGGGTGCGGTGGTGCAATGGCTGCGCGACGGGCTGCAGGTGATCCGCTCTGCGGCCGAGACGCAGGGGCTCGCGGAACGGGCCGATCCCGGTCAGGATCTGGTGCTGGTGCCCGCCTTCACGGGGCTTGGCGCGCCCTACTGGAACGCCGACTGCCGGGGCGGGGTCTTCGGGCTGACCCGCAATTCGGGGCCTGCCGAATTCGCCCGGGCCGCGCTGGAATCGGTCGGCTACCAGACCCGCGACCTGCTGGAGGCGATGCGGGCCGACTGGTCGGCCGAGGGCGATACCGCGCTGCGTGTCGATGGCGGCATGAGCGCGTCGGACTGGGCGATGCAGTTCCTGGCCGACATTCTGGGCGCCCCGGTCGACCGGCCGAAGGTGCTGGAGACGACGGCGATGGGGGCGGCCTGGCTCGCGGGCCAGCGCGCGGGGCTTTACCCGGCGATGGCCGAGTTCGGCGAGACCTGGGCGCTGGACCGGAGCTTCACCCCCGCCATGGAGGCCGACGAGCGCGAGGCGCGTTATGGCCGCTGGAAACGCGCGGTCGCGGCCGTTCAGGCGGTCTGAGCGTGACGGGTTTCGACTTCGCCGCGCCGGGGCGCATCGTCTTCGGCCGGGGCCGGGCGGCCGAGGCGGTGCCCGCGCTTCTGGGCTGGGGCCGGCGCATCCTGCTGGTGCGCGGCGGGTCGGTGGCCTTTGCCGACCGGCTCGCGGCCGATCTGGTCGGGGCGGGCGCCACGGTCTGCCAGATCCGCAGCCGGGGCGAGCCCGATCTGCCGGGGCTGGAGGCGGCGCTGGCCGAGGCGCGGGCCTTCGCGCCCGAGGCGGTGGTGGCCGTCGGCGGCGGTGCGGTCATCGATCTGGGCAAGGCGCTGGCGGCACTGGTGCCCTCGGACCGGCCGGTGATCGACCATCTAGAGGTGGTGGGTGCCGGTCTGCCGCTGCCGCGCGCGCCCTTGCCGTTCGCCGCGTTGCCCAGCACCGCCGGAACCGGGGCCGAGGCCACGCGCAACGCGGTCATCGGGGTGCCTGCGGCGGGCCGCAAGGTCAGCCTGCGCGATATCCGCATGCTGCCCCGTTTGGCGCTGGTCGACCCGGCCCTGACCGACGGCTGCCCGCGGGCGGTGACGCTGGCCTCGGGGCTCGATGCCATCGTGCAGGTGATCGAGCCCTATCTTTCCTGCCGCGCGACGCCCCTGACCGATGCGCTGTGCGCAGCCGCGATCCCCGAGGGGCTGGCGGCGCTGCCGCGGCTGATGGCGGCCGAGGACCCGGCGGCGCGGGAGGCGATGGCGCGGGTCAGCCTCACCGGCGGGCTGGCGCTGGCCAATGCCGGGCTCGGTGCGGTGCACGGGCTTGCGGGCGTGATCGGCGGGCGGACCGGGGCGGCCCATGGCGCGATCTGCGGCCGCTTGCTGGTGCCGGTCTTGCGCGCCAACCGCGCGGCGCTGGCCGGGGCAGGGGGGGACCTCGCCCGGATCGAGCGGGTCCTGGACTGGATCGGCGCGGCCTTCGGCGGGCAGGGCGCGGAGGCGCTGGACCGGTTCGCGGACTGGATCGCGGCCTCGGGCCTGCCGCCCTTGCCAGAGATGGACCGCGCGGCGGTGGCGACCGAGGCGCTGGGCTCGTCCTCGATGAAGGGCAATCCGGTGCCACTTTCGGCGGCGACGCTGGCCGCGGTGCTGGCCGAGGCCTGAGCGGGTCCGGGGCGGCCGGGGCAAGCCGGTCTGTTCGGGCCGGTCTGTTCGGTCCGGTTGCGTCTGGCCGATTGGTCCGGGGCGACTGGTGCGGGGCGGTCGGGTCTGGCCGGTCCGCCAATCTGTCGCCCGGGCAGTCTTGCGAACAGGACGTCCGGCGAACGACACGTCCGGTGATCAGGGGGTCGACTGATCAGGCGGTCTGGCGCGTCTGATCGAGCGCGTAGGCCACCAGATCGGCCTCACTCAGCGGGCGGGCGAACAGGTAGCCCTGCAGCACGTTGCAGCCGATGCCGCGCAGGATGTCGGCATGGGCCTGGGTCTCGACCCCTTCGGCGACGGTGCCGATGCCCAGCGTCTCGGCGATCTCGACGATGGCGCGCACCAGGTTGCGGGCCTGCGGGTCGCGCGCGGCGGGCGAGACGATCCGCCGGTCGATCTTCAGCGCCGAAGGGCGGATCTGCATCACCCCGATGATCGAGGCATGGCCCGAGCCGAAATCGTCGATCTCGATGTCGATCCCGGCCTCGCGGATCTTGTCGAGATGGAAGCGGAAGGCGTCGCTTTCCTCTTCGACGAGGATCGATTCCAGCAATTCGAAGGTCACCCGCGTGTCGGTGGCGGCGATGTCGAGCGCGCCCGAGACCAGATCGGGGTCATGCATCCGCCCGGAACTGACGTTGAAGCTGATCTTGGGCACCCGGAGCCCCTGCGCCTGCCAGCGATCGAGCGCGCCGCGCGCCTTCTGCATCATGATGCGGTCGATCTCGGGCACGATCCTCAGCTGTTCGGCCACATGCATGAAATCGTCGGGGGCCAGCAGTCCCTTTTCCGGATGGCGCCAGCGCAGCAGCGTCTCGACGCCCACCAGCCGCCCGTCCTCGGCCGACACCTGGGGCTGGAAGAAGGGCACGAACTCGTCGTGCTCGAGCCCCTCCTGGATCTCGGCCGCAAGGCGCCGGTCGTTCAGGATCGACTGGTGCAGGTCGGAGGTGAAGAATTCCATCCGGTTCCGGCCCGCCTCCTTGGCGCGGTACAGCGCGGCATCGGCGAACAGCGACAGCTCGGCCCCGGTCTCGCGCAGATCCTCGGTATGGGCGATGCCGAAGCTCGCGCCGAAGCGGCAATGCCGCCCGCCATACATCAGGGGTGCGGCCAGCCGCGCCTGGATGCGTTCGACGGCGTTGCGCGCCTGGGCGGGCGTGACCCCGGCCCCGAGCAGGATCGAGAATTCGTCGCCGCCGATCCGCGCGGCGAAATCCATGGGTCGCAGCGCCGAGTGCAGCACCTCGGCCACACGGATCAGCACCTCGTCGCCCGCCTCGTGGCCCAGGGTGTCGTTGACATACTTGAAATGGTCCAGATCCATGCGGATCAGCACCCCGTCGCACGGGCCACGGCCTTCGGCGGCGGCGCGCAGGCGGGCGGCGAGCCGCTGGTCGTAGGCGCGGCGGTTGGGCAGGCCGGTCAGCCCGTCATGCATCGCCTGATGCTCGTTCTCGCGGCGCATCCTGTCGGCCAGCAGATGCGCCGATTTCAGTTCGTTCTCGCGCTGCACGTCACGGGTCACGTCGAGCAGAAGACCGGTGAAGCAGACCGACCCGTCGGGTTCGCGCCGCGGCGTGGCCGAGCCCGACAGCCAGCGCTGGCCGTTCCGGGCCGTCCGGATCCGGAACCGGCGACGCCAGGCGGTCAGCCGCCGGGCGCTTTCGTGGATGCTGGCGATGAAGGCGGGGCGGTCCTCGGGGTCGATCTGCTCGAAGGCCATCGTCCTGGCGTGGCCGGCCCGGGTCACCGGCGTATCGACCAGCTCGTCGAACTGGCCGCTGGTATACAGGAACTCGCTGCGCCCGTCGGGCAGCAGGCGGTATTCGAAGATCCCGCCGGGGGTGTTGTCGGCGATGGAACGCAGCCGCTCATGGGCGTCGCGCACCGCGCGGGCGGCATCGGCAGCGCGGTTTTCGGCCTCCATGTTGTCGGTGACGTCCATCAGGTTGCCGAACCAGCTTTCGGTGCCCTCGGGTGCCCGGAAGCGCACCGCCGAAACCAGGATCCAGCGCATGCCGCGCTGGGGATGGAGCAGCCGGAACCGGTCTTCGAACCGGCTTTCGTCCCTGTCGGCATCCTGCGAGCGGCGCCGGTTTCGGATGCGGTCGCGGTCCTCGGGATGGATGCGGGCATAGATGCATTCGCCATCGGCGGAGATTTCGGCCCGGGTCACGCCCATCAGATCGGGCAGGCGGGCGCTGAAATAGGGAAACCAGATCCGCCCGTCCGGCCCCTGCCGCCGTTCGTAAAGCGCGCCCGGCAGGTTGTCGGCCAGGGTCTGCAGCAGCGCCCCGGCCTGGCGCGCGCTGGCGGCGGCCTCGGCCAGCATGCGCTCGCGCTCCTTGGTCTCGTCGATCAGGATCATCGCGCCCGCGATCAGATCGGCCAGCCCGCGGGCCGAGCGGTCGATCTTGCGCGCCACCGACCGGTACCAGTGATAGCTGCCGTCGCCATGGCGCTTGCGGTGATCGTGAACCAGCGTGTCGGTCCGCCCCGCCAGCATGTCGTCGAACGCCGCCACGGCGCCCGGGCGGTCCTCGGGATGGACCAGCGCATGCCAGTTCTCGACGGTCGAGGCAAAGGCCCAGGGCGCGTAGTTCAGAAGCCGGTAGGTTTCGGCCGGGGCCCAGCCGGTCTGTTCGGCCGGGCAGACCGCCCAATGGCCGATCCCGCCCGACCGGGCCGAGGTGCGCAGCATCTCCTCACGTTCCCAGGCGGCATTGCGCGAGGCCTCGGCCTCGGCCAGCGCCTCGGCCAGACGCTGTTCGTTGCGTTTGCGTGCGGTGATGTCCTTGAGGCTGCCGCAGATCACCGGCGGGCGGCCCGGACCCGCGGTGCGCACCGGGCGCGCGCTCGATTCGCACCAGATCCACGAGCCGTCGCGGTGGCGGACCCGGAAATCGGCCTGATAGCTCTGGCGTCGCCCGGCGATCAGGTCGTCGATCCCGGCGGTGGCGGCGGCGCGGTCCTCGGGATGCACGAGGCTCAGAAAGCTGTCCTGCGCGTCGGCGAGGTCGCTGCGCTCGAGACCGAGGATGCGGTAGAAGTGGTCGCTGCGGGTTTCCAGCCGGGTCTCGGGGTCAAGCATCCAGGGGCCGATGCCGCCGCTTTCGGTCGCGGCCCGGTGCAGCGCCACGGTGCGCTGCAGCATCCCGCGCGCGGATTCGGTTTCGGCCAGCGCCTCGGCCAGATCGGCCGCCGCGGCCTTGTGCGCGGTGATGTCGATCAGGCTGCCGCAGACCATGGCGGGCACGCCCGGATCCTCGGCCCGGTAGGTCTTGGCGGTCACCTCGACCCATTTCCACGACGTGTCGCGGCAGCGCAGCCGGTAGCGCAGGCGGATCTGAGGTACGCTCCCGCTGACGAGGTCGTCGAAGGCGGCGATTGCCGCATCGAGATCGGCGGGGTGGATGCGGGCGCGCACCCAGGCCGAGTCGAGCGCGAAGGCCCCGGGCTCGAAGCCGAGCATCCGGTAATAGGGGTCGCTGGCCCACATCTGCCGCCGTTCGAGATCGAAATAGAACTGGCCGACCCCGGCGGTTTCGGCGGCGATCTGAAGGATGCGGGCGTGCCGCTCGGGGGAGATGCCCTCGCCGGTCGCCGGGCGCGGCGGCCGCGCGTCCGTCAGCGTGGGCAGGGCCGGGCCGTCGGTCTCAAGCAGGATGGCCTCGATCCCGCCGGTGGCGTTCGGCACCGGGCGCAGGCAACAGTCGAAGACCCGTTCGGTGCCGTCGGCCGCCCGGAACCCGAAGCGCGCCCGCAGCCGTTCGGTGCCGGGCCGCTGCAGCGCCCTGCAGGCTTCGGAGAAGCGTGCCGCATCCTTCGCGCTGAGCAGCCCGTCCAGCAGCCCGTCATCCGGGACCGCGTCGAGCGGCCGGTGCGGCAGGCCAAGCGCCCGCGCCATCGCCGGGTTCCCCGCCAGAACACGCCCGTCCGGAACGAGCAGGAGCGCAGGGGTTGCGGCATTTCCAAACAACCGGTGAAACGAGTTACTGGTCGAATCCATACGCCGTTCCGGAATCCGGGCCTCGGGTGGCCTCGGATACGGTCTACGAAGCGAACCCCTAACAAGACCCTTAACGGTCCCGCTTCGGTCGCATTCGAAACGTTTTTCGGTCGGCTTCGGGGGGGGGCGCTCCGCAGCCCGGGGAGTCCTCGATATGGGGGTAGCCAGGGCGCTGGAGGGGCGGACAGCCAGCCGTTGCGGCCCGGAACGGGTCCGGGACCGTCGATATCGGCACGGCGGCGACAGGACGCCCGTATGGCCCCGATCCGGTCGGCCCGCGCCAGAAAAAACGTCAGCCTGCGACCGCGGCCGGGCTCTCGGCAGAGATCCACAGACGGGCTGCCACGGTCAGCACCGCGATCGTTCCGGTCAGCGAGAGGGTTGCCAGCGCCATCAGCCAGGACTGCGTCAGCACAAGGGCCAGACCCGCGCAGGCATACCCGACGGCCATTCCGACCAAGACCAGACCCAGCATTCCCGTTTCCCATTCATCTGCCGCAATGGGCTCAGAGAAGGCGGGACTCGGGGCGAAATTAGGGCAGGGGCGCGGCGTTTTCGGTGCGGTCCTGCCCCGGTCAGACCGAGACGGCGCGGATCAGGCGGTCCTTTGCCAGCTCGGCCTTGGAGCCCGACAGCGTGACCGCGCCGCGTTCCATCACGTAGAACCGGTCGGCGAGGGCATAGGCGAATTCGAAATACTGTTCGACCAGCACGATGGCCATCCGGCCCTGGTCGCGCAAATAGTCGATCACCCGGCCGATCTGCTGGATGATGTTGGGCTGGATGCCCTCGGTCGGTTCGTCCAGCAACAGAAGCTTGGGCTTGGTGATCATCGCCCGGGCGATGGCCAGTTGCTGTTGCTGGCCGCCCGACAGATCGCCGCCGCGCCGGTGCGCCATGTCCCTGAGCACCGGGAAGAGTTCATAGATCTCGTCCGGCACGACGCGGTCGGGGCGGGGCAGGCAAGCGAATCCGGTTTCCAGATTCTCGCGCACGGTCAGCAGCGGAAAGATCATCCGCCCCTGCGGCACGTAGCCCACGCCGCGATGGGCCATGCCCTGGGCCGGGACCCGGCCGACGGCGGCGCCGTCCAGCTCGATCTCGCCGCCCGAGCGGGGGTGGGTGCCCGAAATCGCCTTGAGCAGGCTGGTCTTGCCCACGCCATTGGTGCCCATGACGCAGGTCACCTCGCCCGCGCGGGCCTCGATATCGACGCCGTGCAGGATCTGCGAGCCGCCGTAATGCAGGGTCAGGCCGGTTGTTTTCAGCATCGCTCAGCGCCCCAGATAGACATCGATCACCTGCCGGTTCTTCGTGACATGGTCGAGACTGCCCTCGGCTAGCACCGATCCCTCGTGCAGCACCGTCACCTTGCAGTCGAGCCGCCGCACGAATTCCATGTCATGTTCGACGACCACCACGGCACGGGTCTTCGCGGCCTCCTTCAGAAGGTCGGTGGTGTGCTCGCGCTCGGCCAGGGTCATGCCGGCGGCGGGCTCGTCGACCAGCAGCAGGCGCGGCTCCTGCGCCAGCAGCATGCCGATTTCCAGCCATTGCTTCTGGCCGTGGCTCAGCTCGCCCGACTTGCGGTAAAGCTGGTCGCCAAGGCCGATCTCGTCGGCCAGTTCGGCCACCCGGGCGCGGTCCTCGGCGCTCTGGCGATAGGCCAGCACCTTCCAGGGCGCGCGGTCCTTCTTCAGCGCCATCAGCAGGTTGTCGAAAACCGACTGGTCCTCGAACACGGTGGGGCGCTGGAACTTGCGGCCCACGCCCTCGCGCGCGATCTGGCTTTCGCTCATCTTCAGGAGCGAGACCGAGCGTTCGCCCCAGAGCACCCGGCCGCTATCGGGGCGGGTCTTGCCGGTGACGATGTCCATGAAGGTGGTCTTGCCAGCGCCGTTCGGCCCGATGATGGCACGCAGCTCTGCAGGACCGATCTCGAACGAGAGGTTGTTGATGGCGCGGAACCCGTCGAAGGTGACCGAGACGCCCGAGACCTCGAGAAGGGCTGTCATTGATCGGCCTCCTTCTCGCGGAACGACCCGGTATCGGGGCCGAGATCGGCGCCATGGCGCGCGGGCGCGCGGCGGCCCGAGATCAGGTCGAAAAGCCCGCCGATGCCCTTCGGCGCGAACAGCGTGACCAGAACGAAGCCGAGCCCCAGCAGCACCTGCCACCAGTCGACCCATTTGATCGTGTAGATCCCCAGCGGCAGGTCGGGCACCTGTCCGCCGGTGAACCAGGTCGACAGAAGCGACACGACGCCCGCGCCGATCACGGCGCCATAAAGCCGCCCGCGCCCGCCGATGGCGACCCAGACCGCCAGATAGATCGAGGCGATGGGCGCCATTTCGGCAGGGTTGATGATGCCCGCCTGGGGATAGTAGAGCGCGCCCGCGATGCCCGCGATCACCGCCGTCAGGGTGAAGACGAAGAGCTTGTAGGCCTCGACCGAATAGCCGAGGAACCGCACCCGGGCCTCGTCGTCGCGGATGCCCCGGATCACCGAGCCGAACTTGCCCGACACCACGAAGGCCGCGATCACGTAGCCCAGCGCCAGCGCGGCGGCCGAGCCCCAGAAGAACCAGATCGACAGCAGCGATTGCGGCACGTCCGCGGCGCCGGGGATGTTCTGCAGCCCCGACAACCCGTTATTGCCCCGCAGCCCGCTGTCGTTCTGGAACAGATACAGCGACAGGGCCAGCGTCATCGCCTGGGTCAGGATCGACAGATAGACGCCGGTCACGCGGCTTCGGAAGGCGAGCCAGCCGAAGACCAGCGCCAGAAGGCCCGGCACCAGCACCACAAGGGCCAGTTGCAACGGCAGCGAATGGGAGAAGGCCCAGATCGCCGGGAAGTCCGACCCGCCGACCACGCCGAAGATCTGGGTGCCGATGGCGTCGCGGATTTCCTGCGGCGTCGGCGGGATCTCGGCCTGGGCCAGCGAGGCCGCGACGATGGTCTCGGTCCGGGCATACATCAGCCACATGCCGATCATGTAGCCGCCAAGCCCGAAGAAGGCGAAATGGCCCAGCGACAGGATGCCGGTATAGCCCCAGACCAGATCCATCGCGATGGCGATCAGGCACAGGCACAGCGTCTTGCCCAGCGTCTTGACGAAGCTGGTCGAGATCAGGCCCAGGCCGACGCCCTCGCCAAGGACCGTGACGGCGGCCACGAAAAGCGCAAGCACGCCGAGGAAGATCAGCACCGAAGGGTTTCGGGCAAACAGGCTGTCTTTCACGGGCATGCCTCCTGCGGCGCGAGGATCTTGGTGTAATAGGCGCTGTGCGGGTCGATCCGGTAGGCGCCGAACGGCTCGCAGGGCTCGAAACCCTGCCGTTCGTAAAGCGCGCGGGCCGCCGCGAAGGGCTCGGTCGCGCCGGTTTCCAGCCAGAGCGCGCGATAGCCCCGGCGGCTGGCCTCGGTCTGGATCGCTGCCAGCAGCGCCGCGCCGACCCCTTGCCCACGGTGGGCGGCGGCGGTGTGCATCGACTTGATCTCGCCCGCCGCGGGCGACAGCGCCTTCAGCGCGCCGATGCCGGCAAGATCGGGGCCGTCCCAGGCGGCCCAGACCGCCACCTCGGGCACGTCGAGCGCCGCGACCGGGAGGAAGTGACAGCTTTCGGGCGGGCTCGTGGATTCGCAAAAGGCGGCATGGGTGGCCAGAAGGCTGCGGATCGCCGGATCGGACAGGTCTGCCAGAGCGATGCGAAGGGCCATGGTGTCAGTCTCCTGCCGCGCGGCCCCGCAGCGCGATGATGCCCCGCGGCCGGACCTGGATGAAGAGGATGATGAAGAGGATCATGTAGGTCTGGGCCGCGAGCGTGTTGCTGGGGTTCAGCCACTCGATGCCCTTTTGCAGGAAGCCGATCAGCGTGGCGCCCAGCAGGGTGCCCCAGATATTACCGACGCCGCCCACCACGACGGTCATGAAGCTTTGCACGATGTAGTCCTGCCCCAGTTCCGAGGTGACCTTGGCATAAAGCCCGATCGCCACGCCCGCGACGCCCGCGATGCCCGACCCCAGCCCGAAGGTCAGCATGTTGATGCGGTCGGGATTGATCCCCATCGAGGCCGCCATGCGCGGGTTCTGGGTCACTGCACGCACCTCGAGCCCCAGCCGGGTCCTGCGCATGATGAAGACGAAGAGCGCGAGGAACAGAAGCGCCAGCACGAAGATCGCGATCCGGATATAGCTGATCGAGACCACGTCGTTGAGTTGCAGCGCGCCGTCGAGCCAGGAGGGCGAGGTCAGCGGCCGGGCCTGGGTGCCGAAGATGTTCTTGGCCAGCTGCTGCAGCGCGATCGAGATGCCGAAGGTCGCCAGCAGCGTCTCAAGCGGCCGGTTGTAGAGCCAGCGGATCACCAGCCGTTCCATCGCGACCCCGGCCGCGAAAGTGACGGCGAAGGCCAGCGGCAGCGCGATCAGGATCGAGACCGTGTAGTTCGGCACGATCTGCTGGACGACATAGCCGGTATAGGCGCCCATCATGATGAATTCGCCATGGGCCATGTTGATGACCCCCATCACCCCGAAGGTGATGGCCAGCCCGATGGCGGCAAGGAAGTAGATCGAGGCCAGCGACAGCGCGTCGAGCGACAGATCCGCCGCCTGGTTCACCCCCACCTTGAAGGCGATGGCGTCCAGCGCGTCCTCGGCGGCCGCGGTGACCGACGGGTCGGGTTCGGCATAGCGGTCGTAGAAGCTGTGGGCGTCAAGGGCCGCCTGCACCTCTTCGGCGGTGGCGGTGGGCGGCACGAGGCCCTGCGCGGCAAGGGCCGCATAGGCGCGGTCGCGGGCCTCGTCGCTGTTCAACTCGGCCAGGGGCGTGCCCGCGACCGCGCCGTTCTCGACATGGGTCGCCAGTGCGTTGCGCTTGTCGGCGGGGCTGATGCGGGGGCGGGCCAGACCGGCCGCGACCAGCAGGCGGTAGGCCTCGGCCTCGGGCAGGGCGTCGCTGCCGGGGGTCAGGCGGCGGGCGACGTTCTCGCCCTCGGGCGGCGCGCCGGGGGCGACCGCGCGGGTGGTGGCGACCAGCGGGTTCAGCGCGGCGCGCACGTCGACGCCCAGATCGCCCGCGAAGCTGTCGATGGCGGCGATCCGGTCGGCCGCGTCGGGGGCGTAGGCGATGGTCAGCAGCCGTTCGAGCCGCTGTTTGCGGGCCTTGAGCCCCGGGTCGGTCTCGGTCGCGATGGCGCCGCGCAGCGCCTCCAGATGGTCGGGTTCGGCATCGCGCGCGATGGCATCGAGCGCCGCCGCGCGCCGGGCCGGGTCGGGGTCGGACAGCTGGAACTGCACCAGCGCCGCGCCGATCAGCCCGCGGACGCCGCTGTTGGGTTTGAGCTGGTCGACCTCGTCCCGCGCTACCTCGCCCGCCGCCTCGCCGGTCGCGATGTCGATCAGTCGAAGAGTGCCGCCGCCCGCAGGGTCGGCGAAAAAGAACAGCCCGTCGGACTTGCGCTGGTAAAGCGCCTTGTCCTGCCATTTCTCCAGCACGCTCTGGGCGGCGGGCAGGCCGCTGTCGCGCAGCGCCGCGATGGCGGGTCCTATGGTCTTGCGCGAGCTTTTCTCGATAAGCTCGCGGTTTTCCTGAAGAATGCTCTGGATCTGGCTGGTCTGGTCCTGGGCGGCATCGACCGGGCCCGACTGCGCCAGCGCGGGCCCCGCGGCCAGACCCGCGAAAACCACCGTGACCACCACAAGGCAGGCGTAAAGGACGGAGAATAGGCGCATGGGGGACCCTGCTCGGAAAGGAAGGGGGGCGGACAGGCCCGCCCCCGGTGCGGATCAGTAGTTCGACTTGATCTGCACGCAGGTCTTGGTTTCGGTGTTGTACATGCCGCAGTCGAGGTCCTTCCAGTCCGAGGTCAGGACGGCGGATTCCGGCAGGTAATCGGTCCAGGCGTCGCCCGGCACCGGATCGGTTTCGCTGATGATGTCGAACTGGCCGTCGGCGCGGATTTCTCCGATCAGCACCGGTTTGGTCAGGTGGTGGTTCGGCAGCATCTCGGCGGTCGAGCCGGTGAGGTTGGGATAGGTCTGCCCGATCATCGCGTCCGACACCGCGTCGACATCGGTGGTGCCGGCCGCCTCGACCGCGTCGACCCACATGTTGAAGCCGATATAGGTTGCTTCCATCGGGTCGTTGGTCACCCGGTCCTGACCCATGCGTTCCTTCCACTTGGCCACGAAGGCCTCGTTTTCAGGCGACTCGGCGGATTCGAAATAGTTCCAGGCGGCGAGGTGGCCGACCAGGTTCGAGGTGTCGAGGCCCGACAGTTCCTCTTCGCCGACCGAGAAGGCCACCACCGGAATGTCCTCGGCCGAGATGCCCTGGGCCGCCAGTTCCTTGTAGAAGCCGATATTGGCATCGCCATTGATGGTCGAGATCACGCCCACCTTCTTGCCGTCGGCGCCCAGCGCCTTGACGTCCGACACGATCTTCGACCAGTCGGAATGGCCGAAGGGGGTGTAGTTGATGAAGATGTCGCTTTCCGCGATGCCCTTCGATTTCAGATAGGCCTGCAGGATGTTGTTCGTGGTGCGCGGATAGACATAGTCGGTGCCCAGAAGCGCGAATTTCTCGACCCCGAGCTCGTCGAGGAAATAGTCGGTCGCCGGGATCGCCTGCTGGTTCGGCGCGGCGCCGGTATAGAAGACGTTCTTCGAGCTTTCCTCGCCCTCGTACTGCACCGGATAGAACAGCAGCCCGTTCAGTTCTTCGATCACTGGCAGCACCGATTTGCGGCTGACCGAGGTCCAGCAGCCGAAGATCACGTCGACATCCTGCACGGTCAGCAGCTCGCGCGCCTTTTCGGCGAAAAGCGGCCAGTCCGAGGCCGGGTCGACCACGACCGCCTCAAGCTGTTTGCCGAGCAGCCCGCCCTTGGCGTTCTGTTCGTCGATCATCATCAGGACCGTGTCCTTCAGCGTCGTTTCCGAGATCGCCATCGTCCCCGACAGCGAATGCAGCACGCCCACCTTGATCGTGTCCTGGGCCCAGGCGGGCAGCGAGATCGCGCTGGCCGCGACCGCGCCAAGCAGGATTTTCTTCATGGATGTCATGGTCTACCTCCGGACGTCCCCGGCCCGCGCCCGGCCCTGCGCCTGACGCGCGGGCGGCTCTGGCCTGATCGCCACCTCTGTTGTTGCGTCCCGCGCGGCGCCTTCGGTCTGTCCGTCCCCCAGGCCGCCGCACACCCGCCTCGATCGACCCCGGTCGCCGGTGTGGGCGAGCGAAGGTTTTCCGTGGGCAGGCAGACTCGCAATCGCGAGCCCGTGACCGGGCGGAGAATTCCCCGGCGGACCCGGGTAAGAGCCCAAGAAAAGGGCTCTATGGAGTGAGGTGGTTAAATTATAGGCTTAACGTTGTCCGACTCCTTGGTTCGCGCCGAAAATCCGTGCAGAGCGGGCGGGGATGCGGGAAAAACAGGGCGGACAGGATGCAGGCTTCGGGAAGGGGCAGGGACATCGCTTTTCACGCCTCATCGGCGGCGGGCCTCGCGCCGGCCCCTCGGGCTTGCGTGCTGCGTCAGCCGCGCGCCCAGGGCGAGGTGCGGCTGTCGTCCAAGCCCGGCCCGCGCGGATCGGTCCTGGCCGGGCTCCGGCAAAGCGGCGCCTTCAAGGCGGTGTTTCCCCGCGCGGCGCCCTTGCCGGGCGGCACGCCGCTTGACGCGGTGCTGGTCAACACGGCGGGCGGGATCACCGGCGGCGACCGGTTTTGCTGCACGCTCGAGGCCGGGGCGGGCAGCCATCTGCGCGTCACCACCCAGGCGGCCGAGCGCGCCTATCGCGCCCAGCCGGGCGAGACCGGGCAGGTCGCGAACCGGCTGAGGGTGGCGCCGGGCGCGCGGCTCGACTGGCTGCCGCAGGAAACGATCCTGTTCGAGGGCTGCCGTCTGGACCGGAGCCTTGTCGTCGATCTTGCCCCCGGCGCCCGGCTTCTGCTGGTCGAGCCGCTGGTCTTCGGCCGTGCCGCGATGGGCGAGACCCTGCGTGCCGCGCGCTTCCGCGACCGGATCGAGATCCGGCGGGCGGGAGAGCCGGTTTATCTCGACGCGCTGCGCTTCGAGGGTGACGTGGCCGCTCAGCTGGCCCGCCCGGCGGTTGCGGCCGGGGCCGGGGCGCTGGCCAGCCTCGTTCTGGTCGCGCCCGAGGCGGCGGCGCATCTGGCGCCGATCCGCACCCTTCTGCCCGCAACCGGCGGCGCCAGCCTGCTGGCCGAGGACGTATTGGCATTGCGTCTGCTGGCGCCCGACAGTTACCACTTGCGCAAGGTGCTGATCCCGGTGCTGACGCGCCTGACCGAAGCCCTGCCAAGATCATGGATGACCTGACATGCAACTGACCCCCCGCGAAAAAGACAAGCTTCTGATCGCCATGGCCGCCGAGGTCGCGCGCAAGCGCCTGGCGCGCGGCGTCAGGCTGAACCATCCCGAGGCGATCGCCCTGATCACCGATGCCGTGGTCGAAGGGGCCCGCGACGGCCGGTCGGTCGCCGACATGATGGAGGCGGGGGCCCAGGTCGTGACCCGGGATCAATGCATGGAGGGCGTGGCCGAGATGATCCACGAGGTGCAGGTCGAGGCGACCTTCCCCGATGGCACCAAGCTTGTCACCGTCCACAACCCGATCCGCTGAGGTGCGCCTATGATCCCCGGAGAGCTTTTTCCCGCCGAAGGCAGCCTGACCTTGAATGACGGCCGCGAGTCGCTCACCCTGATGGTGGCGAATACCGGCGACCGGCCGGTCCAGGTCGGCAGCCACTATCATTTCGCCGAGACCAACCCCGCGCTCGACTTCGACCGGGACGCCGCGCGGGGCATGCGGCTCGACATCGCCGCGGGCACCGCGGTCCGGTTCGAGCCCGGCCAGCGCCGCGAGGTGCGGCTGATCCCGATCTCGGGACAGCGGCGCATCTTCGGCTTCAATCAGAAGGTGATGGGCGCCCTCTGAGACGCGCCCGCATCGACCGCCCCATCAGAAGGAAGAGACGCGATGACGTTCACATCCCCGGCCTTTTCCGCCGCCAATCCGTTCCTGGCGGCGACTGTGATGTTCGATCAGCAGATGCGCCTTGTTCAGGCCGCCACCGACATGATGCTGCGGGCCAATCCGTGGGTGTTGATGATGCGGGCGGGCGGGTTCGACCCGCTGACCGCAGATTCGGGCCTGAGCGAGTCCGACAGCCTCGAGGAAATGCCGCTCGATGCCGGGGTGGCCTCCGAAACCGCCCCCGCGGCCGTGTCGGCCGCGACGGCCTCGGCAAAGGCCGCATCGGCAGAGGTCGCACCGGCAGAGGCGGCTGCGGCCAAGCCTGCACCCGAACCGGCGCCGCAGCCTGCCGAACGCGCCGCCGTGACGGCCTTCGCCCGCGCCCAGCCCGAGGCCGTGTCGGAGCCGTCCGCGCCCCCCGAGACGACACTCGGGGCGACACCCGAGGCCGCGCCCGCCCCGGCTGCCGCCGCATCCGCGCCGAAAGCCGCGGCACCGGCCGGCCAGCCTGACCCGAAGCCCGCATCGGCCGCGGCCCGCAAGGCCCCGTCGGCGCGATCCGCGCGTCCGGCGGCCTCCGGGCGGGCCCGCCGCAAGCCGTCGGCGCCGCCCGCGCCACCGTCGGGTGGCAAGGCGCCCGAGGGCGGGGCGTGACGGCCCGTGCTGCGGCGGCGGTCCTGCTGATCGCCGCGGCGCTGCCCGGTCTGGCGCGCGCCGCCTGTCCGGGCAATACCCAGATCGAGATGAACGACTGTGCTGCCTCGGCCTATCGCAACGCGGACGCCCAGCTGAACGCGGTTTGGCCTGCGGCCCGGGCGGCGGCCGCCAACTGGGGCGGCGACGGGATGCTGCTTGATGCGCAACGCAAGTGGATCGCCTTTCGCGATGCCGCCTGCGCTGTTGAAGCAGGGCAGTATCAGGGCGGCAGCATCCAGCCGCTGGTTCATGCCGAGTGTCTTCGTCGCCTGACCGAACAGCGGACGGCCGACCTGCGCGGCTTGTTGCCGCTATGACCGAAGCCCCTCTCCGGCGCGCGACGCGATGCGGCGCCCGCGCCGGGGATCGGGTCTCTGTGTCTTTCCCAGTTCCCGGCGGCACCCCCGGCGCCGCCTCCCTTTCCATCCGCAAGAGGTTCTAGATGCCTGCCACGATTTCCCGCGCGGACTATGCCGCGATGTTCGGTCCGACCACCGGCGACAAGCTGCGTCTGGCCGATACCGACCTGATCATCGAGGTCGAGCGCGATCTGATCGCCGAGCGGGCGGGCGCGGGCGGCAACGGGCCGGTCTATGGCGAGGAGGTCAAGTTCGGCGGCGGCAAGGTCATTCGCGACGGCATGGGCCAGTCCCAGGCGACCCGCGCCGAGGGCGCGGTCGATACCGTCATCACCAATGCGCTGATCCTCGACTGGACCGGCATCTACAAGGCCGATGTGGGCCTGAGGGACGGGCGCATCTTCAAGATCGGCAAGGCCGGGAACCCCGACACCCAGCCCGGCGTCGACATCATCGTCGGCCCCGGCACCGAGGTCATCGCCGGCGAGGGCAAGATCCTGACCGCGGGCGGCTTCGACAGCCATATCCATTACATCTGCCCGCAGCAGATCGAGGATGCGCTGCATTCGGGCCTGACGACCATGCTGGGTGGCGGCACCGGGCCTGCCCATGGGACGCTTGCCACCACCTGCACGCCGGGGGCCTGGCATCTGGGCCGGATGCTGCAGGCGGCCGACGCCTTCCCGATGAACCTCGCCTTCGCGGGCAAGGGCAACGCCTCGCTGCCCGGCGCGCTGGAGGAACAGGTCAGGGCGGGCGCCTGCGCGCTGAAGTTGCACGAGGACTGGGGCACCACGCCCGCCGCCATCGACTGCTGCCTGTCGGTCGCCGATGCGATGGACGTGCAGGTGATGATCCATACCGACACGCTGAACGAATCGGGCTTCGTCGAACATACCGTCGCCGCCATGAAGGGCCGCACGATCCACGCCTTCCATACCGAGGGCGCGGGGGGCGGCCATGCGCCCGACATCATCAAGGTCTGCGGCGAGGAATTCGTGCTGCCCTCGTCCACCAACCCGACGCGGCCCTTCACGGTGAACACGCTGGAAGAACATCTCGACATGCTGATGGTCTGCCACCATCTCGACAAGTCGATCCCCGAGGATGTGGCCTTCGCCGAAAGCCGGATCCGGCGCGAGACCATCGCCGCCGAGGACATCCTGCACGACATGGGCGCCTTCTCGATCATCGCCTCGGACAGCCAGGCCATGGGCCGGGTCGGCGAGGTCATCATCCGCACCTGGCAGACCGCCCACAAGATGAAGCTCCAGCGCGGCCGTCTGGCCGAGGAACAGGGCGCGAACGACAACCTGCGCGTCCGCCGCTATGTCGCGAAATACACCATCAACCCCGCGATCGCCCACGGGATCAGCCACGAGATCGGGTCGATCGAAGAGGGCAAGCGCGCCGATCTGGTGCTGTGGACCCCCGCCTTCTTCGGGGTGAAGCCGGAGATGGTGCTGATGGGCGGCACCATCGTCTGCGCGCAGATGGGCGACCCGAACGCCTCGATCCCGACGCCGCAGCCGGTCTACACGCGGCCGATGTGGGGCGCCTATGGCCGCTCGGTCGAGAATTCGGCCGTGACCTTCGTGTCGGAGGCGGCCCTTGCCGACGGCATCCGCGGCAAGCTGGGCCTGGCCAAGCAGACCGTCGCGGTCCGCCACACCCGCGGCATCGGCAAGCGCGACCTCAAGCTCAACGACGCGATGCCCAAGGTCGAGGTGAACCCCGAGACCTACGAGGTCCGCGCCGATGGCGAGCTGCTGACCTGCGCGCCCGCCGAGGTGCTGCCGATGGCACAACGCTATTTCATGTTCTGAGGCGAGAATGATCACGTTGCCGGTTTGCGCTGCAATGCAGCAAAATAACGGCGCCCGGGCATTGAATGCTCTGGGGCGGGCCGTATGTAAGCCCTATTTTAAGGGAAAAGGGGGGAAACCATGCCTGTGGACACAGACGGAGGTTTCCGATGGCGACTCCATTCATGACGGTCAAGTCCGTGCCCGGCGGCATGGCGGAACGGCTGGACCTGTTCTTTGCGGGCCTCGGTCTGGGGGTGAACCCCTATGGGCTCCGGCGCGCGCGGATGCGGGAGATCCAGAACCTGAACGCCTGTTCCGACGCGCAGCTGGCCAAACTTGGCATCACCCGGGACGAGATCCCGCGCTATGTCTTCCGCGATCTCTTCAACTAGGGGATTGCGCACCGGAGGCGGCGGCATGAGCGGGCTTCCGGTGGCGCTTGAGGTCCGGCCCGGCGCAGGCGCGGGGGCGGACAGCGTGACGCTTGACTATGATGCGCGGTTTTTGCGGCGCAAGCGGCTGGTCAGCGATGGCGGGTTCGCGTTCCTGCTGGATCTGGCCCATACGACCTCGCTGGCCGAGGGCGATCTGATCGTGCTGGAAGACGGGCGCGGCATCGCCGTCAGGGCCGCGGCCGAGCCGCTTCTGGAAGTGACGGGCACCGATCTGGCCCGGCTCGCCTGGCATATCGGTAACCGCCACACGCCCTGTCAGGTCGAGGAGAGTCGGCTGTTGATCCAGCGCGATCACGTGCTTCTGGACATGCTCGACCGGATCGGCGCGACCGTGCGCGAGGTGGTCGAGCCCTTCACCCCCGAAGGCGGCGCCTATGGTCATGGCCGCACCCATGGCCATTCCCATGGCGATGCCCATGGCCACACGCATGACCATGACCATGGGCACGATCATGACCACGGGCATGGGCACCACCATCACCACATCCACGACCATACCCACGGGGCGGCGGACCATCTGCACGCGCATGACCACGACCACGACCATGGGGCCGAAGGCTGCTGCGGCGGGTCGGGGCAGGGCGGCTGCGGCTGCGGCGGTCACGATCATGGCACCCCTGAGCCCGCGTCCGGGCGCAAGACCGGCGGGTGCGGAGGCGGGGGCTGCTGCGGGCATGGCCACTGACGGCCAGATCCTGCGACTGGCGCAATGGCTCTCGCCCGCCTATCCGGTGGGGGCCTTCGCCTATAGCCATGGGCTGGAATCGGCGGTCGCGACCGGCGCGGTCGCGGACGGCGCCGCGCTGACGGACTGGCTGGCCGATATCCTGCGCTTCGGCGCCGGGCGGTCCGACACCATCTTCCTCAGGGCCGCCTATGAGGCCCCGCCCGAGGATCTGCCCGACATCGACGCGTTGGCCCGCGCCTTCCAGCCCTCGGCCGAGCGGCGGACCGAGACCACGGCCCAGGGCGCGGCCTTCGCCCGGGTCACCGCTGCGGTCTGGCCGGACGATCTGCCCGACTTCACCTATCCGGTGGCGCTTGGCCGCGCCGCGCGGTTGCACGATTTGCCGCTTGGGCTGACCGCGCGGCTGTATCTGCAGGCCTTCGTGTCGAACCTCGTCTCGGCCGGTATCCGCCTGATCCCCATCGGCCAGACCGAGGGCCAGCAGGTGCTGACCGCGCTGCAGCCGCTTTGCGAGGAGGTGGCAGAGGTCGCGCTGACCGAGACGCTCGATGACCTTGCCGGGACGAGTTTCCTGGCCGATATCGCGTCGATGACGCATGAAACCCAGTATTCGAGGCTTTTTCGAACATGACTTCCCCGCATGGCCCCCTTCGCATCGGCATCGGCGGCCCCGTCGGCGCCGGCAAGACCACGCTGACGGCCGCCCTGGCCCGCGCCTTCTCGACCACCCATTCGATCGCGGTCGTCACCAATGACATCTACACCCAGGAAGACGCCGAGGCGCTGATGCGGATGCAGGTGCTGCCCTCGGACCGGATCAAGGGGGTCGAAACCGGCGGCTGTCCGCATACCGCGATCCGCGAGGATGCCTCGATCAACCTTGCCGCCATTGCCGAGCTGACCGCCCGGTTTCCCGATCTGGAAATCGTGCTGATCGAGTCGGGCGGCGACAATCTTTCGGCGACCTTCAGCCCCGAGCTGGCCGATGTGACGGTCTATGTGATCGACGTCGCCGCGGGCGAGGAGATCCCCCGGAAAGGCGGGCCCGCGATCACAAAGTCCGATCTGCTGGTCATCAACAAGACCGACCTTGCGCCTTATGTCGGCGCCGATCTGGGGGTGATGGATCGCGATGCCAAGCGCATGCGCGGGGCGCAGCCCACCGTCTTTGCCGCGCTGAAACAGGGCGAGGGCGTCGGGGCCATCGTCCGGCTGCTGTGCGAGATCGGCGGTCTGACCGAACCGGCCTAGGCCTCGCCCGGCATCCGGAACGGCCCGGCGCGTCGGCTTGGGCCGATGCCGCAGGCGCTGCCTGCGTTTCCGTGGTCATGGCCGCCGCAGCCGCAGCCGCCCTGCCGACCGGCTTGCCCGCCATGACCGCCGCAGCCGCAGCCGCCCTGCGCCTGCCCGCCGTGACCATGACCGCCGCAGCCGCAACCGTGACCATTCCCGTGCCCATGGCCCTGCCCGTGCCCGTGCCGGTGACCATGCCCGTGGCCGCCGGCATTGAAGACCGGGTTGATGACCGGGCCGCGCAGGCTGGGGATATAGCCGAGCAGGAACAGCCCCCAGCCAGCGCAGAAGGCAACGGCCGTGGCATCGAGAAGCGGCTCGTACAGCGAGGGAACCGCAGGGGCTGCGAGCCGCAGCCAGACCGCGCCCCAGATCAGCGCAAAGCCTGCCTTGTGGACCGGACCGATGCGCAGGAGCCCGCCCGCGCGCCGGGCCGCCGCCCGCGCCGCGATCGAGAAGGCAAGCCCCGACATCGCGCCCATCATCAGCGCGTGCACCGCGTCGGCCTCGCGCCAGGGCAGGGGCACCAGCGCCGCCAGCCCGGTCAGCGCCAGTCCCAAGGGCGCCCAGGCGAAGGCCAGCACCAGCATCAGCGCGGGCGCGTAGCCGAAGGCCGAGACGCTCCGCCAATGCCGCATCCGCCAGAGCTGCGCCGCCCCGGCCGCGATCAACAGCGCCGATCCGGCGGTCACGGCGCCGCCCAGCGTCAGCACCATCGCGGCCAGCATCAGGACAAGCCCCGCGCGGCTGGCCATCGGGTCGACCTCGGGCAGGCGGCCGCCCGTGCGCCCGACCCAGCCCGCGATGAAGGCGGGGGCCATGGTTCCCGCGATGATCGAGACCTTGATCGCGAAGAACAGCACCAGCACCCGGGTCATCGCGGCGTCGCCCGGAAAGCTCAGATACCCCAGCGCGGTCGCAAGGAAGGCCGCATCGGCCAGCCCCAGAAAGGCGATGGCTGCCGGGATGGCCCAGCGGTCCCAGCGCCTTTGCGAGACCACCGCGCGGGTATAGACGGCCGTGAACAGCGCATAGAAGGCCAGGCCCGGCGCCAGCACCACCGCCAGCGGCAGCACCTGCCCCAGGGCGGCCGCCAGCCGCGCCAGCGCCCAGAGCCCGGCCAGCACCATCAGCCCCCGCCCGGTCACCCGCCGCGCTCCGGTCCAGTTGGGCATCGCGGTCAGGAAATAGGCCGCCATCGCCGCGCCGCCGACGCCGACGGTCATTTCATGCGCGTGCCAGAGCGTCGTCGTCCCGAGCGCCGGGACCGGCAGCCCGATCCGGTCGCCGAAGCGCCACCAGAGAACCGCCAGCACCGCCCAGAGCGCCGAGAGCGCAAAGAACGGCCGGTGCGGCGACAGCCAGACATCGCGGACAAGCCGCCCGGTGGCGATCTCGGTCAGGGACGCGCCCCGGCCGCCGCGCCTGCGGGGCCGGATCTCGGGGACGGCATCGGTCATGGCAGAGTCCTCGGCTGGAACAAAGATGAGTCTTGTGCTCGGGTTTACGCCCGGTACGGCGCATGGGGCAAGAGGCCCGGATCAGGCCAGGTCTCGGGCCGGGGCGATGGCGACCGAAACATCGGCAGGTTTGGCGTAATAGGGCGAGGATGTAACCAGAACCTGCATGCCGGTCGCGGCATAGGCGGCGGCATTGGCGGCGGTGATGCCCCCGGCCGCGGCCAGGCAGCCGGTCCAGCCCGCCAGCGCGCGGGCGGCGGCTTCGGCCTCCTCGGGGGTGAATTTCTCAAGCTGCAGCACATGGGCCCCGGCCTCGGCGGCCGCCTCGGCCTCGGTCAGGGTCTTGACCTCGACCACCACGCGGCGCTCGGGGCAGGCGGCGCGCAGCCGGGCGATCTGGGCTCCAAGCGCGTCCGGGCCGCCGAAGGCGCGGTGTTCGGGAAACAGCAGCACCGTGTCGGACAGCCCGGTGCGGTGGATCTCGGCGCCGCCCGCCACGACGGCCTTCAGCGACAGCGCGCGGGTGCCGGGCACGGCCTTGCGGGTACAGGCGATGCCGATGCCGGGGGTCACGGCGCGGGCCGCGTCGACGAGGGCGGCGGTGGCCGATGCCACGCCCGAGGCCCATTCGGTCAGGGTCTGCGCGACCTTCCAGCCCAGAAACAGCGCCTCGGCCGGGCCGGTGGCTTCGGCCAGCAGCGTGCCCGCCGCGACCGGCGTGCCGCTTGGGGCCGCGATCTCGGCCCGGGCGCCCAGAAGGGCGAAGACCCGCGCGGCCTCTTCGCTGCCGCAGACGGTCATCGGCCCGCGTGCGCGCATCGTCAGTTTGGCCCCGGATGCGCCGAAGCCAAGGCTTCGGGTGGTCAGATCGCCATAGGGGGCGTCCTCCTTCAGAAGGCCAAGGAGCGTCGCGTCGTCGAGGGGCAGCATGGCAATGGTGTCCTTTCCCTGGGGGGCTGGCAGAGCGTCATGGCCCAGCGTGGCAAGGGCCGCGCCGGGCAGCAAGGGCCGGGGCCGGCCAACGGCGCGCGCGCCCGCGTCCGGTGCCTTGCCTGCCGCGTTGCGCCGGTGCGGCGGGCGTGGCGTGGGGACGCGCGACCGACGTCTGTCGAGGCGCGGTCCTCACCCCCGGCCCTCAGCGAAGGCGGGCGGCGGCGGCGGGGGGCGCCAGTGCGGCCGAGGGTGCGGGTTCGGCCAGCGCCACGGCCTTGAGCCGCGCGACCACCAGCTCGCCCGGTTTCAGCGCCAGCCGGTCCCAGGATTTCAGCGAGACCCGCGCCAGAAGGGCCGCCCCCCGCCCGTCGGGACCAAGGCGCAGGCGCACGGTCATCTGGTGGCCGCCCGCGGGCTCGGCGCCCTCGATCCGGGCGGGCAGGGCGTTCAGGATCGTGGTGTCGAGCGGCGCATGCCGTCCGAGGCTGACATCGCTGGCGGGAATGCGCAGCCGTCGCGTGCGGCCGGTCGGCCCCAGATCGCCGGGCACGACGACCACGCCGCCCGGCACCCGCACCTCGGAGAGGCCGTATTTCGTATCGCGGCCCACGACCTCGCCGTCGATCACGGCGGCAGGCTGGGGCATGTGGATCAGGGGCAGCGCCGGATCGGCCAGCATCTCGGCCAGCGGTCCGGCGGCGCGGACCCGGCCCGTCTCCATCAGGACCAGCGTATCGGCCAGCCGCTCGACCTCGGCGATGTCGTGGCTGACATAAAGCACCGGGATCGACAGGGCCGCGTGCAGCCGTTCGAGATAGGGCAGGATCTCGTCCTTGGAAAACCGGTCGAGCGCCGAAAGCGGCTCGTCCATCAGCAGCAGTTCGGGTTGCGACAGCAGCGCCCGGCCGATGGCGACGCGCTGGCGTTCGCCGCCCGACAGCATCCGGGTCGGCCGGTCGAAGAGCGGCGCGATGCCCAGCAGATCGGCCACCTCGTCCTCGCCGATCCGGATCGGTCCCTTCACCCGGGAGAGCCCGAAGGTCAGGTTGGCGCGAACCGAGAGATGCGGGAAAAGGCTCGCCTCCTGAAAGACGTAGCCGATGGCGCGGCGATGGGTCGGGCGGAACTGCCGACCGTCCTGCCAGGTTTCGCCATTCACGCTGAGGCGGCTGGCCGGCAGCCGCAGAAGCCCCGCGATGGCGCGCAGCACGGTGGTCTTGCCACAGCCCGAGGGGCCGAACAGCGCGGTAATGCCCTCGCCCGGGGCGGTGAACTCGGCCGCCAGCGCAAAGCTGCCCAGCTGGCCGCGAAACTCGGCCTCGATCATCGCCGGCCTCCGTTCAGGCGCCGCTCGATCAGCATCATCGCCAGGATCACGACGAAGGACATCGCCAGCATGCCGCCCGCCAGCACATGGGCCTTGGGCCATTGCAGCGTCTCGACATAGTCGAAGATCGTCACCGACAGCACCTTGGTCCGGCCCGGGATGCCGCCGCCGATCATCAGCACCACGCCGAATTCGCCGACGGTATGGGCAAAGCCCAGGATCGCGCCGGTCATGATGCCGGGGCTTGCCAGCGGCAGGGCGACGCTGACGAAGGCGTCGAGCGGGGCTGCGCGCAGCGTCGCCGCGGCCTCCATCGGGCGCGGACCCATCGCCTCGAAGGCGTTGCGGATCGGGTTCACGACGAAGGGCAGGGAATAGATGACCGAGCCCAGCACGAGCCCGGTGAAGGTGAAGGACAGCTGCCGCCCCAGCAGGGCGGTCAGCGGGCTGTGCGGCCCCATCGCGATCAGCAGATAAAAGCCCAGCACGGTCGGCGGCAGCACGATCGGCAGCGCGACCACGGTGGCGACGATCTCTTTCCAGAGCCCGCCGCCCCGCGCCAGCCACCAGGCCAGCGGCGTCCCCACCAGCAGCAGCACGACCGTCGTGATGCCCGCGAGCCGAAGCGTCAGCAGGATCGTCTCGATCATCGCCGCGTCGAAGAGGGGGGACGCCGTCATCGCCTAGTCCTCGGTGCCGTAGCCGTATTTCCCGATGATGGCGAGCGCCTCGGGGCTTTTCAGGAAGTCGATATAGGCCTTGGCGGCCTCGCTGTCGGCGCCCTTCGCCAGCAAGACTGCATCCTGACGGATCGGGGTGTAAAGGTCCTGCGGCACCAGCCAGCGCGACCCGGTCTCGTCGGCGATCACCTGCGACAGCGCGACGAAGCCCACCGGCGCGTTGCCGGTCGCGACGAACTGATGGGTCTGGCTGATGCTCTTGCCCTGCACGATCTTCGGTTCCAGCGTCTCGTAAAGCCCAAGCGCCTTCATCGTCTCGACCGCCGCCGCGCCATAGGGGGCGGTTTCGGGATTGGCGATGGCGACATGGGTCAGGTCGGGATTTTCCAGCGCGGCCGGGCTGTCGTCGATGGCCTCGGGATCGGTGCTGAACAGCACGAGCTTGCCGACCGCGTAGGTGAAGCGGCTGCCGGGCACGGCAAAGCCCTCGGCCTCGGCCTTTTCGGGGCGGGCCTGGTCGGCGGCGAGGAAGACCTCGAAGGGCGCGTCCTGGGTGATCTGGGTGTAAAGCTGGCCGGTCGAGCCGAAGCTGTAGGTGACATGATGGCCGGTTGCGGCCTCGAAGGCCGCGCCGATCTCGGTCGCGGCATCGGTGAAGTTGGCGGCAACGGCGGCAATGGTGTCGGCGGCGCGGGCCGGGGCGCTCAGGGCAAGGGCTGCCAGAAACGCCGCAGAGCCCGCGCGCAGGGCAGTCAGACGGAAGGTCATGATGGGTCCTTTCATGGATGAAGACGGGGCCGGGTGTCGGGCTGGTTTTCGGGCCGGGTCACGGCATGGCGACGATCACATGACTGGCCTTGAACAGCGCGGTCGCGGTGCTGCCGACGGCGAAGTCGAGCGCATCGGCGCTGGTGCGGGTGATGATGGCGGTGATGGTCTTGCCCTCGCCCAGATCGAGGGTGACCTCGCTGTTCACCGGACCGTCCTCGCGCGCCGAGACGGTTCCGGTCAGCCGGTTGCAGGCCGAGATGTTCGCGGGCGCCTCGCCCGCGGCCAGCATCACGAAGGTCGCCTTGATCAGCGCGAAGACCTCGGACCCTTCGGCCAGCCCCATGTCGGTGGCGCTGCGTTCGGTGATGACGGCGGTCAGCGTGTGGCCGTCGGTCAGCGCCATGTCGACCTCGGTGCTGACGGCGCCGGGCGTGATCCGGGTCACGGTGCAGCGGAACGTGTTGCGGGTACTCGTTTGCATCATCAGGCTCCAAAGTGTGTTCACCGCGCCGCCCGGCGAGGTCTTCAATCCTGTGTCGATGGCGGCCAGCGCCTTGCCGAGCGAGGCTTCCAGCATGGAAAAACAGGCGATCAGGGCATGGCCCGCGCGGGTGACGCGCGCGCCGCCGCCGGTCCGGCCGCCCGGCGCGGCCTCGACCAGGGGCCGGGCGAAGAGGTTGTTCATCGAGCCGACCGCGTCCCAGGCCGCCTTGTAGGACAGCCCCATCTCGCGCGCGGCGCCCGCGATCGAGCCATTGGCGTCGATGGCCCGCAGAAGCCGGATGCGGTCGCCGCCGATCCGGGGGTCGCCTTCGCGCTGCAGCGTCAGGGCTGCCTTCAGGGATGGGTCCGACATCTGCCGGGCTCCTGTCGTCGCTGTGTTTCGCTATGTATAAAAGCGACATAACGGTGACGGCCGGAGCCTCGCAAGGCTGAACATTAACAAGTCAGACTTTATAGCGGATTTGCGGGGGCAGGGGCCGGATTGGCGCGATCTGTCGCAGCCAGGCGATTGGAATCCCGTCCAATTTCTGGGCGATGGCAGCGCTGGCGCCCAAAAGGGCAGCAAGGCGACGGGCGGCGGAGCGAGTCGCAGGCGCCTCGCCCGCTCTCCGCGTGGCGATGCCGCGTCGGCCCCGGGACCGAAGGCCGGGCCGGGCGCGGCGGGGATCAGAGGAACAGGAAGTCGTCGATCACGACGAGATCGCTGTCGACGCCGATCAGCTTGAGCTGGTTGCCGCCCGCGATCCGCACCACGGCATCGCCCGCGACATCCAGCACCTTCACATCGGTGGCGCTCGGCCCCTCGCCAAGCACGATCCTGTCGACCCCGACCTCGAAGTCCTGCACGCGGTCGTAGCCGGTATTGGCATCCAGCACGAAGCGATCCGCCCCGGCCCCGCCGCAGATCCGGTCGTTGCCCGGGCTGTCGCGGAAGGTGTCGTCGCCCGCGCCGCCACAAAGCTGGTCATCGCCCCAGGCGCCGTCGATCAGGTTGTTGCCGGCATTGCCGGCGATGACATTCGAGCGGCCGTTGCCGATGGCCGCCAGATCGTCGTTGCCCAGCAGGTCGAGCCGCTCGATCTCGCGCCCGAAATCGCGCAAGGCCAGATCGACCGAGGCCAGCACCCGGTCGGTGCCGCCGTCCTCGAGCTCGACGACGCGGTCACCGGGATCGTTGACGACATAGGTATCGTCGCCCGCGCCGCCGACCATCAGGTCGGCCCCCGCGCCGCCGTCGAGGAAATCGTTGCCGTCATTGCCGTAAAGCGCGTCGCGGCCGTCCTCGCCGCGCAGCGTGTCGTCGCCGGTGCCGCCCGCCAGCGTGTCGTCCCCCTCGTAGCCCGCCAGAACGTCGTTGCCCGCGCCGCCGTCGAGCACGTCTTCGCCTGCATTGCCGTGCAGCCGGTCGCGGCCCGCGTCGCCCCGCAGAGCATCGTCGCCGTCGCTGCCGAAGATCAGATCGTCGCCGTGGCCGCCAATCAGTCGGTCGTCGCCGTCCAGCCCGTTCAGCCGGTCGTCGCCGCCCCCGCCGGTCAGCAGGTCCGCCTCCGCCGAGCCGTCGCTGAAGACCGGCAGCGCCGGGCTGTAGCCCAGCGGTTCGCTCACCGCCCCGGCCCAGTCGGCGAGTGCGGGAATTGCGGCCGTGGTCCGGGCCATCACCAACCGGATCACCTGATGATCCTCGCTCAGCGTCAGCCGCAGCGTGTCGCCCGTGATCTGCGGCACCAGCGCCTGCCGCAGCCCGGTTTCGTAAAGCCGCGCCTCGGGGCTTTCGTCGGCCCCGGGCGTGTCGGGCACCCCGTAGCGCGTGCGCCAGTCGGGGGCGAGGTCCGAGGTCAGGCTTTCGGCCCAGACATGGGCGAAACCGCCCGCGATGCCGCCAAGATCGAGCTGCACCTCGACCGGCCCCCCCGCGCCAAGCGCGCCCGCCGTTAGAAAAACGACGATCCGGTCCTCGGCCTCGAAGACGTAGCTTTGCACCGCTGCCGCGTCGGCAGCCTCGTCGGCGGGGGCCGACACCAGCCGGGTGCCGATCAGGCTTTCGCTCATCATCCGCATCATGTCGGCGGCGACGAAGGTTTCGAACCGGTCCGACAGATGCCCGGCATGGCCCATGTCGATCCCGTAGACGGCGCCCCGTTCAAGCCCGAGCGCGGCGTAGCTGGCCAGCGTCTCGAGCATCAGCCGGGCCTGGGCCAACCCGTAGTCGCGTGCGGCAAGGCCCGCGTCTAGCGCCACCGCCTGCCCGTCGGGGCCGGTGACGACGCCGCTTTGCCAGAAGGTCTCGAAGCCCACGTCGCCGCGCGCGTCGAGGTCGATGGAGCCGGGGTCGATTTCCACCCCGAAAAGCCGCGCCTGGGCCGCGACATACTGATCGAGCGCCTCGCTCCGGGTCTGGCTGTCGACGGTCCAGGCCGACAGGAACAGCGTCGGCGCGGACCCGCCCGCCGCCTCGACCGCGTCGCTCCAGGCGGCCAGAGCCTCGGCCGCCGCCCCGGCGCGCTGATCGGCGCCGGCATAGTCGGGGGCAAAGCGGTGCACCACCAGCTCGTCGATCTGGGCCAGCGCAAGCGGAGTCATCCGGCCCCTGATCGCGGCGTCTTCGGCCGCCGTCCGGCCCGCCTGGACCGCGACCGAGACATCGACGAGGCCGGGATTGATCGCGGCATCGAAGACCGCGCGCGACACCTCTTCGGCGGCGGCATTGGCGAGCTGGCCATAAAGCGCGGGGGCGTCGGCAAGGCTGTCCTGGGCGTAATATTCGTTGCCGAGTTCGAGGGTGAATTCCCGCGGCAACGGGCCGAATTCGCCGCCCAGAAGCCGCGCCATGAACCCGGCCACCGCGGCGCGCAGCCCGGCCTCGTCCCCGGCATAGGCCGCAAGCGGCAGGATCATCGAGAAGCTGGCATCGACCGCGCTGGCATGGGCCAGCATCTCGGTCAGCCCGGCGCGATGCGCGGCGGGGGCCACGAAATCGTCGAAGGCAAAGCCGTAGCGGTCGGCCCGGGTCTCGGCGAGCGTGCCGCCGGGCCAGCGGATCGCCTGCAACCCCATGGCCTGACAGGCCGCGTCGAACCGCGCGAGATTGTTGTAGGAAAGATAAATCCCGCCGAAGGCATCGCGGTCCAGCGCGCCGGACAGAAAGCCGGTGCCGGTCTGCAGCGACAGGGAGACGGTGCGGTCGGGCATCGGGCGGACCTCCTCGCAGTCTTTTGCGGTCTAGCAGCGCGGGGCTGGGTTCGGATCGTGAATCGCGGAACCGCAGAGTTTCCAGTCTTGCAACAATTCCGCGGCCGGGCCGCAAGGCCGATCTTGCGGCGGCGCTCGGCCGGGCTAGACTGGGCGCATGGACACGCCCTCCGATCTCTGGACCGCCCGGTCTGGCCGCGACCGCGATGACGGGCCGGTGCCGGTCGTCATCGGCTGCGATGTAACGGCGCCTGTTGGCACGGTTCTGCTGGTGCATGGCCGCAACGGCGCTCCCGATCAGCCGCAGATCGTCGAGATCGCCGAGGCCTATCTGGCGCGCGGCTGGCGCGTCGTGGCACCGGAACTGCCCAATTCCATCGCGCTGCCCGCCTCGGGGCCGGCCGACCGGCTGACCATGGACGGGCTGCGCCGGGCCGCGGCCGAGGTCATGGTCTGGACCCGCGCGCGCTGGCCGGACGCGCCGCTGGCGCTGGCGGGCCACAGTCTGGGCGGCTTCGCCATCGGCCATCTGGCCGCCGATCTGGGCGACCCGCATCATGTGCTGGGCGCCTCGCCGGTGCTGTCGGGGGCGCGGCTTCTGGCGGCGCGCGTGGCCATGGGGCCGCCTGCTGTCGCCGCGCTGGAGCGCGAGGTGCCCCTGATGCGCGCGGGCATGGAGGCCGAGGATGCCGCGCCCGCGCTGGCCCGGGTCGCGGCGCCCTTGGGCGTGATCACCGGGGCCGAGGACGGGATCGTGCCGCTGGCCGATGCGCGCGCCTATTTCAACGCGGCGCCGAACGGGCGGTTCTTCGGGGCGCTGCCCGGGCAGAACCATTGCCCGGCAGGCCCCGACGTGGCCGCGATGCTGGGCGTCGCGCTGGCCGCGCTGGGCGCGTGAGCGCGGGGCCGGACCCGGACTGGGTCGCGGCCCGGCGCGAGGCGGCCGCGCGGGCGCTGCGCCGCGCGGTGTCGGCCACCGGGCTGTCGCGCCACCGCGCGGGCTTCGGCTGGACGGTGGTGCCCGCGCGGGGGTCGATCCTGGCCTCGACACGGGTGGCCTCATGGGACCCCGAGCCCGACTATTTCCACCACTGGACCCGCGATGCGGCCATTGCGCTTGCCGCCATTCCCGAGGCGATGGCGGCCGAGCCCAAGGCGGCGGCGTTCTGGCGGCAGGCGGTGGCCGATCATGTCCGCTTTTCTCTGGCGATCTCGGACCCCGACCGGCGGGGACCGCCGGTCAACCCGTTGAAAGACAGCGCGACCGAGGCCTTCCGGCCCTATCTGCGCCCCGATGCCGAGCTGGCCGCCCTGACCGGCGCCGCCTGGTTGGCCGAGCCGCGCTGTGCGGCCGATGGCGGCCCCGATCTCGAACGCTGGGGGCGGCCGCAATACGATGGACCGGCGCTCAGGGCGGCGGCGCTGATGCGGCTGGGCGCGGCGATGCCCGAGGCGCGAGGTCCGGAGGCCGACCGGCTGATCGCGCGCGATCTCGACTTCACGCTGGCGATGGCCGGGGCGCCCTGCCTCGGCCCCTGGGAGGAAGAGCCCGCCCGGCGCAGCGGCTTCACGCTGATCGCGCAATGGGATGCGCTGGAGCTGGGGGCACGGCGTCTCGGGCGGGCGGATCTGGCCGGGGCGGCCGAGACGGTCGCCGATCTGATTGCCGAAGCCGCCGATCCGGTCTCGGGCGGCTGGCGCGAAAGCCTCGAGGTGGCGCCGGACACGCTCGATGCCGCGACGGTGCTGGCGCTGGTGCAGGCCGGGCGGAGCGATGGCCCCTTTGCCCTGACCGCGCCCCGGACCCGGGCCACCATGGCGGCGCTCGAGACGCTGTTTGCCGGGCTTTATCCCTTGAACCACGGCCGCGCGGCCCCCGCGCTGGGGCGCTGGGCCGAAGATGTCTTCTGCGGCGGCAACCCGTGGTTCCCGGTCACGCTGGGCTTTGCCGAGGCGCATTACCGGATCGCGGCGGCGACCGGCGACGCGGCCGAGTTCGGCCGGGCCGAGGCGTTGATGGCGGTGGTCGAAGACCTCGCGCCCGAGGGGGACGACCTGCCCGAACAGGCCGACCGCAGGACCGGCGCGCCAACCTCCTGCCTCGGGCTGACCTGGTCGGCGGCGGCCTTCCTGATGGCGGCGGCGGCCCGCGATCAGGCGCTGGCGGCCAGATAGGGCGCGGAAAAGCCCAGCCGCAACAGGCCCCGCCGGATCTCGGGGCGGCCCGAGACCAGCCGCCAGATCAGCCCCGAGCGGTGGTTTTCCAGCCCCACGACAATCGGGCCCTGATCGATGGCCAGACGGCTTTCCGCGACCCATTCGCCGCCGGGGCAGAAGGCATCGACAAAGCCCGCCTCGCCCCAGATCCTCTCGCCCAGATCGTCGTGCAGATGGCGCAGAACCGGCATCGCCTCGGCGGGGGCGTAGGCGAAGGACGACAGCGCCGCCGTGGGGGTGATGACGCCGGTGTCATGGGTGGGCGAATGGGCGGCATAGCCCTTGGGGTCGTCGCTGGCCGTGAGGCCCCAGCACGCGGCGCCATAGCCCGTATGGCCCCTGGGGTTCGCCAGGCAATGGGCGCGGTTGACCAGCGCATGGGCGCGGGCCTGGGCGCCGTAATCGGCATAGGCGTCGGTCAGCCCGCGCGGGTCGATCCCGAGGAAGGGATATTGCGACAGGAACAGCGGCCCGCCCCAGTCGGGACCCAGCGGCAGGACCGTGCCATCATAGCTGCGGCCGTTGAGGAAGGTGGGCGTCCGGACCCAGCTTTGGTGATAGCTTTCGGGCGGGATCGGATGGGTGTCCGACCCGGCGCCCAGGACGAAGACCGGCATCGCCTCGTTCCAGCCCCGGATCGGCAGGGCGTTCGGGGCAAAGGGCCGGTCGGGATGGCGGTGCCACATCACCGCGCCATCCTCGCGCAGATGCGCGGCCCAGTTCACCGCGTCGAAAAGCGCCTCGATCCGGGCGCCGATCCCGGGGGCCTCGGTGAAGAAGGCGGCGGCGCCCAGCAGGCCGGTCATCAGGAAGGCGGTCTCGACCAGATCGCCGCCATCGTCGCCCGCCATGAAGGGCAGGACGCGCCCGGTCGCGCCATGCAGGAAATGCGGAAAGACCCCGTCGAAGCGGTCGGCGGTCTCCAGAAACCCCACCAGCCGTTCGACGCGGTCGAGGATCTCGCGCCGGGGGCGCCAGCCGCGCTCGGCCGCGACGATCTGGGCCAGAAGCCCGAAGCCGGTGCCGCCGGTGCAGACCGTGTCTTCGATGTCATAGCCGAAGGCCCCGGCGCTGCGTTCGCGGGCCATGCCGCTGACCGGATGGCTCCAGTCGAGGAAATACCCCGCCGTCGCCTGTGCGATGCGGTCGCGCAGCGCGGCATCGTCCAGGCCGCGGATCACGCCCGCCATGTCAGCTCTACCGGACGGGTGTCGCGGCTGTTCGGCCCGACATGCAGCACGATCCGGCCCGGGTCGCGGACCCAGCGCGCGGTTTCGAGCGAGGGCGCCAGCGGATAGCGCGCCAGGTCCGCCCCGATCTCGAAGACGAGCTCGCGGGCCTCGCCCGGTGCCAGATCGACCTGGCGGAACGCCACCAGATGGCGGGCTGGGCGGGTGATCCGCGCCTCGGGGTCGGACAGGTAGACCTGAACTGTCTCGGTCGCGGGGCGGGGGCCGGTATTGGTCAGGGTTACGCTGAGGCGCACCCGGTCCTCCGGCCCGGCGTCGGTCGCAGACAGGCGCGGGGGGGCGTAATCGACCTCGGTATAGGACAGCCCGAAGCCGAACGGGTAAGGCTGGCGGTCGCCCGACAGATCCAGCCAGCCGGTGCGGAACTTGACGAAGCGGCCGGTCCAAGGGCGGCCGGTCGGGTCCTCGGCATGGCAGACCGGGGTCTGGCCGGGGGCGGCGGGCAGGGTGACGGGCAGCCGCCCCGAGGGTTCGGCGCGGCCGAAGATCAGATCGGCGACGCCCTCGGGCCCGGCGATGCCGCCATGCCAGGCATAAAGCAGCGCGCCGCAACGCCCGTCCACGCCACCCAGCGCCAGCGCCCGGCCCGCGAAGACCGCGACGACCAGCGGCGTGCCGGTGGCGGCAAGTGCGTCCAGCAGACGGCGCTGCGGCGCGGGCAGGTCGGGGCAAAGCCGCGACGAGGATTCGCCCGCATGTTCCTTGGCCTCGCCCAGCGCCACCACGACGATATCGGCCGCCTGCGCGACCGCGACCGCCTCGGCCAGCATCTCGGCCTCGGGGCGGGGGTCGCGGGTCACAGTGACGCCATGGACGTTCAGCCGGTCGATCAGCCAGTCCTCCTCGACCAGATTGCAGCCCGGGGCATGGGCGGGCGGGTGTCCGGCAATGGCGGTCATGGCCTCGAAAAGCGGCGTAACGTCGGCGGCCCGCCCCGAGACGGCCCAGGTGCCCAGCATGTTGGCCCGGTCCCGCGCCAGCGGCCCGATCAGCGCCACCCGCGCGCCCGGATCGAGCGGGAGGAGTCCGTCGTTTTTCAGAAGTACCGCCGAGCGGGCGGCGGCCTTGCGGGCCAGCGCCCGGCCCTCGGCCCGGTCGGGCGCGGCGGGCGTGCCGGTCAGCTTGCGCCAGGGATCGTCAAGCAGCCCGAGCCGCGCCTTGAAACCCAGCACCCGGGCGCAGGCGCGGTCGATCAGGGCGCGCACCCGCTCGGCCGGGACGGACAGCCCGGCCTCGGGCGCGTCGAGCCCGGCCTCGGCCAGGGCGGGCAGATGGGTGAGGTAATCCTCGCCCACCATGTCCATGTCGATGCCCGCGGCCAGCGCGCGCAGCACGACCGTTGCCGGGCTGCCCAGCCCGTGGGCGGTCAGCTCGCGGATGCCGGTATAGTCCGACACGACCAGCCCGTCGAAACCGGTCTGGCCGCGCAGCCAGCCCTCGATCAATGGCTCATGGGCATGCATCGGCAGCTTGTTGACGGCGTTGAAAGCGGCCATGACCGACACCGCGCCCGCCGCCACACCTTGGGCGAAGGGCGGAAGGTAGATCTCCAGCAGATCCTCCCAGGCCAGCGAGGCATTGTCGTAGTCGCGCCCCGAAAGCGGCGCCCCATAGGCCACGAAATGCTTGAGGCAGGCCGCGACCCGGCCCGGACCTGCGGGGTCGTCGCCCTGCAGGCCGCGGGTCATAGCGGCGGCGATGGCGCCCGCCAGATGCGGGTCCTCGCCCGGGCTTTCGGCCATCCGCCCCCAGCGCGCGTCGCGGGAGACGTCGATCATCGGGGCATAGACCTGATGCAGCCCCTCGGCCGAGGCCTCGGCGGCGGCGAAACCGGCGGTCGCCTCGATCAGCGCCATGTCCCAGCTCGCGGCCAGCGCGATCGGCAGCGGAAAGACGGTGCGGTGGCCGTGGATCACGTCTTCGGCGAAGAACAGCGGGATCTTGAGGCGCGAGCCCGCCAGAGCCCGGTCCTGCAGGCCCCGGGCCGAGGCCAGCGACTTGGTACCGAAGATCGCGCCGACCTGTCCCGCATCGAGCCGCTTGGCCAGCGGCGTTGCGGTGGCGGCGCCGGTCACCAGGCCTTCGCCCGCGGCCAGCAGGTTCAGCTGGCCGATCTTTTCGGCCAGCGTCATCTGCGCCATCAGCCGGTCGACGGTCTCGCCGCCGCGTCTGCGGTCCATGCGCATTCCCCCTTGCGCCGGTGGCCTTTCCGGCTACTCCGCGGCGTGGCGGGCGGCGGCCAGACCCGGCGCCAGCACCGGACGGACCTGTCCGACGCCCCCCGCAATGTCGAGCACCGCGGCATAGAAGGGGCGGCCGTCCGGGTCGTAGGGCGCGGTTTCGCCATGCAGTACCGCGATCACCGCGGTCCGTGGCAATTCCTCGCACAGCGCGTCGTGGAAATCTACCGCAGCGTTTGCGTCAAGCGCCGAGGTCGCCTCGTCCAGCAGCAGGATATCGGGGCGCGTCAGCAGGATGCGGGCCAGCACGAGGCGCTGTTTCTGCCCGCCCGACAGCACGGTGCGCCAGGTCTTGCCGTGATGCAGGTCGTGATGGAGCGAGGTGATGAACTGCCCAAGCCCGGCCCGGTAGAGCACGCGCGCGACCACCAGATCGCCGTGCTTCTCGGGAGCTTCGGGGTAGCAGACCAGCGTCTTGAGGCTCATCCGTTCGGGCAGGTCGGGCTCTTGTCCCGCAAAGAACATCCGCGCGCCCCCGGCCAGCGAGACCCGGCCCTCGCCATAGGGCCAGAGCCCGGCCACGGCCTTGAGCAGGCTGCTTTTGCCGCAGCCATTGGCGCCGCGCAGATAGATCCGGTCGCCGCGCCCGAGCCGCAGGCGCGGCACGGTCAGGAAGGGTTCGGCATCGTGGCCGCGATGGCACAGCGCCAGATCCCGGATCTCGACCAGCGCGCCTCGGGCGTCGCGGCGCCGGTCGAAGCGGCTGATCCCGGTCTCGGCATAGAAGTCCTGGCGCGCGCGAACCCGCTCGACCGCGCGGGCCAGTTCGGTCAGCCGCCCGGCATTGGCGCGCAGCGTCGCGATTTCTGGCATCACGTTGATGAACCACGAAAGATCGCCGATCAGCCCGGCGGTCAGTTCGCTGCTGGCGGCGAAGGTCTTGAAGCTCATATGCCCGGCCATGAAGGCGGGCAGGGCGGGCAGATAGGCCAGAAGCCGGTGCGACAGGAAGTTGTAGAGATCGGTGAACAGCATCATCGCCGCGCCCAGACTGTTCTGCCGGCCCCAGGTCCGGTCGAGTGCTGCATAAAGCCGGGCATTGATCCGGCGCTGGGCCCGTTCCCCGCGCGAGGCGGCGATCTGCCCGACCCGGTGCAAAAGCCCGCCCAGCTCGCCCCGCCAGGCGCCGTCGCGGCGCTGGCGCTGCAGCTTCTGGCGTTCGAGGATGCGCCCGAGCCGCCAGGCGATCCAGGTGATCGCGGGCACGTAAAGCAGGATCAGCCCCGCGACCAGCAGGGCCGTGCCATGGGCGCCGGGCACCAGGTCGATGCGGGCGGCGAGGGCGGGGCCGACCTGGGCCTCGATCCAGGCATTGGCCGAGGCGCCCCAGCGGTCGAGCTGCGGCACCGGCTGGCTGCGTTCGAGGATTGCGGCCGAGACGAACCAGACCGAGGTGATCGCGCCCCACAGCCCCATGGTCAGCCCGATCAGCCCGCCGTAAAGCCCGATCGAGCATTCGTCGATCCGCTGGTCGATGGCATCGGGCAGGCGGGCGCCGCGCTCGGTTTCGCTGCGGTCGCTCATCAGATCGAGCGCGATGCGTTCGTCGGCCAGGATCGCCGCGTCGAAGCGGCCGACCAGCCAGGCGCGGGCACGGCGGTGAAGCGTCGTGGACAGGAAGTGGCGACAGGCGACGCCGCAAGCCCGCGCGGCGTAGATCCCGACCAGGGCCGCGGCGGCGGTCAGCAGGACCTCGGCCGGGTCGACGCCCGCCTCGGCGCGATGGAAATTGGCAAGCGCGGCGAGGAAATCGGCGCTGGAGGTCGCGACCCAGACGCTGGCCTTGCTCAGAAGCGTCGTCAGGCCGAAGACCACGATGGTCAGGACCCAGGCCTCTTTCCAGCGGGAGGAGACCCAGTAGGCTGTCACCAGCCCCCAAAACCCAGTCAGTTTACTCACAACCGCTCTCGCCTCGTTCGCGCGCACCTTCCCCGCGACGTGCCAGCCCCTTTCAGGCGGCCGCCCGGACAAGACGCCCTTGATTGTTTGTGTGACGCGAGGGGGGCCGGATGGCTCACCTTTCCGAATGCGCCGCGATAACTGTCGGCGAAAAGCCGCCGAAAGTCCAAAAAATTCTCTCTTCGAAACGTGGATAATTCCCTACCCGGGGGCAGGGTGGCCGTCGTCGCGCCCGGCCGGGGTCGCGTGGGCGCCGGGTCGGTCGGTCCCGGAGAATCTGAAATGACTTATTTGCAAGTGGTTAGATGTGGGTGATTTGAAATGGCCGGATGATTCCAATTCGGTGAAGATGTTGCTTATTTATCGCGTTCCGGTTGTCAATGGCGATTGCCGCCGCAGTCGGGGGCTTGACGCCTTTTGCGGGCCCGGCTGGCGACCGGTCGGGCACAAAGACCCGCGGCGCGCGACCGCTGGCCAATCCTGCGCCGGTCCTGCGCCGGTCGGGAGGGACGTGGCGGGGCCGAGACGCGACGGGCGCGTCCCGGGGCTCGGGCGTCAGATCGACTTGAGATATTCCAGCAGGGCGCGCTTGTCCGCGTCGCTCAGCGCCGTGCCGTAGTCATGGCCGCAGCGGCTGTTGCCGGAACTGATCTGGTCGCAGCCGGTGGTCTCGATCACATGATCGAAGGCGGTCTGCCCTGCGGCCATGCCGACCGCGTCGATGTCATAGGCGGGGCCGGGCGTGAAGGCGGCGGTGCGCTCGGCGGGCGGGGTCAGCAGATCGCGCAGCGTGGGGACCGAGCCGTTATGCAGATAGGGTGCGGCCGCCCAGATCCCGTCCAGCACCCGGGATTCGTAGGCGCAGGCCGGGGCCGCCGTTTCAAGCGTGACGCCGTCCGGTCCGCTGGACGGGAAGGCGCCGCGCAGGTCGTCGAACCTGCCCATGAAGTCCGCGTCGTTGGCAAGATCGGCGCGGGCGGCCGAGGCGAGGTCGCTTGTCGGGCGAAAACCGGTGGCATGCTGGATGATCGCCCCGATCACCGACAGCCCGAGCAGGTCGAAGGCGGCGGCCTCGGCGCCGAGCGTCTTGCCCGACAGCGGCACCTTGGCGCCCTCCAGAACGCCGGTCTTGGCGGTGCGGGTCAGGATCTCGCATTCGCGTTCGTCGGTGCCCGCAGGCAGGATCGGCGTCGCCCAGGTCGAATGGAAGATCGACCGGAACGCGCCCTGTTTCTTGCCATGGCACTCGACGCAGCCGCCCTGGTCGGTCGCGCGGTCGAAGACGGTGCGGCCCTGCTCGGCCAGATCCTCGTCCAGCGCCCAGGGCCAGCGCGGCGCGCCGATCTTCCAGATCGCGTCCTCAAGCGATTTCAGCCCCTCCCAGTTCGCCGAATTGTCGGTGACATAGTCGCGGTCGAACAACAGCCCCGGTTTTGCCGTCGGGTGGAACTCGCCGAAGACGCCATAGACCTCGCCCAGATTGCGGGCGAGCCCCAGAAGGTCGTTGCCATTCTCGGCAAAGCCCGGCCATTGGGTCATGTCCTGACGCGCCGCGTTCCACAGGAACGGATAGCGCGTGGGCGCATCGGCGATCAGGATGTTCTCGGGGATCAGATAGGCGTCTTCGGGCGCCCCCAGATCGAGCCCGGTCAGCCGGTTGAAGATCATCGACACCGCATCGAGCCGGGCCGGACCCCAGGCCGGATCGGGCAGCGAGCCCGCGATGAGGGTGTGAAACCGCTTGCTCCAGATCTCGAGCTCGGCACGCAGGTCGGCGCGGTCGCCATCGCCGCCCGCCACCTTGTCGGCGAAGGCGTCGAAGGCCGCGTCATCGGCCAGCACCGCCAGCACCGCGGCGTCGAGATCCGCGAGGAAGCTCTGGAAATCGACGATGGCCGGGCCGCCGTCGATCCGGTAGGCGGTGCCGCCGACCTCGATCTGGCGGGTATGGCAGGCGGCGCAGGTCATGCCGATGGCGGTGCCGTCGGGGCTGTCATTGGTGGTGAAGCCGACCGGCAGGGTCGCGTCGTCGTCGCGGTCGGGCATCGGCAGATAGCCGTAGCGCGCCAGACTGTCCGCCAGGAACGGCGTCCCGTCGGGCCCGGTCAGCGCCTGCATCCAGGCCAACGGCATGATCCGCGAGCCCTGATCCTGGGTGTAGAAGGCCGAGCGCAGCGCGCCGGTCCAGCTGTCGCCCTGATCGACATAGACGGTCTGGGCCCCGAGGGGGGCTGCGGCGGACAGAAGGAAAGCGGAAAAGACGGATCGAGCAAACATTTGGTCCTCCCAAGGTAGAATGCTTTCGATCCTCTCATTCCTTGCGTGTGGTTTCCACAAGTTTCCGCTACGTCAAGAATGGCGCCGTCGGGCCGGGCCTTGCGTCAGGGGGCGGCGGTCCCGGCCCCGGGCCGGGCGCTGCCCGGTTCGGCGACGATCTGCACGACCCGGCCGAAGACCGGCAAGGGCGTGGCCCCGTCGCCGATGCCAAGCACCCCAAGCCGCGCCAGCCGCCCCTGCAACAGCGCCTCGATCCGGGTCAGGGCCTCGGGGTCGAGCTGGTCCAGCACGTCGTCCATCACCAGCCAGTCGGGACAGCGCAGCAAGGCCCGGGCGAAGACCAGACACTGCTTGTCGCTTTGGCCCAGAAGCTGGTCCCAGCGCCCCGACTCGCCCAGCGCGGCGGCCAGATGCCCAAGCCCCACCGCGTCGAGCGCCGCCACCATCTGATCATGGCCATAACGGTCGGCTGGTTTGGGGTAGCACAGCGCCAGATCGAGCCGCCCCGGCGGCACATAGGCCCGGGTCGGCAGGTACATCACCCGATCGGGCGGCGGCATCGCGATGCGCCCCTCGGCCCGGGTCCAGAGCCCGGCCAGCGTGTCGAACAGCAGCGTCTTGCCCGACCCCGAGCCGCCATGCAGCAGCACCCGCTCGCCCGGGGCGACGGTGACGTCAGGCGGATCGAGCCGAACCCCCACATGCGGGGTCACGACATGGAGCCCCGCAATCTCGATGCGGCCCGCGTCCTCGCGCCGGACGATCCGGGGGCCGTCCGCTTCGGCCGCAGCTTCGGCGCGGTCGACCGCCAGCACCGCGCGGTGAAAGCTCGTGACCCGGAAGAGCGTCGCGCGCCAGGTCGCGATCACGGTGAAATTGCTGACGAACCAGCGCAGCGACCCCTGCACCTGAGTGAAGGCGCCTGCCACCATCATCAGCTCGCCGATGCTCATGTCCGAGGTGAAATAGAAAGGCGCGGCCACCAGGATCGGGGCGACCAGCGTGAACCAGCCATAGCCCGCCGTCACCCAGGTCAGGTTGGCGGTGGCCAGGATCACCGCCTCGACGATGCCGACGACGCCCGCGAAGCTGGTTTCGATCCGCGAGGTTTCGGCCCGCTCGCCGCGTTCGAGCGCGATCCGCCCGGCGGCCTCGCTGATCCGGACCAGATCGAAGCGCAAGACCGCCTCGCGGGCGGATTCCTCGGCCCGAAGCGCCACCAGCGGCCGGCCGACGCGCCAGCTGAGCCAGGAGGCCGCGACCGCGTAGAACAGCGCGCACCAGACCATGAAGCCCGGGATTTCATGGCTTTGGCCGCCGAAACTCAGGCTGAACCCCTCGGATTTCTGCCAAAGGACACCGATGAACGACCCCAGAAGCAGCGTCGCCTGAAACAGCCCGATCCCCAGCGCCGCGCTGAGATCGGCCAGCTGGTCGACATCGGCCTGCAACCGCTGATCGGGGTTCTCGCCGATCTTGCCCGCCCGCGACAGCCGCAGCGCGCGGCCCGGCGCCATCCAGTCGCGCACCAGCGCCCGGAAAAGCCCGCGCCTCAGCGTCAGTTTCATGGTCTGGTCCAGCCAGAGCTGGCTGACATTCAGCACCAGAAGGATGCCCGCCAGCACCGCGAAGACGCCAAGCTGGGTCACGAAGGCCGCCATGTCCTTGCGGGTGAGGGCGTCGTAGAAGGGCTCGTTCCAGGCGTTCAGCCGGATCTGCATATAGGCGGTCAGCCCGATCACGCAGACCAGCGCCGCCACCAGAAGCGCCGCCCGCCGCCCGAAGCCCGAACTGCGGAACAGACCCAGCGTGTCGCGGATCTGTGCCGACAGCCGCTCGGGCGGGGCCGCCGTCGCGGTCCGCTCAGCCAAGGTCCTGCGCCCGTCCATGGGGGGTCTTGCTCACCTGCGATCTCCTCTGGGTCGGGTCCGCGCGTGCCTTTTCCGATACGGGCGGCGGGCGGGGTTCGCAAGCGTCGGTCGCGTCCGGCGGGCGCCGGGCGCCGGGGGCTCAGCGCGCGAGCGTCAGCAGGGCGTCGAGGTCCAGATCGGCCTCGATCTCGTCGGCCAGACGGTCGAGCGCGGCCTCGACCCGGTCGGGGCCGGCCTCGGCGGCGGTCGCGCCCATCGCCGCGAGCCAGGCTGCGCGGAACCCGTCGGCGCCGAAAAGCCCGTGCACATGGCTGCCCCGGATGCGGCCATCGGCCGAGACCGCGCCTTCGGGCTGGCCGTCAAGCCGCAGCCAGGGCCGGTCGGTTCCCGGCCCCGAGACGCGCCCGGCATGGATTTCATAGCCGGTGACGCGGGCGCCGCTGATCGCATCGCGCGTGTCGACCGCAACGAGCCGCTTGTCGCCGGTCATCACCGTCTCGATGTCGAGAAGCCCGAGCCCCGGCGTCTCGCCCGGCGGTCCCTCGATGCCTTCGGGGTCGCGCACGACGCGGCCCAGCATCTGATAGCCCGCGCAAAGCCCCAGCACATGCCCGCCCCGGCGCAGATGGGCGCGGATGTCGATGTCCCAGCCCTCGGCCCGAAGCGCCTCGAGCGCGGGCCGCGTGGTCTTCGACCCCAGCAGGATCACCGCATCCGCATCGCCCGGCACCGGCTGGCCGGATTTCAGCCAGCGCAGGTCCACGTCGGGCTCTGCCGCCAGCGGGTCGAGATCGTCGAAATTGGCGATCCGGGGCAGTTCGGGGACCGCGATCACCAGCCGGCCGGCCCGGCCGCCGCGCCGCCCGAGTCCCAGCGAATCTTCCTCGGGCAGGGCGCGCGCGGCCTCGGACCAGCGCAACAGCCCCAGCACCGGCCAGCCGGTCTCGGCGCGGATCTCGGCCGCGGCAGGGGCGAAGACGGCCGGATCGCCGCGGAATTTGGTCACGATGACGCCCGCGACCCGCGCCCGCTCGGCCTCGGTCCAGAGCCGGTGATGGCCGATGGCGGCCGCGGTCACGCCGCCGCGCGACTCGTCGCCCAGAAGGACGGCGGGCAGATCGGCGGCCTCGGCCAGCCCCATGTTCGAGATGTCCTGCGGGCGCAGATAACGTTCGGCCCCGCTGCCCGCGCCCTCGACCAGCACCAGATCATGGGCCTCGGACAACCGGTTCAGACTGGCCACGACCTCGGCCCGCAAGGTCGGTTTCAGCGCCTGATAGGCGCTGGCCGACTGCCGCCCCAGCACGCGGCCGCGCAGCACGACCTGACAGTCGATGTCTGTCTCGGGCTTCAGCAGGACCGGGTTCATGTCGACCGACAGGGCCACGCCCGCCGCGCGGGCCTGCAGCGCCTGTGCCCGGCCGATCTCGCCGCCATCGGCGGTCACGGCGGCGTTGTTCGACATGTTCTGCGCCTTGAAGGGCGCGACTTTCAGCCCGCGCCGGGCATAGGCGCGGGCCAGCCCCGCGACCAGCAGGCTTTTCCCCACGTCCGAGCCGGTGCCCAGAACCATGAGCCGCCGGGCGGTCATCGGGCCAGCGTCAGCAGGGCATCGAGATCGAGATCGGTCTCGAGCTGGTCGGCCAGCGCATCCAGCGTGGCCTCGATCCGCGCGGCATGGTCAAGCCCCGAGGCGCGGCCCCCCATCGCCGTCAGCCAGTGCCGCCGGAACCCGTCGGCGCCGAAGATCCCGTGCACATAGCAGCCCATCACCCGCCGGTCGGCCGACAGCGCGCCCTCGGGATGGCCGTTCAGCATCAGCCACGGCCGCTCGAGCCCCTGACCGCGGGTCACGCCCATATGCATCTCGTAGCCGGTGACCCGGGCGCCGCTGACGGTGTCGAGCGCGTCGACCTCGGCCAGCCGCTTCTCGGGGCCGATCTCGGTCTCGATGTCGAGAAGCCCCAGCCCCGGCGTCTCGCCCGGCGGGCCCTCGAGGCCCTGCGGGTCGCGGACGGTGCGCCCCAGCATCTGGAAGCCCGCGCAGATCCCCGCCACGCGCCCGCCATGGCGCAGATGCGCGAGGATGTCGATGTCCCAGCCATTGGCGCGGAGCGAGTCGAGCGCGGGCCGCGTGGTCTTGGACCCCGGCAGCAGCACGACATCGGCCTCGGCCGGGATCGGCTCGCCGGGCCGGACCCAGCGCAGATCGACGCCCGGTTCGGCCGACAGCGGATCGAGATCGTCGAAATTGGCCATCCTTGCGATCAGCGGTACCGCGATCACCAGCCCGTGCCCGCCGCCCGAAGCGGGCCGTTCCAGCGCCAGCGCATCCTCGGCGGGCAGGCGCGAGGCCTCGTCGAACCAGCGCGCGACCCCCAGAAGCGGCCAGCCCGTGATCTCGGCGATGCTGCGGCAGGCCGGGTCGTAAAGCGAGAAATAGCCGCGGAACTTGTTCACCAGAAAGCCCGCGACGCGCGCCCGCTCGGGTTCGGTATGCAGCAGCCAGGACCCCACGACAGCGGCCATCGCGCCGCCCCGGTCGTTATCGGTGACCAGCACTACCGGCAGGTCGGCGGCCTCGGCAAAGCGCATATTGGCGATGTCGCTCTTGCGCAGATAGGTCTCGGTGCCCGAGCCCGCGCCCTCGACCAGCACCAGATCGGCTTCGGCGGCGATGCGGTTGAAACTGTCCATCACCGCGGGCAGGAGCTTCGGCTTGAGTTCGTGATAATGGCGCGCGGGCCAGTTGCCGAGCGCGCGGCCCCGCAGCACCACCTGCGAGCCGACCATGGCCTGGGGTTTCAGCAGCACCGGGTTCATGTGGATCGAGGGAGGCAGGCCCGCCGCCCGGGCCTGCAGCGCCTGGGCCCGGCCGATCTCGCCCCTCGGGGCCTCGCCGTCGGGGCCGGGGGGCAGGTCGCTGTCGGCGGCAACGGCGGCGTTGTTCGACATGTTCTGCGCCTTGAAGGGCGCCACCTTCACGCCCCGCCGCGCATAGGCGCGGCAGAGCCCCGCGACCAGCAGGCTCTTGCCCACGTCCGAACTGGTGCCCTGGAACATCAGCGCCTTCGCCCGGCGCGGCGGGGCAGGATCGAGCATCGGCACCGAAATCTCGGGCATCGGCGGCGCGGCGTCGTCGGGGGGCAGGTCGGAAGGCGGGCTCGGGGTCCTGTGGGATGTCATCGGGGCTCCTGCGGCGTTCGGCAGGGGTGTCGGACGGGCCTTTCCGGATGTCAAGCGCGGCTCAGAACTCGACGCCGGGCTGGCCCTTGATGCCCGACCGGAACGGGTGCTTGACCAGCGTCATCTCGGTGACCAGATCGGCCGCCTCGATCAGCGCCTCGGGGGCGTTGCGGCCGGTCAGCACGACATGGGTCAGGGGCGGCTTTTCGGCCTGCAGGAAGGCCACCACGCGGTCGGCATCGAGATAGCCGTAGCGCAGCGCGATGTTGATCTCGTCCAGCAGCACCATGCGGATGGCGGGATCGCGGATCAGCTCTTTCGCCTTTTCCCAGCCTTTTTCTGCGGCGGCGATGTCGCGGGCGCGGTCCTGGGTTTCCCAGGTAAAGCCCTCGCCCATGGCATGGAACTGGCAGAGATCGCCGAAATGCGAGGTCAGAAGCCGCCGCTCGCCCGTGTCCCAGGCGCCCTTGACGAACTGGACCACGGCGCAGGGCATCTGATGGGCGATGCAGCGCAGGATCATCCCGAAGCCCGAGGAAGACTTGCCCTTGCCGGTGCCGGTATGCACGAGGATCAGCCCCTTCTCGCCGGATTTCCCGGCCATGATCTTGTCGCGCGCGGCCTTCTTCCTGGCCATCTTGGCGGCATGGCGGGCGTCGTCGGCAACGGTATCGGCGGTCTCGTCGGTCATGGGGGCTCCTTGCGCGTGTCGGGGACAGCTTAGCGGGCGGGGGCCCAGCGTCAAACCCGGGCCGCGCGGCGGTCGTGCCGATTGACAAGTCCCGAGCCGCTTGCAATGACGGAGGCGTGACCGGTTCGCCCGGGCCCCGAGGGTCCGGACGTGAAAAGGGAACGCGGTGCGCCCCCGCAAGGGGCAAGTCCGCGGCTGCCCCCGCAACTGTAAGCGGCGAGCACGGCTGAGAACGCCACTGGGGATACCCCCCGGGAAGGCCAGCCAAGCTGAGACCCGCAAGCCAGGAGACCTGCCGGCCGCCCGTTTTCCCGCAAGGGAGGCGGTTTCCACCGGACGCCGGGGTGCGCGTCTGGCCCGGATCGGCCGCGTTGCGACCCGTTCGAGCCTCTCATCCCCTCGTCCTTTCACCCGCGGCCTGTCCGGCCGCCCCTGTTGAAAGGCAACGACCTTGATCTTCCACGGCAATCTCGTAACCGCCGCGCTGGCCCTGACCCTCGTTCCCGGGGTGGCCGCCGCGCATTTCCAGCTGGCCTATACCGAAGAAAGCCTGATCGACGCGCCCGGCGACGTGCCGGTCAAGCTGATCTTCTGGCACCCGCAGGAAAGCGGCCCGGTCATGGACATGGGCGAACCGCTGGAATTCTACGCCATCCATCGCGGCGAGAAGATCGACCTCAAATCCAGCCTCAGCCAGACCGTGTTCCGCGGTCCGCTGAACGAGGCCGTCGCCTGGGACGGCAGCCTGCCGGTCAAGCGGATGGGCGACTACGTGCTGGTGACGGTGCCCGCGCCCTATTACGAGGACTCCGAGGATATCTACATCCAGCAGATCACCAAGACCTATCTCAATCGCGGCCAGATGCCGACCGACTGGGACAGCGCGCAGGGGCTGAAGGCCGAGATCGTGCCGCTGGTCAAACCCTATAACGTGATCGCGGGCTCGACCTTCACCGGGCGGGTGCTGTCGGCGGGCCAGCCTGTCGCGGGTGCCGAGATCGAGATCGAATACATGGCGGCCGAGCCCGACATGGCCACGGGCGCGCCCAAGCCCGCGACCGCCGGGCCGCTGCCGGGTGGCGCGATCGTGGCCGTGTCGGACGAGAACGGCTATTTCACTTTCGGCGTGCCCAAGGCAGGCTATTGGGGCTTTGCCGCGCTGGGCGTGGGCCCCGATACCGCGTTCGAGGGCAAGGAGCTCAGCCAGGATGCGGTGCTCTGGATCCGCGCCTTCGATCTGAAATAGGGGCGGGCCCATGCATATCGTGGACGGGGCGCTGGCGGCGCCCGTGGTGATCGGCGGCGCGGTGCTGGCGGTGGGGGGCGTGGCGCGCGGATTGCGCGATCTGACGCTGGAAAAGATCCCCGCTGCCGGGATGCTCTCGGCCAGCTTCTTCGTGGCCTCGCTGATCCATGTGCCCATCGGCCCGTCCTCGGTGCACCTGATCCTGAACGGTCTGGCCGGGCTGGTGCTCGGCTGGGCCGCCTTTCCGGCGCTGTTCGTGGGGCTCTTGCTGCAGGCGGTCTTTTTCGGGTTCGGCGGGCTGACGGTGCTGGGGGTCAATACCCTGAACATCGCGCTGCCCGCGGTGATCGTGCATTATCTCTGCCGCCGGGGTCTTGCGCGCGGCACCCCCCGGATCGCCGCGCTTTGGGCCGGGATGGGCGGGGCGCTGGCCATCGCGCTGACGGCGCTTGGCGTCGGTCTCGCGCTGGCGCTGTCGGGCGAGGCCTTCCTGCCCGCCGCCCGGCTGGTCTTTCTGGCCCATATCCCGGTGATGGCGGTCGAGGGTCTTCTGACCGCCGCCGCCGTCTATCTTGCCGCCCAGGTGAAGCCCGACCTCTTCGCGACAGTTCAAGGACCCCAACGATGATCCGACCCCTTGCTTTGACCCTGGCGCTTGCGATGGCGCCGCTGCCTGCGCTGGCCCACAAGGTGATCGGCGGGGCCTATGCCGACGGCGCGCTGATCGAGGGCGAGATCGGCTTTTCGAATGGCGACATGGCCGCCGATGCCCTGGTCGAGGTCTTCGACCCGGCGGGCACCCGGCTGGGCGAGACCCGGACCGATGGCGACGGCATCTTCACCTACCGCCCGACCGCCGCCGTCGCCCATGTCTTCCGCGCCGATCTGGGCGCGGGCCATGTCGCCGAATTCACCCTGAGCGCCGATGAGGTCGCCGCGATCCTCGACAGCCCCGCCGCCCGGGCCGCCGCCGAAACCGGGGCCGCCCCTGGCACGGGGGACGAAACCGGCGCGGGCAATCCCTCGACCTTCCCCCTGGATCGGGCGCCCGCCGGGGCAGCCTCCGGAGCGCTGGCGGCGGTGCCGCTGGTCGCCGCGCCGGGGCTGAGCGACACCGACAAGGCCGAGATCGCACGGATCGTCCGCGACGAGATGCGCCCGCTCCGGCGCGAGATCGCCGCCTATCGCGAACGGAACGACCTGCAGTCGATCCTGGGCGGGATCGGCTATATCGCGGGGCTCTTCGGGCTTGGCTTCTACATCGCCGCGCGCCGGCGTCTGAAGGGATAGGGGCATGTCCGACATCCTGATGCAGGACCGCGCCGGGCCGGAGGGCGCCGCGCTCGACGCGATCGATCCCCGCGCGCGGCTGATCGGGGCGGCGGGCTTTGCCTGCGTGACCGTCGCCTGTTCCTGGCTGCCGCTGCTGCTGGCCGCGCTGATCCTTGCCATCGCCTTTATGACGCTGTCGGGGCGGGCGGTCGGCCCGACGCTGCGGCGGATGGCGGCGATGGACGGGTTCATCTTCCTGCTGATCGCCATGCTGCCCTTCACCACGCCCGGCGATCCGGTCTTCACGCTTTTGGGATTTGCCGCCTCGCGCGAGGGGATCGTCCATTCGGCCGAGATCCTCTTGACCGCCAATGCCGTCGTTCTGGCGCTGCTGTCGCTGGCGGGCACGCTGGAACCGGCGGTGATGGGGCAGGCGCTGCACCGGCTGGGCACGCCCGAGAGGCTGGTGCATCTGCTGCTGTTCACCATCCGCTATATCGAGGTGCTGCGCGCCGAACACCTGCGGCTGCGCCGGGCGATGAAGGTCCGGGGCTTCCGGCCGGGCACGTCCTGGCACAGCTATCGCAGCTTGGGCTATCTGGTCGGCATGATGCTGGTCCGCGCGGTCGAACGGTCCGAACGGGTGCTGGCGGCGATGAAATGCCGGGGCTTTTCGGGCCGGATGCCGGTCCTCGCTGCCTTCGCCTACGGGCCGCGCGACGCGGTCTTCGGCGCGGGGCTGGGGGCGATCCTCATCGCGATGCTGGTTGCCGAGGTCGCCCATGGCGCTTTTTGACCTCGACGGGCTCGTTTTCGGCTATCCCGGCCGGCCCAGGATCCTGCAAGGCGCGAGCCTGACCCTCGAGGCGGGCCAGCGGCTGTCGATCGCGGGCGCGAACGGGTCGGGCAAGTCGACGCTTCTGCAGCTGATGGTGGGGCTTCTCGTCCCGCAATCGGGGCAGATCCGGGCCTTCGGGCAGGAGCGCCGGGCCGAGCCCGACTTCCACGAGGTGCGCCGCCGGGCGGGGCTGGTGTTTCAGGACCCCGACGATCAGCTGTTCTGCCCCACCGTGGCCGAGGACGTGGCCTTCGGGCCGCTCAATCTGGGGCTTGGGCGCGCGGCGGCGATGGAGCAGGTCGAGGCGGTTCTGACCCGGCTTGACCTCATGCATCTGAAGGACCGGGTCACCCACCGGCTGTCGGGCGGCGAAAAGCGGCTGGTCAGCCTTGCCGCCGTGCTGGCGATGGAGCCCGAGGTGCTGCTTCTGGACGAGCCGACCAATGCGCTGGATGAAGAGAATGCCGAGCGGCTGGTCGCGATCCTGCAAGGCTTGCCGCAGGCCATCCTGCTGGTGACCCATGACGCAGAGATGCGCGCGCGCATCGCGCCCGAGGGAATGCGGCTCAGCGCCGGGCGGCTGGTTCCGGCGTAAGCCCTCAGCCCCCGCATCAGCGGTCAGCCCCGGCGTCAGCCGTCAGCCCCGGCGCAAGCGGTCGGCTCCGGCGTCAGCCGTCAGCCCCGGCGGTCCGCGCCGGTCTCAGCCCCGCTTCTGACTTCGGCGCATCAGGTAGATGTCCATCAGCCAGCCATGCCGGGCACGGGCCTCTTCGCGGGTTGTCAGGATCTCGGGCCCGGCCTCGGCCAGCTGCCCTGACAGGACGATTTCCTCGGCCATGCCCAGATAGGCGCCCCACCAGATCCGGATGCCCTCGGGCGCCAGCGTCTGAAAGGCGCAGCCGCCATCGAGCATCGCGACCACGGTATCGGCCCCTTCGGGCCAGCCATGGTCGCGGATCTGCCGCCCCGTGGTGATGACGACCGGCGCGCCGATCTCGTTCAGCGGAATGCGATGGGCGGCGCAGAGCGCCTGGATCGCGGTGATGCCCGGAATGACGGTGATCTTGGGCGCAGGCGACAGCCGCGCCGCGATCCTCAGCGAGCTGTCGTACAGCGAGGGATCGCCCCAGATCAGCAGCGCGACCTTGCGCGGCGCAGGGCTGGCGGCGGCGACAGTGTCGGTCCAGACCCCGGCAATGGCGTCGTGCCAGTCCAGAACGCCCGCGCGATAGTCGCCCGAGGCGTCGCGGACGGGCAGGTCGAACTCGGCGATCCGGTCGCTTGCGTCCTCGCCCATCACGCGCGCGCAGATCTGGCGGCGCAGATCGGCGAGGTCGGCCTTGTCGGCGCCCTTGCGCGGGATCAGGATCAGATCGGCGCCGCGGATCGCCTCGGCGGCCTGAAAGGTGATGTGATCGGGGTTGCCGGTGCCGATGCCGATCAGGAACAGCTCATGCATCGGAGGCCTCCTCGACCAGCGGCCCGAACAGGATCAGACCCGGCGCGGCCGACCCCGGGGCCTCGGCCAGACGTGCCGCCAGGTCCGCGACCGTGGTCCGGGTCAGCGCCTGATCGGGCGTGCCCACGCCCTCGGCCAGCAGCGCGGGCGTGGTGCCGGGCAGGCCGCGCGCGATCAGCGCCCCGGCCAAGGCGGGGAAGGTGCGCTTGCCCATATAGACCACCGTCGTCGCATGTTCGTCGGCCAGCGCGGCCAGGTCGATGTCGCGGGGCAGGTCGCCGGTCACGTCATGGCCGGTCACGAACTGCACCCGCCGGGCGGTCAGCCGCCGGGTCAGCGGAATGCCCGCCGCCGCCGCCGCCGCGCAGGCCGAGGTGACACCGGGGATGACTTCGTAACCGATACCCGCCGCCCGCAGCGCGGTGATTTCCTCTTCGAGCCGTCCGAACAACCCGGAATCGCCCGATTTGAGACGCACCACGCGCTGACCCGAGGCGGCGTAGTCGACCAGCAGGCGGCTGACATGGTCCTGCTTGGGCGAGGCCCGGCCCGCGCGCTTGCCGACGCCGACCAGATCGGCGCCCGGCCGCACGTGGCCCAGGATCGGCCCCGAGGACAGATCGTCGAACAGGACCGCATCGGCCTTTGACAGCCGGTCGACCGCCTTCAGGGTCAGAAGCTCGGGATCGCCGGGGCCGGAACTCACGAAGCTCACGAAACCGCTCATCTTGGGTCCTCCGCGATCAGGTGAAAGAAGCTGCCCGTGACCGGGCCGCGCCGCGATCCGGTTTCGGCCAGCTCGGCGCCATTGGCATCGGTGACGCGTGCCAAGGCCGCGTCGGGCTGGGAAAGGATCGTCGAATAATGGAATTCATGGCCCCGCAGCCTCGTGCCGGGGGCGTGGCCGGGCATCGGCGCCAGCAGTTCTGCCCGGCGATAGCCCAGATGCAGGCGGCGGCTTTCGAAGCTGGTGACAAGGCCCAGAAGCCCCGCCATTGCGTGTGCCGTGCCGTCCTTGTCGATCAGGGTCTCACCCAGCACCATGTAGCCGCCGCATTCGCCATGGACGGGGCGGGTTCCGGCATGGGCGCGGAGGCCCTTCAGAAACCGCGCGGCCCCGGCGATCCTGCCCGCATGAAGCTCGGGATAGCCGCCGGGCAGCCAGACCAGATCGGCGCCCGCGTCAGGCGCCTCGTCGGCCAGCGGCGAGAAGGGCAGGATCTCGGCGCCCGCGCGGCGCCAGCCTTCCAGAAGATGCGGATAGGCGAAGGAAAACGCCGCATCCCGCGCAAGCGCGATGCGCTGGGCCGGGGGGGCGGGCCAGTTGCCCGTGGTGCCCGAGATCCCGGGCCGGGCGGCGGCGCGGAGCGCGTCTAGCTCGACATGCTCGGCGACGAACTGGCCGATGGCGTCGATCCGCGCCTCCAGATCGGCCTGCTCGCCCGCCTGCACGAGGCCCAGATGGCGTTCGGGCAGGGTGAGGTCGGGGCGGCGGGGCAGGGCACCCAGGACCGCGATGCCGAGCCGGGCCATTTCGGGGCGGATCATCGCCTCGTGCCGCGCGCCCGCGACGCGGTTCAGGATCACGCCCGCGAGGGGCGGGGCGTCGGGATGGCTGGCAAAGCCATGGGCGACCGCCGCCGCCGATTGCGCCTGCCCCGAGACGTCGATCACGAGCACCACCGGCCAGCCGAAGCGCCGCGCCAGTTCGGCGCTTGTGCCATGGCCCGCGACGCCGCGCGTCAGGGTGCCGTCGTAAAGCCCCATCGCGCCCTCGGCGATCACCAGATCGGCGCCATGGCCCTCGGCCGCCAGCGTGGCCAGCAGACCCTCGTCCATTGCCCAGGGGTCGAGATTGTAGGAGGCCCGTCCCGAGGCACGGGCATGGAAGGCCGGGTCGATGTAATCGGGGCCGTTCTTGAAGGGCTGCACGGCAACACCCGCCGCGCGGAAGGCCCGAAGGAGCCCCAGCGTGACGGTGGTCTTGCCGCTGCCCGAGGCGGGCGCCGCGATCACCAGACCCGGCGACCTTTCAGCCATCGCTGCCCGCCCGGGCCGAGCGCGGCCGGAACCGCCGGTCGTAATCGGGATCGTAAAGGCAGCTTTCGTCGAAGCCCTCGGCGCCGAGGCTGCGGCCGACAAGGATCAGCGCGGTGCGCTCGATGTCCTCGGGCAGCGCCGCTTCCAGCGTCGCAAGCGTGCCGCGCAGGATCTGCTGGTCGGGCCAGCTGGCGCGGTAGACGATGGCGGCCGGGCAATCGGCGCCGTAATGCGGCACGAGATCCGCGACCACCTTCGCGAGATTGTGGATCGAGAGATGGATGGCCAGCGTCGCGCCGGTCGCGGCGAAATTGGCCAGGCTCTCGCCCTCGGGCATCGACGAGGCGCGGCCGGGCGTCCGGGTCAGCACCACCGACTGGGCCAGGCCGGGCAGGGTCAGCTCGGTGCCGAGCGCGGCGGCGGCGGCGGCGAACGACGGCACGCCCGGGGTCACGCTGACCGGGATGCCTTCGGCCTTCAGCCGCCGGATCTGCTCGCCCATGGCCGACCAGACCGACAGATCGCCCGAATGCAGCCGCGCCACGTCCTGCCCGGCCTCATGGGCGCGCTTGCACTCGGCGATGATGGCATCGAGATCCAGCGGCGCGGTGTTCACGATCCGCGCGCCCTCGGGGCAATGGCCGAGGATCTCTTCGGGGACCAGTGATCCGGCATAAAGACAGACCGGGCAGGCGGCGATCAGGTCGCGGCCGCGCAGGGTCAGAAGATCGGGGGCGCCGGGCCCGGCACCGATGAAATGGACGGTCATGGCAGGTCTTTCGTTGCGATGGCGCAGGTGGACATCCGGTCGTTCGATACCTTGCGCGGGGTCAGAAGGCGAGCCCCCTCGCCACAGGCCGCAAGGGCCGCGGCTTCGGCGACCGATCCGGTCCCGCGACGGGCGAGGCTCTGCGCCGATCGGGTCGGCGTGGCGGGGCGGTGCAGCGCGTCGGCGGTGACCGGGCATATGGGCAGGGCCAGCCGCGCGGCCAGTGCGGTGATCGCGGCTGCGGCGGCCTTGTCGGCGGGCGCGGCCAGCGCCGTCAGCCCGGTGGGCCCGCCCGCGCGCGCGAGCGCGTCCGTCAGGCTCGCCTCGGTCGCGGCGGCCCGAAAGCCAAAGCCTGCGACCCTCACCGCCGGACGGTCCATTGCACCACCGGGAAGGCGGCGCGCCAGCCGCGCCTGCGGCCCAGCGGGCGGGCCTCGGCCAGCTCGATCCTCAAAAGCTCACCGCCATGGGCGGCCTGCCAGAGGGCCAGCAGCGCTTCGGATTCGAGCGTGACGGCGTTGGCGACGATCCGCGTGCCGGGGGGAAGGCGCGCCCAGAGCGTCTCCAGCAGCTCTTGCGAGAGCCCGCCGCCGACAAAGACCGCATCGGGGGCGGCGAGCCCCTCGAGCGCCTCCGGCGCGCGGCCGGTGACGACACGCAGCCGCTCGACCCCGAGGGCCGCGGCATTGGCGGCGATGCGTTCGGCGCGGACGGGATCGGTCTCGATGGCGGTCGCCTGCATCCTCGGGTGACGGGCGAGCCATTCGATGGAAATCGACCCCGAACCCCCGCCGATATCCCACAGATGCTCGCCCGGCAGCGGGGCCAGCGCCGACAGCGTCAGTGCGCGGACGGGGCGCTTGGTGATCTGGCCGTCATTGTCGAAAAAGCCGTCGGGCCAGCCCGAGGCGGCGGGAATGGCGGGGCCGTCGCCCGCCGTTTCCAGCGCCACGGCCACCGGATGGGCGATACCCTCCAGGTCCATGGCGCGGGCGGTGGTCTCGCGGATGCGCTCGCGCGGGCCGCCAAGGGCCTCGAGCACGTGAAGGCGGCTGTCGCCGAAGCCCGCTTCGGTCAGGAAGGCCGCGAACTCGGCCACCGCCGCGCCGTCCCGAAGGGTGACGATGGCAGTGAAGCCCGGCGCCAGCAGGGGGCGCAGCCGGGCGAAGGGGGCGGCATGGAGTCCGGCGCAATGGGTGGCCTCCAAGGGCCAGCCAAGCCGCGCGGCGGCCAGCGAAAAGACCGAAGGGCCGGGCAGGGCGCGCCAGTCCTCGGGCGCGAAGGTCCGTGCGATAACGCTGCCTGCGCCGAACCAGAACGGATCGCCCGAGGCCAGCACCGCGACCCGGCGCCCGCGCAGGCCCTGCAGGAGCGGCAGCCCGTCGGCGAAGGGCACGGGCCAGTCGACCTTCTCGGCCGCGAGATCCGGCAGAAGCGCCAGATGCCGGGCCGGCCCCATGACGATTTCGGCCTCTTCCAGCGCCGCACGGCTTGCAGGCGGCAGCCCGTCCGGGCCATCTTCGCCAAGCCCCACGATGGTCAGCCACGGAGTCTCAGCCATGCGTCCCACCCTTCTGATCCTTGGCGGCACCACCGAGGCGACGGCGCTGGCCGCGCGGCTGGCGGGCACCGGGCTCAAGGCCACGCTGTCGCTGGCAGGCCGGGTCGAGACGCCGAAGGCCCAGCCCATTCCGATGCGGGTGGGCGGCTTTGGCGGCGTGCCGGGCCTGATCGCCTATCTGCGCGCCGAGGGCGTGACCCATGTGATCGACGCGACCCATCCCTTCGCGGCCCAGATGAGCCGCAACGCGGTCGAGGCCTGCGCGGCCCTCGGCCTGCCGCTGGTCGCGCTGACCCGTCCCGCCTGGATGGCCGGGCTGCTTGACACCTGGCGGCATGTGCCCGACATCGCATCTGCGGTCGCGGCGCTGTCCGGGCCGCCCCGGCGGGTGTTCCTGGCGGTGGGGCGGATGCATCTGGAGGCCTTCGCGGCCCAGCCCCAGCACCGCTATCTGCTGCGTCTGGTCGATGCGCCGAAGGGGCCGCTGCCCTTGCCGCAGGCCGATGTCATCGTCTCGCGCGGGCCGTTCACCGAAGCGGGCGACCGGGCGCTGATGGAGGGGCATGGCACCGAGCTTGTCGTGTCGAAGAACGCGGGCGGGACGGGCGCGCGGGCCAAGATCGATGCGGCCCGGGCGCTGGGCCTGCCGGTCCTGATGATCGACCGTCCCGTCCTGCCCGCGCGGCGGGAACTGGCGCATCCCGACGAGGTTCTGGACTGGCTCGCTCATTCCGGGGCGGATCTGGGGGTGTAGACCAGCGGCCGGTCGCCCGCGCGCAGCACCCGGGTCAGCGAGGACCCGACCAGCACCACGGTGCGCATGTCGGCCATCTCGGGGCGGGCTTCGGTCAGGGGCACGACGGTCAGCTTTTCCTCGGGCGTCGAGACCGCGCGGGCGAAGATCACCGGGCGGTCGTCGCCGCAGGCCGCGCGCAGCACCTCCAGCACCCGGGCAAAGCCCTCGGGGCGGGCCTTGGAGCGCGGGTTGTAGAAGGCCATCGCGAAATCGGCCTCGGCCGCGAGCCGCAGGCGTTTTTCGATCAATGCCCAGGGCTTGAGATTGTCGGAAAGGTTGATCGCGCAGAAATCGTGGCCCAGCGGCGCGCCTGCCCGGGCCGAGGCGGCCAGCATCGCGGTGATGCCGGGCAGCACCCGGATCTCGAGATCGCGCCAGTCGGGCGCGCCCGCCTCCAAAGCCTCGAAGACCGCGGCGGCCATGGCGAAGACACCCGGATCGCCCGACGAGACCACGACGACGCGGCGGCCCTCGGCGGCCATCTGCAATGCATGGCGGGCGCGGTCCACCTCGACCCGGTTGTCGGAGGCATGGAGCGTCAGCCCGGGCCGCTCCGCGACCCGCGCCACATAGGGAATGTAGCCCACGACGTCGGTGGCGTCGGCGAGCGTCGCGGTGACCTCGGGCGTGACCAGCGCCTCGGCGCCCGGGCCAAGGCCTGCGATGGCGACCCAGCCGGTCACGGCCGCCGCCCCCGCCCGTGGATCAGGGCAATCGAGAAATAGGGCGCCGAGGTGCCGGGATAGTCCTTGAGCCGGGTCACCGTCTGCCCCTTCATCGAGGCATATTCGACGATCCAGGCCTCGTCGGCCCGGCCCGCCATCAGCAGCGCGCGGCGGAGCTTGCCCAGATGGCGCCCCATCTTCATCACCACGACCGCATCGGCGGCGCGCAGGCCCCGGATCAGGTCCTCCTCGGGCAGGGTGCCGGGCAGCACCGACAGCACGTCATCGCCCCAGGTGATCGGCGCGCCGGTCGCCGTCCAGGCCGCCGACATGCCGGTGATGCCGGGCACGACCTCGACCGGGACATCGTCCTTGAGGCGGGTATAGAGATGCATGAACGAGCCGTAGAAGAACGGGTCGCCCTCGCACAGCACGACCACGTCCTCGCCCGCCTCGGCCAGCGCCTTCAGATGCGCGGTGCAGTCCGCGTAGAAGGCCGCGAGGATCTCGTTGTAGCGCGGATCGTCGAAGGGGATTTCGGTGGTGACGGGATATTCCATCGGGTGCTCGGCGGCGCCCTCGGGGATCAGATCGGCGACGATGGACCGGGCCTGGCCCTCACAGCCCGCCTTGCGGAAGAAGGCCACATGGCGCGCGCCCCGCAGCAGGCGGTCGGCGCGGACGGTCATCAGGTCGGGGTCGCCCGGGCCGAGGCCCAGGCCGTAGACGGTTGCCATGGTCATTCCTTGCGGCTGGCGATCGCGTTGATGGCGGCGACGGCGATGGCGCTGCCGCCCAGGCGCCCCTCGACGATGCAGCAGGGCACGGGCTGGTCCGCCCAGAGCGCGTCCTTGGACTCGGCCGCGCCGACGAAGCCCACCGGGCAGCCGATGATGGCGGCGGGGCGCGGGCAGGCGGGGTCTTCCAGCATGTTCAGCAGGTGGAACAGCGCGGTCGGCGCATTGCCGATGGCAACCAGCGCGCCCGCGAGATGCGGCCGCCAGAGTTCCAGCGCGGCGGCCGAGCGGGTGTTGCCCATGGCGGCGGCGCGTTCGGCGATGCCCTCGGCCTGCAGGGTGCAGAGCACCTCGTTATCTGCGGGCAGGCGCTTGCGGGTGATCCCTTCGGACACCATGCGCGCATCGCAGAGGATCGGCGCGCCGCCCTCGAGCGCCGCGCGGGCCTTTGTCACGAAGCCCGGTGAAAAGCGGATATGGGGCGCCAGTTCGACCATGCCTGCGGCATGGATCATCCGCACCGCCACCTGTTCCTCATCGGCGTCGAAGCGGGCCAGATCGGCCTCGGCCCGGATCGTGGCGAAGGAGTGCAGGTAGATCGCCGCGCCGTCCTTTTCGTACTCATGGGGCATTCGGGGTCTCCAGATCTGTCAGCGCGGCGGCGATCGAGTTCCGGCGGGTCCGCCAGAGCCCGTCCCGCGCCAGCGCCGCGAATTCGGCCCGCATCGCCGCGAGCGCCTGCGGGTTGGCCTCTTCGAGGAAGGCCGTCAAGCCCGGATCGGCCAGCGTGGCTTCGAAATAGAGGTCGAAAAGGTGGTCGGGCACGACCCCCGCCAGACGGGCGAAGGCCGCCATGTGGTCGAGCGTCGCAGCGATTTCGGCCGCGCCGCGAAAGCCGTGGCGCTGCATCCCTGCCAGCCAAGCCGGGTGGGTGGCCCGGGCGCGGACGACGCGTGCGATCTCTTCGCTCAGGGTCCGGGTGCGGGGTCGGGCGGGGTCGGTATTGTCCAGATGGTAAAGCGCGGCGCGGCCCCCGGTGACGCCCTGCGCAGCGGCAAAGCCCGCCTCGTGCCGGGCATAGTCGGCCGCCAGCAGCAGGTCGGTCTCGGGCAGGTCCTGGGCATGAACGAAGGCCTCGGCCCCCGCGACCCGGTCGCGGATGCCCTCGGCGTCGCGCCGCGCCTCGGCCCCGTCCAGCGCCCAGGCACTGGCGGCGAGCCAGGCGGCGCCAGCGGCCTGACGGCCCGCCTCGGTCGGTTCGGGCGTTTCCAGGCCGATCCCGTAGATCCCCGGCGCGGGGCCGTAGACGCGCGGGGTTTCGGGCCGTCCGGCATAGGGGTTCCAGTCGGGGGCCTCGTCGCGCTGGCCGAGCGCGCGGATGGCCTGCTGATAAAGCGCAGAAAGCGACGGGAAGACGTCGCGGAAGAGCCCCGAGACGCGCAGGGTCACGTCGAGCCTCGGCCGGTCGAGCAGCGCGATGGGGAGCACCTCGATGCCCGAGACGCGGCCCGAGCCCTCGTCCCAGACCGGCTTCACGCCCAGCAGGTGCAGCGCCATGGCGAAATCTTCGCCCGCCGTGCGCATGGTGGCCGAGCCCCAGAGATCGACGACCAACTGGCGCGGCCAGTCGCCATGGTCCTGCAGGTGGCGGCGCACCAGATCCTCGGCCAGCCGCACGCCCTGGGCATGGGCGGATCGTGTCGGCACCGCGCGCGGATCGGTGGTGAAGAGGTTGCGCCCCGTCGGCAGCACGTCGCACCGCCCGCGCCAGGGCGACCCCGAGGGGCCGGGCGCGACCGGGGCGCCCTGCAGCGCGCCGAGAAGGGCAGCGCTTTCGGCCGCGACGGAGGGGGAGGTGTCGAAGCCGGAGGCGGCCTCGGGGCGGCGGCCGAAGACATGCAACCCGTCGCCGAACTGGCTTTCCTTCACGTCGCAGACGAAGCGGTCGATGCGGGTGATGGCCTCGGCGGGCGAGAGGCCCGGGTCCAGCCCCAGATCGGCCTCGACGCCCAGCGCCTGCGCCTCGGCGCGGATATCGGCCATCAGTCGGTCGCGGCGGCGCGGGTCGAGCCCGTCGGCATTGGAAAACTCGTCCAGCAGCTCCTCGAGCCGGGCCAGCCGGTCCGAGACGCCCGCCCGCCGCTGGGGCGGCGGCAGGTGGCCGAGGGTGACGGCTCCGATCCGGCGCTTGGCCTGCGCCGCCTCGCCGGGATCGTTGACGATGAAGGGATAGATCACCGGCAGATCGCCGATCAGCGCCTCGGGCCAGCAGGCCTCGGACAGCGCGACCGCCTTTCCGGGCAGCCATTCCAGCGTGCCATGCGCGCCCATATGGATCAGCGCATCGCAGCCCATGGCGCGGCGCAGCCACAGGTAGAAGGCGACATAGCCGTGGCGCGGCACCCGCGACAGGTCGTGATAATCGCCCTCGCGGCTCTCGGGCGTGCCGCGCTCGGGCTGGAGCGCGACCAGCGCCGCGCCGCGCCGGGTGGCCGCGAAATGAAAGGCGCCGTCGCGGCAGGCCGGATCGGCCCCGGGCGCGCCCCAGGCGTCCGACAGGGCGTCGCGCAAGGCGGCGGGCAGGGCGGCCAACGCGGTCTGGTAATCTGCAAGCGGCCAGCTCAGGGTCTCGCGGCCGAGGGCGCCCGCCAGGTTTTCAGCCAGATCTTTCGCCGGATCGCCCGCAAGATCCCCGGCCGGGGCGCCCGGAAGACCGGCGCGAGTCAGATCCTCCAGCACCGCCTCGGCCGAGGCCAGCGCATCGAGCCCGACGGCATGGGCCATCTGCCAGGGCCGTCCGGGATAGGTCGAGAGCACCAGCGCCGGGCGGCGGTTCGCCAGCGATGTGCGGGCAAGGCCGGTCCAGGCCATGACGCGGTCGGCGATGGCCGCGATCCGGCCCGGATGGGCGCGATGGGCGATGCGGGCGAATTGCAGGTCGGGGTCGCGGGTGCCCGCCTCCTTGAAGGACGCAACGCCCGCGAAGATCCGGCCATCGACCTCGGGCAGGACCACATGCATGGCGAGATCGGCGGGGGAAAGCCCGCGCTCGGCCTCGGCCCAGGCGGTTTCCGGCGCGGCGGACAGCGCCACCTGAAAGACCGGCACGCCCGCCGCGTCCAGCGCCGAGCTGCCATCCTCGCCCTTGCCGGAAAAAGCGGTGGCGTTGACGATGGCGGCAGGGCTCAGGGCGCGCAGCTGGTCCGCCAGCCAGCGCGCCGCCTCGGGCGCCTTCAGGGACGGCACAAAAAGCCCGGTGACGGCGCAGCCACGCGCCCGGAACGCGTCGAAAAGCGCCTCGACAGGGCCGAGATCGGCGGCGGTGACATAGGCACGGTAGAAGGTCAGGACGATCCGTGGGGCATCCGCCGGCGACAGGTCGGGCGCGGGCACGGCGCCGCCCTCGGGGCTCCAGGCGCCCATTTCGGGCACGGTCTTGGTGCCGATCACGGGCGCGGCGTAAAGCCCCGCGGCCAGCGCCAGCTGCGCCAGTGCCGCCTGCGCCGCGACCGCGCCGCCCTCGTCGCAAAGTTCGGAGAGCCGCCTGAGCGTCGAGATCGGCAGGGTCGACGCCGCGTCGAGCCGGGGGTCTGGCCGTCCGTCCGCGGGCAGCACGGCCAGCGCGATGCCATGCGCGCGGGCCAGCGCCCCGATCTGGGTCAGCCCGTACTCCCAGTAGGCACGTCCGCCGATCAGCCGGATCAGGATGCCCTTCGCCGCCGAAAGCGTGCGCTCGGTATAGGTATCGACCGACAGCGGATGGATCAGGGCGGCGAGATTGGCAAGCCGCAGGGTGGGCATGCGGCCTTCGGGGCCGCCGCCGCGATGCCAGCCCGCCGCGAAGGCCCCGAGATCGCTGTCTGAAAAGGACAGCACCGCCAGATCGGCCGGGTCCTGACCCAGATCCGTCGGAACGGCGGTTTCCTCGAGCCCGTGGCTTTCGCGGAAGACGACATGCATGGGGGCGGCCTCAGGCGCTCAGGGCCGCGCGGATCGCGCCTTCGTCGATATCGTCATGCTCGGCGATCACGACAAGCCGGGTGGCGCGGGTCTCGTCGGGCCCCCAGGGCCGGTCGAACTGATGGCGCACCCGCGCGCCAACTGCCTGCACCAGAAGCCGCATCGGCTTGCCCGCGACCGCGACATGGCCCTTGACCCGCAGGATGTTCTGCGTGCGCGCCAGCGCCTCGATCCGGGCCGAGAGCGCCTCGGGGTCGTCCTGTTCGGGCAGATCGACCACCACGCTTTCGAATTCGTCATGGTCATGCTCGGCGCCGCTGTCGTGATGGCTGGGCCGGGCGTCCAGATCATCCTCGGCGGCCGCGCCGAGCCCCAGGATCACGCGCGGATCGACCGCGCCCTCGGTCACCTCGACCACGGGCAGCGGGCGCGGCGCCTCGGCCTCGATCACGGCGCGGGCGGCGGCCACGCCTTCGGGCCCGGCCAGATCGGGCTTGGTCAGCAGCACGATATCGGCGCAGGCGATCTGGTCCTCGAAGACCTCGGACAGCGGGGTTTCGTGATCGAGGCTGTCATCGGCGGCGCGCTGGGCATCGACGGCGGCGACATTCGGCGCGAAGCGGCCCGCGGCCACGGCCTCGGCATCGGCCACCGCGATCACCCCGTCGACGGTGATGCGCGAGCGGATCGCGGGCCAGTCGAACGCCTTCAGCAGAGGTTTCGGCAGGGCCAGCCCCGAGGTCTCGATCAGGATATGGTCGGGGCGCGGGTCAAGCTGCAAAAGCGCCTCCATCGTCGGGATGAACTCGTCGGCGACGGTGCAGCAGATGCAGCCATTGGCCAGTTCCACCACGTTCTCGGCCGGGCAGTCGGGCAGGGCGCAGCCCTTCAGGATCTCGCCATCGACGCCGACATCGCCGAATTCGTTGACCAGGACGGCCAGCCGGCGGCCGCCCGCATTCTGCATCAGGTGGCGGATCAGCGTGGTCTTGCCCGAGCCCAGAAAGCCGGTGACGACGGTGACGGGAAGCTTGGCGAGATCGGTCATTTCAGGGCCTCCATGGGCGGGATGCGGGCAATGCAGTTCTTGCGGAAATGCTCGGGGCGTTCGCGCCAGGGCACGAGCCCGTCGGCGGCGTCGCGATAGGCACGGGCGCCCTCGGCGAGGATGGGCGCGCCGGTCGTCTCGTCGAAATTGCCATAGACATAGGTCCAGCGGCCCGGCCCCCGCAGCGCGACGGTGCAACCCGAGGCACAGGCCGAGAGGCATTCGACGGGCACAAGGCGCACGCCGTCGGGCAAGCCATGGGCGCGGACGGCCTCGTGAAGCAGGCTGCCCGGACGGGGGGTATCGGGATCGGCGGGCTGGCGGCGCTTGCAGGTCGTGCAGACCAGCAGCTCGACCGCGGCGGGCTCGGGCGCGCTCATGCCGGACAGGCCCGGCGCATGAAGGAGCGGCAGAAGGAAACGGAAACACTCATCGTCGGGCCCCACTTGGTCGGGGGACAAGGGCGAAGCGCGGGCAGAGCCGAAGCCGGACCCGACACCGGAACACCCCGTCCGGTTCACGTCGTTCGGGCTGGCAGGTCTCCCGGCTTGCGGATGTCAGAGGCGGGGCCTCTGGCGGCGGCCCTGCCTTCCCAGCCTCATCGGGCCAGTGGCAGCGGGCGGCCTCTCCGGTCACGGTCGCGGGGGCGGCTGCGCTTGAAGGCCCGATGCATCGACTCCGGCCTCTGGCGCATTCCCTTTTCACCCGTCCTGAGGCGGGCACCAGCGCCGCGTGTCATGCCCGCCTCGCGCGGGTCTTGTCAAGCGCGATGGTCGGGGCCGGGGCGGCGGGCGGCCTCTTCGCCCGCATGGCGGATCAGCGCGAGGCCGCGAAACCCGCCATGGCCGAGCTTGCCGAAGGGCAGCGCCAGCACCAGCCCCAGCACCGCGCCCAGATGCAGTGCCAGCATCAGCCCCATGGCGGCGCCGTCGCGCAAGGCCAGAAGCGCAAGGCCCGAGGCTGCGACGATGGCAAGCTGCGCCCGAAGCCCGCGATTGGCGGCCTGCATGCGCGCCGCGGCAGGTCGGCGGTCGGCGGTCCGGTGCCAGCGTTCGAGCCCGGCGAGCCCCCCCAGCATGGCGATGCCGCCAAGGCTGCCCAGCAGCACGGGCGCGCTGGCCAGCGGATAGGGCGCAAGCGCGCCGCCCAGATGTAGGACGGCTCCGGCAAGGGTTGCGAGCGCGGTCAGCGCGGTGCCTGTGACCAGCAGGTGATGGCTCCAGCGCCGCGCCCGCCCCACCGGGCCGTGCGCCCCATCGCAGGCGCGCGCGGCCCCGAGATTGGCGAGCGTCAGCGCATCGCGGCAGCCCCGGCCAAGGCTTGCGAGCGAGGGCCGGGCGACCGGGCCGCCGGTTGCGCGCCAGAACCGCCAGAGCCGCAGCCCGAGGCCAAGACCGGCCCCCGCGAAGGCCAGTGCCGCGCCGCCCGCCATCGCCGCGTGTGGGATCACCGCATAGAAGGCGCCGGGCCCGGTTCTTGGGGAAAAAAGAACTTCGGGCGGGAGCAGGATCAGGGCGGCCAGCGGCAGGCCGATCAGGCATATCAGGAAGATCAGGTCGGGCAGGCGCGGGGGCAGCCCTGCTGCGTGATCGGCGGCGCGCGCGGCGGCCAGCGCCGCGGGCAGGTTGACGGCCAGCGCATGGGGCGGCGCGTATTGGCAGTCGTAATGGCAGGACCGGCAGTCATGGCAGAGATGGGCCAGATGGCGCAGATCGCCCGCCGTGAGGTCCGGGCGCCGCCGGGCCGCCGGAAAGACCGCGCAAAGCCCGGTGCAGAAGCCGCAGGTATTGCAGATGTTCAGCGCGCGGGCGGCCTCGGCCCAGGGCTCCGGGTCGGTTTCGGCTGCGGGCGCTTCGGGCATGGGCCGTGGCGCGCGCGCCGCGATGCCGGCGCCTGCAAACGCGGCCGCGCCTGCCCCGGCGATGCGGCCGAAGACGCCGCCGACGGTCAGCCCGGTGCCCGAGAGATAGCCCTCGCCCAGCACCGCGCCGGTCATCGCGGCGCCCGCGGCAAAGACCCGGTGCGCGGTGCCGCCGCCCTCAAGCCGGACCCGTGCTGTCGCGTCGACCGCGACCCCGTGGCGGGTGAAGCCGAGCCCCGGCACCAGCGGGATCGCCGCAAAGGGCGGCCGGGCGAGGGACAGGCCGCCGGGGCGGCTTCGGGGCGGGTCGAGCGGGGCGTCTTCCGTTGCTGTCTGCAGCGTCCGGGTCAACCCCTCGGCATCGATGCCGCAGAGCCGGGCGAGTTCGGTCGGGCTGTCGGCGGCAAGCGGCGGGTAGAGGAGCGGCGGCAGCCGCCGGGCGCCCTCGGCGTCGAGGATCAGCCAGGCGCGCGGATCGGCGCGCTCTGCCAGCGCCCGGCCCCAGACCGAATAGCGCGCCGATCCGGTCTCGGCGCCCTCGTCGCGGAACCGCCGCCCGTCCGCGTCGACGACAAGGCCGACCTGCATCCCGTCGGCGCGGCTGACGATGCCCGCGTCGTCCCGTGGCGCGCGCGCATCGACGGCGACCAGATGCCCGTCGCCGGGCCGCCCGGCCGTCTTTGCACCGTGCGCCATCAGCCACAGAAGCGGCGCGCCGTCCTGATGCGGCGTGCCGCGATTGGCGAACGCGTCCGCGCCGGGGCCGAGATGGCGGATCAGTTCGGCCCGGTTGGCGCCGTAGCCGCCCGAGGCGAGGATCAGCGCCCCGGCCTCGACGGCGCGGGGACCGTCGGGCGTTTCGGCGGTCAGGACCAGCGGGCGATCCTCGGCCCAGCCTTGGGGAAGCGCGTCGATCCGCCAGCCGCAAAGGATCTCTACCCCCAGCCCTTCGGCGCAACGGACAAGCGTGTTGGTCAGCGCCTGCCCGCCGCCCCGGAAGAAGGCGGTGCGGCGCGAGAAGGGCAGGTTGCCCTCGGCCCAGGGCTCGAAGGCGACGCCCCGAGCGGCCAGCCAGGGGCCGAGCCCGGCCGAGCCCTCGGCCAGAACGGCCCCGAGGCCGGTTTCGGTCGGGGAAAGCCGCGCCAGATCGGTGGCGAACTCGGCCGCCGGATAGCCGCCGCGCTGCCACGGCGTCTCGCGGTCATGGGCCAGACGGATGTTGCGGCAATGGCGGGTATTGCCGCCCAGAAGCGTCGGCGGAGCCGGGTCGATCAGCGTCACCGCCACGCCTTGCAGACGCGCCTCGATGGCCGCGACGAGGCCCGCAAAGCCCGCGCCCGCGACCAGCACCCCGGTCGCGAGCGGGGCCGGGCGGGTGCCCGCGATCGGGGCGGCGGGGTCGGGGTCGGGCATCGGGGAACCTTCGCGGGGCCGGGTCGGACCCCGTTGAACCCGCCCGGGGGCGCAAGATCAAGCCGGAAGATCGGCCGCGCCCGCCGGGCGGGGCATCGTGACTGGACGCGCCGCCCGGGCCGAGGTCACTCGGTGGCGATGCGCCCGTCGAGACGGGGCGTATAGGGCGCCCGGGCGGCCAGATAGTCGGCCGTCACATCGGCCAGATCGGGGCCGAAATCATAGACCTCGCGCGCGTCGAGGAACATGGCATAGCCGTCGCCGCCGTTCCGGACATAGTTGTTCGACACAAGCCCGTAGGACTTTTCGGGATCGAGCGGCAGCCACTCGGCACCTTCCTGCACCTCGACCGTGCGCAGCCGCTGGCCGGGCTCGGCCTCGGGGTCCCAGGTGAAGCGCAGCCCCGCGACCTGCGGGAAGCGGCCCGCGCCTTCCTCGACCTGGCTCAGACCGTGTTCCAGTGCCGCGCGCACCGTCGCGCCGGGGACGTGGAACGTGGACAGCGTGTTCTGGAAGGGCAGCACCGTCAGCACTTCGCCCATGGTCACCGAACCCTCATCGATCGAGGCGCGCACGCCCCCGCCATTCTGAAGCGCGATCTGGATGCCCTGGCTGCGCACCCGGTCGAGCATCGCCTCGGCCACCAGATTGCCCATCTGGCATTCGCCCGCGCGGCAGGAGCCGCGTTCGCCGTCGATGGGGGCGGTGGTTTCGGCCACGACCTTCTGGCGGATCTCTTCCAGCGGCTGCGCCAGTTCGGCGACCCGGGCCTTGACGCCCTCGTCCTCGGCGACCGAGGCATCGAGAAGGATCGGCGCGCCCTCGGCCGAGACCAGCTTGCCCGCATCGTCGAAGACCACGTTCAGCCGCCCGAGATACTTGCCATAGCCATAGGCCTGCACGATGGCGGTGTCGCCCACCATGGTCGGGTAGGGGCCTGCGGCGGTCTCGTCGGTATTCGACAGAAGCGTATGGCTGTGGCCACCGACGATCACATCGACGCCGCTGGTACCTGCCGCGATCCGCTTGTCGGCCTCATAGCCCGAATGGCTGAGCAGGACGATCTTGTCGATGCCCTCGGCGGTCAGGCGGTCGACCTCGGCCTGGACCGCGTCGATGGGATCGGTGAAGACGATATTGGGGCCGGGGCTGGCCAGTTCGGGGTTGTCGCGGGGGGTGAGGCCGATCACGCCGATCCGTTCGTCCGCTTCCTCGATCACGACCGATTTCCGGATCCTGTCCTTCAGCTGCGGTTCGGCCGAGAGATCGGCATTGGCCATCAGAAGCGGCATCGTCAGCCGGGCGGCGAATTCGGCCAGCACCTCGGGGCCGTCGTCGAATTCGTGGTTGCCGACGGCCATGGCGTCATAGCCCAGCCGGTTGACCATCTCGGAGGCGGCCTTGCCCTTGTAATAGGTGTAGAACAGCGTGCCCTGGAACTGATCGCCCGCATCGAGCAGCAGGCTCGGCCCGCCCTCGGCCCGGGCCGCGGCGATGGCAGTGGCCAGCCGCGCCGACCCCCCGAAGCAGTCCCCGGCCTGGTTGTCCTCTTCGGGGCAGCCCGAATCGTATTTCGAGATCGGCTCCAGCCGGGCATGCACATCGTTGGTGTGCAGCAGGGTCAGCGCGAACTCGGCCTGTGCCGCGCCGCCGGACAGCAGCGCCAGCACCGCCGCCGAGGAGAGGATGCGCATGGTCATCGGTCAGGGTCTCCATCTGGGTTGACGCGGGCCAGAGTGGCGCGGTTCGATGGGGCTGTCAAAGCCCGCCGCGCTTGACCCGGGGCGCGGCAGGGGGCATGTCGGGCACATGCTGATCTACAAGATTTTCCGCCGCGCCGAATGGGACGCGCTCCGCGAGCGGGGCGCCAGCCTTGGCGCGCCGGTCGATCTGGCCGATGGCTTCATTCACCTGTCGACCGCCGAGCAGGTGACCGGCACCGCCGAGAAGCATTTTGCGGGGGAAAGCGATCTGGTGCTGGTCGCTGTCGAGGCCGACAGGCTGGGGGCGGACCTGAAATGGGAGCCCTCGCGCGGGGGCGCGCTGTTTCCGCATCTTTACCGCGAGCTTCGGCTTGCCGATCTGGTCTGGGACAAGTCGCTGCCGCTGGGTGCCACGGGCCATATCTTTCCCGAGGGGGTGGTATGACGCCGCTCGAACGTGCGGGTCTTGCGGTGTTTCACCGGATGGACCCCGAACGCGCCCATGCGCTGTCGCTGACGGCGCTGCAAAGCGGGCTCGTGCCGCTGCCGGGGCGGCTCACCAGCCCGCGCCTTGCAACGGATCTGGCCGGGTTGTCGCTGCCCAATCCGGTCGGTCTTGCGGCAGGCTATGACAAGAACGCGGTGGCGCTGGGCCCGCTGATGTGCGCGGGCTTCGGCTTTCTCGAGGTCGGCGCGGCGACGCCCCGCCCGCAGCCCGGCAATCCGCGGCCGCGGCTGTTCCGGCTGATCGAGGACCGGGCGGCGATCAACCGCTTTGGCTTCAACAATGACGGCATGGAGGCGATCGGTGCCCGGCTGGCGGCGCGCCCCGCGGGCGTGCCGGTGGGGCTGAACCTCGGCGCCAACAAGGACAGCGCCGACCGTGCGGCCGATTTCGCGACGGTTTTGGCGGCGTGCGGCGCGCATGTGGATTTCGCGACCGTGAACGTGTCCTCGCCCAATACCGAAAAGCTGCGCGATCTGCAGGGGCATGCCGCGCTGACGGCGTTGCTGGCGGGCGTGATGGCCGCGCGGGCGGAACTTTCCCGCCCGATCCCGGTTTTCCTCAAGATCGCGCCGGATCTGACCGACGCCGAGATCGACGATATCGCTCAGGTGGCGCTGGAGGCCGGGGTCTCCGGCATCGTCGCCACCAACACGACGCTGGCCCGGGCCGGGCTGAAAAGCCCGGAGGCGGGGCAGGCCGGGGGGCTTTCGGGCGCGCCGCTTTTCGCCCGGTCGACCCGGGTGCTGGCGCGGCTGTCGGCCGCCACCTGTGGCCGTCTTCCCCTGATCGGGGTGGGCGGCGTGGGCTCGGCCGAAGAGGCCTATGCCAAGATCCGCGCGGGCGCCTCGGCGGTGCAGCTTTACACCGCGCTTGTCTATGGCGGCATGAGCCTCGTGCGCGACATCGTCGACGGGCTTGACCTGCTGCTGGCGCGGGACGGCTTTGCGCATGTCGCCGAGGCCGTGGGCACCGGACGAAAGGATTGGGAATGACCGGCATCGTGATCTGGCACAACCCGCGCTGTTCGAAATCGCGCGAGGCGCTGCGGCTTCTGGAAGAGAAGGGGGCCGAGCCGACCGTTCGGCGCTATCTGGACGTGCCGCCGACCGAAAAGGAACTGCGCGAGACGCTTGACATGCTGGGCGGACCCGCCATCGACATGATGCGCACGGGCGAGGATGTGTTTTCGGATCTCGACCTGACGAAGGACGCGCCCGACGAGGTGCTGATCGCCGCCATGGCCGCCCATCCCAGGCTGATCGAGCGGCCGATTGCGATGGCCGATGGCCGCGCCGTGCTGGGCCGTCCGCCCGAGCGGGTGCTGGATCTGCTGGAAAACTGAGCCCGGAGGCGGGCGGTGACGGGGGCCGAACTGGGGACGGGGGCGGAAGCCCCCCGTGAAGCCCCCAGTCCGGTCAGGCCTGCTGGCGCTCGGCCATGGCGTCCGCGAAGCGTTCGAACAGGTAATAGCTGTCCTGCGGACCCGGGCTCGCCTCGGGGTGATACTGCACCGAGAAGACCGGGCGGCCGGTCATCCGGATGCCGCAATTCGACCCGTCGAACAGCGACACATGGGTTTCCTTGACGCCCTCGGGCAGGGTCTGGCTGTCCACGGTGAAGCCGTGGTTCATTGAGGTGATCTCGACCTTGCCGGTTTCCAGATCCTTGACCGGGTGGTTCGCGCCGTGATGGCCGTGGTTCATCTTGACGGTCTTGGCGCCCAGCGCCAACGCCAGCATCTGGTGGCCGAGGCAGATTCCGAACAGCGGCACGTCCTTTTCCAGAACCTTGCGGATCATCGGCACCGCATAATCCCCGGTCGCCGCCGGATCGCCCGGGCCGTTCGACAGGAAGACGCCTTCGGGATCCAGCGCCAGCACGTCCTCGGCGGTCGCGGTCGCGGGCAGCACGGTCACGTCGCAGCCGGCCGAGGCCAGGCAGCGCAGGATGTTGCGCTTGGCGCCATAGTCGATGGCAACGACCCGGTGGCCGGGCTCGGTCCGTTTGGCGTGACCCTCGGGCCAGGCCCAGCGCATCTCGTCCCAGCGATAGCTCTGGGCGCAGGTCACGTCCTTGGCGAGGTCAAGCCCGACAAGTCCGGACCAGCCGCGCGCCTTGGCGACCAGCTTCTCGATGTCGAACCTGCCCTCGGGGTCATGGGCGATGGCCACATGCGGCGCGCCCTGCTGGCGGATCGCCCGGGTCAGCCGCCGGGTGTCGAGCCCGCCGATGCCGATCCGGCCGCGCCGGGCCAGCCAGGTCTTCAGCTCTTCGGCGGCGCGCCAGTTCGACGGCTCGGTCGGGTCCCATTTCACCACCATGCCCTCGGCGACGGGCTCGGCCGTCTCGTCGTCGTCGTCATTGACGCCGACATTGCCGACATGGGGGAAGGTGAAGGTCACAACCTGACCTGCATAGGACGGATCGGTCATGATCTCCTGATAGCCGGTCATCGCCGTGTTGAAGCACAACTCGGCCACTGTTTCGCCCACGGCGCCGAAGCCCTGGCCGTAGAAAACTGTGCCATCTGCAAGGGTCAGGCAGGCGGTCGGGCGGGGCGTGGCGGCGGGCATCGGGATCTCCTGGGCGCTGGTCGCGCGGACACTAGGTCGGTGCCAAGGAAGAATCAAGAGCCAGCGGCAAATTGTAGAACCACACGATTTCAAGGACTTGGCGCGGGTCTCTCCGGGTTGTCATGGCAAGATCCTGCCCTTATCTTGCCCAACTTGATCCAAGCAAAGACACGAGGCACCCCATGGACCTGCGCACCCGCATTTCGGCGGCGCTCAAGGCGGCGATGAAGGACAGGGAGGCCGACCGGCTGGGAACGCTGCGGCTGATCAATGCCGCGATCAAGGATCGCGACATCGCGGCACGGACCGAAGGTGGCGAGGACGGCGTCGGCGAGGCCGAGGTGCTGGCGATCCTCGCGCGGATGGTCAAGCAGCGTCAGGAAAGCGCGCGCGCCTATGAAGAGGGCGGGCGGCTCGACCTCGCGGAACGCGAACGCGACGAGATCGGGGTGATCGAGGACTTCCTTCCCCGCCAGCTGACCGAGGACGAGGTCGATGCGGCGATCGGCGCCGCCATCGTCGAGACCCAGGCCAATTCGATCCGCGACATGGGCCGGGTCATGGCGCTGCTGAAAGCCGAGTATGCCGGGCGGATGGATTTCGCGGCCGTGGGCCCCGCGGTGCGGCAGCGCCTGGCCTGAACGCGGTGACGTGGGCGGCCCTGCGGCAACCTGTGCCCGTTTTTTCGGCGGAGCCTGTCCTGTAAGTCTTGTGTCACGCGTCTGCGGGGCCATCTGGAAAGCGATTTGGTAACGGATCGGCGGATAGGAAGCATCTGCGGGCACTTCCTCCCGGACCCGAGGGGGGATAACGTGAACGCTTACACGGAGGCGGGGACCAGCTCATGTTCACTTACCTGAAGAAAGTCAGACCGGAAGACTGGCCTGCTCTGCTGCTGCGCGTCGGGGCGCTCTTGCTGATCACGGTGCATCTGATCGTCTTCCTCTTCATCTATCAGCACCCGCTGTTCATCCTGTCCGCGCTGGTGATGGGGCTTTTGCTGGCGCGCGAGATGTATGAGGATCTGTCGCAGCGGTTCTTCCGCCTGAAGGCCGAGGAATACGAAAAGGAACTGCACGGTGCCCGGGAGGACGCTCAGCAGACCGAGCGCCACCCGCTGCTGATCGAAGGCGCGGCCTCGCTGAAAGACATCTCGACCCGCTCGACGCGGCACTGACCGGTCGCCGAAACAGGATATGCTGCGGAGGGGCCTCGGATCCGGGGTCCGTCCGCTTGCGAAGAGGCGGCTATCCCGTCGCCGTCCGGCGCGCGGGCAGCGGGCCGAAGACCCGGGCGAAGCTGCGCTTCAGCGCCACGTCGACATCGCCAATCGTCACCGGAAGCCCCAGATCGACCAGACTGGTGACGCCATGGTCGCGGATGCCGCAGGGCACGATGCCGTCGAAATGGCCGAGATCGGGATCGACATTGATCGCCAGCCCGTGAAAGCTGACCCAGCGGCGCAGCCTCACGCCGATGGCCGCGATCTTGTCCTCGCGCGGGGCGCCGTCGGGGCCGGGGGGCAATTCGGGCCGCACCACCCAGACCCCGACCCGGCCCGGGCGCCGTTCGCCCCGGACGTTGAACTCGGCCAGGGTCGCGATCACCCACTCCTCGAGCTGCCAGACAAAGCGGCGGACGTCATGGCCGCGCTGGCCCACGTCGAGCATCGCATAGACCACCCGCTGGCCCGGCCCGTGATAGGTGTATTGCCCGCCCCGGCGCGTCTCGAAGACCGGAAACCGGCCGGGATCTGTCAGATCGGCGGGCCGGGCCGAGGTGCCCGCAGTGTAAAGCGGAGGATGTTCGATCAGCCAGATCGCCTCGCCCGCGCGGCCGGCAGCGATGGCATCGGCGCGCGTTTCCATCGCGGCAACAGTTTCCAGATACGGAGAAAGCTGTTCGAATTCAATCCATTCCGGCTCCATCTTAAGGCCTTCCTTGCTTGACAGGTATCGCGGTGCGCCCGGACAGTGCGGGCAGTCTGGTGCCTTCCGGGTGGGGCGGGCGCCTTCACGGCATTGCAGGAGAGACATGTCGGCATGAAGACGAAAGTTGCAATGGCCTGCCTCGCGGCCAGCCTCGCCCTCACCCCCGCCACCCGGGCCGCCGCCGATGGCGGCGATGTCGTCGGCGGACTGATCGCCGGGATCATCGGCGGTGCCATCCTCAACGAGGCCAGCAAGGGGCGCCAGCATCGTACCGGCCAGCACCGGACCTATGCCGACCCGGCCACGGTGGCGCAGAACCGCGAGGTCCAGACCTCGCTGAACTATTTCGGCTTCCCGGTCGGCGCCGTCGACGGCGTTCTGGGCAGCCGGTCGCGCACGGCCATTTCCGAGTATCAGGCGACCATGGGGTACCCGGTCACGGGACGGCTCCAGCCCTATGAGCGTGATTTCCTGACCGCTTCCTATCGCCGCGCCATCGCGGGCGGCCCGGCCACCGCACAGATGATCGCCGGCGACCCGATGGGGCCGCGCGGGCTGCTGCGCACCTATCAGAAGCAGGCCGCCGGCATTGCGCCGCCGCCTGTGGCGCAGCCGGTGCCGAACACCACCGTCGTCATCGCGCCCGCCGCGCCCGCGCCAGCCCCGGTCCCCGCGACCATCCCGGTGATGAATGCCGCGCGCGATCCGGGCGCGGGCGGCACGGGGCTGCCCAATTTCCTGAGCTCGGGCACCGGCAAGTCGCTGGCCTCGCATTGCAACAAGGTCAGCCTGCTGACCAGCACCAATGGCGGTTTCGTCACCTCGGCGGCGATGACCGACCCCTCGGTCGCGCTGAACGAACAGTTCTGCCTCGCGCGCACCTATGCCATCGCTTCGGGCGAGGACATGGCGGGCCGGGTCTCGACCCTGTCGCAGGATCAGATCGCCGCACAATGCGACCGCCTCGGGCCGTTGCTCAAGCCCTATGTCTCGGCGCTGTCCTTCCGGCCGCGTGCCGAGGTGATGTCCGATCTCGGGGGCTTCGTGCAGGGCTCGGGCATGTCGCCCGAACAGCTGGCGGGCACCGCGCGGATCTGCCTGTCGGTCGGCTATCGCACCGACAATATGGATGTGGCTCTGGGGTCGGCGCTTTTGCTGAATGTGCTGGGCGAGGACGTTTATAGCGAACTTCTGGGCCACCATCTGAGCCAGGGATTCGGCACCGCGACCCGGGCCGATCTGGCGCTCGACTGGTACGATGCGGGGCTCGATGCCGTGGCGCGGGGCGCCGCGCCGGTCTTTGCCCCCGGCCAGCCCGAACGGTCGGAACTGATCCGCAAGGCCGCCTACCGGATCGGCGGGCGCGGCGAAGGGACTGCGTTTGCGGCGCCCGCCCCCGCTGTCCCGGGGCGGGCGGCCATGCCTGCGCTGCCGGCGTTTTCGGTCGCGGACTAGCTGTCCGCGAGGCCGGGTGTCGCACGTCTGCGGGACCCGGCCGTTGCGCCGCACCCGATGGGGCGAAAAAGGCAAGAATCCCCCTTCACATCCCCGAACCGACTCGCTATGAACCCCGGCACTACCAGACACGTGCGGTCGTGGCGGAATTGGTAGACGCGCAGCGTTGAGGTCGCTGTGGGGTAACTCCCGTGGAAGTTCGAGTCTTCTCGACCGCACCATAGTCCAGGCAAGATCAAAGGCTTGGACCTGCGTTTGACAGTAATCCCCCCCGCCAGTCCCCCGATGCGCAGCCGGGCATCGGCGCAGCCTGACCGCAGGGGCTTCACGCTTTGGCGCGTCACGGTCCCCGGGCAATATGCCGATCCCGACCGGGCCGATCCGGTGGTTCCGCTCGGCTCGGACCTCGCCCGGTGTCGTCCGGACCGAGATCCGCGCCACGCGGCCGCGAGGACGGTCCGTCGGCATGATTCCCGGGCGCGCCCGCGCACTTGATCCGCCGCACCCCGCCCCCTAGGCTTTGGCGGCGCAAGGACGTCGGGCGGCATGAGGCGGTTTCTGATCCTTCTGGCGGCAGGCCTGCTGCACGCGGCCTCGGTCGAGGCCCAGATGTGGATGCCGCTGACCGGCACCGGCGGCGAGTTCGACGGTGCCGTGGTCTGCGAGGATCACCCCTGGGGCGAAAGCTCCTGCATCCTTTTCGGATGCCGCGCCGGGCAGCCGATCGATCTTTATGTCGTCTCCCGCACGCTCACGCGGTCCGGGCTGACCGATGCGATGCTGACTGTCGATGGGCGCGTCATCTCCTTTGCCGCGTTCCAGCGACAGGAGGGCCATGACGATCTCTTCTTCGCTGGCGAGACCCGGCAGGGCATCGAGGCCATCGCGGAACCGCTGCGCCGGGGCAGCCGCTTCGCGCTGGAATTCGAGGGGGGCGCTGCGGGACTGACGCTTCAGGGCTCGTTGCGGGGGTCGTCCCGGGCCATCGACCATGCGCTGTCGGTCTGCCCGATGCCGCTGCCTGCGCCCGTGGCGGACCCCGCCGGGGCCGCGCTGGCGCAGGTGCAGCGCGATTGCGCCGACATCGGCGGCACCGTCACGCTAGAGCCGCCGATGGCCCGGCCGGTCGATATCGACGGCGTCGCGCCCATGGATCTTGCCGTCGATTTCGGAGCGGTCCGGTGTTCGAGCGCGAGCTCGATGTATTGCGGCTCGGGCGGCTGTTCGCAGCAGATCTACCTGGGGGTTGCGGGCGGGGGCTATCGTCCGATCTACGGCGATACGATGTACGGGTTCGAGGTGCCAAGCCCGGGGGTGCTGCGCGTCGATGTGCATGGCAGTGCCTGCGGACGCGTCGGGGCCTCGGGGGCGTGCAGTCTGACCTTCCGGGTCGATCCCGACGGCGTGACGCTATTGTTCAAAGAATAGGGGCGCCCGGGTTTCTGCCCGCCGTTCCGACCTGCCTTGCCAGATCGCAGCCTTTGCGGGGAAAGGCCCGCGCGCGGGGCGGCCGTCGCCGAGGTGCGACCTCTCAGCGGCGCATCGGCTGCCCGGCCGCCGGGCAGCGACGGCCACATCTGCCCAAAGATGCGGCAGATGTCAGCGCCCCCGCGGCCGGGCGTCAGGGCGGGGATGGTGGGCTCGCGGGGCTCGGCTAAGAGAAAGGGGTCCGTCGGCCTTGGCCGGGGGGCCTGCGGACGCGGTCGGGATGGGGACGGGCCGGATCGTTTCACGCAGCCTTCAAGTTCTGCGTTGCACTTACGGGTTCAGATGATACCTTTTTGGGCAACGGACGCAGAGCCGACAAGAAGAGCGGCCCCAAAAAGGGGGCGCCAGAACGACAGGGGATACCGGTTGACCGGAACAAGCGACGGTTTCGTGGTCTTCGACCGCGTGCAGAAGAGCTATGACGGGGAAACTCTCGTCGTCAAAGACCTCAATCTCTCCATCGGCAAGGGTGAGTTCCTGACCATGCTCGGGCCCTCGGGGTCGGGCAAGACCACCTGTCTGATGATGCTGGCCGGGTTCGAGACCGCGACCCATGGCGACATCCTTCTGGACGGCAAGCCGATCAACAACATCCCGCCGCACAAGCGCGGGATCGGCATGGTGTTCCAGAACTACGCGCTTTTCCCGCACATGACGGTGGCCGAGAACCTGGCCTTCCCGCTGGAGGTGCGCAAGATCGGCCGGGCGGACCGCGAGGCCAAGGTGCAGCGGGCGCTGGAGATGGTGCAGATGGGCGCCTTCGGCGGCCGCCGCCCGGCGCAGCTGTCGGGCGGTCAGCAACAGCGGATCGCGCTGGCCCGCGCGCTGGTCTTCGAGCCCGAGCTGGTCCTGATGGACGAGCCGCTGGGCGCGCTCGACAAGCAGCTGCGCGAGCACATGCAGTTCGAGATCACGCGGCTGGCGCATAATCTGGGGATCACCACCGTCTATGTGACCCATGACCAGACCGAGGCGCTGACCATGTCCGACCGGGTCGCGGTCTTCAACGACGGCCGCATCCAGCAGCTGGCCCGGCCCGACGAGCTTTACGAAAAGCCCGTGAACAGTTTCGTCGCCCAGTTCATCGGCGAGAACAACACGCTGCTTGGCCGCGTCAAGGAAATCAACGGCACCGCGCTGGTCGAGCTGGACGATGGCGAGGTGATCGACGCGATCCCGGTCAACGTCAGGAACCGCGGCGACCGCACGCTGGTCTCGATCCGGCCCGAGCGGGTCGAGATCGACCCCAAGCGGCTTACGCCCGGGGCGCATCTGATCCATGCCGAGGTGCTGGAATTCATCTATATGGGCGACATTTACCGGACCCGGCTTCGGGTCGCGGGCAACGACGATTTTGTCATCAAGACCCGCAACGCCCCCGACCAGCGTCGGCTGAGGCCCGGCGAACATATCGAGATCGGCTGGCTGCCCGAGGATTGCCGCGCGCTGGACGCGCCCTGACAGCTTCCGGTCGCGCCTCGCCCGGGGGCGATGGCCGGAGCAACACGGATCCGGGCCAAGTCAGCAGGGAGATCGCAATGACGATCCGACATCTTCTTTCCGCAACCGCTCTGGCGGCACTGCCCGCCGGGTTTGCCCTTGCCGAGGACCTGCCGCCCTGCGAGGGCTGTGCCGACGGCCTCACTGTCGTCTCCTGGGGCGGCGCCTACCAGACCAGCCAGCAGAAGGCCTATTCCGAGCCCTATGCCGAGATGACCGGCACCGGCTTCACCTGGGACGAAAGCTCGAACGAGGCGGTGGCCAAGCTGCGCGCCATGAACGAGGCGGGCAACATCACCTGGGATCTGGTCGATGTCGAGGGCCCCGACAGCCAGCGGCTCTGCGACGAGGGCCTGGCGATGGAAGTGGATCTCGACGAGATGCTGGCGGCCGCGCCCGACGGCACCCCGGCGACCAAGGATTTCGGCGACAGCGTCATCAATGACTGTTTCGTGCCGCAGATCGTCTTCTCGACCACCTTCGGCTACCGTACCGATGTCGCGGCCTGGAACGGCAAGGAGCCCGAGAATCTCTGCGCGCTGTTCGATACCGAGACCTTCCCCGGCAAGCGCAGCCTCGAAAAGCGCCCGAAGAAGAACCTCGAATGGGCGCTGCTGTGCGACGGCGTCGAGAAGGACGACCTGTACGATGTGCTCGACACGCCCGAGGGTGTCGATCGCGCGCTGGCCAAGCTCGACACCATCAAGGACGACGTGATCTGGTGGTCGGCGGGCGCCGAGACGCCGCAGCGCCTGGCCGATGGCGAAGTGGTGATCGGCTCGACCTATAACGGCCGGCTCTTCAGCCTGATCGTGGAACAGAAGCAACCCGTGAAGATGCTGTGGGACTGGCAGGTCTTCGACTATGACGGCTGGATCATCCCCGCCGACCTGCCCGAGGACCGGCTGAACCGGGTGATGCACTTCCTGCATTTCGCGACCGACACCCAGCGCCTGGCCGATCAGGCCAAGTATATCTCTTACGGCCCGTCACGCGCCTCGTCGCAGCCGCTGGTGTCGACCCATGCCGAGCTGGGCATCGAGATGGCGCCGTTCATGCCCACCAACCCCGCGAACCAGAAGAACTATCTGGTGAACAACATCGAATGGTGGGCCGACAACCAGGACGACGTCGAGGCCAAGTTCCAGGCCTGGCTCGCCCGCTAAGACCGCAAGGCGGCGTGCCCTTCGGGAGGCGCGCCGCCCCCGACATCCCGGCCACGGCGCGCGCCCCAGGCGGCGCGCGCCTCGGCCCCAGCACAAGACCAGGGGGACGCGCGAGATGCCCAAGGGGTATATCATCGCCCATATCACCGTGACCGATCCGGAGGCCTACCGCGAGTATGTCGACCGCGACACGCCGATTCTCGAAGGCTTCGGCGGGCGGTTCATCGTCCGCGGCGGCGCCTCGGAAGCGCCCGAAGGCCCGATGAAGGACCGCCATGTGGTGATCGAGTTCCCCGATTTCGAAACCGCGAAACGCGCCTTCCATTCGCCCGAATACCAGGAGGTCGCGCGCATCCGCCACGCCACCGCGTTCAGCGACATCGTTCTGGTCGAGGGCGTGGCATGACGGAAACTGCCACCGCCCCCGCAGGCACGGACACGGGCCCGGTCCTGGCCGCCGACGGCCTGCCGCTCAAGCGCAGCCTGCGCCGCGCGCTGAGGGCGCAGAAGCTGCGCGCGCTGATGCTGATCGCGCCGCTGCTGATCTTCATCCTGGTGACCTTCATCGCGCCCATCGCCGACATGCTGTTCCGGTCGGTCGAGAACCAGATCGTCGCCGAGACCCTGCCGCGCACCGCCCGTGCGATCCAGGATTACGACCCCGACAGCGGCACCATGCCCTCCGAGGCGGTGCTGGCGGCCTTCACCTACGACCTGACCGCCGCCAGCGAGCGCAAGCTGCACACCCGGCTGGGGACGCGGCTGAACTATGAATATACCGGGGTTTCGTCGCTGTTCCGCAAGGCGGGCCGCCGGGTCGATGATTTCGGCGAGACCTATCGCGACCAGTTCGCCGCCGTCGATCCCGCCTGGGAAGAGCCCGCCACCTGGATCGCGCTGATGGCCGACCCGGACTGGGTCGCCGAATACCGGGCCTGGACCGCGGCGGGCGAGGCCGCCAAGGCCGCGCGGCGCGAGTTCACCCAGGCCCAGCCGCTGTTCCGGCTGCGCGACGAAGTGGCGGACGTGCTGCCCGAGACCGCCAGCGCCTATGCCGAATTCGCCCGCATCGCGCAGGTCGAGGATGGCGACGATCCGGCCGCCGAGGATCCCTGGGCGCCGGTCTATCTGGCGCTTTACCGCGATCTTCTGCACGTCGGACCGGGCGCCATCGCCCAGCTCGGTCCCGAGGCCGAGGCGATGCTGGATGCCGCCCATGACGCGGTCGAGGGGTTCGAGACGGTCAACCTTGCCGATCTCTATCTCGAGGCCGACAAGGACTGGGGCGATCCGGGGGTCTGGGGCACCATCAAGACCTTCTCGTCTGCCTATACGCCGGGCTATTTCCTGAACGCCGTCGATCTGCAACTGACGCCGGACGGGGTCGCGGCCCAGCCCGAGGACCGGCAGATCTACATCATGCTGTTCGAGCGGACGCTGTTCATGAGCCTGATGATCATGGGGTCCTGCGTGCTTCTGGGCTATCCGATCGCCTATCTGCTGTCGAACCTGCCGCTCAGGACCTCGAACCTGCTGATGATCCTTGTGCTCTTGCCGTTCTGGACCTCGCTTCTGGTCAGGACCTCGGCCTGGAAGGTGTTGCTGCAGCAGCAGGGCGTGATCAACGACATCCTCGTCTGGCTGGGGATCGTGTCGAACAGCGGGCGGCTGATCCTGATCAACAACCAGACCGGCACCATCATCGCGATGACGCATATCCTGCTGCCCTTCATGATCCTGCCGCTTTACTCGGTGATGAAGACCATCCCGCCCTCCTACGTGCGGGCCGCGAAGAGCCTTGGCGCCACCAACTGGACGGCGTTCTGGCGGGTTTACTTCCCGCAATCGGTGCCGGGGATCGGCGCGGGCTGCATCCTCGTCTTCATCCTGGCCATCGGCTATTACATCACGCCGGAACTGGTCGGCGGCACCTCGGGCACCTTCATCTCGAACCGGATCGCCTATCATATCTCCAGCTCGCTCAACTGGGGCCTCGCGGCCGCTCTGGGCTCGATCCTGCTGGCGGTCGTGCTGATCCTTTACTGGGCCTATGACAAGCTCGTGGGCATCGACAACGTGAGCCTGGGGTAACGCAGATGTCGCAAATGGACCTTCCCCCCTATGCCACGACCGGACAGCGGATCTGGCATTATGCCTTCTACGTGATCTGCGGGCTGATCTTCTTCTTCCTGATCGCGCCGATCCTCGTGATCATCCCGCTCAGCTTCAATGCCGAGAATTTCTTCACCTTCACGCCGAAAATGCTGGCGCTCGACCCCGAGGGCTATTCGCTCAAGCACTACCAGGAGTTCTTCACCAGCAATGCCTGGCAGCATGCGCTGTGGAACTCGGTCAAGATCGCGCCCGCCGCGACGCTTCTGGCGGTCGGGCTGGGTACGCTGGCGGCGGTCGGGCTCAGTCAGGAGCATGTGCCGTTCCGGCGGGCGATCATGGCGATCATGATCTCTCCGATGATCGTGCCGCTGATCATCTCGGCGGCGGGGATGTATTTCTTCTATTCCCGGATCGGGCTGCAGGGCACCTATCTGGGCGTGGTGCTGGCCCATGCCGCGCTGGGCATTCCCTTCGTCATCATCACCGTGACCGCGACGCTGGTGGGCTTCGACAAGTCGCTGACGCGCGCCTCGGCCAGCCTTGGCGCGAACCCGGTCACGACCTTCTTCAAGGTGCAGATGCCGCTGATCCTGCCGGGCGTCGTCTCGGGCGGGCTTTTCGCCTTCATCACCTCCTTCGACGAGGTGGTGGTGGTGCTGTTTGTCGGCTCGGCCAATCAGCAGACGCTGCCCTGGCAGATGTTCACCGGCCTGCGCGAGCAGATCAGCCCGACCATCCTCGCGGTCGCGACGATCCTCGTGGTGATCTCGATCGGGCTGCTGACCGCGGTCGAAATCCTGCGCCGCAGGTCCGAGAAGATGCGCGGCATGAGCCCGGGCTGAGCGGGCGGGGCAGAGCCCCGTTCTCCGCTTGACGGAACAACCGCCGCGCCTGTCTTGTTGTAAGGATGTCTACGGCAAGGGAGGGGAGGCCATGAAACCGTTCAAGACACTGGTTCTCGTCGCCAACGAGCGCGAGGCCCGACTGCTGGTCAATCTGGGTCCCGGCAAGGGGCTGAGGGAGGTCAGCCATTTCCAGAAGACGCGCGAAATCGAATATGCCGACGGGCGCGGCCGCGACCAGGGCGGACCGGCGGCCGGGCGCCATGCGCTGGAGCCGACCACAAGCCCCCGGACCCAGAACCGCGAAAGTTTCGCGACGGACGTGCTGAGCGTCACGGCCGAGGTGTGGGCGCGGGGGGATTACGACCGCTTCGTGATGACCGCGCCGCCGCAGATGCTGGGCGAATTGCGCAACCGGATCGAGGGCCCGCTTGAGCGCGCGCTTGCCGTCGATCTGAACAAGGACATCGTGGGGGTTGCAGCGGCGGACCTGCCTCGCCATTTCGAGGAAGTGATCGTGTTCTGAGACGGGATGCGTGGGGTATCCCGGGAATGCGGTCGCAGCGGAGGCTGGACCTATGACCGATACCAACTCGACGCTCAACGACGGCGCGCGGGCATCGGGCGCCCAGGAAACGGGCTACCGTCCCGCGCTGATCCGGGGGGGCTGGATGCTGTTGATGCTGGCCCTCTTCTATGCCGCGCAGATGATCCTGATCATCGCGGCCGTGCTGCAATTCGGCTGGCTTCTCTTTGCCAAGGAAGAGAGCGAGAGGATCGCCGAATTCGGCGACAAGCTGGCCAACTGGATGGCGATTGCCGCGCGCTACCTGACGGTGACGAGCGAAGCCAAGCCCTTCCCCTGGACCGACTGGAAATAAGCCGGTCCCGGGCTTGATCGGGCCGGGTGGCGCAGAGATTGCGCCGCCCGGCAGTGCGGCGGGGGATCAGTCCTCCATCGCCTCCAGCTCGTCGATGAAGCCCGAGATCATCGACAGGCCCTTGTCCCAGAAGGCCGGGTCCGAGGCATCGAGCCCGAAGGGCGCCAGCAGTTCCTTGTGGTGCTTGGACCCGCCCGCCTTCAGCATGTCGAAATACTTGTCCTGGAAGCCCGGACCGCTTTCCTCGTAGACCGCGTAAAGCGCGTTCACCAGCCCGTCGCCGAAGGCATAGGCATAGACGTAGAAGGGCGAATGGACGAAATGCGGGACATAGGCCCAGAAGGTCTCGTAGCCCGGCATGAACTCGAAGACCGGCCCAAGGCTTTCGCCCTGCACGCTCATCCAGATCTCGTTGATGTCCTCGGGCGTCAGTTCGCCGCCGCGCCGGGCCTCGTGCAGCTTGCATTCGAAATCGTAGAAGGCGATCTGGCGCACGACCGTGTTGATCATGTCCTCGACCTTGCCCGCCAGCAGCGTCTTTTTCTGCGCCGGAGTCGTGGCGCCCGCCAGCAGCTTGCGGAAGGTCAGCATCTCGCCGAAGACCGATGCCGTCTCGGCCAGCGTCAGCGGCGTCGAGGCCAGCAGCTCGCCCTGACCGGCGGCCAGCACCTGATGGACGCCGTGCCCCAGCTCATGCGCCAGCGTCATCACGTCGCGCGGCTTGCCCAGATAGTTCAGCATCACATAGGGGTGGACGTCGGTCACGGTCGGATGGGCGAAGGCGCCGGGGGCCTTGCCGGGTTTGACGCCCGCGTCGATCCAGCCCTTGTCGAAGAAGGGCTGCGCGATCTCGGCCATCTTCGGCGAGAATTCGGAATAGGCCTCCATCACCGTGGCCTTGGCGGCGTCCCAGCCGACGGTCTTCGGTTCCTCGATGGGCAAGGGCGCGTTGCGGTCCCAGACCTGCAGCTTGTCGAGCCCCAGCCACTTGGCCTTCAGCGCGTAATAGCGGTGCGAGAGCTTGGGATAGGCCGCGACCACGGCATTGCGCAGCGCCTCGACCACCTCGGGTTCGACATGGTTCGACAGGTGCCGCCCGGTCTGGGGCGTCGGCATCTTGCGCCAGCGGTCCTCGATCTCCTTCTCCTTGGCCAGCGTGTTATGCACCCGGGCAAAGAGCTTGATGTTGGCGCCGAAGACCTCGGCCAGCGCGCGCGCCGCCGCCTCGCGTTTCGTGCGGTCGGGATCGGTCAGCAGGTTCAGCGTGCCCTCGATCCCCAGCGCCTCGTCACCGACCTCGAAGCCCAGCCCGGCCACGGTTTCGTCGAACAGCTTGTTCCAGGCGCTCGCGCCCACCACCGACTGGTCGTGCAGGAATTTTTCCAGTTCGTCCGACAGCTGATAGGGCCGCATCGCCCGCATCCGGTCGAAGACGGGCTTGTAGCGCGTCAGGGCCGGGTCGGCCGTGATCACGGCCTCATAGGCGCTGTCCGCGATCCGGTTGAATTCGAGCGAGAAGAAGACAAGCGGCGTGGTCGCGGCGGTGATCCGGTCCTGGCAATCCGACAGGAACTTGGCGCGGCTCGCATCCATGGTGTTCTGGTAATAGCGCAGCCCCGCATAGGACATGATCCGCCCGGCGACGCGGTCGATGGCCTCGTAGCGTTCGACGCAAGCCAGCATCCCAACGGCGTCGAGCCCGGCCAGCTTGCCCTCGAAATCGGCCGCGAAGGCTGTGCATTCCTGTTCGAGCCAGTCCATGTCGCGGGCGATTTCGGGGGCGTCGGGCGCGGCGTAGAGATCGGACAGATCCCATTCCGGCAGATCGCCCAGCGCGCCGCCGGCGCTGGCATTGGCGTCGAAGACGGGGGCGGGCGGGGCGATGCGCATGGGCGATCCTCATTTGTTGTCTCGATCCAGAGATAGAGTGCCGGGGGGCGGCGGTTCAAGCGCCGCGCTGTCCTTCAGAGCCTGCGTCCCGGTCCGGCGCCTCCAGCAGGGCCTTCAGATCGTCCAGCGTATTGGCCTCGGCCGCGGGCTTGTCGCGCCGCCAGCGCGCCATCCGGGGAAAGCGCAGGGCAAGGCCCGACTTGTGCCGGGGGCTGGCCCGGATGCCCTCGAAGGCGATCTCGAAGACCAGTTCGGGCGCGACCTGCCGCACCGGGCCAAAGCGTTGCAGCGTGTTCTTCCGCACCCAGGCGGTGATTTCGCGGAATTCGGCATCGGTCAGCCCGGAATAGGCCTTGGTCACCGGCACCAGCGCCTCGCCGTCCCTGACCGCGAAGGTGAAATCGGTGTAAAGCGTCGCGCGCCGCCCGTGCCCCGCCTGGGCATAGATCATCACCGCATCGACGGTCAGCGGGTCGAGCTTCCATTTCCACCAGTCGCCCTTTTTGCGACCGGCCAGATAGGGCGCGTCCGCGCGTTTCAGCATCACGCCTTCGGCCTCGGCCGCACGAGCCGCGCCCCGGGTCCGGGCCAGATCCTGCCAGTCGTCGAAGGGCAGAACCGGGGACAGGCGCAGCGGCCCGCCGGGCGGCACCCCTGCGATGATCTCTTCCACCCGCGCGCGGCGTTCGGCCAGCGGGCGGGCGCGGATATCGGTGCCGCCATCTTCCAGCAGGTCATAGGCGACGAAGGCGGCCGGGGTCTCGGCCAGCAGCCGTTTCGACACGGTCTTCCGCCCGATCCGGGTCTGGAGCGCGGCGAAGGGCAGGGGGCGGCCGTCCTTCCAGGCCAGGATCTCGCCGTCGAGCACGGTGCCTGCGGGCAGGAAATCGCGGGCGACGGCCAGTTCGGGGAAGCGGTCCGTGATCAGGTCCTCGCCGCGCGACCACAGGAAATGCACCCCGCCGCGTGCGATCAGCTGGCCGCGGATGCCGTCCCACTTGTATTCGGCGATCCAGTCGGCGGGCACGCCCAACGCCTCGGGCGGGCCCTCGATCTGATAGGCCAGGTAGAAGGGATAGGGGCGCGACAGCGCCGCCGCCGGGTCGGGCGCCTCGATCAGCGTCTGCCAGCTGGTCGTCGCGGGGGTCCAGTCGCCCATCAGCCGGTGCGCCAGTTCGGCCTCGTCCTGCCCGGTGGCGCGGGCCAGCGCGCGGGTCATCAGGGTCTGGCTGACGCCGACGCGAAACCCGCCGGTCAGCAGTTTGGTGTAGAGGAACCGTTCGGTCCCGCCGAGGCTGTCCCAGGCGTCTAGGATCGCGGCCTTGCGGGCGGGCTCGTCCATCGCGGCCATGGCAAGGATGTCGGTCATCCGGGCCGACAGGCTGAGGTCGCTGTCCTGCGCGGGCGGGGGCAGGACCAGCGCGATGGTTTCGGCCAGATCGCCTACGACCGGATAGCAGTCCTCGAACAGCCAAAGCGGCAGCCCCGCCCGTTCGGCCGCCCATTCCCGCAGCCGCGTCGCGGTCACCGCCCGGCGCGGGCGGCGTCCCGAAAGAAGCGCCACGGTCCAGAGCCGGTCGGGCTCGGGCGCCTCGGCCAGATAGGCGGCGAGTGCCTCGACCTTGGCGGTGGTGCGGGTGGTCCGGTCAAGAGCGGTATAGAGGGCGGCGAAGCGCTTCATTCCGCGTCGCCTTCGGTCGTTTCGCCCTCCCAGGCGGTGGCGACGATGCCCGCGTCATAGCCCTGTTCTGCCAGCCAGCGCCGGAACGGGCCGGTGTAGCCATGGGTCATCAGCACCCGCTCGGCCCCCGTCGCGCGGATCGCGGCGTTGAGCCCGTCCCAGTCGGCATGATCGGACAGCACGAAGCCCCGGTCGGCCGCGCGCCGCCGCCGTACGCCGCGCAGCGCCATCCAGCCCGAGGCAAGCCCGGTCGAGGCCTGACCGAAGCGCCGCGCCCAGGTGCTGCCAAGGGCCGAGGGCGGGGCCAGCACCAGAGCGCCGGGATGGGTGCGCGGATCGGTCTCGGGCGTGACCGGCACCGTGTCGGGCAGGGCGATACCTTGCGCGCGCATCACCCGGCAGGTGGCCTCGATGGCGCCATGGGTCAGGATCGGTCCCCCGCTGTCGCCAAGCCCCACCAGCAGCCGCTGCGCCTTGCCAAGCGCATATGCGCCCAGAAGGCTGGCCTGGCCCTGAGCTGCGTTTTCCGCCCACCAGTCGCGGATCTCGGCCATCACCTGCGCTTGCGGGCGCCAGCGGAAGACCGGCAGCCCGAAGGTGCATTCGCTGATGAAGGTATGGCAGGGCACCGGCTCGAACGGTTCGGACAGCCCGTCGGGCCCGGGCTTGTAATCGCCCGAGACGACCCAGACCTCGCCCGCCACCTCGACCCGGATCTGGGCCGAGCCCGGCACATGGCCCGCCGGGTGGAACGAGACCATCGCCGCGCCGATCCGGCGGGTCTCGGCGTAGCGGATGGTTTCCAGCGCGATGGCGCCCAGCCGGTGGCGGATCACCGGGGCGCCGGTGTCGGTTGCCAGATAGCGGCGGTGGCCGGGGCGGGCATGGTCGGAATGGCCATGGGTGATCAGCGCCCGGTCGACCGGCGCCCAGGGGTCGATGTAAAAATCGCCTGCGGGGCAGTAAAGCCCGTGCTCGGTGACGCTCAGAACGCTCATGGCCCGACTATAGCGCGGCCCGGGGCCGGGGCGATTGCATTCGGCGCGGCGGCGGCGCATAGGGCCTCGATGGCCGATGTGCATGTGACCGAACCGATCCATCCCGACGCGCTGGCGCTGCTGGCCTCGGCGGGGCTGAGTGTATCCTGCGGCTGGCAGGACAGCGACCCCGCCGCCGGGCTGGCGGCCGCGCGCGCCTGGATCGTGCGCACTTTTCGCCTGAGCCCCGCGATGATCGCCGGGGCGCCCGCGCTGAAGGCGATCTGCAAGCACGGGGTCGGCACCGACAACATCCCGGTGGCCGAGGCAGAAGGCCGGGGGATTCCGGTCTTCAACACCCCCGGGGCCAATGCCAATGCGGTGGCCGAGCATACGATGATGCTGCTTCTGGCGCTGGCGCGGCAGGCGGTGGCGATGGACCGGGTCGCGCGGGCGGGCTTTGCCGGCGTCGAGCAGCTGGCGCCGGTCGAGCTTTCGGGCCGGCGGATGCTGATCGCGGGCTTCGGGCCGATCGGCCAGCGGGTCGCGCAGCTGGCGCAGGCCTTCGGGATCGAGGTCACGCTGTGGCACCGGCGGCTGAGCGCCGAAGACGCGGGCGTGCCGGTGGTGCGCGATCTGCGGGCGGCACTGCCCGCCGCGCAGATCCTCAGCCTGCATCTGCCGCTGAACGAGGGCACGCGCGGGCTGATCGGCGCGGCCGAGCTGGCGGCACTCCCTGAGGGGGCGATCCTGATCAATACCGGGCGGGGCGGCATCGTCGACGAGGCGGCGCTGGTCGCGGCCGCGCCCCGGCTGGGCGGCATCGGGCTCGATGTGTTCGAGACCGAACCGGCGCGGCCCTCGGACCCGCTTTTCACGCTGCCGAATGCGCTGGTCTCGCCCCATGCGGCGGCGCGCGGCGACCAGAGCTTCCGGCGGATGGGGATGATGGCGGCCGAGGCGGCGATCCGGGCGCTGGGCGCTTGACAGCGGCGGCCGCCCCTGTATAAGCGCGCCATTCCGGCCCCTCGCGGCCGGGATTTTCATTGGTGTTGGTGGCCCCCGCAAGGGGATGCCTGTCAGGGTCCGGGCCGTGCCGGAACGGGTCCAGAGGACAACGCCCTTCATTGCCGCCCGTCGGGCGGCGCCCGTTTGAAGGAGATCAGCCGTGACCAAACGCACGTCTGCCAAGTACAAGATCGACCGCCGCATGGGCGAAAACATCTGGGGCCGCGCCAAGTCCCCGGTCAACCGCCGCGAATACGGCCCCGGCCAGCATGGCCAGCGCCGCAAGGGCAAGCTGTCCGACTTCGGGATCCAGCTGCGCGCCAAGCAGAAGCTGAAAGGCTACTACGGCGACATGACCGAGAAACAGTTCCGCCGCATCTTCGCCGAGGCCGAACGTCAGCGCGGCGATACCGGCGAGCTGCTGGTCGGTCTGCTGGAACGCCGTCTGGACACCGTCGTCTACCGCGCCAAGTTCGTGCCGACCATCTTCGCCGCCCGCCAGTTCGTGAACCACGGCCACGTGACGGTGAACGGCCAGCGCGTCAACATCCCGTCCTACCGGGTCAAGGAAGGCGACGTCGTCGAGGTCCGCGAGAAGTCCAAGCAGATGGCCGCGCTGCTCGAAGCGACCCAGCTGTCCGAACGCGACGTGCCCGACTACATCGAGGCCGACCATTCCAAGATGACCGCCACCTTCGTGCGGATCCCGGGGCTGGGCGATGTGCCCTATCCGGTGGTGATGGAACCCCACCTCGTCATCGAATTCTACGCGCAGAACTAAGGTTCCGCGCCGACACGCAAGATCTGGGGCCCGTCCTGCTGCGCGCAGGGCGGGCCCTTTCCATTGCCGGCGCTGCGGTCTCGGGCGCCCGTCCGACGGCACACCTGTCGCCGCGCCGGTTCGCCCGCTTGCCCGAATCCGGGCGGCGCGCTATGGGCCGCGCGCAGAGGGTCCCTGGGAGTTCCGATCATGGCCGAAAAACCTTCCGTCGAGCAGGCTTTCGAACGCGGGCTTTTCGCGTCGCGCTGGCTGATGGCGCCGATGTATCTGGGCCTTGTGGTGTCGCTGGCGATGCTGGTCGTCGTCTTCATGCGCGAGATCGCCTATTACGCGCCACAGGTGCTGACCATGTCCAGCGAGACCGCGATCCTGGCGGTGCTGACGCTGATCGACCTGACGCTGGCGGCCAACCTGCTGCTGATCGTGCTGTTCTCGGGCTACGAGAATTTCGTCTCGAAGCTGGATATCGGCGCCCATAACGACCGGCCCGACTGGATGGGCACGGTCGATTTCTCGGGCCTCAAGATGAAGCTGATCGCCTCGATCGTGGCGATTTCCGGGATTCACCTGCTGAAACGCTTCATGGAGATCGGGCAGGCCAAGGCCGATGCGGTCTATGGCAATACAGAACTGTTCTGGCTGGTGCTGATCCATATGGTTTTCGTGCTGTCGGGCGTGCTGCTGGCGGCGATGGACTGGCTCTCGGCGCGCGCCAAGAAGCACTGAGCCCGGACGGCGCGGCCACGCCGGTCACGCGGTCCGCCGAACGGCCCGGGCGGGGGCTTTTCGTGCTGGCCTTGGCCCCTGCCGTGGGCTACGGATGCGCGCCAAGGAGACAACGAAAATGACCAGGATCCCCCCCCAACCCGGAATTCTCGAGATCGCCCTTTACCAGGGCGGGCAGTCGAAAATCGAGGGGATGAGCGACGTCGTCAAGCTGTCGTCGAACGAGAACCCGTTCGGCACCTCCGAGAAGACGAAAGCCGCCTTCTCGCGCTGCGTGCACAGCCTGCATCGCTATCCCTCGACCGACCATGCCGAGCTGCGCGCCGCCATCGGCGAACAGCACGATCTCGACCCCGAGCGGGTGATCTGCGGTGTCGGCTCGGACGAGATCATCGCCTTTCTGTGTCAGGCCTATGCCGGTCCCGGCGACGAGGTGATCCATACCCGGCACGGCTTTGCCATGTACCGGATCTCGGCGCTGGCGGCGGGGGCGACCCCGGTCGAGGTCGACGAGGTCGAGCGCACCGTCGATGTCGATGCGATCCTTGCCGGGGTGACCGACCGGACCCGGATCGTGTTTCTGGCCAATCCGGGCAATCCCACCGGCACCATGATCCCCGAGGCCGAGACCCGGCGGCTGGCCGAAAACCTGCCCGATCGCGTGGTGCTGGTGCTTGACGCGGCCTATGCCGAATATGTCGAGGGCTTCGATGGCGGCCGTGCGCTGGTCGACCGGCACCATAACGTGGTGATGACCCGGACCTTCTCGAAGATCTACGGCCTTGGCGGGCTGCGGGTCGGCTGGGCCTTTGCCGCGCCCGAGGTGATCGGCGTGCTGAACCGGGTCCGCAGCCCCTTCAACCTCGGCCAGGCGCAGCTTGAGACCGCCGAGGCGGCGGTGCGCGATCAGGCGTTCGTGACGCGCTGCCGGGCCGAGAACACGCGGCTTGCGGCCTGGCTGGCCGGGGCGCTGACCGAGGCGGGCGTACCGACCGATCCGACCTTCGCCAACTTCGTGCTGCCGCGCTTTGCCGACGCGGCCGAGGCCGAGGCCTGCGATGCCTATCTCAAGTCGCAGGGGCTGATCGTGCGCCGGGTCGGGGGCTACAAGCTGCCCCATGCGCTGCGCATCACCGTGGGCGACGAGGCGGCCTGCCGCCGGGTGGCCCATGCCGTGCGGGCCTTCAAGGAGGGGGCTCGGTGAGCCCCATCTACGATCGGGTCGCGCTGATCGGGCTGGGCCTGATCGCGGGCTCGATGGCGCTGGCGATGCGCCGGGCGGGGCTGGCGGGCGAGATCGTCGGCACCGCCCGCTCGGCCGAAACCCGCGCCGTTGCCGCCGAGATCGGGCTGGTCGACCGCGTGGTCGAGACTGCGGCCGAGGCGGCGGAGGGCGCCGATCTGGTGGTTCTGGCGGTGCCGGTCGGCGCGATGGGCGCGGTTGCGGCCGAGATCGCGCCGCATCTGGCACCCGGTGCCACCTTGACCGACGTGGGGTCTGTCAAGCGTTCGGTGATCGAGGCGGTCGCGCCGCATGTGCCCGAGGGGGTTCACTTCATTCCCGCGCACCCGCTGGCCGGGACCGAGCATTCGGGGCCGCGCTCGGGCTTTGCCGAACTGTTCGACAATCGCTGGAGCCTGATCGTGCCGGTGCCCGGCACAGACCCCGCCGCGACCGAGCGGCTGAAGCGGCTCTGGGAAGGCATGGGCGCCAATGTCGAGGAGATGGACCCCGACCACCACGATCTGGTGCTGGCGGTGACCTCGCATGTGCCGCACCTCATCGCCTATACCATGGTGGGCGTCGCCGACGACCTGCGCCGGGTGACCGACAGCGAGGTCATCAAGTATTCGGCGGCGGGCTTTCGCGATTTCACCCGAATCGCGGCCTCGGACCCGACCATGTGGCGCGATGTGTTCCTGACCAACAAGGAAGCGACGCTGGAAATCCTCGGCCGCTTCACCGAAGAACTGTTCGCGCTGCAACGGGCGATCCGGACCGGGCAGGGCGACGAGCTGTTCGACTATTTCACCCGGACGCGCGCCATCCGCCGCGGCATCATCGAGGCCGGGCAGGATACCGACGCGCCCGATTTCGGCCGCGGCACCAAGGCTCGCAGCTGATGCGGCGGGCGGGCCTCGGTCTTGCGCTGGTTCTGATCGCCGGAACGGGAAGCGCCGCCACGCTCGACAGTGCACCGCGCCCGAAGCCGCGCCCGGTTGCCAGCCAGACGGTCGTCCCGGCCGAGGCGCCGGTGGCCGCCCTTCTGGCGGCCCGGCCGCAGATGCGTCCCGAGGACGATGCCGCACCGCCGGGTGCCGGGGCCGCGCCTGTGGCCGGCCCGGGGCTTGCGCTGCGCCCGCATCCCCGGCCGACCGTCGCGGGGGCGCCCGTCCGCGTGCGCGAGGTCATGGCCGATCTGACCCTCGAGCGGTCCGCCCGGCCCGAGCCGCGCCCGAGAACGCCCTATCAGACCGCCTCGCTTGCGGCGGCGGGCATCCGCACCCAGCCCTCGGCCATCCTGACCCCGCGCGGCGGCGTGGTCTGCGGCGATCCGGCGATCACGGGCCAGATGATCGCGCCGATCCCGGGCCGGATCGCGGGCTGCGGGGTCGACCGACCGGTGCGGGTGACGGCGGTCGACGGCGTGGCGCTCAGCCAGGCCGCCACCATCGATTGCGACACCGCCCGCGCGCTGCGGGTCTGGGTCAGCGACGGCATCAAGCCCGCCGTGGGCCGTCTGGGCGGGGGCGTTGCCTCGCTGAAGGTCTTTGCCCATTACGCCTGCCGTCCGCGCAACAACCAGAAGGGCGCCAAGGTGTCCGAACACGGGCGCGGCCATGCCGTCGATATCGGCGCGGTGACCTTGCGCAACGGCGTGTCGATGACGGTGGCCCGGGGCTGGAACGACGCCTCGCAGGGCAAGATCCTGAAACGCATCCATCGCGCGGCCTGCGGTCCCTTCGGCACGGTGCTTGGTCCCGGCTCGGACGGGTTCCACAAGGATCACATCCATGTCGATACCGCGCGCTATCGCAGCGGGTCCTATTGCCGCTGAAGCGGCCGGCGCCGTCTAGCGCAGCCGCAAATTCGGCGCAGGTCCCAGCGGCACCGGGCCGAGCCAGACCTGCCCCAGCGCAAGGCGCAGCGGCACGTCCAGCATGTCGGGCCGCCCCGACAGCCCCGCCAGCAGTCCCAACGCCGCGTCCAGCCGGTCCGCCAGCGGCGCGGAAAGCCGCCCCGAGCCGCGCGCAAGCGCGATCATCTCGCGCCAGTTGGTGGCCCGCAGCGTGATCGTTCCCGAGGGCTGGCCCTCGGCATCGACATCGAAGCGCCCGGCCGCCTTCAGCGCCAGATCGCCCCATTGCGCGTCGAGCCGTCCGATCTCGACCTGTTGCAGCTGCGGGCGCCGGTCCTCGACCGCGTGCCGGTCCCAGGGCGTGTCGAAGACCGCCACGGCCTCGAGCGCGATCCGGTCGAAGACTGGCGGCAGAAGCCCCGCGGGGTCGAGCGTCGCGACAAGCCCCTCGGGCGGGCGCATGCCGCTGGCCCTGAGCCGCAGCCGTTGGGCGCCGGGGCGGTCGTCGAGCGCGGCGGTCTCGATCTCGGCGCCATCCATCGAGGCGCGCCAGCCCGCATCCGACACCAGCCCGAAGGCGCCGACCGAAAGCCGCGCCGAGGCAAGCTCCAGCGCGAGGCCCGGGCGGAAGGCCAGCGCGCCGGTCATCGCTTCGGCGGTGACTTCGATCCGCTCGGCGGGTGTCGCGATCCGCTGGGTCTCGGGCCAGCGGACGGTGACGTGTTGCGGCCGGTGGCTGCGCGCGGAAAATCCGAAGCCGGGCATCGACCAGGCGAGCCCGGTGCGCGGATCGGCCAGGTCCAGAGGCGAGAGACGGGTGTCGAAACGGGTGGGGAAGCCGCTCACCGAGATGCGGCCCGCATCGGCCACCCAGCCCTCGGCGCGGCGGGCATCGAGCCAGGCTGCAAGACCCCGTTCGATCCCGCGCGCGGCCAGCGCCCAGTAGCCCGACCAGGCCAGCGCCGCCAGCAGCGCCAGAGACAGAAGAAACCGCATCGCCGGGGCCCCCTTTCGTCCCATGCCCCGATGAGGGTAACAGGGGGCGACGGGAAAGGACCAGACGATGCAGGACGGCTTGTGGGTTTTCGGCTATGGATCGCTTCTGTGGAAGCCGGGCTTCGAGGTGGCCGAGCGGCGGCTCGCGCGGCTTGACGGCTGGCATCGCAGCTTCTGCATGCGCTCGATCCACCATCGCGGCACCGAGGCCGAGCCGGGGCTGGTGCTGGCGCTGGATGCCGCGCCGGGGGCCTCTTGCCATGGCGTGGCGCTGCGGGCCGCGCCGGGGACCGAGGCGGCGACCCTGGCCGCGCTGCGCGAGCGCGAACTGATCTCGTCGGCCTATTTCGAGGTCGAGCTTGAGGTGACGCCCGAGGCGAGCCCGGACGGGACGGTGCCCGCGCCCTTGCGAGTGGTGGCCTATGTGATCGACCCCGATCACGTGCAGTATTGCGGCGGGCTGCCGCTGGAGGAACAGGCGCGCATCATCGCCCGCGCGCGGGGCGGGATGGGACCGAACGACGAGTACCTGTTCAACACGGTGGCGCATCTGGCCGAACTGGGCCTGTCGGACCCCGATCTCGACTGGCTCGCCCAGCGGGTCAGGGCGTTGCAAACGGATTGATTGTTGTGGGGCCGCCCGGCTTCGCCTAGTCTCTGCCCCAGGAATGACCGGGCCAGAACCCAATCCCATGGACAAGACTCCCCGCGAGGCCGAGCCGCAGTTTTCCAGACCGCTGCGGCAGGTTGTGTTGATGACCAGTTCCTGCGTGCTGTTCGCGACGGGAGCCTATCTGGCCTACCCCCAGGTGGCGCCGGTCTTCATGGCCAGCCCCTATCTGAACGGGGCCATCTTCTTTGTCTTTCTGATCGGGGTCGCGACCTGCTTTCTGCAGGTGATCCAGCTGGGCGCCTCGGTGCGCTGGATCGAGGATTTCGCCTCGGGCATTCCGGGGCACAACCTGACCCGCGCGCCGCGGCTGCTGGCGCCGCTGGCGGCATTGCTGCGCAAGCGCCGCGACAAGCGGATGCAGATCAACACGGGCTCGGCCCGCACCATCCTCGATTCCGTCGCAACCCGGATCGAGGAACAGCGCGACATCACGCGCTATCTGACCAACCTCTTGATTTTCCTTGGGCTTCTGGGCACATTCTACGGGCTGGCCACGGTGGTGCCGGCGGTGGTGGACACCATCCGCTCGCTCGCGCCCCGCGAAGGCGAGGGCGGCGTCGAGGTGTTCGGGCGGCTGATGACCGGGCTCGAAAGCCAGCTGGGCGGCATGGGCACGGCCTTCGCCTCGTCGCTTCTGGGGCTCGCGGGCTCGCTGGTGGTGGGGCTGCTCGAGCTGTTCGCCGGGCATGGCCAGAACCGGTTCTATCAGGAACTCGAGGAATGGCTGTCGTCGATCACCCGGCTCGGGTTCTCGTCCGGCGACGGCGAGGGCGAAGTCAGCGCCGAGGTCGGTCTTCTGGCTGCCACGCTCGACCAGCTGGCCGAGCAGATGGAGGGGCTGCACACGCTTTTCGCCGAATCCGAGGGCGAGCGGGTGGCGCTGGAAAGCCGGGTCGGCACGCTGGCCGAGGCGGTCAATACGCTGGGCGCGGCGATGGAGCGGCAGCTTGACGACACCCGCGCGGTGACGGACGCGCTGTCGCGGGTGGCCGATGCGCAGGGCCGCGCCACCGCTGCCATCGAGGCGCGGATGGGCGAGGAGGGCGCGCTGGCCGATGCCGAGGCGCGGATGCGGCTGCGGTCGATCGACGTGCAGCTTCTGCGCATCCTCGAAGAGATTTCCGCCGGGCGTCAGGAGACGGTCACCGATCTGCGCGGCGACCTGGCGGCGCTGGGTCGGGTGCTGTCGCGACTGGCGCCCGGGGACGAGCGGTGGGGCTGAGATGGCCCTGACCCGGCGCAGCGGCGGACGGTTCCAGGCCACGATCTGGCCGGGCTTCGTCGATGCGATGACGGCGCTGTTGCTGGTCCTGATGTTCGTGCTGTCGATATTCATGCTGGTGCAGGAGATGCTGCGCGAGACCATCACCGGGCAGAAAAGCGAACTGACCGAGCTGAATGCCGAGCTGTCGGCACTGGCCGATGCGCTGGGAATGGAACGGCAGCGCGCCTCGGGGCTGCAAGATCAGGTGGGCGAGCTGGGCGCTGCGCTGAGCACGGCGCGCAGCGATGCCGAGGCGCAGGCCGCGCTGATCGCGACGCTGCGCGACCGGGTCTCGGTGGGCGAGGCCGATCTGGCCGCCGCGCGGAGCCGGATCGACGATGTCGAGGCGCGCCTGGCCCAGATTTTGACCGAGCGCGATGCGGCGCAGGCGCGGGGCGATGCGCTGGCGGGCGAGGTGGCCGATCTCAAGGGCACCCGCGACCGGCTGGAGGCGGCGCTGGCTTCCACCCGGCAGGAGGTCGATGCCCAGACCGAGGCTGCGCGGCTGGCCGCGGCGCGACGCGAGGCGCTGGAGGCCCTGATTGCCGACCTGCACGCCCGGAACGCTGAAACCGAGGCGGCGCGCGCGGAACTGGCGGACAAGGTCGAAAGCACCGAGGCCGCGCTGTCGCAGGCCGAGAAGGACCGTCTGGCCGAGGCGGCGGCGGCTGCGGCGCTGCGCGACAAGCTGGCCGGGTCCGAGGATGAATTGACCGCCATGAGCCTGGCGCTGGAAGAGGCCCGCAAGCGCGCCGAGGACACGCTGACCCTGCTGGCGGCGGCCGAGAAGGCGCGCGATCAGGCCGCGACGAAGGCCGAGGGCGCGCTGGACGAGGCCGACCGGCGCGCGGCGTTGCTGGCGGTGGCGAACGAGACGCTCGACAAGGAAGAGGCCAAATCGGCCGAAAGCCAGCGGCAGGTCGAGTTGCTGAACCGGCAGATGGCGGCGCTGCGCGGCCAGCTGGGCCATTTGCAGGGGCTGCTGGACGCGGCCGAGGATCGCGACGCCGCCGCGCGCGTCCAGATCGAGACGCTGGGCAGCAAGCTGAACGCGGCGCTGGCGCAGGCGGCGTCCGAACAGCGCGCGCGCGCCGAGCTGGAAGAGGCCGCGCGCCGGAAGGCCGAGGAAGAGGCCGCGCGGCTGGCGGCCGAGAAGAAGACGCTGGAAGGCTACCGGTCGGAATTCTTCGGGCGCATGCGCACCCTTCTGGCCGGGCGCGAGGGCGTCAGGATCGTGGGCGACCGCTTCGTGTTTTCGTCAGAGGTGCTGTTCGAGACCGGCAAGGCGGATCTGTCGGACGATGGCGAGGCGCAGATCGCCAATGTGGTGTCGATCCTGCGCGAGGTCGCGGGCGAAATCCCGCCCGATATCGACTGGATCCTGCGGGTCGACGGCCATACCGACGATGTGCCGCTGGCGAAGGGGGCCGATTTCGCCGACAACTGGGAACTGAGCCAGGCCCGCGCCCTGTCGGTGGTGCGCTACATGACCGAGGATCTGGGCTTTCCGCCCGACCGGCTGGCGGCGGCGGGCTTCGGCCAGTACCAGCCGGTGGCGGCGGGCGACAGCCCGGAGGCGCGCGCCCAGAACCGCCGGATCGAGCTGAAACTGACCGAGCGCTGAGCGTCAGCGCCGCCGCCGTCCCTTGGGAACCGGCAGCGGGCGCACCCGCTTTTCGATCTCGTCGTACAGCATGCCCGCGATGTTCTTGGCCGAGGCCTTCTCGATTCCCTCGAGCCCGGGCGAGGAATTGACCTCCAGCACCTTGGGCCCGTCATGGGCGCGCAGAACGTCGACCCCGGCGAGGTTGAGCTTGAAGGCGCGGGCCGCGCGCACCGCGGTTTCGCGTTCCTGCGGGGTGATCTTGACCGGCACCGCATAGCCGCCCTGATGCAGGTTCGACCGGAATTCGCCCTCGGCGCCAGTTCGTTTCATTGCCGCCACGACCTTCGATCCGACGACAAGACAGCGGATGTCCTCGCCCGCGGCTTCCTTGATGAAGCGCTGGACGAGGAACGAGGCCTTCAGCCCGCGAAAGGCCGAGATCACCGATTCGGCCGCGTTGGTGGTTTCGGCCAGCACGACGCCCTTGCCCTGCGTCGATTCCAGCAGCTTGACGATCAGCGGCGCGCCGCCCACCAGCGAGATCAGGTTGCCGGTATCCTTGGGCGAGGCGGCAAAGGCGGTCGTCGGCATGCCGATCCGGTGCCGGGCGAGGATCTGATGGGCATGCAGCTTGTCGCGGCTCGCGGTGATGCCTTCGGAGCCGTTGACGCAATAGGTGCCGATGGTCTCGAACTGCCGGATGACGGCGGTGCCGTAGGCGGTGACCGAGGCGCCGATCCGCGGGATGATCGCGTCATAGCGGGGCAGGCGGGCGCCGTCGTAATGGACCTCGGGCGCCAGCGCGTCGAGCGCCATGTAACAGCGCGCGGTGTCGATCACCTCGACCACATGGCCGCGCGTCTCGCCCTCGGACACCAGCCGCGCGGTCGAATAGTTGTGCGGCTCGCGGCTGAGCACGGCGACGCGCAGCACCCGCGCGGGCGCCACCTCGCGCACGCGCTGGCTGTGATAGACGTCATAGGACAGGATCGGCTGGCAGAAACTGTCGACCGGGCTGACGAGGACGTCCTCGCCCAGCGCCTGCCGGCCCAGCAGCATCCGGTAGGCCATGCCGCCCCGGTGGGTCAGGGTCAGCTCGATCGGCCAGCGCCGCTCGCCCACCACGATGTCGGCGGCGATGACATAGCGCCATTCGGAATCGCCGTTCGACGAGGTCACCTCGCGGCGGTCGACGACGGTGGCCGAGCAGGGGATCGACAGATCCTCGCGCCCGGGGATCGGATGCACCGCAAAGCGGACCTTGGGCCGCGAGGCGGGCCCGAAGGGCTCGATGTCGAAGGCATGCAGCGCCGAGGTCTTGGCCCCGGTATCGACCTTGGCCTTCATCGCGGGCAACCCCAGCTCGGGCAGCGAGATCCATTCTTCCCAGCCAAGGCGAAAGCCCGGGAGCGCCAGTTCGGTGTGCTCGGTCATGCGGATCGTCCTGTGCGGTGGCCGGGCGCGCGGCCCGTTTCCTTCCCAAGTGCTGTCCGGTGTCCTGTCCCGAGGCCGGACCTGTCGCGCCCTGTTAGCGAAGCCCGCTCCGGGGGCACAAGCGGCGCATCGTCCCGGGGCCGGAGATTTTCGTCTGAAGCGGCGCGCCGGAGCCTCTGTCCCCGGCCGCGCCGGGCTGATATGCGAACGTCCATGACGACATTCGGTTTCACCCTTCACGCTACCGACGGTGCCGCGCGCACCGGCGCCATTGCAACCCCGCGCGGCACGATCCGCACCCCCGCCTTCATGCCTGTCGGCACCGCCGGCACGGTCAAGGCGATGCTGCCCGAAAGCGTGGCGGCGACCGGCGCCGACATCCTGCTGGGCAATACCTATCACCTGATGCTGCGGCCCGGGGCCGAGCGGGTGGCACGCCTTGGAGGGTTGCACGCCTTCATGCATTGGGACAAGCCCATCCTCACCGATTCCGGCGGCTTCCAGGTCATGAGCCTGTCGGGGCTGAGGAAAATGTCGGAGGACGGGGTCGCCTTCCGGTCGCATATCGATGGCTCGACCCACATGCTGAGCCCCGAGCGCAGCATGGAGATCCAGCGCCTCTTGGGGTCCGACATCGTGATGTGTTTCGACGAATGCCCGGCGCTCCCGGCCTCGGAGGCCGAGGTCGCGCGCGCGATGCGGCTGTCGATGCGCTGGGCCGAGCGGTCGAAGGCGGCGTTCGGCGACCGTCCGGGCCATGCGCTGTTCGGGATCATGCAGGGCGGCGTCACCCGCGAGCTGCGCGAGGAATCGGCCCGGGCGCTGACGGCCATCGGCTTCGACGGCTATGCGGTGGGCGGGCTCGCGGTTGGCGAGGGGCAGGAGGCGATGTTCGGCGTCCTCGACTATGCCACCGGATTTTTGCCCGAGGACCGGCCGCGCTATCTGATGGGCGTCGGCAAGCCCGACGACATTGTCGGCGCGGTCGCGCGCGGCATCGACATGATGGATTGCGTTCTGCCCTCGCGCTCGGGGCGCACGGGGCAGGCCTTTACCCGGCGCGGCGTCGTCAACATCAAGAACGCGCGCCATGCCGACGATCCTCGGCCGCTGGACGAGCACTGTTCCTGCCCGGCCTGCCGCAACTATTCGCGCGCCTATCTGCACCATGTGTTCCGCGCGCAGGAGATCCTCTCGTCGATGCTGCTGACCTGGCACAACCTGCATTATTTCCAGGAGCTGATGGCGGGCATGCGCGCGGCCATCGCCGAGGGCCGTTTCGCGGCCTGGCAGGCGGCGTTCCATGCCAAGCGGGCCGAGGGCGACATCGACCCGCTCTAGGCGGCGGGCGCCGTTGATGGCGGGTTTACCCTGGCGGGGCTTTGCCCGGACGGGGGCCGTCTCGGCGCTTGCGCCGGGTGCGCCGGGCGGGCATTCTGGACCCCGGAACATGGCGGGCATGTTGAATTGGCGACCAATTGCCCCAGATAATGACAGCAGACCGGGGACGGCCATGCGCTGCCGATGATCGGGGCCGGTAGCCGTCCAGCGAACCTAAGGATACCTCATGCCCGAGCATATCAGCTCTTCCTATCCAGTCCTTCCGCTGCGCGATATCGTGGTCTTCCCCCACATGATCGTGCCGCTCTTCGTCGGCCGCGAGAAATCCGTCCGTGCGCTCGAAGAGGTGATGCAGGACGACAAGCAGATCCTTCTGTCGGCACAGATCGACCCGGCGGTGGACGAACCCTCGACCGAGGGCATCTACCGGACCGGCGTGCTGGCCAACGTGCTGCAACTGCTCAAGCTGCCCGACGGCACCGTCAAGGTGCTGGTCGAGGGCAAGACGCGGGTGCGCACCACCGGCTATCTCGACAATCCCTCCTTCTTCGAGGCGAGTTGCGAGCCGCTGTCCGAGGACCTAGGCGACGAGGAGGTGGTCGAGGCGTTGCTGCGCTCGGTCGGCGCCGAGTTCGAGCGCTATGCCAAGGTCAAGAAGAACATCCCCGAAGAGGCGCTGTCGGCGGTCGCCGATACCCGCGAACCGGCCAAGCTGGCCGATCTGGTCGCGGGCCATCTGGGCGTCGAGGTCGCGCAGAAGCAGGAGCTTCTGGAAACGCTGACCGTCGCCGAGCGGCTGGAGAAGGTCTATGGCCTGATGCAGGGCGAGATGTCGGTCCTGCAGGTCGAGAAGAAGATCAAGACCCGCGTCAAGTCGCAGATGGAGCGCACCCAGCGCGAATACTATCTGAACGAGCAGATGAAGGCGATCCAGCGCGAGCTGGGCGATGGCGACGATGGCCAGAACGAGATCGCCGAGCTGGAAGAACGCATCGCTGGCACCAAGCTGTCGAAGGAAGCCTCCGAGAAGGTCGCGGCCGAGGTCAAGAAGCTGAAGTCGATGTCCCCGATGTCGGCCGAGGCGACGGTCGTGCGCAACTATCTCGACTGGATCCTGTCGCTGCCCTGGGGCGTGAAATCGCGGGTCAAGAAGGACCTGACCGCGGCCGAGAAGGTTCTGGACAACGACCATTACGGGCTTGAGAAGGTCAAGGAACGGATCGTCGAATATCTGGCGGTGCAGCAGCGCAGCCAGAAGCTGAAAGGCCCGATCCTCTGCCTCGTCGGCCCGCCTGGCGTCGGCAAGACCTCGCTTGGCAAGTCGGTCGCGCGGGCGACGGGACGCGAATTCATCCGCATCAGCCTGGGCGGCGTGCGCGACGAATCCGAGATCCGCGGCCACCGCCGGACCTATATCGGCTCGATGCCCGGCAAGATCATCCAGGCGATGAAGAAGGCCAAGACCACCAACCCGCTGATCCTGCTCGATGAAATCGACAAGATGGGGCAGGATTTCCGTGGCGACCCGGCCTCGGCCATGCTGGAAGTGCTGGACCCGGAACAGAACGCGACCTTCGTCGATCACTATCTCGAGGTCGAATACGACCTCTCGAACGTGATGTTCCTGACCACGGCCAACAGCTACAACATGCCGGGCCCGCTTCTGGACCGGATGGAGATCATCAGCCTCGCGGGCTACACCGAGGACGAAAAGCGCGAGATCGCCGAACGTCACCTGGTGCCCAAGCAGATGAAGAACCACGGGCTGAAGGCCAAGGAATTCGAGCTGACGCCCGAGGCGCTGACCGAGATCATCCGCCGCTATACCCGCGAGGCGGGGGTGCGGAACCTCGAGCGCGAGATCGCCAAGCTGGGCCGGAAGGCCGTGACCAAGCTGATCAAGAAAGAGACCGACAAGGTCACCATCGGGCCGGATGTCCTCGAGGACTATCTGGGGGTCAAGAAGTACCGCTACGGGCTGGCCGAGAAGGAAGACCAGATCGGCGTCGTGACCGGGCTGGCCTGGACCTCGGTCGGGGGCGATCTTCTGTCGATCGAGGCGCTCAAGTTGCCGGGCAAGGGCCGGATGAAGACCACCGGCAAGCTGGGCGATGTGATGAAGGAATCGATCGACGCCGCCTCGAGCTATGTCCGCTCGATCGCGCCCGAGATCGGCTTCAAGCCGCCGCGCTTCGACAAGATCGACATCCACGTCCACGTGCCCGAGGGCGCGACGCCCAAGGACGGCCCCTCGGCCGGGGTGGCGATGGTGACCTCGATCGTTTCGGTGCTGACCCAGATCCCGGTCCGCAAGGATATCGCGATGACCGGCGAGGTGACGCTGCGCGGCAATGTGCTGGCCATCGGCGGGCTCAAGGAGAAACTGCTGGCGGCGCTGCGCGGCGGGATCAAGACGGTGCTGATCCCGGAAGAGAACGAGAAGGACCTGCGCGAGATCCCCGACAACGTGAAGGAGGGGCTGACGATCATCCCCGTCTCTCATGTCCGCGAGGTTCTGAAACAGGCCTTGGTGCGCGAACCCGAGCCCATCGAATGGGACGAAGCCGCCGAGGAAGCCGCAGCGGCCGCCGCCGCCAAGGCCTCGGGCGGCGAGGCGGCGGGGCAGGTCGCGCACTGACGCGATCCCTTTCCGGGACAGAACCAATGACGCGCCCGAAAGGGCGCGTCTTTTCGCATCCGGCCATCGCAACGGCGACAAGGCGGTGCCTGAAAAAAGCCCAAGCCAATTTTCCCCGACCCTCTTGCAAAGCTCGGCACGGACGGATAACAAGCGCGCCACGGGTGATTAGCTCAGTGGTAGAGCGCTTCGTTCACATCGAAGATGTCAGGAGTTCGAATCTCTTATCACCCACCATCTTCTCAATGGCTTATGGCGTTTTTGCGAAGTGTTCCCGGGTTCACTGACCCTGTCGGAGCTTTGTGACGTCCAGCACGTCGGCTGCGCGGGCCCGGGGGGCAGAAGACCTGGTGCAGATGCCCGGTCACAATGCCGTTGGAATGCCCTGGCAACCTGCTGATACGATCCGTTCTCGACGCGCTTTGCCGAAATGACACATGGTCGGCAGAATCGCGGCTGTCTTGCTCTCTCGATCTCGGGGACCATTGCAGATGCGCAGAGCGGCGGGCGATCACGGCAGTCAGAGCCCGCGCGCAGTCCTCCGCGCTCTGGTCGTCCGGGGCCGCGGGGACGGGCGCATGACCGGCAGCAAGAACGTCGATCCCGGCACGGTCCCGACGCAAGTCCGGGCCGGGTTCCGGACCGTCGGGTGGTTGCGCGGTCTTTCCGCATCTGACCGTTGGTTCTCTGCGCCAGTCCGTTCGGCATCGGCTTGCCCGGCGCGCTGTCATGCCGCTGGATCCGGGTCCCGGTCGCCTGAGTCGCACCGGATGTGTCGGCGGCACCTTGGGGTGTTTCGAGCGGCTGGACGCTCCGTCCATTCGCGAACCGGTCATGACCAATCGACGGGAAACGCACCTTGGGAGGTATTTCCAGGTCCGTCTCGATCCGGCGAGCGGCGCACATGGGTCGCGCCTCAAGCAGGATCCGCGCCGCGCGGCGCCGGTCCGGGCTGGTGAAGCCGCGGGCCCGGGCGGCCAAAGGGAACTTTTGGGGAAGGGAGGCGTTCTCTGGCTGAAGGGCGGCCGTCGGGGTGCCCTTCACGGGGGCGGGCGTTTCGCTTGCGTCAGATGCGCAGGACTTTGCTCAGCGAGGGGCAAGGACCGGCCAGTATCTGCCGGATCGGTGCAACCGGCGGCGCTACGGCTCACATCCCCGTGCTTAGCTCTTTTCAGGGGCGGGCATGAGGATTTTGTTATGAGGTGCGGGATGGCTCCCGGTTCCGCACCAGAATCGTACACACCGCCCCTCCTCCCTGGAGGCGGAGAACAAACGAGAGGCAAGGAGAAGACAATGACATCCTATTTTGCACCCGCCGCGATCGCATTGGGTCTGTCCGCGGCGATGGCCGCCCCGGCGATGGCGGGCAGCTATGCCCCGGCTCCGGCCGAACCCGTGATCGTGCCCGCCGTGCCGGCTGCCGCGCCCGATGGCGACTGGGGCGGCGCCTATGTTGGTCTGAGCTACGGCTATATCGACGTGTCGACCGATAGCGGGGCCCCGGACGATGACAGCGATGCCCTTGGCATCATGGCGGGCTATCGCTGGGACTTCGGCAAGACCGTCGCCGGTGTCGAGGTCGAATATGGTGAACCCGATCTGAACTTCGGCTCGGAAGAGGTCGACTCGGTGTGGCGGATCAAGGGCCAGTACGGCTACGATTTCGGCCGTACCCTGGCCTACGCGACCGCGGGTATCGCGCCCACCGACACCTCGATCGGCAGCGAAACCGGCTATCTGGTCGGTCTCGGCGTCGATTATCAGATGACCCCGAACTGGGTGCTGGGCGCCGAAGTGCTGTATCACGACTTCGACGAATTCGGCAGCTCGGGCGTGGGCGCCGACGCGACCACCGCGGCGGTCCGCGTGTCCTACCGGTTCTGACCGGTCACCGGGTCAGATCGGCCAGCACCCGCGGGATCGTCAGAACGTCCTCGCGGGTGCAGTCGAACGGCCCGACCTGAACCCGGATCACCAGCCGTCCCTCGTGGCGGGTCTGGGTCAGATAGGTACGGCCGTCATCGTTGACCCGCGTGAGCAGGTCGGCGGTGGCGGCTTCGTCGTTCAGGGCGAAGGTGAACAGCGACAGGCGCGGTTCGGTCACGATCTCGATCCCCGGCAGCGCCGCGATGGCGTCGCGCGCCTCGGCCGCCCAGGAGACATGGTTCCTGATCCGAGTGCGCAGTCCCTCGAGCCCGTAGGCGCGCAGCGTGAACCATAGCTTCAGCGCCCGGAAGCGGCGCCCCAGAGGCACCGTCCATTCGTTGAAATCCGTCACCTCCGCCTGGCCGAGCGTCTGCAGGTAGTCGGGGCGCAGGCCAAGGGTACGGACCTGCGGCGCCGGGTCGGCCAGGAACTGTACCGAACAGTCGAACTGGACGCCCAGCCACTTGTGCGGGTTGAAGACAAGCGAGTCGACCGTCTCGATCCCCTCCCACAGGTCCCGGAATTCGGGGCAGATCATCGCCGAGCCAGCCCAGGCGGCATCGACATGGATATAAAGCCCGTGCGCCCGGGCCACGGCCGCGCAGGCGGCGATGGGGTCGGTCGCGCCGATGCCGGTGGCGCCGACACACAGAATGACCCCCGCCGGGACCCGCCCGGCCATGAGATCGGCCCGGATCGCGGCATCGAGCGCGGTCGGGTCCATGGCGAAATCGGCGTCGGTCGCGACCTTGACGAGATTCTCCTGCCCGATCCCGGCGATCCGAACCGCCTTGTCGACCGAGCTGTGGGTCTGGGCGCTGGCATAGATCCGCAGCCTCGGCTGCCCGGCCAGACCCTCGCTGTTGCCCGCCCAGCCCAGCGCGCGTTCGCGCATCGTCAGCACCGCCGAAAGCGTCGCGGTGGTGGCGCTGTCATGGATCGTGCCGGTGAAGCGGTCCGAAAGCCCAAGCGCCTGACGCAGCCAGCTGACCATCACCTGTTCGATCTCGGTCGCGGCGGGCGAGGTCTGCCACAGCATGCATTGCGCGGCCATGGCATTGGCCAGCTGCTCGGCCAGCATCGAGGCGGGCGAGGCGTTCGACGGGAAATAGGCGAAGAAGCGGGGATGCTGCCAGTGGGTCATCGCGCCCGGCACCAGCGCCTCGAAATCGGCGAAGATCGTCTCGACCGGTTCCGGGGCCTCGGGCGGCGCGGCGGGCAGGTTCGCGGCCGTTTCGCCGGGGGCGGTCTGGCCCCGGACCGGCCGGTCGCGGAGCCCCGCGTGATAGGCCTGCGCCCAGTCGGCGGCGCGTTTCGACCAATAGGCGAGATCGTCGTGATTCATGGCCTGTCCCCTCTGTTCGGGACCGGGATAGGCCCGGGACGGCGTGGCGGGCAAGGAGGCGGGGTGCCTCAGCGGGGGAGGGCGGGGTCAGTCGAGCGTCGCCTGCACCCGGCGCGGCAGGCTCGCGCGCACGGTGTCGTAACTTTCGCGCAGGCGGTGGGCCATTTCTTCGGGGTCTTGGCTGGCGGTTTCGAGCGCGATCCAGCCGCCGCGCGGCAGATAGGGCGCTTTCCCCGCCCGGCCGACCGAGATCAGCATTTCGGCAAAGCCCGGATCGGCACATTTCAGCGAGACCCGGCCCGAGCCCGGCGCCATCAGCGCAAAGATCTTGTCGCCGACCTTCCAGACGTCGGTTCCGGGGCCGAAGGGCTGGCTGCGCGCGGCCCCGGGCAGGCCGTCGCAAAAGGCCAGGATCTGGTCTTCGGTCATCGGGGCAGGCGTCTGGTCGGGTGTCAGGTCGGACATGGGGCGGGGTTCCGGGCGTCGGGACAGGGATCGCAGGCTTGGCAGGACCGTGCCGCGCTGATATGACAGCGCCATGACGACCGTCCGCAACCCCATTTGCTGCATTACCCGCTGACATCCCTCGGGCGGGCCGGGCGTCGTATTTCCCTCAGACAGGATATGTGCCAGAACCCGCCGCGGGACGCGCGCGAAGGATCTCTGACGCCATGACCGAAATCCGTCTTTACAACACCAGGACCCGGCAGAAGGAACGGTTCGAGCCGATCGACCCTGCGAATGTGCGCATGTATGTCTGCGGGCCCACCGTTTATGACCGCGCCCATCTGGGCAATGCCCGGCCGGTGGTGACCTTCGATGTGCTCTACCGGCTCTTGAAGTGCCTCGCGAAGGAGAAGAACTGGCAAAAAGTCACCTATGTCCGCAATTTCACCGATGTCGACGACAAGATCAACGCCGCGGCGCTGAAGCGCAAGCAGGCGGGCGATCCGCGTTCGCTGGAAGAGCTGATCCGCGAGCGCACCGAAGAGACCATCGGCTGGTACCATGCCGACATGGACGCGCTTGGGGCGCTGAGGCCCGGTCGCGAGCCCCGTGCGACCGAATTCATCGGCGCGATGATCGCGATGATCGAGGACCTGATCGCGAAGGGCCACGCCTATGCGGCCGAGGGCCATGTGCTGTTCCGGGTGCGGTCCTACAAGGACTATGGCGCGCTGTCGGGCCGGTCGGTCGATGACATGATCGCGGGCGCCCGGGTCGAGGTCGCGCCCTTCAAGGAAGACCCGATGGATTTCGTGCTGTGGAAGCCCTCGGACGGTGACCTGCCGGGCTGGGACAGCCCCTGGGGCCGCGGGCGGCCGGGCTGGCATATCGAATGCTCGGCCATGTCCTATGAGCTTTTGGGGCCGAGTTTCGACATTCATGGCGGCGGGATCGATCTGCAGTTTCCCCACCACGAGAACGAGATCGCGCAAAGCTGCTGCGCCCATCCCGAAGGCAATTTCGCGACGATCTGGATGCATAACGAGATGCTGCTGGTCGAGGGCAAGAAGATGTCGAAGAGCCTCGGCAACTTCTTCACGGTGCGGGATCTGCTGGAGCAGGGCGTGCCGGGCGAGGTGATCCGCCTCGTGTTCCTGTCGACACATTATCGTAGTCCGATGGACTGGACCGACGAAAAGGCGCGTGAAGCGAAAGAGACCCTTCGCACATGGTTTAGGTTGTCCCAACCTGAACAGCCTAATCCCTACGGCCTCCATTCCGTTGTTCCTAGCCTTGTCAACGATCTCAATACGCCTGAAGCAATCCGAGGGCTTCATATGCTGGCGACACATGGCGAAGGGGCACAATTACGAGCAGCGCTCGATTTGCTTGGTCTAACGCCGAGTTCTGATTGGTGGTGCAAAGGCAAGGAAGATAGGTCTGAAGATGGTCTGATGGTTGGTCTCGGATGGAGTGGAAATCGCTCGTCGGACGAAATCGATCTGGCTTGGAAGCTTGCCTTTCGATGGGCAGGGCTTCGGCGCGACCGAAACTATCCAGCCGCTGATGCTCTGCGAAAGGCTGCTTTACTCGGTGGGCTGGAACTACGGGCGACAAAGAACGCGGATGCGGACGCGGAAATTCTCGACAGCTTTGATCTGGCCACGCTCAATGGGGTAGAACTGGAATGAATATACGGTGGCTGTGTTCGAGCGCCAGGCCCGAGGGGAGGGCGGTGAAAGCACCCGCCCCTCGGGGACGGGTCGGGCGCTGCCCGGGCCAGAGGCCCGGGCGGGGTGATCTTCAATGCGGAACGTCCCAATGAAAGACCGCCTCTATCTTTACGACACCACCCTTCGCGACGGGCAGCAGACGCAGGGCGTCCAGTTCTCGACCGACGAGAAGATCCGCATCGCCCATGTGCTGGACGAGTTGGGGGTCGACTATATCGAGGGCGGCTGGCCCGGCGCGAACCCGACCGACAGCGCCTTCTTCGAGGCGCGGCCCGAGACCCGTGCCACCTTCACCGCCTTCGGCATGACCAAGCGGGCCGGGCGGTCGGCCGAAAACGACGAGGTGCTGGCGGGCGTTCTGAACGCGGGCACCGGGGCGGTCTGTCTGGTTGGCAAGACCCATGATTTCCACGTCACCACGGCGCTGGGGATCGGGCTGGACGAGAATATCGAGAATATCGCAAAATCCGTCGCCCATCTGGTCGCGCAGGGCCGCGAGGCGCTGTTCGATGCCGAACATTTCTTCGACGGCTTCAAGGCCAATCCCGGGTATGCGCTGGACTGCTGCCGCGCCGCGCTGGAGGCGGGGGCGCGCTGGATCGTTCTGTGCGACACCAATGGCGGCACCCTGCCGCCCGAGATCGGCCGGATAACCGCCGAGGTCATCGCGGCGGGCATTCCCGGCGACCGGCTGGGCATTCACACCCATGACGACACCGGCAATGCGGTCGCGGGCAGTCTTGCGGCCATCGACGCGGGCGCGCGGCAGGTGCAGGGCACGCTGAACGGGCTGGGCGAGCGTTGCGGCAACGCGAACCTGACGACGCTGATCCCGACGCTCTTGCTGAAAGAGCCCTATGCCAGCCGGTTCGAGACCGGGATCACGCCCGAGGCGCTGGCGGGGATCACCCGGGCCTCGCGACTGCTGGACGAAATCCTGAACCGGGTGCCGCAGAAAAGCGCGCCCTATGTCGGGTCCTCGGCTTTCGCGCACAAGGCGGGGCTCCATGCCAGCGCGATCCTGAAGGACCCCACGACCTACGAACATGTCGCGCCGCAAGCGACCGGCAATAGCCGCGTCATTCCGATGTCGAACCAGGCCGGGCAGTCGAACCTGCGCCGCCGTCTGGCCGAGGCCGGGCTTGAGGTGGCGAAGGACGACCCCCGGCTGGCCGGGATCCTCGACGAGGTGAAGGCGCGCGAGGGGCAGGGCTATTCCTACGACACCGCGCAGGCGAGCTTCGAGCTGATCGCGCGCCGGGTGCTGGACCGGCTGCCCGCCTTCTTCCGGATCAAGCGTTACCGGGTGACGGTCGAACGGCGTCGGCTCGACCCCGCCCGGGTGGTGACCCTGTCCGAGGCGGTCGTGGTTCTGGATGTCGATGGCGAACGCAAGCTGTCGGTGTCGGAAAGCCTCGATGCCGAGGGCAACGATCGCGGGCCGGTCAACGCGCTGTGGCGGGCGCTGGCCAAGGATCTGGGGCCCTATCAGGCGTTCATCGACGACATGCGGCTCGTCGATTTCAAGGTGCGCATCACCAATGGCGGCACCGAGGCCGTGACCCGGGTCATCATCGACAGCGAGGACGGGGCGGGGCGGCGCTGGTCCACCGTGGGGGTGTCGCCCAATATCGTCGATGCCTCGTTCGAGGCGCTGCTGGACGCGGTGATCTGGAAACTGGTGCGCGACGGCGCGCCCGATTACGACGCGGGCGGCCATGACGCTTGAGGCCTGCGCCGAGATCGTCCGCAAGGGCGATCCCGACCGCTTTCTGGCGGTGATGGCGGCCCCGGTCGCGGCGCGGGCGCGGCTTCTGCCGCTTTATGCCTTCAATGTCGAGGTGGCGCGCGCGCCCTGGGTGACAGAAGAGCCGCTGATCGCCGAGATGCGGCTGCAATGGTGGCTGGACGCGCTGGAGGAAATCGCGGGCGGCGGCCCCGTGCGCCGCCACGAGGTGGCGACGCCGCTGGCCGAGGTGCTGTCGCCCGAGGCCGCCCGCGATCTGGTGCCGCTGGTCGAGGCGCGGCGTTGGGACGCCTATCGCGAGCCCTTCGCCGATGGCGCCGCCCTCGAGGCGCATCTGGCGGCCACCTCCGGCCGGCTGATGGGGGCGGCCGCCCGGGCACTGGGCGCCGAAGACGGGCAGGCGGTGCTGGCCGATCTGGGCCTGGCCATGGGGCTTGCGGGCTGGTTTCTGGCGGTGCCCGCGCTTCTGGCGCGGGGACGGTGGCCCTTGCCGGATGATCGGCCGGAGGCCATTGCCGATCTGGCCCGGTCGGGGCTTGCGCGGCTGGCCGCTGCGCGTGCGACCGGGCTTCCGGCGCGTGCGGTTCCGGCGGCGCGGACGGCCTGGCGCACCGAAGGGGTCCTGAGGCGAGCCGCGGCCCGACCCGACCGCGTCTTGGGCGGCGGGCTGGACGAGGCGGAAGTCGTGCGCCGGGCGGGGCTTTTGCGGCGGGCGCTGACCGGCGGCTGGTAGTGCGGCGGGCTTGCCCGAGATGCATCATTCGACACTGGGGGGAAGTGCAGGTTTCTGTTGCCAGGTACCTGCGAACCCCGCCTTACGTTGCTAGACGCAAGGGCTTAAGATTTGGTTTTGCGGACTGCTTACGCAGCCAGCGCCACCGGAGCACGGTTGTCATTGGCAACTATCATGCTTGCACCGATAACGGTGGTAGCTCACCGGGCAAAAGCTAACCCCTTTAGACGTCCGTCGATCCTGTTTCGGCCCCAGGATCCCGCCAATGTGGGATATTTGGTGGAGCCGCCGGGTACCGCCCCCGGGTCCGATCCGCTTATTACGGGCGCGTTTATTGCCATAGTCCCTTGCGGGACGGTCCAAAGATAGGCCGGGGAGGCGCGCGCTTCAAGGGGGTCAGCGCGCGGGAAGGGCCGCACAATGGGCGCCGCCCGCCGCCTGACCCGAGCCGAGCGCGAAAAGCGCCGGGGCAAGATAGGGATCAAGCGGGGCGGACCGCACGAGGTCGATGGCGAGAAACCCCGCCACTGCGACCAGAAGGGTCAGAACGACCGGACGCCGGGTCATCTGCGCGCCTCGAGCCCCAGAAGGGGGCGAAGCTGGATGCCGTACCAGGACCCGGTGAAGGCGGCCGCGAACCAGGCCCAGCCATGCAGGCTGCCGGTCGAGATCCCCGAGAAGAAGGCGCCGATATTGCAGCCGAAGGCAAGCCGCGAGGAATAGCCCAAGAGGAACCCTGCGATCACCACCGCGACCCAGGCCCGCGCCGGGTGATCGGCGATCCGCCCGGTCAGCCCGTCGCGCCAGAACGCGGCCAGAGCAGCCCCCGCGATCAGCCCCAGATCGGTCAGCGAGGTGACGTCGGTCAGCACGCTTTCGCGCAGCCGCTCGACATTGCCGGGGGCCGACCAGAAGGCCGAGCCCGACAGATCGGCGCCGAGCGCCGTCGCGCCCTTCGCGACCCACAGCCCCAGACCGTAGACCACGCCCCAGGGCTGGCCCGCGACCGCCAGATGCAGGATCGCCAGCCCGGCCAGCAGCACCGCCGCCAGCCAGTAGCGGGCCGGGATCGCGCGCTTGCCCTGATCGGCCAGCGCCATCGCAAGCCCCGCGACCGAGGCCAGCAGCACCAGCGTCAGCGCCAGCCCCTCGGTGCCGGTCAGCGCGGCGACCGGCAGCGCGCCAAGCTCGGTCCACCAGACCAGGTGATAGGCGCCGAAGAAGCTGCCGAGGCAGAAGAAGGGCAGGGCGACCGCGCTGACAAGATTGCCCGATCCGGCATTCACCAGTGTGCCCGATCCGCAGCCCAGCACGATCTGCATGCAGGCGCCGAAGACGAAGGCGCCGCCGACCATCGCAAAGCCGACAGGGGCATGGGCTCCCACAAGCTCGCCCGGATGGCTGGCCAGCATCGGGAAGGCCGCGGTCGCGACCAGCGCCAGGCAGACCATCTGCGCCACCAGCCCCGAGGCGTCGCGCTGCAGGATCATCCGCCGCCAGGGGCCGGTAAAGCCGAAGCGCAGCCCCTCGAGTACCAGCCCGAAGCCGAGCCCGATCATCAGCAGCGCGCCCGAGCGCGGCCCGGCCATCGCGGCCACGGTCAGAACCGCCAGTGCGCACAGGCCGAGACCGGCGGTTCGGGGAAGGATACGGGAAGACGCGGTCATCGTCTGGCTGCTGTCGGTCATGGGGTCAATAGCGTCCGGTCACGCGGTTCCACAGATTGCGAAGCGGGCCGGGCAGGTTCGCGGTCTCATGCCCCGACCGGGTCCAGCCGACCATCGACTCGGGGTAAAGCCTGACCCCCTCGATCCCGGCCAGTTCGCTGAGCGCGAACCAGTTCGTCGCGGCCCAGTGCCCGGTATTGCAGAACGAGACCAGCCGGTCGCCCGGGGCAAAGCCGTTGGCGGTGGCGAGCTCCGGGACCAGATCGGGCTTGATCAGCGCGGGCGCGTCGCTGCCGAACCAGCCCGAATGGGTGAAATAGCGCGATTGCGGCAGGGTGCCGGGCCGGGCCGCCGCCGGATGCTTGGCATTGCCCGCCCAGAAGGATTGGGGCCGCGCATCGATCAGGTCGCCGGGCGCGTCGCCCGCGACGATGGCCTCAACATCCTCGGTGGTGGCCAGCCACTCATGGCTGAAGCTGACCTCGATATCGCTGGGCGCGGGGGCAAGCGCCGGGCCGGTCTCGACCGCCAGGTCGGCAGCGCTCCAGGCGGTCATGCCGCCATTCAGGATCGCAAGCGGGCTGACCCCGCTCGATTTCAGCGTCCAGTAGACCCGCGCGGCCGCGCCGAAATCGGACGGGTCGCTGCCCTGATGCACGACCACGGTGGGCCGGTCCCGGGTCACGCCGAGGCTGCGCAGCACCTCGGTCAGCCGGTCTTCGGGGATCAGTGCGCCGGGATTGTCGGCCGGGCCGCGGAACAGCCCGTAGGGCGCCGAGACCGCGCCGGGGATATGGCCGGCCTCGAAGACCGGGGCGGCGCCATCGGGGCCGCTGCGGATATCGAGTACAAGCGGCGCGACCGTGGCCTGCGCCTCGACCAGACCTGGAGGGTCGATCAGCGGCCCGAAACCCGGCGCGGCAAGGGCTGCGGGACCGGCAAGAAGGGCAAGGACGAAGGCGGCGCTCGGGGCAAATCTGGTCATCTCGTCACCTCATGAATTGCGCCCCAAAGCTGTGGCGGCCCGACGCGCGACGCAAGGCCGCAAGGTCTTGTTAACACTAATCCGATTCGTTTTGAAGGTCGCCTGTTCGTTGTGCGTCTGCCGCGGAAACACGCGTGTTTCGCGACACGCGGCGATCCGGAACGTCAAGCCGCCCTGATCCGCAAAAAAAGAACTGGGTCGGCGGACCTCAGGACAACGCTGCTCACCGGCCATGCCCGGGGTGCAGGGCCTGCGCGTCAACGGAAAGGGCGGCGCCCCGGCAGGAGCGCCGCCCCGGTTTTCGCTTCCGCCTCGGCGGCGTCGGGCCCTAGAAGCCCGCCTTGATCTTCTCGAAGGCCGCCGACTGCTTTTCGCGCAGCTCGCCCGGCATCGGCAGTTGCGCCAGCACCGGCACGTCGATCGGGCCGAGCCCGACGGCGGTCAGCGCCTCATCGCCGATCTCGGCCATTGCCTTGTCGTTCGACTGGCCATAGCCCGCATCCAGAAGCGCCTGGGTCGCGGCGGGGTCGAGCATGGCGTTCAGGAAGTCATAGGCTTTCTCTTCCGAACCGGGGCCGTCCTTCAGATCGACATAGCCGCACAGCCAGAGCGACGAGCCCTCCTTGGCCTCGCGTTGGAAGCCGATGGGGAAGTCCTGTTCGGCCATCGTGGGCAGGGTCTCGTTCCAGGCCCAGGACACCAGCACCTCGCCCGAGGCCAGAAGCTGCGCCAGCTCGGCCGGGTCGGTCCAGTAGGTGCGCAGGTTCGGATGCACCTCGCGCAGCCATTCGACGGCCGCGTCGAACTGGGAATCCGTCGCATGGGTCCAGTTGGTGGTGCCGGTCGCCAGATAGGCCAGCGCGAAGGTGTCGTCGACATTGTCGGGCAGGGTCACGCGGCCTTCGTATTTCGGGTCCTTGAAGACCTGGAGCGAGGCCACGTCCTCGGCTGGCACCTCTTCGGTGTTATAGGCGATCCCGGTCGAGCCGAAATCGGTCGGCACGAAATAAACATCGGCACCGGTATCGGCCACGTCGGTGCCCTTGAGGTTGGCGTTCAGATCGCCCCAGGCCGGGATTTTCGAGGTGTCCCAGGGTTCGAGAATGCCGGATTCGACCCATTTCGTGACCGAGCCCGCGCAGACATGGCTGACATCGGTCCGGAAGCCAGAGCGCAGCTTCTGGAACGCTTCTTCCTCGTCGCCGAAGAAGGTGAAGGTCGGGTTGTCCCCGTACTTGTCCTTGTACTTGGTGTGGAAGGCCGCGTTCTCGAAGCCGGGATAGTCGAACACGAGCAGATCGGCGTCGGTGGCCCAGGCGGCCGACCCGGCAATCAGGGCCGCGGTGCTGGCGAGAATCAGGCGAACGGTCATGGAGGTCCCTCGCGTTGGGAGTGGGTGCAAGGTCACGCTAGCGGTGCGCCGGGCTCCGCTCAAGACCATTGGCGGGACTCGCCTCCGCGTCGCGGGTCTGCCAAAAGGGGGCCAGGCAAGAGGACGGGGACCGATGGGACAGGCAATGGTCACGGCGGGCTGGTGCCGGCTGATGGCGCGATACAATCGCTGGCAGAACCGCGCGATGATGGAAGAGGTGGCCGGGATGGACGAGGCCGCCCGCAAGGCCGGGCGCGGTGCCTTCTGGGGGTCGATCCAGGGCACGATGGCGCATCTTCTCTGGGCCGATCACATCTGGATGTCGCGGCTCGACGGCTGGGAGGCGCCCCATGTGGGGCTGTCCGACAGCGCCCATTTTGTTGCCGACTGGTCGGAATATCGCTCCAAGCGGCAGATCACCGATGCCCGCATCAGCCGCTGGGCGCAGGGCCTGACCGAGGCCGGTCTTGCGGGCGATCTGGCCTGGTATTCGGGGGCCGCGGGGCGCGAGATGGTGGTGCCGCGCGCGGTCTGCGTCGTTCACATGTTCAACCACCAGACCCATCACCGCGGCCAGATCCACGCGATGCTGACCGCCGCCGGGGTGTTGACCGCGCCGACCGATCTGTTTCTGATGCCGGACCTGATCGGGTAGGGACGCCCGGGGACGGAAAGAGGGAAAGCAGTCATGTTCAGAGCGCTGGTCGTCGAGAAGGATGCGGAGGGCAAGACCCGTGCCGCGGTGCAGGATCTGTCGGAGGACCGGCTGCCCGAGGGCGATGTCACGGTCGCGGTCGAATTTTCGACGCTGAACTACAAGGACGGGCTCTGTCTGGGATCGGGCGGTGGGCTGGTGCGCAGCTGGCCGCATGTGCCGGGCATCGATTTCGCGGGCGTGGTCCAGCAAAGCGCCGATCCGCGCTACAAGCCCGGCGACCGGGTGGTGCTGACCGGCTGGCGCGTGGGCGAGGTGCATTGGGGCGGCTATGCCCAGCGGGCGCGGGTGAAGGCCGACTGGCTGGTGCCGCTGCCCGACGGGCTGTCGACCCGGACGGCGATGGCGGTCGGCACGGCGGGCATGGCCGCGATGCTGGCGGTGATCGCGCTGGAGGACCAGGGGCTGAAGCCCGGCGATGGCCCGGTTCTGGTCACCGGCGCCTCGGGGGGCGTGGGCTCGGTGGCGACGGCGGTGCTGGCGCATCTGGGCCATGAGGTGGCGGCGGTCACCGGCCGCCCCGGGTCCGAGGACTATCTGCGCGATCTCGGGGCCAGCCGGATCGTGCCGCGCGAGGACCTGTCCGAGGTGACGCGGAAGCCCTTGGAAAGCGAGATCTGGGCGGGCTGCGTCGATCCGGTGGCGGGCGCGATGCTGGGCCGGGTGCTGAAGCAGATGAGATACGGCGCCTCGGTGGCGGCTGTGGGCCTTGCGGGCGGCGCGGCCATCGAGGGCGCGCTGATTACGCCCTTCATCCTGCGCGGCGTCAACCTCCTGGGCATCGACAGCGTGATGCAGCCCTACGAGGCCAGGCTGCGTGCCTGGCAGCGGATCGCGTCGGACCTGCCGATGGACCGGCTGAAGGGCATGATCCGCAGCGCGACGCTGGAGGATCTGCCCGGGCTCGGGGCCGACATCCTGAAGGGGCAGGTGCAGGGGCGCGTCGTGGTCGACGTCAACGCCTGAGCCGGAGCGGAGGTGAACTGGCCTGAGCCGGAATGGCGCCGGGCAGGCTCTGGCCGCAAGCAGCGGAGATGGGCGCGCGGGGGCAAACACCGCGCCCTTTGCTTTGAGAGGTGAAGCGCCGACGGCGCTGTCACCTGTCCGGGATGACGACGCAAAAATCCTTTCAAGGCATTGAAATTAAATGAATAAAGCGGGTCCGGATTTGAGGGTGGCAGAAGCTGCCCGCGGGCGCCTTCATCCCCGCGCTTGGTCTTTCGAAGAAAACGTCCTAAGGTTCGATGCGAGAAAGCGCCGCCTTTCCAAGGGCGTTCCCGGCGCGGCCGGTCCTGGCACGACAGATGTCCCAGCCCATCCGGGGCAGGTCCTGCGTCCGGGCCGCTCCGTAGGGAGATATGACGAACTGCAAGGAGGGCACGATGTTCAAGCAGATCCTGGTGCCGGTCGATCTTGCCCATGCCGGCCGGCTGACGCGCGCCTGTGAGGTGGCCGGAGATCTGGCGCGGCATTACGGCATCGGCGTGACCTATGTCGCCGTGGCCGCGCCGCAGCCGGGCGAGGTCGCGCAATCGCCCGAGGCGTATCGCGAAAAGCTCGATGCCTTTGCCGCGGCCGAGGCCGAGCGGCACGGTCACCGGGTCTCCTCGCGGCTGATGGTCAGCCCGGACCCGGCGGCCGAACTCGACGAGGCGCTGGTTCGGGCGCTCGAGGAGTCGGGCGCCGATCTGGTGGTGATGGCGAGCCATGTGCCCGGATGGGTCGAGCATGTCTTCCCGTCGCACGGGGGCAGGCTGGCAAGCCATGCCAAGGCCTCGGTCCTGCTGGTGCGCCCCTAGCGCCCAATAGGGCCGGGCCCCGGTCTGGCGGCCCCGAACGAGAAACCGAAGAAGACACCGGTCGCGACCGACGGCGACCGCCACAGACATGAAGGGGAAAACATGACCGATCAGACGTCCCAGGACCTGACCGATCAGGGAATTCCGGCGCCCGAGGGCGAGGTCGACCTGATCGAGACCGATTACGAAATCGGTCAGGACAATATCGAAGGCAGCCTGGGTCCGTTCGGCTTTGACATTCACAACCCGGTCTTTCTGGTGTCCGGCCTCTCGATCGTGGCCTTCGTGTTCTACGCGTTGGCCTTGCCGGGCCAGGCCGAGGCGGTCTTCGGCTGGCTGAGGCCGTTCCTGACCTCGACCTTCGACTGGCTCTTCCTCAGCGCGGGCAACATCTTCGTGCTGTTCTGTCTGGCGCTGATCGTGCTGCCGGTCGGCCGGGTCCGGCTGGGCGGTGCCGAGGCGACGCCCGATTACAGCTATTCGGGCTGGTTCGCGATGCTGTTCGCCGCGGGCATGGGCATCGGGCTGATGTTCTTCGGGGTGCTCGAACCAGTCTATCACATGGCGATTTCCCAGCCGCTGGGCACTCCCTCGCCCTTTGCCGAGGATGGCAGCCTGATCCCCGGCAATGTCGATGCCGCGCGCGAGATGGGCCTGGCGGCGACGATCTATCACTGGGGGCTGCACCCCTGGGCGATCTACGCGGTGGTCGCGCTGGCGCTGGCGCTGTTCACCTATAACAAAGGGCTGCCGCTGACGATCCGGTCGGCCTTCTACCCGATCTTCGGCGAACGGATCTGGGGCTGGACCGGCCATGTCATCGACATCATCGCGGTCTTTGCCACGCTTTTCGGGCTGGCGACCTCGCTGGGCTTCGGCGCGCAGCAGGCCAATGCCGGGCTCAGCCATGTCTTCGGCGTGCCCGAGGATCTGACGGTGCAGATCCTCCTGATCACCGGGATCACGGCGATCGCGCTGATCTCGGTGCTGCGCGGGCTCGATGGCGGGGTGAAGGTGCTGTCGGAAATCAACATGGTGGTGGCCGCTCTGTTGCTGATCTTCGTGCTGGTGGCCGGGCCGACCGGCACCATCCTTGCCGATTTCGGCGAGGGCATGCTGGCCTATGTCAAGGATCTGCCGGCGCTCTCGAACCCGTTCGGGCGCGAGGATACCGATTACATGCAGGGCTGGACGGCGTTCTACTGGGCCTGGTGGATTTCCTGGTCGCCCTTCGTCGGCATGTTCATCGCCCGGGTCAGCCGCGGCCGCACCGTGCGCGAATTCGTGGTCTGCGTGCTGCTGATCCCCAGCCTCGTCTGCGTGCTGTGGATGGCAGTCTTCGGCGGCGCGGCCATCGACCAGGTGCTGTCCGACCCGGTGAACAGCGCGGTCAAGGCGCAGGTGATCGACAGCTACAACCCGCCGATGTCGCTGTTCGCGATGCTCGAGGCGCTGCCCTGGGCCTCGGTCACCTCGGTGATCGGCATCGTGCTGGTGATCGTCTTCTTCGTCACCTCGTCGGATTCGGGTTCGCTGGTCATCGACACCATCACCGCAGGCGGCAAGATCGACGCGCCGCTGCCCCAGCGGGTGTTCTGGTGCACCTTCGAGGGCGCGGTGGCCATCGTGCTGCTGGTCGGCGGCGGGCTGTCGGCGCTGCAGGCGATGGTGATCTCGACCGGGCTTCCGTTCACGCTGGTGCTGCTGATGATGTGCTTTGCCATCTTCCGAGGTCTGCAGGCCGAGGCCCATTAGGGTGATTCGGGCGGGGGCTAGGGTGTAGTCTCCGGATTTCAAGGCGTTGCGTGGCCGCACTTGGCCGATTAGACAGGTTGGAATGGCCACGCAGCGTCCGGGTGGGGAATGGTTGCGCTTGATACCGAATTTGTTCGCAACCAGTTTCCGGCCTTCCGGTACAAGGAGTTGCGCGACAAGGTGTTCTGCGAGAATGCCGGCGGATCCTATGCCTGTCGCTATGTGATCTGGCGCCTGCACCGCTTTTACCAGGAGCGCAAGGTTCAGCCCTACGGCGCCTTCCCTGCATCGCGCCGGGCGGGCGAGGAGATGGACGAGGCCCGCACCCGGCTGGCCGCACATCTGGGCGTCGGCCGGGACGAGTTGCATTTCGGTCCTTCGACCAGCGCCAATACCTATGTACTGGCCCAGGCCTTCGGCGCCTGGATCGAGCCGGGCCAGGCCATCGTCGTCACCGATCAGGATCACGAGGCCAATTCGGGCGTCTGGCGGCGGCTTGCGGCGCGCGGCATCGAGCTGCGGGAGTGGAAGGTCGATCCCGAGACCGGGCATCTCGACCCCGACGCGCTTGAGCCTTTGCTGGACGAGACGGTGCGGCTGGTCTGCTTCCCGCATGCCTCCAACATTCTGGGCGAGGTCAACGACGTGGCCCGCATCACCGCGATGGTGCGGCGGGCGGGCGCCTTCACCTGCGTCGACGGGGTCAGCTTCGCCCCGCACGGGCTGCCCGACATCCCGGCGCTGGGCGCCGACATCTACCTTTTCTCGACCTACAAGACCTACGGGCCGCATCAGGGCGTGATGCTGATCCGCCGCGAGCTGGCCTATCAGCTGCCCAATCAGGGCCATTGGTTCAATGCCGAGGACGTGTTGCGCCGGTTCGATCCGGCCGGTCCCGATCATGCCCAGGTGGCGGCGGTGGCCGGGATCTCGGATTATATCGACGCGCTTTACGACCACCATGTCCGGGGCGGGCGCGATGCGCATGCCCGGGCGGGGATTGTCGCGGGCATGATCCGGATGCAGGAAACCGCCGTGCTCGAGCCCTTGCTGGACTATCTCTCGACCCGCCCCGAGTGGCGCGTGCTGGGGCCCGTGCAGGCGGGGCCTGCGCGGTTGCCGACCGTGTCGATCGCGCTCGACCGGCCGGGGGCCGAGGCGGCCGAGCGGTTGGCCGGGCGGGGCATTCTGGCGGGCGGCGGCGATTTCTACGCGCGCCGGGTGCTGGAGGCGATGGGGATCGACCCGGCGCGGGGGGTGCTGCGGTTGAGCCTGCTGCACTACACCCTGCCCGAGGAGGTTGACCGCCTGATCGAAGCGCTAGATTCGGAACTCTAGGGCCCGTGCGAGGGCAGGGGCCTCTTCATGGGGCTATCGGCCCGCGCTGCTGCGCGGGGTCCGATCAGGAATGTGACGAAACCGGATGTCAGACCAAGTGCCCGTGATCTGGTGGGTCCGCCGCGACCTCCGTCTCGGCGACAACGCAGCGCTTGCCGGTGCCATTGCGTCCGGCCGCCCGGTCGTGCCGCTTTTCATCCATGACGAAACGGTCGAGGCGCTGGGCGCGGCGGCGAAATGGCGGCTGGGCGAGGGCGTCGCATGCCTGGGGCAGGCGCTGTCGGCGCGCGGCTCGCGACTGATCCTGCGGCGCGGTCCCGCGCTTGACGTGCTGCGCGGGGTGATTGCCGGGACCGGTGCCGCCGCCGTGGTCTGGAGCCGCGCCTACGACCCGGCCTCAGTCGCCCGCGACAAGGCGGTCAAGGCGGCTCTGACCGAAGACGGTGTCGAGGCGCGGTCCTGCGCCGGGCATCTGCTGTTCGAGCCCTGGGCGGTCGAGACCGGGCAGGGCGGGTTCTACAAGGTCTACACGCCTTACTGGAAGGCGGTGCGCGACCGCGCGGTTCCGGAGCCCGCCCCCGCGCCGGGCATGATCCCCCGGCCCGACACCTGGCCCGCCTCCGACGAGATCGGGACCTGGCGGATGGGCGCGGCGCTCCGCCGGGGCGCGGCGGTGCTGGCGCGGTTCGCCCCGGTTGGAGAGGCCGCGGCGCAGGAGCGGCTGGACGAGTTCGCGGCCCGCAAGATCGCCGATTACGCCGAGCGGCGCGACTGGCCCGCAGCCGACGCCACCTCGGGGCTGTCGGCGCATCTGACCTGCGGCGAGATTTCGGCGCGTGCCTGCTGGCATGCCGGGCTCAATGCGATGGACGCGGGCAAGGCCGGGGCCGAGACCTTCCTCAAGGAGCTGGTCTGGCGCGAATTCGCCTGGCATCTGATGTGGCACAGCCCGCATATCGCCGAGCGGAACTGGCGCGAGGGCTGGGACGGTTTCGCCTGGTCGACGGAGGGCGACAGTCCCGAGGCCATAGCCTGGAAGCGGGGCCGGACCGGCATTCCCTTCGTCGATGCCGCGATGCGCGAGATGTATGTGACCGGCACCATGCACAATCGCGCGCGGATGATCGCGGCCTCCTGGCTGACCAAGAACCTGATGATCCATTGGCGGGTGGGCCTGGACTGGTTTGCCGAGCATCTGATCGACTGGGACCCGGCCTCGAATGCCATGGGCTGGCAATGGGTGGCGGGCTCGGGGCCCGATGCCGCGCCCTATTTCCGGATCTTCAACCCCATCACACAGGCAGAGAAATTCGACCCCGACGGCGCCTATCGCGATGCCTGGATCGCCGAGGGGCGCCAGAGCCCCGACCCCCGCGCGCTGGCCTATTTCGAGGCGGTGCCGCGCGCCTGGGGGCTTTTGCCGGGCGATGCCTATCCCGCCCCGGCCGTCACGCCCGAGGCCGGGCGCCGCCGCGCGCTGGCGGCCTATGAGGCGCGGGGGGCCTAGGCCGTTGCGGTGGGGCGCGCGATCTGCACAATCGCAGGACAGAACCAGAAAAATCCATAAGGGAACGAGGGAGCCAGGATGACCGTCCTGACGAGTACCAGGGGGCAGGCCGACCTGCCGCGCTATTTTGCACAGGTTTTCGACATCGCAGGCCGCATGGGCCACGGGCGGCTCGACTTCGTGCTGCCCGACGGGCGGCGCTTTCGCGCCGAGGCGCGCGCTCCGGGCCCGGTGGCCGAGCTGGACATCCACGACCCGGATGTCTTCGCCCGGCTGATCCGCGAGGGCGATCTGGGCTTTTGCGAAGCCTATGTAGAGGGCGGCTGGTCCACGCCCGATCTGATGGCCTTCATGGATCTCGTTCATGCGGATAACGACGAACTCTTCGACGGGTTCCCCGGCCTCGGGCTGATCCGCGCCTATGAGCGGTTGCGCTTCTGGCTGCAAAGAAACTCGAAGACCCAGGCGCGCAAGAACATCTCGCACCATTACGACCTCGGCAACGACTTCTACGGGCTCTGGCTCGACGAGACGATGACCTATTCCTCGGCGCTGTTCCGCACCGGGCAGGAAAGCCTCGAGGCCGCGCAGGAGCTGAAATACGCTGCCATGGTCGACCAGATGGGCGTGGCGCCGGGCGATCATGTGCTGGAGATCGGCTGCGGCTGGGGCGGTTTTGCCGAATATGCCGCCGGACAGCGGGGGCTGAAGGTCACCGGGCTGACCATCAGCCGCGAACAGCACGACTATGCGGTGGCGCGGATCGCCAAGGCCGGGCTTTCCGACCGCGTCGAGATCAAGCTGCAGGATTACCGCGACGAGACCGGGCGCTATGACGGCATCGCCTCGATCGAGATGTTCGAGGCGGTGGGCGAGAAATACTGGCCGACCTATTTCCGCCAGGTGACCGACTGCCTCAAGCCCGGCGGGCAGGCGACGCTGCAGGTCATCACCGTGCAGGAGCGCCGCTACGAGATTTACCGCAAGGGCGTCGATTTCATTCAGAAATACATCTTCCCGGGCGGCATGCTGCCCAGCCCCGGCGTGCTGCGCGCCCAGGCCAGCGCGGCCGGGCTGGAAATCCGGCGCTCGATGGAATTCGGCGACAGCTATGCGCTGACGCTCCGGCGCTGGCACGAGACCTTCAACGAGCGCTGGGACGATGTCGCGCGGCTTGGGTTCGACGCGCGGTTCCGGCGCATGTGGAACCTCTACCTCGCCTCTTGCGCGGCCACCTTCCAGAGCGGAAACTGCGACGTGACCCAACTGACCGTTGCACGGCCCACCTGACGAATGCCCGCCTGACCCATGCCCACCGCCGCCAAGCTTGTCGCATTCCTTCTGTACGGAGGGCTGGCCTGGTCCGCCTCCGTCGCGCTGGTGCCGAGCTTTCCCGAGGGCATGGATCTGGGCCATTTCTTTACCGTCAACGCCGCGGTGGGGGCGCTGGCTGGCTGGTTCGTCATGGGCCGGCTCGCGGGGCAGGGCTATGGGCTGGCGGTCACGGCGGGACTGCGCACGACCGTGGTGCTGGTCTTCTACGCGCTCTTGATCCATGCCGGGGCCCGGGCCTATGCCCGCACCGTCGAGATGCGCTTTGGCGATCCGGTCGCGGCGGTGCTGGGCTGGATCGGGCTGGCGGCCGACTACGGGCTGCAGCTTTTCACCTCGCCCGCGGCGATGGGCGTGCTGCTGGTCGGCGGCGTTCTGGCCGGGCTGGCGGTCGAAGCCGTCTCACATTTCTGGACCTGAAGGACGCGAACATGGAACGCATGTTCTTTTACGGCACGCTGTGCCATCTGCCGCTTTTGGCGCGGGTGCTGGACCGCCCCGCAGACAGGCTGACGACGCATCCCGCGCGGCTCGCGGATTATGCCGTGCGGCTGGCCGAGGGCGAAAGCTTTCCGCTGATCCTGCCCGAGCCCGGCAGGCAGGCCGAGGGGCTGCTGGTCGACGGGCTGACGGCGGAAGACCGCGCGCGGCTCGATTATTACGAGGGCGGTTATGGCTTCGATTGCGAGGAGGTCACGGTCGAGACCGCCGACGGGCCGATCAAGGCCGGGGTCTATGCCCATGACCGCGCGGGGCTCGTGCCCGGCGCGGCCTGGGATATCGAGGCCTGGCGCGCGCGCTGGGGCGATCTGGTGACCGAGGCCGCGCGCGAGGTGATGCTGGGCTATCCAGACCGCCCGCCCGAGGTTAATGCGCGGCGCTACCGGATGATCCTGGCCCGCGCCGCCTCGACGCTGCGCGCCCGCCAGCCGGGACCTGCCACCCTGCGCAAGCCGACCGGCCCGGGCGATATCGTCGAGACCGCCCGCGTCCAGCCCTATGCGAATTTCTTCGCGGTCGAGGAATACACCTTCCGGCACACCCGCTTCGACGGGCGGATGAGCGACGAGATGGTGCGCGCGGCCTTCCTGACGGGGGACGCCGCGACCGTGCTGCCCTATGACCCGGCCCGCGATGCGGTCTTGCTGATCGAACAGGTGCGCGCCGGGCCTTACGCGCGGGGCGACAGCCAGGTCTGGTCGGTCGAGGCCATCGCCGGTCTGATGGACCCGGGCGAAACCCCCGAAGAGACGGTGCGCCGCGAGGCGCTCGAAGAGGCGGGGTTGACGATCGGGGCGCTGCATCGCTGTTTTGGCTATTACACCTCGCCAGGCGCGAAGGCCGAATACATCTACTCGTTCGTGGGCGAGGCCGATCTTGGGGCCGAGGCGGGCGGTCTGGGCGGGGTGCCGGCCGAGGGCGAGGACATCCGCGCCCATGTGGTGCCTTTCGCGCGGGCGATGGATCTGGTCGATACCGGCGAGATCGGCAATGCCCCGCTCATCCTGTCGCTTCTCTGGCTTGCACGTCACCGTGAGGCCTTCCGGCCCCCGGCTTGAGTTCCCTCCGGGGCGCCGGTAGCAATGGCGAAACCGGCAGGCAGAGGGAGACGCACATGGCGGCGATACGGAGCGATCTGGCCGATCTGGTCGGCAATACGCCTCTGGTGCGCCTGAAAGGGCCATCGGAGGCAACCGGCTGCGAGATCCTCGGCAAGGCCGAGTTCCTCAATCCGGGTCAGTCGGTCAAGGACCGCGCCGCCTTGTGGATCATCCGCGATGCGGTGGCGCGCGGCGCTCTGGCGCCGGGCGGCACCATCGTCGAGGGCACGGCGGGCAATACCGGTATCGGGCTGGCGCTGGTCGGCGCCTCGATGGGGTTCCGCACGGTGATCGTGATCCCCGAGACGCAAAGCCGCGAGAAGAAGGACATGCTGCGCCTTGCGGGCGCCGAGCTGGTCGAGGTGCCCGCGAAACCCTATCGCGACCCCGATAACTACGTGCGCTATTCGGGCCGTCTGGCCGAGGCGCTGGCGAAGACCGAACCCAATGGCGCGATCTGGGCCAATCAGTTCGACAATACCGCCAACCGCCAGGCCCATGCCGAGGGCACCGGCCCCGAGATCTGGGACCAGACCGGCGGCCGGGTCGACGGCTTCATCTGCGCGGTCGGTTCGGGCGGCACGCTGGCGGGCACAGCGATGGCGCTGCAGCCCAGGGGCGTGAAGATCGGCCTGGCCGACCCCCATGGGGCGGCGCTTTACAGCTTTTACACCACGGGCGAGATGACCTCCGAGGGCTCTTCGATCACCGAGGGCATCGGGCAGGGCCGGATCACCGCCAATCTGGAAGGCTTCACGCCCGATTTCTGCTGCCGCATCGGCGACGACGAGGCGCTGGGCGTGGTATTCGACCTGCTGGCGCAGGAGGGGCTGTGCCTTGGCGGCTCGTCGGGGGTCAACGTCGCGGGCGCCATGCGGATGGCCCGCGAGATGGGCCCCGGCCACAGGATTGTCACCATGCTGTGCGATTCCGGCACGCGCTATCAGTCGCGGCTCTTCGATCCCGCCTTCCTGCGCGGGAAGGGCCTGCCCGTGCCGTCCTGGATGGACAGCCCCAAACGGTCGATGCCGGAGGTGTTCGCCGGATGAAGTTTCGTTTCCTTGTTGCGCTGCTGGCCGTGCTGGCCACAGCCGTTTTGCCGACCGCACTCCCCACACCGGCGCTGGCCCAGGCCCAGGCCCAGCAGGAGGGCCCCGATTACGCCGAGTGGAACAAGGTCGCCTCGCGCGCCGAGAAGGTCCTGGCCGAGGGCAAGGCCTCGACGGCCGCTTTCGACACGCTGCGCGGCGAACTGGTCGACTGGCGCACGCGGTTTCTCGATGCGCAGAACATCAACTCGGCCCGGGTCAAGACCCTGCGCGACCAGATCTCGGCGCTGGGCGATCCGCCCGCCGAGGGCGAGACCGAGCCGCAGGAAATCGCCAAGCGCCGCGCCGAGCTGACCAAGCAGCTGAACGAGGCGCAGGCCCCGAGCCTGAAGGCGGTCGAGGCCTACAGCCGGGCCGACGGCCTGATCCGCGAGATCGACCAGATCATCCGCGAACGGCAGGCCGATCAGCTGCTGCAACTGGGCCCGTCGCCGGTGAACCCGGTCAACTGGGCCGCCGGTCTGACCGCGATCCGCGGCACCCTTGTCGAGGTCGGCAACGAGCTGTCGTCGAACTGGGAAAATCCCAATGCGCGCGCGACCATGCAAAGCGCGCTGCCGGTGACGCTGCTGTTTCTGGCCCTGGCCGGCCTCCTGACGGTGCGGGGCCGCCGCTGGATGGAGATGCTGTCGGTGTTTCTGGCCCAGCGCGGCCGGGGCCGGGGGCGGACGCTCTTTTCCGGCATCGCGTCGCTCGGGCAGATCGTGGTGCCGACGCTGGGGGTCGTGCTGCTGGCGGGGGCGCTGAAATCCTCGGCGATGCTGGGGCTTCGCACCGAGCGGGTGGCGCAGATCCTGCCGATCCTCGGCTTCACGATCTTCACCGCGGGCTGGCTGGGCGGCCGCGTCTTCGCCCAGCTGGGCGTCAGCCGCGCCATCCTGACCCTGCCGCCCGAGCGGCGCGCCGAGGGCCGGTTCAATTCCTGGATCATCGGGCTGATCCTGGCGCTGGCGATGCTGGCCCAGGAAGTGACCAAGGTCGAGAACTATCCCGCCGAGGCGGTCGCGGTCCTGAGCTTTCCGATCCTGCTGCTGGCCGGGCTGATGCTGTCGCGGATGGGCCAGCTTCTGCTGGCGCATTCCCGGGCCGACGGCGCCGAAAGCCCCGAAGAGCGGCCCTATCGCAACCGCGTCGCCGCCTTCTTCGGCCGCGCGGCCATCGGGGCCGGGCTGATCGGACCGCTCCTGGGGGCGGTGGGCTATGCCGAGGCGGGCGATTTCTTCGTCTATCCCTCGATCCTGACGCTGGCGCTGGTGGGCTTCCTGCTGCTGCTGCAGCGCTTCGTGACCGATATCTATGCCATCCTGATGGGCCGCGATGTCGAGGACCCCGAGAATGGCGGCGATCTGATCCCGGTGCTGATCGGGATGATGCTCGTGCTGCTGTCCATGCCGGTGCTGGCCCTGATCTGGGGCGCGCGCATCGCCGACCTGACCGAGCTCTGGGCGCGCTTCACTGCCGGCTACAGCATCGGCGGCACTCGGATCTCGCCGACGAGCTTCCTGACCTTCGTCGTGGTCTTCGCCCTGGGCTACGCGCTGACCCGGCTGGTGCAGGGCATGCTGCGCTCGACCGTGCTGCCGAAGACAAAGATCGACCCGGGCGGGCAGACCGCGCTGATCTCGGGCGTGGGCTATGTCGGGATCTTCCTGGCCGGGGTGGTGTCGGTGACGACCGCGGGCATCGACCTCAGCTCGCTTGCGATCGTCGCCGGTGCGCTGTCTGTCGGTATCGGCTTCGGGCTTCAGACCATCGTTCAGAACTTCGTCTCGGGTATCATCCTGCTGATCGAGCGGCCTGTCAGCCAGGGCGACTGGATCGAGGTTGGCGGCGTGATGGGGATCGTCAAGGACATCTCGGTCCGCTCGACCCGGATCCAGACCTTCGACCGCACCGACGTGATCGTGCCCAATGCCGATCTGATCGCCGGGCAGGTGACGAACTGGACCCGGCAGAACCTGACCGGGCGGGTGATCCTCAAGGTCGGCGTCGCCTATGGCAGCGACACCCGCAAGGTCGAGAAGATCCTCATGGAAATCGGCGAAAGCCATCCGCTGGTGATGGTGAACCCGGCGCCGCTGGTGGTGTTCCAGGGCTTCGGCGCCGATGCGCTGGAATTCGAGCTTCGGGTCATACTGCGCGACATCAACTACGGGCTTTCTGTGCGAACCGAACTGAACCATGAGATTGCCCGCCGCTTTGCGGAGGAAGGCATCGAGATCCCCTTCGCCCAGCGCGACATCTGGCTGAGAAACCCCGAAACCCTGCGCGAACGGCCCGCGCCGCAGTCGCCGGGCCCGTTCCTGCCGCGCCAGAGCGCCGAACCCCAGCCCGAGCCGCTCGCCGATCTCGGCGGCGACGCCGACGCCGATGGAGGAGATGGACCCCGATGACCGACCCGCTTTACCGCAAGGACCCCTATCTCAGAGAGGCGCCCGCGACGGTCGTGGCCCATGCCGAGGGCGGCGTGGAGCTGTCGGCGCCGCTGTTCTATCCGCGCGGCGGCGGCCAGCCCGGCGATACCGGGCGGCTGGTCTGGGCGGGCGGCGAGACGATCGTGGCCGACACCGTCAAGGGCGAGGCAGGAGCGGCGCTGTTGCTGGCCCCCGAGGGCGCGACCCTGCCGCCGGTCGGCACCGAGGTCGTCCAGCACCTCGACTGGGACCGCCGCCACGGGCATATGCGCGTCCACACCGCGCTGCATCTGCTGTCGGTGGTCATTCCGCTGCCGGTCTCGGGCGGCGCCATCGGCGCCGACAAGGGGCGGCTCGATTTCGACATGCCCGAGGCGCCCGAGGACAGGGAGGCGCTCGAGGCGGCGTTGAACGCGCTGATCGCCCGCGACCTGCCGGTCGGCGAGGAGTGGATCACGGAGGCCGAGCTCGACGCTGATCCGGGGCTCGTGAAGACGATGTCGGTAGCCCCGCCGCGCGGCACGGGTCGTGTCCGCCTTGTCCGCATCGGCACGGCCGAGGACCGGGTCGACCTGCAGCCCTGCGGCGGCACCCATGTCGCCCGCACCGGCGAGATCGGCCCGGTCCGCCTTGGCAAGATCGAGAAGAAGGGCCGTCAGAACCGGCGGGTGACGGTACTTCTGGACGCCTAGCGTCCTGCCCGGCAGGATCCCGCCCGGTCCCGTGCCGGAGGGTCGCGGGGCAGGGGGGGCGAGAGCAGCCAAACTCCTCTTGCATCGCGCCCCCGGCCGAGGGTAGACAGCCTGTCACGGAGAGGTGGCCGAGTGGTCGAAGGCGCACGCCTGGAAAGTGTGTAGGCGGGAAACCGTCTCCAGGGTTCGAATCCCTGTCTCTCCGCCATATGCTCTTGAAATCACTGAATATTTTCCCGCTCAGGGAAATCTATTGCCGATCTAGTGACAGTTTTCGCGCGGTAGATTTGGGGTGCCCACAAGGGTTTCGTGCTTGGATGTTCACTGGTACGTGAAGCCTGCGTCTTTTCACCCCCACAAGGAAGGTTCTTACCTGTTAGGCTCCAGACCCATTGATTTCAGGCTTTTGGCGTGATTCAGGCTCCGCAAGGAGACCTGATCGATGAGCAATCTTTACTGGCTGACTGATGCGCAGATGGAGCGTCTCAAACCGTTTTTTCCCAAGAGGCATGGCAAGCCCCGCGTCGACGATCGTCGCGTTCTCAGCGGCATAATCTTCATCAATCGCAATGGGTTACGGTGGTGCGACGCACCAAAGGAATACGGCCGGGCAAAGACCCTTTACAACCGTTGGAAGCGCTGGAGCGACAATGGGGTCTTCGCCAGGATCATGGTGGGCCTAGCCGCCGAGAGTGCAGAGCAAAAGACGATCATGATCGACGCGACATATCTCAAGGCGCACCGCACGGCATCAAGCCTTGGGGTAAAAAGGGGGGCGCGGACGCCAGAGCGGGCGCACCAAAGGTGGCATGAACACCAAGTTGCACGCCGTTGCCGATGCGAAAGGGCTGCCGATCAGGTTCTTCATGTCGGCCGGTCAGGTGAGCGATTACACCGGCGCGGCGGCGCTGCTGGGCGACCTTCCGAAAGCAGGCTGGCTGCTCGCCGATCGAGGTTATGACGCCGATTGGTTCAGAGAAGCGTTGAACGACAAGGGGATAAAGGTTTGCATCCCCGGCCGGAAGTCCCGCAAGAAGGCCGTGAAATACGACAAGCGGCGCTACAAGCGCCGCAACCGCATCGAGATCATGTTCGGCCGCCTGAAGGATTGGCGGCGCGTCGCAACTCGATATGACCGGTGCCCGGAGACCTTCTTCTCTGCGATCATGCTCGCCGCGACCGTCTTGTTCTGGCTGTGAAACTCAATGAGTCTGGACCCTAGAACGGCCCGGTCGGCGTCATCAAGGCCAGCAGCGGCGCAAGCGTCGCGTATACCCGCTGGATTTGGCATTCGAGAAACCGCAGTTGCCGAGCTTATCGCCGCAGTGAATCAATGTCCGGCCCGCAATCCTGTCGACCTCTATGTCGCGCCCGCCTGCACTCTCCGAACCTCACCAAGGACAGATCGTAAGCTGCGCTGGTGATGCAATGCCTGACTTGTTGCGGTCGTTGTTTCGAATGGCCTCGACAGCCTTGTGTGACGCCTCGGTAGCGCCCGGCGTGACACGATTGCCGACCCAGAGGCCGAGTATGAATGGTTCCGTGCCCCAGATCTTGTCGTCTGCACGACGGCTGACCTCCATCGCGCAGAGCAGCGTCGTGGCCCGCGGGAATTGTTGTAGCGTCAGAAGGCGCAGTGTGTAGCGCATGATGACAGCGAGACCGCGTGAAGCGTCGAGGCCGCCTAGATCATTTTTCAAGCGGCGCATGGCCATGGCGAAGGCCGCCACACCGAGATAGGCTTCGGTCTTCCTGCTACCCGTCGGGAACCAGAGGAGGTCCGCGAACGCCTCGACCGGCTTCGTCCGGTCCGGATGAGCCGTAGCCTTTGGTGAACATTTCACCGCGGATGACGTCGATCTCGCAGCCCGGCAGGCAGGCGTGCAGGCGGTCGTTGAAGGCGGAATCGTGGAACTGGCTGGGCAGCGCTTCGAAGAGGTCGCTGTTCTTGCGCATGAACGGAACAGTGTGGTCGGTGTTGCCGACGAAAGAAACGCTGGCCTCCGCGCCCATTGGGTTGACCCTGCTGGAACCTGCGCCATGCCCGCGGCCTGATCACGGCGTGGAGAGACGACTACAACCGTCACCGCCCCCAACACGATCCTCGACGGGCTCACCCCGTGGAGTGATACCAAAGGTCGAAGGAGGACCAAACCCTGAACAGAGTTCACCCATAAACGCGGACTCCGAGGGGAGCAGGTCACTGGCAATCTCAAGGACGACTGGATTCGGGAGAGCCCGGCGATCGGGGCGTGGACGAAGGAACGGCGATGCGTTTGGGTGTTCGCGTGCGCGGAGAAATCGTCGTATGGATCGCAGCTTGACTGGGGGACTGTCCTGAAAAGGGGGGCAGTGTCCCGCCTGCGCGGGGCGAAGGTCGCAGCCCGGCGCCTCAACAGGAACTGACGGCCGTTTGGCCGTCAGCGCACAGGTCGGATGAATAGGTGCGGCTCAATAGCCGCGGTGGCCACGGTCGGCGAAGCCGCCAACCTGTCTCACGCAATCAAGGCCGTTGTCGTCTTGTGACGGTCCCCCAATTCCCCCCTGAAAATGTCTTGTGAAATATCTGTCAAAAATCGTCCTCAATATGGACTTATCATAGCCCAAACTTGATCCAGCGCAAAGCGGAACCGGGTTGCCGGAACAAAAACTTTTGTTTCAGAAAATGACATCGCCCCGGGTTTTGGCCCGGGGCGATTTGTTTTCAACGGCTTGGCGGATCACCCGGCCTTGGCGAGGTTGCGCAGAACGTAGTGCAGCACGCCGCCATGCTCGACATATTCCTTCTCGATGGCGGTATCGATCCGGCATTTGAGCGTCACGGTCTTTTCGGTCCCATCGGCATAGACGATGGTGCAGGGCACCTGGGCCTGCGGTTTCAGATCGCCCGCGAGACCCTTGATCGAGAAGCGTTCCTCGCCGGTCAGACCCAGCGTCTTGCGGGTGTCGCCGTCGGTGAACTCGAAGGGAATCACCCCCATTCCCACCAGATTCGAGCGGTGGATGCGTTCGAAGCTTTCGGCGATCACCGCTTTGACCCCCAGAAGCGCCGTGCCCTTGGCCGCCCAGTCGCGCGAGGACCCGGCACCATATTCGATGCCGCCGATCACCACCAGAGGCACGCCCTTCTCCTGCCAGGCCATCGCCGCCTCGAAGATCGAGGTCTCGTTACCGTCCGGACCCTTGGTATAGCCGCCCTCGACGCCCGAGAGCATCTCGTTGCGGATCCGGATATTGGCGAAGGTACCGCGCATCATGACTTCGTGGTTGCCGCGACGCGAACCGTAGGAGTTGAATTCGCGCACCGGCACCTGACGCTCGATCAGGTACTTGCCGGCAGGCGTCGTGTCCTTGAACGACCCGGCAGGGCTGATGTGGTCGGTCGTGACCATGTCGCCCAGGATCGCCAGCGGACGGGCATTCTCGATATCGGTGATCTCGCCGGGTTCGGTGCCCATGCCCTGGAAGTAGGGCGGGTTCTGGACATAGGTCGAGCTCGCCGGCCAGTCATAGGTCTCGCTGTCGGTGGTCTCGACCGCCTGCCATTTCTCGTCTCCCTTGAAGACGTCGGCATATTTCGACTGGAAAGCGTCGCGGGTCACGGTCTTCTCGACCAGTTCGGCGATTTCGGCCTGGTTCGGCCAGATGTCCTTGAGGAAGACGTCCTTGCCGTCCTTGTCCTGGGCGATGGGATCGCGGGTCAGGTCGATATTCATGTCGCCCGCGATGGCATAGGCCACCACGAGCGGCGGCGAGGCCAGGTAGTTGGCGCGCACATCGGGGCTGATCCGGCCCTCGAAGTTGCGGTTGCCCGACAGCACCGAGGTCGCGATCAGGTCATTGTCGTTGATCGCCTTCGAGATCTCCTCGGCCAGCGGCCCCGAATTGCCGATGCAGGTGGTGCAGCCATAGCCCACGAGGTTGAAGCCGATCGCGTCCAGGTCTTCCTGCAGCCCGGCCGCCTCGAGATATTCGCTGACGACCTGCGAGCCGGGGGCGAGCGAGGTCTTGACCCAGGGCTTGCGGGTCAGGCCCAGTTCGCGCGCCTTGCGCGCCACGAGCCCGGCGCCGATCATCACATAGGGGTTCGAGGTGTTGGTGCAGGAGGTGATCGAGGCGATCACCACCGAGCCGTCGCGCAGCTCGTACTCCTGCCCCTCGACCTTTGCGCTCTTGCGCGGATCGGCATCGAGATCGGGCGCGGGGGCCTCGGCCAGCATGTCGCGCGCTTCCTCGCTTTCGTCGATGCCGCGATAATCCGACACCACGTTGAAGAAGGACTGCGCGGCATTGGTCAGCGGGGTGTGATCCTGCGGCCGTTTCGGGCCCGAGATCGCGGGCACGACCGTGCCCATGTCGAGATGCAGCGTGTCGGTATAGACCGGGTCGTAATCGGCATCGCGCCACATGCCATTGGCCTTGGCATAGGCCTCGACCAGCGCGATACGGTCCTTGTCGCGGCCGGTCTGGGTCAGATAGCGCAGGGTTTCCTCATCGACCGGGAAGAAGCCGCAGGTGGCGCCGTATTCGGGCGCCATGTTGGCGATTGTCGAGCGGTCGGCCAGCGGCAGATGATCGAGCCCCTCGCCGTAGAATTCGACGAACTTGCCGACGACGCCCTTCTGGCGCAGCATCTGCACGACCTTCAGCACCAGATCGGTGGCAGTCGTGCCCTCGACCATGCTGCCGGTCAGCTTGAAGCCCACGACCTCGGGGATCAGCATCGAGACCGGCTGGCCCAGCATCGCGGCCTCGGCCTCGATCCCGCCGACGCCCCAGCCCAGAACGCCCAGCCCGTTGACCATGGTGGTGTGGCTGTCGGTGCCAACGAGCGTATCGGGATAGGCCACTTCGGCGCCGTCCTGATCGGTATCGGTCCAGACCGTCTGGGCCAGGTATTCCAGGTTCACCTGGTGGCAGATGCCGGTGCCGGGCGGCACCACGCGGAAGTTGTTGAACGCCTTCTGGCCCCATTTGAGGAAGGTGTAGCGTTCGATGTTGCGTTCGTATTCGCGGTCGACATTCATCTGGAACGCGCGCGGGTTGCCGAACTCGTCGATCATCACCGAGTGGTCGATGACCAGATCGACCGGGTTCAGCGGGTTGATCTTCTGCGCATCGCCGCCAAGGCCCAGAATGCCGTCGCGCATCGCGGCCAGGTCGACCACGGCCGGAACGCCGGTGAAGTCCTGCATCAACACTCGGGCCGGGCGATAGGCGATCTCGCGGGCGGCCTTGCCGCCATTCGCGGCCCAGTCCGAAAAGGCCTTGATGTCGTCGACGGTGACGGTCTTGCCGTCCTCGAAGCGCAGCAGGTTCTCAAGCACCACCTTCAGCGCGGCGGGAAGACGCCCGAAATCACCGAGCCCGGCCGCCTCGGCCGCGGGGATCGAGTAATAGGCATAGCTGGCGCGTCCGACGCTCAGCGTCTTGCGGGTCTTGGCTGTGTCCTGTCCAACGGTGATCGGCATGAAAGATCGTTCTCCATCAGGGTGTCGCGCGGTTCACGAAATTACCTGCACGCTCTTGCCCGATCCCCCGGGGGCGATCAAGAGGGTGCGGCAAGATTTGTATACCGTTGTGCACAGAAATGTCCAGCCAAACTCCGGTCCTGCGCGGCCGATCCGCACGGCCCCCTCCCGAATCCTTGATTGGCAGGTGTCCGGGCGCTTGGGTACGAAGATCGGGCGAAGGGGAAATCAAGGCGAGTCTGATGCGCGCAGTCCTTACGGTCCTGTTGGCGGGGTGTGTTTCCTTTGCCGGTCCCGCCCGGTCGGATCCGAGCCCGGTGGTGGTCGAGCTCTTTACCTCGCAAGGCTGTTCATCCTGCCCGCCCGCCGATGCGCTGATGGCCGAACTGGCCAAGCGCGACGACGTGATCGCTCTGGCGCTGCATGTGGACTACTGGGACTATATCGGCTGGAAGGATGTCTTCGCCGATCCGGCCTTCACCCGGCGCCAGAAGGCCTATGCCCATGCCGCGGGCAAGCGGTCGATCTACACGCCGCAGATGGTGGTCGAGGGCGAGGATCACGTGGTCGGCTACCGGCCGATGGACCTGGCCCATCTGATCGAGGCGCATGCCGTGACCGAAAGCCCGGTCTCGCTCAGCCTGGCCCGGCAGGGCGACACGGTGACGGTGTCGGCGGTCTCGACCGAAGCTTTCGGCGAAGATGCGGTGCTGCAGATCGTGCGCTACCGGCCCGAGCAGATGGTCGATATCGAGCGCGGCGAGAATGCGGGCAAGTCGCTGCGCTATACCAATATCGTCGACGCCTGGACGCCGGTGGCGCGCTGGAACGGCGCCGACCCGCTGTCGATGAGCATCGAGGCCGCCGGAGACGAACCGGTCGTGGCCATCCTGCAGCGCCCCGGACCGGGCGAGATCCTGGCGGCAGCGCGCCTGCGCTGAGGCTCTCCGGCAGACGCTCCCCCGGGGCGGGCGCGGTCAGCGGACCTTCCAGCGGCGATGAATCCAGAACCATTGCTCGGGGTGGCGGCGGACGCGCGCCTCGAGGCTGTCGTTCAGCGCCTGCATCATCTCGCGCGGGGTCGAGGGCGGCACCGGGGCCTCGATCTCGATATCGAAGCTCAGCCCGTCGGGGCGGCGCGTGGCGTAGAAGGGGATCAGATCGGCGCCGTAGCGCAGCGCAAGTTCGGCGGCGGACAGGGCCGTCAGTGCAGGCTGGCCCATGAAGTGCAGCTCGGCTCCCCGGCGGGCATGCTGGTCGGTCAGCAGCACAAGCATTCCGCCGCTGCGCAGATGCCGCACGAACCCCGCAGTGCCGCGCCGTCCCTGCGGAAAGACCGGGCCGCCGAAGGCCTCCATCGTGCGGACGTAATGGGCGTTGAAGAACGGGTTCGCCATCGGCCGGTAGAGCCCGCCGATCTCGTAGCCGCGCGCGACCAGCGCCGCCCGGGCCGCTTCGTAATTGCCGAAATGGCCGGTGACCAGAATCGCGGGGCGTCCGGCCGCGCGGGCTGCCTCGAGCGCCGCGAGTCCCGGCCCCTGCGGCTCGGCCTCCGCCATGCGCGCGAGGAAGGCGCGGGTCGAGTAGTTCTCGATCAGGGTGCGTCCGGCATTGTCGGCCACGGCATCGGCGATGCGACGCCGCTCGTCGGCAGGCATCTGGGGATAGACCAGCGTCAGATTGGCCTCGGCCCGGGCGCGATAGCCCGCAACGGGCGCGATCAGCCGCCGCGTGACCCACCCGCCGAAGGGCACGCGGCGCTCATAGGGCAGGGCCAGCGCCGTGCCGATCAGCAGCCGCGCGACGCGGTCCGTCAGCCAGTCGCCAAGCCGCCGTGCGCGCCTGTCCCGCTTGCCCATCGGACCGGTTTCCTTTCGTGCCTTTGCCCGCTTACCGGGGCCGCGATGCCTGATGCGGCCCCGATGCCGCCGCCCGTCAGGGTCAGCCCGCCGCGCTGGCAGACATAGTCGCCCCGCGCCCCTGCCACAAGCACCGGCCCTTCCGGCAAGCACCGGCTCTTTCGGCCAGGTTGTGCGCGAGGCGGGACGGTTCGGGGTCTTCGGCGGCCGCCGGTCCTGGAACGTTGCTGCGTCGCCCGAAGGGGCCGCCCGTGCGGATCGTCGAGCCGGATGTGGGACCGGCGAGGCAGGCTGCGCCGCCCGCGGTCCGCGGCTTGGCCGCACTGGACGGCGCTGTTGGTCGGAGTGGCAGGGCGGACCCGAGAGACGATCTCGTTCATTGCCGGGTCTCCCGGGGTCAAGCCATCCGGGGAGGTTCGGTTGGATCGGTCGCGGGGGCGCGGCGTCTAGGCCGTGCCCAGAGGGCAGACCCGTCGGGTCAATTTCATCGGCCATCCCCGCGTGGGCATTCCGTTCGGGCCAGATCCTGCAGATCGGTTGCCGGGGTGCAACGTCCTGGGCCGCGCTCATTGACCCGACGAGCTGACGGGCCGATCTTGGCGGCCAGCCCCCGCCGGAAGGAGATCTGGCCGAGGTCCTGTGAAACCGTCCCCGTGGCGCGGCCTCGAAAGGCGGGCTCAGCGATCGGACCTATCGGACCATTCACATCCCAGCCTCCCGGGCGTCCCATAGGGCCGGTTGCGGCCGTTCAGCCCTTCTGGCGCGCTCTCGCAGGCCAGGCCGAAAGATCGGAGCGTGTTTGGGTGTTTGGACCAATCATCCGCGCATATGACCGTGCCGGTCCCTGAAAACCGCCCTCGGTCGCGATGCCGTCTGGCCGGGCCTGGCAGGCTGCTGAAAAACTCCGACCATCGCCTTTTCGATGCTAAGGGGCGTCATTTTTCGAGCTCTCTCGTTGAGCTGATGAAAATCCAGCGCGTTAGAGCCTGACGAGCGAGCCGACAGGGGCGCGGCTGAGACCTTTTTCAGCGGCCTGCTAGGGGGGCAGGGGCCGCCGGGCGCCAGCGCCGGTCTGGCCCCTCCCATCGGTTCGGCCTTGTCCGCCGGGTATCAGGCGGCCTTGCTGGACTTCCTGAGCTTGATTTCGCCCGCGGCCTCCATGCCGCGGATCGCGGCGATGACGTCGGCCATGGCGGCCTCGGTCTCGTCTGCGGCGGGGGTGCCGCGATCGTTGATTTCGTCGCGAATCTGGCCGGCCATCCGTTGGGACATGTTGTTGAGGATGAACTCGACCGCCGGTCCGGTCTTGCCGTCGGCACCCGCCATCGCGGTGATGAGCTTGGCCTGTTCGATCGCCCGGGTCAGCGCCGGCACGTCGCGTTCGTCCAGACGGTCGGGAATGTCGGCGAAGGTGAAGACCGCCTGACGGACCCTTTCGGCCAGTTCCGCATCGGTTTCGCGCAGGCCTTCCAGCACGTCGTCGCGCGTGGCGGCGGGCGCCACGTCGAGGATTGCGCCCATCCGGGTTTCCGGCGCGAGATCGAAGGCCGGTTCGGGGGCGGAATTGATCCGGTCGGCGAGGGCGCGGCCGATTCGCACCACCGCGGCAGGGGGCACCTCGGCGGTGCGCGAAATCGCGAAGGCGATGCGCCGGGCCTCGGGCCCGGGCATCTTGCCAAGGATCGCCGCGGCGATCTGGCTGGGCAGCTTCGACAGGGCCACCGCCGCGACCTCGGGGCTTTCGGCCAGCAGGATCTCGGTCAGCCGGGTCGGGTCGAGCCCGGCCAGCGTCGCCCAGGGGTCGCCGCCCCGTTCGGTGCCGAAGCGGGCGCGGATCGCGGCCGCGGCCTCGGGGCTGAGATGATCGCCGAGCAGACGCATCGCCTCGTCGATTCCGCCGGGGAAGGCGAGGCCGAACTGTTCCAGCTCGATCAGGAATTCCTCGATCACGACCTGGAGCGTGTTGCCGTCGATATAGCGCATTTTCGCGATCTCGTCGGCGAGATCGGTCTGCACCGTCGCGGGCAGCGAATGCAGGGGAAGGTCGATCCCTTCGTTCAGCACGAGGCGAACGATGATCGCGGCCTTCTGGCGCGATGTCAGGCCGGGAGAGGCGATAGGGGCTCCGAAACTCTGCACGTGGGTCTCCGTCTTCTTGGGGAAGAGGGTTAATCCCCGGGTGTTAAGCCGGGGTTATCGGAGACCGTCATCGTGAGGGAAATTTGTCGGAACTGCGGTGGTTTCGCAGAAAAGGGCGGCGCACCGGGTCGGCCGGGCGCCGCACAAGGGCCGGATCAGCTGGTGCTTTGGTCCACGCAGGTGCCCGTGGCCGTGTCGAAGGTCTGGCCTTCGCCGCAGGTATTGGCGTTGATGCGCTTTTCCCAGCCGCATTCGGCCGAGGCGAGCGCGGGCACGAGCGCAAGCGCCGCCGCTGCAAGGATCGTCCTGGTGGTCATGGTGCATCTCCCTCCTGAAGGTGGAGGGAGGATAGCACCGAATCGCTTGGCCAGGCGTTCACGGAAATATCAGCAGGCGCGTTCCCGCCCCGAAACGCGCCGCGCGGCCGGGCTCAGCTTTCGCCGAAGACCCGCTTGAACAGGGTGTCGACATGCTTGGTGTGATAGCCGAGGTCGAATTTCTCCTCGATCTCGGCGGGGCTCAGCGCCGCCGTGACCTCGGCATCGGCCAGCAGCTCTTCCTTGAAGTCCTTGCCCTGTTCCCAGACCTTCATGGCGTTGCGCTGCACCAGGCGATAGGCATCCTCGCGGCTGACACCGGCCTGGGTCAGCGCCAGCAGCACCCGCTGGGACATCACCAGTCCTTTGAACTTGTTCATGTTCGCAAGCATGTTCTCGGGGTAGATCACCAGCTTGTCGATGACGCCCGCGAGCCGGTTCAGCGCGAAATCGAGCGTCACGGTCGCATCGGGCGCGATCCCGCGCTCGACCGAGCTGTGCGAGATGTCGCGTTCATGCCAGAGCGCCACGTTCTCCATCGCGGGGACCACGGTCATGCGCACCAGCCGCGCGAGCCCGGTGAGGTTCTCGGTCAGGACCGGGTTGCGCTTGTGCGGCATCGCCGAGCTGCCCTTCTGGCCCTTCGAGAAGAACTCTTCGGCCTCCAGCACCTCGGTCCGCTGCATGTGGCGGATCTCGATGGCGACATTCTCGATCGACGAGGCGATCACACCCAGCGTGGCGAAGAACATCGCGTGGCGGTCGCGCGGAATGACCTGGGTGGAAATCGTCTCGGGTTTCAGGCCCATCTGCTTGCAGACATGTTCTTCGACCGAGGGGTCGATATTGGCGAAGGTGCCGACAGCGCCCGAGATGGCGCCGGTTGCGATCTCCTCGCGGGCGGCAACGAGGCGGCGCCTGCCGCGTTCCATCTCTGCATAGAAACGGGCGAAGGTCAGGCCCATGGTGGTGGGCTCGGCGTGGATGCCGTGCGACCGCCCGATCCGCACCGTATCCTTGTGCTCGAAGGCGCGGCGCTTGAGCGCGGCCAGCAGCTTGTCCATGTCGGCGATCAGAAGATCGGCCGCGCGCATCAGCTGGACGTTCAGGCAGGTGTCGAGCACGTCCGACGAGGTCATGCCCTGATGGACGAAACGCGCCTGGTCCGAGCCCACATGTTCGGCCAGATGGGTCAGGAAGGCGATGACGTCATGCTTGGTGACGGCCTCGATCTCGTCGATCCGGTCGACATCGAAGACCACGTCCTTGGCCTTCCAGACGGCTTCGGCGTTTTCCTTCGGGATCACCCCCAGCGCGGCCTGGGCGTCGCAGGCATGGGCCTCGATCTCGTACCAGATGCGGAACTTGGTGGAGGGGTCCCAGATGGCGGTCATCTCGGGGCGGGCATAGCGGGGGATCATGGGCGCAGCCTTCGCTTGGACGTGGGTTCGCGGTCTGATACCGCCTGCGCTCAGGCGCGGCAAGAAGCGGGGGCAGGGTGCCGGAACTTGGCGATTTCGAGGGATGCTGGCGGCTGACGCGGCGGATCGACGACCGGCTGAGCGGGCAGGTGCTGCGGCTGACGGGCAGGGCGGTCTTCGCGCGCGATGATGCGGGGCTTGTCTATGACGAGACCGGGCGGCTCGAACTTCCCGGTCAGGCCCCGGCGGTCGCGACCCGGCGCTATCTCTGGCGCGCGGGCGCCGCGGGGATCGAGGTCTTCTTCGAGGATGGCCGCTTCTTTCATGCGCTGGGTCCGGGCGACCGACCCGAGGCGCGACACGACTGCGCGCCCGATCTTTACCGCGTCCGCTACGATTTCGCCGCCTGGCCCTGCTGGTCGAGCCGCTGGGAGGTGCATGGCCCGCGCAAGAATTATGCGATGGAGAGCGAATACCGGCCCGAATCTTAGCCGGGGGTCACCGTCGCGTCCCGCCGGGCCTTGCGCCGGAAGCGCCGCTCGGGCAATACGGGTTGCAACGGATGCAACGGGAGTGACCGTAATGGCGTATGCCCTGACCGAAAAGGTCCTTGTCGACAACATCATGCCCCGGAACGGCGCGCTGCGCGTGGCGCGGGACGCGGCTCTGGTCGTGGCCGGGATCGCGATCCTGGCGCTGGCGGCCCATATCAAGGTGCCGATGTTCCCGGTGCCGATGACCATGACCACCTTCGCGGTGCTGACGCTGGGCGCCGCCTACGGGCCGCGGCTGGGTCTGATCACTATCCTCGGCTACATGGGTGTCGGCGCGCTGGGCTTCGACGTCTTCGCCGGGTCCTCGGCCGAACTGTCGGGGCTGACCTACATGATGGGCTCGACCGGCGGCTATCTGGTCGGCTACGTGCTGGCCACCCTGGCGCTTGGCACCTTCGCCCGCGCCGGATGGGACCGCTCGATGGGCCGGATGGCCGTGGCGATGCTGGTCGGCAACGTGGTGCTCTACGTGCCGGGCCTGATCTGGCTCGGCCAGCTTTATGGCTGGGACCAGCCGATCCTGGCCTGGGGCCTGACGCCCTTCCTGCTGGGCGACGCGCTGAAACTGGCGCTGGCCGCGCTGGCGGTTCCGGCGGTCTGGCGGCTGATCGGCCGCGACTGATCGCCCCAAGATACGGCATTTCGGAAAGGGCGTGGCCTTCGGGCCGCGCCCTTTTCGTTTTGGCCCCCCCCGGGCCTAGGCCTCGGTCCCTTGACGGGACTTGCCGAGACGCCCGCCGCGGGCTCTGATCGGCCCATTACCCAAGCTGCGCCGATCCTTCAGACAACGCTGCCCTACACCCCCTGGGCCGAGCCCGCGATGCGGCGCCTGCCGGGCATCCAGCCGCTTGCCCCGGATCTCTGGCTGATCCGCGACGAGGCCTATGGCGCCCAGATGGCCGAGCGCGGCCGGCTGATCGCGACCCATCGCGAGGCGGTGCATGCGATGCGCCCCGAGGCCGAAGACGCCGCCTGGGAGCTTTACGATCTCGTGCTGGCCGATCTGGCTCCGCGTCCCGGAACCGTCATCGGCGCCGCGGAGGTCCTGCGCCCCGACGGGGTGCGGGTGCCGCTTGAGGGGCCGCCGCTTGTCCGGCTGGGGCGGTTGGTGCAGGAGGATTTCTGTCTGCTGCAGCCGGGCCCCGAGGGACCGGTTCTGACCGGCGCCATTCTCTGCTTTCCGGCAAGCTGGCTGCTGGCCGAAAAGATCGGCCGTCCGTTGGGCGCCGTGCACGGCCCGGTGCCGCAATATGACGGGATGCTGGCCGCCCGGGTCGACCGGCTGTGTGCGGGGCTTGCGCCCGGACGGCCGCTCTGGCGGGCCAATGCGCATTTCTACACCGACCCCGCGCTTTTCCAGCCCCGCCCCGAGGCCGCGCCGCGTGCCAAGGTGGCCGGTCCTGCGCCCTATCTTCGAAGCGAACGCCAGGTGCTGGTGCGGCTGCCGCGGACCCGGGCGGTGGTGTTCTCGATCCACACCTATGTCGTAGCGACCGAAAGCCTGAGCGCTGCCCAACGCGCGGCGCTTGAGGCGCATCCGATCGGCTATGATCCGGCGCGCCCGGCCTGATCCCTGAGGGGACGCAAAAAGGGCGCCCGAAGGCGCCCTTTCCGAAATTCGGTCCGAAGGACCCGATCAGCAGCTGTAGTACAGCTTGTATTCCATCGGGTGGGGCGTGTGTTCGAAGGCGTAAACCTCTTCCCACTTGAGCTCCATGTAGCCTTCGATCTGGCTCTTGGTGAAGACGTCGCCCGCCAGCAGGAAGTCGTGGTCCTTGGCAAGGCTTTCCAGCGCTTCACGCAGCGAGGCGCAAACGGTGGGAATGCCTTCCAGTTCCTCGGGCGGCAGGTCGTAAAGGTTCTTGTCCATCGCCTCGCCCGGATCGATCTTGTTCTTGATCCCGTCGAGACCGGCCATCAGCAGGGCCGAGAAGGCAAGATAGGGGTTCGCCGCCGGATCGGGGAAGCGGGCCTCGACGCGCTTGGCCTTCGGGCTCTCGGTCCACGGGATACGGATGCAGCCCGAGCGGTTGCGGGCCGAATAGGCGCGCAGCACCGGGGCTTCGAAGCCCGGGATCAGCCGCTTGTAGGAGTTGGTCGAGGGGTTGGTGAAGGCGTTCAGCGTCTTGGCGTGCTTCAGCAGGCCGCCGATGTACCACAGCGCTTCCTGGCTCAGATCGGCATATTTGTCGCCGGCAAACAGCGGCTTGCCGTCTTTCCAGATCGACATGTTGCAGTGCATGCCCGAGCCGTTGTCGCCCGCCATCGGCTTCGGCATGAAGGTCGCCGTCTTGCCGTAGGCCAGCGCCACGTTGTGGATGACGTACTTGTATTTCTGCAGGTTGTCGGCCTGTTTCTTCAGGCTGTCGAAGATCATGCCCAGCTCGTGCTGGCAGGTCGCCACCTCGTGGTGGTGCTTGTCGACCTTCATGCCGATCCGCTTCATCGTGGACAGCATTTCCGACCGGATGTCCTGGCCTTCGTCCGACGGGTTCACCGGGAAGTAGCCGCCCTTGTAGGTCGGACGGTGGCCGAGGTTGCCCGACTCGTATTCGGTGTCGGTGTTCCAGGCGGCATGCTCGACGTCGATGGCATAGGCGACCTTGTTCGGGGTCACGGCATAGCGCACGTCGTCGAAGATGAAGAATTCGGCTTCGGGGCCGAAATAGGCCACATCGCCGATGCCCGAGGATTTCAGATAGGCTTCGGCCTTCTCGGCGGTGCCGCGCGGATCGCGGTCATAGGCTTCGCCGGTATCGGGCTCGACCACCGAGCAATGCACGCAAAGCGTCTTCTCGGCATAGAACGGGTCGATATAGGCGCTGTCCGGGTCGGGCATCAGCTTCATGTCGGAGGCTTCGATCGACTTCCAGCCGGCGATCGACGAGCCGTCGAACATGAAGCCTTCGTCCAGGAAATCCTCGTCCACCAGGTCGGCCATCACCGTCACGTGCTGCAGCTTGCCGCGCGGATCGGTAAAGCGGATGTCGACGTATTCGACGTCCTCGTCCTTGATGGTCTTGAGAACCGTGTCTTTGCTCATGTGACCTTCTTCCCCTCTGTACTTAGGTTTGGTCGCGTCCTGGCCGGGCGGACCCGGCGCATGCGTTACGGGTGTCTTAAAGGGCGTCCTCGCCGGTCTCGCCGGTGCGGATGCGGATCGCCTGCTCGACAGGCGAGACGAAGATCTTGCCGTCGCCGATCTTCTCGGTCTTGGCGGCGTTGACGATGGCCTCGATGGCGGCCTCGACCTGATCGTCGGGAAGGACGATCTCGATCTTCACCTTGGGCAGGAAATCGACGACATATTCGGCGCCGCGGTACAGCTCGGTATGGCCCTTCTGGCGGCCGAACCCCTTCACCTCGATCACCGAAAGACCCTGAACGCCGGCTTCCTGCAGTGCCTCTTTGACCTCGTCGAGCTTGAAGGGTTTGATGATCGCCTCGATCTTCTTCACGGCGCGCGACTCCCTCTTGGTATGGTTCGACGCCCGACAGACCACTTTCCCCCGAGGCGCACAATTGGCTAGGCTGACGCGCAAGTTGGGCGTTCATGGATTCTTGGGGCGCTGCCCGGGAAGTGGGCGACATGCCTGCGGAATGAGCGCTTTGGAAACGAATTTTGAGGGTTTCGATGGCCGAGCTTCTGACCTCTGCCCAAATGCGCGCCATCGAGGCCGACGCGATGGCGCGTGGCGATGCAGATGGCGCGACACTGATGGAGCGCGCGGGCGAGGGCGTGGTCGCGGCGGCCCTGGCCGAATGGCCCGATCTCGAGGCAGGGCCCAAGGCCGCGCTGGTGCTGTGCGGACCCGGCAACAACGGCGGCGACGGCTTCGTGGTGGCCCGCCTGCTGGCCGAGCGTGGCTGGCGGATCGAGCTGTTCCTGTTCGGAGCCCCCGACCGGCTGCCGCCAGACGCGCGCCGCAACCATGACAGCTGGGCCTCGATGGGCCGGGTGCGGCCCTGGGACGACGAGACCGTGGCCGGGCTGGTGTCTTCCGGCGATGCCGATCTGGCGGTTGATGCGCTTTTCGGCAGCGGCTGCAGCCGGGGGATCGGGGCCATTGCGGGGCAAACCGCCGCTGCGCTGGACGTCTTCCGCGCGGCGGGCGGCCGGACGCTGGCGGTCGACATGCCAAGCGGGCTTTGCACCGATAGCGGGCGCGATCTTGGCGGCGTGCTGCCGGCGGCGCTGACCGTGACGTTCCACCGCGCCCGGATCGGCCAGTTCACCGCTGAAGGAAGCGCCTTTTGCGGCCGGATCGCCATCGCCGATATCGGGCTCGACCAGGACGTTGCCTGTCCCGGCGCGGTCGCGCTGGTCGAGGCCCCCGGGCGCGTCATCGGCAAGGCGGCGGCCATCGGCGGGCATAAATACAGCCACGGCCACGCGCTGGTGCTGGCGGGCGGGCCGGGACGGACCGGCGCCGCGCGTCTGGCGGCGCGCGGGGCGCTGCGGGTGGGGGCCGGGCTTGTGACCCTGGCCGCGCCCGGGGCGGCGCAGCTCGAATGCGCCTGCCATCTGACGGCGGTGATGTTGCGCGCGGTCGATGGCCCGGAGGATCTGACAGCCTTGCTGGACGATCCGCGGTTCTCGGCGCTGTGCCTCGGCCCGGGGATGGGGACCGGCCCGCGCGAGGCGGCGCTGCTTGCGGCGGCGCTTGCCAGCGGACGCCCCGCCGTGCTCGACGCCGATGCGCTTCGCCTGTTGGCGAAGACGGCCGAACCCGTCGCGGGCCTGCATGGACACTGCGTTCTGACGCCCCATGGCGGCGAGTTCGCCCGGCTTTTCCCCGATCTCGCCGAGCGGCTCGCGGCGCACCCCGCGCGCGGCCCTGCCTTTTCGCGGATCGAGGCGGTCCGGGCGGCGTCCGCGCGGTCGGGGGCGGTGGTGCTGTTGAAGGGCGCCGATACCGCGATCGCGGCCCCGGATGGCCGGGCCGCGATCCACGCGGCGCTTTACGACCGTGCCGCGCCCTGGCTCGCGACGGCGGGATCGGGAGACGTGCTGGCCGGGCTCGTGACCGGCCTGCTGGCCCGGGGCCGCCCGGCGTTCGAGGCCGCAGCCGAAGCCGCCTGGCTTCACGCCGACGCCGCGCGCCGGGTCGGTCCGGGTCTGATCGCCGAGGATCTGCCCGACGCCTTGCCCGCGGTGTTCCGCGCCCTCGATCTGTAGGCCGATCCGGCAGAGCGCCTGCGGCGCACGCTTTCCTGTGCTCGCCCTTCGGGCGGTAGAAATTGGGTATTTTCGCCAAGAAGAAAGAGGCACGCGGGCGATTCCATTGGCTTTCGGGCGAAAGCGCCTTTGGCGAGCCGCAGGGCCTCCCTTCGGGGCAGCCTTACGGCCGGAGCCTGCGGGTCGAAGCGGCCCTTACGGGCGGTTTTTCCGCTCGCCAGCTTCCGGGGGCTTTGCTAGAAGGGCGCGGATCGAAAGGCGGCGGTTTGCATCGGGGCTTTTCGGTGCTGCTGTGCGGGTGTGGCGGAACTGGTAGACGCACCAGATTTAGGTTCTGGCGCCGCAAGGCGTGGGGGTTCGAGTCCCTTCACCCGCACCACTTTGATTTCAAAGAGAAAATGTCTGTAGTGGTAATGCCGCCGCCCAATTGATCGGGCGAGTTCGGCAGTTTGTTAGCGCTTTCCTGTTTCGTTTCTGCTCTGTTCCCGTGCCGTCTGGGCCCTTCGGGAGGCCGCTTTTGGGTTCGCCTGGGCGGTATATTTCTGAACCATCGAGAGTGTCTTGTGGCCGGTTACGGTCTGGATGTCGCGCATGTCGACACCCGCATCGGCCAGCTGGGTCGCCGCCGTGTACCGCCAGCCATGCGGCGCCAGGCGGCCTTGGCCCGACAAAACGCCGATCGCTTTCCGAATATCCTCGACCCTCTTCTGCACCTGACGTTTTCCCATGTGCTGCGTGCGGTTCTTCGCAAGAATAAAGGTTCCGTTCCGGGGAATGGTTTCCAGGAAACGCTGAAGGCGCGTCGGGCAGTACACTTGGATCTTGGCTGAGGTCTTCTCCTGAACCACTTTCATATACTCGCTATCGAAGTCGTCCCATTTCATCGAGATGCAGTCACCAAGCCTCTGGCCGGTGCCGATCGCCAGTTCATAGATGATGGGTTCGACGCTGTGCTCTTCGCATACTGCTTCGAAGGCGAGCAGTTTGTTCTCGGGCCATGGCTCATAAGTTTGTCCTCGGGCCATGGCTCATTTTCGCCGCCCGTCAGCTTCTCGACATCCACGATTGGGTTGCGGTCGATCCATTCGAGGTTAACGGCGTGGCGCATGAGGATCGAGAGGACGGCCACGCGCTCGTTGGCCTTCGACCAGGTATCCTGCAAGGCATCGCGCGCCTCGATTGCGTGTTTGCGCCGGAAGGAACGTACATCCCTTGCTCCATTCTTCTCACGGATCGCTTCGCAATGCCGTCTGTAGTTGGCTGCGGTCCCCTTGCTGAGGCGCTTGTACTTCGAGCTCTGGTAGCAGCTGGCGATCAGTGGGTCCCAAGTCGTCCGGGACGCCGCAGACGATTGCCCACGACGCAGATGCCAGTATGCCCGCAGGAAGGCGTCGCTGCCGGGCGCCGCCTTGAGACGTACCCTTGTCTTGCCTTTCCCGAAGTAGTGGTAGGTACGCCCCTTCACGGTGATGGTGTCCAGATAGGGAAGCTCCAGCTTCTTCAACTTTCGAAGCTTTCGTCGGGAACGGTGCCAGTCAGGATGGCTTCCAGGCCAGACACCCGCCACCGCAGCACCTGCCCAGCGAGGTCGATGGGCTGCGGCAGCGCGCCGATTTGGACGAGGTTCCTGAACTCGTTCGTGCGCATATCCAATATCCGCGCCGCGGTTGCTTCCTTGACGGCCAAAAGGGGGTGCGTCTGGACATGTGTTCCCTCCCTTTCTGGCGGTTGTCCTGTGTGAAGGCGTCCTGAAAGTTTAGTCGATGACGAGCGCCTGACGGGACATGTCATGTCTGGAAACTGCTTGGAAATATGTGGATTGCGCCCTGACATTGTGGAGAATTCCCTCTCCACGGGGGCAAGAGGGCGATCTTGCCTCCGTTGCTTTCGGGCACTCAAGTTTGGCACGGATTTTCCCAAAGAGAATTTTGCGGAATCACGTGGACCTTCGCTGAGCCAAGAGACTACGGGTGCCCAAGGTCTTGCGAGCCGGGTCTGCCATGCCGTGTCCACCGGCGTATGAGACACGACGTCGGACGGCGTTCCCTCAAACCACTGTGCCAGGGCTGAGGCGTTCATTTCGCGCCGCTGCACCAGGTCGTTCGAGATATTCACAAGAGTGTCCTTTCTCGATCCGAGCAGTGCATATGCCTTGCGTTCCGCCTGCCCCAGTTTTGCACGGACCCTCTGCTTCTCCTGCTCGGTCAGCCTTTGCATCTCGGAGGGCCCCAGCCAGCCGTCGCCGTTACAGCCAAGGCCAAGCTCCCGGTCCATTTGCAGGACCAAGCTGGTTGCCAAGGCAAGATCGCTTTCCCTATCTCCACCAGCGCCGCCAGAGATATCGCCCAGCAGCAGCCTCTCGGCTGCGCGACCGCTCATGAGGATCAGCAGTTCGGTCTCGATTTCCTCGACCGTAAATTCGGCGAACGTCGAACGGCGCTCGGTCCGGCCGTCGCGATCGGAGAGGCTGAGTTTTACGACAGATCCCGGCACCAGCAGTTCGGCTGCAAGCGCGTGACCGGCTTCGTGGACGGCGATACGGCGGAGCAGTTCCGGGTTGGGCTGATCGATCCTGAGGTAGCCGGCGCAGCAGGTCGGATGACGACGGCCGTGGCGGCGCGCAATGCGGCATCAAGTTCGGCGGGGGTCTTGCCGACTGCGGCGCGGGCCAGGGTGTCGATCTCGCTTTCGGACAGCTTGTCCGCCAGCACTTTGCCTAGGATCCGGCTGATGTCCGCGATCAACGGTAGTGGCATTCGCACGGTCTGGTCAAAGCGGCCAGGGCGCGTGATCGCAGGATCGAGTCTGCTGATCTGGTTGCAGGCCCCGATCAGGATCACGCCCGGTGTGCGGACCAGACGGTCGATCTGCTGAAGGAAGCCGTTCACAACCTGAACCCGGTAGCTCATCCCACGCTGATCGCCGCCGAAGCTCGACCCGACCGCGTCGATTTCATCAACAAAGAGCACGCAGGGCGCTTTAACCGCCGCCTCGTCGAAGCACTTGATCATCGCGGCAAGCATATGTCCGAGATATCCTCGGGCCTGCCAGTCGGCGAAGCTGCCCTCGACCAGAGCGATGCCGGCCGCCTCAGCCAACTGCCGGGCAAGATAGGTCTTGCCTGTGCCTGGGGCGCCATGGATCAGAAGGGAGCGTGACATTTCGCTCCAGTCCAATTCGCCAGCCTGCCATGCCGCGAGATCCGCCACGATGTTTCGGACAGCCTCGTGAGCAGGGGTAGCGCCGTCGATGATCGCTGGGCCGGAGCGCTCTCGCGCGACCACGCCGGGGGGCGCCGCCTTGGTCATCAACGAGATCCGTTTGGCAACCCCTTGAGCTGCAGGCGCGCGGCACGCCATAGCCAGATGTCCCGCCTCCAAACTGGCCAGGCTCTCGTCGTCGGGCAACATTGCCCGCACGCTTTCCTCATCGATCCTTCCGGTCGCGCTGTGGCTGACGCCCAGGGCAAAGAGGAGAATATCGGCATTCACCTTTTCCAGGACCAGAACGCGCGCGCGTGTCTCGCCGGTGCCGAAGGAAGCTGGCAGGTGCTCCTGCCGCCCGACTGGCAGCAGGATTGGCGCCGGATGGTGAAGCAAGCGCTCCAGTTCCTTTTCCATGACCGGCCGGTCGGGCAGCTGGAGCACCGGGTGCGGCGCGGACCTAGGCGCCCGGCTTTGGGTCGACCAGCCATTCGGCAGCATGTCGCCAGTCAGCAACTTTCCGAGGGAGAGGGTGGGTTCGAGTCCCACCACGACCGTCAACGCTCCGGGTTGGAGGCACGCCTCCCAGCCCTCTGCATTCTGGAAGGTTGCGGCGAGGCGCGCGACGAGGATCACGTCGCGCAGGGGAAGCGGGATTGCGGCGCGGGTGGTGCCGTTCGCCGCGGTGGCGAAGGGATCGCCGCCGTCTGCCGCGATGGCGTGCCACTCCTCTGGTGGTAGATGGGACGCACTGCTGACGCGGCCCATGGTCACGGCGGCCGACTGCATCCCGGAGGCCGCGCGGCGCGCAGGCGGTTTCGGGCTGTCGCCGCCGTCATACGCCATCAGAGCGTTGCCAGCGGCGGCGCATCGTTCAAGGTCGACGATGTTGGTTTCGGTTGCGCGCAATCGCGCGATGCAGTCCTGGGCGAAGGCCCACCACTGCGGGCGCTTCGCGCCAGTTTTCTTGGGAAGGGGAGATTGGGAGGAAGGTTGGGTCATTGGCGTCTCCGTACTGTACGGATCATGGCGCCCGGTACAGGCGCGCGATCCGGAATGGGTCTTGGGATGAATCCGGGGGGAAGAGTTGGCGCTGTCCGGAATGTGGGTGTGGCGGCGCACGCCGGGGCCCTCCGCGCACTATAGCGTGCGGGCTTTGCTTCCGGGAGAAGGGGCTGGGCCACCGCGGAGTTTCCGGTGTCAGGCAGAGCTGTCCCGGAACCAAGTACACGGGCGCCGCTCTTCTTAACGGATTTCGTTGAGGCGCTTCAGGATGAGCGGCTCGATCTCGATCCCGTAGACCTCAGTCTTGACTGATCGCCAGTCCTGGAAGTGCGCGTGTGGGATGATCGCGTCGGGATGAGACTTCTTCAGCGCCCGGTGCAGGGCCTTTTCGCAACACAGCGCGGTATGGCGAGTTGGTTGCGGGACGGTCTGCAGAAGCTCTGCCTGGATTCCGGGTTGAAGCAGGAGCTGGTGACGCAGCCGCGACTGCGGGTCGCGCGAGAAGCCGAGCTTGACCACCTTCAGTCCAGTCGGAAGCTCCATACGAATGGCATAGAGGTTGCTTTGCGCGGTGGCCCAGCCCTCCCCGCATGCGGTGCATTGAAAGCGACCGCTCTGCATGTTTGCTTGGGCTACTCGCTGCCTGTGCCCACGGCCGTGCCGATAGATCCTGTAGTTCGGGTTGCCTTCCGGATCGCTTCCCTGCAGTTGCCAGCCACGGTCAGCTGCTTCTTCGGCTTCTTTTCCGGAATGACAGGTCTCGCATCGCAACTTGCAATGGCCGTTTGCGATGCGCTCGATCTGGGCCACTTCCGTTCCAGGAAAAAAGGTCCATGTGACCCGCCACGACCTGGCGTGCGGTCCGCAGTTCAGCGGCGGTCTCGCAGTCGAGCGTCCAACCCCGCACCACCTTTCGTCCGAAAGCCCCTGCCTCGCGACAGCACTGCCCAGGATGGGGGCAAAGCCACCGGAACTCGCAACAGATGACCATGGTTCAAAATCCTATGCTGCACTCACCCGGTTCCTGGCTATTGCTGCCGCTCAGCGCTTTTTGGAAAGACTGCCTGATGGCTCGCGAAGGTCGCGCTACGTTTGACAACTGTCGCCGCCGCAGATCCGGGTGCGCGCCGATCGAACCAAGCGGGAAACAGGGCGCCGCCGGACGCGGGGCTAGGGACCGCAATCCGCCGGTTGCACATCC
>NZ_QAYC01000004.1 GCF_003053725.1 Rhodovulum kholense
GTGCGCGGCCTCGACTGCATCGACGGCACGCCGCTGGTCGATCTCAAGCCCGAATTCGGACTGCTGCCATGAGGCGCCTTCGCCTGACCGCGCTGGTGGCCGGGGCGCTTGCCCTGGCGGCGGCGGCGGCGCTGGCCGCCGAAACGCACACGATCACCGACGCCACCGGCCGCCAGATCGAGGTGCCGAACGACCCCAGGCGGGTCTTCGCGGCGGGCCCGCCGGCGGCGACGCTGCTTTACACGCTGAAACCCGATGCCATGGTCGGCTGGCCGCGCGCGCCGGGCGCCGAGGACCTGCCTTTCCTGCGGCCCGAGACGCGCGATCTGCCCGCGCTTGGCCGGCTGACCGGCAAGGGCGACACGGTGAACCTTGAGGTGCTGCTGTCAGCTCGGCCCGACCTGATCGTCGATTACGGCACGGTGACCGCCACCTATCGCGACCTGGCCCGGAGGGTGCAGGCGCAGACCGGCACCCCCTATGCCCTGATCGACGGGTCGCTGCCGACGATCCCCGCCACCCTGCGCAGGCTTGGCGACCTGCTGGCCGAGCCCGAGCGGGGCGGGACCCTGGCCGCCTATGCCGAGGCGACCTTCGCCGAGATCGACGCGATCCTGGCCGCCGTCCCCGAGGACCGGCGCCCGAGCGTCTATCTGGCACGCGGCCCCGAGGGGATCGAGACAGCCGCGCGGGGCTCGATCAATGCCGAGATCATCGACCGGGTCGGCGGCCGGAACGTGGTCGGGGCCGGGCCGGACGGCCTCCTGACCGTATCGCCGGAACAGGTGCAGGCCTGGGCGCCCGAGGTGATCGTGACCATCGACGCGGATTTCGCGGCGCATGTCAGCGCGATGCCCGAATGGCAGGGCGTTCCGGCGGTGCGAGACGGGCAGGTCTATCTGGCGCCGTCCGCCCCTTTCGGCTTCATCGACAGCCCGCCTTCGGTCAACCGCCTGATCGGGCTGAAATGGCTGGCCGAGAAGCTGTATCCCGAAGAGGCCCGCATCGACATCGAGGCCGAGGTGACCCGGTTCTACACGCTTTTCTACGGCGTGACGCCCGACCGGGCGGCGCTGGACGGGCTTCTGGGTACCGCCGGGCATCCGGGTGAGTGAGCGCGCGGCACCGCCCTTGCTGGCGCTGGGTCTGGCCGGAGCGTTGGCGACAGGGGCGATGCTGGGACCCTACCCGCTGTCGCCCGTCGATGTGGCCGACACGCTGATCGGCCACCCGCCCGACCCGCAAGCCGCCATCGTGCTGTGGAACATCCGTCTGCCGAGGGTCGTGGCGGCGGCCCTGATCGGCGCCGCGCTGGCCGCGGCGGGTGCGGCCTATCAGACGGTCTTTCGCAACCCGCTGGTCGCGCCCGACATCCTGGGCGTGTCGCAGGGTGCCGGGTTCGGGGCGGTGCTGGGCATCCTGCTGGGCCTGCCGGTGCTGGCGATCCAGCTGATGGGGTTCGCCTTCGGGATCGGCACCATCGCTCTGGTCATGGCCATCGCGCTGGCGCTGCGCGGCATGGGGCAGGTGCTGGTCGTCGTGCTGTGCGGCATGGCGGTCGCGGCCCTTGCCGGGGCGGGGATCTCGCTGGTCAAGCTGATGGCCGATCCAGACGACCAGTTGCCCGCGATCACCTTCTGGCTGATGGGCAGCCTTGCCGGGATCAAGCAGGCCGATGTCGCCGCCGCTCTGCCCGCGATTGTCGCGGGCCTTCTTCCGCTGATCGCGCTGCGTTGGCGGATCGGTCTGCTGGCGCTCGGCGATGACGAGGCGCGGACCCTGGGCGTCGAAGCCGGGCGGCTGCGGCTTCTGGTGATCCTGTCGGCCACGCTGGTGACCGCCGCGGCAGTATCGGTCGCGGGCGTGATCGGCTGGGTCGGGCTGATGGTGCCGCATATGGCGCGGCTGATCACCGGCCCGCGCTTCGACCGGCTGCTGCCGGTGGCGCTGGCGATGGGGGCCGCGCTGATGGTGCTGGTCGACGCGGCGGCCCGGTGCATCGCCCAGCAGGAGGTGCCGCTGGGCATCCTCACGGCGGTTCTCGGCGGCCCGGTTTTCCTGTGGCTGTTGGCACGGGGAGGACGGACATGGGCCGAGTGACGCCGCTGGTCGAGGCGCGCGGGCTGGCCGTGGGTCATGGCGGGCGGGCGCTGCTTGAGGAGGTGGGGCTTGGCCTTCACCGCGGGCGCATCCTTTGCCTTCTCGGTCCGAACGGGGTCGGCAAGACCACGCTTTTCCGCACGCTGCTGGGCCTGATGCCGCCGCTGGGCGGCGCGGTCTTTCTGGGCGGGCGCCCGCTTTCGGATCTCAGCCGGGCCGAGATCGCCCAGCGGCTGGCCTATGTGCCCCAGACCCTGACGACACCCTTTGCCTGGCGCGCCCTCGATCTGGTCCTGATGGGGGCGGCAGCGCGGCTTGGTCCCTTCGCCCGGCCGGGCGCGGCCGAGATCGCGCGCGCCGAGGCGGCGCTGGCCCTTCTGGGGATCGACGATCTCGGCCCGGTCGAGATCACGCGGCTGTCGGGCGGACAACGGCAGATGGTGCTGATCGCCCGCGCCATCGCCCAGGGCGCCGAGGCCGTCGCGATGGACGAACCCACCGCCAGCCTCGATTTCGCCAACCGCATCCGCGTGGGCAAGGCGATCCGGGGTCTGGCCGCGCGCGGGATCGGCGTGCTGCTTTGCACCCATGACCCCGATCAGGCCGCCGATCTGGGCGACGAGGCGGTTCTGATCGAACCCGGCGGTGTTCTGGCGGCGGGCCCCGCCGCCGAAGTCATGACCGCCGCGCGGATGACCCGTCTTTACGACATCCCGGTCCGGCGCGACTCCCTGCCCGGAGGACGGCTGCATTTCTCCGGCCCCTCCGGCCGAGGAGACGAAGGCCCCGTTGCCGGGACCTCTGCCGGTCAGAACGTGTAGGCGGTGGTCAGGTAGAACGTCCGGCCCGCCTCGGGAAAGCCCTCGACCAGCTCGTAATTCTTGTCGAGGGCGTTCCGGACCCCGAAAACGATGCTGGCCCGGTCGCTGGCCTTCCATTCCATGTCGAGGTTCAGCAGACCGAACCCGGCATTCCGGGTATAGGACACGTCGGTCGGATCGGCCGGCTGGATCGCGCTGTCGGACAGCCGCGAACTGGACAGTTCCAGCGACGGCGCGATCGAGAAGCTGTCGGTCGCCTGCCAGTCGAGCCGCAGATAGGCGCTGTGGCGCGGCGTGTCCGTGGCCTTCAGGCCGGGGCGGACCGGATCGGTGATGTCGCGGTCGAGATAGGTGTAGTTGGCCGACAGGGCCAGGCTGTCGGTCAGGTCGGTGCGGGCGCCGATCTCAAAGCCCGCATAGGTCCCGTCGCCGACATTCTGGTTCTGCGACAGGCCGACCCCGACGTTCAGCGACTGGATCGTGTCGTCGATCTCGCTGTAGAACAGAGCCGTCTCGACCGCGACCGGCCCCAGATCGCCGCGATAGCCGACCTCGGCGGTCAGGGCGCGCTCGGCATCGAGATCGGGGTTCGGCACGGCGGTTCCGAAGCGGGAGCTGTAGCGCTCGAAGAGGGTCGGAAAGCGGGTCCGCGACGACAGGCTGGCATGGTATTCGCCGCCCGCCGTAGGCGACCAGATCGCCGCCAGCTGCCAGTTCACGGCGTTAGACGACCCGACCGGTTCGCCGTAATCGGTGCTGGTGCGGCTTGCCGACAGGACCTCGGCCCGGTCGAAGCTGAGCCCGCCCACGAGGCTCAGGTCGTCGCGCAGCTGAAAGCGGTCCTCAAGGGCGAAGGACAGGGTCCGTTCCCGGCTGGTCTCGGTCGGGTCGGGGATACTGTTGATATCGGGGCGCGACAGCTGGATGTCGCGGTGCCGGTCATAACGGTAGTGGAACGCCGATGTCAGCGTGTTCCGCTCGCCGATATCCGAGCCAAGCTCGAGGGTCCCGCCCCAGGCCGTGTCGTCATAGGTGCTGTCGAAGGCCCGCCCGACGGTCTGGCTGCTATGGGTGTAATCGTCATAGGCCGAGAGCACGTTGTCGAACTGGTGGTGGAAGAGCTTGGTCTTCAGCCAGGCGCCGCCCCCCAGATCGGTGGTCGAATAGAAGGTCAGCCCTTCGAGATCCCATTCCGGCCATTCCCAGTCGCGCTGATAGCTGGCGCCGACCGGCAGCGGCGCGGGCGTGATGCCCCGCACCGGCTGATCGACATTGTAGGGGGCGTTCTTCGAGCCCTCCTGCCGGGTATAGCTCAGCACGTATTCGTCGGTCGAATTGGGGGTATAGCCGAATTTCAGGTTCAGGCGGCTGTCTTCGCTGTCGGAATAGTCGCGATGTCCCGCCCCCTGAACGTCCGTCGGCGTGTAGTCGCGCGACAGGTAGTATCCGTCGTTGTCGCGCGTGAGGTAGCTGCCCTGCACGAAGAACCGGTCCATCCGGCTGCCCAGCGACAAATAGCCGGTGCGGGTCGTCACGTCGCCGCGGTTGCCGGCTTCCAGCCCGACCCGTGCCTCGCCTTCGAAGACTTCGGTCGGTTGCCGCGTGACCAGGTTGATCGCGCCGCCCATGCCACCCGGACCGTTCAGCACCGAGACATAGCCCTTCTGGATCTGGGTTTCCGCAAGATCCGGGGTCAGGAAGCGCCCGAAGTCGAGCCGGTTGTCCGCAGGCAGGTAGACACGGATCCCGTCGACGTAAAGCGGCACCTGAAAGCGGTCGAAGCCGCGCACGAAGATCAGCCGCTCGTTGCGCGACCCGCCGGTATTGCCGACCGAGACGCCGGGCAGCGTGCGCAGGGCGTCATCCAGCGTGGCGCGGTTGGTGCGCTTGATCTCTTCGGCGCCGACCGTGCTGCTGGTGCCGCCCTGCGTCGCCTCGTCGGACGACCGGACGACGATCTCGCCAAGCGCGAAGACCTCGTCCGGCTTGTCCGAGGACTGCTGGGCAAGGGCAGGAAGGCCGAGGCCGCACGATACCAGACAGCCGGTTCGCACCAGCCGTAGAAGCAATGACATGTCTGTCCCCCAAGTCTTGCAGACGCCGCCGCATGGCGGCGCTGCCGATTCGTTATATTGCCAAACTATATAGCGCTAACGATTGTGACAGTCCTGTGCCGCGCACAGGAGAACGAAGCGGGTCCGATGCCCGCCGCCAGAGCAGATGCGTCCTGCAGTGCCCAACCGCAGGGCGCCTTGATGACGGCGGCCCCGGTGGAACGCCAGGCGAGACCTCGGGGCTCGGCCATGGTCCGGTTCCTTGGACCCCGGGCCGCCCGCGCCTGAGGGTCCGCCACCGCGTCTTTGCAATCGTTTCGCGCATCTCGGGATCCGCATCGTCACAGCGACCGGCCCCTATCAGGACCATGCGGAACACCCTGTCCGAATGCCTGGCCAACCGGATCAGATGCTCTCCGCTGGGCCCGCGCTCTTCGGCGAACCAGTATTCCACGGTCCGCTCGCTTGCCCCGGTCCAGCGCATCGCCGTCTTGATCGCGCGATGGGTCGAGCCAAGCTCAAGCCGCAACGCCATGGCCAGCGTCCCGCGATAGCCGACCGTTTCCGGGCGAAGCTGCACAATTGTGCCCTTCTCCGGCACAACTGTGCCCATCTCGATCCGCATCTCTGCATCCTCCTCCGATAAGACTTCGCGAAGGACATGAGAAACGGCCGTTCGGATTGGCGCCCATTCCTCGGAAAAGGGCCAGTCGCCGGGATCGGCCCGAATGATCGCATCGGGAGGCGGTCGTGGCCCGGGCAAGTCGACCCAGTTCCGAGAGGACCGACCGCCTGCTGGCTGCGGACTACGTCCGGATGTCGACCGAGCATCAGCAATACTCCACCCGGAACCAGGCGCAGACCATCCGCGACTACGCCAAGCGGCGCGGCATCAGGATTGTCAGAACCTATTCGGACGGCGCGAAAAGCGGGCTGGTCATCGGCGGCAGGATGGCCCTGCAGCAGATGATCGCCGACGTCGAATCCGGCGCGGCCGAATTCAGCGTGATCCTTGTCTATGACGTCACCCGCTGGGGGTGATTCCAGGACATGGATGAATCGGCCTATGACGAATACCGCTGCCGGAAGGTCGGCATGCAGGTCGCCTATTTCGCCGAGCTGTTTGAAAACGACGGATCGCCGACCTCGACCATCGTGAAAAGCGTCAAGCGGGCCATGGCCGGCGAATACAGCCGCGAGCTGTCGGTCAAGGTCTTCGCGGGCCAATGCTGCCTGATCGAGCCGGGATACCGGCAGGGCGGCCCGGCGGGCGTCGGGTTGCGCCGCGCGCTGCTCAATGACCGTGGCGAGGTGAAGACCGAACTGAACCGCGGCAAGCACAAGAGCCTTCAGACCGATCGCGTCGTTCTGGTTCCGGGACCGGATGACGAGGTTCGGACGGTGCGCTGGATCTACGACCGCTTTCTCATGCAAGGCCGGACCGAGGACGAGATCGCGGCCGAGTTGAACGCGCGCGGCATCCTCACCGATCTGGGGCGGGCCTGGCCCCGCGCGACGGTCCGCCAGATCCTGACCAGTGAGAAATACATCGGCAACAACGTCTGCAATCGCCGATCCGTCAAGTTGAGGCGCAAGCGGGTCGCCAACGCCCCCGACATTTGGATCCGCGCGGACGGCGCCTTCGAGGCCATTGTCGACCCAAGGCGGTTCCGACAGGTGCAGGCCGTCGTCGCGGCGCGCAACCGCCGCTTTTCGGATGAAGAAATGCTGGAACGCCTGACCCGGCTGTTTCAACGCCATGGCGACATCTCGGGGCCGGTGATCGACGAGGCCGAAGGGATGCCGTCGAGCGGCGCCTATGCCCACCGCTTCGGCAGCCTGCTCAGGGCCTATTCCCTCGTCGGCGTCACCCCGGATCGCGACTATCGCTATATCGAAGCCAACCGCCTGTTGCGCCAGATGCACGGCGAAGCCGGGACCAAGGCGCAGATCGTTCCGATCGCTGCAATCACCTTGGAAAATCCTCGCGAGCGGTCGGAAAAGACGTTTCGCGCCCCGGTGGACAGTATTGGAAAGGTGGGGCGGAAAAAGCCGCTCACGGTGGCCCGGGACGATGCCGGGGCCGCAGATGGCTATCGCCTGGTCTGCGGGCAGGGTCGGATGGAAGCGTATATCGCGCTGGGCGAAACCCATATCCCGGCCATCGTCGTGGACGCGACCGAGGTCGAACGACTTCTACGCAGCGGGATCGAGAGCATTGCCCGCCGTCAGCAGCGATCGCTCGAGTTGCTGCAGGATATCGCCATTCTCAGGAACCGCGGATATTCGGACCCGAAGATCGCCGAAAAGACCGGGCCGTCCCGGTCCTGCATCCATGAAATCGGCGAGCTCATCGCCAACGGCGAGGAGCGGTTGCTGATCGCGGTCGAAACCGGCCGGATGCCCCTGAGCGTCGCGCTTTATATCGCCCGGGCGGAAGAGAAGGATGTGCAGAAGGCGCTGGAGGCAGCCTATGCCTCGGGTGAATTGCGGGGCAAGAAGCTGCTGGAAGCACGGCGGCTGGTGGAACTGCGCCACCGGCATGGCAAGAAAAAAGTGTTGCACCCACAAAGCGATCTGCGGTGCGGATGACATCGGCGGCGCTGGTCCGGGCCTATCGGATCCAGGCAGAACGCCAGCAGGACATGATCCGCAGGGCCCAGTCCACGCGTGATCACCGGCCGTTCCTCGACGCGGCGTTTCAGTCCCAGCTCGGGGACGGGAACTTTGTGACCCTCCTTCGGGCCGAGAGACTGGCTTCCCTGCCAAGCAAGGTGGTCGACGGCCTCAAGGAACATCGGGCCAAAACGCCCCCGCCCAAGGGACCGGGCTTCGAGCCGACCCCGCGTCAGATCCCGATCACCGGCATCCTGCCGCTGACGCAACTGCCGAGCACGGTTCCAAAGGGTCGGCAATATGCACAGATCGCCGCATCCATCCGCGAGGCCGGCCTGATCGAACTGCTCGTGGTCGCGCGCGCACGGCAGCAGGATGGCACCTTCAACCTGCTCGACGGCCCTGTCCGGCTCCATGTCCTGAAGGAGATAGGCCCCGACGCCGTCACCAGCCTGGTCGCCACCGACGACGCGTCCTTCACCTGCAACAAACGCATCGGTCGCCTTGCCACGATCCAGGAGCACAAGATGATCCTGCGCGCCATCGGGCATGGCGCGCCCGAGGCCCGTATCATCGCGGCCCTGAATGTGGATGTGGCACTGATCCGGCGAAAGCGGACGCTGCTGAACGGTATCTGCCCCGAGGCGATCGGCATCATGGCCGCGGTCTCCGAGCAGCCAGTCGACATCTGCCAGGCTGCACAAAGATGCATGTGCGCCGATGCGATCGCCGACCCGACCCGGAGTGGACGCCGGGAAGCAGTGCTACCAGACAGGCGGCGTGGTGATCCAGAGCACCCGCGTCGGTCCGTCAGACAGGTTGCGGAACTTGTGCGGCAGCGCGCTTTCGAAATGGAAGGAATCGCCTTCGTTCAGGTGGAAGGCATGGCCGTCGATCCAGATTTCCAGACGGCCCCCAAGAACAAGCCCGCATTCCTCGCCCGCATGACGATAGGCGTCTTCGCCCGACCCGCCACCCGGCTGAAGGACGATATCCATCACCTGAAGAGTGCCTGCATCATGTGCGGTCACAAAGGACTTCACCATGCCGCGGTCGCCGAAATCGATGCTCCGACGCCGGTCGGCGCGCACGATCATTCGGGCCTCGCGGTCCGAAAGGTGATCGTCCCAGACGAAAAGCGACAGGACGGGAATGTCCAGCACAGCGCAGATGGCCCGCAGGACCCGGATCGACGGCGAAGAGATGCCGCGTTCGATCTGGCTCATCAGGCCGACAGAGATGCCCGCGCCATCCGCGACCTGCTTTAGGGACATGTCGCGGCCCTGACGGGCGCGCCGCACCGCCTGCCCCAGCGACAGGTCCGCTTCGACGGTCCCGGCGGGATCGGTGTCGGGCGAGTTGGGGTCGGTTTGGGTCATCGCTTCTTTTTCATGCAGGTGAAGCCATAGCTATGCATTCGATGCGGCATCCCGCAAGCAAAAAGGCCGACGCTGGCGTGGTCTTTTCGTCTGAGTGAAGGCCTCATGAATTTTCGCTTGCAAAGGGGCGTACGTTCACTAGCGTGAAAAAATAACAGATCGAGACGCGACGGAGATGCGGGGCAACCTGTCCGGATCTGCTGCGCATCGGCGCCCATCAACAGGAGACCTGTTCATGAAACTGAAAATCCCGATGCTCGCCGCCGCGGCTGCGATGGTCGCATCCCTCGCGCAGGCGGCCGACAGCCTGAAAGTCGGCGTGACCACGACAGGCATTCCGTTCACCTTCGTCGACACGGCGACGCAACAGCCGACCGGGGCGATGGTCGATCTGGCCCAAGCCATCGCCGAAGAGATGAACACCGGCGCGAGCTTCGAGATCACCCAGTTCTCGGCCCTGATCCCGGCCCTGACCACCGGCAAGATCGACGTGATCTCGGCCGGCATGTATGCCACCGACAAGCGCCGCGAAGTCGTCGATTTCTCGACCCCGGTCTACAGCTATGGCGACGCGCTGTTCGTGGCCGCGGGCGACGACACGGCCTACCAGCTTGACGATCTGAAGGGCGAGGTCATCGGCGCCCAGATCGGCACCACCTTCGCCGACAAGCTGCAGGCGCTGGGGATCTTCAAGGAGATCAAGCTTTACGACAGCCTCGTCGACATCATGCGCGACGTGAAGCTGGGCCGGATCAAGGCAGGGGTCGGCGACGAACCGATCATCGCCTACCAGGTCTCGCAGAACCCGGGTCTCGGCGTGCATCTGGTCGAGGGCTACACGCCGATGGGCAAGGGCGACGTGGCGCTGGCCGTCTCGAAGGACAACCCCGATCTGCTGAAGGCGGTCGACGCAGCCATCGCCGGGATGAAGGCCAGCGGCAAGCTGGACGAGATCTTCGCGAAATACGGCCTCTGACGGGCACGCAACCCGGCCCCGGGCGCGGGTCTGCGCCCCGGGGCCAGAGACCCGAAACCGCCCCCCCTGAATGGAAAGATGAACGGAAAGATGCATGGCGCCACTTCTTGACCGGGTGCAGGACTACCTGCCGCTTCTGACCCAGGGCCTCTGGCTGACCGTTGCGGTCACGATCCTGGCGCTGGTGCTGGCATCGGCGCTGGGGCTGGTCTGGGCGATTTTGCGGACCTCGGGCCGACGCTATCTGGCGGGACCCGCGCGCTTCGTGGTCGAGTTCCTGCGCGGCATCCCGATCCTTGTGATGCTGTTCTACATCTACTTCGTGCTGCCAGAGTTGGGGATCGACCTGACCGCCTTCCAGGCCGGGGTGATCGGTCTGGCGCTGATCTATTCCTGCTATATCGGCGAAACCTTCCGCGGCGGGATCGAGGCGGTGGACCGGGGCCAGACCGAGGCCGCGAAATCGATCGGCATGCGCCACGGCAAGATGATGCGCCGCGTGGTGCTGCCGCAGGCGATCCGGATCGCCTTGCCGCCCTATGGCAACAATATGGTGATGCTGCTGAAGGACAGCTCGCAGGTTTCGGTGATCTCGGTGGCCGAGCTGACCATGCAGGGCAAGATGCTGGCCTCGTCCACCTTCGACAACATGACCGTCTTCACCCTGGTTGCGGTTCTTTATCTCTGCCTGACGATCCCGCTGAACATGCTGATGCGGCAGGTCGAACGCCGGATGGGAGCGGCCCGATGATCCGTTTTACCGATGTGCACAAGTCCTTCGGCTCGCTCGAGGTGCTGAAGGGGATCGATGCCGAGGTGGCCAAGGGCGAAACCGTCTGCCTGATCGGGCCTTCGGGGTCCGGCAAGTCCACGCTTTTGCGCTGCGTGAACGGGCTCGAGGATTACCAGCAGGGGGAAATCGCCATCGAGGGCGCCCGGGTCGATGCCCACGCGCCGTCGATCCACCAGATCCGGACCCAGGTGGCGATGGTGTTTCAGCGCTTCAACCTGTTCCCGCACCGCACCGCGCTGGAAAACGTGATGGAGGGACCCCTGCATGTCCTTGGCGAACCGAAGGCCGAGGTCCGCGACCGGGCCGAGGATCACCTGAGGCGCGTCGGGCTGGCCGACAAGATGAACGCCCATCCCGCCGCGCTGTCGGGCGGCCAGCAACAGCGCGTGGCCATCGCCCGTGCCCTTGCGATGCGGCCGCGGGCGATCCTGATGGATGAGCCCACCTCGGCGCTCGATCCCGAAACGGTCGGCGACGTGCTGTCGGTGATGGCAGATCTTGCCCATGAGCACATGACGATGCTGGTCGTGACCCATGAGATCCAGTTCGCCCGCGAGGCCGCCGACCGGGTGCTGTTTCTCGATGGCGGGCGCATCGTCGAACAGGGCCCGGCCGCCGATGTGCTGACCTCTCCGCAACATCCGCGCACGCAGGATTTCCTGCGCCGCGTCACCCATCCGGTCTGATCCCGTGGACGACATGCCGCAATCGCTCTGGGTCGCGACGGCCCGCCCCGGCCCCGACCTGCCCGCGCTTGCCGAAAGCCGCCGGACCGACGTTCTGGTGATCGGCGGCGGGTTCACCGGGCTTTCGACCGCGCTGCATCTGACCGAGGCGGGCGTCGCCGTGACCCTGCTGGAGGCCGAGGTTCCCGGCCATGGCGGCTCGGGGCGCAATGGCGGGCAGGTCATTCCGGGCCTGAAGGACGATCCCGATGGTCTGGATGCGCTTTTCGGCCCGGCGGCGACCGCCTTCGCGGGCGGCACGGCCGATGTCCTTTTCGATCTGGTCGCGCGCCATGGCATCGACTGCGACGCAAGCCGCGACGGCTGGATCCAGGCCAGCCTCAAGGACAGTCACCTGCCCGCGCTGGAACGCCGGATGGCCCAATGGCAGGCGCGCGGCGCCCCGGTCGAGTGGCTGGACGCCGAGGCCATCGCAGAGGCCACCGGAACCCGTCGGTTCCGCGGCGGCTGGCGCGACCTGCGGGCGGGCCGGGTACACCCGCTGAACTATGTCCGGGGGCTAGCGGCGGCAGCCCGGCGAACCGGCGCAGATCTTTTCGCGCACAGCCGCGTCGTCGAGATCCGCCGCACCGGCACGGGCTGGCAGGCCCGCACGCAATCGGGGGCGACGGTCACGGCAGACCGTGTCATTCTGGTGACCAATGCCTATACCCCGCCGAACCTCTATCGGCGCATCGAGAGGACGCTGGTTGCGGCCAACAGCATCCAAATTGCAACCCGTCCGCTGCCGCCCGATCTGCTGGAACGTATCCTGCCCGGGCGCTCCGTCGTTTCCGAAAGCCGCCGCGTCGGCACCTATTTCCGCATCGGTCCCGGCAACCGCCTGATGATCGGCGGGCGCGGGCGCTTTTCGTATCGGGGGGCCCCGGCGGACTATGGCATCGTCGAACGGGAATTGCGGGCCTTCTTCCCCGAGGCCGCCCGGCTTGGGGTCGAGTATCGCTGGTCGGGTCGGGTCGGGATGACCGCCGACCACCGTGTTCGCCTGTTCGAGCCGGACACGGGCATGATCGTGGTGATGGGCTATAACGGACGGGGCGTGGCGCTTGGCACCGCGATGGGCAAGGCGCTGGCCGATCACCTTGCCAGAGGCACCCGATTGCCGCTTCCCTCCCGCAAGATCGACCCGCTTCCGTTTCACCGGTTTCACCGCAGCTACGGGACGGCCGCGATCGCCTGGTACCGCCTGCGCGACGCCGTGGAGCGCTGAAGCCGACCTCGCATGGGATTGGCCTTCATCAGCGATGCAAAGGCATGCGAGCGCTCGGCGATCATCGCGCCCAGTATGGGTCGCAGCGAGATCTTCCGCGCTGCGACAAAGACCTTTGCCAATCCGTGCATATCCAGAGCGCACATCCGTTCGATAACGCGCTCGGGTCCAGAAGACCTCAGTCTCGGGAATGTCCCGGTGCCCCCAGCGCGGCCAGCGTTTCGGCCAACCCGTCTGCCAGCGCGATCCGGGGGCGCCAGCCCAGGTCGTCGCGCGTGGCCGACCAGTCCAGCCGGACCCGGTCGGCCCGCCCCGCGACCGGCAACTCCGCCAGGTCCAGCCGCTGGTCGAGCCGCGTCGCGATCATCCCCGCGATTTCGGCCGGGGTCGCGATGTCGTCGGAGCCCAGGTGATAGACCGGCGCGGTGCCCGCTTCGGCGATCTCGACCAGCCCCCGCACCGCGTCGTCGACATGCAGCAGCTCGAGCTTCGCCGGCCCGTCCTCGAAACGATGCGTCGTGACCGGGCGTCCGGCGGCGATGCCCTCGGCGAAGCTCTGGATCAGGCGGGGCCGCAGGCCGCCCGGGCCATAGGTCTGGGCCAGACGCACCACGCAAGCCTCCAGCCCCGAAGCCTCGACCGTCAGTTTCAACAGGCCTTCCTGCAAGGCCTTGATCTGGCCCGCGACCCCCCGGGGACATGGCGGGGCCGAGGACGGAACGGGGCCGGTCGTGGTCCCGCCCGCGAAGACCGCCGCGCAAGAGACGAGGACTAGGCGCACCCCGAGCGAAGCGGCCGCGTCCATCAGGTTCTTCTGCATGGTCAGCGCCTCACCGAGGGCCGCGTTGTTGGTGTAGATACGCGGATGCGCCAGGTGGATCACGCGGCCCGCACGGGCCTCGCCCAACCGGGCGGCGATCTGTGCGGGTGCCGCCATCAGATCGAGCGTCTCGCGCCCGCCACCCCCTGTCACCCGGTTGGGGAAGGCGGTGCAGAGGTGGCGCCCGATGAAGCCTGTCGCCCCGGTCACCAGCGTGCGCCCGCCCTGCCGCCTGCGGGCCGCGCCCAGCGCCGCGCGCACCGTGTCCAGCATGTCGAGCTTGATCTCGCGTTCGCCCGTGGCCTCGATCACGCGGGCCACCGCCGCATCGAAGGGCAGGCCCTGCCAGCGCGCAAGCACCCCGGCGGCCACCGCATTGCTGCGCGACACGCCGAAATCGCAGACCAGAAGCAGCGTCTCGCCCCGCTCGAGCGCGGCGACGCCATCCGCGACATGCCGGGCGACGGCATCGGTGGCGTTGCCCGCGGCATCGACGAGGTGGCGCAGGTCGATCCGCGTGGCGCCCTCCAGATGCGCCTCGCGGGCGGGCCCCGTGGCCAGTCGGCCGGGCACGATCCAGCGGATCATGTCCGCTTCTCGTCCGGGGTGACGGTTTCGGTCAGGCTGCGCAGGTACCAGCCCGGGCGCAGCCCCAGCGGCGCGGCGGGCGGCCGTCCGGTCAGGCGGCGCAGGAAATGGTCGACCTCGTTGAAGCCCGCGAGCGTGCGCAGATAGGTGCTGGCCGAGAAGCGCGGGTTGATCTCGAAGGGCACGAACCGGCCGTCCGGATCGACGCGGCCCTGCACGTTCAGCGGCCCCCGGCTGCCCAGCGTCTCCGCGATGTCGCGCGCGGCCGCGCAGACCTCGGGGAAGGGCTCGATGCGGCCCTGGGTGTAGCCGCTGGAAATCAGGAAATCCGGCCCCCGCGCCAGCACCGACAGCTTGGAGGTAAAGGCCCGCCGCAGCGCGATCACGCCCACAACGCTGCCGTCCGGGTCAGACAGCACGCCCACCGTGAACTCGCCGCCCTCGACCGGCACATAGGCCTGGGCGACCGGCGCGATCCCGTTGCGCAACAGGTAGGCGCAGTACAGCTCGGCCTCGCCAGGGTCGCGCGCGAAGAACACGAAGGCGCTGCCGCCCGAGGCGCTGGAGGGCTTGATCACGCAGGGCGTCGGGAACCCGGCGATGTCGCCCGGCGCGGCGATGCCGCGGGTCATCGGGATCGGCACGCCGGCTGCGCCCAGAATCTCGAAACAGCGGGTGTTTTCGGTGGCGACGGCCACGACCTCGGGCGCGTTCTGCGCGATCCGGATGCCGGCCTCGGCAAACCGCGCCGCGGCGGGCGCCAGAAGCGCGGCCGGCTGGTCGCCGCCCGGGATCAGCACCTCGACCCCCGCCGCCCGGCACAGCCGCAGCACGCTGGCCACGTAATCGTCGCGCTCGGCCAGGAAGGTCTCGGCGAAATGCGCGTCGAAATGGCCATAGGCCAGCGGCGAGATATCGCAGCCCAGCACATGATAGCCGCCCGCCGCGGCCAGCGCCTTGGCGATCTCGGTGCCAAGCGAGGCGCCAGCCATCCCCGCGATCATCACGGTGATGGGCGCGTCCCGGCTCATAGGTAGAAGAAGGAGCGCGGCCGGTCGTGCAGCGCCGCGACCCCCGCGATGATGCCGCGCGCGTCCTGCGGGTTGAGCCCGACATAGACCGCCCCGGCCGCCTCGGGCACTCGATTGGGCGCAAGGATCGGAATCCCCATCAGTTCGCGCCCCTGCCGGAACGGGTTGGCGTCGAGGAAGGCCAGCACCCGCCCGCGATCCTTCAGCGTCGAGGCGATGAACATGCCGTAGACGCCGCTGCCATAGATCACGCAACGCGTGTCGGGATGCCCGGCCTCGAACGCCTCGATCCGCGTGGCGATGTCCTGCCACTGCCGGGCGATGGCGCGGGCCTTGTCCATGGTCTCGGCCAGATCGGCGGCCGAGGGGGCGGGGCGCGCGGGCAGCGCGGCCGGGTCGTGCACGGCTTTCACGATGAAGGCCGCACGGTGGGTCTCGGCGTCGATGCGGATGTCGGAATAGCCGGCATCGGCGAACAGCCTCTCCAACGACAGCCGCGAGAAATGCTGCACGTGGTCGATAACCACCAGGTCGCTGATGTTGCGGTACATGCTCGGGATCACGACATGCACCCGGCCGCCGGGACGCAGGACGCACGCTTGGGAAAGTGCAGCCTAGCCCGGAGTCGAGCGAGGACTCCGAAAGCACTGCGGCCCAAGGTGCTGGCGGGTCTCTCCACGTAAAAAATCGGCCGTCGTACGGCTTTCTTCGCGGCGGCAAGGCGTGTAAGAGCCGGGTTGGTTGATGTATCGGAAAGCTGAACATGTCACAACGGGACGATCGCGCGGAATTCGAAGAAATGAAGCGGCGGCAGTCGTTGGCCCTCGGCGGAGACGAGGCGCTTCATGGCAGGTCGTCCGCCATGTTCGAGGCCCTGAACGAGTACGATTTCAGCTATCTCTGGAGCTGGATGGGCGCCCCGATCATTCAGACGCCAACGGACATCATGGCGACGCAAGAGGTGATCTGGTCCTCGAAACCGGATGTCATCATCGAAACCGGGGTCGCACGAGGCGGATCGGTTCTGTTCATGGCGTCGCTGCTGGACCTGATGGGCGGCGGCAAGGTGATCGGGGTCGATATAGATATCCGCGCGCATAACCGTGATACGATCGAGACCCATCCGATGTCGAAACGCGTGACCCTGATCGAGGGCAGCTCCGTCGAGGCCGAGACCGTTGCCCGTGTCCGCGCCGAGATCCCCGATGGGGCCAGGGTCATGGTCGTTCTCGACAGCGATCACAGCCGCGAGCATGTGCTGGCCGAATGTCGCGCCTATGGCCCGCTGGTTACGGAGGGATGTTACCTTGTCGTCGCGGATACGATCGTCGCGCACCTGCCGGAGGCGTCGAAAGCGCGCAACAGATCCCGTCGGCTCGAGCCCGGCAATGATCCGGCCGCGGCGGCCCTGGCCTATATGGCCGAAAACCCCGATTTCGAAGTCGACCCGGTCCTGAACGGCAAGCTGATCCTGTCGTCCTCGCCCCGCGGCTATCTGCGGCGGAAGGGTGCCTGACCATGCGTCGGGCGGACAGCGTTGCGTTCTTCGGGCTACGTGACGACGCCTATTCCGAGATCGCCCTGACGCATCTGGAAACCCTGTTCGAGACCGTCATTCCGGTGCTGTCAACCAACGAGGTTCCCCCGACCTCGCCCGACCCCGGCGTTCTCGAAACGGACTGGTTATTCTGCTTCAAATCCAAGACGATCTTCCGCGCCGCGACGCTCGAGGGGCTTGGAAAGGCTGCCATAAACTTTCACACTTCCTCGCCCGCCTATCCGGGCTCGGGCGGCGTGAACTGGGTCCTTTATAATGGCGACGAAAGCTCGGCGATCACGGTCCATCTGATGACTGCGGATGTCGATGCGGGTCCCATTCTTGACGTTTCGGATTTCTGCTGCCGCGACGCCCGGACCGTCGCGGATCTCCTGAAACTGACCTATCGCCATCATCTCCTGACCTTCCTCCGGGTGACTGCGGCGATTGCCCGAGACGGCATGGATTGGGTCGATCGCGCGCGTCTTGAAAACACGGCGCAGCACTGGGCACCCAAAACCTATCGCCTGCGCGACCTTGAGGACCTCAAGCGGCTGGATCCGGAGATGACGGAAGAGGAAATCGCGCGTCGCATACGAGCCACCAGCTTCGGCCGTTACGGACCGTTCATCGAATTGCACGGCAAACGTTTCACCCTTTCGGAGTGACGACAGGCCGATTAGCCCCCTTCACGAACTTGCCTCTTCGAAGCCCTGAGACTACGACAGGTGCCAGTTTTCCGCCGCCACGGCGGCGTGATCCTCTGCCTGGGAGCACTGCATGATCCCCGAGCCTCGCCCTGTCATCAGTCTCGTGATTCCGACGCGGGAGCGTGCACACTACCTCGATGCCGCCATCCGCTCGGCGCTCGTTGCGGCCGATGCGGCCGATGCGCCGGTCGAGATCGTCGTCTCCGACAATGCCAGCACCGATGACACGCCCGCGGTGATCGCAGGCTTCGACGATCCGCGCATCGTCGCCGTGCGCACCGACCGGCGGCTGTCGATGCGCGAGAATTTCCAGTTCGCGCTGTCGAACACCACCGGGGACCATGTGCTGTTCATCGGCGATGACGACGCCGTGTTGCCCAACGGCCTGCGGCTGCTGGCCGCTCTGATCGCGCGCCACGACCCCGATATCGTGAAATGGCGGGTGATGACCTATCTTTGGCCCGATCCGCGGACGGGGGCGGCGGGGACGCTTCGGGTGCGGCCGCAGGCGCTGGACGGTCGGCTGAAGCGCCTCGATCCCGCTGCGGTCCTGGACGGCTTTGCCCGAGCGCAGTTTCGCAGCTACCATGACGGTGGGATGATCTATCACGGCTGCCTGTCGCGGCGCCTGATCGCGCGGGCCGAAGCCGGATCGGGCGGCCCGTTCTTCCGCGGGTCCTCGCCCGACGTGTTCACCTCGCTGCAGGCGCTGATGGTGACGGACCGGCCGATCCTGCGGATCAGCCTTCCGCTCACGCTCGGCGGTTCCTCACCGCGCTCGAATGGAGCTGCGGGCCAGAAACTCGCGATCTCGGGCGCTTCGGGCGAAGGCACCGAATTTGCCAAGTTCATCGCCGAGACTGGCAGCGACCCCTATCAATGCCGGCTGCCGGTGAGTTGCCCGTCTCTCAGCATGATCACGCTCGACTGCCTGCAATGCGCGGCAGAGCTTCAGGCGTATCCGCTAACCATCGACGCTGCCGCCTGGTCGGCGCGCATCGCCGCCGATATCGGCCGTTTCGCGGAACCGACGCGCAGCGCGTGCGAGGCGCTGGCCCGCGTGCTGCTGGGCCCGGACTTCCGTCTGGAGGGTCCCGCGCCCGAAAGCGCCCCCGCTGCCGCCGCCGCCATGCCCGCGCCCGCACCACCCGACGGCCCGACGCTCCGCCGGCTGTCGACCACCCTGCATTTCGAGGGCGGGCGGATGACGGCCGATGCTGCCGCGGCCGCCGACACGCTCGACCGGCTGGTGCGGTTCGACCGCGCCGATGCCCGCCCGCCCGGCGCCCTGGGCCGCGTGCGGAACGTGCTGGGCCAGCATGCCCGGGCACGGCAGATGCTGAGGTGAGTTTGACCTGTCAGGGGATTTCTCCTCCACCATCGAAGACAGTCCGGCCCGACTTGAGGGCCGACAATGACGCGAACGAGAGCAACGGACGAGCAGTCCACCGGCATCCTGGCCAGGCCTGAGGCGGACGCGACGCGCGCGACCCCGTGACGCACGGTCAAGCCTCAGGCAAACGGCCCGGGGAACCGTTTCCAGCACTCTACGGCATTTCGGACGGGACCTTCTGCAACTGGACGGCCCGGTTCGGCGGCATGACGGTGTCCGAGGCCAAGCGCCTGAAGACGCTCGATGACGAGAACGCCAAGCTGATGACGCCGCTGGCCGCGCAGATGCTGAGCCTGGCGGCGATGAAGGAACCGGTCTCAAAAAAAGTCGCGACGCCTGCCTTGAAGCGTGACGCGGTCGCGCACCTGAGGTTCCTGCTCGGGCTATCGGAACGGTGGGCGTGCCGGATTGCCGGGGCGGATCGCAAGATGGTCCGCTGCCGGGCGCAGCGTGCGCCGGATACGGTGCTGCGCGCCCGGTTGCGGGACTTGGCCAATGCGCGCCGGAGGTTTGGCGATCGGCGGCACTTCGTGCTGCTGTGCCGAGAGGGAGAGCCGTCCGGCATCAAACGGATCTGTCGGCTCTTCCGCGAGGAGGGGGTGCCGCTCCGCAAAGCGTAGGCTCGGCGCAAGGCCGTTGCGGGCGCGCGCCCCGATCCCGGTCGAGGCGCGCCCCAATGCGCGCTGGTCGCGCGGTTTCGTCCACGATCAGTTTACCAATGCCCAGCACTTCCGGGTGCTCAACGTGGTCGGCAACGTCACCCGCGAATGCCTTGGGTCGCCCCAGGACAGCTCGATCTCGGAGCGTCGTGTCGCGCGTGACCTCATCGCGCTGATCGAGCGCTGGGGAAAGCCGGGGATGATTGTCAGCGACAACGGCACGGACCTGATCTCGAACGCTATCCTGCGACGGTGTTCCGAGAAACGGATCGAATGGCATTCGCATCGCGCCAGGAAAGCCCATGCAGAAGGTGTCGCCGAAAGCGTCACCGGCCGGATGCGCGACGATCCGCTCAACGAGACCATGTGCCACGACCTGGCTCACGCGCGTGTCGTCATCGCCGCCGGGGCCACGGACTATGACACCGAGCGCCCGTATTCGGCTTTGGATGACCAGACACCGGCTGACGACGCACCGACACTGACCGCCGCAATCGCCAGGCGCTGCTGCGCGACATGAAAGGTCCGTGCCGGGTCGGGATGCGCCGCGTTCGACGAACTGTGTCTTCTTCTTGGTTCAAATACCCCCTGCCCGCTCTGCGTCCCGCGATGCGGCCCGATCAGACAGCCTGGAACATCGGGAAGGTCACGCCCAGCGCCCAGGCCAGAAAAAGGCCAAGCCCCAGCCCGACTCCCGCGGGCCGGTTGGTGGCGCGGCCGATCCAGCCGCCCATGGTGCCGAACAGCAGATAGAAGATCAGGATGATCGGCAGGATCAGCAGCAGGAAGAACAGCCGGTGGAAGTCGAGCGCGGTGGCGATCCCCAGCGAGGCCAGGAAGGCGCCGCGCGACACAAGGCTGCGCCAGACCGGCGCGCGGCCGCCCTCGACCATCAGCGCGTCCGACAGCATGTAGGGCACCGCCCCGACCGCCATCGCCGCGATGATCAGGCCCCGGATCGGGATCGGGTAAAACGAGGTCACGTAGCGGTCCATGGCGAAGCCGAAGACCCCGATCGTGTAAAGCGCCACCAGCGCGGCCAGCGCCAGGATCCGGCCGATCTCGCGCCAGCCCGCCCAGCGGACCTCGCCCCACCAGGCCAGCAGCGCCAGCACCATCGCGCCGTAAAGCGCGAAATGGACGGCGAGGTAGTCGGCCACCAGCACCGGCAGGAACTGGGTGCGGAAGGGCGCCAGGATCAGCGGCACCGCCACCGCCGGAAGCAACGCCACGATCAGGAAGCGGCGGCGCGGCAGCGGTGCGGGCCGGGGCGCTTCGGTCTGGCCGCGCATCCGCGCCAGCGGCCAGGCCAGCGCCACGATGCCAACGAGCAGCAGCGCGATCCAGCCGCCGATCTCGACAACCGGCCCGCCGCTTGTCCGCCCGAAGGTTGCGTCAAGCCAGGCCCGGGTTTCGCGAAGCGCGGTCGGCGACCAGATCACGCCGATATGCTCGACATCGGGCGCCAGCAGCGCGCGCCGCCCTGTGCCCGTCGCCGGATCGCCCACGGTATCGCCCAGCTGCGCCGACGGATCGGCCAGCTGCAGCGCCTCGAGCGGGTCCGTGGCCAGCCGGGTCTCCCATTCTCCGTTGATCATCAGCAGGTTCGGCGGCTCGGTCGCAGTGATCGAGTCGTTGGCCGCCGCGATGCCGATGGTGGCGGCGATCCGCGGGTCGTCGCGCGCCTCGCGGATCGCGATATAGCTGCCCATGGAATGGCCGAGGATCGCGACCCGCCCGTCCGCCCAGGGCTGGGCCAGCGCGGCATCGGTCACCCGCCGCGTCTCGGCCATCAGCAGAAGCGCCGTGCCTTCGGGACTGTCGAGATCGCCCGACATCGGCACCGGGTTGCGCCCGTGCCCTTCGTAATCGAACGCAACCGCCGCATAGCCCGCGCGCGCCAGCGTCAGCGACCAGGCCTGCATCAGCTGGCGCGATCCGGCAAAGCCGTGCGAGACGATCACCACCGGGGCGGGCGGCGCGTCCTTCAGCCGGTAGACCGTGGCGGGCGTCGCGCCGGTGCCGGGCACCGGGGCGATGACGATGCCGCGCCGCTCGGACTCGAGCTGCCAGACCGAGACCGCGATCGCCAGAAGCGCCGCGATGCCCACGATCCAGCGCATCGGCGTCAGACGTGCGAAGAGTTCGACCATGATACCGCCTCCATCGCCGCCCGAAGACGGCGGACTGCCCGGATTGTCGTTCGGAGCGCCGCGCCCCGGGAAGGGGGCGGCTCAGCTGTAGGTAGGGTGGAAAAGCCCGCCCGGCGAGAGCGTGAAGATCTCGCAGCCATCGGCGGTGACGCCGATCGAATGCTCGAACTGGGCCGACAGCGATTTGTCGCGGGTCACGGCAGTCCAGTCATCGGCCAGGATCTTGGTTTCGGGGCGACCCAGATTGACCATCGGTTCGATGGTGAAGAACATGCCCTCTTCCAGAACCGGGGTCGGGTCGCGGGTCGGGGTGCCCGAGATCGTGACCTTCTGGCCGTCTTCGTTCAGCCGGAACGGTGCGTAATGCAGCACGTTCGGCGGCGCGTGGAACACCCGCCCCAGCCCGTGGCCGCAGAAATCGCGCACCACGCTCATGCGGTGGGATTCCACATAGGTCTGGATGGCCGCGCCGATATCGCCGAAGGTGTTGCCGGGACGGACCGCCTCGATCCCCTTGAACAGCGAATCGTGGGTGACCTGGATCAGCCGCTCGGCCTTGCGCGAGAGCTTGCCCGCCACATACATCCGGCTGGTATCGCCGTACCAGCCATCGACAATCACCGTCACGTCGACATTGAGGATGTCGCCATCCTTCAGCACCTTGGGCCCCGGGATGCCGTGGCAGACCACGTGGTTCACCGAGATGCAGCTGGCGTGCTTGTAGCCCTTGTAGCCGATGGTGGCGGACACCGCCCCCTTGGCCTCGACCAGATCGGTGATGACGCGGTCGATCTCGGCCGTCGTCTGGCCCGGGAAGACCAGAGGCGCGATTTCGTCGAGGATCTCGGCCGCCACACGTCCCGCAGCATGCATGCCGGCGAAATCCTCGGGGTCGTAGATGCGAATGTTGTCCTTCGTCCGCCTGCCGCGGGTCTTCTCGTCCAATGCGCACTCCTTCATGGCTTGACCCAGAGATACGCCCCCCGGCAGGCAAAGACCAGAGGCGGAACGGTCGCGCCGGTCCGCCTCAGCCCAGATCGACCGGAAGCGCCTGCGCAAGCGTTACGCCCTCGGGGCCGATGCGGGTGGCGTGGCACAGGAAAACGACCCCCGCCGCGGCCGCCGCCCGGGCCGCTTCGGCATAGCCGGGGTCGAGATCGGCGGCGAGCCCGAAGCGCCCGCAATCGGTCCGCTGCACCAGAAACAGAACCGCCGCCCGGTGCCCGGCGGCCACCATTTCGGCCAGATCGCGCATGTGCCGGGCGCCGCGCGCCGTCACGCAATCGGGAAACTCGGCCCGGTCGCCCTCGCGACGCAGATGTACGTTCTTGACCTCGAGATAGGTGTCGGGCTGTCCGGCGCCGCTCAGCAGGAAATCGACCCGGCTGCGGGCGGCATAGCGCACCTCGGGGCGGACCCGGTCATGGCCCGCGAGCGCCGGAACCCGGCCCTCGGCCAGCGCCTCAGCCACCACCCGGTTGGCAAGGCCCGCATCGACCCCGGCCCAGTGCCCACCCGCAAGCTCGGCCAGCCGCCAGGCAAAGCCCAGCTTGCGGCGCGGATCGTCATTGGGCTCCAGCCAGACCCGCAGCCCGGGCTCGGTCAGACCCAGCATCGCGCCGGAATTCGGGCAATGCGCCGTCACCTCGGTCCCGTCCTCCAGCCGCACATCCGCGAGGAACCGCTTGTAGCGGCGGATCAGCCGCCCCGGCACGAGGGGTCTTTGAAAGCGCATGGCGGGCTCCTATACCCTAGGGCGAGAACCGGCAAGCCGGGCACGGACAGGGCAAGACGGGCTCCCCGCGACCGGGACCGGGCAGATCGGCCGGGCAAGGAGGCAGCCATGACCAACCCCACCGCGGCGATGCTGGTGATCGGCGACGAGATCCTGTCGGGCCGCACCCGCGACGCCAACATGCATTACCTTGCGGGCGAGGCGATCAAGCACGGCATCCGGATGGCCGAGGTCCGCATCGTCCCCGACCGTCAGGACCGGATCGTGGCCGCGCTGAACGCGCTTCGGACCGATTACGACATCGTCTTCACCTCGGGCGGGATCGGACCGACCCATGACGACATCACCGCCGATGCGGTGGCGGCGGCCTTCGGCGTCGGCATCGGCGTGCGCGAGGATGCCCGCGCCCTGCTGGCCGAATATTGCGCGCGGATGGGGCGAGATCTGAACGAGGCGCGGCTGCGCATGGCACGCATCCCCGACGGCGCCACGCTGATCGCAAACCCGATCTCGGCCGCGCCGGGCTTCGTGATCGGCAATGTCCATGTCATGGCCGGGGTGCCCAGCGTGTTCCAGGCGATGGTCGCGGGCGTGCTGCCGACGCTGGCGGGAGGCGATCCGCTGATGTCGCAGACGCTCTGCGTCGAGCGGCCCGAAGGCGATATCGCGGGCGAGCTGCGCGGGCTGGCCGCGCGGTTCGACGATCTGTCCATCGGGTCCTACCCGTTCAGCCGCGACGGGGTTTACGGCACCAACATCGTAATCCGCGGCTCGGACGGCGCGCGGATCGACGCGGCCATGGCCGAGCTGTGCGCCCTGTTCCCCGAGGCCATGGCGTGAACCTCGCGCGGCTTTTCGCAGGGCAGGAGGCAACCTGGCCGCCCGCCGCCCGCCACATCGCGGGCCCCTGGTCCCTGCGCGACGGTCAGGGCGGCGGCAAGCGCGTGTCGGCCGCGACGCTGGACGGCGCCTTCGACCCTGCGGCCGTCGCCGAGGCCGAGGCCGGGATGCGGGCGCTGGGCCAGGCCCCGCTGTTCATGGTGCGGCCCGACGAGACGGCGCTTGACGCGGACCTCGCGGCGCGCGGCTATGCCGTGGTCGATCCGGTGACGATCCTGTCGGGCGCGGTTGCCGATCTTGCCGCCGAACCGCCGCCGCCCGTGTCGGCCTTCACGCTCTGGGAGCCGCTCGCGATCATGGACGAGCTCTGGGCGGAAAACGGCATCGGCCCGGCCCGGCGCGCGGTGATGGCCCGGGTTCAGGGGCCGAAGACCGCCATTCTGGGACGGCGAAAGGACCGCGCCGCGGGCGTGGCCTTCGCCGCGCTCGACCGCGACATGGCCTTCGTGCATGCGGTCGCGGTCTCGCCCGAGCATCGTCGGCAGGGAACCGCCGTCAACATGATGCGGGCCGCCGCACAATGGGCCCAAGATCAGGGGGCCACATCGCTTAACGTGCTGGTTACAGACCACAATCACGCGGCCCGCGCTCTCTATGCTTCCCTGAACATGACGGATGTGGGACAGTATCACTATCGAACGATCGCGCCGCAAAAGGCCTGAGCAGTGACCCATGACGCGCCCCGTCCGACGGCACTCGACCTGCCGGCTGTGGACCCGTTGCCGGCCGAAACGCAGCGGTATTTCGACCTCTGCGCGGAGCGGCTTGGCCTCGTGCCGAACGTGCTGGCCGCCTATGCCTTCGACATCGGCAAGCTGAACGCCTTCACGGCGATGTATAACGACCTGATGCTGGGCGACAGCGGGCTGTCCAAGCTCGAGCGTGAAATGATCGCGGTCGTGGTCTCGTCGATCAACCGCTGCTGGTATTGTCAGGTGGCCCATGGCGCCGCCGTGCGCGAGCTGTCGGGCGATCCGCCACTGGGCGAGGCGCTGGTGATGAACTACCGCGTCGCGCCGCTGAGCCCGCGCCAGCGCGCCATGCTGGATTTCGCGGCCAAGCTGACCGAGGCCAGCCACCGGGTCGAAGAGCCCGACCGCCAGGCGTTGCGCGCGGCGGGCTTTTCCGACCGCGACATCTGGGACATCGCCGCCGTGGCCGGGTTCTTCAACATGACCAACCGGGTCGCCTCGGCCTCGGGGATGGAGCCGAACCCCGCCTATCACGGGGCACATCGATGACCCCGCCCGCCCCGCTGGCGCGGGTTCCGGCCCTGCTGCCGGTGCTGGCTCCGGCACTGGTTCTGGCGCTTTGGCCCGGGCGCGCGCCGGCAGAGGTGCCCGCGCTGCCCGAGACCGCGACCGTGGCCGCCGACGAGACCGAGGCCGAGTCGAGCCTGCGGCTGCCGACCGCCCCCTATGACGGCCAGACCGTGCCGACGCTGCGGGCCGAGGGTGCGATCCGTCGGCTGGTCTGGCAGGCCCCGCTGGACGGGCAAGGCACCTTGCAGGTGATCGACGGGCTGAAGGCCCAGCTGATCGCGGGCGGCTACCGGATCGCCTTCCAATGCGCGGCCGCGGGCTGTGGCGGGTTCGACTTCCGCTTTGCCACCGACACCCTGCCCGAACCGGCGATGCATGTCGATCTGGGCGATTTCCGTTATCTGCTGGCCGAGAAAGTACGCCCCGACGGCACCGACTATGTCAGCCTGATGGTCAGCCGCTCGGAAGAGCGCGCCTTCGTGCAGGTGACCCGCGTCGGCCGCCCCGAAGCCCCGGCGCCCGTCCAATCCACCAAGTCGCCCGACCCGGCGGCCCTGCCGCTGATCGACGCCCCAGCCGGACCGGCGACCGAGGGCACGCTGGCCGACCGGCTCGACCGCGACGGGCGCGCGGTGCTGGCCGGGGTCGATTTCGCCACCGGCGCCTCAAACCTCGACGGCGGCCCCTTCCCCGCGCTGGACACGCTTGCCGACTATCTGCGCGCCCATCCCGGGGCCCGGATCGTGCTGGTGGGCCATACCGACACCGAAGGCGGGCTGGCCGGGAATATCGCGCTGTCGAAGAAGCGCGCCGAAGCGGTGCGCAGCTATCTGGTGGCGACGCTGGGCGTTCCCGCCGACCGGGTGGCGGCCGAGGGCGTCGGCTTTCTTGCGCCGCTGGCCAGCAACGCGACCGACAGCGGCCGCAGGGAAAACCGCCGCGTCGAGGCGGTGCTCGACACGGCGCAATAGCCATTGGCACGGCGGGGCGGCCGCGCTCAGATCATGATGTCGTCGCCGTCGAAATGGGTGATGAGGAAGTCGATGAAGGCCCGCACCTTGGGCTGGGTGAACCGCCCCGGCGGATAGACCGCATAGATGCCCAGCCGTTCCATCGGCAGGCCCGGGATCGCCTCTTCGACCAGCCCCTTTTCCTTCGCCTCCTTGAACAGGAAGCTCGGCAGGTAGGCGATGCCAAGCCCGGCGATCGCGGCGTTCAGCAGCGACTGCCCGTCATTCACCGTCAGCCAGCCCGCGGTGCGCACCTGCCGCTTTTCGCCCGAGGGCGCGGTGATCTTCCAGACATTGCCGCTGGCCTGGTTGGAATAATGCAGAAGCTTGTGTTCGTTCAGGTCGTCGATCTTCTGCGGGCGCCCGAATTTCTGGAAATAGGCGGGCGAGCCGATCATCCGCTTGGTGGTGTCGGCCAGCTTGCGCGCCCGCAAGGTGCTGTCTTCCAGTTCGCCCACCCGGATCGCCATGTCGAAGCCTTCCGAGATCAGTTCGACGAAGCGGTTGTTCAGCACCATGTTGATGGTGATGTCGGGATATTGCTGCAGGAACTCGCCCAGAAGCGGCGACAGGTGATTGACCCCGAAATCGGTCGCGACCGAGATCCGCAAGAGCCCCGAGGGCGCCGACTGCATCGCCGTGACTAGTGCATCGGCCTCGCCCGCATCGTTCAGCACCCGCCGTGCGCGGTCGTAATAGGCCAGACCGATCTCGGTTGGGCTGACGCGCCGCGTCGTGCGGTTCAGAAGCCGCGCGCCCAGCCGCGCCTCAAGCGACGAGACGTGCTTGGACACGGCCGATTTCGAAATGCCCATCTTCCTGGCGGCATCGGTGAAGCCGCCTTGATCCACGACGGTGGCAAACGCCTCCATCTCGGTCAGTCTGTCCATAGGTTCTTCCTTGCTCGCATGCCCATCTTACCACCGTTTCGCAAGATGCCGCCGGAATCGGGCAGGAATTGGGAAGGCCCCAGACAATACTTTGGTAACGGGACGGATCGTCGTCCCATCGGAAACAGGCGCCCGGGGTCAGAACGTGGCCGCCAGCCGCGCGCCCTGGTCGATGGCGCGCTTGGCATCGAGCTCGGCCGCCACATCCGCCCCGCCGATCAGGTGATAGGCGATGCCCGCCGCTTCCAGCTCTGCCGCCAGCCTTCGCTCGGGCTCCTGCCCGGCGCATAGCACCACCGTATCGGCCGCGATCAGGCGCCGCTCGCGCCGCTCGGGGCCAAGGCTGATCTCGATCCCCTCGGGGGTGATGCGGTCGTAACTGACGCCCGACAGCATGGTCACGCCCTTCATCTGCAGCGCGGCGCGGTGAATCCAGCCTGTGGTCTTGCCCAACCGCTTGCCGGGCTTTTCGGCCTTTCGCTGCAACAGCGTCACCGCGCGGCGCGGCGGCTCGGGCCGGGGACCCTCGGGCGCCAGCCCGCCACGATGGGTCGCGGGATCGGCCACCCCCCATTCGGCACGCCAGAGCGCGGGATCGCAGGTCGGGCTGTCGCCGGTGACCAGATATTCGGCGACATCGAAGCCGATACCGCCCGCCCCAACCACCGCGACGCGCGGCCCTGCCTCGGCCCGGCCCGCCAGCAGATCGACATAAGAGATCACATGCGGCAGGTCCTGGCCCGCGATGCCCGGATCGCGCGGCTGGACGCCGGTCGCCAGCACCACCGCATCATAGGACAGAAGATCCTCGACCCCGGCCTCCACCCCCAGCTTCAGCGCGATGCCCTCCCGCGCGACCATGGTGGCGAACCAGTCGACCAGCCCGTCGAACTCTTCCTTGCCGGGAATGCGCCGCGCCATGTTGAGCTGCCCGCCCAGCGCCCCGGCCTTGTCGAACAGCGTCACCGCATGGCCGCGCCCGGCCGCGACCAGCGCCGCCGACAGGCCCGCAGGCCCGGCCCCCACGACCGCGATCCGGCGCGGGGTGGCGGCCGTCTCGTAACGCAGTTCCGTTTCGAAACAGGCGCGCGGGTTGACGAGGCAGGTCGAGATCTTGCCGCTGAAGGTATGGTCCAGACAGGCCTGATTGCAGGCGATGCAGGGCGCGATTTCACGCGCCCGGCCCGACCGCGCCTTGGCGACGAAATCGGGATCGGCCAGGAAGGGCCGCGCCATCGAGACCATGTCGGCCGCGCCCCCGGCCAGCAGCCCCTCGGCGATCTCGGGCGTGTTGATCCGGTTCGAGGTCACGACCGGGATACCGACCTTGCCCATCAGCTTTTGCGTGACCCAGGCAAAGCCCGCCCGCGGCACCGAGGTCGCGATGGTCGGCACCCGCGCCTCGTGCCAGCCGATGCCGGTATTGAGGATCGTGGCGCCCGCCGCCTCGACCCGCTGCGCGAGCTCGACCACCTCATCGAAACTGGACCCGTCGGGCACCAGGTCGATCATCGACAGCCGGTAGATCAGGATGAAGTCGGGACCCACCGCGGCCCGGACCCGGGCCACGACCTCCAGCGGCAGGCGCATCCGGTTCTCGTAGCTGCCGCCCCAGCCATCCTCGCGGCGATTGGTGTGGCGCACCAGGAACTGGTTCAGGAAATAGCCTTCGGACCCCATCACCTCGACCCCGTCATAGCCCGCCTCGCGGGCACGGGCCGCGGCGGTGGCGATATCGGCGATCTGTTTCTCGATCCCCGCCTCGTCCAGCGCCTTCGGCGGAAAGGGCGAGATCGGAGACTTGACCGCGCTGGGCGCCACGCAATCGGGGCTGTAGGCATAGCGGCCCGCATGCAGGATCTGCATCGCGATCCGCCCGCCCTCGGCATGGACGCGGTCCGTCACCCGGCGGTGATTGACGATGTCCTCGGGCGAATAAAGCCCGGCCGCGCCCGGAAACACACCGCCCTCGGGGTTGGGTGCCATGCCGCCGGTCACGATCAGTCCGACGCCGCCCCGCGCCCGCAGCCCGTAGAATTCGGCCACCCGTTCCCAGTCGCCGCGCTCTTCCAGACCGGTATGCATCGACCCCATCAGCACCCGGTTCGGCAGGCGTGCAAAGCCAAGATCGAGCGGCGCAAGAAGATGCGGATAATCGGTCATGTCGTCGGTCCTCCCCCGGCACAGACTGTCGCGCCGCCACGCCGCTGTCACCGGGGACCCGACGTCAGGCTCCCGCCAACGGGACGCGGACTCGCTCAGCATACGCGTGCAAGGCGGCTCTGCCAGCCCGGCGTTCCGATGGGGATCTATTCGCCAGGCCATGCCGGTGAAGAACGCCGGCGTTCGACGCCCCGAAGGGACGGCAGGCGACCCCGGATTGCCTTTGAGGCAGCACGGAAATGACCGGGCCGCCCGCTCCGGCCGGAGGCACCCGTCCGTCGCAACCGGCCTAACCCCTGTCTCCAAACGGCGCCGCAGGCCCGGCTGGCGGGCGGCCTTCCTCAAACGGCCCGGGCTGCCGTTGGGCTTTGCTTCGGCGGGATGAGGCACCGGAACGAAACTCCGTCCCGGCGAAGCTCGAAACTACGTCCCACCCAGCGCAAGCGCGCAGGTCCCGGCGGCCGGACCGGCCCCGGTGCCGCGTCAGGACCCGGACCGGTGCGAAACGCGCGGAAAGAGCGGGATCTCGCGGCAATGGTCGCGGAAGGCGCGCTTGAGCAGATCGAGTTCGGCCCGCATCTGGTCAAGCTCGGCGCGCACGTCCCGTTCCAAGACCGCCCCCGCAAGGATCGAGACATGCGCCAGCGTGGCGCCGGTGTTGCAGTCGCGAATCAGCACGTTCTGCACACCGTCCGACAAGAGATCGGCGGGGATCGGCACCGACAGCCGATGCCGCCCCGGGCGGTCGGGGTCGGCACAGGCGGTAACGCCCGGCAACGCCCGGTCGCCATGCAGGGCCTCGATCCCGGGCGGCGGCGCCCCGGTCGGCAGGTCCAGTACAGCCTCCCACAGGCCCGCCTGCAGCCGTTCCCCGCTGAGCCGGGGCAGATTCGCGGGCCTCACGCCTCGGCCCTCGGACGGCGGCTGAGGACGAGATCGGACAGCAGGATGCGGTTCATTCCGGGGCCGTCGAAGATCAGGTCCATCCACATCCTTTCGGCGCGGCGGTCGTTGAGATCGCTGGCGGCAAGGTCGAAATCGAGCGCGATCCGGGGGTCGCGCGGCGGCAGCGCGCGCACGACCTGGGTCAGGTTCGGCCCGTGGCGGATGTTGAGCCGGGCGAAGGTGTCGACCGGCGCCTCGGTCTCGAGCACGGCCTCGAGCCGGATCAGATGGCGTCGTCGCAACCCCTCGACCGCCCGCAGCGGCAGGTCGAACACCACCGACAGGAACCCGCCGTCAAAGCCGAAAACCTCCAGCGACAGGCCATAGGGCGCACTGTCCTTGGGGCCGGTATTGGCGATCTGGCGCAAGGCGATGTCGGCCCGGTTGGCGTCGTGAAACAGCGTCACCCGCGGCCCCAGACGGGTGCCGTTGCCGACCCCGGTCAGCCCGCGCGGTTCGACCGGACCCGAGAAGGGCGCCGGGCGAAACCCCCAGTCGGACCCCAGCGGCAGGCGCGGCGCCCCGGCCCGGGCATGAAGCGCCGCCAGCCGCGCATCGGCGGTGTGGATCACCCGGTCGAGACGGTGGCGCAGGCGCCAGGCACGGCCGCGCAGGGCGGCGAGATCGGGCGCGTCAAGGTGGTCGGCGGCGTCGCCGGCCCGGCTCCAGGCGGCCAGGGCGGGACGGAACAGAAGACGGTCGGTCAGCGAGTCGCGTTTGGGCAAGGTCGGCATCGGTCACGTTGGGGTTCGGGTCGCCGCCAATTTAGGCGCGCGCAGGATGCCGGAAGGTTAACGCTGGGGAAGAAATGGACCGGGCCGCGGCGCGGCCTACGGACTGGCGGTCAACGCCGGATCGGGAAGGGCTTCGGTTGCGGCCAGACTGCGCCGGGCGAGATCGCGCAGCAGGCTCCGCGCCGCCGGATCGCTCAGCGGATGCGCGACAAAGCCCGTTGCCGCTGCGGTGACGATCCGCCCGTTGGCCTCGAAGATCGCGCGCCAGGCATCGGGCCGCAACCCTTCGGCCAGCCCCGGGCCGCGGTCGATGGACTTGACCAGGAAAAGCCCCTCTTCGGTCTCTGTGTCCAGCACCTCGACATCGTCCGGTTCGCCGCTGCGCGCGAGCGCCGCACGGCCCAGATCGGACTGGAAATAACGGCGCAGCACAAGGGCGCGGTCCTCGGGGCTGCCGCCCGGCCCCGGACTGGCCGCGACCGACACGGTCAGGATCGCGTCCTCGGCGGGCACGGGGGCGCCGGGGGCCCGCACCAGTGCCGCGCAACTGGCCAGCAAAACGAAGGCCCCGTCCTCGCCGTCCTGGCTGGCGCCTTCGTCGACGCAGAACCCGTAGGGCGCGACGACCGCCACGCGGTCCCCGGCCACGGTGACCCGCTGCACCCCGTCCCCTCCGGGCACGCAGCCGCCCAGCGCCAGAAGCACCGCAGCCGTCAGCGCAATGGCACGGCGCGGCGGGCGGGGCGGGGCGGGGCTTTGGCGGCGCATCGGGTCCTCGGTCGTTGGCTCGGGCCCGGCATAGAGACGGGGCGGCGATGAGACAAGCCATTGAAGCCCGGCGCCCGCCCGGTCTAGGGTCGCGGCCGAAAGGGCCGCCCGATGCGCTACGACCCGCATGAAACGCTTGTCTCGACCGCCCGCGCCCGGCCGGAGCTTTGGCGGACCGGCGCCGGGCTGGCCGTTGTCGCGGCGGTCCAGATCGGCCTTGTCTATTGCGTCTATGGCGCGGTCGCGGCGCTGCGCGGCCCCGGCATCGCCGAGGCAGCGTTCCGGGGCGTCTTCGTCACCTCTCAGACCGCGACCGACACGCTCTGGCTGCTGACCTCGTTTCTGTGCCTGATCTGCGGCGTGGGCGTTGCGGCGCAACTTCTGCAGGGCCGGAGCCTCGGCGACCTGACCGGCGCGCCCGGTCCGGCGATCCGCCAGTTCGCCCGGGCGCTGCGCGCGCTGGCGTTGCTGTATCTGCTGATCTGGGTCGCGCTGCCCTCGGGGTCCGAGCCGGTCCCGCACCGCTCCATGGGCGCCTGGTTGATGCTGCTGCCGCTGGCCCTGCCCGCGCTGCTGATCCAGACCTTCGCCGAAGAGCTGCTGTTCCGCGGCTATCTGCAACAGCAGCTGGCCGCACGGTTCAAAAGCCCCGTGCTCTGGATCGGCCTGCCCGCGCTGATGTTCGCGGCGGCCCATTACAGCCCCGAGGCGGCGGGCGCCAATGCCCTGCTCGCCGCGCTCTGGGCTGCGGCCTTTTCGGTCGCGGCCTCGGATCTGACCGCGCGCACCGGCAACCTGGGCGCGGCGGTCGCGCTTCATTTCGTCAACAACGCCATGGCGATCCTGATCGTTGCCCTGCCCGGCCCGGTCTCTGGGCTTGCGCTTTACACCTATGGCTTCGGCGCCGACGACCCCGCGCTCCTGCCGCTGGTGGCGGTCGACTTCGCCGTGCTGGGCGTCTCCTGGCTGGCGGCAAGGGTGGCGCTGCGGGTCTGAGTTGAAGCCCGCGGCCCCCCGCACTAGCTTGCGCCTCAGACGCGAAGGTCCGCGTCGCGCCATCCGACGCAACAAGATACAAGAAGAGAGCGATGCGTTCCCCCCTGTTCGAGGCCTATATCGAGCCCGCCCGGCTCTATCCCGAGTTCTGGCGCCTGATCGTCGGCGTGCTGGTGATCCTGCTGGTCTATGTCGGCGTGTTCTCGACCATGCTGGTCGCGGCCTATCCGGTGCTCGGGCCGCTGAACTATTTCGGCTGGATCATGGGGCTCTCGGCCCCCGCGACCCCGACCCAGACCCTGTTCGTGCTGGCAAGCTTTCTCGGTATGGGGCTTGGGGTGCTGATCGCGACACCCGCGCTGCATTACCGCGAACCCGGCTCGCTGTTCGGACCGCTTCGCGACTGGGCACGGGGCTTTTTCGGCGCACTCAAGGTGCTGATCCCGGCCTATACGGCACTCTTTGCGCTGTCCTGGGCGACGATCCCGCTCGAGGCCAATCTGTACCCGGCGACCTGGGTCCGGGTGCTGCCGCTGGCTCTGGTGCTGGTCCTGATCCAGACCGGGTCCGAGGAACTGCTGTTTCGCGGCTATCTTCAACAGCAACTGGCAGCGCGCTTTGCCTGGCGCGCGGTCTGGATGGGGCTGCCCGCGCTGATCTTTGCCGCGCTCCATTACAACCCGGCGGCGGGGATGAACAACGTGATGGTGCTGGTCGGTATCCTCGCCTTCGCGCTGGCCGCCGCCGATCTCACAGAACGATCGGGCAGTCTCGGCACCGCCATGGGCTGGCACTTCGTCAACAATGTCAGCTCGCTTCTCTTCACCTCGGTCAAGGGCACTATCACCGGGCTGGCGCTGTTCGTGACCCCGTTCGACGTGACCGATACCTCGAGCGCACCGCTTGCCATGGCCATCGACCTGATCGCGATCCTCCTGCTCTGGCGTCTTCTGCGCGCGCTGATCTGACCGGGGGGGGGCCGGGGCGCGGCGCGATTGCAATTCCGGCGTTCGCGGCTTATCTCACGGCCCATTCGTGCGAGAGGCCCCCGATGAACTGGATCAACAACTACGTCCGGCCCAAGATCAATTCGCTGTTCTCGCGGCGCGAGATGCCCGAGAACCTGTGGTCGAAATGCGATGCCTGCGGGACGATGCTGTTCCACCGGGAAGTGTCGGATAACCTGAACGTCTGCACCTCCTGCGGCCATCACATGGCGATCCTGCCGCGGGACCGCTTCATCACGCTGTTCGACGGCGGCATCTTCACCGAGGTAGAGGTGCCGGTGCCGGTTGCCGACCCGCTGCAGTTCCGCGACCAGAAGCGCTATCCCGACCGCATGCGCACCGCCCAGAGGACCACGGGCGAGAAAGAGGCGATGCTGGTCGCCGAGGGCGAGATCGGCCGCACGCCGGTCGTTGCGGCCGCGCAGGATTTCAGCTTCATGGCCGGGTCGATGGGCATGTATGTCGGCAACGCCATCGTCGCGGGCGCCGAGCGTGCCGTGGCACTGGGACGGCCCTTCATCCTGTTCTCGGCCGCGGGCGGCGCGCGGATGCAGGAGGGCATCCTCAGCCTGATGCAGATGCCGCGCACGACCGTCGCGGTACAGATGCTCAAAGAGGCCGGCCTGCCCTATATCGTGGTGCTGACGCATCCCACGACTGGCGGGGTGACCGCCTCCTACGCGATGCTGGGCGACGTGCAGATCGCCGAGCCCGGGGCGCTGATCTGCTTCGCCGGGCCGCGGGTGATCGAACAGACGATCCGCGAGAAGCTGCCCGAGGGCTTCCAGCGCGCCGAGTACCTGCTGGACCACGGCATGCTCGACCGGGTGACGCCGCGCGGCAAGCTGCGCGAGGAACTGATCACCATCATCCGCATGCTGATGGGGCTGCCGCCCGCGGTGATCGCCGACCTGCCACCGCCGGCAAGCTTCTCGCACGGGCCGGCGCGCGGCGACGACGAGGGGTCCGAAACCCCGCCCGACCCGCCGCGTGCCCTGCCCGCCCAGCCTGATGCCGAACCTCCGGCCGGAGGCGCAAAGGCGTGAGCACGGCCTCCAGCGACATCCTTCTCGACCGGATGATGGCGCTCCACCCCAAGGTGATCGATCTGGTGCTGGACCGGGTCTGGCGGCTTCTGGCGGCGCTCGATCATCCCGAAAGGCGGCTTGCCCCGGTCATCCATGTGGCCGGGACCAACGGCAAGGGCTCGACCGTGGCGATGATCCGCGCCGGGCTCGAGGCCGCGGGCGCCCGGGTGCAGGCCTATACCTCGCCGCATCTGGCGCGGTTTCACGAACGGGTCCGGATGACGGACGGGCCGATCGCCGAAGCCGCCCTTGCCGCCGTGCTCGATGAGTGCGAGCGCGCCAATGCGGGCCTGCCGATCACCTATTTCGAGATCACCACCTGCGCCGCCTTCCTGGCCTTCGCGCGCGAGCCGGCCGATTATTGCCTGCTTGAAGTGGGCCTCGGCGGGCGGCTTGACGCGACCAACGTGATCGAGGCCCCGCGCCTGACGGTGATCGCGCCGGTCTCGATCGACCATCAGCAGTATCTGGGCGAGACCCTGGCCGAGATCGCGGCCGAGAAGGCCGGGATCCTCAAGCGCGGCGTGCCCTGCGTGGTCGGTCCGCAAGACGAGGCGGCCATGGAGGTGATCGAGGCCCGTGCAGCCCGGCTTGGCGCACCGCTGATCGCCCATGGCCAGCACTGGCATGTCTGGGAGGAACGCGGGCGGCTGATCTTCCAGGACGAACGCGGGTTGCTGGACCTGCCGATGCCGCGCCTGATCGGGGCGCATCAGGTCGTGAATGCCGGGGCGGCACTGGCAGCGCTGCGGGCGCTCGGCCAGAACGAGGCCGCCTGCGAGGCCGCGATGACCCGCGCCGAGTGGCCCGCCCGGCTGCAACGGCTGCGCCAGGGCCCGCTGGTCGAGGCCGCAGGCGGGGCCGAGCTGTGGCTCGACGGCGGCCACAACCCGGCCGCCGGGATTGCGCTGGCCGAGGCCGTCACACGGCTTTCGTCAAAACCGCTGCACCTCGTCTGCGGGATGCTGAACACCAAGGATGTGGCGGGTTTCCTGAAACCGCTCGCGGCTGTCGCGGCCAGCCTGACGGCCGTGTCGATCCCGGGCGAAACCGCGACCCTGCCCGCCGAGGCGACCAGGGCGGCGGCAGAAGCGGCCGGCTTGCGGGCTGAAACCGCCGGGGACGTGGCCGAAGCGGTGGCCCGGATCGCCGCCGCCACGCCTGAAGCGCGCATCCTGATCTGCGGCTCGCTCTATCTCGCGGGCCGGGTCCTGCGCGAGAACGGCTGACCCCGACCCCGAATTTTCGCAGAAAATTCGCGCCCCGCCCTCAGCCGCGCGCCCAGTCCGCGCCTTGCATCTCGCGCAGACGGCTGGCCGTCCGCTCGAATTCGAAGGTCCCCTCGCCTTCAAGATAAAGCATCTCTGGCTCCGCCGCCGCCGAGGCGATCAACCGCACCTTTCCCTCGTAAAGCGCATCGATCAGCGTCACGAAGCGCCGCGCCTCGTTATAGTTCTCCGACGACAGCCGCGGGATGTCCTCGAGGATCAGCACCCGCACCGCCTGCGCCATTGCCAGGTAATCGGCCGGCCCCAGAGGCTTGGCGCAAAGATCCCAGAACGTCGCCCGCGCCACCCCGTTGTGGAAGAACGGCAGTTCCACCTGCCGTCCCTGCACCCGCAGCACCAGCGGCCCGCCCTCGCCATGGGTGAAATGCTCCCAGATCGCCGCCATCCGGGCCCGGGCCGCCCGGTCCGAGGGCGTGAAATAGACCTCTTCCCCGGTCAGCCGGTTCTGCCGGTAATCCGTCGCCGACCCGAGTTCCATGACCTCCAGCCGCTCTTCCAGCATCCGGATGAAGGGCAGGAAGCGCTCGCGCTGAAGGCCGTCCTTGTAAAGATCCCCGGGCACCCGGTTCGAGGTCGTCACCACCGTCACCCCGGCCGCGAACAGAAGCTCGAAGAGCCGCCCCACGATCATCGCATCGGTGATGTCGACGATCTGCATCTCGTCGAAGCAAAGCAGTTTCAGACCGTCGGCAATTCCGGCCGCGACCGGCCTCAGCGCGTCGTCGGCGCCCGTCGCCCGGGCCGCGTGCAGCCCCCGATGCACCTCCTGCATGAAGGCGTGGAAATGGACCCGGCGCTTGCCCTCGATGGCGACCGCGCCGAAGAACAGGTCCATCAGCATCGACTTGCCGCGCCCGACCCCGCCCCAGAGATAGAGCCCGCGCACCGGATCGGGTGGCGGGGCCTTGCGGAAGAACCCGCCCCGCGGCGCGGGCGGCGGGTTCTCTAGCGCCTCCCGGATCCGGTCCAGCGGCGCCAGCGCGGCGATCTGGGCCGGATCGGGGCGCAGATGCCCCTCGGCCGCGCGCGCGTCGTACAGGTCTTTCAGTGTCTCGCTCATGGGCCGGATCTAGAGTGCCACGGTGCGGAAGAAAAGCGGAACGCGCGGCCTTATGACCCGGCAGGCGGGATCGCCGCCACGATCTCGGAGACATGGGTCACCGGCAGGGCATGGCTGGCCTCTGGCAGAAGCAGGTGCCCGGCCGCGGGGTTCAGCACGGCCAGCCGGTCGCGGGCCTGCGCCGAAATCGCCTCGTCGCGCCCGGCCCAGATCGCCAGGACCGGCACACCCGCCTCTGCCAGGGCGCGATGCTCGGCCGCCAGATCCCTCGCCAGCACGTGCCGCAGGCTTGACAGCACCGCTGGCAGAAAGCCGCGAAACCGGGTCTCGGCGATCTGCGCCGCGATCAGCCCGGCGGGCAGACCGCGCGCGCGGCCGACGCGCTGCGTCATCCGCCGCAAGACGCCCACGCCGATCACCGCCATGACCCAGTCGCCCAGCCCGGGAAGCCGCGCGACCAGATCCGCGAGGCCGGGCGGCGTCTGGCCCAACCCGGCCGGAGCCAGCAGAACCAGCCGCCGCACCCGGGCCGGATGGTCCGCCGCAAAGGCCGTCAGGATCGCGCCGCCCATCGAATAGCCGACCAGAGTCAGCTCGCCACCCAGTCGTTGACTGTCCAGAACCGCCTCGAGCTGGCGCAGGAAGAAGGCCCGGTCTTGCCGCCCGCGCGGCCGATCGGAATAGCCGCGCCCGTAAAGGTCGTAGCGCAGCACCCGGTAGCCCCGCCCGGCCAGCCCAGCCGCCACTCCGTCGAGGATGTAGCTGCCAGTGGTCAGCCCGTGCAGCACCACCGCCACCGGTCCTTCGGGCGGCCCTTGCCAGATCAGATGGGTCCGCCCACCGGGCAGGTCAGCAATCTGCCCCGGCGCGCCCGCACGGGCGCGCGCGTCCATCGGGCGGCGCAGGGCCTCGGACAGCGGCCAGGCCGCCGCCACCAGAAGACCCGCCACAAGCCCCACCCGGATCATGCCGCCCGCCACGCGTCGAGGATGTAGCGGCTGGTCATCAGGTCCAGATGCGCGCCGCCGCCATTCTTGAACAGCGTGATCTCGTCATCGCTGTCGCGCCGGAAACGTCCGCCGCCCAGATCGTAATAGTCGGCCACCACATCGCCCGGCCCGATCGCGCCTGTAGCGATCGGCGTTTTCAGTTCGCCGATATGGGTCAGCACCGTCTCGCGGCTGTCGAGAAAGATCCGCGCCCGCTGCAGAGCCCGGTCGTCGGCCTCGCGCATGTCGGGCCGGTAAGCGCCGATCAGGTCGACATGCTGGCCCGGCCGCAGCCATTCGCCCCGGATCAGGGGCTCGGTCGCCATGGTCGCCGAGGTCACGATATCTGCCTCCTGCACCGCCGCCTCCAGATCGGTCGCAACGGCGGCGCCCAGCGGTTCGGCCAGACGCCGGGCGCTGGCCTCGGTGCGGCTCCAGACCGTGAAGCGCGCTTCGGGAAAGGCGCTTCGATAGGCCTCGACCAGCGACCGGGCGACATTTCCCGCGCCCACCACCAGAATATTGCGGCTGTCGGGTCGTGCCAGCCGGGTCGCGGCGAACAGGCTGTCGCCCGCCGTCTTCCACTTGGTCACCAGATGGAAATCGACGATGGCCTCGAGCGTGCCGTCGGTGTCGGCGTAAAGACAGACCCCGCCATTGACCACCGGTTTGCCCCTCGCTCCGTTGCCCGGAAACACCGTCGCCGACTTTACCGCCAGCCCCAGCCCGTCGATCCAGGCCGCCCGGTTCAAAAGCGTGTCCTCGCCGCGATAAAGAAAGCTGTCGGCGATCTCGGCGCGCGGCAAGGCATGGCCGCGCGCAAAGGCCTCGCAAAGCCCCGACCAGGACAGCGCACGCTCGCCCTCCTCGAACCCGATGATCTCAGCCATGACCGACCGCGCCCGGTGCCAGCACGCCTTCGGCAACCAGCCGCGCGGCCCAGCCCCCGGCGCCCTCGAAAAGATGGGTCTGCCAGCCCCGCGCGGCGGCGGCGGCGATGTTCTCGCGCTTGTCGTCGGTAAAGATCAGCCGCTCGGGCGCGATGCCGCTGTCGGTTTCGAGGATCTCGTAGATCCGGGGGCCGGGCTTCATCGCCCGCAGCCGGGCCGAGACATAGGCCCGGTCGAAAAGATCGAAGAACGGATAGGCGGCGCGGGCGATGTCATAGGTCGCATCGCCGAAATTGGTCAGCGCGAAGACCGGAACACCCGTGGCCTTGACCGCCTTCAGCACGGCGACCGTGTCCGGAAAGGCGGGGCTTGCCATGTCGAGCCAACTATCGCGCCACATCCGGATCTCGGCGGCCCATCCGGGATGGCGCGCGGCCAGCGCCTCGACCGCGTCCGACAGAGGGTCGCCGCCATCGACGCCCTCGTTCATGCCGTGCAGGTCGACCTCGGCAAACAGCCGGCGGCGGCGGTCCTCGCCAAGACAGCGGTCATAGAAGGCTTCGGGCTGCCAGTCGATCAGCACACGGCCGATGTCGAAAACGACGGCGTCTATGGGCATCGGATCTCCTGCGGGTTGGAACCTCGCGCGCAGGCTAGTCCGCGGACGCGGATTCTTGAAGGCCCCGGCTCGCCCGCCGTAAGGCGCCCGACCGCGACGTCACCCGCGCGCGCAGGCGCTAAGCTCCCGGTCCAGCGCATCGAGAAAACGCGACCGGTCGGCCTTGCCGAAACTCTTGCCGCCGCCTTGCCGGAACGGGTCGGCGGCGCGCAGATCGGCCATCAGGTCGCGGGTCGCCAGCTTCTGGCCGATATTGGCGGGCGTAAAGCCCTCGCCGGTATGGCTCAGCACCCGGGCCCCGGCGGCGACCGCCTTCGCGGCCAGCGGGATGTCGGCGGTCACGACCACATCGCCCGGCCCGGCATGGTCCGCGATCCACTTGTCGGCCTCGTCCGGGCCTTCGGGCACATAGACCATGCGCACCAGCGGGTGATCGACGGGCCGGATCCCGCCATTGGCGACGTAGACCAGGTCCGCCCGGTGGCGTTCGGCCACCCGCAGCGCCTCGGCCTTCACCGGGCAGGCATCGGCGTCGACATAGACGGTCATGCCTGCCCCCCGCGCCTCACCGGTACAGCGCCTCGGCATGGAAGGCGACATGGTCCTCCATGAAGGTCGAGATGAAGAAATAGCTGTGATCGTAGCCCTTCTGCATCCGGAAAATGCCCGGATGCCGGGTCTCGGTCATGGCCGCCGCCAGTGCCTCGGGCATCAGCGCATCGAGAAACTGATCGCCGGTGCCCTGATCGATCAGCATCGGCCCGGCAAAGCCATTGGCCCGCAGGGACAGGCAGGCATCGTGGCGGGTCCAGTCGACATTACCCTCGCCCAGATAGGCATGGATCGGCTTCTTGGCCCAGTCGGACTGGCTGGGATGCGTGATCGGCGCAAAGGCCGAGACGGCGGCATAGCGCTCGGGGTAAGCCATCGCGAGGGTCAGCGCGCCATGCCCGCCCATCGAATGGCCGCAGATCGACTGGCGCTCTTCGTCGATGGCGAAATTCGCGGTCAGCAGGCGGGGCAGTTCCTCGGCGATATAGTCCCACATCCGGTAATTCTTCGACCACGGGTCTTGGGTCGCGTTGACGTAAAAGCCCGCGCCGGTCCCGAGATTGTACATCGGATCGTCGGCGATGCCCTCGCCACGCGGCGAGGTATCGGGAAAGACCAGCGCGATACCCTGTTCGGCCGCCCATTGCTGGGCACCGGCCTTGGTCATGGCATTCTCATGGGTGCAGGTCAGCCCCGACAGATACCACAACACCGGCACCGGACCGTCCTTGGCCTCTTCCGGCAGGAAGAGCCCAAAGGTCATGTCGCAGCCGCAGACATCCGAGGCATGACGGTAGACGCCCTGCATCCCGTCGAAACACCTGTTCTCCGAAACCGTTTCCATCCGGCAAACTCCCTCCTCGCCCGCTTGCCTCAGGGCTAGCGCGGGATCGCGGACAGGGCAAGCGCGCAACCGGCCGACGGGCCGGTAACCGCGCGCATCGCGGGCAACCGGGCCCGACTTTTCGCAGAAAAGTCGCGACCCGCCCGGCCCGGGTCTTTCCGGACTCAACCCGACCCGATCAGCACCCCGGCGGCAAAGACCAGCGCCCCGCCCAGCACCACCTGGAAGGCCGCGCGAAAGAACGGCGTGTCCATGTACTTCTTCTGGATCCAGGCAATCGCCCAAAGCTCGCAGAACACCACCGCCATGGCGATGCCGGTCGCGGTCCAGAAATGCGGGATCAGATAAGGCAAAGCATGGCCAAGCCCGCCAACCGCCGTCATCACCCCCGAGGCGATCCCCCGCTTCAGCGGCGAGCCGCGGCCCGAGATCGCCCCGTCATCCGACGCCGCTTCGGTGAAGCCCATCGAGATCCCGGCGCCCACCGAGGCCGCCAGCCCGACCAGAAAGGTCGTGCCGGTATCCTGGGTGGCGAAAGCGGTGGCGAAGATCGGCGCAAGCGTCGAGACCGATCCGTCCATCAGCCCGGCCAGCCCCGGCTGCACCCAAGTCAGCACGAACTGACGATGCGCGGTGCGGCTTTCCTTCTCGGCCGCGGCCGCATCGACATGGGTCGCGATCAGCCGGTCGGCCACCGTCTCGTGCCCTGCCTCCGCTGCCGCCAGATCGCCCAAGAGCTTGCGCGTCGCCGCATCCGTCGCCCGCCCGGCCGCGCGCAGGTAGAAATCATGGGCGTCGCGCTCCATCATCTCGGCCTCTTCGCGAATCCGCTCGATGCCGAGATTGCTCATCAGCCAGACCGGCCGCCGCGCGTAATAGCCCGCGACATGCTCGCGCCGCAGCAAGGGAATCACCTCGCCGAACCGCGCGCGGTGGGTCTCGATCAGGCGCCGCCGGTGACCGTCCTCCTCGCGCGCCATCGCCTCGAAGACCTGTGCCGAATCCGGATAATCGGCGCGCAGCTGTTCAGCATAGCTGCGATAGATGCGGGCGTCGTCCTCTTCGGACGAAATCGCAAGCGCCAGGATTTCCTGCTCGTTCAGGTCGGAAAACCGGCGGCGCTGGGAAAGACCGGGAATCATCGTCAATGGACTCCAGTTTAAAACGATTCTAAATTAGTCCGCTCTGCCCCTCCCTGCAAGGGACGCGCTGCCGCAGGCCGGGCGGCCCGTTGCCACAGGCTTGCCTTGCGGAAACTGAACCGCCCGGTCTAGGATGTCGGCGATGCCGCAGGACTCCCCCATGACCGCGAAACCGGACCGGATCCGCAAGGGACGCAAGTTCGACCAGGTGCTCGAAGGGGCGCGCGAGATCTTCCTGCGCGACGGGTTCGAGCGCGCCTCGGTCGATGCCATCGCCCGGGCGGCCGGCGTCTCGAAAGCCACGCTTTACAACTACTTCCCCGACAAGCGGCTGCTGTTTTCCGAGGTGCTGCGGCGCGAATGCGATCGCCAGGCCGGGGCCGCGCTGCACGAGATCGACATGGCCGCGCCCGCCGAGACGGTGCTGAAAAGTGCGGCGCGCCACATCGTTTCGGCGTTGCTGTCCGAGTTCAACCAGGCGGTGTTCCGGATCTGCGTGGCGGAATCCGACCGCTTCCCCGATCTCGGCGCCGCCTTCTACCAGTCCGGCCCGATGCGGCTGCGCAGCGAAATCGCGGCCTTCCTGCGCGAGGCGACCCGGCGCGGTGAACTGTCTGTCGAGGACGAGACCCTCGCCGCCGACCAGTTCGCAGAGCTTTGCAAGGCCGATCTTTACACGCGCCGGGTGTTCCGGCTGGACAACGGCTTTGCCGAGGACGAGATCCGCCGGGTGATCGACGGCGCGGTGGCGGTCTTCCTCGCGCGCTACGGCGCCAATCGGACCTGACCCCCGACGCGGCCCGGCTCAGTCGAGCCGGCGCACCAGAAGCTGATTGCCCACCCGCTTGGTCTCGAACCGTTTGAGATCGCGCACCAGATCGGAAAGCTTGCGCTTGCCATAGCTTCGGGTGTCGAAATCGGGGCTGTCGGCGGTGATGAACTGGCCGATCTGGCCCAGCGTGAACCACTCGTCTTCCTGGTTGATCTTGTCCATCGCCCGGATGATGAGTTCGGACACCTCGTGGACCGGCCGCTTGCCCTCGGCCGCGGGTTGCGCCCGGTCGCGCACCGTGCCCTGTGCGGGCTCCTCGACGATGTTCTCGACCAGCACGAAGCGGTTGCAGACATTGCGCAGCGAGACCGGCGTCTTGGCCTCGCCGATCCCGATCACGTCCAGCCCCTCTTCGCGGATGCGGCTGGCCAGACGGGTGAAATCGCTGTCAGAGGACACCAGCACGAACCCGTCGAACCGGCCCGAATGCAGGATGTCCATGGCGTCGATCACCAGCCCGATATCCGAGGCGTTCTTGCCCTTGGTATTGGCGGTCTCCTGATGCGCCACCATGCCCAGCGCCAGAACCTTCTCGGCCCAGGGCTTCAGCCGGTCCGAGGACCAGTCGCCATAGACCCGGCGCAGGGCCGGTTCGCCGAAGCTGGTGATCTCTTTCAGGATCGGTTCGGCATGGCGGGCGGGGATGTTGTCGGCGTCGATCAGGACGGCCAGAAGCGGCGGCTTTGTCTCGGGCATGGGTATTTCATGATTTCTTCTGCCGGGCGGGACGGGGTGCCACCCGGATCGTCATATAGCCCGGCCCACGCCCGCGGGAAAGCCGGGGCCGGCGCGGCGGCGCGTTCCGGCCCCGACCCTGCCGGTCATTTCTTGACGCGATAGTCGTCGTGGCAGGATTTGCAGGTCTTGCCGATGTCGCCGACAGACCCCCGCAGCGCATCCAGGGAGGCCATGTCGGCCTCGCTGGCCGCAGCCTTCAGCGCCTCGGATTTTTCGGTGAAGTCCGCAAAATCGGTCCAGATCGCGGGCTTCGCTTCCGATTCCGGATCGTCGGCCGGGGTCTCGAAGAGACCGGGCACCTTGGCCGCGGTCTCGGCGATCGTCGCCGCCGCGGCCGTGGCGGCCCCGGAGTCGAAGGCGGCATCGCCCTTGGCCATGTCGGCGATGGTCTTCATGCTTTTTCCGATGGTTTCCATCGCTTCCTGCCGGGCCTTCACGGTCGGGTCGGTGGCATCGGCCGCATGGGCCAGCGTGGCCGCCGCAGCGGCCAGCGCGAAGATCGTCACTTTGGTCATGCGCCTTGTGGTCATTCGGATCCTCCTGATTGACGCCCCCAGCCTATGCCGGAATTGCGACAGCTGCGGGTCACATCGCCGTGGGGTCGGCGGCAGGGGGCAGGCGGGGCCGACTCGACTCGGCGCAGAGGGGGGTGCTAGATTGGATCAAAACGAGAACATTCTGCCATGCCCGCCCGCCGAATCCTGTCGCTGTGGTTTCCACGGCTTGCCGCAGACCGCGCGTTGCGCGACCGCCGGGGCCTGCCGCCCGGGCCCTTCGCCGTGCTGGCCGACCGCCGGGGCGCGCAAGTCATCGTCTCGCTCTGCGCCGAGGCCGAGGCGGCCGGACTGCGGATCGGCCAGCCGCTGCGCGACGCGATGGCGATCTGCCCGCAGCTGGCGACCCGGCCCGCCGACCCCGCCGGCGAGGCCGCCTTCCTGACCGGGTTGCGGCGCTGGGCCGGCCGGTTTTCGCCCTGGGTCGCCGAAGACCCGCCCGACGGGCTGCGGCTCGACATCACCGGCTGCGCCCATCTCTTCGGCGGCGAGCCCGGCCTGATCGCCGCGGTCGAGACCGATTGCACGGCGCTGGGGCTGAGCGTGCGCCCGGGCATCGCAGACACGCTGGGCGCGGCCTGGGCGCTGGCCCGCTTTGCCGGGACCGAGGCGCAGCCGCACCGGACCGGCGACGCCATCGCGCAGGAAGCCCGCGCCACCCGGTCGCGCGCGGCCCGGCGCGCAGGTCAAAGGGTGGGCCAAAAGAACGTCCAGACCGCCGCCCGGGTGGAAAGACTGGCGCAGGGACCAGCCGACGGACGGACCGAAGAACGGGCGGCAGAGCGCCTGCCGATCGCGGCCCCCGGCCAGACCCGCGCCGCGCTGGCGCCGCTGCCGATGGCCGCGCTGCGGCTCGACGAGACCATAATCGAGGCGCTGGCCCGGCTCGGGCTGCGGCGGGTCGGCGACATTCTCGGCATGCCGCGCGCGCCGCTCGCCCGCCGCTTCGGGCGCGGGCTTGTCGACCGGCTCGATCAGGCGCTGGGCGCGGCCCCCGAACCGGTCTCGCCCGCCCGGCCCGCACCGCATCTCGCGGTGCGGCTGTCCCTGCCCGAACCGATCGGGCTCGAGGCGGACCTGCTGGCCGCCATCGACCGGCTGCTGCCCGCGCTCGGGGCCCGGCTCGAGGCCGCGGGGCTGGGCGCGCGGCGGCTGCGGCTGCAGGCCTTCCGCACCGATCACGGCATCCGGACGGTCGAGGTCGGGCTGGCCCGCGCAACTGCCGCGCCCGACCGGATGCGGCCGCTGCTGGCGCTGAAACTCGGCGGGATCGAGAACGGCATCGAAGGCGGGCATGACGACGGAAGCGGAATCGACCGGCTGCGGCTCGACGCCATCGAAACCGAACCCTTGCACCCGCATTCCGGCCGGTTCGACATCCCGGCCCGCACCGGGGCCGGTTCGGGCGACGGCCCAGGCGGTGGATCGGACGACGGCTCGGGCGACAGATCGGGCGACAGATCGGGCGACGATCCGGGCCGGGACACCGCGGAGCGCGCCGACCGATACAGGGATGCGACCAAGAACGCGGGCAAAGACAGGGCCGGGCCGCCCGAACCGGCGGCGGCCGATCCCGGGATGGCGGATCTGATCGGGCGGCTTGGCGCCCGGATCGGGCTCGAGGCGGTGACCCGGCTGGCCCCGGCCGAAAGCCACATTCCCGAAAAGGGCTTTCAGTTGCTCGCCGCCGCCTGGTCCGACCCGGCCGGCCCCTGGCCCCGGCCCGACCGGCCGCGGCCGCTTCTGCTTTTTGCGCCGGAACCGGTGGCGGCCGCCGAGCACCCGGAACCGCCCGACCGGTTCCGCTGGCGCCAGCGCGCCTTTGCCGCCCGCGCGGCGATGGGTCCCGAACGGCTCCTGCCGGAATGGTGGCTGGACGATCCGGCCTGGCGGTCGGGACCGCGGGATTACTGGCGCGTCGACACCGATGCGCAGACCCGGCTCTGGCTGTACTACGCGCATGGGGCAGAGATGTCGGCGGGCTGGTTCTGCCAGGGCCGGTTCGGCTGACAGCAAGCCCGCCCATCACCCTGCGTCGCGCCCCGGAGCGGGACAAAAATTCTCGCAGAGAATTTTTCGGCCGCCGCTCCGCCGCCGGGCCTCGGGAAAACGTCCTTGGCCCAAGCCACCACCCGGCCCGCACGGACACCAAGAAACGGCCAGCCAGGGGCCAAAATTCTTGGAAAGAATTTTGCCTTGGCCGGCCAGGAGTGGGAGGTCGTCACCCGGCGCCGCAGCTTGGGTGGGGGCTGTTTCACCGCGGCACCGGGTCCAGCGTATCGCTATGCCCCCTTATGCCTCCGATTCCGGGCCTCCACAGGAAGCCCTGATGCCGAAGCACAGGTATTTTCAGGGCAAAACCCGGGCGGCCCTTGATTTGCCCGCGACAGGGCGGCACCTTCGTCACATGAGCGTCATCCCCCCCACGCCGTTCCCGGCCGAACGCCCCGCCGAACAGGTCGCCTTCGACCGGACCGAGCTGGGGGTCATCCTCACCCTCTATGGCCGGATGGTCGCTGCGGGCGAATGGCGCGACTACGGGATCTCCTGCCTCCGCGACGCGGCGATCTTCTCGATCTTCCGCCGCACTGCCGAACACCCGCTCTACCGCATCGAGAAACGTCCCCGCCTGCGTGGCCGGCAGGGGCTTTACTCGGTGATCGGCATGGACGGGCAGATCCTCAAGCGCGGCCACGAGCTGCCGACCGTGCTGCGGGTGCTGGAACGCAAGCTGATCCGGCCGGTCGAGTAGCCGCCGATCCGGCCCGCGCCTAGGCGCGCCGATGCGCGGTCGGACGGCCCTCGCCCTGCGCCTCGATCCGGGCAACCGCATCGGCGATCCGCTCGTAGGCGACCGACATCGTGTGCCCGTTGGCATGGATCATCACCTCCGGATCGACCGCCAGCGCGACATGGCCGCGCCAGAACAGAAGATCCCCGCGCTCGACCGGGCTGCCCTCGGGCAGGGCCTCGCCCAGCCCCCGCTCCTGCTGATCGCTGTCGCCCGGGCAGGCCCGCCCGGAGGCCAGCCAGGCCATCTGCACCAGCCCCGAACAGTCGATCCCCCAGACCGAATTGCCGCCCCAGAGATAGGGCACCCCGAAAAACAGCTGCGCGACGGTCACCGGGTCGCGGAACGGCACGTTCAGCGGCCGCAGATGCGGCTTGGGCACGAACCAGCCTTGCGCGGTCTCGAAGAACCCACCCTCGGCCGAGACCACCCGGACTTCGGTGCCGAAGGACAGGCCCATCACCTCGGGCCGCTTGAGGTCGGGCGCGGAATAGGCGTGGCTCGCAGGCACCGCTACCCGGTGGGTGGGCGCGGGGACATCGGCGGCCAGCGCCTGGGCCGCGACATAGCCCACGAACCCGTCGCGCGCAGCCCAGCCGAACCCGAACCCGTCATGCATGTCGAGCAGCTCGAACGCCTCGCCCAGCACCAGCTGGCGTTCGCGCGGCCCACCCGGCGCGCGCAACAGATCCGTCAGCGGCCGGGTCACCCGAAACTGCACCGGATCGGCATAGCGGGGCGCCTCGACCAGCCCCTTCAGCCGGGTCGCCGCCACCCGGTCGTTCGCGGGCGTCTCGCGCCGGTCGCGGGGGACGGCGCCGGTCACAGCCCCAGCACCTCGGGCAGCGCGGCGAGGATCGTCCGCGCCCCCTGCCCGACCCCGCCCTTGGGACGGGCCGGGGCGTCGGAGGGTTGCCAGCCGTAGATGTCGAAATGGGTGTAGCGCGCCTCGCCGACGAAACGGCGCAGGAACAGCGCCGCGGTGATCGACCCGGCGAACCCGCCCTTCGGCGCATTGTCGAGATCGGCGATGCCGGGCTCGATCATCGCCTCGTAGGGCGCGTGGAACGGCATCCTCCAGACCGGATCGGCCATCGCCGCTCCGGCCCCGGAAAGCGCCGCGGCCACAGCCTCGTCATCGGTGTAGAAGGGCGCGATGTCGGGGCCGACCGCGACCCGCGCGGCGCCCGTCAGCGTCGCCATCGAGATCAGGCAGTCGGTCTCTTCCTCGGCGGCATGGGCCAGCGCATCGGCCAGCACCAGCCGCCCCTCGGCATCGGTATTGTTGATCTCGACTGTCAGCCCGTTGCGCGCGGTCAGGATGTCCTGCGGCCGCATGGCATTACCGGCGATGCTGTTCTCGACCGCCGGGATCAGCACCCGCAACCGCAGCGGCAGCTTCAGCGTCATGATCATCGAGGCCAGCCCCAGCACCGTGGCCGCGCCGCCCATGTCCTTCTTCATCAGGCCCATCGAGCTGGAGGGCTTGATGTCAAGCCCGCCGGTGTCGAAGCAGACGCCCTTGCCGACCAGCGTCAGCCGAGGTCCGGCCTCGCCCCAGCGCAGTTCCAGCAGGCGCGGGGCCTCGGCGGCGGCCCGCCCCACCGCATGGATCATCGGAAAGTTCTGCGCCAGAAGCTCGTCTCCGCGGATCACGTTGGCCTCGGCCGCATGGCGCGCGGCAAGGCCGATCACCGCCTCTTCCAGCGCCTCGGGGCCCATGTCCGAAGCCGGGGTGTTGATCAGGTCGCGGGTCAGCACCTCGCCCGCCGCCATCGCCTCGATCCGGGCGACATCGACGCCCTCGGGCGCCTTGAAGCTGGCGCGTTGCGCGGCCTGAGGGCGGTAGCGGTCGAACCGGTAGGCCGACAGCAGAAGCCCCAGCGCCTCGGACTCAAGGTCCGCGCCCGCAAGCGCGGTATCCAGATGCCAGACGCCTTCGGGCAGGCGCGCCGCGACCGAGGCCAGATGGAATCGCCCGCGCGCCCGGGCCGGCGCCGCGCCAAGCCCGGCCACGGCCCCCGCGACGGCGCCATCCGGGCCGGGCAGAAGCTGCAGCTCGCCCAGACCGGCGGCAAAGCCGGTCGCCTCGAGCCAGGCGGCCTCGGTCGGCGGCCGGCTTGCGCGCCAGGCGGCAAGATCCGCCTCCTGGACAACGAAAAGCGGGCGCGACGGCGCGGCGGAATCGGCAAAACGCGGGAACATGGGACAGTCCTTCGGGGAGGGTCGGGATCAGACCCGACCCTAGCCTCTTCGGCGCGGCCCGCAAGCCGGTTCAGCCGGACCGGTGCTGAAGCTCTTCGGCCAGCCGGAACGACCGCACCGCGACCCGCTTGAGTCGCGCCAGGGTCGCCGCGACCGCGACCTGGTCGCCGGACTGCGACGCGCGCGACACGTTTCGCGCCGCCGACGACAGGCTGATCATGCCAAGCGAGTCGCCCAGCGCGCGAATCTGCGCGGTCAGTTCGACGCAATCGCCGGGTCGGATCTGGCTTGCCGCCAGATGCAACCCGTCGATCAGCGATTCCAGCCGATCGATCGACAGGACGATCAGATGAGACGCCCTTACCTCGCCCAAATCGACGAACATGTCAGCCAGGCGCTCGGAGTCCAGCCGCAATGGCTCGTCCTGGCGCATAGTTACGACGTTGGACACCTGAAGCACCCTCCGATCACCACACCTAACGTTCAACCTCGCCTTTCAGCGTCAAGAAACCGTTGCCGCGGGTGTTTGAAATGTCTCGAATTTCCGGCAATTGCGGCTTATGCACCCGCAGAGGAAATCGGGGAGAAGCCGCACAAATGATGAACGCACGCCCGCTGCCCAGCTATCTCGTCCAGCGCTATCACGGCTGGCGAGCCACCACCCATGCCGAAAACAAGGCCTGGTACCGCCGTCTCGCCGAAGAGGGCCAGCGCCCCCGCGCGATGATCATCTCCTGCTGCGACTCGCGCATCCACGTCACCTCGATCTTCGGCGCGGACGAGGGCGAGTTCTTCATTCACCGCAATATCGCGGGTCTGGTGCCGCCCTATGCGCCCGATGGCGACCATCACGGCACCTCGGCGGCGGTCGAATACGCGGTGACGGTGCTGAAGGTCGCCAACCTGCTGGTGGTCGGCCATTCCAATTGCGGCGGAGTCCGCGGCTGCCATGACATGTGCGCGGGGCTCGCGCCGCAGCTGGAGGAAAAGACCAGCTTCATCGGCCGCTGGATGGACCTTTTGCGCCCGAGCTACGAGCGCCAGGCCGGCATCGCCGACGAATCCGAACGGCTGCGCGCCATGGAGAAGGAGGCGGTGCTGGTCTCGATCGAGAACCTGATGACCTTCCCCTTCGTGCAGGCCGCCGTCGAGGCCGAGTCGCTGACCCTGCACGGGCTCTGGAACGACATCGGCGAGGGCGTGGTCGAATGCTACGACCCCGAGACCGGCAGGTTCATGCCGGTCTGAGGCCGGGCTTCGGGACTCAGATCGCCTCGAGGAAGGCGACCAGGGCCTCGACATCGTCGGGGCCCAGATCGAGCGGCCGCACCAATGGCGACGGCGTCGCGGCCCCGGTCTCGACCGGGCCGGGCGCCTCCGGAAGCCGCGCCGAGGCACCGCCGCCCCCCGCATAGAACCGGATCACCCCCGGCAGATGGGGGAAGATCCCGTTATGCATGTAGGGCGCGCTTTGCGCGACATGGCGCAGGCTCGGGGTGCGGAACCGCCCGGCATCCTCCGGCAGCCCGGTCACGGCAAAGCGCCCCAGATCCTCGCGCCCGCGGCCCAAGAAGGACAGCCCCAGATCGTGGAAGGCGCCGTCGCTGAGCAGCGGCCCGAAATGGCAGTTGGCACAGCGCGCCTTGGTGCGGAATAGATGGAGCCCCCGGATCTGAAGGTCGCCGAGCGCGCGACCGTCCCCCGCGAGAAACCGGTCGAGCCGGGTCGGCCGGTCCAGATGGGTCTGGAACGCCGCCAGTGCCGCCGCGATCCGGTCGAGCGTGACCGGCCCCGGCCCGAAGGCCGCCTCGAAAAGCGGCGGATAGGCCGGATCGGCCGCAACCCTCGGAGCGATGGCGCCCAGATCGGCATTGGCCATCTCGACCGGGTTGGCCATGGGTCCCAGCGCCTGCGCCTCCAGCGTCGCGGCCCGCCCGTCCCAGAACAGCGGCAGCCCGGCCCCGGCGGCGAACAGCGCGGGCGCGTTGCGGGGGCCTTCCTGCCGCCCATGCCCCAGCGAGCGCGGCAACCCGTCGCCCCAGCCCAGACGCCGGTTGTGACAACTGTCGCAGGCGATCTGCCCAGAGGCCGACAGCACCGGATCGGCGAAAAGCTTCTCGCCCAGCGCCCGGCGGGCCTCGGCCGCGCTGCCCGGCGCGGGCCGGGGCGGCAAGGGACGGGGCGCAAGCTCGACATAGGTCACGCCCGGGTCGATCTCGGGCGCGGGCCAGGTTTCGGGCGGCCCGGCATAGACCGCTCGCAGGTCCTCGGGCGCCAGCCGCAAAGGTGCCGTCATCGCCGCCAGCCCCAGCCCCGCCGCCGCGACCAGAAGCCCCAGCCGCAAGGCCTTACCAGCTGTAAGTCGTGCCGACATAGAAGCTCCGTCCGGGGATCCAGGGATTGCTGTCGGTGGCGGTGCCGCCGCCGGTATCGTCGAACAGGTTCGCGACTTTGACGTTCAGGTCGAGATCGCCTCCCCGAAGCTGGGCCAGCCGGACGCGCGCGGTGAGGAAGGCCGAAACCGCGGTGTCGAACTCGTAATCCTCGTAAACGTCGTGGGTGCGCGCGCCGTAGGTCGGGTGGCTGTGCGTCTCCCTTTCGTCGGTGTTGCGCACGCCGGTATAGGCGAAGGACACGTCGGCCCCGACCCCCAGCCCGAAGCGGCCGTTCTTCCAGTTCGATCCAAGCTCGACGGTCGCGCGGACCGGAATGTCGCGCCGCCCGGTCCTCTGATCGAATTCGTTCCGGGTATAGGACCGGCCGTCGTACCAGATGAATTCGTCGTCGCCGATATCGCCCTCGTCGCCGAAATAGGTGTCGTTCGACATGTCGCTGTCGGCCCAGACGCCCGAGAGGTAAAGCCCCACATCGTCCAGCGCCCCGCCGCCACGCCAGCGCTTTTCGTATTCCAGCGAGACCGACCGGTATTCGGTGGTGCCGTCATTGCTGAGCAGGTTGTTGGAGCCGGTGCTGTCCGCCGACCGGGCGAACTGGTCGCGCCCCTGCCGGTCGATCAGCTTCAGCCGCCAGGTGCCCCGGGTCCAGGCGTCGCGGTACATCACCGCCAGCGAGGTTTCGTCGACATAGGGCGTCTTCAGGCCGTCCTGCGTGTAGGAATAGGAGCCGAGGTCGAGAAACGGGGTCCAGGCGCCGACCTCGCCGGTGGTGGCATCGTGACTGCGCCGTTCGTTCGCGCCGCGCGGCAAGGCGTCGTGGATCGCATAGGAAATATATTCGCCGCTGAAGTAGCGGTTCGCCCCGGCCACGACCGCGAAATCCGGGCCGGGCGTCCAGCTGGCCGACAGCCGCGGGGCGATGTCGGTATTCTTCAGCACGTCGTTATAGGAAAACCGCAAGCCACCCCGCAGGCCGAAATCGCCAAAACTCCGGTCGTATTCCAGATAGGCCTCGGCCAGGGTGGCGTCGGTCGAGATGTCATAGGCGTCCTGGACGATGCGTGCGCGCAGATACTGGTCGTCGATACAGGCCGGATCGCCTGCGGGGCAGGTGAAGCTGCCGAACGGGTCGCTGGCGTCGAGATAGGTGCTCGACGTGTAAGAGGTAAAGCCGTCGCCGCTTTGCCGGGCATCGACCCTTTCGACATAGGCACCAAACTTGAAGCGGCCGCCTCCCAGATCGGCCTCCAGCTCGGCCTCGATCCGGTTGCGCGTGTCGGAATAGCTTTTGCTGCCATAACCGCCGCGGCGGCACGCATGGTAATCCTCGGCAGCGCTGGGCGTGTCGGGCGTGTCGCACCAGGCGTCGAACGCATCGGTGTGGTAGGATTGGCCCCGAAGCGTGCTGAAATAGGACCCGAACCAGGACAGGAACGTGTTCTGATCGGTGCTGTTGCTAGCCTCGTTGTCCTGATGCACGGCGCCCAGTGTCAGCTTGACGTTCGACAGGCTGGCCGGGCCCAGATCGAAACCGCCCAGCTGCCGGGTGTAGCTCGCATCGAGCGACAGGTTCCGGGTTTCGACGTCGAGGTGATAATCTTGGGTCCAGGGCGAATCCCAGCCCTGGCTGTAATCGGTCAGGTAGCCGTTCAGCTCGAGTTGGTCGCCGTTCTCGAACTCATGCGCAAGGCTCAGCCGCCAGAAATCGCTGCGGCTGTCGTCATCGGCCGTCAGCGGGCGGTATTGCGGCTCTTTCGCCTTGGTGGCCTCGGCCATGCGGCGCCCAAAGCCGAAGATCACGGCCGTGTTCTCGCCAAGGGGCTGGTTGAACTCGGCCGAGACCTCCCGCTTGGAAAAGTCGGGCTTCGGCACGCGGTCGGGGTTGTCGCCGTCTTCGGTGCCCAGCCGGTAATGCACCAGCGCATCGTTCTGGAAGCTCAAGGAGACCTTGCCAGAAGCCCGCGCGGCATCCGGCTGGGTCAGGGTATAGTCGACCACGCCGCCCTCGAAACCGCCATATTCGGCCGAGATGTTGGAATCGCGGACCTCGATGCTGTCGACCATCGCCGAGGGCACGAACTGGGTCTGGGAATGCAGCCCGTAAAAGCTGTAGGTCCCCGGATTGCCGGTCTGGCGGCTGAGATCCTCGCTGGTATGCGGATGGGTGTTGCCGGTCGCCGACCCGATCCCGGTGCCGTTCAGCCGGATCGCGTTGCCGCTGACCCGGCCGCCCGAGATCGAGAATTCCAGCGGCTTCAGGTCGAGGATGTCGTCGACATTGACGCCCGAATCGAACGGCGTGTCGCGGTACTGCACGTTGGGCAGGCTGGTCAGCGCGGTATTGGCGTCGCCCGAACCGTCGCTGCGGATCTGGACCGCATCGGCACCCAGGGCGGTCGTGCCGCTGTCATCCGCATCGCCCGTGGCGATCTCGGTGCCGGTCTCGTCGGTCTCGGCCAGCGTCACCGGATCGAGGGCAAAGGCTTGCTGGGCCAGGACGCTGTCCGGTGGCACGGCGGCCAGCGTCAGAATCGTGGCGCCGACCCGCAACGCGGGCCGGTTTGTCTCTTTGGTCATCGTTACATTCCCCCAAAGCCCGTCTGTCACGGACCCCTCTTGCTGTCGTCGAGGCTGGCGGAACGCTGGCGGAATGGGCCGCGCCTATCGAAGCGGCGGCCCACACAAGGTCGTTACAATTCCCCATAAAAACAGTCAACTAAAGGTGCGGCCCCCGCGAGAGGGACCGCACGTCACTTGGCTGGACTGGTCTGGAAAAGAGCCGGGGTCAGTGCAGCGGGCGGCGCTGGCGCCCGACCCACTGATAGACGGCGTCGTTCATCCCGGCGAGCGGCGCGCAGCTTTTCGCGCAACCGCAGCAACCCTTGCCGCAACCGCCTTCGGGCGTTTCGGTCAGGCAGCGCAGCATGCCCTTCTGCACCAGCACGTCGACCATGCCCCGGATCGCCTCGGGATCGGTGTCGAAGCGGTTGGCGAGCTGCTGGAGCGAAACCTGACCGGCCTCGGCGCAATAGGCGCGGATATCGGAAAGAACCATCGCCCCGCCCTCACGCCGCCCGCGCCGCGGCGCCGCCCGGACCCCGCGGGGTCGAGGCGATCCGCATCGTCACCAGCACCGCCACGAAGATCGCGAGGATGCCGACGATCCAGGCCGAGGCCTCGGCCGGATGGGTAGCCAGCCGGCTCGACTGGTAGGTGATGACGCCCGTGCCATAGGCCAGACCGGTGGTCCAGCCGACCGCGAACAGGGTCCATTTGGTGCCGGTCTCGCGCCAGATCGCGCTGGTTGCGGCCACGCAGGGCGCATAAAGCAGGATCACCAGCAGGTAGGCCATGGCTGCGGCGGTGCCGTCGAACCGTTCGGCCATCGCGCCGAAGATGCCCGAGGACACGCCCTGTTCCTCGGCAGCGAGCGCCTGATCGTCGACATCGCCGATGTTCAGGCCCAGCGGGTCCGCGAGGCTTCCGGCCGCATCGGCGATATTGGCAGGGATCGAGGCCAGCGCCTCGCCGATCCCGGCCATCACGCTGAATGGTTCGTCCTCGGCGCCCGCGTCTTCGGCCATCTGGCCGTAAAGCGCGTTCAGCGTGCCGACCACGGCCTCCTTGGCGAAGATCCCGGTGAACAGACCGACCGTGGCGGGCCAGTTTTCCTCATGGATGCCCATGGGCTCGACCACCGGGGTGATCGCCTTGCCGATCGAGGACAGCACGGACTGGTCGCTGTCCTCGTTGCCAAAGCTGCCATCCGTCCCCAGCGAATTGAGGAAGCCCAGCACCACGACGACCGCGACGATCATCTTGCCCGCCTTGAACAGGAACGCCTTGAGCCGATCCCAACTGGTGCGCAGCACCGATTTCAGGGTCGGGATGTGATAGGGCGGCAGTTCCATGATCAGCGGCGAGGTCGTGCCGCGCAGCAACGTGTTCTTCAGCACCAGCCCGGTCAGGATCGCGGCGAGGATGCCGATGACATACAGCAGGAACACGATGTTCTGCCCGCCCACCGGGAAGAAGGCCGCCGCGAACAGCGCATAGACCGGCAGCCGCGCGCCGCAGGACATGAAGGGCGCCATCATCACCGTCATCAGGCGGTCGCGCCGGTTGTCGAGCGTGCGTGTTGCCATCACCGCAGGCACGGTGCAGCCAAAGCCCAGGATCATCGGAATGAAGGACTTGCCCGGCAGGCCGATGGCCCGCATCGAGCGGTCCATCACGAAGGCAGCCCGCGCCATGTAGCCCGAATCCTCGAGGAAGGTCAGGAACAGGAAGAGGAACCCGATCACCGGAATGAAGGTCGCGACGGTCTGGATCCCGGCGCCGACCCCGCCCGGCAGGACCGCGATCAGCCAGTCGGGCGCGCCGATGGTCGCCATGACCTCGGAGGGCCAGTCGACCAGCAGCGTGCCCGCCAGAATGTCGAAGAAGTCGATGAACGCGCTCGCGAAATTGATCGCGAAGAGGAACATCACATACATGATCAAGAGGAAGATCGGGATGCCCAGCACCCGGTTCAGCACCACGCCGTCGATCCGGTCCGACAGGCTGCGAGAAATCCGGCTGGTGCGGCGGACCCCGCTGCGCGCCAGCCCGTTGGCAAAGCCATAGCGGGAATCGGCCAGCAGGATGTCGATATCCTCGTCCAGCAGGTCCTCGACCTTCAGCCGGGCCTCTTCGGCCTCGGCCGCCAGCGCGGGCGGCACCATCGCCAGAGCGGCGGCATCGCCGTCCAGCAGCTTGACCGCCAGCCAGCGCGCATCGACACCCTTGTCGGCCGCAGCCTGCGCGGTCGCGGGAACAAGCTCGGCCAAGGCCTCCTCGACCGCGGGCGGATGGGTGACCGTGGCTTTCGGCGGCTCGGGGGCTGCGGCAGCCGCGACGATGGCATCCTTCAGCGCCTCGACGCCCTTCTTCCGGGCCGCGACCAGCGGGATCACCGGACAGCCCAGCCGCTTGGCCAGCGCTTCGGGGTCGATCCTCAGGCCGTTTTCCTCGGCCATGTCCATCATGTTCAGCGCGATGATCATCGGCACCCGCATCTCGACCAGCTGGGCGGTCAGATAGAGGTTCCGTTCCAGGTTCGAGGCATCGACGATGTTGATGACCAGATCGGGCTCGCCCGACAGGATATAGTCGCGGGCGATGGATTCATCGAGCCCGGTATCCGAGATGCTGCCCAGCGAATAGGTGCCTGGCAGGTCGACCACGGTGACATCGGCGCCCTTGTGCGAGAAGGCGCCTTCCTTGCGGTCGACGGTGACACCCGCCCAGTTGCCGACGCGCTGGCGCGACCCGGTCAGGGCATTGAACAGCGTGGTCTTGCCGCAGTTCGGGTTGCCCGCAGTGGCGATGGTAAAGGATTTCATCAGTCAACGGCCTCCAGCGTGAGCAGCGCGAATTCGTCCCTGCGCAGCGACAGAGCGAAGCCGCGGACGCGGATCTCGATCGGATCGCCCATCGGGGCCACCCGGGTCACGGTCAGTTCGGTGCCGGGGGTCAGGCCCATGGTCAGCAGCCGCTCGCGCCCCGCCCGGTCGCCCCGCGCGAAGCTTTTGACGCGAACCGTCGTACCCATCTTCGGCAGTGTGTTTTCCATTCGCCCGTGTCTTTCGTTTTAGTGGTCGTCATTGGCCGGTTCGACCAGGATCTTCCCGGCAAGGCCCTGCCCCAGCGCCAGACGCGTCTCGCCCACCCCGATCAGCATCGGGCAGCCGCCGCCCCGCTGCAGGATGCGCACCCGCGCGCCTACCGTCAGGCCAAGATCGATCAGCCGGTGATGCACGCCGCGCCCGGGGCGCAGCGCCACGACGCGCAGCCAGACGCCCTCGTCGGCCAGCGCCAGCGGACAGGCATTCGGCCCCAGGACGCAATCGGCGGCCCGGGCCTCCGGCGAGGTGCAGGGCTGCCCGGTCGCGTGGCAGCATTCGCCCGTCCCGAGACCGTCATGCCCATGCCGGTGCCGATGCCCGCCGCGATGCCGATGCTCATGCCCGTGTCCGTTCATCAGTCCCTCGTCCGCCAGACCGGGTGCCTCGGAAGATTGCAGGTCGCCGGAGTCCCGGTCGTCAAAAGCGTCTTGATCGTGTATGGCTGGCGACATGTCCTGAGACCTTTCCTGAGGCAAGCGGCATAGCCGAGTATTATCGTCGGGAATTCCGCGGTTCCAGTTTCGTTTCGTTGATCTGAATCAAGAGACACGGATTCTTGAGGGAATTTCTCAAGAAAACAGGGCAAAACCGGGAAACCCCGTGGCGGAATGCCGCAAAATCGGAAGGCTGGAAAGCCTGAAAAGACGGCGTTTTGCAGAGACAGGCCAGTTGATGCCGGTCGCGTGGCTCAGGTGGGCGCAGGGCCCCGGGCCGGGGCCACCGACCCGCGCTCGACCAGATCGACCGCGATGGCCCGGTGCGAGACAGCCGCATCCGCCGGGCTTAGAATCGCCTCGAGCGTCGCCGCAGTCAGCGCCCGAAGCGACTGGCGCACCGTGGTCAGCCGATGCGAGGACCAGCCTGAGATCGGCGCGTCGTCGAACCCGATCACCGACAGGCGTTCCGGCACCGCCAGCCCCAGCTCGTGCCGCGCCGTGTTCATCGCGCCCAGTGCGATTTCGTCGGTGACGCCGAAGATCCCGTCGATCCGGGCCGGATCGCCTTCCGCCAGAAGGCTCCGCGCCGCCGCGACGCCGGTCTCGTAGCTGTTGGGGCCCTGCGTCCAGCGCCGGACCGTCAGGCCCGCGCGCGCGGCCTCGGCGCAAAAGGCATCGGCCCGCGCCAGCTTGGCGCTGGTGCGCGACTCCGACAGCACCACCGCCAGCTGACGGCAGCCCGCCGCGATCAGCCGCCGCGCGGCCAGCCGCCCGCCGCCCGCCGCATCCGAGTCGATCACATCGGCCAGCGCCCCGGCGGCCGGTGCGGGCCGGTTGATCAGCACCATCCGCACCCCGTTCGCCGCACAGAGTCGCACCAGCTCGTCGGGCGCCGCGCCCGACAGCAACACCACAGTGCGCACCCGGTATTCCAGCAACCGCTCGACCGCGCGGCCGAGGTCGGGCGCCTCGGCGCCGGGGCGCGGATCGGGGCGGAGATTGACCAGAAGCGTCTGCAGCCCCTCGGCCTGAAGTGCTGCGGACAGCGCGTCGAACTGCGCCGAGATATAGGGATTGCCCAGATTGGCGCCGATGATGCCGACCAGATCGGACCGGTCGCGATGCAGCGTCCGCGCCAGCCGGTTGACGCGGTAGCCCAGCGCCTCGGCCGCCTCCAGAACCCGCGCGCGGGTTTCCGGCGCGACGCTTGCCCCCGGTGTGAAGGCGCGCGACACCGCCGAGCGCGAGACGCCCGCGCGCCGCGCCACATCGGCCGCTGTGACGAATCTAGGCTCCATGCGCGCGCCCTGCCAGATCGCGCGCGATCACCTCGCGCGCCAGATCCAGCATCGGCGGCAAGGGATGCGTCGTGTCGAGCCCCCGCAGCCGCCGCAGATGCGCCAGCGCCGCGTCGAGGTCCGGGAACGCCTGCGGATGGCAAAGCGTCAGCCAGACCGCCAGCACCGTGACCGACCGTGACCGCCCGCCCCGGCAATGCACCAGAAGATGGCCCGGACGGTGGGGCGGATAATGCGGCTTGCCCGGACCATAGGCCCCCATCAGACCCCTGACCGTCACGACTGCGGCGGCCAGCAGATGCGGGTCGTTGCCGGGGCCGTCGATCAGCCCGATCTGATAGCGCCGCACCTGCGTGCCGTCGCCCAGGGCCAGCGGCCCGGGACAGAGGTTGAGCCCCAGATTGAGCGTCTCGGTGATACCCGCCGCCGTCAGCGCCGCCGCATCCTCGGCCCCTGCCAGATTGCCCAGAAAGACCCGCTTGCCGGGCTGCGCCGAGGCAGAAGCGACCGGGCCGAGCACGTCGATCAGCAGCGGCCGGGCGTCCTCGCGGGCCTCTGCGGCGGGCACATCCTTCGGGATAGCGTGACGGCCGGGGGCATCCATGTCTCAGATCTCCGTTTCGGGATGGGTCCAGAGCCGCGCGCCCAGCCCCTCTGCCAGACGCGGGGCGGTTGCGATGTCAAGAAAGGCGGGCAGAACCCGGCGCGCGCGGGTCGTTCGCACCAGCGCCAGAAGGTCGGGCAGGGTCGGATGCACGTTCCAGGGCAGCCAGACCGCCTGACCCGCGTCCAGCATGCGCCGCGCGGGCGTGCCTTCGGGCACATGGCTGGAAAAGACGAAACGGAACCCCTCACGCGCCAGAAGCTCGGCCGCCAGCCCGCGTTCGGCATTCGAGCTGACGCAGACGATGGCCCGGTCGGGACGGGCGGTTTCGGCATCGACGATCTCGGGCGGGGTGCCGGTGGCCGCGGCCACTTCGCGCCCGATCGCGGCATCGGTGGCCACGCCAAGCCCGGCCCCGGCCAGGGCCGCCACCATGTCGGCCCCGCGCCCCGCCGCCGGGCAGCACAGCACAGCACCCGCCTCGGCCGCTTGCGCCATGGCGGCGATCTGATCGCCAAGCCTGCCCTCGCGGTCGCCATAAGAGGCGTCAAGCACCAGCGTCGCGGCCTCAGGCAGCGGATCGACCGGCAGGCGCGGCGCCTCTGGGCAGATATCGCCGGTATAGATCAGCCCGCCCGCGGGCGTGGCCAGATGCAGCCAGATCCCGCCCGGCGCATGGCCCGTGCGTCCCAGGGTCAGCTCAAGCCCCAAGAGGTCGACGCGGCCCTGTTCGGGCAGCACCCGCGCCCGGCCGGGCCGCAGCCGTTCGGGCAGAAAGCCCAGTGTGCGCGCGGTCGCCAGAACCGGCGGGTCGCCGACCTCGTCTAGCCGGTCGAGCGCGCCCGCATGGTCCTCATGGGCATGGCTGAGCACGACCGCATCGACCCGGCCGATGCCGGTCAGGTCGGGATGATCGCCCGGTTCCAGCCCGTCGCCCAGATCGAACAGGACCCGCCGCCCGGCGATCTCGATCAGGAAGATCGCGGCGCTTTTCCGGCCGAGCCCGCTGATCGCGGTCAGTCGCGCCATGGCAGCACCCCCTCTGGCAGGCGGCTGCCGAAGGCAAGGCTTGCCAGCATCAGCCCCAGCACGACCGCCACCATCAGGCAGCCCACCGCGGCGGCCAGCGTCGAGGACCCGGCCTCGTCGAGAAAGATGATGGTGGGCCCGATGGTCTGCGCCCGCGACGACACCAGCAGGACCGAGGTCTGGATTTCGTTGATCGCCGACATGAAGACCAGGATCGCCGAGGCCGCGGCGGCGGGCGCCAGCGACGGCAGCACGATGTCCCTGAGCCGCGCGATCAGCCCCGCCCCCGCGACCTGTCCCGCCTCGTCCAGCGCCCGGTCGATCTGGGCATAACCGCCAAGGTTCGGCCGCAGCGCCAGCGCCAGGTAGTTCGCCAGATAGGCCGCAAGGATCACCCAGACGGTGCCGTAAAGGCTGGTGCCGATCAGCGGCATCGGGCGCAGGAAGAACAGGATCATCGCCACGCCGATGATGATGCCGGGCAAGGCATAGGCCAGTTCCGAGGCCAGTTGCAGAAGGCGCGCCACCGGCCCGCTGCGCCAGCTCAGCACATAGCCCAGCGCGACCGAGACCGGCACCAGAACCGCGACCGCCAGAGCCGTCAGCCAGAGGCTGGTCAGGAACGCCTTGCGGATGCCCTCATGGTGAAACAGCGCATTGGCGAAATTCTCAAAGGTGATCGTGTCGGGCCCCAGCGGCTGGCCGTAGCCGCGCACCAGCGCCGTGCCCAGCAAGGCCGACAGCGGCAGCAGCAGGCAGGCCACGAGATAACCCCAGGCCAGCAGCCCGACCGGTCCGTGCCAGCGCCCCAGCGGCAGGCGCAGCCGCCGCGCGGCCCCTTCGACGCGCTGGTCGCCCCGGCGGCCCAGCCAGCCGGTCAGCCCCATGCCGACCACCGTCAGCCCGGCCAGCATCAGCGCCATCAGCGCCATGTCATTCAGCGCCGAGGGACCGTAGGCGTTGAGGCGGCGATAGATCAGGGTGATCAGCGTCGGCACCCGGGCCGGGATACCCAGCATCGCCTGGATCCCGAAATTCCCGATCGACGAGACGAAGGCCAGCGCGGCCCCGGCAAAGACCGCCCCGCGCACCAGCGGCAAAACGATGTCCCGGCTGAGCGCCAGAGGCCCGGCCCCGGCCGCCTGCGCCGCCTCGACCAGATCGGCGGGCAACCGGCGCAGTCCGGCACGCACCGACAGGAAGACCAGCGGCGCGTTGCAGAACCCCAGCAGCAGAACGATGCCCCAGGCGGAATACAGCGGATGCCGCATCCCCGGCGGCAGCGACAGGCCCAAGGGCCCCAACAGGGGGCTGGTCGGCGAAAACGCCTGTACCCAGGCCAGCGCGGTCACCTGCGGCGGGATCATCAGCGGCAGCACGAAGCAGAAGACCCAGAGCGTGCGCCCGCGCAGGTCGGTCAGCCCCGCCAGCAGGGCCGCCAGCGTCCCCATCACCGTGGCCAGCGCCGTCGCGGCACAGGAAATCCAGATGGTGTTGACCGTCGCCTCGGCGACCCGGCGGCCGCCCAGTACCTCGGCGATCCGGGCGGCATCGAACGTGCCTCCCGGGAACAGCGCCGCCTGCACCAGCCGCGCCAGCGGCAGGATCGACAGCGCCCCCACGAACAGGACGAGCCCGGCCAGCACCAGCCACTCCCCCGGCACCCGGGGCAGGAGCGCCCGTCGCGGGCGCGCCCCGGTCTCGACCGAAAGGCTCACGCGGTCAAAGCCCGAAGATCTCGGCGAATTTCGCGCGGACCGCCGCGTCGGTCCGGACCGCCTCGTCGGCATTCAGCGGCAAAAGCGTCATCGAGGCGAGATCGGGGAACCCCTTGGGCCCCGCGACGCCCGGCAGGATCGGCAGGTTGCCCTGTTTCGCCACCAGTTCTTGGCCCTCTTCGGACAGCAGGAAATCGACGAAGGTCTTCGCGGCCTCGGGCTGGTCGGTGGTCGACAGGATCGCCACCGGTTCGGTGATGACCGAGACGCCATCCTTCGGCACGATATAGTCGATGGGCGAGCCGTCGGCCTTGGCGCGCAGCGCGTTCGCATCGACCAGGATCGCGTATTTCGCCATCCCCGAGGCCACCGCCTTGGTCGCCGGGCCGTTGCCGCCCTCGGGAACGATGTCCAGATCGTTGAGGCCCTCGTAGAAGGCCCAGCCAATCCCGGGGGCGTCGATCAGCGTGTGCAGATGGCAAAGTGCGGCCCCCGAATACAGCGGGCTCGGCACCGCGATCTGGCCGCGGTTTTCCTCTTTCAGCAGATCGGCCCAGGTCTCGACCGGCTCGGCGATCTCGGTGTTCCAGGCGATGCCGGTGGTGATCGCCTTGGTGCCGAAGAAGGTCATGTCGGGGTCGTACATGGTCGCGTCATAGGCCGCGACCGGAGCATCGGTGTAGGGCAGCAGGTGACCGCCCGCCTTCAGTTCGCCCAGGTTGATGACATCGGCCACCAGCAGCACGTCGGGCTGGACCTGACCGGCCTCGATTTCCGCGCGCAGCACGTTCATCAGCGCCGAGGTGCCGTTGCGGGTCCATTCGACCTTGATGTCGGGATGCGCGGCCTCGAAGGCATCGACGGTTTCCTGCGCCTGTTCGGGCGCCTGGCTGGTGTAAAGCGTGATCGTGGTTTCGGCCGAGGCGGCGGTCGCCATCAGACCGGCGGTGGCAAGGGCAAGAAGACGCATCGTTACAGTCCTTGAGTGGGGAGGGAGGAGAGAGAGGGATCGGGAAGCACCCAGCCGTCGGTCAGCGCGACGGTCACGCGCTGGCCCCGCTCGATCCGGGCGGGGGCGGCGACGTTGAGGCACAGCGAGACGCCGCCATCGGGCCCCGCCGCCAGTTCGGCGCGCAGGTGATGGCCGCGAAAGGTGGCGCGGGTGACGGTGGCGGGGACGCCCTCGCCCTCGGTCAGACGCAGATCTCCGGGATGAAGCGCGATCCGGGCGCGCGGCCGGGGCCGTTCGCCGGGATCGCAGCGCAGACGCACCGGCGCGCCCAGCAGCCGCGCCTCGGCCCGGCCATCGCCCAGGGGCGCAAGGTCGGTCACCTCGACCACCCGGCCGTCGCCGATGAAGCCCGCGACCATGGCGCAGGCCGGTTCGCGAAACAGCCGCTCGGGCGGGGCGAATTGCACGATCCGGCCCGCCTCCATCACCGCGACGCGGTCGGCCAGCGCCAGCGCCTCGGCCTGATCGTGGGTGACATAGACCATCGTCGCGCCGGAGCGGCGGTGGAAATCGGCGAATTCAGCTTCCAGCGTGTCGCGCAGATGCACGTCGAGATTGGCCAGCGGCTCGTCCAGCAGCACGACGCGGGCCTCCATCGCCAGACAGCGCGCCAGCGCGACCCGCTGACGTTGCCCGCCCGACAGATCGGCGGGCCGCCGCGCGGCCATCTCGCCCAGTCCGACCGTTTCCAGCACCGCCCGGGTGCGCGCCTCGCGCGGGGCCCGGCCCATGCCGCCGACCTTCAGCCCATAGGACACGTTGCCCGCCACGCTCATATGCGGCCAGAGCGCATAGGTCTGGAACACCACGCCGACGCCCCGGCCTTCGGGCGGCAGATGCACACCCGGCCCCGAAACCAGCCGCCCGCCCATCCGGATGCTGCCCGCATCCGGCCGCTCGAATCCGGCCAGCAGCCGCAGCAACGTCGTCTTGCCGCAGCCCGAGGGACCGAGGATCGCCACGAATTCGCCCGCCCCGACCGCCAGGGACACCCCGCCCAGAACTTCGGTCCGGCCGAAGGACTTGCCGAGGTTCTGGATGTCGATGGCACTCATCACGGGCTCCGGACGCGGGATTGCACAGCATTGCAACCACGCGCCCTTCCTGCCGCCCGAATGAAACGGTTTTGTGTATCCGCCCTGACAGACCGATGAAATCTGCCCGGATCGGCCGCCGCGCCTGCAACCGCGCGTTGCGAATTGCAGTTTGCGAACGCCTTCGCGCCCCATTAAGATCGCACTCGAATACCGGGCACAAAACGTGCCGGGCTGAAGGAAACAGCCTTGCGGATCTACCTGATCGCCCCCGCCCCGGACGATGCGTCCGACACCACTGCCGAGATCAGCATGGCTGGCGTCAAGACGCCCTACACGCTGTCGGCCGCTGCCGGGATCGTGTCGGTGGCAGCCCTCCTGCCGCAGGAGGCCCGGATCCGGCTGTGCGACGAGGTCGTGCAGGAGGTCGATCTGGAGGCCGAGGCCGATCTGGTGGGGCTGTCGATCAATGTCTCGCAGGTCGCGCGCGGGCTCGAACTGGCCGCCGCCTTCCGCCGCCGCGGCATTCCGGTGGTGCTGGGCGGAGCGCATGTGTCGCTGGCGCCCGAGCTTTTCCGCGGCAAGGCAGATGCCATCGTGATCGGCGAGTTCGAGACCGCCGCGCCGCGCTTTGCCGCCGATCTGAAGGCGGGCGGATTGCAGCCCGAATACCGCTGCGGCCAGGCCGACATGGCCGACACGCCGCTGCCGCGCTGGGATCTTTACCCCAATGACCGGGCGATTTCGGGCGTGGTGCAGACCTCGCGCGGCTGCCCGTTCGATTGCACCTTCTGCGACGTCATCCAGTATGTCGGCCGCAAGCAGCGTCACAAGCCGCCCGAACGCGTGCTGGCCGAGCTGCGGCAGCTTTACGATCTGGGCTATCGCGAAATCTCGCTGAGCGACGACAATTTCACCGTCTACCGCCAGCGGACCCGCGCGCTTCTTGAGGCGCTGATCGCCTGGAACGGGACCGACGGGCGCGACCCGGTGCGGTTCTCGACCCAGATCTCGATCGACGCGGCGCGCGATCCGGACCTTCTCGCGATGTGCAACCGGGCCGGGCTGCGCCAGGTCTTCGTCGGGATCGAGACCGGCAACCCCGAATCGCTGGCCGAGGCCAACAAGCGGCAGAACCTCAGGATCGACCTCGGCGACGCCTGCCGGACGGTGGTCGGGGCGGGCCTGACGATCCGGGCCGGGCTGATCGTCGGCTTCGACCATGACGGGCTCGACTGTTTCGAGCGGCAGTTCGCCTTTGCCCAGAGCCTGCCCATCGTGGGCTTCAATGTCAGCGCGCTGGTCGCGCCCTACGCCACGCCGCTTTATGCCGAGATGAAACGCGCGGGCCGGATCGTCGATGAAGACACCCACCGGCTGGCGGCAGGCACCCGGATGACCAACCTGATCCCCGCCCGGATGACCCGCGAACAGCTGACCGAGGGGCGCGACTGGCTGAAGGCCGCGCTGCTGGCCCCCGACGCCGCGATGGCGCGGTTCGAAAACTATGCCCGCACGCTTGGCAGCCCCTGCCAGGACATGAGCCGGTCCGCCTGGGCTAAGGCCTCGGCGCGCCGCCATCCGCTGCACGAGCTGGTGCCGCTGATGATGAAGGACAAGGGCGCGCGCCGGGTGATCGAGGGCGTGCGCGACCTGATCGCCGCGCGCCCCGAGATCGGCTATGACCTGACCTCGATCCTGACCCTGCACCTGTCGGAATGCGCCCGCGCGGCGGGGCACCGGCCGAGGATCGGCCGGCAACTCGAGGCCGTTCCATGACCGGCGCCGCCGGAAATTCCCCCGAAACCGGTCTGGCCCGGGCGCTGGTCCGGACCTTTGCCGACCGCCCCGGGCGCGAACGGATCGTGATCCGGTCCCGGCAGGGCGCGCGCGATGTCTTCACCGGGGACCGGCTTGCCGCCGAGGCCGGGGCGGTCGCCGCCGCGCTCAGGGGCTGGCTGGGGCCGGGGGCGCACAGTCTGGTGCTGGCGCTGCCCGCCGGGGCCGAGTTCGTCGTGACCCTTCTGGGCGGGCTTCTGGCCGGCGTGACCCTGGTGCCCGTGCCCGTGCCGCGCCCGGGCAGCCATTCCGACCGCTTCCGCCATATCGCCGCCGACAGCAGGGCCGCCGCCGTGCTATGCCCGCCCGCCCATGCCGAGGCGGTCGCGGCCGCGCTGGCGCTGGACGGGACGCCGCCCTGCCCGGTCGCGACCCTGCCGCTCGACCCCGCCCGGCTGCCCGACCCGGTGCGGCCCGCCGCCGCGCCGGATCTGCCGGTGGCGGTGATCCAGTATACCTCGGGCTCAACCCGGCTGCCGCGCGGGGTGCGGGTGACCCCGGACAACATCCTGGCCAATGCCGCGCTGGTCGCCCGCTGCTGGGGCATGGACGAGCAGGCCCGGTTCGTGAACTGGCTGCCGCACTATCACGACATGGGGCTGATGGGGGGCATCCTCTATCCGCTGCTCTGTGGCGGGTTCTCGGCGCAGATGTCGCCTCTGGACTTCATCCGCCGCCCCGCCCTGTGGCTCGAGGCCATCGCAGCCGAGCGCGCCGGTTTCAGCGGCGGACCGGCCTTCGCCTTCGCCGACTGCCTGCGCCGGATCTCGCCCGACGCCGCCGCCGCGCTGGACCTGACCTGCTGGCGCCGCGCCTTCATCGGGGCCGAGCCCGTGCCCGCCGGGCTGCCCGCGGCCTTCCACGCCCATTTCGCCGCCGCCGGGCTGGCCCACGAGGCGGTCTTTGCCTGCTACGGCATGGCCGAGATGACCCTCTTCGCGGCCGGGCTGCCGGGCGCCGACCGCCCGCCGCCCGCGCCCCCCGCCGCGCGGGCCGTGGCGCCCTGCCGCCTGACGCCCGAACTTGGCGCGGGCCTCGCCATCGTCGACCCCATCGCCCGGACCCGCCGCCCGGAGGGTGCCGAGGGCGAAATCTGGCTGCGCGGCCCGTCCCTGGGCGCGGGCTATCTGGGCCTGCCCGGCGACACCGCCGAAACCTTCGGCGCGGCGCTGGACGACCCGTCCGACGGCTCGGGCTGGCTCCGCACCGGCGATCTGGGCGTGATCGCGGAGGATGCGCTTTATGTGACCGGGCGGATCAAGGATGTGGTCTTCTGCAATGGCCGCACCCTCGCAGCACCGGAAATCGAGTGGCTGGCCTGCGGCAGCTCGGACGTCCTGAACCCGATGGCCGCCGCGGTCTTCATGCCCGACCCGGCCCGGGGCGGGCAGGCGGTGCTGCTTGCCGAACTGCGCCTCGGCGAGACCCCGCCCGACCCCGACACGCTGCGCCAGACGATCCGGCGGGCCGTGACCGGGGAATGGGGGCTCGATCTGGTCGAGATCCTGTTCCTGCCGCGCGGACGGCTGCCACGCACCAGCAGCGGCAAGATCCGCCGCCGCGCCGCGGCCGAGCTGTGGCGGGACGGCGCCTGGCCCCCCGAGACTGTCCCATCCGTGAAGGAAATGCCCGAATGCCCGTCGTGAACAGTTCTGCCTGGGACACCCCCGACCGGTTCGTGACCGACCCCGATGACGTCGCCGCGCTGTTGCGCGACCCGCGCTTTACCGTGGGCCAGCTGGCCACCCATCTGGACCAGATCGCGGCACGCGGCGGGCCGCGCTTTCCGCATCTGACCGAGATGGCGCGCCACGCCTTCGCCTTCCAGACGGGCGAGGCCCATCTGGCAGCGCGCCGCGCCACCGCCGCCTTCTTCGCGGCCCCCGCCCTGACCGCCTGGGCACCGGTCGCCGACCGCGCCTTCGCTAGTGCCCTCGACCGGCTGGAGGCCGCCGAGGCGCCCGACGTCATGCGCGACTATTGCGAGGCGGCGTTTCTCGACTTCGTCCGCGCCTTCGCCGGGTGTCCGGGCGGCGACGACGAGCGGGTGCTGGAGCTGATCCGGCTGGCCAACAACACCACCCAGCCGATGCTGTCGCTGAAGACGCTGGGCCGGATCGACGCCGCGCTGGGCGAATTGCTGGGCTATCTTTCGACCGATCCGATGCCGGGGGTCGACCCTTCTCTCGAAGGCTTCCCCGCCTTTCTTGCACGCCGCAAGGACCGGCTGTCCGATCCCGCGGCCGCGCCCTATATCGCGCTGTCCGCGCTGGTCGGCAGCCACACCGTCGCCCAGTCGCTGGCGCTGGCGCTGTACGGCCTGCTGCTGGGCGATGCCGAGCACTGGCGCGCCGCGGCCGAACCGGGCTGGACCGACACCGCGCTCGACCGGGTGATGTCGCTGTACCCCTCGACGCTGACCCTGGTCAGGATGGCCGAGGACGAGGTCAACCTCGGCGGCTGTCCGTTCCACAAGGGCGAGGCTGCGGTGATGGACGTGGTCGCAGCCAATGCCGAACTGCGCCGCCGGGTCCCCGACGGATCGGCCCATCTGTCCTTCGGCGCGGGGCCGCATAAATGCCCCGGCGCGCCGCTTTCGCAGCTTTTCCTCGGCCGGGCGATCCCGGCGCTGGCGCGGCGCTTCCCGCAGCTTGCGCTGCATCGGGACGGCGTGCGGTTCCACGTGACGCCGCTGGTGCAGTATCCCGTGGCACTGCCGGTGACGCGTGACGCGCAGTCGCGGCGGCTGACCGGGCGGATGGTCGAGATCCGCGATCTGGACGAGGCCCGCGCCATCGTCAACGACGACGAGACCTGGTCGCCGCCCCGGATGGAGCCCTATCTGACCGCCCTGGCAGACCGCAGCGGCCGCGACTTCGGGCCGGCCCGACTGGTGGCCCGGAACGCGATGTTCTTCATGTCGGGCGAACGCCATGCCGCGATCCGCCGCGCGGTGGCCGACAGCCTCGGCGGCAACCGGCTGGCGCGCTGGCAACCGCTGATCGAGGCCGAGACCCAGGCCGCGCTGGCCCGGCTGGCCGCGGCCCCCGAACCCGACCTGATCGCCGATTATGCCGATCCGATCTTTCGCGGCATCGCCGGGCCGGTCCTTGGCATTGCCCCGGCCGATCCCGAACGGTTCGACGTGCTCGCGCCGATCCTGCAGGACGTGCTGGAACCCTGGCTGCCGATCCGCGAACTCGACCGGCTGCAGGCGGTGATCGCCGAGATCCTCGACGGGCTGCGCCCGCCCGCGACCGACGGCCTGCCCGGCACGCCGCTCTTGACCCGGCTGATGGACGAGGACCTGCCCGACACCGACGAGACCGACATCAAGGCGCTGGTGCTGGTGATGTATGGCGCAAGTTTCAACATGGCCCATACGCTGGGCAACATCCTGCACCATCTGCTGACCCTGCCGCCCGAAGACCGCAAGGGCGCCGCCGATCCGGCCTGGATCGATGCCGAGCTTGAACGCCTGATCTCGCTCTGCGCCTCGCCCAAATACATCTATCGCATGGCCCGCGGCCCGGCCCGGATCGGCGAGATCGAAATCCGGCCGGACGAGACGCTGCGGCTGCAACTGCTGTCGATCGACCGGGGCGTCGGCACCGGCAATCTGGCCTTCGGCCACGGGCTGCACCGCTGCGTTGGCGCGGCGCTGTCCAAGCGGATGCTGCGGACCGCCCTGCCCGCGCTTTTCGCGCGCTTTCCGGGGCTTGCGCTCAAGCCCCAGCGCCATCGCTATTTCGAGATGACCCAGACCGTGGCACTGGCAACGCTGCCTTGCCGGCTGGGCTCCACAGGAAAGGACCGACCGTGACCAGAACCCTGACGCCCCCCGCCCCGGAAGTCGTCGACTTCCTGACCGCCGGCATCGCCCGCTTTACCAAGCAGGACCCGGCCGCGATCCGCCCGGATTCGGTGCTGGTCGATCTGGGGCTGCAATCCATCGACGCGGTGCTTCTGTCGGGCGAGGTCGAGGATCATTTCCAGATCGAGCTCGATCCCGCCACGATCTTCTCGCACGAAACGGTCGGCAGTTTCGCCTCGGACATCACCAAGCGCCTCGGGGCGCGATGACGACCTGGTATCTGGGCCTCTCGACCTCGGGCCACGATCCGGCGCTGGCGCTTGTCGACGAGACCGGGCGCGTGGTCTTCGCCGAGGCGACCGAGCGCTTCTTGCAGGACAAGCGCGCCTGGGGCGTGGTACCCGACCATGTGCCGCATCTGGCGGCGGCGCTGGCGGCCGTGGGCGCCGCGCCGGGCGACCGGATCGTTCCCGCCACCAGCTGGGCCTCGGTCAAGGCCGATCTGGGGCTCAAGGTGCATGACGCGCTGCTGCCCGCCTCGGACACGATCTGGATGCAGGGATTGCAGGCGCAGATGCAGCAAAACGCGGGTGCCTCGCTTCTGCGGCTGGGCCTTGCCCGCGAGCGGCCCGAGCCCATGCGGTTCGATCATCACCTCTGCCATGCCGTCGCCGCCTGCCATTTCGCACCGGTCGCGGACGCCGTCTGTCTGGTGATCGACGGCGAGGGCGATGTCGGTGCGGTGTCGCATTTCCGGCTGACCGACCGGCGGCTGTCACGCGGCTGGCGGTCCTGGGGGCCGGGCAGCCTGGGCACTTTCTATGGCTGGCTCACCGGGCTGTGCGGCTTCGACTGGCGCGAGGGCGAAGAGTGGAAGGTGATGGGCCTTGCCGCCTGCGGCCGCGCCGATCCGGCGCTGGTCGAGACCCTGACCGGACTGCTGTCGGCCGATCGCGGGCGGTTGCGCTTTGCCGACGACGCCGCCATCGCGGCAATCCGCGCCGCGGTCGAGCCGCTGGCCCGCCGCCCGGACGCGCCGGTGACCGACGCGGCCGATCTGGCGGCAGCCGGGCAGGCTGCCTATGCGCGTCTGGCCGATCAGGTGCTTGAGGCCATCGCCGAAGACGGCCCGACGCTGATCCTGTCGGGCGGCTGCGCGCTGAACTCGTCCTACAACGGCACCATCGCGGGCCGGACCGGGTTCGAGAGGGTTTTCGTGCCGCCCTGCCCGGCCGATGACGGCAATGCCATCGGCGCGGCCCTTCTGGCCTGGATGGCCGATACCGGGGCCGAGCGCATCGCCTTCGGCGGCGGCACGCCCTTCCTCGGATCGGCGCCCCGTGCGAAGACGCTGGAGGCCGCCCGCCGCGCCGCCGCCGCGGGCCACGCGGTGACCGATGTCGCCGGGCGGTCCGCCGAGGTAGTGGCCGGGCTCCTGGCACAGGGCCGCATCCTGGGCGTAATGCGCGGCCGGGCCGAATTCGGGCCGCGCGCGCTGGGCAACCGATCCATCCTGGCCGATCCGAGGCCCGCGGGCATGAAGGACGCGATCAATGCGCGGGTGAAGGGGCGCGAGCCCTACCGGCCCTTCGCCCCGGTTCTGGCCGAGGCCGATCTGGCCGACTGGTTCGACCGCCCGCAACCCTCGCCCTACATGTCGATGACGCTGCCCTGGCGGGCCGGGGTCCGCGACCGGGTGCCCGCTGTCGTCCATGACGACGGCACCGGGCGGGTGCAGACGGTCGGCCCCGACAGCGCGCCGTGGATGGCCGATCTGGTCGCGGCCTTCGGGCGCGAGACCGGCGTGCCGGTGGTGCTGAACACCAGCTTCAACATCATGGGCAAGCCGATCCTGCATTCGGTCGAGGATGCACTGGGGATGCTGGCGACGACCGGGCTCGACGCGGTGCTGATCGAGGATGTCCTGATCGAGAAGCCCGCGCACCCCTGAGCGGGGGCCCCCTCAGTGCCGCACCGCCACGATCAATCCGTCGGGCTGGTGCGCGGGCGCCGGGTCGCTGTGCACCACCTGCCAGTGCTGACCCATGAGTGCGCAGCACTCGGCGAAGAGATCGTCGCCATGGGTGCCGACGATCCAGCGCCGCACCCTCTCGGCCTGCCCGGCCTCGACGATCCGGCGCAACAGCGCCAGTTCGGCGCCCTGCACGTCGAGCTTGGCCAGATCGACCGGCCGGGCCTCGGCCGCGATCAGCGCCGCGATGTCGTGGGCCGCAACCCGCAAGCCCCCTTCGTCCGCCACATGGGACGAGAAATCGGCCGCCTCGAAGCAGACGTCGCCCTCGGCGACATGGGCGGCCGCCTCGATCAGCCGCACCCGGTCGGGCGCGATGCCGTTCAGCGCCAGATTCTCGCGGATCGCGGCGACATGCTCGGGCAGCGGCTCGAAGGCCACCGCCTCGGCGCCGGGCCGCTCATGCAGCAACAGCAATGTGTAATATCCGATGCCGCAGCCGATATCGTAGACCAGCGGATCGGCGGCCGGGATCTCGCCCAGAAGCGTCAGGAACCAGTGTTCCTCGACCGGCTCGTGCAGATTGCCCGCATTCGCCTTGACGTAGCGGTTGACCTGATGATCGAGCACATGGTGCCGGTGGACCCGCACGCCATTGCCGAAGCGGTAGATGTCGTCCTGCATGCGGATCTTCCTCGCGGTTCGGGCCCGGTCCGGGGTCAGAGCGGCGGCAGCGAAAACGTCACGACCTCGGAATGCGGCCAGTGAAAGGCGTTGTAGATCGTGACGTTCTCTGCCCCCACTGCGTCGAGGAAAGTCTCGTCGAAGCTGTGCAGATGTGCCGGGATCCGGGTTTCGGGATTTTCCCGGAACGGGGTCGAGATCACCACATGCTCGCGCGCCAGACGGCGCAGCTGCGTCAGGAAGGGTTCGGGTTCGGGCACATGCTCGATGCAATGCGAACAGATGACGATGTCCCATTGCCGGTCGTCGATCTCGAAGATGTCGGCGACGAGGTATTCCATCTCGGGGCGCAGGACATGCGAGATCCTGGCCATCGCCGGATCGATGTCGAGCGCGGTCACCGTGCATTTCAGCCGCGCATAGCTCGCGGGGTTCAGCACCGTCGCAAGAAAGGCGCTGCCCGACCCGGTCCGCGCGCCGACATCGAGCACCGTCTTGGTGTGGTAGCGGGCGGGGTAAAGCCTTTCCAGAAGCGGTAGCAGCTCGGCCATGAAGGCGATGCTCTGCGGGTTCTGCTTCTTGCTGTAGAAGTCGTAATCGATGCCGGCTTCCGCAAACAGCCGCTCGAGCTCGGTTCTTTCAAGGGTCTCTTCCATGTCGGTCATTTCCTTTCCAATGTCGGCCGGGCGCCACATCCGGGACGGGGCATGCGGCCAGGCCCGTGATCTGGAATCTAGGCAGGGTCAGGCGGTCGATGGTGCGCGGGTCTCCTCCTTGGCGACGGGCCGCGAGCGGTGGGCCTCCAGCGCCGCCAGTTCGTGATAGGCCCCGACGATGTGATAAAGGCTGCTGGTGCGCGCCGGTTCGGATCGTGGCGCGCCGCCGGGGGCGAGGTTCTCCCACCAGCTGCCGCGCAGCGGATGCACGAAGAAGCGCATCAGCCCCTGGCAGGCCTCGACCGCCTTCGCCTCGGCAAGGGTCGCGTCGGCAGGCCCGGTCGCCAGCCGCGCCCGAAGCGCCCAGGCCTTGATCCGCTCGGTCTGCGGCCAGAGCCGGGCGGTCGCATCGTCGATGGCAAGCGCGGGTGTCAGGAGGCTGGCCGCCAGCCCGTCAGCAGTCAGGCCATGCGCCTCGGCAAGGTCGATCAGCCGCCGCCCCGCAGCCTGCGCCAGAGCATTGTCGCGAAGCACGCCCCAGCGCAGGAGCAGCCAGCCCCATTCGTACTGGTGGCCCGGTTCGACCGCGTTGCCGGGACCGGCCGCGATCCGCCAGTCGCTGTCGAAAAGCTCGCGCTGCGCGCCGGTCCCGGGGTCGATGAAGCGCGCCAGGCAAAGCTCGGCAATCTCGTCGGCAAGCGCCTGAAAGCGCGGATCGCAGGGGCCCGAGACGATCCATTCGAGACAGGCCTCCAGCAGATGCATATGGGGGTTTGCGCGCAGCGGCAGCCGACGCGGCCGGGCCTCCTCGAACCCCGCCTCGGGGTGGCGATATAGCACGTCGAGCCGGGTCAGGATCCGGTCTGCCAGCGTCTCGGCGCGGGCGCGCGGCAAGACCGCTTCCGGGGCGGCGGCCAGCGCAAAGAGGCAGAAGGCGACGTCGTAAAGGCTGAACGCGGAGCCTCCCCCGGCAATGGGCAGCACCGCGCCATCGGGAGCCAGATGTTCGGCCAGAAGGACATCGCGGGCGTGGTTGGCAAGAAGCTCGGGCCAGGCGCCGCCCAGACCCGCCCCCATCAGGCGGGAAAAGGCGAAAAGCTGGCGTGCGGCCACCATCGCCCGGCGTGGCAGATCGACCGGGTCGCCCTCCGGTGAAAGACGTTCGCAGAACCCCGCCTCGTCGCGCACCAGCGCGGCCTGGACCGGCAGAACCTCCACCTCCAGCCAGAGCCGGAAGGCAGCCGTCGTCTCGGACAGATCTGTCATGGCACTCCTCTCCGTTCCCGCAAAAGTCGTTGCACCAGCGCATCGAGATCGCCGCCCTGAAACAGCACGGCCTCCAGACCCGCTGCGCGGGCCGCTTCGATGTCGCTTGGCTTGTCGCCGATCATCACGCTCTGCGCCCAGTCGATCGGCCAGCGGTCTTTCAGTTCCAGCAACATGCCCGGGCCGGGCTTGCGCCGGTCCGACACCTGGCGCAACTCGGGATGCACCGCCTCGGGATGGGTCGGGCAATAGCGTTCGTCGTCGATATGCGCGCCCGCCGCCGCCAGATCGCGCGCCATATGCGCCCGAAGCGCCAGATAGTCGGCCTCGGTGTAATAGCCCTTGGCGATGCCTGCCTGATTGGTGGCGACAAAGGCGTACCAGCCCGCCTCGTTCACTCGCCGGACGGCGGCAATGGCGCCCTCTGTCCATTCCAGCCGGTCGGGATGGCCGACATGGCCGTGGTCGAGATTGAGCACGCCGTCGCGGTCGAAGACGATGGCCGGACGCCGCCGTTGCGCCGGAACGAGGTCCTGCGCCGCCCCGAAATCCTCGGGCACGCCGATATCGAGGAAGAAGCCCGCGCGCTCGACCCCCGCGAGCCGCCCCTCGGCCGCAAGCCGCGGCAGCACCTCGGCCTCGAGCGAACCGTCCTCGACCAGATGGGGAACGATCCCGCGCGACAGGCAATAGACGCCGCCATTGATCAGCGCCGGGCCGGTCTCTGCCCCACGCGGCTCGAAGGCCGTCAGCAAACCGCCCGCGACCCTGACCGTGCCAAAGCGGCCGCCGTCGGGCACCCGGCGGAGCGCCAATGCGCCCAGAAGCTCTGGCCGGGCGAGCTGCGCCGCCGCCACATCGGCCAGCAGGATATCGAACCAGCTGTCGCCATTGAGCAACAGGAACCGCTCGTCCAGCCTATCGCGCGCCTGCCAGAGCGCGCCCGAGGTCCCGGCGGGCCGGGCCTCGCGCGCGACCTCGATCCCGACCGGACGGGGCAGCGTCGCGGGCAGGTCGCGGGCGAAGGCCTCGATTTGATCGGCCTCGAAGGCGGCCAGCAAGAGGATGCGCTCGATCCCCTGCCGCGCCAGTTCGCCGATCAGTACCGACAGGAACGGCGCACCGCCGACCGGCAGCAGGGGCTTGGGACAGCGCGCGGTCAGCGGGCCGAGCCGGGTGCCCAGCCCGCCGCAGAGGATCACTGCCTGACGCGGCAGCAGGGGCTTTGCCCGGGCGGTGGCCGCCTCCGGCCCGGAGAGCGTCAGCGCGGACATGGCAGCCGCCAGCTCTGGCACCCGGACTCGGCGAAGACGACCGGCTCGGCATCGCCGCCGATCGCGCGCAGCGCCTCGATCAGCGCGAACCGGCGCGGCGGGTCGACGAGGAAGAACATGAACCCGCCGCCGCCCGCGCCCGACACCTTGCCCGCCTCGGCGCCATGGGCCAGCGCATGGGCGAACATCTCTTCGATATGGGGCGAGCTGACGGTCGCGGCGGTGGCCTTCTTGGCTGCCCAGGAATGGTGCAGGATCGCCGCGAGCCCGTCGAAATCGCCGGTCATCAGCGCGCGCTTCATCTCGATGCTGTCGGATTTCAGGCTGTGCATCGCCTCGACCGCGGCGCGGTCCGACCCGCGCACGCTGGCGGTCTGCCGCTCGATGATGTCGGCGGAATGGCGCGAGACGCCGGAAAAGCAGGTCACCAGACGGCATTCCATCTCGTTCAGGATGTCGCGCGGGATGCGCAGAGGGTTCACGATCACCCGGTCGCCCGCGAGGAATTCGATGAAGTTTACACCGCCGAAGGCCGCCGCGTACTGGTCCTGCTTGCCGCCCGCGAGGCCCAGATCGAGGCGCTCGATCTCGTAGGCCAGATGCGCCACGTCATAGGGACCGAGCGGCGCGCCCAGATGCGTGCGGAACGCATCGACCAGCGCCACCACCAGCGCCGAGGAAGACCCGAGCCCCGACCCCGCCGGCGCCTCGACATTGGTTTGGATGGTGGCGCCGAAGCGGTTGCCGCCGTTGAACTCGGCCACCATGCGGTCATAGACGCCCCGGTGCAGCGCCAGCGCCGCGCCCGACAAATCGTCGTCGATGCCGAAGCTTTCGGTCCGGTCCAGATCGTTGGCGGCAAAGACGATGCGGCCGTCGTCGCGGGCCTCGATCGAGGCAAAGGCGAAACGGTTGATCGTCACGTTCAGCACCGCGCCGCCGTAAAGGTCGCAATAGGGCGACAGATCGGTGCCGCCCCCGGCAAGGCCGAGGCGCAGCGGCGCCCGTGCCCGGGTCGTCAGGCGCCGGTCGGACATGAGGCCTGCTCCTGGAAAGCGGCGAAGATCGGATGCGCGCGCACGCGCGGCAGGCTGTCGAGCGCGCCGAGGATCTGGCCCAGATCGGCCGCGAAGCCGGGGCTTTCGAAGGGCAGCGCTCCGGCCGAGAGGTCGGTCAGACCGACCTCGCCCACCAGTGCCTCAAGCGTCGCGTTATAGTCGCGCCGGGCGCGCAGATCCGCCTGCCGCTCGGGGCCGATGCGCCAGGGCGCCCGGAAGGCGGGGCGGCTTGCGGCCAGCGGGTCCAGCGCGCGCGCCAGCGGCAGAGAATGCAGCCCCGCCCCGTTCGCCATCAGCTTGAAGCCCAGCAGGCTGCCGCCGAGCCGCGGGTTTTCGCTTTGAAACCGGTCGCCGCCAAAATCGGGCAGATCGGCCGTCGTCAGGAAATCCTGCACCACATCGCCCTCGGCCAGCCGGGTGCGGTCGTAAAGCCGCCAGTGGCACCGATTGGCGAATTCCTCCCAGCGGGTGACGAACCGCGCCAGTTGCGGATTGAACCCGCGCTCGAACTCGAAGAAGCCCGAATAAAGCCCGACTTTCTTGACCTCCTGCGCATAGGCGCTGAGCGCATAGTCGAGATATTCGCGCAGGTAGCAGACGACCTCGACATAATGGTCGCGGCAAAGCGCGCGAAGCGCCCCGAAATCGGAACAGTTCTGGAACGCCTCGCTGGACAGGACCAGCGTATGCCCGCCCTCGGCCGCCTCGGCCAGCCGGGCGTGCCAGTCCGCCCGCGTTTCGGGCGGGGCGGCGGGCCCCGATCCGCAGTCGAGCGCGATCCGGTGATGCGCAGCGCGGTCGGCGGGCTCGGCCTCGGGATCGTCATATCCGCCGAAATCGGGCACCACGATCCCGGCCGCGGCGTAAGAGGCGCGATGCGCCGCCAGATAGCGCTGGACCGCCGAGGTCCCGGTCTTGTGCCGACCGATATGAAGGATCAGGCGCCGGATCATCGCGCTTTCCGGAACCACATCATGGTGCGTTTCATACCTGTGCCCGCAAGCACGCCGACCTCGAAACTGTCGACCTCCTGGCCCTCGGTGCAGCCGAATTCGGCGAACATGTAGCGGATCGTCTCGGGGCTCAGCGCCCAGAAATTGTTGTACCCCTTGGCGTGCCAGTTCATGAACTTGCAGTCGAACTTGTCGGCGCCCTCGTAGGTCGTCGTCTCCAGCAGCACCTCGCCGCCGGGCTTCAGCGACAGGCAGGTGTTGCGCACCGAACTCCAGACATCGGGCAGGTGATAAAGCAGGCCGCAATGCAGGATCACGTCATAGGTGGCGGGCGCCGAGAAGGTGTTGGCATCGGCGGTCCAGAAATTGCAGGGCGCGCCGCAGAATTCGGCGATGGCCGACGTCCGTTTGACCGCAGCATCGTAGAACTCGATCCCGTCGACCTTGCAGCCCAGGTATTTCGACAGGAAGATCGAGTTGTAGCCCTCGTTGAACCCCAGATCGAGCACGCGCTTTCCGGCCAGCCGGGACAGGTCGATCTTGGCGTGGAACCGCCGCAGCTTGGCCAGGCAGCGCGCATTGGGCACGTTCTCCGAGCGCTCGAAGCTTTCGGTCGTGACCCCGTTCGAGAAGCGGTAGACCGACCGCCAGGGCGCATGCAGGGCGCAGAAGGACTCGGTCTCTTCGACCGAGCGGTCCGTCTCGATATAGAGAACATCGTTCTTCAACCGTTCAGAGATCTCGTCGGCAAGGGTGTCGGCCAGGTCTGTCATGTCGTCCAATGCTCCAAAAGGCGCCGGGGGCGGCACGGGGAAAATCAACGATAACGGTCGTAAAGTGCGTAATCCGACGCGTTCGCCATCACGGCGCGCGCCAGCAGATCGGCCGGAAGCGAGCGTTCGAGCGCGGCCAGCTCGTCCTGCCAGCTGTCCACCTGCTTGGTCTGGTTGGCCACCGCGCCGGACAGGCGGAAGCCGGGGACGTAGCGGCCGACGGCGGCCTCGATCCGGCGGGCGGAGCGGTCGAACTGTTCGACGATGCCGACCCCGGTCAGGCTGTTCACCTCGTCCAGCCGTTCCGCCGCGACGCGGATGTCGCCGATATGGCGGGGATGGCCGTTGGTGAAGGGGCTGTGGGAACCGTCCTCCATCATCGACAGTACGCAGGTCTGATAGTTCTTGCCGTTATGCGACGTCAGGAAAGCATCGAGCCATTCGGGAAAGGGCAAACTTGCGGCCAGCCGACCCATTGGCGTGTCCCGGTGCGCTTTCGATGTCGGTTCGTAGCGGTAGATCGAGGCCAGCCGCAGCAACGGGTGGCGCAGGAAGACGATAGGCAGCACGGAAAAATCGCCGGCCCGGTGCGCCGTCGCGACGAAGGTGTGGCAGGAAAAGCCGCGCATGCCGGGATGGGCGCGCAGGATCTGCCTGATCAGCGCGGTGTTGAATGCAGGAGCCCTGCGAAACCGGCGATCCTTGTCGAGTTCAATGAAATTGTCGGCACCCACCGCTTCGCGGATCGCCCGGTCGACGCTGCTGCCTGCATTCTTGTAGAGGTGGTAATGGGCCAGGATAACCGGTTTAGGGTCGGTCCTGTTGCGGCCGGACCGAAGTGGGACCGACCAGGGTTGCCCCGCGCGCGTCATACCGCCATCCTGACGGAATCTAACTGCCCTCGTGCCAAGGAAGCAATGAACGGATGGCTGATGACCCGTTCGAATGCAGAGAATTCCGACAGAATCGTCTTCATGTCTTGCTCCAGAGAGGCCGGATCGAATATCCGGTTCCCTGCCTCGAAGTCGAATTCCGAAACATCGCTGAACAGCTCTGTCAAAACTCGGTTGCAGGAATTGCGGCTTCGCAGTTTCTGTTGCGTTGCGCTGTCCAGGAAGATCGGACCGCCGAAACCCGGATGCGCCAGAACCAAGGCGTTCATCGGAGGCCCGAATTCCGGCTGGTGCAGACCCAGCATGTTCAGAAGCAGCTTGAAGCCGAGCAAATTGCCCGAGATCGACAAGTTTGAATCGACCACGGCCCGCGAAGGCGCCAGTGGCAAACCTGCCGTGCTGACGAAATCCGCGATCACATTGCCATCGACCAATCTCCTGCGGTCGTAGAGTCGCCAGTGGCAGCGCTTTGCCATATGTCTCCAGCGCGCAATGAAATCCGGTAAATTGAGACCAAAGCGCTCCTCGAAGAAAAAGAAATCCGAAGCCAGCCGCGACCCCTTGATTTCCTGAGCATAGGCGCTGGTCACATAGGCCAGATACTCGCGCAGATAGCCGACCACCTCGATCTCGAACCCGTCGAGAAACTCGGCAAGCAGGTCGAGATGCAGCACATTCTGGAACCCTTCGCTGCTGAGGATCACGGTATGGGCGTCCTTGACCTCATCAAGAAACAAAGGGCGCAATGCACTCAACCTCTGGCGCACGACGTCGCGCGGTCCGATCAGGGCACGGGCAAACCCATGATGCGCGGCGCGGTCTTCGCGGGACTGCCCCGGCGACTGGTCGCGCCCTGCCAAGGGATAGCAGAACCCTGACTTGGCCAGTTCCAAGCTCCCGCTTTCCAGAAAGAGCTGAAGACCTGTGGTCCCGGTCTTGTGCCGCCCGATATGCAGAATGACTTTTTTCGCCACGTTCCCAATCTCCCTACTTACCGCACCAGCCGGACCGCGCCGTCGGCGACGCGGCCGCGCCAGTAGTCCAGGAGGTCGCGCATCGTCGTCTCGAAAGGTATTTCGGGCGCCCAGCCGGTATGGGCGCGGAACTTCGACGTGTCCGGTACCTGCAGATCGGCGTCGATGGGGCGCAGGCGGTCGGGGTCGGTCTCGACCCGGATGCTGTCGCGTGCCGGAGACAGCCCGATCAGATGGTCCAGCATCTCGCGGATGGTGCAGGTATGCTCGCCCCCGATATTGTAATAGGCGGCGGGCTGGGGGTTCACCGTCACCAGCATGTAATAGGCCCGCACCGCGTCGCGCACATCGGCGAAGGTGCGCAGGCTGTCGAGATTGCCGACCCGGATCACCGGCGGAATGGCATTGGCCTCGATCAGCGCGATCTGCTTGGCGAAGGAGGATTCCGCGAAGACGTCGCCCCGGCGCGGGCCGGTATGGGTGAACATCCGCGTGGTCATGACCTTCATGCCATAGGCCTCGCCGTAGAACCGGCCGATGAGATCGGTGCCGACCTTCGAGATCGCGTAGGGCGAAGCGGGGTGGAAGGTGCATTCCTCGTCGATGGGCAGCTTGTCGCGCGGGACCCGGCCGAAGACCTCGGAGGAGGCGCAGACATGCACGACGGCCTCGGGCACCGTGCGCTTGATCGCCTCCAGCAGGCGCGAGGTGCCCTCGACATTGGTGTCGTAGGTTTCCAGCGGCGCCTCGAACGAGGTCTTGGGATAGGATTGCGCGGCGAGGTGAAAGACGTAGTCGGGCCGGGCCTCTTCGACCGCGTGCAGCAGCGACAGGGAATCGCGCAGGTCGCCATGCACCAGCCGCAGCCGGTCGCGCTGGTTGATGCGGTCGGTCAGGTGAGCGATGTTGTCCATCGGGCTGCGCCAGCGGGCCATGCCGACGATATCCCAGTCGGTCCGGTCCAGCAGGAAATCGGTCAGGTGAGAGCCGACCATTCCGGTGATCCCGGTTATCAGGGCGCGTTTGGGCATTCAGGGCAACCTTCTTTCGACTGGTTCGGGAACGGAACGGGTGGCGGCGTCGAGCATCCAGCCCAGCGTGTCGGCCAGATCGTGGCGCGGCACATGGCCGAGACTTCTGGCGCGGGCGGTGTCGCAGGCCTGAAACCGCATGTCGCCCGCGCGGATGAACCGTTCGTCGCGACGGATCTCGGGGGCGTGGCCGCTGATGCGGGTCAGGGTGTCGAGGATCTCGGCAATGGGCGTGGCGCGGCCGCTGGAGACATTGATGGCCTCAAGGCTCCGGGCAGGCGCCTCCAGCGCGCGGGCAAGGATGTCGGCGGCATCGCGGATATCGACGAAATCGCGGGCGATGGCGGTGTCGCCCATGGCGATCTCGGGGGCGCGCTCGGCAAAGGCCCGGACCAGTTTCGGCACCAGATAGCGCGGGTTCTGCCCCGCCCCCATGCAGTTCGAGGGCCGCGCGATCGTGATGTCGAGCCGGTCGCGATACCAGCCCGCGATCACCTCGGCCAGAAGCTTGGAGGCCCCGTAATGGTTGGGCGGGCGTTTCGGGTCGTCCTCGCGCTGGGGCGCGGGCCCGCTGTCGCCATAGACGCTGGTGGCGCTGACCAGCAGGAACCGCCCCGGCAGACCGGCCGTCGCGGCGGCCTGCAGCAGCCGTTCGGTCAGGAAGGCGTTGGTTTCGTAGAAGGCGCGGGTGTCGCCGCCGGCGGGGTTCGATTCCGCGGCCAGATGCACGATGTCGGTGACGCCATGGCGGGCAAGCCATCCGGCCAGCGCCTCGGGGTCCGAGAAATCGGCATCGGCGCGGCCCATCGGCAAGGTCTGCCAGCCCCGCGCCGCCAGAACCGGCATGAGATAGCCGCCGACGAACCCGCCGGGGCCGGTCACGGCACAGACCCGCTTGCCCTCCGCCCCGCTCATCTGGGCTTTTCGGCCACGAAGAGGGCCTGACCGGGCCCGAAATAGCCGAACTCGCGCGACCAGTAATGGAACAGGAAGGGCCGCTGGAACCCGGCCTCGCGCAGCATGTCCATGAGGTCCCAACCGAAATAGCGGAAGCACAACGCCCCGCCTTCCGGATCGACCGGGTTGCCATGGTATTCGGCGGGCAGGTTATGGATGATCCGGCCATCGGGCGCGAGCTCGGCGCGGATCGTGCTGGGGTAGCGGTCGAGATGGGCGGGCACGCTGAACATCAGGCGGCCGCCCGGTTCGAGCACCCGGAAAGCCTCGGCGAAGGCCCGCTCGGGATGGGGGACGTGTTCAAGCACGTCGAAGCTGAGCAGGAATTCGAAGCTCTCCGACTGGAAGCTCAGGTCTTCGAAATTCTCGTTGCGGACACCCTCGAACAGGCCGCCTTTCGGCACGCGGTTGCCGAAATATTCCGATCCGGTCAGGTTCGGGAAGCGGCCCGAGAGCCAGCCGAACAGCCGTGTCTTCTGTTCGGTGATATAGATCCGGCTGTCGGGCCTTGGCTCGAATTCCTGCAAGAACAGATGCATCGACGCGCGCACCCGGTTCGGCAGGCCGCAGGACATGCAGGCGACATGCTCGCGCCAGTTCGGAACCGGGGTGCCGTCGGGATAGGCCTCGCCGCTGTAGAGGAAACTGGTCACCATCGAATGGCGGCCGCCGCAGACGGCGCAATAGGCGGTGAACTCGAAGCCGTTGCGACCGTCCTCGCCCCTCGGCACCAGCGCGGCCTCGGTCGCGCGCCGGTTCTCGATCTCGCTCGCCTCGGCCGTCAGGAAGCCCAGATACTGCTCCATGGTGAAGGCCTGCCGGGCCAGCAGGAAGGTTTCGGGCCGACTCCAGGCGGTTTCGGCCTCGGCGCCCGGGCTGTGCGCGTTCTTGCCCCGCGCGCCGTTCCAGAAAAAGGCATAGGGCAGGCTTCGAAGCCGCCGGTTCTCGGGCGCGGTCAGACGCGCGCGATAGCGCTGCACCAGCGGTCCGTAGCCGAACGAGTTTGACACGTGGAACACGCCGCTATGCCGTGACAGCTGGTCGGTATCCTCGAGGATGATGCCGCTGTAGTGGACGAAGCGCAGCGGCTGGCCGTTGCATTGCAGCGCGCCTTCGGGACCGTGGATGCGCCGTTCGTGGAGGTTCCAGTAGGCGATATTGTAGCCCGGATGCCGGAGCACATGCACATCGTCCAGAAACGCCGGCAGCAGGTCCATCCATTTCTGGTCGACGAAGATCCCGCGCGGCAGGTCGATGATGCACTGATCGACCAGACGCCGCCCCCACCAGCGCATGACCTCGGCCACTTCCGGCGTGTTGCGAAGCGCGATGAAGCCCAGATTGTAGGCGCCGAAGCGCAGGAAATGGTCGTCCTCGAATTCCGCGCGTTCTGCCGGATGCAGGACATGCGGGGTCAGCACCGCCTGGGCGCCCGCATCCAGCGCCTCGGCGACCTCGTTCAGCGGGCTGAACACCTCGATATCGGGATCGAGATAGATCACATGCGGCGTCGGATCCTCGCCCCCCGCCTGCGCGAATTCCCGCAGGAAGCAGTAGGGTTTGATCGCGGTGCACAGCTCGGTGATGTTGTAGCTGCGGATCATCCGCTCGAGCGCGGGGATACCGAGCGCCTCGAGCGGTTCGATGCGCATCCCGAGCGGCACCGGATCGTACCCCATGTCCCGGTCGCAGAGATAGACGGTGAAGACCGCGTCGGGATGGGCCTGGCGCAGGCTTTCGCAAAGAAGCCGGGCGCTTGGCAGGAAGTTCCGGGCGCAGATGGTGAAAAAGCGCAGGGCGGTCGCCTTGCCCGCGACGACACGCAGATGCGAGGCGGGAGCGGTCTCGTGTTTCATGCCGGCACCCCGTCGAGGAGCGCGTTCAGCCGGGCGGCAACCGCCCGGCGGGAATAGCGGGCCTCGCAGAACTCGTACCCTGCCCGGCTCATCCGGGTCCAGAGCACCTCGTCGTCATGCAGTCTCAGAACCGCATCGGCAAAGGCCTCGGGGCCGTCGGCGACCAGCAGGTCGCGGCCGTCCACAAGCCCCATGCCCTCGGCGGCGAGCGGGGTCGCGACGCAGGGCACGCCATGGGCGAGGCTGGTGCCGATCTTGCCCTTGATCCCCGCGCCATAGCGCAAGGGCGCCACGGTCAGGCGCACCCCTTCGAGTGCCGCGCCCAGATCGGGCACGAAGCCCAGCGCCTCGACCCCTTCGGGCAGCCGCGCCCGCAGCCGGTCGGGAAAGTGCGGTCCGACGATTTTCAGCACCATGTCCGGCGCCCGCGCCCGGATCGGCGCCCAAAGCTCGTCGATGATGTATTCGACCGCGTCGATATTGGGGGTGTGGCCGAAGCCGCCCACGAACATCAGTCCGGTACGTTCCGTAAAACCCGCGCGCGGTGGGCGGAACTCGTTGACCATCGGAATCAGGCGCAGGTCGGCATGGCCGAGCGTCGGCGACAACACCGCAATCTCGGCCTCGGAAAGCAGGATCGTCGAGTCGCAGCGCTGGATGATGTCGCGTTCGCGGGCGAAGGTCGCATGCGCCGAAAACTCGCGCGCGGCGCTGCCCGCTCTCCGCGCCTCGCGCAGTTCGCGCAGGCCGTGCAGATCGACGGTGTTGAAGACCAGCCGGGCCCGGGGAAAGCGCGCGCGGGTGCGCTCTACAAAGGCACCCCCGGCATAGACCCGTGTCAGCAGGAAGGTCAGCCGGTCGTATCCGGCCGAGGCGATCCGGTCGCAGGCGCTGTCGTAGCCCTGCACCGCAGGATCGGCCAGGCACACCACGCCCCGCGCGGCCAGCGCCAGGGCATAGGGATCGGTCCAGGCACGCCGGGTGGTGCTGTAGAACAGAACCTCGGCGCCACGTTCAAGAAAGATATCGATGAAGTTCGACGCGGTGACCGAGCCGGCATCCTGGTCGGGCATCGGCGGCACGCTGTCGACGAAGACCACGGCCTCGACCGGGCCCGGATGGGCGGGAAGGCCCGCATCCTCGGGGGCGGCGGCCTGCGGCGGCTGGGCGGGCTCGCTCTCCGACAGGACCACCGCGCACCCCTGCGTGGCAAAGACCGGCTGGCCGTCGCCGGCCAGAAGCGGCGCGAGCCCGGCCAGCGCCGCGACCAGATCCGGCGCACCGGTCGGCCGGGCCCGGGAGGCGGCCGCAGCCGCGCGCAAGGGCGCGACGCGCGCCAGACCGAAGACCGGGTCCAGAGCGACCGACGGCTTCAGGCGGAACTGGAAGGGATCGAGAAAATGGACGTCGCGGCCGATCTCGGCCAGGGTCGTCTCGCCCGCGCGGTGGCGCCAGCCCGACCGCCAGAGCCGTCCGTCGGGCCGCGCGAGCGCCGCGCCGACATGGGCGAGACCGGGATCGCGGACCATCGCCGCCTCGAGAAACAGCCAGGCCGACAGTGCAGGAGACAGCGAGACCTCCCAGAACCCCGCCAGTTCGGCGTCTAGCCCCTTGAGCAAGGCCCTGAGATCGTCCAGAGCCGTTTCGCCCTCCGCAGGCCAGACCCGCACCCGATCGTTGGCCGGGGCGGACCGCCGCGCACGGCCGCGACCGTCCCAACCCAGAACATGCACCTCGCCAGAGGTCATGGCCAGCGCCTGCTCGACACGCGCGACCGGAACCGCGCCCCCGCCATCCCGGAACAGAACGATCGGAAAGTCGACCGGCCCGGCCCGCATGCCATAGGGAAAACCGCGCCCAAGAACCGTGTCTGGCAAAGCCGCAAGGTCGAGCCGCCCCAGGACCGGCGCAGGAAGGTGATCCAGAGGCGTAAAGATCCCCGAAAAATCCATCACCGGCGGCGTGACGGCGCCAGAGCCCACCCCTCCCGCGCCGGCATCGCGCGCCGAAACGCAGATCCGGCCTTCGGCGCGGCCGAAACGGATCCAGTGATAGAACGGGTTCATTCCGGCGGCGCGGACATCCGGATTGATCTCGAGATAGCTCACGCCATCAAAGTCGGACCGCGGGTTTCGGCCCTCTTGCGCCCCATAGCGAATGTAATGGGTCAGCGGGTCCACACCGGCCTGGGCGACATCGGTGTAATGCGACAGATACCACCCCGCATCGAAGGCGGGCGCGATGACACGCTTTATGTGAAGACCACGGATCTCCGCTGCGACGCGGCCGAATAATGACGCCATCCTTCGTTCCCAGACGGCAGACGTCGCACTCCCGTGCCCCCGTCCCTGCCACCCCCGGCACACCGGCCGCGGATAAACCAAATAGACTTCTGAAAAGCAGGGTGAACTGTCTGCATTTTTACCATCTTCTTCAACTCTCGTACACCTTGATGTTCACAAGTTCAACCTCTAGGTGCCCACGCCCCAGGCCTTTGCGATCTTCCGCCATCTCATTGATGAAACAGGCTGAAACCCGACGCCTTCCGGTTCTGAAATCGGATATGGGCCAGGGTCGGCGCAACGGCGTCCGCCGCCATACGGGGCTTGCCAGGGTCGCTGCAACGCATGACATTATACCCGAAGGGCCAGTACGGCCCAGACGTGGAACAGACGAACAGGATGCAGAACGCAGACGCAGAGATCGCGACGACCGCCGCCGCCCGCGAGGCGTCCGGCCAGGCGCTGACCCGCCCGCCGCAGGATAGGGCGCTGCGGCTACGAGAGGGCGTTCTGCTGCGCGAGGCGGGCAGGATCGAGGAGAGCCTCGCCCATCTTCTCAGGCTTGCCGCCGACGCGCCCGGGGCCCCATGGGTCGCCATCGAACTGGCCGCGACCCAGCGGCGCGCCTGGGCCTATGACGCGGCGGCCGAAACCCTTGCCGGGTTGCTTGCGACCGATCCCCGCCAGCGTCAGGCGCTTTTGGCCCGGATCGACGCGGCGGCGCAGGAGTTGCGTCTCGACCTGGCGCTCGAGGCGGTCGAGGCCGCGCTGGACGTGCTGCCCGGCGATGCGGGTCTTGCGCTGCGCCGCTGCAACCTGACCCTTCAGCGCGGCCATGTGCGCGCGGCGCGGGACCTTCTGGACGCGCTGGCCGCCGACCGGCCCGACGATCCGGGCGTAGATCTGGCCCGCGGCCAGAGCTTGCTGGCCGAAGACCCCGAAACCGCGCTGGCGCTAGCCGGGGACGTGGTGGCCCGCGCGCCCGGCCTCGTCTGGGCCTGGCCCCTGCGGATCGCTGCGGCGCGCACCCTGTGGCGGTTCGACGACGCCGAGGCGTGGGGCCGCGAGGCCGAAACCCGCTTTCCCGGTCAGGCGCCGGTGCTGCAAGCCCGCGTCGCCACCCGGATGGCCCTGGAGGACCCTCAGGGGGCGCTGGCGCTGCTGCCCATGGCCACCGACACCCCGGCAATCTGGATCCTGCGCGGCACGACGCTGCTGGCCTTGGGTCGCCCCGAAGAGGCCGATGCCGCCTTCGCCACAGCGCTGGACACCGGCGGGCTGCTGCCCGGGGCCGCCATCGGCCGGATCGGCGCCGCGCTCGAGCTGGACCGGGTCGACGAGACCCGCGCCGGGCTGAGCGCGCTGATTGCCTGGCACGAGGCCCGCGGACACCGGAACGGCGACCGCATCCGGGCCGAGATCGCCGGCAGGCTTGGCGACTGGCCCGAGGCCGAGCGGCTTTCGACCCGGCTTCTGGACCGGCAGGGCCCCGACAGGGCGCTGCTTTATCTGCAGGCGCGCGCCCGGTTCGGCCTTGGCCGGATCGAAGGCGCCGAGACCGCGCTGGACACGCTTGGCGCGCTCGACCCCGACCATTCCGCGAGTGCGGAGCTGCGGGGCGAGCTGCATCTCGCCGCCGGACGCCCGGACGCCTATGTCGCCCACCGCCGCGCCCTGTCCCTGCGCCCCGAAAGTGCCCGCGCCCGGACCGATATCGACTTCGGGCGCGATCTCGATGCGCTGGGCCTGCACGACGAGGCCTCGGCGCGGCTGCAACACCTGCTGGACCGGAACGGCAGCGCGCCGAACCTTTTCCTGTCTCAGGCGCTGATGACCCGGGGCCGGGTCGAGGAGGCAACCGCGATCCTGCCCCGCTTTGTGCGCGGACGGCGCAATATCGCCGGCGGGGCCGACGAGGCGATCACCCGCGCGGCGGACCTGGAGCGGCTTTTCGATTTCGAGACGGCCCGGCCGATCCCGACGATGAGCATCTCACCGGCCGCATCGCTGGCCTGGCGGATGGCCCGCGACCGCAGTCTTGGTCAGGCCGAATGGACGCGGCGGGCGGAACGCGCCAGTGCCATCCGGCGCTGGCTGACCGCCGCCCCGGCAGAGCCCGAGGCGCTGCTGCCCTGGCTGCATCCGGGCGAGGCCGACAAGCTGCGCGCCCTGCCCCGGCCCTGCATCGTGGCGACGACCCATTTCGGCCCGCTGGTCTATTCGGTCCTGAGCGGGCTGAATGTCGGCTATCACTACCTGGCCGCCCGGTCGGCGGCCAATCCGGCCGCACGCGGGCTCGGCCCGATGATCGCCGCCGCGACCGCCCCGCGCGAGGCGGCGGCCGAGGCCTTCCGCGTGCTGCGCGGCAACGGCATCCTGATGGCCACGCATGACTCTCCGGCGCGGGTGATGCGGCAAGGCGGCCCCGGCGATGTCGCGCGCGGGCGGCTTTTCGGACGGCCGTTCGAGCTGATCGACACCCTGCCCAAGCTGGCAGCCGGGCTGCGCGTGCCCAGCCTGACGCTGCAGGCGCATTGGCGCGACGGGCGCATCGCCTTCGAGATCGCGCCGCTTCCCACGCCCGAGGATGGCGAGCCGACGCAGCTTTGGCTCGACCGCTGGGCGCAGGCCTATCTCGACCGGATCGAATGGATCATGAGCGGGCCGCCCGAGAACCAGAACCTCGACGCCTTGAACTGGCGCGTGCTGCTGCTGGACCCGCCGCCCGCCTGACCGGACGACTGGCGCTCAGGCCTTGCCCGCGTGCGTATCGAGATAGATCCGCACGGCTTCCTGCACATGGCGGAACCGGTCGCCGCCAAGCGGCTTGCCGCCATACCAGCGGGTGACTACCACGATATGGTCGCGCAGATCGGCCCGTTCGAGCATGCGCAGGATGATCGCCCCCGCCCCGGCCTCGCCACCGTCGGTCTTCACCGGCCCTCCGGCGCCGAGAAAGGCCCAGCTGTGATGGGTGGCGCGGGCGAATTTCTTGCCGCGTCGCAGCTCGGCCAGAAAGGCCCGGGCCTCTGCCGCGCTGTGGCAGGGCCCGCCCGAGACCGCATAGCGCGAGCCCCGGTCGGTTAGGATATTTTCGAGAATGCGCATGGCGCACCCTGGGCCGGGCGGGACGCGGGCGCAAGCCCGGCCGCGCTCAGGCCAATGCGCAAAGCGCGTCGGGGTCCCGGACCGGAGCCCCGAGCCAGTCCAAAACCGCGCCCGCATCGGGAACAAGCGGCCGGGCGAGCCCCCCGGCGAACGTCTCGAAGGCCGCGAGGTTCAGGCCGTTGACGCCGGTCAGAACCGGCAGCCCCCGGTCGAGCGACTCGGCGATCAGCGGCACGAAGCCGTGGCCCGCCGCCTCGAGCTTGCCGAACTTGTTCACGATCAAGACCGACGCGCCGTCGAGATGGCGCGCGGCCTCGGCCGCTGCGGCCTCGACCGCGCCCGACTCCATCCGGCAGCCGCGCGAGCCCGAGCCCAGCGCCTGCGATATTCGCAGCACCGGCCCGTCGGGCAGGACTTGCAGATCGGTATCGCAGGGATGGGCGTTGGGTGCGGCGGCGGCGCAGGGCACCACACCGGCTGGGCGCAGACCCTGCCCCTGAAGCAGCCGCGCCACCTCGGCCAGCACCGTGCTGGCCGCGCTGCGGTCCTCGGAAAGAAGATAGCCAAATCGCATGGGCTGGCCTCCGCAAGAAAAAGGGAGGACAGGCCCGTCGGGGGGAGTGGGTGACGGACCTGTCCATCCGCCCGGACCCGGATCAGGGTCTGGGTCAGGCGGGCTGGCTGAAGACCGTCACCGGCGGCAACGGACCTTCGAAACGTTCGACATCGGCCATCGCCGTCTGGCCGCAATTGCCCTGCGCCAGCCGCGAGGTCGCGATGCCGGTGGTCAGGTTGTTGACGTCGCCATAGGCACAGAGGCTGCCGATCTGGCGCGGATCGACCGGGTCGAACCAGCCGCCCTCGCTGACCCGGATCACCCCGGGCCGGATCACGTCGGTGATGACGAGCCCGGCAAGGATCTGTCCCCGGTCATTGAAGACACGCACCACATCGCCTTCCGACAGGCCGCGCGCGGCCGCATCGGCGGGGTTCATCCAGCAGGGCTCGCGCCCCTTGACCTCGTAGCCCTCGCGGATCTTGGTGCCGCAAAGCTGCGAGTGCAGCCGCATGTCCGGGTGGTTGGCGGCAATCGCCAGCGGATAGGTCGTGGTCGCCCCGCCCAGACGCTCGATCGGTTCCATCCAGGTGGCATGGGGCGGACAGTCGTCATAGCCGTATTTCTCGATGGCGTTCGAATAAAGCTCGAACTTGCCCGAGGCCGTGCCCAGCGCGTTCAACAGCGGATCGGCCCGGAAATCGGCATGGCGCACCCAGTCCTTCTGGACGTCGCTCAGCGGGAATGCCAGCGGCTCGTCGCTGTCCCAGAAGGACTCGAACACCGGCATTTCCATGCCCTTGCCTCGCGCCTCGATCCGGGCGCCTTCGTAAAAGCCGCGGATCCAGTCCATTTCCGACAGGCCCTGGGTGAACTCGTGGCCCTTGCCCAGACTGGCGGCGATGTCGGCGAAGATGTCGTAATCGCTGCGCGCCTCGAAGACCGGATCGACGATCTTCTTCATCGGCAGGATGTGGCTGAGAGCATAGTCGCCCACCTGCGCGATGTCGTTTCGTTCATAGGAGGTCGTCGCGGGCAGCACGATATCGGCATGGCGCGCCGAGGCGGTCCACTGGATGTCATGCACGATGAAGGTGTCGAGCTGGCGCCAGGCGCGCAGCATCTCGTTGCGGTCCTGATGGTGCGAGAACGGATTGCCGCCGACCCAGTAGGCCAGCTTGATCTCGGGCAGTTCGATCTCGTGGCCGTTGAACTGCATGGTCTTGCCGGGGTTCAGCAGGGTTTCGACCAGCCGCGAGACCGGGATCGACACCGCGCCGCTTTTGGCAAGCCAGGCCGCGCCCTCGACCACCACGCCGGAGGCATCGTCGATGGCCTTCAGGATCGGCGAGGTATGGGTCGGCGCGCCGCCCGAGGCATAGTGATAGCTGAGCCCGTAGCCGCCGCCCGGCAGACCGATCTGGCCCAGCATCGAGGCCAGCGTGATCAGCGCCCAGTGGATCTGTTCGCCATGGTGCTGGCGCTGGGTCGAATAGCCAAGCGCCAGCATCGTCCGTTTCGACGAGAAGCGCCGGGCCAGGTCGCGCAGCTTGTCGGCCGGAACCCCGCAGATTTCGGCAGCCCATTCCGGCGTCTTCGGCGTGCCGTCGCTGTCGCCCAGCAGATAGGGCAGGAACTTGTCGAAGCCGACCGTGTAGCGGTCGAGGAAGGCCTGGTCGTGCAGCCCTTCGTCATAAAGCGCATGCATGATGCCCAGCATCATCGCCACGTCGGTCTGCGGTGCGGGGGCGATCCATTCGCTGTCCAGCGCCTGCGCCGTCTCGGTGCGGATCGGGTCGATGCAGATCGACTCGGTGCCCGCCTCCTTCAGCAGATCGACGCCCCGGAACGACCCGTGATCGGCCACCGACCAGCAGATTTCCGAGTTGTTCAGCGGGTTCGCGCCCCAGAACACCATCAGCTCGCAATTGGCAGCGAGGTTGTCCCAGGTGGTGCACTGTTCGTAGACCTCGATGGACCCGGAAACGTAAGGCAGGATCACCTGCGCCGCGCCGGTGGAATAGTCGCCGGTCGAGTTGGTGTAACTGCCCGTCAGGTTCAGCATCCGCCGCAGAAGGGTCTGGCAGTTATGCAGGTTGCCCGGACTCTTCCAGCCATAGGACCCGGCAAAGACCGCCGGATGGCCATAGGTGTCGCGCACCCGGGTGATCTCGTTCGCGACCAGTTCGATGGCCTGTTCCCAGCTCACGCGGACGAAGTCGCCCGAGCCGCGGCCGTCGGGATCGGCGCCGGGACCCTGTTCCAGCCAGGCGCGGCGCACCATCGGGTAGCGGATGCGCGATTCGGAATAGAGCGAGTCGAGCACGCCCGGCAGCTGCGGCGAGGGCGCGGGGTCGCCGGCCCAGGGCTTGAACTCGACGGCGCGGCCGTCCTCGACGATGCCGTGGAAGACGCCCCAGTGGCAGCCGGAAAGGATGCCGCCGCTCGCGCCTTCGGCTGCGGCCCCGCGGCCCAGCAGGGGCAGCCCGGCAAGGCCGAGCCCGGCGGCGATGGACCCCTTGAGGAAGCTGCGCTTGGACAGGGTCGGAGTGGTCATGGAATTCGCGGTCATAGCCTGTCCTTTCAGATCTGAGCCGTCACGGCACGTGTCAGGGGTTCGGGACCGGGGTCCGTGGCGGCGGCCGCATCGGCCGCCAGCCGGGTTCTCAGCGCCAGCACCAGCCGGGCCAGCGCGCCGTAAAAGCCGGTGCGGTCCGCCCCGGTCAGGGCCGCCGCGAACCGGTCGGTCCAGCGCAATTCGTCCAGCACCCGCGCCGCGATGTCGGACCGGTCCTGGCGCAAGGCCTCGGCCAGCGCCGCCAGTTGCACCGCCAGGTGGTCGGCGGGTTCGCCGGTGACGTCCAGATGGACGTCGAGATCGCGCAGGATGGCCTGGGCGCGGCCCGCCGCGGGGCCGCAGAGCCGGCCGGTCCCGTCCCAGGCACTGGCATAGGGCGGCAGGCTCCGCTGCCGGAAGATCCCCTCGAAGAGCGCGGTATGCCGACGCCCGAGGGCGGTGACGACCTCCTCGGCGGGGCCATCCGCCAGGATCTGGCGCAGGGCATCTACCTCGGATCCGGCACCAAGGATCTCTCCGATCCGGCCCAGCGCCACCTGACCCGGCATGCTGCGCAGGGCCTGCACCGTTTCAAGGTCCGGCGGGGCGAGGAAGAGGGAGGCCAGAGCCTCGGCCGTCTGGGCCAGATCGGCCATCTCGGCGGCGGTCAGTCTTTGGGAAAAGCTGCTCACTCGACCACTCCCGCGCTGGTGTTGAGATCCTTCGAATGGTTCTGCAGATAGGCGAGGATCAGGCGGTACTGGTCGTCGGTGAAGGACGTGAAGCGCCGCATCGCCTTCAGCGTGCCGATCCACTGGTTCGCGGTGAAATGGGTCTGCTGCGGCAGCACGTGGCAGGCGGCGCAAGCCTTCTGGAAGGTGTCTTGCCCATAGGCCCAGACCGCCGCGCGGTCGGTGTTCAGGCCATTGGCATCGGACCACAGCGTGATCTCGGCCGGAACCCAGCTTTGCCCGGTCTCGGGATCGGTTTCGGGCGCGCCACGGGTCACGGTCGCGGCCGCGGCATCGTCGAGAACCGCCATCATCACCCGCTGGCCGCGCGCCTGATAAAGGATCGAGGACGCCTCTTCGAGCTGCCAGCCCTTCAGCACCAGCTCGACCTTGTCGCCATTACGCCCGGCGACCTCGACCGCAGCCCCGCCCAGCAGCTTGCCTTCGGGTTCGTTCTCGGTCCCGACCATGTCGGCGCCCAGCCAGACATCCTTGGTTTCGACCACGGTGGCCGCCGTGCCCTTGACGATGGCGGAGGGGGACGAGACCGGCAGTTGCGGTGCGACCCCGATCGCCTGATCCAGCATCACCACGTGATTGCTGTAGTTCGGCTCGGGCAGGCCCGGCGCGCGATTATCGATCGGCGGCAGGGTCTTGAGATAGACGGCCATCGCCTGCACGTCCTCGAAAGGCAGCTGCGAGGTGTTCCGCACGACCTCGGCCATGTCGCCATCGGCCGTCCGCCCGACCGGGTTGACGCCGGTATGCAGGTAATTGGCGATCCGCGCCGCGGACCAGTAACCGATGCCGGTCTGATCGGGCGAGATGTTGGGGAACCAGCCGGTGCCCTCGGGGTTCGGGCCGCCGCCATAGCGCTTGGAGGCGACGACATCGCCCATCGGCCCGCGCGGCGAGTGGCATTCGGCGCAGTGGCCCGGGCCTTCCACCAGGTATTCGCCGCGATGATACAGATCGGCATCGACGCCCTCGGGCACCGGACCGGGCGTGTAGCCGTCGCCGCCGAGGAAGGCCAGACGCCAGACGCCCACGCCGCGGCGCAGGTTGTAGGGGAAGTTCAGCTCATGCGCGGGCACCTCGTTCGACACTGCGGGCAGCGACATCATGTAGGCGTAAAGATCGCGCACATCGGTCCCGGTCAGCTTGCGGTACGAGGTGTAGGGGAAGGCGGGATAGAGGTTCTGCCCGTCGGGCAGAGCGCCGTCGGGGCCGACCCCTTCGCGCAGCGCCCGGTCGAACTCGGCCAGGGTCCAGCGGCCGATGCCGGTCGCCTCGTCGGGCGAGATGTTGGGCATGTGGAAGGTGCCGAAAGCCGTCTCGAGGCTGCGGCCGCCGCCCAGATGGGTGTCGTCTTCAAGGCCGGGGGTCTCGTGGCAGGTGGCGCAGTCTGACGCCACGAAGACCGTGCGCCCGTTTGCGAGATCCGCGCCGTCGAGCGCGGGCAGATCCTGGCTGCCGTGAATCGCGGACCAGGTCCAGGGAGATGTCACGAGCAGAAAGCCTGCAACGCCCAGAAGCAGCGCGCCGCCCCCGAGTTTCAGCCACGAAGTTCCGTTCGATGTCATGGTAAGTGCCTCCGATCCGCTCGGACTTGGGGAATGGACCGGCAGACCATACCCCGGCGGAAAGGCGCAAAGGCTTCGGGTTTGTAAGAATTTGTAAACGCGACGTAAACGAAGCCCGCGGCAAACTGGCGGCGGGCCGCCACCCGCAGCGAAGCCCGATTGCCAATTTGTCGCAGTTATGGTCGATTGCCGCCATGCCCCCGCCCCCGGACTCCCCCGCCGGGCCGCCACGTTGGCCCGTCGACAGACTGACAGATCACCTCGCGCGCGAAAGCGACGCCCTGGTCGACGAGATCCTGCGCCTTGCCGCAGCAGCCGGTTACACCGACCAGACCAGCTCGATGCGCGCTGCCTGGGTCGAGTCGGTCGAGCGCGTCACCGCCTGCCTTGGCGCCAGCCTCGGCGACCCGAACCATACGGGCGGCGCGAACGGGCACCACGATTATGGCAGCGATCCGCGCTTTGCCGGGCTGCGCGATGTCGCCTGGCGGCACCGGCGGTCGGGCGTGCCGCTGGCGCTGAACCACGGCCTTCTGAAATATTACCGCCGCGCCTATCTGGATCTTTGCGGCGTATTGTATCGCGATCCCGCGATCGCGGCCGGGCTTCCGCCGCGCGACCCGCTTATGGCGCGGCTCGATCTCTTCTTCGACGAGGTCGAACTGGTGATGCTGTCGCCCTGGTCCGAGACCGGCACCGAAGAGGCCGCGATGGCCGACCGCCTGCGGCGACTGGCGCGCGAGCGCGACCAGTTGTTCGGCGTGCTCGAAAGCCTGCGCGGCCCGGTCTTCATCGCCGACGAGGAGGGGGTGCTGATCAGCGCCAACCGCGCCGCGCTGCAGACCTTCCTCGGGCTCGACGAGGCCGGAGCGCTGTTCTACCGGCTCGCGCTGCAATCGCGCCGCACCGAGTTGCAGCCCATCGTCGACGAGATCCTGGCCACCGAGGGCGCGCAATGGAGCGCGATCTGGCTGCAGACCCATGCGGGCAGCCGCTGCTTCGACATCCGCCTGCGGATGGTCGAGGACACGGTCTACAAGCTCGACCGCTGGCGCATCGTGCTGATGAACGACGTCACCGACCACCAGCGCGCGATCGAACAGGCGCGCGAGGCCGAACGGATGATGTCGCTGTTCCTGGCGGCGATGAGCCACGAGATCCGCACACCGCTGCACAGCGTGCTGGGCGCCGCCGAGCTGTTGCGCGACCTGCCCCCCGGCGAGTTCGAAGAGCGTCGGCGGCTCAGCGAGCTGCTGGACATCTCGGCCCGCGGCCTGAGTGCGACGCTGGAAAACGTGCTCAGCTTTTCGCGGTTCGAACATCAGGCCCCGAAACCGCGCCCGGCCCCGGTGGCGCTGGCCGAGGCGCTGGAAAACCTCGTGCGCAGCCGCGAGATCCTCGCCCGCCAGCAGGGCGTGCCGCTGATGCTGTCGATGCCCGCCGACCTGCCCGACCCGGTCAGTCTCGACTGGTCGATGGTCCAGCAGATCCTCGGCAACCTGATCCAGAACGCGATCCGGCACGATGACGGGCGCGGCGTGGGGCTGGATGTGGCGCGGCAGGGGGACCGTCTGGTCTTTTCGGTGACCGATCACGGGCCCGGCCTGCCCGACCAGATCCGCGACATGCTGGCCGCGCCCCCGGCCGCCCTGCGCCCACGCCCGACCGGGCAGTCGGGGTCGGGGCTGGGCCTGGCCATCGCCCAGCGGATGACGCTGGCGCTTGGCGGCGAGATCGCCGTCGCCGGATCGAAGGGCGACGGCGCGCGCCTCGAGGTCCGGCTGCCGCTGATCGAGGCGGCGGTTCCCGTCCTGCCGGCCGCGCCGTCCCGGCCCGATGGCGCCTTGGCCAGCCAGAGCTGCCTGCTGATCGACGACGACCCGGTGGGCGTGCTGGTAACCGTGGCGATGCTGGAACGGATGGGTCTGAGCGTCGACCATGCCCGTTCGCTGGGGCAGGCTGCGGCGCTGTGCCAGGCGCATCCCGAGAATTACGACCTCTTCGTCGTCGATTACCGCCTGCCCGACGGCAATGGCGTCGATTTCGCCCGCAGCCTGCAGAACAATCCGGCGCTGGCCGGACGACCGGTCTTTCTGCTCAGCGCCAATGTCGATCTCGTGCGCCACGCCGAGGGTCAGGCCAGTCTGTTCGCAGCGCTTCTGGAAAAGCCGCTCGATGCCGGGGCTCTGGGCCGGGCGATCCGCAGCGGCACCCGCCCGGTGCGGCCCAGCGCGCTGCTGGACGGGATCTCGCCCGCCGCGCAGGCCCGTATGGCCGAGGCCTTCGCCGCGGGCTGGCAGGCGTTTCAGACGCGGCTGGCCGCGACCGGCGATGCCGACCCCGATGCCGCACTGGCGGGACAGGCGCACAAGCTGGCCAACGGCGCCGCGATCTTCGGCCGGACCGAGCTTCACGCCGCCCTGCGCAGGTTCGAGCAGATCTTCGAGGAGCCCGCCGCCACGCCGCAGATGCGCGCCAGCGCCCGGGCCCGGGTGCTGGCCGCCGCGCCGCCGACCGAACCGCCGCCTCCCCCTGCCGGAACCGGCCCATGATGCCCCCCGTCAAGGGCCGCGGGCCGGACCCCGCCGATATCCTGCTGATCGACGACGACATTCTGGTCCAGGTGATGGTCGAGGACATCGTCACCCAGCTTGGCCACCGCTTCCATGCCGCGGGCGACGGCGACAGCGCCCGCGAGGCGCTGCTGCGGACCGGCTTCGATCTGGTGATCCTCGACCGCCGCCTCCCCGATACCGACGGGCTCTTGCTGGCGCCGCTCCTGCAGCAGGACCGCAAGATCCCGTTCATCGTGTTCTCGAGCCTCGACGCCCCCACCGACCAGGTCCTGGGTCTGGGCATGGGAGCCAGCGACTATGTCGGCAAGCCGGTCGAACCTGCGGTGCTCCGCGCCCGCATCCAGGCGCGGCTGAGCGCGCGCCGGGCGCCCGAGGAACAAACGACCTTCCGGCTGGGCGGATCGCTGCGGCTCGACACCCTGTCCCGCCGGTTGTGGGTCGCCGACCGGCTGGAGGTGCTGTCGCCCGCCGAGGCGCGGCTGCTGATCTGCCTGATCCGCAATCTCGGCAAGCCGCGCGACCGCATGCAGATCAGCATGACCATCTGCGGCCGGGAATGGGTCTATGGCGACCGCACCATCGACGTTCTGGTCTCGCGCCTGCGGCGGCGCCTGAAGGGCAGCGACGTGCATATCACCACGGTGCACGGGCTGGGCTATGTGCTGACCGTCGGCGACTGACCGAAAGGGCGGCGCGCGGCCGCACGGCCCCTGTTCGCGGATCGGCGATGCCGGGCCGCCGCCCATCCCCTAGATCAGCGGCAACCGGCACGGGACATGCCGTCCCTGCCCATTCCGTATACCGGCCCTTTCCCAACGGAGGATATCGCCGCCATGAAAAAGATCGGATTCCTCTCTTTCGGCCATTGGTCGCCCGATCCGGGCTCGGCCACCCGTTCGGCCGCCGACACGCTTCTGCAATCCATCGACCTGGCGCAGGCCGCCGAGGACCTGGGCGCGGACGGCGCCTATTTCCGGGTCCATCACTTCGCCCGGCAACTGGCCTCGCCTTTCCCGCTGCTGGCCGCCGTCGGGGCGAAGACCAGCCGGATCGAGATCGGCACCGGCGTCATCGACATGCGCTATGAGAACCCGTTCTACATGGCCGAGGATGCCGGGGCCGCCGACCTGATTTCCGGCGGTCGGCTGCAGCTTGGCATCAGCCGCGGGTCGCCCGAACAGGTGATCGAGGGCTGGCGCCATTTCGGCTATGCCCCCGCCGAGGGGCAAGGCGACGCCGATATGGGCCGCGAGCACGGGCGGATCTTCTTCGAGCTTCTGAAGGGCGAGGGCTTCGCCCAGCCGAACCCCTACCCGATGTTCCCGAACCCGCCCGGTCTTCTGCGGATCGAGCCCCATTCCGAGGGGCTGCGCGACCGGATCTGGTGGGGGTCGGGGTCCAACGCCACCGCGATCTGGGCCGCCGAGATGGGGATGAACCTGCAAAGCTCGACCCTGAAGGACGACGAGACCGGCGAGCCGTTCCATGTCCAGCAGGCCAAGCAGATCCAGGCCTATCGCGCAGCCTGGGCGGCGGCGGGTCACGAACGCACGCCCCGGGTGTCGGTCAGCCGCTCGATCTTCGCGCTCGTCGACGACCGCGACCGGGCCTATTTCGGGCGCGGCGTGCAAAGCCGCGACTCGGTCGGCCAGCTTGACGAGACGACGCGGGCGATCTTCGGGCGCAGCTATGCCGCCGAGCCCGACCGGCTGGTCGCGGAGCTGGCAAAGGACGAGGCCATCGCCGCGGCCGACACGCTGCTGCTGACCGTGCCGAACCAGCTTGGGGTCGATTACAACGCCCATGTGATCGAGGCGATCCTGACGCATGTCGCCCCCGCGCTGGGCTGGCGCTGAATCCTGCCTCCGAGGCCCCGATCCCGGCGGATCGGGGCCTCTTCGCGTCGGTCTACCGCCATCGAAGCGGCGATCCCCGGCCTGAAGGCGCGCCCGGCGGCTCTCGCCTGCACTGGCGCCGCGGCGGTTCGCGTCCGCCCCGGCCCTGGCCGCCTTCGGAAGGTTGCGCCGAAGCCGCGCGCGGTTCTCGGGTCTTTCGAAATCACACTGTCGAAGTCGGGCCGGCCCGCGGCGCGCTTGTCCGAGGGTCGGAGACGGACGGCCGCCAACAGCGGAAGGGCCCGCGCCATTGATGACCCCCGGTCATGAACGCTTGTTTGCCCGTCCCTCTAATCGCATGGGCCCGGCGAGGATATCTGTCGAGGGTCCCTGAAATGCGAGCCCCTCCCGGCAGGCCCCGTGCCCCGGGTGCCGCTCGTCCAGACAGAAAGCCCCGCCATGACCGCGCAAGCGCCCTTTCCCGCCACGTTGACCGATTGGGAGCAAGAAGGCGAACGCCCGCTTTTGCGCGTCATGACATGGTGCTGGACGGGCTGCGGATCGGTCCGGGCGAATCCGCCCTCAAGCATGGACGCACCCTGCGTGTTCGCAACGCGGACATTGGCGGGAAGTATCCGTTCTGGCATTGCGACGACGTCACGGTGGAAACCAGCCTGTTCCGTCCCGCCGCCCTCGCGGCGATCTGGTATTCCGAACGGATGACGATGCGCGACTGCGCCTTCACCGATGCCGCCGAAACGTTGTGGAACTGCGAGGCTGCGCCGTCGAGGAAAACGCGCTGATCCTGCGCGACGGCCGCTACGAGATGGATTTCGACGATCTCGAACGGCGGGCCGCGCATCGCGACTGCCGCGCGCTTCTGCTGTGCACCCCGCACAATCCGGTGGGCCGGGTCTGGACCGCGGCCGAGCCGCGGCGCCTGCACGAGATCTGCGCCCGCCATGGCGTGACCGTCGTCTGCGACGAGTTCCACGCCGGCCTGACCCTGCCGGGCCATCGCCACCAGTGCTACGCCGCGCTGTCGCCCGACGTAGCGGCGGGCTCGGTCACCTGCCTTTCCGCCGCCAGCAAGGCTTTCAACCTTGCCGGGCTGCAGATCGCCACCATCGCGGCGCCGGACTCCGAACTGCGCGGGCGGATCGACAAGGCGCTGAACGTGCACGAGGTCTGCGACCTTAACCCGTTCGGAATCGTGGCCACCATCGCCGCCTGTACCGAGGGGGCGGACTGTCACGCGGCGCTGATCGACTATCTGGCCGGGAACAGCCGCCTTGCGGCGGCCCGTCTGGCCGACACCCGTCCCGATGCGGGCTTCACCCCGCCCGAGGCCACTTACCTGGCCTGGCTCGACCTGCGGGCCTTCGGTCAAAGCGCCGAGGCGCTGGTCGCCCAAGTGCGGGACACGGGGCGGCTGATCGCAGGCACCGCCTATGGCGCGGCAGGCGAAGGGTTCCTGCGCCTCAACATGGCCTGCCCGCGCGCGCGGCTGGAAGACGGGCTGAACCGGCTCGCCATGGCGCTGCGCTGACACTTCACCACAAGGAAAGGAAAGATCATGACAGCATCTCCCGTTTGGTTCATCACCGGTTGTTCGACCGGTTTCGGGCGCGAAATCGCCAAGCTCGTGCTGGCGAAAGGCTGGCCCGTGGTCATGACCGCGCGGCGCATGGAAACGCTGATCGACCGGCTCGGTCGAGGGCGCCGTGATGCTGGTGCACTTGTCCGAGAATTCAGGCATCTCGCCGCCGCCCTCCTGCTCGCCCGCCGCCCAGGCGCGGACGGCATCGGTCTCGGTCACACCCGGCGCGATCGCGTTGCAGCGGATCTTCGTGTTTGACAGCCGGATCGCGATGTTCTTCGTCATCGTGTCGATTGCGCCCTTGGTCGACGTATGGGCGACGCCGCAGATCGGCAGGCCCCCGGCGCCAGCGGAAGCGATGCCAGGACCGGGCTGAGCGCCACGCCGGCCCCCAGACCCGCCGCCCAGATCGCCGCGGCCCGCGCCCGCGCGGCGCCGTGATACACCTGCCCCAGAAGCCCCAGCCCGCGGCCATGATGTCGGCGCTACCGAGGCCCTGCAGGATGCGCATGGCGATCCGCATCGGCCCGTCGCCCGACACCGTCGACCGACAGGGCCGCTCCGACCGATGCTGCGGCAGTCAGCCAGAGCCCGCCCAGAAAGGTGCGCCTGCGCCCGGTGGTGTCGCCCAGCGCCCCGGGGCCGCAGGCCGCGTCCAGGCGAGGCGTCGCCCGAGTCAGCAAGCAGTGCTGCGATGCGGGGAAACTCGCCGATCGTGCGGCAAGTCGGGGCATGCCGACAGGACAAGCGGGTCGCTATTCCATGAGACATCTCTCTGAGTGCGGGATGACACGCGACAGACCACTCAGGAAATTCACGCAGGCTCTGAGATAACAGCGCCTTGCCGCCAGCTATGGCGCTCTCAAGAAAAGCCTTGTTTCCCGGTTTGTTGCCGCATAGACAGATCGGCGGAGACGTGGCCGAGTGGTCGAAGGCGCTCCCCTGCTAAGGGAGTAGACGGGAAACCGTCTCGTGGGTTCGAATCCCATCGTCTCCGCCACTGGCCCCAGCGAAAGCGTTCTCCCGATCCGGCTGCGGCCGGATTTTTCCGTTTTATTTTAGGGTTATGCGGGAGGGGCTGAGCACCGTCCCTGTCGGCGGGAGGCCCGAAAGCGGTCTCTCAGGGCCGATATTCTCCGGACCTGTTGCCTTTGCCCTTTTGGTGAATTTCCTGCAAGCCACTAACAAGCAATCATTTATACGTCCGTGCAGGCTGTTGCCTTTGAACCGTCCAATTGCATGCCGACCGGAACCCGGATCGAACGACCCTCAGCCAATGAACGGGTCACACTGCCCACTGCGATGAGAGCGCTTCGGCCTGCCGGAGGACAGTTTGCACAGCGGCATCCTGTAGGTCTGACGGGAAGCCGTGCTTGCGCAATATGCGTTTCACGAGCACACGCATTCGTGCCCTAGCACTCTCGCGGTGTGACCAATCCACCGAAGCGCTGCCCTTGAGGCTGACCAAGAGCTCGTGCGCGATCACCTTGCGCGCCGCGATGATGGCCTGAGCCTTCCGAAACTGTTTCGGCCCGACGATGGCATCGAAGGCGCCGTCCGAACGGATCCACATCTCAGGACCGTTGGCGGCCGGCTTGTGTTTCAGTTTGAACGAGCGGCGGTTGTAGACGTTGTTGCCGGTGTAGTTCTCATTGGTCAGGATCTGATGGACGGTCGCACGGTTCCAAGCCCGCCCGAGATCGGTGAGGATGCCGCGTTCAGTCAGTTCTGCCGCAATTTCGCTTTCCGACAGCCCCTTCTTCAGAAACTGGCTGTAGATCCAGCGCACCGTCCGGGCCTCCTCGTCTGGTCCGGGCACAAGGACGACCCGATCCGTCTGCAAGCTCTTGTGCTCGCCCCGCTTCAGTTCGGTTTTCACTTCGCCCCGTTCATTGAGAAGGGCGCGACGCAACCCGAAGCCCGCCGGGCCGCCCTGACGGTAGCCGAGCTTAGTCAGACGGCATTGGCCCGCGAAGACCTTAACTGAAAGCTCACGGCTGTATTCGCCCGCCATTGCCCGCTTGACGCTTTTCACGATGGTGGAGGCCGGAGCACCATCGTTCTCGAATTGCTCGGCGCAATAGGCGACCTGCATTCCCGCCTTTCGGCAGCGATATTCGTAAAAGGCAGATTCGTCGGTGTCCTGAAAACGTCCCCAGCGGAAGACGTCGTAGACCAGAATCACGCTGAATTCGGCCACGCCGGATTCGACATCGGCGATCATCTGCTGCAATGCCATCCTGCCGCCGATGACCAGCCCGCTTTTCGCGCCGTCCGAATAGGTTTTGACAATCCTGATGCCGCGACGTTCGGCGTATTCGCGGATCGTCTGCGCCTAGTTCTGGGTTGAGTACTGTTGATGCTCGGTCGACATCCGGACGTACTCCGCAGCCAGCAGCTGCTTGGACGGCTCGGCTTCTCCTTCGGATAATAGTGCTTTTCCCCGAGCCACGCCCGCCTCCCAAGAAATCATGTGGGCTGCTTCGAGCTGATGGCCCTCCACCGCAGATTGGGCGCAAATGCGAACTGCCGCTCTTCATGTCCTTCCCAGAGTATTATCGAAGGAGGACGCAGAGATGCGGACCAAGACGGGCACATTTGTGCCGAAAACGGGCACAAATTTGTACCTTGAAGCCAATGTCGCCGACTACCGGGCAGCCATTGCCGCGGCGGTTCGGGACGAGCTCGGCTTGACACATCGAGCAGTCAAGACGGCGATGCGCTGGACGGGTGCCAGCGAGCGGACCGTGAAGTACTGGATCGCGGGCGAGCGTGGGCCGAGTGGCGAGCATCTGATCGCGCTGGCCAGGCACTCGGATATCGTGTTCCACGTGGTCCTGCTGCTCGCCGATCGCACAACGACGCGGATGCCGAGTAAGGTCAAGCCGTCACAGAGGCGGCGGGGCGTCCAAATTGGTTCACCGCCGCCAGACTCGATGCGTAGTATTTTTTGGTTATATTGAATACACGCCACGCCGCAGGAGCCTGCCATGTCCCGCACCACGACCATGACTGTCCGCCTTAGCGGCGCGCTCAGCGACTTCGTTGCGGCCAATGTCGGCGAAAACGGCTCCTACGAGAACATCCGCGAATACGTGCGCGACCTGATCCGGCGAGACAAGGAGCGGGCCGAGCAGGAGACTTTTGATCGGTTGAAAGCCGAACTGACCCGCGCCTTCGCCGCGCCCGAAACCAGCTACAAGCCGCTGACGGCCGCCGAAGTCATCGCTCGCAATCGAGCCTGACCAGATGGCGATCCGCGTTCAGGAGGCGGTGTCACTCCGCCTCGATGACATCTACCGCTATACGCGCGACCGATGGGGCGAGGACCAACCTGATCGCCACATTACCGGCATGTTCCAAGCGTTCGAACGGATCGAGGCGAATGACGTCGCCTCAAAGCCGATCCCGGCAGAGTTCGGCGTCGAAGGGTTCTTCTTCCGGTACGAGCATCACTTCGTCTATTGGCGCCGACTATCCGACGGCGATATCGGTATCGTCGCGATCCTGCATCAGCGCATGCATCAGATCGACAGGTTCAGGGAAGATTTTCGCGACTGAATTGGCGGGCTGAACCGCCCCGGGTCTGTGACGTTGCCAGTCACTGAGGGGTCCGACGGGGGTTTGCCCCTTCAGGACTGATTGCGGGAGCTGCTTGTTGTAGAGGGGGACGTAGCGCAGGAGGGTCTGCTCAAGGTCCTCGCCACTCTGGACGCGATGGCTCTGCAGGACATCCTCGATCCTGCCGTTGAACCGCTCGACCATGCCGTTCGTCTGCGACCGCATCGGCGGCGCGAGACGATGCTCGATCCCGAGGTCCGCACAGAGGAGGTCAACTCGTGTTATCCGGTTGCAGCGCGTTTGCGCAGGCCGAAGAGGCGGTCGGTGAAAGCCTTGCCGTTATCGGTCAACACGCGGGCGATCTTCATCGGGGCCGCGCCCTCCAGATCGCGAAGGAAACGGCGGGCGTTGGCCGCGGTTTGTGCGGGATAGATGCGCGGCGGCGACCCGCCGCGTCGCTCGGTCAATGGCAGCGAAGAGATCGCGGCGGCGGTCCTCGTCGGCCATCTGGGGCAGATACGTGATGTCGATGTGCAGATAGCCAGGCTCGTGGGCCATGAAGCTGCCATGCGCGGGCCTGGAGTCCTTGGGCTTCAGCGCCCGCAGGTTGCCCACGCCGTGGCGCCGGAAGCAGCGGTCGAGGCCCGAGCGCGAGACATGCGGGTTGCGGAATTCGCGCACCACGGCGAGCAGATCGTCGAGCGGCAGGACAAGCGCCTTGCGCCGCACCACGGCGACGTTCTTCGCCACGATCGATCCACCGGATCGATCGTTAACCCTGCGCCGGCGTCAGCGTCGTCTGCAAGCGGTGCGGCGGCTGGCTCCGGTCGTGGACGTCGTCGCGACCCCGCCACTTCCAGACCGTCTGCCCGGAGATCCCGCAGCGCTCGGCAACCAACCTCGCCGGTTCGCTGCTCGCCTGGATCGCTCCCCGGATCTTCGGTGTCGTGCTGGCCTGCTTGCGCAGAGAGAAGAGAGATCAGCATGCTCCCGTCCCTTCCCGAACCTCGCGCAGGATCGACCTTGCCATGAACAGGGCAGACCGGCGAGGGGCTATGTGATCATCCGGGATGGAACAGTTAGCTTACAAAAGCTTGAAATAACTTGTTGGTTTTCGACCGAGTTCCGAACACGTCGACGACCGGGGTGTTCGTGAGATGGAGCTGAAATCAAACCCGTCCCAGCGCGATGCAAACGCATGATACCAAGCGCGCGGGCGGGATCGAGCCGACCGATGCCGCCCCGAGCCAGGCTAAAGCAGGTCCTGCAGCACCGGGATCAGCGGCAGGTCGGCGGGTGGCATCGGGAAATCGCGCAGATCCCGCGCATGCGCCCATTTCAGCACCTGACCCTCGCGGGGCTGGGGCTGGCCTTGCCATTTGCGGCAAGCAAACAGCGGCATCAGCAGATGAAAGTCGTCATAGGAATGGCTCGCGAAGCTCAGCGGCGCGAGACAGCTTTCCCAGGTGTCGATGCCAAGCTCTTCCTTCAGTTCGCGTTTCAGCGCGGCCTCGGGGGTCTCGCCCGGCTCGATCTTGCCGCCGGGAAATTCCCAGAGGCCCGCCATGGACTTGCCGACGGGGCGTTGGGCGAGCAGAACCCGCCCATCCACGTCGATCAGGGCCACCGCGGCCACCAGAACGATCTTCATGACCGGTAGTCGGCGTTGATCTCGATGTAGCGCTTGGTGAAGTCGCAGGTCCAGACCGTCGCGGCGCCCTTGCCAAGCCCCAGATCGACGCGGATCGCCAGCTCTTCGCGCTTCATGTAGGCCGCCCCCACCTCTTCGGCATAGTTTTCGGCCACCCAGCCCTTTTCGGCGACGAGGATGTCGCCAAAGCGGATCGAGATCAGGTCGCGGTCGGCCCTGGCGCCCGACTTGCCGATGGCCATCACGATCCGGCCCCAGTTCGGGTCCTCGCCCGCGACCGCGGTCTTGACCAGCGGCGAATTGGCGATGGCCATGGCCACCTTGCGCGCATCGGCCGGGCTGGCCGCGCCGGTCACAGCGACCTCGACGAACTTGGTCGCGCCTTCGCCGTCCTTCACCACCTGATGCGCCAGATCCAGCATCACGCCCTTCAGCGCCTCCTGGAATGCGCGCCCGGCCGAGCTGCGCAGATCGGTGATCTCGGGCACCTTCGACTTGCCGGTCGCGGCCACGATCAGCGTGTCCGAGGTCGAGGTGTCGCCATCGACGGTGATGCAGTTGAAGGTCTCGTCGGTCAGCTTGCCCAGCATCTTCTGCAGAAGCGGCTGGCCGATCTTCGCATCGGTGAAGATGTAGACCAGCATCGTCGCCATGTCGGGCGCGATCATGCCGGACCCCTTGGCGATGCCAGCAATGCGGATCTGCTGTCCGTCGATCTCGACCGTGGCGGTCGCGCCCTTGGGGAAAGTGTCGGTGGTCATGATCGCGCGCGCGGCCAGCGGCAGCGCCTCGGGCGACAGCCGCGCCGCCAGATCGCCCAGAACCGCCGAGATCCGCTCATGCGGCAGCGGCTCGCCGATCACGCCGGTCGAGGCGGTGAAGACCCGCGTCTCGGGCACGCCGGAAGCCGCGGCCGCGGCCGTGCAGAGCGCCGAGACCGCCTCGGCCCCGGCGGCTCCGGTGAAGGCGTTCGAATTGCCCGAGTTCACCAGAATCGCCGCACCCTGTTTCGGCGCGGGCTTGGCCGCGATCTTGGCCTCGCAGTCCAGAACCGGCGCCGAGCGCGTCGCCGACCGGGTAAAGACGCCGGCCACGGCCGTGCCGGGCGCAAGCCGGGCCAGCATCACGTCAAGCCGACCCTTGTAGCGGACACCGGCCTCGGCCGCCGCGAATTCGGCGCCCTCGATCACCGGCAGCGCCGGAAACCCTGCCTCGGGAGCCAGAGGCGAGATCACCGGCTGCTTGGCGGGGACCTTTTCGGACACCGCCACCAGCTGCGCCCGCAGGCGTTCGATCTCGCGCTTCAGCGGCTTGATCTTGGCCTTTTTCTTCTTGGTCTCGCCCGTATCGACCTTTTTCTTCTTGTCCTTGGCCATCTGTCCCTCTTGGATTGGCACTTACTGGTCGAGCAGCGACTGGTCTTTCAGGATCGCGGGATCGACCTCGATCTCGGTCCGGGTGACGTCGGCCTCTTCGGTGTATTTTTCAAGCGCCTGCTCCATCGCGTCGCGCTGGATCTTCTGCACCAGATCGCCGCGGACATCGTCCAGCGCCGGGGCGTCCTTCAACCGGCTTTCGTAAAGCTTGATCACGTGCCAGCCGAACTGGGTCTGCACCGGGGCCGAGACCTCGCCGGGTTTCATCGCAACCACGGCCTCCTCGAAGGGCTGGACCATCATGCCTTCCGAGAACCAGCCCAGATCGCCGCCATTCGGGCCCGACGGACCGGTGGATTTCTCCTTGGCGAGTTCGGCGAAATCGGCACCGTTCGCCAGCTCGGTCTCGATCGCCTTCGCCTCGTCCTCGGTTTCCACCAGGATATGCGCGGCATGGTATTCGTTGATCGGATGCGCGGCGCCATAGGCCGCGTCATAGGCGGCCTGCACCGCCTCGTCGGTCACGGCCTCTTCGGCGACGCGCGACAGCGCCTCGCCCGCCACGAAGGACCGGCGTTCGTTTTCAAGCGCGAGGCTCGCGCCCTTCGACAGGTCGGTCCCGATGGCCTCGCCCACCGCGGTCTGGCGGATCAGCTGGTCCAGCACCGCCTGATACAGCACGTCGTCGGGAAGCTGCTGATATTCGGCCGGAAGCTGGGCGCGCAGTACGACCATGTGCCCGATGGTGATCTCCTGATTGCCCACCCGCGCAACGACCGTGTCGGGGCCGATATCCTCGGCCAGCGCGGGCAGCGCCATCCCCGCCGCGAGGGTCAGCGCGGCAAGCGGTTTGAGGGCAAATGTCATGGGGCTCTCCTTCTCGCCGGGCACTTGGCGGCGTTGACACCATTCCGGCCTCCCCTTACATCGCAACTGGTTCTCGGGGTCGGCCTTATTTCCTTGGCCACTTCTATTGCCGCATTCTCAGGCGGGCAAGCGGTCCGTCGTACAAGATCCTGTCAGATACGCATCCGCGCGGAGAGAACATGCTGGGCATCGGAACACTCACCCGTAAGATCTTCGGGACCCGGAACGACCGGCTGGTCAAGAAGGTGCGCCCGCTGGTCGCCCGGATCAACGCGCTGGAGCCAGAGTTCCAGGCGCTGGACGACGACGGGCTCAAGGCCAAGACGGCCGAATTCCGCCGCCGGATCGCCGAGGGCGAGGCGCTGGACGACCTCCTGCCCGAGGCCTTCGCCAACTGCCGCGAGGGCGCGCGCCGGGCGCTGGGGCTGCGGGCCTTCGATGTGCAGCTGGTGGGCGGGATCTTCCTGCACCGGGGCAATATCGCCGAGATGAAGACCGGCGAGGGCAAGACGCTGGTCGCGACCTTCCCGGCCTATCTGAACGCGCTGACCGGCAAGGGCGTGCATATCGTCACCGTCAACGATTACCTCGCCAAGCGCGACGCCGAATGGATGGGCAAGGTCTATGCCATGCTCGGCATGACCACCGGCGTCGTCTATCCCTGGCAGCCCGAACCCGAAAAGCGCGCGGCCTACCGGGCCGACATCACCTACGGCACGAACAACGAGCTGGGCTTCGACTACCTGCGCGACAACATGAAGTCCGAGCTGAAGGACATGGCCCAGCGCGGGCATTATTACGCCATCGTCGACGAGGTCGACTCGATCCTGATCGACGAGGCGCGGACGCCCCTGATCATCTCGGGGCCAAGCCAGGACCGGTCCGAGCTGTACATGACCCTCGACAAGGTCGTGCCCGAGCTGACCGACGAGCATTACAAGCTCGACGAAAAGATGCGCAACGTGACCTTCACCGAGGAAGGCAACGAGTTCATGGAGAAGCGGCTCCATGAGATGGGCATCCTGCCCGAGGGGCAGTCGATGTACGACCCCGAAAGCACGACCATCGTCCACCACGCCCAGCAGGCGCTGAAGGCGCACAAGATGTTCCTGAAGGACAAGGAATACATCGTGCGCGACGGCGAGGTGATGCTGATCGACGAATTCACCGGCCGGATGATGCGCGGGCGGCGGCTGTCGGACGGGCTGCACCAGGCCATCGAGGCCAAGGAAGGCGTGCAGATCCAGCCCGAGAACGTGACCCTGGCCTCGGTCACCTTCCAGAACTATTTCCGGCTTTACGACAAGCTTGCGGGCATGACCGGCACGGCGGCGACCGAGGCCGAGGAATTCATGCAGATCTACGGGCTTGGCGTGGTCGAGATCCCGACCAACCGCCCTATCGCCCGGATCGACGAGCATGACGCCGTCTACCGCACCGCAACCGAGAAATACGCGGCCATCGTCGAGTCGATCAAGGAAGCCCATGGCCGGGGACAGCCGGTTCTGGTCGGCACCACCTCGATCGAGAAATCCGAGATGCTGTCGGAGATGCTCAAGACACAGGGCATTCCGCATAACGTCCTGAACGCGCGTCACCACGAACAGGAAGCCCAGATCGTGGCCGATGCGGGCCGCTTCGGCGCGGTCACCATCGCCACCAACATGGCAGGGCGCGGCACCGACATCCAGCTGGGCGGCAATGCCGAGATCAAGGTGATGGAGGCGCTCGAGGCCGACCCGACCGCCCATCCCGACGCGGTGCGTGCGCGCATCGAGGCCGAGCATGCCGAGGAAAAACAGAAGGTGCTCGAGGCCGGCGGTCTTTACGTGCTGGGCACCGAACGTCACGAATCCCGCCGGATCGACAACCAGTTGCGCGGCCGGTCTGGCCGTCAGGGCGACCCGGGCCGGTCCTATTTCTTCCTGTCGCTGGAAGACGACCTGATGCGGATCTTCGGGTCCGAGCGCCTGGACAAGGTGCTGTCGACGCTGGGAATGAAGGACGGCGAGGCGATCATCCACCCCTGGGTGAACAAGTCGCTCGAAAAGGCGCAGGCCAAGGTCGAGGGGCGCAACTTCGACATCCGCAAGCAGCTTCTGAAATTCGACGACGTGATGAACGACCAGCGCAAGGTCATCTTCGGCCAGCGCCGCGAGATCATGGAATCGGACGACCTGTCGGACATCGTGCAGGACATGCGCCACGAGGTGATCGACGATCTGGTCGAGACGCATATCCCGCCCCGGTCCTATGCCGACCAGTGGGACAACGAGGGGCTGCAACGCGCGGTGGCCCAGTCGCTGAACCTCGATCTGCCGATCGTGGACTGGGCCGAGGAAGAGGGCGTCGACGACGAGACCATCGCCGAACGGATCGCCGACGCCTCGGACGAGGCGATGGCCTCGAAGGCGGCGCAGTTCGGCCCCGAGGCGATGCGCAACATCGAAAAACAGATGCTGCTGCAAACCATCGACACCAAGTGGCGCGAACATCTGCTGAAACTCGAACACTTGCGCTCGGTCATCGGCTTCCGCGGCTACGCCCAGCGCGACCCGCTGAACGAATACAAGACCGAAAGCTTCGCGCTGTTCGAATCGATGCTGAACAGCCTGCGCGAGGATGTGACCCAGAAACTGGGACAGATCCGGCCGCTGACCGAAGACGAGCGGAACGAGATGATCCGCCAGCTGGCCGAACAGCAGGCCCGGCTGGCCGAGGCGACGGCACAGGCCCAGCCCTCGCATGCCGACGCGCCCGCGGACGGGACCGAACCCGCCCCGGCGGCGCTGGCCTCTGCGGCCCCCGGTTTCGACGAGAGCCGGCCCGAAACCTGGGGCAACCCGAACCGCAACGACCCCTGCCCCTGCGGGTCGGGCAAGAAGTTCAAGCATTGCCACGGCCAGCTGGTCTAGGACCGGCAGCCGTCCGCCCGGCCGGTTGAAACCCGACCGGTTGAAATCGGCGCTGACAGATCGGACACTCTGGCCCGACAACGGCAATCCGGTCCGGTTGAACATGCGCTGTCTGCCTGGCGCCCTGCTTTGCGCGGCGCTGTCCCTTCTGGCCGCCCGGCCCGCCCCGGCCGAGGAGGTGACGCTGATCTCGCGCGACGGCACGGTCGAGATTGGCGGCCGCCTGCTGGAGTTTGACGACGGGATCTATCGGCTCGACACGATCTATGGCCCGCTCGCGGTCAATGCCGATGCCGTGACCTGCGAGGGCGCCGCCTGTCCCGGCGCCGAGGCGCGTGTCGCCCGGTTCGCGCTTTCGGGGACGCCAGCGCTGGGCGATGTCGCGATGCCCGCCCTGATCGAGGGCTTTGCCGCCGCACGCGGGATGACGGTCGAGCGGGCTGTCGACGGGCGGCGGGGTCTGTTCCGGCTGCGCGCCCCGGACGACGGGACGCTGCGTGCCGAAATCGCCCTGACCACCGGCAGCACCGGCGAGGGCTTTGCCGATCTTCTGACCGGCGGCGCCGATATCGCAATGTCCGACCGCGCCATCCTGCCCGACGAGGTCGCCCATGGACGCGAAGCCGGGCTTGGAGACCTTTCCGCAAGCCACCGCCGCCGGCTGATCGCGCTCGACGCCATCGTGCCGGTGGTGGCTCCCGACACCCGAATGGGGGACCCGGGGCGCGGTCTTCCCTATGCGACCGTCCTGAGCCTGCTGACCGGCGAAATCGTCGACTGGTCCCGGATCGGCGGGACGAAGGCCCCGGTCACGGTGCATCTGCCGCGACCGGACGGGGGGCTCGGTCAAAGCCCCGAGACACGGCTTCTGGAGGGACGGGCGGCGGTCCCCTCGGCGCGCCAGCATGCCGATGCGGCGGCGGTTTCGGCGGCGGTCGCGGCCGACCCGATGGGACTCGGGCTGACCCGGTTCTCGACGCTCGGCGGCGCGGTTCAGGTGCCGCTGGCCGCCGGATGCGGCACCCGTCTGCTGGCCTCGCGCCAAGGCATCAAGACCGGCGACTACCCCTTCGTGGTGCCGCTTTTCCTTTATGTGGGCGCGCCGCAGCTGCCGCCGCTTGCCCGGGCCTTCCTCGACTATCTCGCGACGCCCGCGGCCCAGATCGCGATCCGCCGGGCAGGCTTTGCCGATCTCATGCGCGAGGAGATTCCACTGGCCCGTCAGGGCGACCGACTGGCGCTCGCCATCGCCGAGGCCGCTCCGGAGTCCGGTCTGGCAGAGTTGCAGCGGATGGTCACGGTTCTGCGCGGCGCGGTGCGCCTGACCGAAACCGTCCGCCACGGCCCAGAAACGGACCAAGCCCTGTCGCAGGCAGGGATCGAGCCTCTGGCGCGGGCGCTGGAAACCGGAACCTTCGATGGTCGCACCCTGATCCTTGCGGGCTTTGCCGATGACGCGGACGGTCCCGATGCCGACCGCGCGCTGGCCCGGAAGGACGCCGAGGCCGTGCGGGACGCCCTGCGTGCCGCGGCAACGGCCGCCGATTTCGGCCGGGTCCGGCTGGAGGTTGTCGCGTTCGGCGCCCTGCTGCCGCTGGCCTGTACGGGCGCGCACGCCGACGACGCGCTCCCCGAAGCGGTGGCACACCGGCTCAACCGCCGGGTCGAGATCTGGCTGCGCTAGGGCAATCCCTCAGGCCGCATGGCGGCGATTCCGCCGCAGGCCGACGCGGGCCCACGTCACATGGATGTTGCACGAACCGGGTATCCCAATCCGAATAGAATCTACATTATGGGTCCAGCCATGGAATGTCGCACCATATTTATTTCTGACATCCATCTGGGAACGCGCGGATGCCAGGTCGGGATGCTTCTCGATTTCCTGTCGCATCACAGCGCCGAACGGATCTTTCTGGTGGGCGACATTGTCGATGGCTGGCGGCTCGAACGCACCTGGCACTGGCCCCAGACCCATAACGACCTGGTGCAGGAAATCCTCGCCCGGGCCCAGAGCGGGGTCGAGATCGTCTACATCCCGGGCAATCACGACGAGATGCTGCGCGCCTATCTGGGCACCCATTTCGGCGGGATCGAGGTCAAACGCCAGGCGGTGCATGTGGCGGCCGACGGGCGGCGCTATCTGATCACCCATGGCGACCAGTTCGATTCGATCGTCGTGCATGCCAAGTGGCTGGCGCATCTGGGCGACCGCGCCTACGGCGCCGCGCTGGGGCTGAACACCCTGCTGAACCGGGCACGGCGGATCTGGGGCGGGCCCTACTGGTCGCTGTCGAACTGGGCCAAGCAGCAGGTCAAGCAGGCCGTCAACTACATCAGCGAATACGAAAACGTGCTAGCCGCCGAGGCCCGCCGGGGCGGCTATGACGGCATCGTTTGCGGCCATATCCACAAAGCCGAGCTGTCGGCCATCGACGGGCTCGCCTATGTCAATTGCGGCGACTGGGTCGAAAGCTGCACCGCCGTGATCGAGCATCCGGACGGACGGTTCGAGCTGATCGACTGGGCGGCCGAGATGCGGGCCCGGGCATTCCGCCGCGACCGGCTGCGCCTGCTGGGCGGGCGCCGCCGCGGCCAGGACCGCGAGGCGGCATGAGCGATATCTCTGTTCCCCCCGCATCGGTCGAGGCGCAGCTTGGCGCGGCCGTCCACCAGAACCACGCCCTGAGCGCGACCGGCCTGCTGGAACGGGCCTTCTCGCGGCTCTTTCAGGGTCTGGTCTATGTACAGATCTGGGAAGACCCGGTCGCCGACATGGCGGCGCTGGATCTGGCCGAGGGCGACCGGGTGGTCTGCATCGCCTCGGGCGGCTGCAACGTGATGTCCTATCTCACCCGCCGCCCGGCCGAAGTGGCCGCGGTCGACCTGTCGCCTGCCCATGTCGCACTTCTGAACCTCAAGCGCGCGGCGGCGCTTTACCTGCCGGATCAGGCGTCCTTCTTCGCCTTCTTCGGCGAGGCCGACCGCCAGTCGAACGTCAGGGCCTATGACCGGTATCTGGCGCCGCGGCTCGACGCAGCTTCCCGGGACTGGTGGGAGGGCCGCCTGTTCGGCCGCCGCCGGATCGAGATCTTTGCGCGCGGCGCCTATCGCCATGGGCTGCTGGGCCGGTTCCTGAGCGCGGCCGGGCTGGTGGCGCGGCTGGGCGGGGTCGATTTCGACCGGCTGCTGGCGGCCCAAAGCCTCGACGAGCAGCGCCGCTTCTTCGAAACTGAGGTCGGCCCGCTTTTCGACCGGCCGCTGGTCCGCGCGCTGGCACGCCGTCGGGCGGCGCTCTTCGGGCTGGGGATTCCGCCCGCACAGCACGACAAGCTGGCCGCCGATGGCGGCGGCGACGTGATCCCGGTGCTGCGCGAACGGGTGCGCAAGCTTTTCTGCGACTTTCCCGTGGCCGAGAATTATTTCGTCTGGCAGGCCTGCAAGCGGCGCTATGGCGGGGTCGCGGGCGGCGCGGTGCCGCCCTATCTGGACCCTTCAGCCTTCGAGACTCTGCGGGCAATGGCCGGGCGCGTTTCGGTCAGGAACCGATCTGTCACCGACTATCTGGCGGACCGGCCGGCGGGGTCGGTCGACTGCACGGTGTTGCTCGATGCGCAGGACTGGATGACCGATGCCCAGCTGACCGCGCTCTGGTCAGAACTGACCCGGGTCGCCGCGCCGGGCGCGCGGGTGCTGTTCCGCACCGGCGGCGAACCCGACATCCTGCCCGGCCGGGTGCCCGACGCGATCCTGGGGCGCTGGACCTATGACACCGAAGCCTCGCGCCGCGCCTCGGCCGAAGACCGGTCGGCGATCTACGGGGCGGTCCATCTTTACCGCTTGCGGGGCTGAGGCCATGACCGACACGACCGAGCACGCGGCGCTGATGGATGCCACCTACCGGCATCAGCGGCTGATCTACGATGCGACCCGGGCCTGGTTCCTGCTGGGCCGCGACCGGCTGATCGCCGATCTCGACCCGCCCGCGCAGGGCCGGGTGCTGGAGATTGCCTGCGGCACCGGCCGGAACCTCGCCCGGATCGGCGCGCGCTATCCCGGCCGCCGGCTGTTCGGGCTCGACATCTCGCGCGAGATGCTGCGCACCGCCTCGGCTCGCCTGAACGGTCGGGCGCTGCTGGCCGAGGGCGACGCGCGCCGCTTCGACCCCAACGCGCTGTTCGGCACCGGCGCATTCGACCGGATCGCAATTTCCTACGCGCTTTCGATGATGCCCGACTGGCCCGAGGCGATCCGCGAAGCAGTGCGCCATCTGGCCCCGGGCGGCACGCTGCACATCGTCGATTTTCACGATCAGGCGGAACTGCCGGAGGCTTTCGGAAGGGGGCTTCGGGCTTGGCTTGCGCGGTTCCATGTGGAGCCCCGCACCGACCTCGCCGGGGTCGTAGGTCGCGTCGCGGCAGAGACCGGCGGCGCGGCGAGCCATCGCGTGCTCTTCCGCGGCTATGCCCAGATCGCCGTCATCCGGCAAACGTCCCGGGGCCTTCGCTGAGGATCGGCGCCGCCTTCTTCGCGCTGTCCTCTCGACGCCGGCGTCAAGGCGCAGGAATGGTCGCACCGATGGGCGATCATTCCGTCATCGGCCTGCTTGCCGTGACATCCCGATCAAGCCGGCCCGCACCGAGCATCACGGCCAAAACCAGCGCCAAATGCAGAACGCCACGGGACAGGATCACGATACTGGGATCACCGGACGACAAAATCCGCATGCAAAGCCCCAGCCGCCTTGATGCTCTTGAGAATGTCGATCATGTCGCGCGGAGAAACCCCCAAGGCGTTCAGCCCCGCGACCACTTCTGACAAAGATGTTCCTTCGTTGATCTCGGCCAGACCCGTTCCCGGATCTTCTTCAAGGGACGCCCTGGTCCGCGGGACGACGACGGTCTGCCCTTGCGCGAAGGGGTTCGGCTGAATGACCAGTGGCTCTTCCTGCACACGCAACGTAAGATTGCCTTGAGACACCGCCACGCGAGAAATGCGTACGTCTTCCCCCATCACGATGGTACCCGATCGTTGGTCGACCACGACCGTCGCCTTCTGCTGGGGCTCGACCATGATCCCCTCGATGCGTTGCAGAGCATGCGCAGGCGACGCCGCGCGGGTTGCACCAATGTCAAGCACGACGGTGCCCGAATCGACCATGCGTGCAACACCGCGGCCGTAATCATTGTTGATCGCGGCTTCGATCCGCCCCGCCGTGGTAAAGTCGGGGTTGCGCAGCGCCAAGCGCAGGCGATTGAGCGACCCGAAATCGAAATCGATTTCACGCTCGACCCGCGCCCCGGACGGGATAACGCCCGATGTCGGAACGCCTTCGACGACCTTCGCGCCGTCGCCCTCTGCCGAAGCGCCGCCAGCGATCACGGCGCCCTGCGACACCGCATAGATCTGACCGTCGGCCGCGTTCAGCGGCGTCATCACCAGAGTGCCGCCCAGAAGGCTTTTGGCATCGCCGATGGCTGAAACGGTCACGTCGATCTGAGACCCGGCGCGGGCAAAGGGCGGCAGGCTCGCAGTGACCAGAACAGCCGCAACGTTCTTGGGCCGGAATTGCTCTCCGGTAACGTTAACGCCAAGCCGTTCGAGAATGTTGGACATGATCTCTTCGGTGAAGGGCGCATTCCGGATCCCGTCGCCGGTCCCGTTGAGACCGACGACAAGGCCGTATCCGACCAGATCGTTGCCCCGAACCCCATCGAACTCCACCAGATCCTTGATACGGATCGGCGCCGAAAAGGCCGGAAAGGCGAGGATAAGGGCGGCAAGCAGAAGGGTCAGGCGGCTGATCATGACATGTAGTTCGTGAAGCTGAGGCGCGCCAGACGCGCCGTGACCGTATAGAGCGCATCGATCTGGGATTCGACGGCTTCCATCTGGGTGGCGGTTTCGTACGGATCGAGGCCAATCACACCATCGCGGGCAAGCAAAAGCGTCTTCCGGTTGGCACTGTTTTCGGTCTCGATCGACTCAATCTTTTCCTGGCGGACCCCAAGCAGCGCCCGAACGTCGGTCAGGGCGCTGTCGGCGGTCAGAAGACCTTCGCCTGCAGATTCGGCCAGAAGCGACCTCAGCACGGGGTTCCCTGAAAGAAGCGCCGGGTCTGCCAGAAGCGCACCTGTCGCCAAGGACTTCAGCACATCGCGGATGGCCGGGTCCATGGCGGTGACGTCAAGGCGGATGGTTTCTGTCTCGTTGAGGCGAACCGTCCCGACTGCCGTTGTGGAGCCCTGATAGGCAACGGTGTCGAAACCTCCGGGGGAGTTGAACCAGTTGTCAATCGCGGTTTCGATGTCGGTGACACTGGTCAGGCCGCTGATCGCACTCCCGATCGAAGACAGGATCGTATCGGCGCTTGCCAGCGCCGGTGCATCGGTCGCATCGCCGGCGAACAACGACCGCCCGGCAAACCGCGTGTTCAGGGCGGCAACGACCTGGCGGAATTGTTCATCCGCCTCCTGGCCCGCCGCGGCGATCATGTTCTCATGCTGCCCCGACGAACCGTTGATCAGGGTCGAACCGATGTCCTTCGCCGTATCGCTGAGAACGCCCAGCGCCGCTTGCATGACCTCCGCCGTCGATTTGGTTTCGGATGTCGCAAGGTCATAGGCGTCGAGCATCGTCAAGCTGCGCTCGATCGCGCCGAGAGGGCGGAAATCGCCCCGCACACGAGCGGCCGGATCAGAGGTCACCCCGCTGACCATTTCCTCTGTCAGGCGTGTGAATTGCGCCTTGACCTCGGCATTGCGCGTGCGAAGCCCGAGGCTCTGCGCCAGATCTCCCATAGAGATTAAGGACATGACTCAAAGCTCCATCAACATGTTGATCAGTTCGTCAATCGTTTGCATGACCTTCGCGTTGGCGGCGTACGCCTCTTCGAAGACCATCAGCATCTGCAGTTCGTAATCTGTGTCGACACCGTCCGCGAGTTCGGCCTCCCGAAGCGTCGCGGCGCGGGCAGTGCTGAACGTGGACTGGTCGATGGCCGATTGCGCGCGAACCGAGATGCCCGAAACCACTTCGGACGCGAGGTCGGCCATGGTGAAGGCCTGGGTCGTGTAGGAACCGGAGCTTGGGGTGCGGCTGGCCGTCAACGCATCGGACATGGAATTGAGCAGGCTCGCATCGCCAACCGAACCCGCCGACCCGGCCATCAACCCGCTGCGGAGCCGCCAGAGCGCGCCGCCCTGATCGGGGTCGACGAGTGCGTTCACGCCGATCCGCGTGGACAGGCCGGTTTCCGCATTGGGATCGGACACAAGATCGAAAGCGGCGCCGAAGTTGGTGAAGAGACCTGCATCGGTCGCCCCGAGCGAGGAGTCGACGGCCGGATCCTGGAAACGTTCGATCAGGTCGCGCGTGAGCGCATCCAGATCGGTCTGCGCCTGAACCGCCGTGATGTCACGTTGTTCGAACAGGGCTTCGAGACTTCCGCCGCCCATCGCCGCGTAGGTGCCCGACACCTTGACGGGTTTGCCGTTCATGTAGAGGCCATTGAGGGCCCCGCCTTCGACCGTCATTTGGGGAACGATCACGCCGGCGCTCGAGAAGGAGAATTCGGCCGGAGGGCCGTCGATCAGGGCAGCGCCGTTCTCGGTGTAAAGAGCCACCATACCATTGTCGCGCGGGATCTCCCGGATCGGGACGATTTCGGCGAGCTTGTCGATCAGGATCTGGCGTTGATCGACAAGCGCATTGGCGTCGTTGTTGTAGGAATATTGCTTGCAGATCTCGGTGTTGAGTTCGGAGATCTGCTGAAGCGTATCGTTCAGGGTCTGAACGCTCGATGCGATGCCGGATTCAGCATCCATCCGCGATTGCTGGATGGCATCGGCCGCATCGTTGATCCTGTCGGTGAGGCTTTGTGCCGCCGACAGCACCGTGGCAAGCCGAGCGTCGCTGTCGGGTCTGCTGGCCGCCGCGGCGAGGGCCGATTCGAAGGCGGCAATGCTGCTGGAAATCGAATCGGCGCTGTCAGCCGTTCCGAGCGCAGCCTCAAGCTTCGAGAGACCGTCGGCGCGGGCTTCGGCCTCGGCCGAGGCCGCATCTGCGAGGCGCCGGTCGCCGATCAGCTGCTGGTTCACATCGCGGCGCACCCCGACGATCTTCACACCGCTGCCCGACGTCGAGACGGTGTTGGGCGTGGTTTCCAGAACGCGCCGGCCATAGCCTTCGGTCAGCGCGTTCGATACGTTCGACGAAACGACCTGGGCACCGCGGGAAGCGGCATTGAGGCCGGATAGGGCGTTGGCTAGGCTCGCGCTCAGGCTCATGTGTCACCTCCTCTTCCCGCCGCCGGGACAGATTACCGTTTGATGTTGGTCGTTTCCTGGAGCATCTCGTCGACGGTCTGGATGACCTTCGCGTTCGATGAATAGGCCCGCTGAGTCTGGATCAGATCGGTCAGTTCTCCGGCAACGTCCGTCGCCGATTCTTCGAGCGCGAAGCTCACCACATCCCCGGTCGGCCCGTCGCCGGCATCCCACATGAAGAACGAGCCGCTGGTGTCAGACGGGCTGTAGCACTGGTTGTCATGGGCATAGAGACCGTTCGGGTTCGACACGTCGACGATCGGCACCTGATAGAGCGTGCGGGTAATCCCGGTGTCGAAGTTCGCCCTGACCATGCCGTTCGCGTCGATCTCGATCGAGGTCATATTGCCGACCGGGAAGCCGTTCTTGGTAATCGTGGTGGGACCGTAGCTGTCCGAGAGCTGGACCGTGACCGAACGGCTGTGCTGGGCGCCGATATTGATCGACATCGTGTCCCCGTTGGGACCCACCTGCACCGTCAGCACCCCGGTCGCCGGATCCCAGGCGCCGCCCGTATTGGCAGTAACGCTTTCCAGCGTCCCGCCATATTGCTGGGTATCGGAGAAGACGAGATCGTAATCGCCTACGACGGCCCCGGTCGCCGAGTCGGTCAACGTCACGTTCCAGCTGTTCGACAGGCCCGCGACCGAGGTATCGGGAGTATAATTGATCTCGATGCTCTGCGACGTACCAAGGTTGTCGAAATACTCGACCGACAACGGCAGCGGCGTGCCGGTGGGCGAAGCCGAATCGTAGGCCGTCTCGGTGGCGGGCAAGTTCACGCCAATCGTCATTTCGGTCGTCGGTTCGGTCGCGAACTGGTTGGTCTGGATCTGGATCGGCTGCAGATCGTCGGTGGTATCGCGCGAATAGGACGGGATCGAGCCATCGGCATCGGCGGGCCAGCCCATGAGGACAAGCCCGGTCGACGTCTTCAGATATCCATCCTCGTCGGTGCGGAACGACCCGGTGGTGGTCATGTACATGGTGTAGTTGCCCGATTTCGAGATCAGCTCGGACTGGGTCATCACCGGCAGGAAACCGCGGCCGCGGACCGCGAGGTCGGTGGCATTCGCGGTAGTCAGGAGCGCACCCGGCTGATCGATCATCCGCGTCGTCGTCGTGCGGACACCGCCGGCGGAATAGGTCCCGCGCGACGAGTTGATCACCATCGAATGGAAATCGGCATTGGCCGTCTTGTAGCCGTAGGTCGATGAGTTCGCGATGTTGTCGGAGATCGTCGCCAAGCGAGTGGCGTTCGCCGCGAGACCGGCGACACTTGCGTTGAGCGAGGAAGAAATCGTCATTTGGGTGCGCCTCTTTGCTGCTGTTCCCGTTAGGCCAGAGGTACGACCCTTGTCTTTAACGCGGCCCTAACATTCAAAATTTTCCTTAGTTTCTCAGATCCGACCGGAGCAGGGTCAGTTCGATCCGGTTGTTGCGCACCGCCATCGGCCGCGAAACCGCGGGTTTCCGGTCGGCAAAGCCCGTGACACGCTCGATCCGGGCCGGGGCCACGCCGTGGTCCTCCAGCATCTTGCGCACCGTCTGCGCACGGAGAGTCGAGATGTCCCAGACCGGGTTGTCCAGCAGAACGACGGGGCGCGCGCTGACATGACCGGCGACCGACACCTTGTTGCGCACCACGCCAAAGGCGCCGCCGATCACCTCGGTCAGCTGTTCGAGGATCTCGGTAGGCCGGTCGTTCGCATCGAAGAGCGGGACCCCCTCGATATCGAACAGCTCGATGATCAGACCCTCATCGGTGAGTCGCGTCACGACGTGCCGCATCATCTGCTCGCTCAGGATCGTCTCGCCGCTTTTGCCGTTGATCATGTCCTCAAGCTTCTTGAGAGCCTGGGTCTCGGCCTCGGCATCGGCGGAATTGGTTCCCTTGTCGTCCTTCTGCTCGACCGGACCGCTGCCGATCTCGCCCTTCGCCTGACGGTCGGGCGAGGGGCTGGGCTGGGTCGCCCCCGTGCCCCGCTGGATCAGGGTTTCCTCGGAAAAGATCGAATCGCCGCCGAAAGCGCCTTCGCCGCCCCCGGACACACGGTTCACCGGAATTGTCGGATTGAAGTAATCCGCAATGCCCTTTCGCTGTTTCTCTGTCGTCGCGTTCAACAGCCACATCAGCAGAAAGAAGGCCATCATCGCCGTGACGAAATCCGCATACGCGACCTTCCAGGCACCGCCATGATGCCCGTCGCCACCGACAACCTTCTTTCGTTTGATGATGACCGGCGCGTTGGTTCCAACGGCCATAGCACCACCTCGATTCACCCGCCCCCAGCTTTAGAACGCGGACATGAACAGGGGCTTAACCCGCAAAAATGGCATAAATCGGGTAAGAGAAACCGCGGCGTCGGGAATTGCGAAACAACCGCCGGGGCATTCCGCGCGACGCTCCCGAAGCACCGGATCGCAGGGGCGGGGGCAGCTTTGGGACGTGCGGGACGAACTCCGGCCCGCGAGCGCTCTGCCGGGTGGGCGGGAACCGGAGGGCCCTGCCGACTATCGGGCGATTTCGATGCGGACCGGAACGCGGCCGCTTTTGAGAAGGGCGCCGAAGTCCCCGTCGAAGGCGCCAAGCCGGACAAGCCCCGGGGTGGCGCCGAAGGGTTTGACGAAGATCGCGAGATTGCCCCACGGAGCATGGGTCGCGATGTCGCCTGCGCGCGCGGCATAGCGCGCGGGTGGCTTCTCGGTCCGGAGCTTTCGCGGCAGATCCGACACCCTCTCGATGCCGTGATAGTCGCCCAGCGTCACCTCCATTGGCAGCAGCGACGCGAAGTCGTCGGCCCAGGGCGTGTCGTCCAGCGTGGCGGAAAGCACCGCGTCTCCGGTAATGAAAGTGATCCTGGTCATGTCTCGGCACTCGCCTTCCTGCGGGATGTGGAACCGGGGCAGGCCTGAACCTCGGACGGTGCCAGCGCCGCGCCTCCGGTCTCCTGGGCACGGGCCGGACCGGCGAAGACGGCGGCGGCCAGCGGCGCGGTGGCCATCGCGGTGCCGGTTCGCAGGAAGGTGCGGCGGCTTTCGCCGCTTCAGGTCAGCAGTTCAGCCTTCGCATTGCAGGAATCGCACATTTTGGCTCCCTTGATGCAGTTTCGGTGACGTCGCACGCTGCCGAGGTCTGCAATGCGGACCACATACAGGGCGAAGACGGCGAAGATGCTGCCGCATTCCGGCACCAAGGATAATCGCGCAGGCGCTCAAGCCGCTCATGACCGGCTGTCATGAATATGCCGGTGCGGCATTTACGAGATCCAGTCGTGAAGCCTGCTAATGACCGGATTTGGCCCGCCGGGAATTATCCCGCGCGCCCGCCCCATGTCCGGGACACCGGCCTGACCGGTCGCCCCGAGCACAGCGAGGAGAGACCCAAGATGAAACGGACCCTGGCAACTCTGGCGCTCGTCCTCGCCGCCCCCGCGGCCCTTTCGCAATCGATGCAGATCACCCCTGCGGAAAGCCGCGCCGGCCAGGTCGGCAGCGCCGAGACCTTCTCGGGGACCGTTTATGTCGCCCCGGTCTTCGGTCCCGACATGGCCTCGGTCAGCGCCGGCGAGGTCACCTTCCTGCCCGGCGCGGGGTCGGCCTGACACCCCCATCCGGGCGGTCGGATGCTGATCGTGACCGCGGGCACCGGCTGGATGCAGGAACGCGGCAAGGACAAGCAGGTCATGCAGCCCGGCGACGTGGTCCGGTGCCCGCCGGGCGTCGAACACCGGCATGGCGCGACCGCGACGACCTCTGTGACCCATTATGCGGTGCAGGAGAACGTCGACGGGTCGGCGGTGACCTGCGGCGAGCGCGCCACCGACGTCGAAGGCGGTTTGCCTCCCACGACCGCCTTCGACGACCCCGATGGCAGGATAATGATTGGCCCCATGAGCAGAGGCCATATATCGCGAGAACATCCGTCATGATCCAAGATCCGGTCCTCTCACATGCTTCGCGAAAACATCACCGACCTCATCGCGCTTGCCGCTGTCGCGGAAGAGCGCAGCTTCACCAAGGCCGCCGCGCGCCTGAACGTTTCGCAATCGGCGCTGAGCCACACCATCAAGGGGCTGGAACAGCGGCTGGGCCTGCGGCTTCTGACCCGCACGACGCGGTCGGTGGCGCCGACGCTCGAGGGCGAAGACCTGCTGGCGACGCTGAACCCGTGTTTCGAGAAGATCGAGGCGCGGCTGATGGCGCTGAACGAGTCCCGCGACACGCCGACCGGCACCGTGCGCATCGTCGCCGTCGAATATGCCATCGAGTCGCTGCTCTGGCCCAAGCTGTCGCCGCTTCTGAAGAAATACCCCTCGGTCAATATCGAGCTGGTGATGGACTACGGCTATACCGACCTCGCCAGCTCGCAATGTGACGCGGGCGTGCGCTATGGCGAGCAGGTCAGCGAGGGCATGATCTCGATGCGGATCGGTCCCGACGAACGGATGGTCTGCGTCGGTGCGCCCGACTATTTCGCCGAGGCCGGGGTGCCGGAAACCCCGCAGGACCTGACCGGGCATCGCTGCGTGAACCTGCGGCTGTCGACCCATGGCGCGCTTTATGCCTGGGAATTCGAGGATGCCGACGGCACCGAGATCCGGGTCAAGGTCCAGGGCCAGGTCTGCTTCAACACCGTCAACCCGGTGCTGCGCGCCGCGGTCGACGGGCACGGGCTGGCGCTGGTGCCCGAACGGCTGGCGGCCGAACATCTGGCGGCGGGGCGGCTGGCCGTTTGTCTCGAAAGCTACTCACCCTATTTTCCCGGTTTCCATCTCTACTACCCCAGCCGCCAGCGGCCGTCTTCGGCCTTCGAGGCGGTTCTGGAGGCCCTGCGGGACCGGAGATGACGGTCTGCCTATGAGTGTGTTGCATAAGTGGCGTGAAGAGTCCGGGTATTAAGCCCGGCCCGGATGGCGCCACATCTGCCGGGTAAACTGAAAATTCCCGACAGGAGCGCCCCATGAAGACCCATATCCCGGTCTCGGGCCTTTCCCTGATCTCGTCCGTAGCCGCCGCCCAGGATGTCGACCGCGTTTCTCCCGCGCTCGAGGCCTATTCGAAGAACGATCTCTTCGGGTCGGTCTGGACCGGCGAAAAGCTTTCGGTCCGCGACCGCGCGCTGGTCACCTTCGCGGCGCTGATGACCCGGCACGAGACCGACACCCTGCAACGCCGTATCGAACTGGCGCTCGACGCGGGCGTGACCCCGGCCGAGCTGTCCGAGACGATCACCCATCTGGCCTTCTACACCGGCTTGGACAACGCCACCGCCGCCGCCGAGGCCGCCGCGCAACCGCAGGAGGGGTCCATGAGAATCGGCATTCTCGGATCGGGGCATATGGGGGCCGCTCGCGGCCACGAGGTCACCCTTGCCTGGCCCCGCGACCCCGACCGGCTTGCCGCCATGGCCCGCGACTGCGGGGCAGCGTGGCCGAGGCCGTGGTTGGCGCCGCTGCGATCCAGCTGGCCCTGCCCTGGGCCTGCATCCCCGAAGTCCTGGATCAGGCCGGCGACCTGGCGGACCGGGTCGTGCTAAGCTGTTCGGTCCCGGACGAAAGAGCGATGCTTTTCGGCCCGACCGCCTCGGGCGCCGAAGAGCTGGCCCGGATGCGGCCCCACGCCCGCTGGGTCGCCTGCTTCAACACCAGCCCGTCGGAAAGCCTGCGGCCGGTCTTCGCCCGCAAGGGGCAGGCCCCGGCCCCGCATCTGCCGGTCTATGGCGACGATGCCGGGGCCAAGGACATCGCCGCCAGCCTGGTCCGCGACATCGGCTTCGAGCCGCCCGATGCGGGCGGATTGCGGACCGGCCGGTTCGCCGAGCCCTTTGCCATGGTGACCGCGGAACTGGCCTGCAACCAACCCGGCGGTCCGGCCCTGACCTACCGTTTCGACAAGCTGCGCGGCTGAGCCCGCGCCCAACCAAAGGAGAACGACCATGAAGATCATCCGTTCGGGCAGCAATGCCTCGATGAAAGGTCCCGACGACTGGTTCACCGGCACCGTCCGTGTCGACATGCTGTTCCAGGCCGAAGAGCCCGGCCGCACCGGCGGCAGCCATGTGACCTTCGAACCCGGCGCACGCACCGCCTGGCACACCCATCCGGCCGGTCAGACCATCATCATCACCTTCGGCCGCGGCCGCGTCCAGCGCGAGGGCGGCCCGGTCGAAGAGGTCAGCCAGGGCGACATCGTCTGGTTCCCGGCCGGCGAAAAGCACTGGCACGGCGCCTCGGCGGAAACCGCGATGAGCCATATCGCCATTCAGGAAAGCATCGACGGATCGCCGGTCACCTGGATGGAGAAGGTCGCCGACGCCGACTACAACGGCTGACCAGATCGCGGCCGGGCGCCCCGAAGGCGCCCCCCGCCCCGTCCGCACCGCGCCCCGCCCCCCCTAAGCGTCCGGCGGCGCGCAGGGCGGCGCCTCGCGACGGCGCGGGCACGCGTCGGTGACTGGCACCCGGGTGGGCGCAAGGCCGATCCAGTCGGCCACCGCCGCTTGATCGAACCCGGCCATCCGCACCTCTCCGACCTGCATCAGCGGCTGGCGGATCAGCAGCGGATCGGCCAGCATCAGGTCCATCGCCTCGGCCTCGGTCAGCGCCTCGGGCCGGATCTCGCCCGACTTGACGCGCGGCGCGCTGGCGTTGACCCATTCGCGGACCGGCCGGTCGCCGAAGAAGGGGCGCAGGGTTTCGGCTGTCCACCCGGCGCTCAGGATGTCGCGACGGTCGAGCGCGTGTCCCGAGGCCGTCAGAACCGCCCGTTGCCGCGCATTGCCGACGCAACCCGGCTTTTCATAGAAGATCACCTGGGCCATCGCCGTCTCCCATCCCTTCGCCTCACGCCATGCTCCGCCGCCGGAAGGCCAGCTGCCGCAGCGCGGGAGGCAGGAACAGCGCCAGTCCGACCACGGTCGCCCCGGTATCGGGCGCGACCAGCAGCAGCGCCGCGATGACCAGCAGGATCCTTTCGGCCCAATGGAGCGGCGCGAACAGCCAGTTCGACACCGCCGCCGCCAGCGCCCAGATCCCCATCACCGCCCCGAAGGCGGCCAGGAAGAAGGCCGACCAGGTGAAACCGTCGGTCACCAGCAACAGCGCGGGCTGGAAGGCGAAGACGAAGGGCACCAGCACCTTGCCCATGCCCAGCCGGAACGCGGTGTTCCCGGCCTTGAAGGCATTGGCCCCGGCGATCCCGGCCGCGGCATAGGCGGCCATCGCCACAGGTGGCGTGATGTCGGCCAGAACGCCGTAATAGAAGACGAAGAAATGCGCCACCAGCGGCTGCACGCCCAGCAGGCCGAGGATCGGCGCAGCCACCGCCACCATGATGATGTAATTGGCCGTCGTGGGAATGCCGCAGCCCATCAGGATGCAGACCACCGCCGTCAGCATCAGCGTGAACAAGAGCGTCAGCGTCGGCACCGTCATCAGCTCGATCGGCAACACCGCCAGCCAGCCATGGACGTCATTGGCCCAGCCGCTGGCGACACCGGTCACCATATAGGCGATCTTGAAGCCGACGCCGGTCAGGGTCACCACCCCGATCACCACGCCCACCAGCGCCGCCGCGGCGGTGACCGCCAACGACTGGCGCGCGCCCAGCACGAAGCCTTCCCAGACCTCGTAGGCGGCGCCCTTCAGCCCGTCCAGCAGGCCGCCCTCGGAAATCTTCTGGATCAGCAGCACCCCGATGCAGGCGGTGATCGACCAGAAGGCAGCGGCAAAGGGCGTGCGCCCGGACAGCAGGATCGCGATCAGCAGGATCAGCGGCAGCACCGACAGCCAGCCCTTGCGGAACACCCGCCACGCATTGGGCAGCTCGGACGGGTGCAGGCCCCGCAGGCCGAGGCGGCGCGCCTCAAGATGGACCTGCACCAGCACGCCGAAGAAATGCATGAAGGCGGGCACCAGAGCTGCGGTCAGGATCGTGGTCAGCGGCACGCCCAGATACTCGATCATCAGGAAAGCGACCGCCCCCATCACCGGCGGCGTGATCTGCCCGCCGGTGGACGAGGCGGCTTCGACCGCCGCCGCGAAATGCCGGGGATAGCCGATCCGGATCATCGCCGGAATGGTCAGCGCGCCGGTGGTCACCGTATTGGCGATGGACGAGCCCGAAATCGACCCCAACAGGGCCGAGGACACAACCGAGACTTTGGCCGGACCGCCCGCATAGCGCCCGGCCAGCGCCGAGGCGATGTCGATGAACAACTGCCCCAGCCCGATCCGAGAGGCCATCACGCCGAACAGAACGAAGTGGAACACATAGGTCGCGATGACGCCCAGCGCGGTGCCGTAGATCCCCTGCGAGGTCAGGTACAGATGGTTGACGATGTTCGACCAGCTGGCGCCGGGATGCACAAGAATGCCCGGCATCGAGCGCCCGAAATAGGCATAGGCGATGAACAGGATCGCGATCACCGGCAAGGGCCAACCCATCGAGCGGCGCACCGCCTCCAAAAGAACGACGATCAGGATCGTCCCCATCGCGATATCGACGGGCAACGGGTTGCCCACCCGGAATGCCAGATCGGCATAGATCCAGGGCACGTACAGCGCCGCGACCAGACCGGCACCGGCCAGGACCCAGTCGATCAGCGGCATGCCCCAGGGCGCCAGCGGGCCCGGGCGCACCTCTTTCCCGCCGAAGGCCGAGAAACTGAGGAAGACCAGCAGCAGCGTCACCCCCATATGCAACCCGCGATGGGTCGTCGCCGGGGGAATGCCGAAACCGGCCGTGTAATAGTGATAGCAGGACAGCAGGAACATGATCGCCGCAGCCAGCATCGCCAGCGGCCGCGCCACTGTCCGGAACCGCATCTCGGGATCGAACTTCTCTTCCAGCGCCTTCAGATCCTCGGCGCTGAGCGTCTCGGTTGCCGTGCCTTGCGCCGTTTCAGTCCGGTTCTCGGTCATGCTTGCCCACCCTGTCGTTTAAACGGAAAGGGCCGCGAGCGTGCCGCGGCCCCACCCCGATCAGACGCGCCGCGCAAATCGCGCCGCGCGGTTCGCGATCACTGGATCAGACCCGCTTCGCGATAGAAGCGTTCCGCACCCGGATGAAGCGGGATGCCGACACCGTCAAGCGCGGTATCCGCGGTGATCAGCTTGCCCTTGGAATGGCCCGCATCCAGAAGCTTGCGGGTGTTCTCGTTCCACAGCGCCTTGGTGATGCCGTAGATCAGGTCGTCGGGCTGGCTGGCGCTGGTCACCCATTGCGCGCCCACCGACAGGGTGGTCGTGTCCTCGTCCACGCCCTCATAGGTGCCGCCCGGCACCGTATTGGACGCGAAGAAGCTGTAGGTTTCGCAGATCGCCGGCACTTCTTCGCAGGAGATCGGCACCAGGGTCACGTCATGCTGGCTGGCCAGCTCGGCGATCGCACCCGCCGGATAGCCGCCGACGAAGAAGAAGGCGTCCATCGCGCCGTCGCGCATGCGGTCCGCGGCCTGATCGGGTTTCAGGAACTCGGCGGTGACGTCGCTTTCCGACAGGCCGTAGCCTTCGAGGATGATCCGCGCGTCGACCAGCGTGCCCGAGCCCGGCTCGTCCAGCGACACCCGCTTGCCCTTCAGGTCGGCGACGCTCTTGATGCCAGAGGCGGCGTCAGCCACCAGGTGGATGCTTTCGGGATAGAGGTTGGCGATGGCGCGCAGGCTTTCGACCGCGGGCTTGCCTTCCCAGATCCCGGTGCCGGAATAGGCCCAGGTGGCAACGTCGGACTGGGCGAAACCCGATTCCAGCGTGCCCCCGGCGATGCCGTTGATGTTCGCGACCGAGCCGTTCGAGGAGAGCGCCGAGGCCACCAGGCCCGGCACGCCGCACGAGCCGCCCTCTTCGCACGACCGCGACCCGGGCGGGTTCGAGATGGCATTCGCCAGAAGCCCGCCGATCGGATAATAGGTGCCCGCCGTGCCGCCCGTACCGATCCGGAAGAACGACATGTCCTGCGCGGAGGCAGCCGCCGCCGTCACCGTCAGCGCGACCGAGGCGCCTGCAAGGAGTGTACTGAATTTCATGATGTGGCCCTTTCTTTCCCTGATGGCATTGCGTTGGCCATAGTGCACTCTATCCGCCGCAGGGTCTTTGGCAACTGCCGATCCGCGCGAAATCCGGCAGCCAAGGCCTCGATGCGGCCGGGGCGATCAGCCCCCGTCCGCCTTGACCCGATGCCGGAACGCCCGTCTCGTCCTCGAAGTCAGATTTTCCGACTCAAGGCGGTGGGCGGGCAAGGCTCATGGTGATTCCTGCAAAATCCCCGCCTGATTTGCCCGTATTTTGCGCAGGTCCCAGCGGCTTACTGAAAAAACAGGCGGACTGCGCCGGCCGCCCCGAAACGCGATCAGCCGGTGCGCCAAACGCGGGGTCTCTGTCGAGTGACGCCGACAGGCACAGTCAGATCGGGACCAACGCGGTGCCCGGGCAGAGCCGCGCACCGCGCGAATGGGGCTTCCGGACACGAACCAGAATTCCGGCGGACCGATCCGAGCCTTGAGCGGACGGTGCAACCGGACCCGGAACCGGTAGAACGCCTGAGGTCGCTGCTGGAAAAGCTGGCGCAGACTTGAGCCGTCATGCGGGCGCCTCGTCGTCACGCGAACATGCTGTGGGCAGGGCCTTTGCGAACGAACCCTGTGGGCGCACACCTTGTTGGCAACGGCGCTGTCGGCAAGGGGGGCGGTCAGCGCGGCCTCGTCCTCAAACACCTCGACCGTGCCCAGCGCACGCACAAGGGATGCGACCGTGGCGGATCCGGCTTGGGTCGGCACCACGGCTGCGGTCAGATCCAAAAGCCTCGCCTCGTCCAGCCTTCCCGGATCGCTTTGACCAGCTCGTTGCCAATGAACAGGTTCGGCGTCTTCGCCGCCTGACGATGGACCGGACGCAGGCAGACAAGGGCCTCCGCGGCGGTTTCCGTCCGTTTCCGACAGGCACCAAGGCTTTCCATCCTTTGGCTCTGTTTCCCGGGTCGATGGCCGTTCAGCCTTTGGGCAAGCCCTGGCCCGGGTCGTCAAGCCGGTCCAGCCACGACCGCCGCTCTGCCTCGACCTTGGCAAGGAAGCCACGGTTTTCCCTGCGGAACCGCTCCGCATAGTCGAGGTTCTGTGCGGTCCCGATCTTTTCATGCCGGGACGATAGCGGTGCATCGTCAGGCAGGTCCGGATACCTGCACCAATTGGCCATCAGCTCGACCAACTGACGCGGCGGGATCGTGGTGATCCGCTCGTAGGACAGCCTGAGGGGCGCGATCCGGTAGGCCCTGAGATAGTCCTCGGTGCGTCTCTCGGCGGCCAGGATGTGCTTCAGCCAGCGTTCAATCGCACTCCGGTCATAGGCAAAGTCAGCCTCGGTCCTGCGCCGCGTCTCGGCATCGGAATTCGCCGCATGGCCCACCTGCGTCTGCACCATCTTAGTCAGAGACACCGCCTGGGCCACGATATCCTCGCGGATCAACCAGACGCTCGCGGCATCGGCAAAAGCGGCAAAGAACTGATCAGGATCGTCAAAAACCGCATGCAACTGGTGCGAGGTGATCTCGAAGCTCAAGCTGCCCTTGCGCACGGGGAAGCGGCGCGCCATCTCGACATATTCGGTCAGAGTCCGGGCTCCGAAATGCCGCGCGATCTGCGGCATGAAGTTCGGATTGAAAAGCTCGAGCCCCATCCCCAGGCACCCGGTCGCATCGAGCAGCGAGCCCAGCCAGCTCGACCCAGAGCGCGGCGTGAAGTGAATGAGCAGCGTGCGTTCCGCCGGCACTCGGCGAGCGCCCGCGTTACGGCGTCGGGCGCTTTCCTCGTCATCGGGCGCGAAGATGTCCGACAGGGCCGGTTTCGCACTTATGCACATGGGCCCCGCAGGGGCGGAGTGGGTCGTCGTTCCGGTCGGTCCGATGGTCATGCAGTCAGTTCTTTCCTCTCTGCGGGCCTGTCGCTCAGCGGCGGCGCGAGAAGTCGCGCGGCAAGCTCCGTCGGGGTAATATCGCGCGGCAGAAGATATCCGTTCGGGACCCCGCGCAGCGCATCGGCCTGCCCGCCGAGATCAAAGGCAAAGACCGAAAGTCCGGTGGCCAGGCATTCGCGGATCGCATAGGAGAAGGTCTCGGGACAAATCGACGGGATGAGCCAGCGCCCGACCCCGTATACTTCTGCCAGATCCGAAATCTCGTCGCGCCGGTAGTGGCCATGGACCCGGATGTCGGGATGGGCATAAGTCTCATCCATCTCGCCGATCACCACAATGTCCATCCTTGTGCCGGCGGCCGCAGCCAGGTCGCGCAAGACAGCGGCTCCCTTCTCGAATCCGATGCCGCCAAGCACGCCCAGAACGGGGCGCGCGCGCGGTTCGAGGCGCACCGGTCGGGGCAGGACGGCGAGCCGGTGCGGGCGAAGTGCAATCCGCGGGGCCAGCTCGGGCCAGACACGGGCGACCAGCCTTTGCGACGAGGGCGAGAACACCTCGATCGTCTCCGCCCGGGCGGCCAGCGCGTGCCAGCGGGCACGCCAGTCGGCGATGCGCGGCGGATGCGCCTCGGTGATCGCGGCAAGCCGCTCGTAGCAGGCCTGGCACCGCTCGGGTCCGGGCAGATCGCAGAACCGGCCGTCATGGCCCAGGAGATTGTAGGACGGGCACAGCGGAAAATAGTCGTGAAAGAGGATCCGGAAGCCGTCCTGTGCGCCAAGCGACCGGGCGGCCGCCTCAGCCAGATCCAGCGGCGCGCGCGCGCCGACAAGGCAGGAATAGAACAGGGTCTTGCGGCCCGCAGCGCCAAGATAACCGCCCAGTTCGGCCAGCAGAAGGACGGCCTGGGTCTGACCCGCCGCACGATAAAGCTCGACCGCCACGGTTTCCGGTTCGGGGCCGTCCCGCAAAACCAGTGCCGAACCGCCCTCGTCCAGATCGCGGGCGATCCGGTCCTGCAGCCAGTGTTCGGCCCCCCCGCCCAGGCGATGACCCAGATAGACCGGCAGCGGCGCCTCGGTCCCCGCGCGGGCAAGGCCCAGCGCAAGCCTCGGACCGATCAACGGGTCCGTGCGTATGAAATCCGCCACGGACGCATCATAGGCCGGATACCGGTCATTGATCAGCCGCGATGCCGCCGCGATACGTGCCGCCTTTTCGGGTCCGAAACTGCCGCCGCCGCGATGTTCGACAAAAAGATCGCCGATCAGAAGGTGGCGGGCCCCCCGTTCGCCCACCCGGCGGCACCAGTCGACCTCTTCGCCATAGCCGCGCCCGAAGGCCGTGTCGAACCGGGGCACCTCGTCCAGCCAGCGCCGGGACATCGCCATGCAGAACCCGACCCCGGTCGGGCTCTCGGCCCGGGCGGCCGCAGGGTTCAGCCGCTGGGCGATGGCATCCATGGCCTCGGCCTGGCCCTCGGCCAAGGGCTCGGGGCAGCAGATCACCGGCGCGGTCGCGATTTCGGCCTCGTTGCTCATCGGCGTGACCGAGGCGATCAGCGCATCGTCGAGGATCGGCCGCATCAGCCGGTCGATCCAGCCCGGCGGGACGAAGGCATCGCTGTTCAGCAGCACCACATGGCCACGGGATTCCGCGAGGCCCCGGTTCACGCTGGCAATGAAACCGCCATTCTCGGCATTGCGCACCAGAAGGGTGCCGGGCCGGGCGTCCGCGAAGGCCTCCAGCATCGGCGCGATGGCCGGGTCTGTCGAGGCGTCGTCGATCACGATCACCCGGTGCTCTGGCAGCGTGTTCCGCGCCAGACGCTCCAGACAGACGCGCAGATCGTCCGCGGCATTGAAGACCGGCAGAACGATATCGGCGGGCGGCGCAGGCTTGGGCGGCGCGGCCGCTGCGAAAAGCCCCGGCACGACCTCTGGCACGGCCTCTGAGGCCGGGCGGAGACGCAGCAAAAACGCCTCGATCGGATCGCCCGCCTTGGCATCGCCCCGGAAAAGAAACCCGGCAAGGTTGCCGCCAAAAAGAAACGGGACACGGCAGAAATCGACAACGGTGCGCACCGTCGCCAATGGCGAGAACCGGGGCGCGGGCAGACGGATCGCCAGAAGCGGCAGACCGGCGCCCTCCACCCAAAGCAGCCTGTGTCCTGTCAGCCGCAGGTCGAACGCCCGATCTTCCATATCGCTTTTGGCCAGGTCGGCACGGGCGGTCTCGCTTCGGATCGTGACCGGCACCCTCGAGCGGCCGCGCACATGCAGCACGCCGTCGCGCAACGCCACCGTCTCGATCACGCCCTCGCCGTCCCCAAATGGACGGTTCACCGAAAATTCCGTGCGCAACCGGCAAAGATAGGCCGCGCGGAGGGTCCGCGACACAAGCGTCACCCGCCGACCTGCCCGCACCGTCTTGCCACCAGGCAAATGCAGCTTCGCGAAAGGCCGCGTTTCGCCCGCGACGCGCAGATGTACCGTCCGGCGGCCGATGGCCGCGGCGGTTCCGCCGTCCAGACGGAACTCGAACGCGCAAGGCAAACCCGATGGCGCCGGACGGTCCGCCGTTGCGGTCATCAGCACCCGGCCGCCAGACACAAGCTCCAGGTCCAGCGGTTCGCCGCCGCCTGCCGTCCGCCACGCCCGGCCTGCGATCCGTTTGACCGTCACCGCGTCCATCGCGAAATCTATCGGATCGTCGGTCCCACCGACACGCCGTCGCAAGGAGATCACCAGCGGCCCTGCCGAGGAAAACGCAGTGCGGCCACGCACTCCAGATCAGATCGAGCCCGCAGGTCCATGCACGCGCCTTCCGCATAAGATTAGCGACCTATGCACGTTTCTATTGTTGCGAAATCGACCCTGTCAACCATGGGTCCGGCTTGGCGCGGGCCGGTCACGCGTTCCCCCTCGAACACATGGGTCTGGCCTGCGGTTTCTGGCGGCACGCTGGCCAAGTCCATATCGCATAAGATAGATTGGCCGCATGGCTACCTCGCGAATGGCCGCCGCGCGGCGGGTATTGCTGCATCTTCTCTGGTCCAGACTGCAGGGCCGGCGAGGCATGCGCCGTATTCGGGTCGCGCCAATGGAAACGATCCGCATCGCAACCCAGGCTTGCGACGGGATCGTCAGCCTCGAGGCGCAAGCCACATGCCCGGCCCGCATCGGCACCGAGACCGCGACCCGGCGCGTCGAGCCCGGCGATGGCCCCGTACGGCTCGCCCTGCCCGGCCGGCGGCATCTGGTCTGGCAGGTCGACGGCGCGCCCGCAGTCACGATTTCGCTTTATCGTCCCGACCAACGTGTGCTCGGGGCGCTCTCGGCGGCCACGGCGCTGGCGTTGTTGCCCCTGCGCCATGCGGGCGACATCGCGGCCTATTTCCTGCGCGGCGACAGCGGGGCCGGAACCCGGCTGGAACGCGCGCTGATCCCCGGAGCCGAGGCCGCGTTGCAGAACACCCCCGCCGCCGGGTCCGAAACGCCGCTGGCGGTGCGCCTTGCCGGGCTGGGAAGTGCCAAGCCGGTGCCGGTTTTCCTGGGGCACCGGTTGGGCGGCGGGGCCGAAATGTGGCTGGCCGACCGCATCGCGGCCGAGCGGGCGCAAGGCAACGTGGCTCTGGTGCTACGCGACGACCCCGCCGGGGTACTGGCCGAGCTTCACGACAGCGGCCCGCCCCTGCATCAACGCCTGTCGCGGGCCGGGGCCGCGGATCTGCTGTCACGGCCCGCCCGCATCCGGCTGATCTATTCCAACCTGGTGGGCGCGGCCGACCCGCTTGGGCTGCTGAACGACATGCTTGACCGACTGCGGCCGCAGGACCGTTTCGAGCTGATCTTCCACGACTTTCTGCCGCTCTGCCCATCCCACACGCTGATCGGGTCGGCGGGCCGTTTCTGCGGCCTGCCGGGCCCCGTTCCCTGTCAGTCCTGTTACCGGAAACTGGCGGTGACCTCGGGCGCACGGCCGCCCCGGATCGAAACCTGGCGACAGGCCTGGCACCGCGCGGCAACCCGCGCCGACGAGATCGTCGTCTTTTCCGCCGACAGCGCACGGCGCGTGGCGCGGGTCTGGCCCGATCTCGCCCCGCATCTGGTGCTGCGCCCTCACCATGTCGGCCACCTGCCGCCGCGACTGGCACCGCCCTCGGGCCCTGCGCGGCTGGGGATTCTTGGGCGGATCGGGTATGCCAAGGGGGCCGCTGTGCTGAAGGCGCTGGCCGCATTGCCGGACAGGGGATTTGAGATCGTTGTTCTGGGCGAGCTTGACCCCGCCTTCGCCCATCCCGGGATGACCGTTCACGGGCGCTACCGCCGGGACGAGATCGCGACCCTGTCCGCGTCCCACACCATCGGCGCCTGGTTCGTGCCCGCCATCTGGCCCGAAACCTTTTCCTATACGGTGCATGAATGCCTGGCGACGGGGCTGCCGGTGCTGACCTTCGACATCGGCGCCCAGGGCGAAACCGCCGCCGCGCGCCCGAACGGACAGGTGCTGCCGCTGGACGCCAGCCCCCGGGATCTGGCCGACCGGCTGGCCGCCGCCCTTGCCGGGACCGCTCAGTCTTCGGCCGCGTCCAGCAATGAGGCCCAGAGCCTCCGCTGATGCCCCTCGGCATCGGCGGCGATCAGCGCCTCGCGGTTCTTGGCGGCCATCGCGCGGGCCGAGGCGGGGTCGTCGATCAGCCGGTCGATGGCCGCGATCCAGGCCGCCGGATCGGCGCCCAGCGCCAGACAGCGGCCGCACATCGCACCGCGCGCCGCTTCGTGCCAGCTGTCGGACCCGATCACCGCAGCGCCCGCTATCGCGTATTCGCCAAGCTTGCTGGCCGAGCGCGCGGCATTGAACCGTCGCGACGCCAGATGCGGCGCCAGCCCCAGATCCAGCCGCGCCTGCCGGAGCCAACCCAGATAGGCCGCCCAGTCGAGCGCGGGCAGCACGTCTACCGCCGGATGGCGGGCGACGACGCGCGGCAGGTCGAGATTGCCCGAAACCGTCAGCGCGAGCCCAGGCCTGCGATCCAGCACCCGCAGAAGCGGCGCCCAAAGCGGCGCCGCGTCGCGGGCATGGCTTCGCCCCATCAGCAGCCCGATCCGCCGGATCGGCGCCACGGGGTCCGGCACCGGCATCTGGGCAACGGGCCAGGCGGGCGCGATCTCTTCCACCCGGGCACCGGGCCGGCGCGCGCGCAGCGTCGCGGCCAGTGCGGAGCTTGTGGCCAGGATCGCGGCGGCCGCGGGTTCGAACCGGCGCGCCTCGGGCCATTCCAGCAGCGCCAGCTTGGCCCGATAGATCGGCGGCAGCGCCCGGTCGGCGATCCCGGCACGGATGTCGTCGTCGATCACATAGACCAGCCGTCGATGCGGCGGCAGCGTCCGCATCCCGGCCGCATGGCGGATCACGATCAGCGTCTCGCCGGCCGCGAAGACGGTCGGGGAAAGCTGGCGAAGCGCGCCGCGGGCGAGGCGGTCGCGGCAGGCAAAGCCCAGATAAAGATCGGCGGTCGGCGAAAACCGTCCGGCCAGAAAGGCGGGCGGCGCAACGCCCAACGGCCTGAGGCTCATGCCCTCAGCGTCTCGCGATAGGCAGCAAGCCCGTCTTCGAGATCGTCGAAGAACCAGGCGTGCCCGTCCTGAAGAAACAGCGCGGCATTGCAGTATTTCCGGAGCGTATCATCGGAATGCGAGACCATGATGATCTGCACCCGGTCCAGCCGTGCGGCAAAGGCGGCCTCGGCCTTGCGGCGGAACGCGACGTCGCCGACGGCGGTGATTTCATCGACCAGGTAGCAGTCGAAATTCGTGGCAAGGCTCACCCCCAGCGCCAGCCGGGCCTTCATCCCGGAAGAATAGGTTTCGAACGGTGCGTCGAAATAGGGGCCAAGCTCGCAGAATTCGGAGACCTCCTCGACCAGCGCATCGGAATCGGCGCCATAGATCCGGGCCACGAAGCGGGCGTTCTGGCGCCCGGTCAGCGCCGAATGGAAGCCGCCCGAAAAGCCCATCGGCCAGCTGACCCGGCCGATCCGCCGGATCTCGCCCCGGTCGGGCCGGTGGGTGCCCGCGATCATCCGCAGGAAGGTCGACTTGCCGGCCCCGTTGCGCCCGATGATCGCGACCCGGTACTGGCGCGGAAGATCGAGGGTAAGCCCCCGCAGGATATGGCGCCGCCCCCCGCCCGGCAGGCGGAAGGACTTTTCGACGCCCCGGAATTCCAGCATCGCTCAGCCCCGGTCGCGGACGTTGTAATAGATCAGCAGACCCGTGAAATAGACCGCCAGCGAGCAGATCAGGACCAGCAGGATCAGCAGCCCCCGCTGCGGATAAAGACTGTCCTCGGCCAGGGTCGGCGGGATGTGCACGGCCAGATAGCGGCTGATGCGGCGCGCTTCGGCGCGGGCCTGTTCCGAGGCGGCCAGCGCGGCGGTGTAGGCGCGCTGGGCAAATTCCAGATCGACCAGCAATTCCTCGTAGGACCCGATGGCATCGACCAGAGAGGACGGCCCCGAGGTCGGCTTGCCGATCCGGCGACGTTCCTGGTCGATCTGGCTGCGCACCGCCTCGATGCGCCGGTCGATCCTCTTGACCCGCTGGTCCTCTTCGCCCGCGAAGCTGGTGATTGTCTCGCGTTCCACAAGCGCGCTGGCCAGTTCCCCTTCCAGCGCCGCGATCACGCCCATCTGCGATTCCGCCGCCTCGGTCGGGTCGATGATGTCGTTTTCCAGCCGGAACACCCGGACCTTGCGGCGCACGTCGCGCAAAAGGACCTCGGCCTCGCCCAGATCCTCCAGCGCGAAACGGATCGCATCCTGGCGCGCGATCCGGCTGAGATCGTCGACCATGCGTCCGCTCTGGTTCAGGATCGACTGCGCGATCGCCTCTGCGTCTTCCGGGGTGAAGGCCCGGACCTGAAGCGTCAGGACCCCCGTCAGCGGATCGACCGCGACCTTCACCATGCGCTGCCAGTAGTCCAGCATGTCTTCGCGCGAGGCGTCGCCCTCAAGCGAAAAGACAAAATCCGAGGGATGCTTGCCGAACAGGGCCTTGAGGTCGAGATCGGCGTCGACCTGCTGCATCAGCGGCTGCGAGCGGATGAAATCGTACAGGATCTGCGAGTCGGACCCGGAGGACGACCCGACCTGGGTAAAGACGCTGAGCGCCTCGAGCGGGTTCGAGTATTCCTCCGAACGGACCGAGAATGCGGCCTCGGAATGATACTGATCAGCCGCGACCAGCCAGAGATAGAGTGCCGCGATCAGGGTCGGCAACACCACGACCACGGCAAAGCCGAAGCGCATCACCCGGTGGCGCAAGCGTGCGCGATTCGTATCGGTCTCGGAGACCTCATGGGTGACGGAGTGGCCACCCTGGATTTTCGGCACGACTTGCACGACGGCTTCCATCTGTCGGAGATTTTCGTGCAATGGTAAGCATATCTGCCCCGTGCGCAATGCCGTAGGTTGAGTCGTCGCCACTCAGGACATCACATGAAATTTCAGCGTCCCGCCGCAAAACCGTCCCGAACCAATCCGTTGCAGGGGGCGCTGCGCGTCTTTGGAGCACTGGTGATCCGCGAAATGATCACCCGCTATGGCCGGTCTCCGGGCGGATATGTCTGGGCCGTTCTGGAGCCGGCAGGGATGATCGCGATTTTGGCGCTGGCCTTCTCGCAGTTCATCCACACCCCGCCGCTGGGCGAAAGCTTCATCCTGTTCTATGCGACGGGCTACATCCCCTTCCACGCCTATTCCGAAATCGCGGCGGTGGTCAGCACCTCCATCGCGGTGAACCGGCAACTGATGCATTTCCCGATGGTCACGCCGCTCGACGCGGTTCTGGCGCGCTTCTTCCTGTCCTTCCTGACGGTGATCGTGGTCAGCTTTCTCGTGTTCACGACGCTTCTGGTCGTGACCGACGACCCGGTGCGGCTGTCACTGGGGCCGCTTTTCGTGGCACTCGGGGCGGCGGCCTTTCTGGGGCTGGGGGTCGGGACACTGAACGCGGTGCTCTTTTCCTTCTTCCCGCTCTGGCAGCGGGTCTGGGGCATCATCAACCGCCCGCTTTTCATTCTGTCGGCCATCTTCTTCACCTTCGAGAGCCTGCCGCGTCAGGCCCGCGAGGTCCTGTGGTGGAACCCGATCATCCATCTGGTCGGAGAGGCCCGCCGCGCCTTCTATCCGATCTATCGCGGCGACTACATAATGCTGGCCTATCCGCTGGGAATCGCCGGGTTCTGCCTTCTGGTCGGGGGCTTCCTGCTGCTGCGCAACCGAAGCGCGATCATCGAGGTCTGACACCCCAGCTCGCCCGAGTCGCGCCTGTCGAGGCACGTGGCCCCGGAGCCCGAATCGATGCGGTCAAACGGTTTGCCGGGCGGAGGGGCCCTGCACCCCGGGCGACACTATCCGCCCGAGCGCACCAGCCCACGCGCCGCATGACCCCACGTCCGGGCGGAAACCGGCGCATACTCATCAAATTTCTGTTTATTGGTTAATAAAATCGCGCAAAGCTTCGAATTGTTGCTGATCGAGGATAGCGCAATGATACGAACCATCCGCTTGGGAAGCTGCGTTTCGGTGCAGGGCGCCTTCGTGCTCTGCCGGGCGAATGGGCGGATCGTGGTCCGCGTCGGAACCCGCCTGTTCGAAGGCTTGCCGATCGAGGCGGCGGCGTAAGCGACCCCATTCCCCCACCCCACTCACCAGAACGAAAAGGGGCGCTCGCAGCGCCCCTTCCATTTCCAATGTCGACATCTGATCCGATCAGGCCCGATCAGGACAGCGTGCGCACGACTTCCTGGCGTTCGAAGATCTCGATGACATCGCCTGCGCGAACGTCGTCGTAATTCTCGAAGGCCATGCCGCATTCCTGGCCCGACTGGACCTCGGCGACTTCGTCCTTGAAGCGTTTCAGCGTCTTCAGCGTGCCTTCGTGGATCACCACGTCGTCGCGCAGCAGGCGCACCCCGGCCGACCGGCGGGCAACGCCCTCGGTGACCAGACAGCCCGCGACCTTGCCGACGCCCGAAACCTTGAAGACTTCCTTGATCTGCGCGTAGCCGATGAAGTTCTCGCGGATCTCGTTCGACAACAGGCCCGAGGCCGCCGCTTTCACGTCGTCCACCAGATCGTAGATCACGCTGTAATAGCGCAGCTCCACGCCCTTCTGGTTCGCGGCGTTCCGCGCCGGCGCGTTGGCCCGGACGTTGAAGCCGATGATCGGCGCGCCCGAGGCTTCGGCCAGACCCACATCGGTTTCGGTGATCGCACCGACACCGGCATGCAGCACGCGCACGCGCACCTCGTCGTTGCCGATCTTTTCCATCGCCTGAACGATAGCCTCGGCAGAGCCCTGCACGTCGGCCTTCACCAGGATCGGCAGTTCGGCCACGTTGGCGTCTTCCTTGGCCTTGGCCAGAAGCTGGTCGAGCGTGGTCGCGGCCCCCGCAGCGGCGCGCTTGTCCTTGGCGGCCTGCTGACGGTATTCGGCGATCTCGCGGGCCTGGGCCTCGGTCTCGACCACGTTCAGCACGTCGCCCGCTTCGGGCGTGCCGTTCAGGCCCAGCACCTCGACCGGAACCGACGGACCGGCGGATTTCACGCGCTCGCCCTTGTCGTTGACCAGCGCGCGGACCTTGCCCCACTGTTCGCCGGCAACGAAGATGTCGCCCTGCTTCAGCGTGCCGTTCTGCACCAGAACGGTCGCAACCGGGCCGCGACCCACGTCAAGCTGCGCCTCGATCACCGCGCCCATGGCCTGGCGTTCGGGGTTGGCCTTCAGCTCGAGGATCTCGGCCTGCAGCGCGATGGCCTCAAGCAGCTCGTCGAGCCCCTTGCCGGTCAGCGCCGAAACCTCGACATCCTGCACATCGCCCGACATCTCTTCGACGACGACCTCATGCTGCAGAAGGTCGGTCCGGACCTTTTGCGGGTTGGCCGAAGGCTTGTCGCATTTGTTGATCGCCACGATCATCGGCACACCGGCGGCCTTGGCGTGGTTGATCGCCTCGACCGTCTGCGGCATGACCGCGTCGTCGGCCGCGACCACCAGAACCACGATATCCGTGACCTGCGCGCCACGTGCCCGCATCGAGGTGAAGGCCGCGTGGCCGGGCGTGTCGAGGAAGCTCAGCACCGCGCCGCTATCGGTGGTCACCTGATAGGCGCCGATATGCTGGGTGATGCCGCCAGCCTCGCCCGCGACCACCTTGGCATCGCGGATCGCGTCCAGAAGCGAGGTCTTGCCGTGGTCGACATGGCCCATGATGGTGATGACCGGCGGGCGCGGCTGAAGGTCTTCGGCCTTGTCCTCGACGGTGTCGATCACCTGTTCCACGTCGGCATCCGACACGCGGACGACCTTGTGGCCGAATTCCTCGACGATCAGTTCCGCGGTATCCGCGTCGATCGACTGGTTCTGGGTGACCATCATGCCCATCTGCATGAGCGACTTGACCACGTCGGCGGCACGTTCCGCCATCCGGTTGGCCAGTTCCTGCACCACGATGGTTTCCGGCACCTGCACGTCGCGCACGACCTTCTCGTGCTTGTCGGCACCGCCCATCGCCTTCTGGCGCATGCGCTCCTGCTTGCGTTTCATCGCGGCGAGCGAGCGTTGACGTCCGCCCTCGCCGCCGGTCAGCGCCTGGCTGACAGTCAGCTTGCCAGAGCGGCGGTCGCCCTTGGCGGCCGTGGTCTTGCCGCGACCCGGACGGTCGTCGGCGCCTTCGCGCTCGCGGTCGACCTTGCGGGGCGACGCGGTCTTGGCGGCCGCGCGCTGCGCATCGCCATCGGCAGCGGGCGCGGCAGCACCGGCCGCAGCGGGCTTGGCCGACGCAGCCGGTGCTGCGGCCGCGCGTTCGGCGGCCGCAGCCTTGACCTTGGCGGCTTCCTCTTCCTCGCGCTTCCGGCGCTCTTCCTCTTCGACCTTGCGGCGCGCGGCCTCTTCGATCTCGCGCTGTTCGCGCTCCTTCGCCTCGGCCTCCTCGCGGCGGCGCTGGCGCTCTTCCTCGCGCTGACGCTCGTCTTCCGCGCGTTGGCGGGCCTCGTCAGCCTCGCGCGCCTTGGCAGCCTGAAGCGCCTTCAGCCGACGCTCCATCTCGGCGTCGGAAATCCCGGCCGGGCGCCTGGACGGATCGCCTCCGGCATGTCCGCCCCCGGCCCCGCCGCCAGATTTGGCGGCTCCCGGCTTGGGCACGACGACGCGCTTGCGCTTGGTCTCGACGACCACGTTCTTGGTGCGGCCATGCGAGAAGCTCTGCTTCACCTGGCCGGACCGCGAACTCCCGCGCAAACCCAATGTCTTCTTGCCGTCAGTATCGTCCATAAGGTCTTCAACCCTTTCCGGGGGTCCCTCCCCCGTCTTTCTTGCGTACGCCCGAAAGCTTGGCGGCATCCTCTACTACACGTTCCGTGAGTCCGCCAGCCGCAAGCGCGCCATGTATCACATGTTCCCGACCGAAAGCCAAACCCAATTCCCGGGCCGTCAGACAGCCAATGAATCCACCCTCATCGCGGGGCGGGCGAAGCTTGGTCTTGCCCCGCTCCGACCCGTCGCTGGCCTGGATCAGGACAATTGCCTGCCCACTGTCCAGCCAGCCTTTCGCCTTCTCGAACCCCGCCACCGCAAGCCCGGCCTTGCGGGCCAGCGACAGGCTGTCGACCACCCGGCGCAGCAATCCCGCCTCGACCTGCTCCAGCAGATCCCCGGGCACCGCCACCTGCCGTTTCGCCGCACGCGAGAACAGGCGCTTCTTCGCCGCCTTTTCCAATGCGTCACGGTCGGCCGCGACCCACATGCCGCGGCCCGGAAGCTTGCCCAGCAAATCGGGCACCGCCTCGTCTTCGGGGCCGACCACGAACCGGATCAGCCCGGCCTTCGGCGCCACCTCGCCCGTGGCGATGCACCGCCGCTCCGGCTCGTCGGCCGATCTGCCTGCACCGCCTCGGGCCATGTCCGGTCTCCGGGGCCGGGCCTCAGGCCTCGGCCTCCTCCTCGCCGGCGTCCTCTTCGGGGTCGGCGTCCGGCTCCAGCTCGGACGGATCGACCCAGCCAAGCTGGACACGCGCCGTCATCACCAGGGTCTGGGCTTCTTCCAGAGAGACGTCGAATTTTTCGAGGATCCCCTCGTCCTTGACCCGCTCGCCATTGACCGAGGTCCAGCCACCGGCAAGTTCCCAGTCGGCGCAGGTCGCGAAATCCTCAAGCGTCTTGACGCCGTCGAGAGCCAAGGCCTCGATCATCTGGGGTGTCAGGCCCTCAAAGTCAACCAGGCTGTCCTCGACACCCAGTTCGCGGGCATGTTCCAGCGCCTTGCGGTTCATCTCTTCCAGATGGTCGCGGGCCCGGGCCTGAAGCTCGCCCGCGGTATCCTCGTCGACGCCGTCGATCACCAGAAGCTCGTCGAGATCGACATAGGCGACCTCTTCGAGATTGGTGAAGCCTTCGGACACCAGCAGCTGGGCAAAGAACTCGTCCAGATCCAGCGTGTCCATGAACAACCGGGTGCGTTCCTCGAACTCGGCCTGACGGCGCTGGCTTTCCTCGGCCTCGGTCATGATGTCGATGTCGAGCCCGGTCAGCTGGCTGGCCAGACGCACGTTCTGGCCGCGACGCCCGATGGCGAGGCTCAGCTGTTCGTCGGGCACCACCACCTCGATCTTGCCGGCCTCTTCGTCGATCACGACTTTCGAGACCTCGGCCGGCTGCAGCGCGTTCACGAGGAACGTCGCCTGATCTTCATTCCACGGAATGATGTCGATTTTCTCACCCTGGAGTTCGTTCACCACCGCCTGAACGCGGCTGCCGCGCATCCCGACGCAGGCGCCCACGGGGTCGATCGAGTTGTCATAAGAGATGACGGCGATCTTGGCGCGCGAGCCCGGGTCGCGGGCCACGGCCTTGATCTCGATGATGCCGTCGTAGATTTCCGGCACTTCCATCTTGAACAGCTCGGCCATGAATTCCGGCGCGGTGCGGCTGAGGAAGACCTGCGGGCCGCGGGTCTCGCGGCGCACGTCCTTGATGTAGCAGCGGATGCGGTCGTTCGGGCGATAGCTTTCGCGGCCGATCTTCTCGTTGCGGCGCAGGATGCCCTCGCCCCGGCCAATATCGACGATGACGTTGCCGTATTCCTCGCGCTTGACCTGACCGTTGATGATGGTGCCCGCGCGGTCCTTGAATTCGTCGTATTGACGGTCGCGCTCGGCCTCGCGGACCTTCTGCAGGATGACCTGCTTGGCCGATTGCGCGGCGATCCGGCCCAGCTCGACCGGCGGCACCTCGTCAACGACCGTGTCACCGATCTGCGGGTCGGCCAGATACTGCTTGGCCTGCTTGACGGTCAGCTCGGCCTGATAGTTTTCCAGCGCCTCGTCCTCGACCACGGTGCGGACCCGGGTGAAGGTGGCGCGGCCGGTCTTGCGGTCGATCGACACGCGAATGTCCATTTCCGAGCCGTAGCGCGACTTGGCGGCCCGGGCGAGCGACTCTTCCATCGCCTGCACGACCAGATCGGGGTCGATCATCTTCTCGCGCGCCACCGCCTCGGCGGTCTGCAACAGTTCGAGCTGGTTGGCAGAGGTAATCGCCATGTCTCAGTCCTCCTGCGGGACGGACCCGTCGTCCGTCTCGATCTCGTCAAAGTCGCTCTCGTCGATGAGGCCCGCATCCTTGCGCGCCTTCAGCATCTCGCGGATCAGTTCGTCGGTCAGCACCAGCTTGGCATCCGAAAGCCAGCCATATTGCAGTCCGATGATCACCGGCTCGCCTTCGGGGCCGTCGATCTCGATCAGAACCTCGCCGTCCTCGACGCCCTGCAGCATGCCCTTGAAGCGGCGGCGGCCGTCGATCATCTCGGCGGTCTCCAGCTTGGCCTCGTAGCCGTCCCAGGTCTCGAAGTCCTTGAGCCGGGTCAAGGGCCGGTCGATGCCCGGCGAGGACACCTCCAGCGTATAGGCTTCCTCGATCGGGTCCTCGACGTCGAGCACGGCCGAAATCGCGGTCGAGATCTTGGCGCAATCGTCGACCTCGATCCCGCCATCTGGCCGCTCGGCCATCACCTGCAGGGTCTTGGTCTTGCCGCCCATCAGGCGGACGCGCACCAGCTCGAAGCCCATCCCCTCGATCACCGGGGTCAGGATCTCGGCCAGGCGCCGATCGATGGCGGTCTTGGCGATGAGGTCGGACATGGGCAGCGTTCCAGAAACAAAAAAGCGGGCCAACGGCCCGCACAAACTCATCCGGAGGAGGTTCGGGTTTGGACGCCGAACCACCGTTGTTGAGTGGCGATATACGCCTCCGGCGCCCGAAAGGCAAGAGACTGTCGCGTGCCCATTGAGGCGAACGCGTCAGGCGGGCTTGCGCGCGATCAGGAACAGCACCGGCGCGCGGCCCCCTTCGGGGCGCCAGTCCTCGACGATCTCGAACCCCGCCGCCGCGATCTCGGCCCGCAGCCCGTCGGCGGTCAGCAGGTTGAAAAGCGGCAAGAGCCCCAGCGCATGGCCCGCTTTCGCCACCCAGCGGAAGAGCCGCGGCGCCCCCGCCGCGCAGGCGGTCGAGGACACGAACACCCCACCGGGTTTCAGCATTCGGCGCACGCGGGCCAGCGCGCCCGACCGATCCGGCAGCAGATGCAACACGTTATGGGCCATCACCATGTCGTAGGCGCCGGGGCTGTCGGGCATGTCGGCCAGATCGCCGACCCGGAACTCGACATTGCCGATGCCGGCTTCGGCCGCCTTCTGCCGGGCGATCCCGATCATCGCGGGGGCGCAGTCGATGGCGGTGACATGGCCCGCATGGCGGGCGTGCTTCAACGCCGTCGTGCCGGTGCCGCAGCCGAATTCGAAGACCTGCGCCTCGGGGCCAAGGAAGGCCCGCGTCATCGCCAGCTTGCGTTCATAGGCATCGGGGTCGCGGACCTGCATCCGGGCATAGCGGGGCGCCAGACGGTCCCAGAAACGGGCATTCACATGCATGCGCTACAGCCCCAGAAGCCCGGCCTGCCGCTGGACGCCGCGCATCGTGCGCACCAGTTCGGCACTGATTCCCGGCTCGGACAGGGCGTGCCCGGCCATCGGCACCATCTTGAGATCGGCCCGGCTCCAGCGTTCGGCCAGCCGGAAGGCCGAGGTGGGCGGGCAGACCATGTCATAGCGGCCCTGCACGATCGTCGCCGGGATATGCGAAATCAGCGGCACGTCGTCCAGCAACTGCCCGTCGCGGTCGAGAAAGCCGCGATTCATGAAATAGTGGTTCTCGAGACGCGCGAAAGCGCGGGCGTAGTCGGCGGGCGCCTCGCCGGCGGGGCCTTCATGCTCGATCGAGGCCAGCGCGTTTTCCCAGGCGGCCCAGGCCCGCGCATGCCGGGTTTCCATCATCATGTCGCCGGAAAAGAGGCGACGGTGATAGGCGGCGATCATGTCGGACCGCTCATCGGCCGGGATAAGGTCGGAAAACCGCGCCCAGAGATCGGGCCAGAACTGCCCGGCGCCGCCGCCATAGAACCAGTCAAGCTCGGCCTGAGTCATCAGGAAGACGCCGCGCAGGGCCATATACGCGACCTGTGCGGGATGGGTCTGGGCATAAGCCAGCGCCAGCGTCGCGCCCCAGCTGCCGCCAAACAGCACCCAGCGGTCGATCCCCAGTTCGGCGCGGATCTTCTCGATATCCGCGATCAGATGCCAGGTGGTGTTCGAGGTCACGCTGGCATGGGGCCGAGACCGTCCGCAGCCGCGCTGATCGAACAGGACGATCCGGAATTCGGCGGGATCGAAATAGCGTCGCATCGCCGGGCTGCAGCCGCCGCCGGGTCCGCCATGCAGCACGATCACGGGAATGCCCCTCGGGTGCCCGCATTGTTCCACATAGATCCGGTGCCCTTCGCCAACCTCCAGCATCCGCTGATCGAACGGGTCGATCGGCGGGTAAAGATGCTGCGATGCGCGCTTTTGGCCTGCGGATTTGTCCATGACCCGTCTATATAACCCCGGGAACCGACCCCCCAAGGGGGGTGCAGACAGAAGACAGGAACGGAGCCCGCGATGCAAGCTGCAGAGACAACCGTCGACCCTTCAGAAGTCGCGAAATTCGAGGCCATGGCCGCCGAATGGTGGGACCCGGCCGGAAAATTCAAGCCGCTGCACATGCTGAACCCCTGCCGGCTGGACTACATCACGCGCCAGATCGCCGCGGAATTCGACCGCGATCTGAGCCTTGAGGCGCCGTTCAAGGGGCTCCGGCTGCTCGATATCGGCTGCGGCGGCGGGCTTCTGTCCGAACCGATGGCGCGTCTCGGCGCCGAGGTCGTGGGCGCCGATGCCGCCGAACGCAACATCCCCGTCGCGCGGATTCATGCCGAACAGTCGGGGCTGACCATCGATTACCGCCACACCACCGCCGAGGCGCTGGCCGCCGCGGGCGAACGCTTCGACGTGGTCCTGAACATGGAAGTGGTGGAACACGTGGCCGATCCGCTGGCCTATCTGACCGCCTGCCGCGAGCTTCTGAAACCGGGCGGGCTGCATCTTTGCTCGACCATCAACCGCAACCCCAAGGCCTTCGTGATGACCATTCTGGGCGCCGAGTACGTGATGCGCTGGCTGCCGAAAGGCACCCATGAATACCAGAAGTTCATCACCCCTGACGAACTGTGCGGGCTGCTGGAGCGGGCCGGGCTGAAGGTGCTGGACCGCAGCGGCTTCGTCTTCAACCCGCTGACCTGGGACTGGTCGATTTCAAGCCGCGACCTGTCGGTGAACTACGTCACCGCCGCGCGCAAACCGGCCTGACGCCTTCCAGGGGGCGGCCCGGGCCGCCCCTAGCCTTCCAGCTTCTGCCGAAGCATCCTCAGGACCGGCAGCGCCGCCTTCAGCCGGTCCTCGCCGATATCGGCCACCGCCTCGGCCAGAACCGGCGCCACCGCCTGGATCGCCGCCTCACGCGCCGACCGGCCGGACGGGCTGATCGATACCATCTTGCGCCGCGCATCGTCCCAGTCGGGCCGGATATGCACATGCCCGGCCCAGTCCAGCCGGGTCAGCGTGTTGGTCATCGCCCCCCGGGTGACGTGAAACGCGGCCGCCAGCTGCGCCGGGCTGCGTTCCTCATTCAGCCGCGCCAGATGGTTCAGCACCGAAAAATGGCTGATTTCCATGCCCTTGGGCAAGGCCTTCGAGATCCGGTTCCGGGCCAGCTGATCTGCCATGAAGATCTCGCTGAACAGCGTCACGACCAGGCTCTCGCTGATCTCGCTCACGGCGCCTCGAAGTCCCGGTCGTGGAAGATCGAGGGCACCCGCGCCCGGGCCCGGGCGACCTCTTCGCGGTCGAGATCGACATAGACGATGCCCGGCGCCTCGCCGCCATCGGCCAGCACCTCGCCCCAGGGCGACACCGCCAGGCTGTGCCCGTGGGTGCGCCGGGGCCGCCCCTCGGCCGCCGGATGCACACCGCATTGCGCGGGCGCCAGCACGTAACAGCCATTCTCGATGGCCCGGGCGCGCAACAGCGGCTCCCAATGGGCGGCGCCGGTCACCGGCGAAAAGGCGGCAGGCACGGTCAGGATCTCGGCCCCGGCATGGGCCAGCGCGCGGAAGAGATGCGGAAAGCGCAGGTCGTAGCAGATCGCCAGACCCATCGTGCCGAAGGGCGTCGGCGCCACCACCGCGCGCGCGCCGGGCCGGTAGCCGTCGGATTCGCGGAAGGTCTCGGTCTCGCTGATCTCGACATCGAACATGTGGATCTTGTCGTAGCGCGCCGCGATGGCGCCGCCCGGCCCGATCAGGAAGGACCGGTTGGCAAAGCGGCCGTCAGGGTCCGACGTCTTAAGCCCGAGCGACCCGATCAGCAGCCAGATCCCAAGCGACGCGGCCTCTTGCCGCAGCGCCGCCAGCATCGGGTCGTCTGCCTCTTCTTTCAGCACCTCGTTCTGCCGGGCCCGGCTGGGCGACAGGCAGTTGGTCACTTCGGGGGTCAGGATCAGATCGGCGCCGCCCGCGACCGCCTCGCGCATCAGCTCGCGCACCAGACCGATATTCTCGTCCGGCAGGTCCGAGGAGGTCAGCTGGATCAGTGCCGCGCGCATCGGCCTATCCTGCCAGAAGCGGGTCGAGCTTGCCCGCCCGGTCGAGCTCGTAAAGATCGTCGCAGCCGCCGACATGGGTCGCGCCGACGAAGATCTGCGGCACGGTATAGCCGCCATTGGCGCGTTCCATCATCTCCTGGCGGAGGCCCGGATCGGCGGTCACGTCGATCTCGGCGTAGGACACGCCCTTGCTGTCCAGCAGCCGCTTGGCGGCATGGCAGTACCCGCAGCTGGACGTCGTGTAGATTTCAACCGGTTGCATCGCGGCTCCTGACGTTTTGCCGAGACTATAGGTCTTTACTCGGCTTTCGCAACGCGGGCCAGGACCAGCACCCGGACCTCGGCCGCCCCGGCGGCCAGACAGGCCCCGGCCGCAGCGCCGAGCGTCGCGCCCGATGTCATCACATCGTCGATCAACAAAACCGTCCGGCCCGGAACCCGTCCGCGATGCCGCGGCTCGACCGCCATCGCCCCGGCCTGGTTCGCGGCGCGGGCTTCGGCACTCATGCCTTCCTGCGGGCGGGTGGCGCGAATGCGGACCAGAAGGTCGGGGCAATGCTCGGCCCCCGCCCCCTCGGCCACGCCGCGCGACAGCAGCGCCGACTGGTTGTAGCGCCGCCGCAGCAGCCGCCAGCGATGCAGCGGCACCGGCGCGACCAGCATCCCCGAACCGAGGATCGGCCGCCCCGCGCGCAGCATCCAGCCCGCCGCGGCCCGGGCCAGGTCGGTCCGGTCGCCATGCTTGAACGCCAGCACCAGACCGCGTGCGCGCCCCCGATACAACAGTGCCGCCCGCCCCCGGCTCCAGGGCCGGGGCCCGGCCAGACAGTCGTCGCACCAGACCGGATCGCCCGTATCCTCGCCGGGCAAGGGCACCCCGCAGGCATCGCAGACCAGACCCGTCACGAAGTCGAGCTCGCCCCAGCATCGGGCGCACAGTGCATGGTCGCTTTCGACCGGCTCGCCGCAGGCAACGCAGCGCGGCGGGTAGATGAGTCGCAGGGCGCTTTGCAACATCGGCCTCGTCCCCTACATAGCGCCGGGCAACCTGCCGGAGCCAAGATGACCCGACCGCCCGACCTGACCGACCGCCATGCCCTGGCGCTGCACCGCGCCCGGGCCCTCAGGGCGGGGCCCGCGCTGTTCCTGCACGAGGCAGCGGCCGCCGAGATCAAGGAGAGGCTGAACGAGGTTAACAGAACCTTTACAGCCCCGGCCGTCGTGACCCCGTTCGAAATGCCCTGGGCCGAAATCCTGCCTTCGGCGCGGCTGGTGGCCGCCGACGAGACCCTGACGCTGGACCCCGGCGCGCACGATCTCGTGATTCATGCCCTCGCGCTGCACTGGTCCGACGACCCGGTCGGCCAGCTGATCCAGTGCCGCCGTGCGCTGAAACCCGACGGGCTGTTCCTGGGGGTCCTGTTCGGCGGCCGCAGCCTGCACGAGCTGCGCAGCGCTTTGGCCGAGGCCGAGACCGCCACCCTGGGCGGGCTCTCGCCCCGGGTGCTGCCGATGGCCGAAATCCGCGACGCGGGCGGGCTGTTGCAGCGCGCCGGGCTGGCCCTGCCTGTGGCGGATTGCGCTGAGATGTCGGTAACTTACGCCAATCTCAACGCGCTTCTGCACGACTTGCGCGCGATGGGCGAGACCAATGCTCTGGCCGCCCGCCACCGTCGGCCCGCGCCGCGACGGCTGTTCGACGAGGCCGCCCGGCGCTATGCGGAAATCCATACCATGCCGGATGGCCGCATCCCCGCGACGGTCGAAATGATCTACCTTGCCGGGTGGGCGCCTGCAGAAACCCAACCGCAGGCATTGAAACCCGGCTCGGCGCGCATGCGCCTGGCCGACGCACTGGGCGCGCACACGCCGCGCCCGGGCTCCGGCGACAGCGGCAGTTCCGATTGACCTGCGTTCAAATCTGTATATTTCCGGGAGGATTCAGAGTTTGAGGCTCGACAGACGCGATACCGGGACCAAGGCGATGTTCGATTCCAACCAGGACGGGCGGAAACCCGCGGCTTCCGGTCTGACTGAAACACGGCCCCTGCACGGGCCCGACGACCACCCGCTGGTGCCGCCGGCGCGAGTCGGTGTGCTGCTGGCCAATCTGGGCACACCGGACGGCTATGACTACTGGTCGATGCGCCGGTATCTGAACGAATTCCTGTCCGACAAGCGGGTGATCGACTATTCGCCCTGGGTCTGGCAACCGCTCCTGCAGCTGGTGGTGCTGACCAAGCGGCCCTTCGCGTCGGGCGAGAACTACCGGTCGATCTGGAATCACGAGGCCGACGAAAGCCCGCTGATGACGATCACCAAATCGCAGACCGCCAAGCTGGCCGCCGAGCTGAAGGCGACCTATGGCGACCGCGTCGTGGTCGATTTCTGCATGCGCTACGGCAACCCCTCGACCCGCGCCCGGGTCCGGTCGCTGCTGGAAAAGGGCTGTCAGAAGATCCTGTTCTTCCCGCTTTACCCGCAATATTCCGGCACCACCTCGGCCACCGCCTGCGACAGCTTCTTCAAGGCGCTGATGGACGAGAAATGGCAGCCGGACGTGCGCACCGTCAGCACCTATTTCGACAACCCGCTTTACATTTCGGCGCTGGCCGCCTCGGTCGAGCGGGCCTATGCCGCGGCCGAGCACGAACCCGACATCCTGGTCTGTTCCTATCACGGGGTGCCGCAGCGCTATCTGACCGAGGGCGACCCCTATCACTGCCATTGCCTCAAGACGACGCGGCTGCTGAAAGAACGGCTCGGATGGGATGACAGCCGCATCACCACGACCTTCCAGTCGCGCTTCGGCCCCGAGGAATGGCTGCAGCCCTACACCGTCGAAGAGGTCGCGCGGCTGGCACAGGCCGGCAAAAAGCGGATCGCGGTGATCGCGCCGGCCTTCTCGGCCGACTGCATCGAGACGCTCGAGGAGATCAACGAAGAGATCTGCGAGAGCTTCGAGGAGGCGGGCGGCGAGAAGTTCACCTACATTCCCTGCCTCAACGACGACGACGCCCATATCCGGGCGCTGGGCGAGATCGTGAAGGCCAATCTGCGCGGCTGGGCCGACTGAGTCGACCTGCCGCCGCCGCGGCTACGCCCCGGTCGCCTGGACAGCAGACAACAAAAAAGGCGGTGGCTCCCGGCCACCGCCTTTTTCGTGTCCTTGCGGACGGATCTCAGTTCGACGCGACGGCGGCGATGAGGATCAGGGCCAGAACCGGCACCAGGATGCCTTGGGCCGAGGACGAGGTGTCCTGAGCGATCACTTCCGGCTCGATCATCGGCTCGGAGTAGCCGCCGGCGAAGGCGGAGGTGGCGGCAACCGCGAAGGCGGCGGCAAGGGCGATTTTCTTCATCTGTCTCTCCTGTAACAGCAGCGCAGGGACTCTCCCCTTCGCGGCATCCTACACATGTAATTTCTCTGTAAGGGATGGCCCCGGATTCTTGCAATCGACCGGAACGGCTTGACCCAAAGACGTCCCGGATGTCGTCAAATTAGCAACACCTGTGTGCCCACCTTGGCCAGGCCGAAAAGCTCGGCGATGTGCTCGTTGTAAAGGCCTATGCAGCCGTTCGACGACCGGCGTCCGATCTTGCGGGTGTCATGGGTGCCATGGATCCGGTAGTAGGTCCACCCCAGATAAAGCGCGTGGGTTCCCAGCGGGTTGTCCGGTCCCGGCGGCACATAGTCCGGCCATTCGGGGTTGCGCTGTTTCATCGCCGGCGTCGGCCGCCATTCAGGCCCCTCGACCTTGCGCACGACGCTGGTGCGGCCGCGCCGGGTCAGGTCTTCGGACAGCGGCACAGAGGTCGGGTACAGCTTGTAGATCGAACCGTCCTCCGACCAGAAATGCAGCGCGCGCGAGGTGGTGTCCACCAGGATCGCGCCGTTCTTCAGGTTCGAGAAATAGGGATGCCAGTCGAGCGCCCGAAAGCTCGAGATGTTGCGCCGCACCATGTCGGTCAGATCGGGCTCCATCTCGGTGGTGTTGGCGAGGGCAGGTCCGGCAGTGACGGCAAGGGCCGTGCCGGCGAGGAAATGGCGGCGGGTCAGGCCGCGGGTCGAACGGGTCGTCATATTGCGCTCCGAATGTCGCGTCTTTTCTGGAAGTTCGGGCTGACCATAAGGTTACCGATCGGGCGGAGCAATTCAAACCGGCGTCACTCCCGGCGGATCGCCGCGCGAAGGGTTTGAACACGCCTGCACAAGCGGCTAAAGACCAAAAGACCGACTCTTGGGGTTTTTCTTATGATACGACCGGCTTTGGGCCTCGTGGCCGTACTTTTCGCGCTCTCCGCCTGCTCGACCGGAGGAGAGGTTCGCATCGGTCCCGACGGCAAGCCTCTGCCGACGGTCTACCGGATCTCGCGTTCCGACCAGGGCAAGATCCAGTACCGCATGCTCGACTCGATCAATGCGCTGCGCCAGGCGCGGGGCCTCGCGCCGCTCGAGCTCGATTCGCGGCTGAACGCGGCGGCCGCCACCCATTCGCGCGACATGTCGGTGCAGAACCGCCCATGGCATTTCGGCTCGGACGGGTCGTCGCCGCTCGACCGGGTGGCCCGTGCGGGCTATCAGGGCCAGCTGCGCGGCGAGGACATCTCGGAAACCTACGAGACCGAGCTGGAGACGCTGGCCGCCTGGATGGAGGAATCCGATACCCGGAACATCATCCTCGATCCGCAGGCGACCGATCTGGGCTTCGCCTTCTATCAGGAAATGAACGGCAAGATCTGGTGGACGCTGGTCACCGGACAGCGCACCACGGCCGGGTCCGGCGCCTGACCCCGGCGTCGGCGGGGCCGCAAGGTCCCGTCTCGCGGCGCGACGATCAGGGGAAGATGTCGATCACCGTGCCATCGCGGACCATCGCATAGATGTCCTCCATCTCGGCATCGGTGACCGAGATGCACCCGGCCGTCCAGTCGCCCTTGCGGCGCCGGTTCTTGCGGGCGCGTCCGTGAATGAAGATGTCGCCGCCCGGTTTCTTGCCCAGCGCCTTGGCCTCTTCGATATCGGCCTCGTTCGGATAGGAAATCCCGATCGACAGGTGGAACTCGCTGTTGGGATTGCGGCGGTCTATGTAATAGCGCCCCTCCGGGGTCTTGCCGTCGCCCTCGATCTGCTTGTCGCCGACCGGGGCATAGCCCAGCGAAATGCGGTAGGCCTTCAGCACCTGATCGTGGTGCAGCAGGTACAGCATCCGCTGCCCCTTCATGACCACGACCCGGGTGACCTCGGGCCCGTCATAGGTCTTGAACTTCGAACTGCAGCCCGCAAGGGCCGCCATGGCGGTCAGCGTCAGAAACGCACGTCGGTCGATCATTGGGGTCTGCTCGCGCCCTTGATGTTTCGAACCAGTCTAGCGCAAGCGGCGAACGGCCAAAAGCGCGATCAGCGCGAGAACTGCGCCGCCAGCTCGACATGGCCCGACCAGCGGAACTGGTCGACCGGCTGCACCCAGTCCAGCCGGAATCCGCCGGAACAGAGCCGTTTCGCATCGCGTGCGAAGGTCACCGGATTGCACGAGACCATCGCCACACGCCCCAGATCCGACCGGGCGATCTCGGCGCATTGCGCCTCGGCCCCGGCACGCGGCGGGTCGATGACCACGGCCTCGACCCGGGCCAGCTCGACCGGCAGCAGCGGGCGGCGGAACAGGTCGCGCGCCTCGGTCGTCACCCGTTTCAGCCCCGGGGCACCGCGCCAGCCCCGGTCGAGCGCGGCCAGCATCGCCGCCGATCCCTCGACCGCCTGCACCTCGGCGCTCTCGGCCAGCGGCAGCGCGAAGGTGCCCGCCCCGGCGAACAGGTCCGCGACCCGGCGCGCGCCGCCCAGCGCCTCACGCACCGCCTCGGTCAGCGCCGCCTGACCCGCCTCGGTCGCCTGCAGGAAGGCACCCGCAGGCGGCACCACATGAGCCCGCCCCATGGCCTGACGCGGCGGGCGGCGTTCGGCCAGTTGCTCGCCGTTCCAGCTCAACCGCGCCAGATCGTGGGTCTCGGCCAGCGCCGCCAGGTCGATCCGAAGCGCGGTGTCCAGCGGCTTGGCCTCGGCCACCGCCATGTCGACGCCATCCTCCGACCGGGTCACCGTGATCGCCAGCGCCCCCTTGCGCGAGGCGCCCAGAAGGGTCGCGGCGGCAGCGGCCGGCAACGCCGCCATCAGGTCGGGATGCAGCAACCGGCAATCGGGGATCTCGGTCACCACGTCCGAGGCGCGGGCGTGAAAGCCCACAAGAACGCCCTTCTTGGTGCGCCGCCCGGCCAGCACCGCCCGGCGGCGGCTGGCGGGCGGCGAGGTCAGGATCGGCCGCACCGGCGCCGCAAGCCCCTGCCCCGCGAGCGCCCGTTCGACGACCTGAGTCTTCCAGCTTGCCACGAAGGCGTCGGACCCGTGCTGCAGCGCGCAGCCGCCGCAAGAGGCGAAATGGCGGCAGGGCGGCCGCACCCGGTCGGCGACCGGCGTCACGATCCGCGGCCGGGCAATGCGGCCGCCTTCGGCTTCGCCCTCGACCTCTTCTCCGGGCAGCGCCAAGGCCACCGTCAGACCGTCGCCGGTCAGCCCCTCGCCCTTCAGCGACAGCCGTTCGACCAGATGGCTCACTCGGCCGCCTCCGTTCCGATGAAACCGCCCGACTGCCGCGCCCAGAACCGCGCGTAAAGCCCGTCCTTCGCCAGCAAGGCGGCATGGGTCCCGTCCTCGGCGATGTGGCCACCGTCCAGAACCACGATCCGGTCCATATGCGCGATGGTCGACAGCCGGTGCGCGATGGCGATCACGGTCTTGCCCTCCATCACCCCGTAAAGCGTCTTCTGGATCACCGCCTCGACCTCGGAATCGAGCGCCGAGGTCGCCTCGTCCAGCACCAGGATCGGCGCGTCCTTCAGGATCACCCGGGCCAGCGCCACCCGCTGCCGCTGACCGCCCGATAGCTTGACCCCCCGTTCGCCGACATGGGCGTCATAGCCGCGCCGCCCGTCGGGGTCCTGCAGATCGAGGATGAAGTCATGCGCCTCGGCGCGCTTCGCCGCCGCGATCATCTCGTCCTCGCTGGCCTCGGGGCGGCCGTAAAGGATGTTGTCGCGCACCGACCGGTGCATCAGGCTGGAGTCCTGGCTGACCATTCCGATCTGGCGGCGCAGGCTTTCCTGGGTGACACAGGTGATGTCCTGCCCGTCGATCAGGATCTGCCCGCCCTCGGGGTCGTAGAACCGCAACAGCAGCTTGACGAGGGTCGATTTCCCGGCGCCCGAGCGCCCGACCAGCCCCACCTTCTCGCCCGGTTTCAGCACCAGATCGATCCGGTCGAGCCCGCCCGACCCGCGCCCGTAATGATGCGTCAGCGCCCGCATCTCGATCCGGCCCTCGCGGAATTCAAGCGCGGTCGCGTCCGGCGCATCGACCAGCTCGATCGGCTGGGCGATGGTCTCCATCCCTTCCGAGATCACCCCGAGCGACCGGAAGAAGCTCGACAGCGCCCACATGATCCAGCCGGTCATCGCGTTCAGCCTCAGCGTCAGCGCGGTCGCCGCCGCCACCACGCCGACGCTGGCCTGACCCTGCATCCACAGCGCGATGGCCCAGCCGACAACGCCGACGATCAGGAACCCGTTCAGCGCGGTCAGCGCCACATCCATCTTGGTGATGATCCGCATCTCGGCGCCGAAGGCCTTGCGCAGATCCTCGATCGCCTCCTTGGCATAGCCAAGCTCGCTGTCGTGATGGGCGAACAGCTTGACCGAATGGATGTTGGTATAAGCGTCGACCACCCGGCCGGTGACGGTGCTGCGCGCATCGGACGAAGCCTTCGAGGCCACGGCAATGTTCTTCATCGTCCAGCGCACCAGCACCGCATAAAGCGCAAGCCAGGCCAGAAGCGGCAGCATCAGCCGCGGGTCGGCCTGCCCCAGCAGCACCAGCGCGCCGCCGACATAGGCCACGGCAAAGGCGATGGCATCGAAGATCTGGAACACCGCCTCGCCCGCGGCGGGAGGCGTCTGCATCTGGCGGTTGGCGATGCGCCCGGCAAAGTCGTTCTCGAACCAGCCGACCGACTGGCGCAGCACATGGGCATGGGCGCGCCAGCGGATCAGGGTGCCGAAATTGGGCATGATCGCATTGTTCAGCACCGCCACGTCCAGCGCCTGCAGCGCGGGCCGGAGGATCAGGATGAAGACCGCCAGCCCGATCAGCGACAGGCCGTGATCCTGCCAGACCTGCCCGGGCGTGCCCGAGGACAGCATGTCGACCAGCCGGCCCATGACGTCGATCAGCCAGATCTCGACAATGGCCACCAGCAGAGCCAGCACCGCGGCGACCGCGAAGACCTTGCGGAACGGGCGCATATAGGCCGCCAGGAACGGCCAGAGCCGGTTCGGCGGCGTATCGGTCTGCGCATAGGGCGCATAGGGGTCGATCAGGTTTTCGAAGTGGCGGAACATGGCGGGATCTCGTGCGGTACGGGCAGAGCTTACAGGGGGCGCCGGGCAAGAGGAACACCCGGCGAACGCGACGGGCCTATCCCCGCCGGGCGCGGGCGATCAGTTCCGCCGCGCTCAGCCGGAAGCCCGAGGCGATCCAGTCGGCCTCGAGCCGCTTGAGCGCAGCGCCCAGCGCCGCGCCGTCGTACCCTGGCATCAAGTCGGCCGCGCTCAGCGGAAACCGGGCGGCGGCGCCGCGCGCCAGCTCGGACGTCAGATCGCGGGGCAGCGGCTGGCCCAGCGCGGCAGAGCGCAACGCCACGGCCTCCCGCGCTATGTCCGGGCCCAACCGGTAGGCCAGCTCGGCGGCACCCGCCATCTGCCCCGCAGCACCCGTCAACCGCTCCAGGCGCCGGGCCTCGGCCTTGCTCAGGCGCAACCGCCTGGCCGGGGCCTCACCGCCCAGCGCTGCCAGCCGCCGCACCGGATCGGGGGGCAGCCCCTCGGCCTGTTCAAGGGCAACGAGAACCGGCAGGGCGCGCGGGTCGGCCCCGGGCAGGGTTCGCGCCAGAACGCCCGCCGCCGCCATCGCCGCGACGCTGGGCGCTGGGTCGGGCGCCGCCAGCAGCTTGCGGATCTCGGCGCCGATCCGTTCCTTCGAAAGCGTCTCGATTCCGGCCGAATTCGCGGCCGCGGCCGCCAGACCGTCAGGGTCGAGCCCGGCGTCGGGATCGCCATACCAGGCATGAAACCGGAAGAAGCGCAGGATGCGCAGGTAGTCCTCGCGGATCCGCGCATCTGCATCGTCGATGAACCTGACCCGCCGCGCCGCAAGATCCGAAAGACCGCCAAGGGGGTCGATCACCGCGCCCTCGGGCGTCGCGTAGATCGCGTTCATGGTGAAGTCGCGGCGGCGCGCGTCTTCCTCGGGGCTGTCGGCGAAGGCCACGACGGCGCGGCGGCCAAAGGTCTCGACGTCGCGACGGAAGGTGGTGACCTCATGGGGCAGATGCCCCGCCACCACCGTCACCGTGCCATGGTCGAACCCGGTCGGCACCGCCTTCAGCCCGGCGGCCTCGGCCAGCGCCATCACGGTTTCGGGCCGGGCATCGGTCGCGATGTCGATATCGGTCACCGGCACGCCCAGAAGCGCGTTGCGCACGCAGCCGCCGACGAAAAGCGCCCGGTATCCGGCGCGGGTCAGCACCGCGCAGACCGACTGGGTGTGGTCGGCAAAGAACCAGTCGCCGAAGACCCGGGTCATGCCCCCACCCGGTCGGCCAGCGCGCGCAGGATGCGGGCGGTCGCGCCCCAGATGTAATAGGGTCCATAGGGGACGGTGTAGTAATAGCGCCGCTGGCCCCGCCAGATCCGGTACTGGATCGAAAACCGGGCGGGGTCGCGGACATGCTCGAAGGGCACGTCGAAGACCTCGTCGACCTCGCCGGCCTCGGGCACCCGCAGGAAATCCGGCCGCAGCCGGGCCAGCACGGGCGTCACGGTGAACCCGGTCACCGTCTCGTGCGGCGGCATCGTGCCCAGCACCTCGACATGGCTTTCGGGCAGGCCGATTTCCTCGCGCGCCTCGCGCAGCGCCGCCGCGACCGGCTGTTCGTCCGCTTCCAGCTTGCCGCCCGGAAAGGCGATCTGGCCGGGATGATGGGTCAGCCGCGACGACCGTTTGGTCAGGATCAGCTGCAGCCCGGCCGGTCCCGGCGCGAGGCCGACCAGCACCGCGGCCGGACGCAGCACCCGCCCCTCGGGCAGCACGAAGTCCGGGTTCAGGTCGTGGTCCGAGGTTTCGCGCCCGGGCCGGGCCAGCGCCGCCGCCAGCGCCTCGAACGGGTCACTCGGCATCGGGGTCCTTCTCCGCCTCGAAGCCCAGCGTCGCCGGATCGAGCACGTAATGCGCGCCGCAGAACTGGCAATCGGCAGTCACCACCCCCTCGGGCGTCGTCATGTGGCCGATATCCTTGGCCGAGTAGATCGACAGGCTCTGCCGAACCCGCGCCTCGGAACAGGTGCAGCCGAACTGCACCGGCTGCGGATCGAAGACCCGCGGGCGCTCTTCGTGAAAGAGCCGCACCAGAAGGTCGGTCGGCTGCACGCGCGGCCCCACCAGTTCGATTTCCTCGACGGTATCGAGCAGGATGTTGGCGCGATTCCAGTGTTCGGCCTGGGCGCCCTCCAGCATGTCCTCGGCCTGCAAGAGCCCCTCTTCGCCGCTGCCGCCCTCGGGGCTTTGCGGGATCGAGGCCCTGGGCATCAGCTGCAGCATCACCCCGCCCGCGCGCCAGTGCTCGCCCTTGCCCGACCCGGGCAGCATCGCCCGCCCGAAGCTCAGCGCGAAGCGGGTCGGCAACTGTTCGGACTGGGCGAAATATGTCTCTGCACAGGCCGAAAGCGCGCCTCCGGCAATGGGTGTGATGCCCTGATAGGGCACCGTGCCCGGCCCCTGGTCGAGAAGCACGGCGAAATAACCCTGCCCGATCTGCGAGAACGGGTCGGCCGCGGGGTCCAGCCGGTCCTTGTCGAAGCTGGCATAGGCACGGATGCGGGCCGGGGCGCCATCCTCGGACGGCGCATAGTAGTCGGTCGCGATCAGCCGCGCCGGGCCGTCGCCGCGAACCTGCAGGCTGAGCTTCCAGCGCAGCTTGATGGTCTGCCCGATCAGCGCGGTCAGCAGTGCCATCTCGGCCACCAGCGCCTCGATCGCGGGCGGGTAGTCGTGCTGCGCCAGCACATGGTCGAGCACGCCGTCCAGTCGGGCGACCCGCCCGCGAACGTCGCTGCGGTCAAGCTGGAAGGGAAGGACGGTATCGTCCCAGGCGATCTTCGATCCGATGGACATGGGGTTTCCTTGGGCTCTGGGCCTTGGCATACCCGCCTTATATAGACGCGGCAACGAAAGCACAAAGAGGCGGCAATGATCCGGCGATTCGGAGAGGCGGTCAGGGCGGACCAGCGGTACCGGCTGAGACCGGGCGCCTATGCCCTTCTGGAACGCGACGGGCTGCTGCTGGTCACCCATCAGCAGGCGCCGGTGCCCGAATACCAGCTGCCCGGCGGAGGCATCGACCCGGGCGAATCGCCCCTGCAGGCGCTGCATCGCGAGGTGTTCGAGGAAACCGGCTGGAAGATCGAGTTGCGGCGGCGGCTGGGGGCATTCCGGCGCTTCACCTACATGCCCGAATACGACATCTGGGCGGAAAAGCTCTGCACCATCTATCTGGGCCGTCCGGTCCGCCCCTACGGTCCGCCCAGCGAACCCGGGCATACCGCGCTGTGGATGCCGGCAGACGTGGCCGCGCGGCAGCTCGGCAATGCTGGCGACCGCCATGCGGTGCGGCGCTGGCTGGGGCTGGCGCGCTAGCCGAACTCGAACAGCACGGCCGAAACATCGTCGGGAAAATCGCTGCGTCCGCCGGTAAAGGCGGTCAGCCCGGCCTGGATCGCATCGAGAAAGGCCGGGCCGCGAGCCGCGGCATTGGCCTGGATCAGGCGGCGCAGGCCGTCGTCGCCCAGCTGGGTGCCGTCCGGCGCGGGGCATTCGGTGATGCCGTCCGACACCAGCAGGACCCGGTCGCCCGGCGCAAGCCGGACCTCGCAGCAGTCGAAGCTGGCGCCGGGGATCAGCCCCAGCGGCAGCCCGCCCTCGCCCAGATAGTCGAGGCGCCCGTCCGCGCGCTGCACGACCGGATGCGGATGCCCGGCCTGAACGAACCGCATCTGCCCGGTGTCCAGCGCCACGAAGGCCAGCAGCAGCGTGAAGTAATGTTCGGTCTCGATATCCTCGAGAAAAAGCCGGTTGAGATGCGCGGCGACCTCGGCGGGCGGGCGGGCGCGATAGGTGCCGCCGGGCCCGGGTTCCAGCGCGATGTTCTGGTCGGGCGAGCGCGAGCCCAGAAGCCCCGCAAGACGCGCGGTCAGCATGGCCGAACTGATCCCGTGGCCCGACACATCGGCCGAGAATACCCCGAGCTCGCCCGGCCCGGCGGGAAAGAAGCCGACCAGATCGCCGCCGACATGGCCGCAGGGGCGCAGCAGCAGCGACACCTCGGACCCGCCGAACCGGCGGTGGCGTTCGGGCACCAGAGATTGCTGAAGCTTGCGTGCCTCGACCAGATCGCGGTCGAGCGCGTCGTAAAGCGTGCGCAATTCGCCCAAGGCATCGGTCAGCAGGCGGTTCTTGTCGCGCAGCTGATGTTCCATCCGGAGGATGCGTTCGCCCGAAGCGATCCGGGCGCGCAACTCGCTGGCATTGACCGGCTTGGTCAGGAATTCGTCGGCCCCGACATCAAGCCCGTGGATCATCTCCACCGTTTCGGATTTCGAGGTCAGCAGGATGAAATAGCCATAGCTTTCGCGCGGCAAATCGCGAAAAGCCTGGCAGAATTCGGGGCCGTTCATGCCCGGCATCATCCAGTCGCTGATGATCAGGTCGACCGGCCGGTCGCGGCAGATATCCAAAGCCTCTTCGGCCGAGCCGCATTCGGCGACCTCATATCCCCAGCGTTCCAGCGACGCGCGCAGGATCCGCCGTTGCAGGCGGCTGTCATCGACCAGAAGAACCAGTCGTACGAGGCCGGTCTTCGCAGGGTCGAGATGCGTCGGGTCTGGCTGGGCGTTCACGGGGGTCCCGGTCCTGATCTGGCTTTAGTTCATAAAGCCGCCGACTTAACGCCCCATGAACGCGCGAATTAGACCCATCTGACCGGGTATGGAATAAGACCCCGTTAAGCGGTCTCCGCTAGCGTCCGGACTGGGTGGATATGCAAGGCGATGGAGTATGTGCGATGATCGAGTGGACTCGTGTTGAAGAGTTGCGGGACGAAGTCGGTGAAGACGCGTTCGACGAGGTGCTCGATCTTTTTCTCGAAGAGGTCGACGAGGTGATCGAGCGTGTGGCCCCGGGGCGCGACCCGGCCGATCTGGCCGCCGATCTGCATTTCGTGCGGGGCTCTGCGCTCAATCTGGGGTTCAAGGATTTCTGCGTGCTCTGCCAGGGCATCGAACGCCAGTTGGCCCAGGGCCAGAGCGTCGATCTGGTGCCCTTGACCGCGGCCTATGCCAGTTCGAAGGTCGAGCTTCTGGGCAAGGTCCGCACGCGCCGCGACGTTGCCTGACGGGCCTCGGACCTGACGGGCACGCCCGTCAGATCAGGAAATCGGCGAGCGTCGGGTCCTCGGTGATGTCGCGATAGGTCAGGCCCTGCGCCTCCATCCGCGCGAAAAGGGCCGCGAAATTGCGCGCCTCCGTCGTTTCGATCCCGATCAGGACAGTGCCGAAATTGCGCGCCGATTTCTTCAGATATTCGAACCGGGCAATGTCGTCCTCGGGCCCCAGAAGATCGAGGAAATCGCGCAATGCACCGGGACGCTGCGGCATCCGCAGGATGAAATACTTCTTCACCCCCGAAAACCGCTGGGCACGTTCCTTCACTTCGGGCAGCCGCTCGAAATCGAAATTGCCGCCCGAGGTGACGCAGACCACCGACTTGCCCTCGATTTCCTCGGCCAGCCCCGGCAGCACGTCTACCGACATCGCGCCGGCGGGTTCCAGCACGATCCCCTCGACATTCAGCAGATCGAGAATGGTGGTGCAGATCCGGTCCTCGGGCGCCAGCAGCACATGCGCAGGATCGATCCCGCGCAACCGCTCGAAGGTGCGCGCGCCGATCCGGGCCACCGCCGCCCCGTCGACGAAGGTGTCGACCTTAGGCAGGGTCACTGGCCCGCCCTGGGCCAGCGCCGCGGTCAGCGAGGCGCCGCCCACGGGCTCGACGAACCGGAAGCCGATGCCGGGCGCGGTCTCGCGCAGGAAGGATACGACCCCGGCCGCCAGACCGCCGCCGCCCACCGGCAGGATCACCAGATCGGGGGTGTGATACAGCACCGACATCAGCTCGACAGCGACCGAGGCCTGACCCTCGATCACATCCTCGTCGTCGAAGGGCGCAAGGAAATGCCCGCCCACCTCGCGGCAATAGGCCTGGGCCGAGGCCAGCGTGTTGTCGAAATAGTCGCCGGTCAGGCGGATCTCGATATTGTCGCCGCCGAAGATCCGGGTCTTGCCGATCTTCTGGTCGGGCGTCGTCACCGGCATGAAGATCACGCCCCGGACCCCGAAATGGCGGCAGGCGAAGGCCACGCCCTGGGCGTGGTTGCCCGCGCTGGCCGCGACGAAGACCGGCGGCTCGGCCCCGCCCGCCAGCACCTTGCGCATGGCGTTGAAGGCGCCGCGCAGCTTGTAGGACCGCACCGGGCTGAGATCCTCGCGCTTGAGCCAGATATCGGCCTTGTAGCGTTCGGAGAGGTGCACGTTGCGTTGCAGCGGTGTGGGCGGGAACAGCGCGCGCATCGCCTTTTCGGCGGCGCGGGCCTTTTCGGCAAACTCGGTCATGCCGCAGCAATGGCGCGTTCGCCCTGCGCGCGCAAGCGTCCCGTTGCGCGCGGGTTCCCTTGCTCTGGCCCCGGAAAAGAGCTATCCGCCGCCCGATATCCGAATGACGAAAGGTCGCCCCATGTCTGCGCCCAAGTCCGCGCCCAAGAAAGTCGTCCTGGCCTATTCCGGGGGTCTCGACACCTCGATCATCCTGAAATGGCTGCAAACCGAATACGGCTGCGAGGTGGTGACCTTCACCGCCGATCTGGGCCAGGGCGAGGAACTCGAGCCCGCCCGCAAGAAGGCCGAGATGATGGGCGCCAAGGAGATCTTCATCGAGGATCTGCGCGAGGAATTCGTGCGCGACTTCGTCTTCCCGATGTTCCGCGCCAATGCGGTCTACGAGGGGCTCTACCTGCTGGGCACCTCGATCGCGCGGCCGCTGATTTCCAAGCGCCTGATCGAGATCGCCGAGGCAACCGGCGCCGATGCCGTCGCCCATGGCGCCACCGGCAAGGGCAACGACCAGGTCCGGTTCGAGCTGTCGGCCTATGCGCTGAACCCGGAAATCAAGGTGATCGCACCCTGGCGGGAATGGTCGCTGACCAGCCGGACCAAGCTGCTGGCCTTCGCCGAGGAAAACCAGATCCCGATCGCCAAGGACAAGCGCGGCGAGGCGCCCTTCTCGGTCGATGCGAACCTGCTGCACACCTCCTCCGAGGGCAAGGTTCTGGAAAACCCCGCCGAAGAGGCGCCCGACTATGTCTATCAGCGCACGGTCGACCCCGAAAAGGCGCCGAACGAGCCCGAATATGTCGAGATCACCTTCGAGAAGGGCGACGCGGTCGCGATCAACGGCGAGGCGATGTCGCCCGCAACGGTCCTGACCAGGCTCAATGAACTGGGCGGCAAGCACGGCATCGGCCGGCTCGATCTGGTCGAGGGGCGCTTCGTCGGCATGAAGTCGCGCGGCATCTACGAAACGCCCGGTGGCACGATCCTTCTCGAAGCGCATCGTGGCATCGAGCAGATCACGCTCGACCGCGGGGCGGCGCATCTGAAAGACGAGCTGATGCCGAAATATGCCGAGCTGATCTATAACGGCTTCTGGTTCAGCCCCGAACGCGAGATGCTGCAGGCGCTGATCGACAAGAGCCAGGAGCACGTCTCGGGCACGGTCCGGCTGAAGCTCTACAAGGGCTCGGTCCGCACCGTCGGACGCTGGTCAGACGCGTCGCTTTATTCGGAAAGCCATGTCACCTTCGAGGACGACGCCGGCGCCTACGACCAGAAGGACGCGGCGGGCTTCATCAAGCTGAACGCCCTGCGCCTGCGCCTGCTGGCGACGCGGAACCGCAAGCTGAAGGGCTGAGCCCTGTCGGGATCGGCCGATGGCGCGGCCGGTCCCGCCTTCGTGATCTCACGGGCTTTTGGGTTTCGCGCGATTTCGCGCGGAGCCTATCCTTTTCCGGGAACCCGACCGGGAAAGGGAGGTCGATCATGGGTGTTTTTCTGGGCAGGGTCAAACCGGCGCTGTTGATTGCCGCCATCCTTCTGGGGCATCTGGCGCAGAGCCATCGCGCGCAGGCCGCCGAACCGGAAACGGCCATTTTTGCGGGCGGCTGCTTCTGGTGCGTCGAGGCCGATTTCGAGAAGGTCCGGGGCGTCAGCGAGGTCGTTTCGGGCTACACCGGCGGCCATGTCGATCATCCCGCCTATCGCCAGGTGGCGCGCGGGGGTACCGGCCATGTCGAGGCGGTCGAGATTACCTACGACCCGGACGTGGTGAGCTATGAAAAGCTGGTCGCGCTGTTCTTCCGTTCGGTCGATCCGACCGATGCGGGCGGCCAGTTCTGCGACCGGGGCGAAACCTACCGGACCGCGATTTTCGTCTCTGATCCGGCCGAACGGCGCGTGGCAGAGGCCGAAAAGGGGAAGGTCGGGCGGGCCCTCGGGTCCGAGATCGCGACCGAGATATTGCCCGCCGCAACCTTCTGGCCGGCTGAGGCCTATCACCAGGACTATTACAAGAGCCGCGACCTGATCCTGACCCGGTTCGGGCCCAAGACCAAGGCCGAGGCCTACAAGCTGTATCGCGCGGGCTGCGGCCGCGACGAAAGGGTGCGGGCGCTTTGGGGCGACGCCGCGCCCTTTGCCGGAGGCTCGTGACCCGCGCTTAGCCGACCTCGCAGGCCGCAAGCAGCGCCATGTTCAGGATGTCGTTGACGGTCGAGACCGTGGAACAGATCTGGATCGGCTTGTCGACGCCCGCAAGGATCGGACCGATCACCGTGGCACCGGCCATTTCCTGCATCAGCTTGACCGAGATCGAGGCCGAGTGCCGGGCCGGAACCACCAGCACGTTCGCAGGCCCCGACAGCCGGCAGAACGGATAGCGCGCCATCGCCACCGGGTTCAGCGCCACATCGACCGTCATCTCGCCGTCGAACTCGAAATCGACCCCGCGCTTGGCCAGCACCTCCGAGGCGCGATGCATCTTGGTCGCGCGCTCGCTGACCGGATAGCCGAAGGTCGAGAAGCTGAGGAAGGCCACGCGCGGTTCGATCCCCAAACCGCGCGCGACATTGGCCGCGTGCACGGCGATATTGGCCAGATCCTCTTCCTCGGGCCATTCATGCACCAGCGTGTCGGCGATGAAGACGATCTTGCCCTTGTGCAGCAGAGCGGTCACGCCGACCGCGCCGTCCTGGGCACGGGCGTCGAAGACGTGGTTGATCAGCTCCAGCACATGGGCCGATTTCCGGGTCGCCCCGGTCACCAGCGCGTCGCCATGGCCATTGGCCAGCATCAGCGCCGAGAAAACGTGCCGGTCGCGCGCGGCCAGCCGGTTGATGTCGTGGGTATCGTAGCCCTTGCGCTGCAGGCGCTGGTAAAGGAACGACCGATAGGCCTCGAGATGGCCGGTATTGGCCGCGTTCACCACCTCGAGCTCGCGATAGGCGTCGGCAAGCCCCGCCTGTTGCAGCTTTTCCTTCACCTCGGCCTCGCGGCCGACGACGATGGCCTGGCCATAGCCCGCGCGGTGATAGCTGACGGCGGCGCGCAGCACGCGTTCGTCATCGCCCTCGGCAAAGATCATCCGCGCCTGCGCCGCCTTGGCCCGCGCCGCGATCCCCGACAGAACCGAAGCCGTCGGGTCCATCCGCGCCTTCAGCCGCTGTTCGTACTCGTCCATGTCGACGATCGGCCGCCGCGCCACGCCGGTATCCATCCCGGCCCGGGCCACCGCCGGCGGAATGGTGTAGATCAGGCGCGGGTCGAAGGGCGTCGGGATGATATAGTCGCGCCCGAAGGTCAGCTTGGTGCCATAGGCCATCGCGACCTCGTCGGGCACGTCCTCGCGGGCGAGTGCGGCCAGCGCATCGGCGCAGGCGATCTTCATCTCGTCATTGATCGCCCGGGCGTGGATATCGAGCGCGCCGCGAAAGAGATAGGGAAAGCCGAGGACGTTGTTGACCTGGTTCGGATAGTCCGACCGCCCGGTCGCGACGATGGCGTCGGGCCGCACCTCCTGCGCCTCTTCGGGCGTGATCTCGGGATCGGGGTTCGCCATCGCGAAGATGACCGGGTTCTCGGCCATCGAGGCCACCATCTCGGGCGTCACCGCGCCCTTGGCGCTGACGCCCAAGAACACGTCGGCACCGACCATCGCGTCTTCCAGCGTGCGCGCATCGGTCTTGGCCGCGTGGGCCGATTTCCACTGGTTCATGCCCTCGGTGCGGCCCTGGTAGATCACGCCCTTGGTGTCGCAGGCGATGCAGTTGTCATGCTTCGCCCCCATCGCCTTGATCAGTTCCAGACAGGCGATCCCGGCCGCGCCCGCGCCGTTCAGGACGATCTTGCAGTCCTCGATCTTCTTGCCCGACAGATGCAGCGCGTTGATCAGCCCCGCCGCGCAGATCACCGCCGTGCCGTGCTGGTCGTCATGGAAGACCGGAATGTCCATCTCTTCCTTGAGCCGCTGCTCGATGATGAAACACTCGGGCGCCTTGATGTCCTCGAGGTTGATGCCGCCGAAGGTCGGCCCCATCAGCCGCACTGCCCGGATGATCTCTTCGGGGTCTTCGGTATCCAGCTCGATATCGACCGCGTTCACATCGGCAAAGCGCTTGAACAGGACCGACTTGCCCTCCATCACCGGCTTCGAGGCCAGCGCGCCCAGATTGCCCATGCCGAGGATCGCGGTCCCGTTCGAGATGACGGCCACCATGTTGCCCTTGGTGGTGTAGTCATAGGCCGTCTCCGGCGCATCGGCGATGGCCTGCACCGGCACCGCGACCCCCGGGCTGTAGGCCAGGCTGAGATCGCGCTGGGTGGTCATGGGCTTGGTCGCCACGATCTCGTATTTCCCCGGCACGGGCTCGATGTGATAGCTCAGCGCTTCTTCCGGTGTGATCTTGGATTTCTCGGCCATTGTCGGGGCTCTCCTCCTAGGTGAAAAGCGTCTTAACCCTCCGACGCCCGCGTCTCAATAGACTTGAAAATCGACATGGATTTACCGCTTTTCGCCGCAGGGGCGGATTTGTAAGGTCCGCGGACCAGCGACAGGGGGGTTCCGTGACCGAAGCCGGCGCATCCGTCACACCGATGATGGCGCAATATCTGGAAATCAAGGCCGCCCATCCCGGCGCGCTGCTGTTCTACCGGATGGGCGATTTCTACGAGATGTTCTTCGACGACGCCGTGGCGGCGGCCGAGGCGCTGGACATCGCGCTGACCAAGCGCGGCAAGCATCTGGGCGAGGACATCCCGATGTGCGGCGTGCCGGTCCATGCCGCCGAAAGCTATCTGCTGACGCTGATCCGCAAGGGCTTTCGCGTCGCGGTCTGCGAACAGATGGAAGACCCGGCCGAGGCGAAGAAGCGCGGGTCGAAATCGGTCGTGAAACGCGATGTGGTCAGGCTGGTCACGCCCGGCACCCTGACCGAGGAAAGCCTGCTCGAGGCCCGGCGCCACAACTTCCTGGCCGCCTTTGCCGAGGTCCGGGGCGAGGCCGCCCTGGCCTGGGTCGACATCTCGACCGGGGCGTTCCGGGTGATCGGTTGCCCGGGCGTGCGGCTGGGCGCGGAACTGGCCCGGCTTGCCCCGCGCGAAGTGCTGCTGAGCGAGGCCACCGAACGCGATTGGGCCGAGGCGGTCTCTGATGCGGGCGCCGCCGTGACCCTGCTGTCGCGCATGAGCTTCGACAGCGCCTCGGCCGAAAAACGGCTGACCGCGCTGTTCTCGGTCGGCACGCTCGAAGGCTTCGGCAGCTTCGGCCGGGCCGAGCTGTCGGCGATGGGCGCGCTGGTCGACTATCTGGAGATCACCCAGAAGGGCAAGCTGCCGCTCTTGCGCCCGCCGATACGCGAGGCGATGGGCGGCACCATGCAGATCGACGCCGCGACCCGGCGCAATCTGGAACTGACGGCCAGCCTTTCGGGCGGGCGCGAAGGCAGCCTGCTGGCCGCCATCGACCGCACCGTCACCGCCTCAGGCGCGCGGCTGCTGGAACGGCGGCTTTCCAGCCCCTCGCGCGATCTGCCGACGATCCGCGCGCGGCTCGACGCGGTGCGCGCGCTGGTCGAGGATTCCGGGCTGCGCGACGCGCTGCGCGACGAGTTGCGGAAATGCCCGGACATGGACCGGGCGCTGTCGCGGCTTGGGCTCGACCGGGGCGGGCCGCGCGATCTGGCCGCGATCCGAGCCGGGCTGACCCAGGCGGGCGCGCTGGCCGACCGGCTGGACGGCGATCTGCCGTCCCTGATCGCCGAGGCGCGTCGCGCGCTGACCGGGCATGACGCGCTGGTCGATCTGCTCGACCGGGCGCTGGTGGCCGAACCGCCGCTGCTGGCCCGGGACGGCGGCTTTATCGCCACCGGTTATGACGAGGGTCTCGACGAGGCACGGACGCTGCGCGACGAGGGCCGGGGCGTGATCGCGCGGATGCAGGCGGGCTTTGTCGACGAGACCGGCATCTCGTCGCTGAAGATCAAGCACAACAACGTGCTGGGCTATTTCATCGAGGTGACGGCCACCCATGCCGACCGGATGCTGTCGCCTCCGCTGTCGGAAACCTTCATCCACCGGCAGACCACGGCCAATGCGCTGCGCTTTACCACGGTCGAACTGTCGGAACTTGAAACCCGCATCCTGAATGCGGGCAACCGGGCGCTGGAAATCGAAAAGCGGCTGTTCGAGACCCTCCGGGCCGCGATCCTCGACGAGGCCGGGCCGGTCGGACAGGCCGCCGCCGCGCTGGCCGAGATCGACCTTGCGACAGGGCTTGCCGATCTGGCCCGGGGCGAGGACTGGTGCGAGCCGCTGGTCGATGACAGCCGCGCCTTTGCCGTGACCGCAGGCCGGCATCCGGTGGTGGAACGCGCGCTGAGGCGCCAGGGCGGCGCGCCCTTCATCGCCAACGATTGCGACCTGGCCCAAGGCGGGCAAGGCGCCGCGATCTGGCTTTTGACCGGGCCCAACATGGCCGGCAAATCGACCTTCCTGCGCCAGAACGCGCTGATCGCGCTGCTGGCACAGGCGGGCAGCTTCGTGCCCGCCGCCTCGGCCCATATCGGGCTGGTGTCGCAACTCTTCAGCCGGGTCGGCGCCTCGGACGATCTGGCGCGGGGCCGGTCCACCTTCATGGTCGAGATGGTCGAGACCGCCGCGATCCTCAATCAGGCCGACGACCGGGCACTGGTGATCCTCGACGAGATCGGGCGCGGTACCGCCACCTATGACGGGCTTTCGATCGCCTGGGCGACGCTGGAACATCTGCACGACATGAACCGCTGCCGCGCGCTTTTCGCCACCCATTACCACGAGATGACCGCGCTGGCGCAAAAGCTTTCGGGCGTCGAGAACGCGACCGTGGCGGTCAAGGAATGGGAAGGCGACGTGATCTTCCTGCACGAGGTCCGCAAGGGCGCGGCCGACCGGTCCTACGGGGTGCAGGTGGCGCGCCTGGCGGGCCTGCCCGACAGCGTGGTCGAGCGCGCGCGCGTCGTGCTGGACGCGCTGGAACGCGGCGAACGCGAGGGCGGGCGGTCACATGCGACGCTGATCGACGATCTGCCGCTGTTCTCGGCCGCCGCGATCCCGCAGCGCCCTGCCCCCGCGCCCGCTGGCCCCTCGCCGGTGGAAGATCGAATGTCGGCCATCCACCCCGACGAGCTGAGCCCACGCGAGGCGCTGGAACTGCTTTACGAGCTGAAGGCCCTGTCCCGGCCGGGCTAGGGCCAGCCCCAAAGAAAAACGCCCGGCCGCGGGGCCAGGCGTTTCCCGTGAAACACTGAGGTCTCAGGAGGCCGGGGTCGACGAGACGCCCACCTGCGCCGGGCGCAGCAGCCGGTCATGCAGCATGAAGCCCGAGGCCATCACCTGGATGATGTCGCCCGCCTTCGTGCCGGGCACCGGGGCCTCGAACATCGCCTGATGCAGCTGCGGGTCGAACTTGTCGCCTGCCTCGGGCGCCAGCCGCACGATCCCGTGCTTGGAGAAGACGTTCAGAAGCTCGCGCAGGGTCAGCTCGACCCCTTCCAGCAGCGCGGCATTCGCCTCGCGCTGTTCGTCGGTCACGACCTCAAGCGCCCGCGAGAGGTTGTCATAGACCGGCAGCATGTCGCGCGCGAGTTTCGAGCCGCCGTAGTTCTCGGCCTCGCGGCGGTCGCGGTCGGCCCGCTTGCGGGCGTTCTCGGCATCGGCCAGCGCCCGCATGAACCGGTCGCGAAGCTCGTCACGCTCGGCCCTCAGCGCCTCGACCTCCTCCGGGGTGATCTCGGGGGCTTCGGTTTCGCCTGCGGTCTCGGTCGCAAGGTCTTCGGGTTCGGTCTTTTCAGGTTCTGCCATCTTTCATCCCTTGCCGCGGTCGGCGATCAGCTTGCCCACCAGCTGGGCGGTGTAGTCCACGATCGGCACGATCCGCCCGTAGTTCAGCCGGGTCGGTCCGATCACCCCCACGGCGCCAATGATCTTACGGTCCGCGTTCATATATGGAGAGACCACCAAAGAGGAACCCGAAAGTGAAAAAAGCTTGTTCTCGGAGCCGATGAAGATGCGCACACCTTCGCCCTCTTCGGCCAGTTCAAGGAATTCGGCGATGTCGCGCTTGCGTTCCAGATCGTCGAACAGGCTGCGGATCCGGTCCAGATCGGCGGCCTCGGCCGGATCGGACAGCAGGTTCGCCCGGCCGCGCACGATCAGCCGCGCCTGGTCCTGACCCTCGTTCTCCCAGACCGCCAGCCCCGCCTCGACCATGGTCCGCGCCAGCTCGTCCAGTTCCTGCCGGCGCCGCGCGATCTCGACCTTCATCGCCTCGCGCAGTTCGCTGAGCGTGCGGCCCTCGGCCAGCGCGTTCAGAAAATTCGCGGCCTCCCGCATCGAGGACGGCGTCTGCCCCGGCGCGGGCTGGAACAGGCGGTTCTCGACATGGCCATCGGCAAAGACCAGCACCGTCAGCGCCCGGTCGGCGCCGAGGCTGACGAATTCGATATGCTTGATCGGTGCCTCGTGCTTGGGCGCCAGGACGAGGCTGGCACCATGGGTCACGCCCGACAGCGCCGCCCCCACCCGGTCCAGTAAGGCCCCCACATCGGACGTGTTCGACCCAAGCGTGGCGTCGATCTTTTCGCGGTCTTCCTCCTTGAGGTCGCGCACCTCCAGAAGCCCGTCGACGAACATCCTCAGCCCCAGCTGCGTCGGCACCCGCCCGGCCGAGACATGCGGACTGTTCAGAAGGCCGAGGAATTCGAGATCCTGCATCACGTTGCGAATCGTGGCCGCGCTGACCTTCTCGCTCATGGTACGGGTCAGCGTGCGCGAGCCCACCGGGTCGCCGGTTTCCAGATAGCCCTCGACCACCCGCCGGAACACCTCGCGCGAGCGGTCGTTCATTTCTTCGAAAATGCCTTGGGTACTCACCTGCCGCGCCTCCGTCGAAGCGGTGCCATTAAAAAGAAGATCCCGATCCCGTCAATCGGTCCGATCAAACAGGGTTGCATCGGCCTCCGGCTCATGGGAGCAAAGCGCCAACGCCAAGAAAGGACAGTCCGATGCGCCCATCCGGTCGTGATGTAAGCGAACTCCGCCCCGTTTCAATCGAGACCGGCGTGACCAAGCATGCCGAAGGCTCCTGCCTGATCCGCATGGGCGACACCCATGTGCTGTGCACCGCGACGCTGGAAGAGCGCGTTCCGCCCTTCCTCAAGAACAGCGGCCTCGGCTGGGTCACCGCCGAATACGGCATGCTGCCGCGCGCCACGACCACCCGGATGCGCCGCGAAGCCGCCCAGGGCAAGCAGGGCGGCCGCACCGTCGAGATCCAGCGCCTGATCGGCCGCGCGCTGCGGGCGGGCGTCGACCGCGTGGCCCTTGGCGAACGCCAGATCACCATCGACTGCGACGTGATCCAGGCCGATGGCGGCACCCGCTGCGCCTCGATCACCGGCGGCTGGGTCGCGCTGCGTCTGGCCGTCAACAAGCTGATGAAGACCGGCGAGGTCATTTCCGATCCGCTGGTCGACCCGGTCGCCGCCGTGTCCTGCGGGATCTATGCCGGCCAGCCAGTGCTGGACCTCGACTATCCCGAAGACAGCGAGGCCGGCGTCGACGGCAATTTCGTGATGACCGGGTCCGGCAAGCTGATCGAGGTGCAGATGTCGGCCGAAGGTTCGACCTATACCCGGGCGCAGATGAACGCCCTGCTCGATCTGGCCGAAAAGGGCGTGGCCGAGCTGGTCGCCGCCCAGAAGGCCGCTGTGGGGGCCTGAGCCCATGCGCCGGTTTGACGGAAAGACGCTCCTGGTCGCGACCCATAACAGCGGCAAGCTCGAAGAAATCGCCGATCTTCTGAAGCCTTTCGGCATTTCCGTCACCGGCGCCGCCGACCACGCCCTGCCCGAACCGGACGAGACCGAGGATACATTCGTCGGCAATGCGCGGATCAAGGCGCATGCGGCGGCGAAGGCCACCGGCCTGCCCGCTTTGGCCGACGATAGCGGCCTTGCGATCGATGCCCTGGACGGTGCCCCGGGCGTCTATACCGCCGATTGGGCCGAAACAGGCTCTGGCCGCGACTTCCCGATGGCCATGGAGAAGGTCTGGACCAAGCTTCAGCAGGCGAAAGCCCCCGAGCCCCGGACCGCGCAATTCTGCTGCACATTCGTGCTGGCCTGGCCCGACGGCCATGACGAGGTGTTCGAGGGCCGCATGCCCGGCCGCATCGTCTGGCCGATGCGCGGCGATCAGGGCCACGGCTTCGACCCGATCTTTCAGCCCGAGGGCTACGACATCACCTTCGGCGAGATGGACCGCTGGGAAAAGAACAGGATCAGCCACCGCGCCCGCGCGTTCGAGAAACTGGTGAGCCTGTTTGACCGCTGAAGACTGGCAGGAGGGCGGGTTCGGGCTTTACGTCCACTGGCCGTTCTGCCTGTCGAAATGCCCCTATTGCGACTTCAACAGCCATGTGTCGGCCGAGATCGACACGAAACGCTGGCAGGACGCCTATCTTTCCGAAATCCGCCGCCTCGGCGCCGAAACCGGCCCGCGTGTGCTGAACACCGTCTTTTTCGGCGGCGGCACTCCCAGCCTGATGCCCCCGGATCTGGTCGGTGCGATCCTCGAGACCGCCCGATCGGTCTGGACGCCCGCGAACGACATGGAAATCACGCTCGAGGCCAATCCGACCTCGGTCGAGGCCGGACGCTTCACGGGATTTGCCGAGGCCGGCGTCAACCGCGTCTCGCTGGGTGTCCAGGCCCTGAACGATGCCGACCTGAGGCGGCTCGGCCGGATGCACAGCGTGGCCGAGGCCCGCGCCGCCTTCGAGATCGCCCGCGCCCGCTTTCCCCGCGTCAGTTTCGACCTGATCTATGCCCGGCAGGCCCAGTCCCTCGCCGCCTGGCGCGAGGAATTGACCGAAGCACTGGCCATGGCCGCCGATCACCTGTCGATGTACCAGCTGACCGTCGAACCCGGCACCGCCTTCGGGGACCGGCTGGCGCGCGGCGGTCTGAAGGGTCTGCCCGACGAGGATCTCGGCGCCGATCTTTACGCCCTGACGCAAGAGATCTGCGACGCCGCTGGGATGCCCGCCTATGAGGTCTCGAATCACGCCCGTCCCGGCGCCGAATCGCGTCACAACCTGATTTACTGGCAGGCGGGCGACTATGCCGGGATCGGCCCTGGCGCCCATGGCCGCCTGACCCTTGGCGGCGTGCGGCTTGCGACCGAAACGCCGCTGGCGCCCACCGCGTGGCTCGACCGGGTCGACCGCACCGGCACGGGCGAGCTGTCGCGAAGCCCGATCTCCCCTGCCGATCAGGGTGTCGAGTATCTTATGATGGGGCTGCGCCTCGCCCATGGACTGTCGTTGGCACGTTACGAAAGCCTGGCGGGCGTGCCGTTAGATTCATTGCGAATCAATGAGTTGTCCGAACTTGGCCTGGTCGGGGTCGAGGCGGGAGTCCTGCGCGCCACGACCGCAGGCCGCGCTGTGCTGAATGCGGTGATCCGCGCGCTGCTGCCCGATTGACCCTCAGTCGAAGCCGCCCCCGGGCGAGCTCAGCGCCGCACAAAGCCTGTCCAGCTCTTCAAGCGAGGCATAGGACAGGACAAGATCGCCCGATCCGTCGGTGCGATGCTCGATCGAGACACCAACGCCAAGATTGGTCGCCAGATCCTGCTCGAGCGCGCGGGTATCGGCATCTTTCGCAAGCGGTGGCGGCACCCGACGCGGTTGCGGCGCAGAGCCCGCCTTGGCCAGTTTCTCCGTCGCACGCACCGAGAGCTGCCCCTTGATCACCTGCCGCGCCAGTTTGGCCGGGTCTTCGGTCGTGATCAGCGCGCGGGCGTGGCCCGCGCTCAACCGCCCTTCTCGCAGATAGCCCTGCACCTCTTCCGGCAATTGCAGCAGACGCAACAGGTTGGCGATGTGGCTGCGGCTTTTCCCGAGCGCCTCTGCTACCTTATCTTGTGTGTGGCCGAAGCGATCCATCAACTGGCGGTAGCCCATCGCCTCTTCCAACGGGTTCAGATCGGCCCGCTGGATGTTCTCGATGATGGCGATTTCCAGCACTTCGATATCGTCCAGCTCGCGGACGATAACTGGCACTTCGTGTTGCTGGGCCAGTTGCGAGGCGCGCCAGCGGCGTTCGCCCGCGACGATTTCGTACCGCCCTGCGCTGCGCTTGCTGGGCCGCACGATCAGGGGCTGAATCACGCCCTTTTCCCGAATCGAGTCCGAGAGTTCTTTCAGCGCCTCTTCGGCAAACATCCGCCGCGGCTGATCGGGATTTGGCTCCAGCAGATCCAGCGCTATCATCAGATCGGCCTTGCCACGCGGCGCCTCGCCCCGCTCGGTCTCTGGTTCGATCTTGACGTCCGCCATCAGCGCCGACAGGCCGCGTCCGAGCCCGCGTTTTTCCGGTTGTCTCATGTCAGTCCCCCCTGCCTCAGGCGCCCACCGGCACCTTCGGCTCCAGCATTTCCAGTGCCAGCGCCCGATAGGCCTCGGCCCCGCGCGAATTCGGGTCATAATCGAGCACCGGCATCGCGTAGGACGGCGCCTCGCTGACGCGCACGTTGCGCGGAATCACGGTCTGGAAGACCAGGTCGCCCAGATAGGCCCGCGCGTCGTTCTCGACCTGTTGCGACAGATTGTTCCGCCGGTCGGCCATGGTCAGAACCACGCCCTCGATGCGAAGCGTCGGGTTTGCGGTCTGGCGCAACTCGCGGATGGTCAGCATCAGTTGTGACAGCCCTTCCAGCGCGAAAAATTCGCTTTGCAGCGGCACCAGCACCGAATGGGCCGCGACCATTGCGTTGACGGTCAGAAGGCTCAGTGCCGGCGGGCAATCGATCAGCACGAAATCGAACGCGTAGGCGTCAATTGCGGGCTGGCGCAAGGCATCGTGCAGCAGAAAGCTGCGCCGCTCGTTCGCCACCATTTCGATATCGGCCGAACTCAGATCCGTGGTCGACGGCGCGATATATAGCCTTTCAGACTTCGTCTTCACCAAGATATCGGACAAAGGAGCATCGCCGAGGATCAGATCATAAGTGGTTCTGGCCCGCGCGTCTGGGTCTATTCCCAGTCCGGTCGAGGCATTTCCCTGCGGATCGATGTCGACAATCAGCACGGTCTTGCCAAGCTCGACCAAAGCCGCGGCCACATTGATGGCGGTGGTGGTCTTGCCTACCCCACCCTTCTGGTTTGCCACAGCGATGATTTTCGGCCCCTTGGGGCGCGTAGGATCAGACACGGGCGATGCCTCCGAGTTTCAGAACGACGGCCTGCGGATCGGTCTTGCTGGGATGGTTTTGAACGTCGAACCGCCAGGATGCAAGCGCCGCGTCGATCTCGTCGGCGAAACGCGCGCCCTTTGGGAAAAGTGCTGTGCCGCCGGGGGCAAGATGCCGCTCCGCGTAGTCCAGAAGGCGGGGCAAGGGCGCCAAAGCACGCGCCGACAGGACATCCGCACCCTGCGGCTCGGCCAATTCGATTCGCGTGTCGATCACGTTTGTTGTAGCAAGACCGAGATCCCGGCATACCGTACGGAGGAACGTCGCCTTTCGCTGATCGCTTTCTACCAGCGTCACGCGCAGATCCGAAACCGAATCAGCCGCGAGAATCGCAATCACAAGCCCCGGAAAGCCTGCGCCGCTTCCCAGATCGACCCAATGGCGAGCATCGGGCGGACAAAGCGCGAAAAGCTGCGCTGAATCGTCGAAATGGCGGGTCTGCAGATCATCCAGCGTCGAGCGCGCCACGAGGTTGATCGCGGGGTTCCACTTGCGCAAAAGCACGGCATAGGCGGACAGTCGCCCGGATGTTTCACGTGAAACATCGCCGGCCGCCGGGATGGACTCCCTCATGCGGACCGCCGTTCGATCTGCCGCAGCCGCGCAAGAATGAGCGTGGCCGCCGCCGGGGTCATGCCGTCGATTCGCCCGGCCTGGGCCAGCGTTTCGGGGCGAGCCCTTGAAAGCTTGCCCTTCAGTTCGGTCGACAGGCCCTCCAGTTGATCGTACGGGAAGTCCGACGGGATCTTCTGAGCCTCATCCCGACGCATCGCCTCTACATCTTGGGCCTGCCGGTCGATATAATGCGCATATAGTGCGTCGCGTGCCAGTTGCGTGCGAATCTCCTGATCGACATCCTCAAGCCCGGGATCGAGCGGAATCAGGTCTTCGAACGTCACATCCGGGAAGGCGAGAAGGTCGATGCCGTTTCGACGAGCGCCGTCCGCGTTGACCTTGATTCCGGCACTCGTGATCTGCTTCGGCGTCAGCGAGAGGGATTCGAGCCGGTCGCGCGCCGCGGTCAACCGCTCCATCTTGTCGCCAAAGGCGCTCCTGCGCGCTTCCCCCACGCAGCCAAGGTCAAGACCAACCGGCGTCAGCCGTTGATCGGCGTTGTCGGCGCGGAGCGAGAGACGGAATTCGGCCCGCGAGGTGAACATGCGATAGGGTTCGCTGACGCCACGCGTCACCAAATCGTCGATCATCACGCCGATATAGCTTGTCGTCCGCGTGAACGTCGCCGGCCCCTGCCCCGCCACCTGCAGCGCGGCGTTGAGCCCGGCGACCAGCCCCTGGGCGGCCGCCTCTTCATAGCCCGTCGTCCCGTTGATCTGCCCGGCGAGGAAGAGACCGGGCACCTCGCGCAATTCCAAAGACGCGCGCAGCGCACGCGGATCGACATAGTCGTACTCGATGGCATAGCCAGGCTGCAGGATACGTGCCGATTCGAGCCCCTCGATGGAGTGGACGTAAGCCTCCTGCACGTCCTCGGGCAGCGAGGTCGAAACGCCGTTCGGATAGACGGTCGGATCGTCGAGGCCCTCGGGCTCGAGAAATATCTGATGCGACCCCTTGTCGGCGAAGCGCACGACCTTGTCCTCGATAGAGGGGCAGTAGCGCGGGCCGACGCCTTCGATATGGCCGCCGTACATCGCAGAGCGCGACAGATTTTCCCTTATTATTTCATGCGTTTGCGAATTCGTATGCGTGATCCCGCAGGCAACTTGCCGAGCCTCGACCCCGTTCGACAGAAACGAAAACAACACCGGATCCTCATCGCCCGGCTGGCTATCGAGCCGGTCCCAGTCGATGGTCCTTCCGTCAAGGCGGGGCGGTGTGCCGGTCTTCAGCCGACCGAGTGGAAGGCCGAAACTGTCGATCCTTTCGGCCAGACGCACCGAGGGCCGGTCACCGATGCGGCCCCCGGGGCTTTGCCGGTCACCGATATGGATGACACCCCGCAGGAACGTCCCGGTCGTCAGAACCACGGCGCCCGCCGTGATCTCAACCCCGTCGGCCAGAACGATTCCCGCAATTCGGCCATCACGTTCGATCAGATCGGCGGCCTCGCCTTCGATGATCTCTAGACCGGGCGTGGCGGTCAGCATCGCTTGCACGGCCTCGCGGTACAATTTGCGGTCGGCCTGGGCGCGCGGACCTTGCACGGCAGGCCCCTTCCGGCGGTTGAGAAGACGAAACTGGATCCCGGCGCGGTCGGCCGCCCGCCCCATCAGCCCGTCAAGCGCATCCACCTCGCGTACCAAGTGACCTTTTCCAAGCCCGCCAATGGCCGGGTTGCAGGACATCACGCCGATCCCGTCGCGGCGGAGCGTCACGAGGGCCACCCGCGCGCCCAGACGGGCGGCGGCATGGGCCGCTTCGGCGCCGGCATGGCCGCCGCCAACCACGACGACATCGAAGCTGCAATGTTTCACGTGAAACACTCCTCACTTTCCCAGGCAGAAACGCGCGAAGATCTCGTCGAGCAGGGTTTCAACATCGATCCTGCCAAGCAGAGACTCAAGCGCCCGCGCTGCGCGACGGATATCCTCGGCCGCCAGCTCTGTCGAGCCCATGCCGTGAGATAGCTGATTCTGCGCCTCCGCGATAGCGCCTCGCGCGCGCCGCATCGCTTCGGCATGCCGTTCTCGCGTGGCCGTGACCGCACGCGAGGCCCGGCTGTTGAGGATGGCCGCGATCCTTTCCACCAGCTCGGCGACGCCCTGCCCGGTTCGGCCGGACACCCCGGTTGTCCCATCGCCCAGATCGGCCTTGCCCCGCAGCACAATGTCATCCGGACCCTGCGCCAGGCCCTCGGTCCGGCCGCTGTCGTCCAGCAGGAACACCCGAAGGTCGGCCGCAGTCGCCCGCTCGATGGCCCGCGCAATGCCGATGGTTTCCACGTCGTCGGCGCTGTCGCGCAGACCCGCGGTATCGAGAAATGTCACCGGAAGGCCGCGCAAATCCATCCGCACTTCGATCACGTCGCGCGTGGTGCCGGCGTGTTCAGAGGTGATTGCCGCCTCGCGGCCCGCCAAGTGGTTCAAAAGCGTGGATTTTCCTGCGTTCGGCGGCCCAACGATGGCGATCTCGAAGCCGTCGCGTATCCGCTCGGCCATCGCAACGCCCTCGATCTCTGTCTGAAGCGCGGTTGAAACCCCGGAAAGAAGGGCCGTGACCTCGGGAGTCACGTCGACCGGCACGTCCTCGTCGGCGAAATCAATCGTGGCCTCCAGCAACGCGGCCGCGCGGATGAGAGACTCGCGCCACAGCGCAACCTTTTCCCCCAAAGCGCCCGAAAGAACGCGCAGGGCCTGACGTCTCTGCGCCTCAGTCTCGGCCTCCAGCAGATCTCCCAGCCCCTCGACCTGCGCCAGATCCAGAACGCCGTTTTCCAGAGCGCGCCGGGTGAATTCTCCGGGCTCGGCCAGCCGCAGCCCATCCTGTTCGCCAAGGGCGCGCAACACGGCAGCAACGGTGGCGGGGCTGCCATGGCATTGAAGTTCAACGACATCCTCGCCGGTGAAGCTCGCGCCTTTCGCAAAGCACAGCACCAGCGCCTCGTCCAGCAGCACGCCTTCGGCATTCGTCAGCCGACGCAAGCCCGCCTGCCGAGGTGCGGGCAGCGACCCGGCCAGGGCGCGCGCGGCCGTCATGGCCCGCGGACCGGAAATGCGGATCACGGCGACGCCCGCCTTTCCGCGTGCCGTCGCCTGGGCGAAAATCGTGTCCAGGGATCACCTCCGGGCGAAGCCGCCTCAGGTGTTCATCGAATCGAAGAATTCCGAATTCGTCTTGGTCTGCTTGAGCTTGGAAATCAGGAACTCGATGGCATCGGTCGTGCCCATCGGGTTGAGGATCCGGCGCAGGACGAAGGTTTTCTGCAGATCGGACTTGTCGACCAGCAGATCCTCTTTCCGGGTGCCCGATTTGAGGATGTCCATCGCCGGGAAGACCCGCTTGTCGGCCACCTTCCGGTCGAGCACGATCTCGGAGTTGCCCGTGCCCTTGAATTCCTCGAAAATCACCTCGTCCATGCGCGAGCCGGTGTCGATCAGGGCGGTCGCGATGATGGTCAGCGACCCGCCCTCTTCGATGTTCCGCGCGGCCCCGAAGAACCGTTTCGGCCGTTGCAGCGCGTTGGCGTCCACACCGCCGGTCAGCACCTTGCCCGAGGACGGCACAACGGTGTTATAAGCCCGCCCAAGTCTTGTGATCGAATCGAGAAGGATCACAACATCTCGTTTATGCTCGACCAGGCGCTTGGCCTTTTCGATGACCATCTCGGCCACCGCGACGTGGCGCGTCGCCGGTTCGTCGAAGGTCGAGGAAATGACCTCGCCCTTCACAGACCGCTGCATGTCGGTGACCTCTTCGGGCCGTTCGTCGATCAACAGGACGATCAGATAGGTCTCGGGGTGGTTGGTTTCGATCGAATTGGCAATGTTCTGCAGCAGGACCGTCTTGCCGGTCCGCGGCGGCGCGACAATCAGCGCGCGCTGGCCCTTCCCGATCGGCGCCACAAGATCGATGATCCGGGCCGACCGGTCGCGGATCGTCGGGTCCTCGATTTCCATTTTCAGCCGCTCGTCCGGATAAAGCGGCGTCAGGTTGTCGAAGTTGATCTTGTGCCGGGCCTGCTCGGGGTCCTGGAAGTTGATCTTCGTGACCTTGGTGATCGCGAAGTAACGCTCGTTCTCGCGCGGCGCCTGCATCACGCCCTCGACCGTGTCGCCGGTCCTGAGCGAATGCATGCGGATCATGTCGGGCGAGACATAGATGTCGTCCGGACCCGGCAGGTAGTTCGCCTCGGGCGAGCGCAGGAAGCCAAAGCCGTCCTGCAGCACCTCAAGGACGCCATCGCCCGAGATTTCCCAGCCATCCTCGGCGCGCTCTTTCAGGATCGAGAACATCATCTCGCCCTTGCGCATCGCCGACGCGTTCTCGATCTCAAGCTCTTCCGCCATGGCAAGAAGATCCTTGGGGCTCTGGGCCTTGAGATCGGCGAGGTTCAGACAGTCTTGGGTCATGGGAGAGCTTTGCGGATGACGGCGCCGGGCAGGCTGCGCACACGTTATACGGGAATCCCCGGACCGGACGGCCCGAGTTAAGGACGCTGCATAGTCCGGTGCGGGCCCCGAGTCAACTCGGAGCAGACCGGCCTAGAACTTGACCACCACCGAAAACACGATGACCAGCATCAGAAGCGTCGGCACTTCGTTCATCATGCGGAAGGTCCGGCCAGTCCGGGTGTTGCGGCCCGCGATGAAATCCTTGCGCCGCGCGCCCAGCCACATGTGAAACCAGGTCATCGCGATGACGCAGGCGCCCTTGGTATAGGGCCAGATCGAGTCCCAGTATACCACATTTGGTGTAAGCACCAAAGCCAGCCCGAAGACCCAGACCGCGATGATCGAAGGGTTCATGATGTAGCGGTAAAGCTTCATCTCCATGACCTGAAACAGCGCGTCCGTCTCGTGGCCCGGGGTCACCTTCTCGGTGTGATAGACGAAGATCCTCGGCAGATAGAACAACCCGGCCATCCAGGTCAGCACCGCAATGATGTGGAGCGACTTGGTCCACGGATACATGTTGGCCAGAAATTCCGACATTGTCTGCCTCGCTACGCTCGGTCGCCTACCGCGCCTCTTCTAGAGCAATAGGAAAAGAAAAGAAAAGATGATGTTTTTGTAGGGCCTGTGGACGGTGTGGATTACCTGTCCCTCCCCGGCTTCATCCACAGTTCTCGAGCCTGTGGAAGAAAGTGAAGATAACTCGTCACGATTTCTGCGAAAATCCTGCAACGATATGCAAAAAAAGGAGATTTTTGTCCTCATCTGACCTTCCGGCCTGTGGATAACTTCTGTGTATCTTGAGCGCGGCGATTCGCTAACAGGCGCCGTCGGCTATCATCCACGGTGGATTTGGACAGCCGGATTCTTGACATTTCCCCATCCGACCGGCACCCCAGCAGGCAGGCACCACTTATCCTGAAACCGTGCGACCGTCTCTCCTGGGTTTATCCACAGGGTTGCCCCGAATGCCCGAACCAATGTCCCGACCGATGCCCGAACCGACATCCGACCGCGTGATCCTTGCCTCCGGCTCGTCCATCCGCCGCCAGCTTCTGACCCGGGCGGGGCTTGTCTTCGAAACCTTGCCCGCGCGCGTCGACGAAGACGCGATCCGCGCCGCGATGGAGGCCGAGGGCGCCGGGCCGGGCGACATCGCCGAGGAACTGGCGGCCTTCAAGGCCAAGCGGGTGGCCGAAAAGCACCCCGGCACCCTGGTGATCGGCTGCGACCAGGTGCTGGCCCATCGCGGCAAGGTGCTGGCCAAGGCCGAAACTCACGAGGCGGTGCGCCAGCAGCTGCGCAGCCTGCGCGGCGGCAAGCATCAGCTTCTGTCGGCGGTGGTGGTCTATGACGACATGCGCCCGCTTTGGCGCCATGTCGGCGAGGTCTCGCTGACGATGCGGCCGTTTTCCGACCACTACCTGGACGAGTATCTTGACCGCAACTGGCCCGCCGTGCGCGATGCGGTGGGCGGCTACAAGCTGGAAGAAGAAGGCGTGCGTCTGTTTTCTACCATCGAGGGTGACTATTTTGATGTTCTGGGTTTGCCCTTGCTACCGCTGCTGACCTTCCTGACGACCCGAGGAGTTTTGATGGCATGAGTGACAAGATCCCCCTGGCCGGTGTCATCGGCTCGCCCATCGCGCATTCGAAATCGCCCCTGCTGCACCGCCACTGGCTGGAACGCTACGGCATTCGCGGATTCTACATTCCGATGGATGTGGCCCATGCCGACCTGAAGCAGGTGCTCGAGGCGCTGCCGCGCATGGGATTCGTGGGCATCAACGTCACGATTCCGCACAAGGAAACCATCCTCAGCCTTGCCGATTCCGTGTCGGACCGCGCCGCCCTGATCGGGTCGGCCAACACGCTGATCTTCCGCGCCGACGGCAAGGTCTATGCCGACAATACCGACGGGATCGGCTTCATCGAGAACCTGCGTCAGGGCGCCCCGGGCTGGGACCCGACCGCTGGACCCGCCGCCGTGCTGGGCGCGGGCGGTGCCGCGCGGGCGGTGGTGGCCGCGCTGTCGGAACAGGGCGTGCGCGAAATCCGCGTCTCGAACCGCACCCGGTCGCGCGCCGAGGCGCTGCGGGCCGAGTTCGGCCCCAAGATCGTGGTGCATGACTGGGTGCAGGCGGCGGCGATGATCGACGGCGCCGCGACGGTGGTGAACACCACTTCGCTGGGCATGGTCGGCAAGGCCGAGTTCAAGGTGCCGCTCGACGCGCTTTCGCCCGATGCGGTGGTCAGCGACCTGGTCTATGTGCCGCTGGAAACGGCTTTCCTGCGCGAGGCGCGGGCGCGTGGCTGTGTCGCTGTCGACGGGCTGGGGATGCTGCTGCATCAGGCCGCGCCGGGCTTCGAGCGCTGGTTCGGCCGCCGTCCCGAGGTCGACGAGGCCGCCCGCGCGGTTCTTCTCGACGCATGAGCCGGCCGTTTCTTCTGGGCCTGACCGGGTCCATCGGCATGGGCAAGTCGACCACCGCCGCACTGTTTCGCGAGCGGGCCGTGCCGGTCTGGGATGCCGATGCCGCCGTGCACGGCCTTTATGCCGAGGGCGGCGCCGCGGTTGGACCCATCGGCGGCCTTTGCCCCGAGGCGGTCCGCCGGGGCGCGGTCGACCGTGCGGCGCTGAAGGACTGGATCGCCCGCGAGCCCGAGGCGCTGATGCGGATCGAGGCCGTGGTGCATCCGCTGGTCGCGGCCGACCGTCAGGCCTTCATCGACCGGCACCGCGACGCGCCGCTTCTGGTGCTGGACATCCCGCTTCTGTTCGAGACCGGGGCCGATAAATGGCTCGACGCGGTGCTGGTGGTGACCGCGACGCCGGAGGTTCAGCGCGCCCGGGTGCTGGACCGTCCGGGCATGACCGAGGCGCAGCTGGACGCCATCCTGGCCCGCCAGATGCCCGATGCCGAAAAACGCGCCCGCGCCGATCATGTGATCGAGACGCTGACGCCGGACCATGCCCGGGCCGAGGTCGTGGCGCTGATCGAAAAGCTGGGGGCCGCCGATGCGTGAGATCGTTCTCGACACCGAAACCACGGGCTTCGAGCCCGAAACCGGCGACCGGATCGTCGAGATCGGCGCCGTCGCGCTCTGGAACCATCTGCCCACCGGCGAGACGTTTCACGTCTATATCAACCCCGGCCGCGACATGCCGGACGAGGCCTTCGGTGTGCACGGGATCGGGCCGGATATTCTGGCCAACCCGCGACCGGCCAAGCCCGGCGAGGTCACCCTGCGCGACAAGCCGCCGTTTTCCGAGGTCGGGCAGAAATTCCTCGATTTCGTGCAGGATTCGAAACTGGTGATCCATAATGCCAGCTTCGACATGAAGTTCCTGAATGCCGAGCTTGGTTGGCTGGGTCTGCCCAAACTGCCGATGGGCCAGGCGATCGACACGCTGGCCATGGCGCGCAAGAAGTTTCCGGGTTCGCCCGCGACGCTGGATGCGCTCTGCCGTCGCTTCGGCATCGACAACACGATGCGCGAAAAGCACGGCGCGCTGCTCGATTCCGAGATCCTGGCCGAGGTCTATCTGGAACTGATCGGCGGCCGACAGCCCGATTTCATGCTGGCCACCCGGTCCCGGGCCGCAAGCGCCGGGTCCGAGGCCGAGGCGGCGGCCTGGCGTCCGCGTCCGCGGCCGACCCCCCTGCCCCCGCGCCTTACAGACGAAGAAGCCGCCGCCCATCGGGCCTTTGTCGAGGCGATGGGCGACGGCGCGCTTTGGAAAAGCTACGACTGAGTGGGTTTAGGCGGTCCCGCTCGGCGTCTGTTCGTTCTGAACGGCGGCGGCGCGGCGCGCGATTTCCTGACGGTACAGCGCCACGAAATCGACCGGCTCGAGGTTCAGCGACGGGAAGCCGCCGTCACGCGTCACGTCCGACACGATGCGCCGCACGAAGGGGAACAGCATCCGCGGGCATTCGATCAGCAGGAAGGGATGCAGCTGGTCCTCGGGCACGTTCTCGATATGGAAGAGCCCGGCATAGTCCAGTTCCATCAGGAAAAGCTGGCTTTGGTCGGCCTTGTTCTTCGACGAGACGGTGAACTTGGTGATGATCTCGTATTGATGCTCGGCCGGACGCTTGCGCGCGTCGAGTGCCACCTGCACCGTCACGTCAGGAGTCACCTCGCCCGAGGCGCCCTTCTGGACCAGAATGTTTTCGAAGGACATGTCCCGGATATACTGGCCCAGGATCTGCATTCTCACTTGCGGCTGCTGCGCGGCGGCGCCGTTGCCCTCGGTCTCGCTCATGGCGTGCTCCTGCGAAGGGTTGCGTTGCGCCTTCGCTTAGCAGGTCGGCCCCCGTCGCTCAATGCCGCGTCCAGCCCGAAGGCGGCAGCGAGTCACGGTCTTCCGGAACGTCTTGCGATGACAGGTCCTCGAAATCGCCGTCGATGATGTCTTCGCGGGCCGGGCGCGGCCGGGCATGGGCCGTGCCGCCGCGCGGCGGGGCGCCGAAGCCGACCGATTGCACCACCACGCGTTTGGACAGCCAGCGATAGGCCGCCGCCCGAACCGGCGGGATCAGCAGCAGAAGACCCATCGTGTCGGTGAAAAAGCCCGGCGTCAGCAGCATCGCCCCGGCAAAAAGGATCATCGCGCCATGGGCCAGGGGCTCGGTCGGGTCGCGCAACTCGTTGAACGAACTGCGCACCTGCGACAGCGCCAGCGCGCCCTGCTGGCGCATCAGCCAGGTGCCCGCCACGGCGGTCGCCAGCACGATGCCCAGCGTCGGCCAAAGCCCGATCAGCCCGCCCACCTGGATGAAAAGCGCGATTTCGATCAGCGGGATCGACAGGAACAGCAGGAAAAGCCACATTGCATCACCTCATTCTGCTTCGGGCGGCCCGGTGGACTTGATCGAAGGCGTGCCTTACATATGTGCGGTAACGCTTCGATACAAACGCTTCCCGCGACCCGCGAGGTTTTCATGAGCTCTGCCATCATCCAGCTTCTGGTTCTCGCCGGGATCGCCGTGTTCCTGATCCTGCGGCTTCGGTCCGTTCTTGGCACGCGCGAAGGGTTTGAAAAGCCGCCCGTGCAGATGCCCGATCCCGCGGCGCGCCGGGCCGACAACCGCCGGTCCTTCGAGGTGATCGAGGGCGGTCCCGATACCGACATCACCGATCATGTCGAAGATGGCAGCCCGGCCGCGAAGGCGCTTGCGGCGATGAAGCTGGCCGAACCGGGCTTTTCGGTCGGCGAATTCCTCCATGGTGCGCGCGGCGCCTATGAGATGATCCTGATGGCGTTCGAACATGGCACCATCGAGGATGTCGCGGCGTTTCTGGCCCCCGATGTCCGCGACAGCTTTGCCGAGGTGATCCGGCTTCGCGAGGAACAGGGGCTGTCGGTCGATGCCAATTTCGTCGGCGTGCGCGAGCTGTCGCTGAAGGATGCGACCTATGACCGCGACACCGGCGAGGCCGAACTGATGGTGCGGTTTGTTGGCGAACTGACCTCTGTCGTGCGCAACGAGGCGGGCGAGATCGTCGAGGGCAGCCCCAGCGAAATCAAGCGTCAGCGCGATGTCTGGACCTTTGCCCGCGTGATGGGCTCGGACGATCCGAACTGGCAGCTCGTCGCGACCGACGAGTGACGCGCCACGCCCCGCTGCGGCGGCACGCCTAAAGGGCCCCCTCATTCCCCGTTCAGCGCCTCGGCCTTCAGCCAGGCGGCAAAGCAGGTCATTTCCGGCGTCAGCGCCCGGTCTGCCGGATAGGTCAGGTAATAGCGCCCCGCGGGCAGCTCGACCGCGAAGGGCTGGACCAGCGTGCCCGCAGCGATCTGCCGCGCGAACATCGGCACCGGCAACAGCGCTACGCCCGCGCCTTCGGCGGCCAGATCGGCCAGCGCGATCGAGGAATCGAAGACCGGGCCGGTCAGCGGCGGACAGGGATGGCCTGCGGCGGCGAACCAGCGCGGCCACTCGTCGCTGCGATAGCTGCGCAGCAGCGGCGCGCGCGCCAGATCGGCCGGGCTTTTCAGGCGCGCCGCCAGACCGGGCGCGCAAAGCGGCGCCAGCGGGGCCTCGACCAGCGGCTCGGCTGCGATCCCGGTCCAGAGCCCGCTGCCGAAGCGGATCGCCAAGTCGAGCCCCTCGCGCAGGATCTCGACCCGGTTGTTGTTGGTCGAGATCCGCAGGTCGATCCGGGGATGCGCCCGGGTGAAGGCGGGCAGGCGTGGCATCAGCCAGCCAAGCGCGAAGGTCGTGACCACGCCCACCTTCAGCACCTCGATATGGTGCCGCCCCGCGATCCGGTCCAGCGCCCGCGCCATCGCGTCGAACCCCTGTTCCAGCACCGGAAACAGCATTCGCCCCTCGTCGGTCGGCACCAGCCCGCCGGGCGTGCGCAGCAACAGCGCGGTGCCCAGCAGATCCTCGAGCCGCGCGATCTGATGGCTGACCGCTGCCTGTGTCACCCGTAGTTCGACCGCCGCCCGGGTAAAGCTGCCCTGCCGCACCGCGACTTCGAAGACGCGCAGGGCGTTCAGCGGAATGTCGGGCCGGTCCATCGCCATTACCTCAGCTCATGCGGCGCGTGACGATTTCTCGTTGGTCCCGGACGGGGCGCCTCGCTATCAGATCTACAGGACAACGCGCGCTGTCTGAACATCCTCGATCCCCATGACCGGCCCTTTCGGGCCCGGACCCGGCCCGCCGGTCGCAGCCAAGGAGTGTCCTTCGCGATGTCCTATCCCCTTCGACTGCCCCGCCTTCTGGCGGGACTTGCCCTCGGCCTTGCGCTGTGCGGCCCCGCCCTTGCCCGCACTGCGGAAGACGACGCGGCCCGGGCCCTGACCGACACCATCGCCCGGCTTGAAACCGCCCTGCCCGCGCGGATCGGCGTCGCGATCCGCGACAACGGGTCCGACTGGGGCTGGAGCCACCGCGACTCCGAACGGTTCCTGATGGCCAGCACCTTCAAGTCGGTGCTGTGCGGCGCCGTGCTCGATCGCGCCGACCGGGGGCTGCTGTCGCTGGGCGATGCGGTGGCGATCCCGCCCGAGGCGATCCTTGACTATGCCCCGGTGGCCGAGACCCATGTCGGCGGGACGATGACGCTTGGCGATCTCTGCCTCGCCACTCTCGACATGAGCGACAACACCGCCGCTAATCTGCTGATCGACCGGCTGGGCGGCCCGCAGGAGGTGACGGCCTTCCTGCGCCGGATCGGCGATCCGGTGACGCGGCTCGACCGCACCGAACCCGGCCTGAACCTGTTCGACCCGGCCGATCCGCGCGACACCACCAGCCCGGCGGCGATGGCGGCGACCTGGCAGAGGCTGTTGCTGGGGGATGTGCTGTCGCCCGCCTCTCGGGCCCGCCTTGCGGACTGGATGAGCCATGGCTCGGTCACCGCGTCCCTGATCCGTGCCAGTACGCCGCCGGACTGGACGGTCTCGGACAAGTCGGGCGGCGGCAGGGACTATACCCGCAATCTGGTGGCGATGATCCAGGCCCCGGGCCGGGCGCCGGTCGTCGTGGCGATCTATCTGTCCGATTGTCCCGCCGACTGGGCCACGCGCAACGCCGCAGTGGCCGAGATCGGAGCGGCGGTGATCGCGCTTCTGAAGACGCGCTAGGCGTCCTCGGGTCCGGCCGCGCGGCAGGCGGCCGGACATCCCGCCCGCATCAGTCCTTCGAGCGTTCGACGTAGGTGTTGTCGGCGGTGTTGATCACGATCCGGGTGCCGACATCGATATGGGGGGGGACCATCACCCGCACGCCGATATCGGTCATGGCGGGCTTGTAGCTCGACGAGGCGGTCTGCCCCTTCACCACCGGTTCTGTCTCGGCGACCTCGACCACCATCTTCTGCGGCAGTTCGATCGAGATCGGGTTGCCCTCGAAGGTCTGCAGGAAGACCCGCATCCCGGGCTGCAGGTAGGCCGCCGAGTCGCCGACCACGTCGGGATGCGCCGCCACCTGGTCGAAGCTCTCGGGGTTCATGAAGTGGAACCCTTCCGCGTCGTCGTAAAGGAAGTCGTATTCGCGCTCGTCGACATTGGCCTTTTCCACCTGTTCGGTGGTCTTCCAGCGCTCGGTGGTCTTCACGCCGTCCGAAATCCGGCGCATGTCGACCGACGTGGTGGGCGTGCCCTTGCCGGGATGGAAGTTCTCGGCCTTGAGAACGACGTAGAGCTGGCCATCCTTTTCGACGACGTTGCCCTTGCGGAGCGAGGAGGCGATGACTTTCACGGGGGTTTCCTTGTGGACGGTCTTGCTGCGGTATATCCGGCTGATCGGACACGGCCCTAGCCGAACTTGGCGCGAAATTCCAGAAGAAAGAAAGGCGCAGCGCATGACCGACACGCCCTGGTGGACCCCGACCCGGCATGCCGACCGCCGCCCGGCGCTGTTGGCGCGCAACCGCGTGCAGGCCGCGATCCGGGGTTGGCTGGCGGATCAGGATTTCGTCGAGGTCGACCCGCCGGCGCTGGTCATCAGCCCCGGCAACGAGGCGCATCTGCATGCCTTCGCGACCGAAGCCATCGGCACGGACGGGGGGACGCGGCGGATGTATCTGCACACCTCGCCCGAATTCGCGATGAAAAAGCTGCTGGCCGCGGGCGAAACCCGGATCGCGGCCTTCGCCCATGTCTGGCGCAACCGCGAAAGCGGGCCGCGCCACAGCCCCGAATTCACCATGCTGGAATGGTATCGCGCGGGTGAGGATTACACCCGGCTGATGGAGGACACCGCCCGCATGCTGCAACTGGCCTGCGAGGCGGCGGGCACAAGGCGGCTTTGCCATGACGGGCAGAACTGCGACCCCTTCGCGCCTGTCGAGCGGCTGTCGGTCGCGCAGGCCTTTGCCGATCATGCCGGGATCGACCTTCTGGCGACGCTTGCGCCCGGGGGCGGCACCGACCGCGACGGGCTTGCCGCCCAGACCGCTGCTGCCGGCATCGCCTTTGGCGCGGAGGACAGCTGGTCGGACATCTTCAGCCGGGTTCTGGTCGAGAGGATCGAGCCGCATCTGGGGCGCGGCCGGATCACCGTGCTCGACCGCTATCCGGCCGCCGAGGCGGCGCTGGCGCGGGCCTGCGCTGACGACCCGCGCGAGGCCGAGCGGTTCGAGGTCTATGCCTGCGGGGTCGAACTGGCCAATGGCTTCGGCGAGCTGACCGACCCCGCCGAACAGCGCCGCCGTTTCGAGGCCGAGATGGACGAGAAAGAGCGCGTCTATGGCGAGCGCTATCCGCTGGACGAGGATTTTCTTGCGGCGCTGGCGCTGATGCCGCCCGCCTCGGGCATCGCGCTTGGCTTTGACCGGCTGGCGATGCTGGCCACGGCCGCGCCGCGGATCGAGGACGTGCTCTGGGCTCCGGTGTCCTGACCCCCTCCGCTCGGTGCCGCGGTTCCAAACGCTGCGTCAAATTTTCTCCCGGCGCGAAACGGCTGGCCTTTTCATTCCGGGAAGCTATTCACCCTTTCGTGATGAGTTCCATTTTTTGAGGTCGCTGCAGTGAAATTTCGTTTCGTCGGACTGTTGTCCTGTGCCCTGGTCTTGTCGGTTTCCGCCTGTGCCAAACGCCCCGACGCCATCGCCCCCGCCCCGATGCCCGCCGGTATGTACGACAAGATGAGCTGCGCGAAGGCGCGCGACGAGCTGATGAAGGTCAATGCCGAGGTCGAAGAGCTGTCGCGCAAGCAATCGGGAGCCGCGACGGCCGATGCGATCGGCGTCTTCCTGATCCTGGTGCCGATGTCGACCCTTTCGGGCGGCGACAAGGCGGGCGATCTCGCGGCCGCCAAGGGCCGGAAACTGGCGCTGGAAGCGCGGCTCGAAAACTGCCGCTGACCGGCTGCCCGGCCCGGCGGACTGCGGCCTGCCGGGTCAGCCTGTCTTTCGATCATTCCGCCGATCCGGGCCGGTTTCGGCACATCCGGTCTGGGACCGGGCGGCGTTTGGCGCTATCACGGGGCTTGGCCCCGACCTGCGCCCGGGGCGCGCGCCTGCGCCCGGCCGGACCCGGGTCGGGCGGAACGCGGCGCAGCGGATCGCGACAGCAGGGCCCCGTGGAAAAGCGCAGCGCAGCACCCTCCCCGACCGGCGACGCGGCGCCGACGCGCGCGCTTCGCGGCTTCGGGGCCGCGATCTGTCTGGCGATGGCCCTGGGCGGCGCCGGCCCGGGCACGGCGGCGCCGTCGGTCGAGATGCTCTCCTTTGCCGATCTCAAGGGCTGGGACACCGACGACCATGCCCAGGCGCTGGCCGCTTTCCGCGAAACCTGCCCCGACCTGCCAGATCCGCCCTGGACCGCGCTGTGTGCCCTGTCCGAACGGCAATCGAGCGCCCGGAGCTTCTTCGAGCTGTTTTTCCGGCCGGTCCTGATCGGCGGCGACAACCCGGCGCTGTTCACCGGCTATTTCGAGCCCGTGCTAAAGGCCGCCCGCGCCCCAGATGCCCGGTTCCGGTACCCGATCTACCGCCTGCCGCCCGACCTTCCCGCCGACCGGCCCTGGTTCTCGCGCCGCGAGATCACCGAAGGCGGGGTGCTTGACGGGCGCGGGCTGGAAATCGCCTGGCTTGAAGACCCGGTCGATGTGTTCTTTCTTCAGGTGCAGGGATCGGGTCGGCTGACCCTGCCCGACGGTGCCCTGCTGCGCGTCGGCTATGGCGGCAAGAACGGCCACGACTACCGCTCGATCGGCAAGGAGCTGGTCCGGCGCGGGGTCTATGAGGCGCATCAGGTCTCGGCCCGGGTGATCCGCGCCTGGGTCCGGCGCCATCCCGAGGCGGGGGCGGACCTTCTTCTGCACAACCCGTCCTTCGTCTTCTTCCGCGAACTCGACGCGCTGCCGCCGGGCAAGGGGCCGCTCGGGGCGATGAACCGGCCGGTCACGCCGATGCGCAGCCTTGCGGTCGACCCCGCCTACGTGCCGCTGGGCGCGCCGGTCTGGATCGAAAAGGGCGGGCGGTATCCCTTGCACCGGCTGATGGTCGCGCAGGACACCGGCTCGGCGATCAAGGGGGCGCAGCGGGCCGACATCTTCTATGGCACCGGCGCGGGTGCCGGGCGGCTGGCGGGCGAAGTGCGCGATCCGGGCCGGATGGTGGTGCTGCTGCCGATCGACCTGGCGCTTGCGCTGCTGCCCGGAGGCTGAGCGTTGCGTCGTCGCCGCCTCAGCCGCGAGGACCGCGCAGTTTGGGACGAGGTCGCGCGCCGGGTTCGCCCGATGCGCGATGCGCCCCCCGAGCCCCTGCCCGATGCGCCGCCCGCCCCGGCCCCGCCCCTCAAGGCGCCCGCGCCGCCGCTGGCACCGTTCCGGCTGGGCGCGAAGGCGCCGCCCCCGGCCGCCGCGCCCGACCCGGCCCCGGCCGCGATCCGCATGGACCGCAAGGCGTTTTTGCGGATGAAGGGCGGCAAGCTCGACCCCGAGGCGCGGATCGACCTGCATGGCATGACGCTCGCCGAGGCGCATCCGGCGCTGATCGGGTTCATTCTGCGCAGCCAGGCCGACGGGCGGCGGCTGGTTCTGGTGATTACCGGCAAGGGGCGCGGCACGGAATGGGAGCCGGCCTTTGTCGACCGGCGCGGGGTCTTGCGGCGGCAGGTGCCGCACTGGCTGCAGCAGGCGCCGCTGACCGGCGCGGTGCTGCAGGTGACCCCCGCCCACCGCAAGCATGGCGGCGAGGGCGCCTTCTACGTCTATCTGCGGCGCCCCCGCTAGGCGGGATCAGAGGATATAGCGGGTCATGTCGGCTGATCTGGTCAGCTCGCCCAGGTTCTTCTCGACGAAATCCGCATCGACCCGCACGCTGTCGCCGCCCCGGTCGGGCGCGGTGAAGCTGAGTTCCTCGAAGACCCGTTCCATCACCGTGTAAAGCCGCCGCGCGCCGATATTCTCGACGCTCTCATTGACCTCGGCTGCGACCTTGGCCAGCGCCGCGATGCCGTCCTCGGTGAACTCGACGGCGACATTCTCGGTACCCATCAGCGCTGTGTATTGCCGGGTCAGGGCGTTGTCGGTCTCGGTCAGGATGCGGACGAAATCGCCCTCGGTCAGCGCCCTCAGCTCGACCCGGATCGGCAGGCGCCCCTGCAATTCGGGCAGCAGGTCCGAGGGCTTGGCGATATGGAACGCACCCGAGGCGATGAACAGGATATGGTCGGTCTTCACCGGCCCGTATTTGGTCGAAACGGTCGTGCCCTCGATCAACGGCAAGAGGTCGCGCTGCACGCCCTCGCGGCTGACATCGGCGCCGCGCATGTCGGAGCGGGCGCAGACCTTGTCGATCTCGTCGAGGAAGACGATGCCGTTTTCCTGCACCGCCTCCAGCGCGGTCCGGTTCACCGTCTCGTCGTCGAGAAGCTTGTCGGCCTCTTCCGAAATCAGGATCTCGTAGCTCTCGGCGACGGTCATCCGCTTCTTGACGGTGCGCCCGCCGAAGGCCTTGCCGAAGAGATCGCCCAGCGACATCATCCCCTGCTGTCCCTGCCCCGGCGCCATGCCCGGAAGCTCCATCCCCTGCAGGGGGTTCGAGGTGTCCGCGATCTCGAGCTCGATCATCGTGTCGTCAAGCTCGCCCTTCTTCAGCTTGGTGCGGAACATCTCGCGGGTTTGCTGGCGTGCGTCCGATCCGGCGATGGCGGCGATCACCCGGTCCTCGGCAGCCTTGTAGGCGGCGGCCTTGACGTCCTCGCGCATCCAGTCGCGGGTCTGCACCAGCGCGATATCGACCAGATCGCGAACGATCTGTTCCACATCGCGGCCGACATAGCCGACCTCGGTGAACTTGGTCGCCTCGACCTTGATGAAGGGCGCCCGGGCCAGCCTGGCCAGACGGCGCGAGATCTCGGTCTTGCCGACGCCGGTCGGGCCGATCATCAGGATGTTCTTGGGATAGACCTCCTCGCGGAGGTCGTCGGCCAGCTGCTTGCGCCGCCAGCGGTTTCGCAGCGCGACCGCGACCGCGCGCTTGGCATCGCTCTGACCGATGATGAACCGGTCGAGTTCCGAGACGATTTCGCGGGGGGTCAGGTCGGTCATCGGGAAATGGTCTCCACCGTCAGGTTGCCGTTCGTGTAGACGCAGATATCGGCCGCGATCGCCATCGCCCTGCGGGCGACGTCTTCGGCCGAAAGCTCGGTATTTTCCATCAGCCCCCGGGCCGCGGCCAGCGCGTAGTTGCCGCCCGATCCGATGGCGGCCACGTCGAATTCGGGGGCAAGCACGTCGCCCGCGCCGGTGATCACGTAAAGCTCGGCCCCGTCGCTGACGATCAGCATGGCCTCGAGCTTCTGCAGATACTTGTCGGTGCGCCAGTCCTTGGCCAGCTCGACCGCGGCGCGCTGAAGCTGGCCCGGGGTTGCCTGCAGCTTGGCCTCCAGCCGTTCCAAGAGTGTGAAGGCATCGGCCGTCGATCCGGCGAACCCCGCGACGACGTCATAGCCGCCGGGCGACAGGCGGCGCACCTTTCGGGCGGTGCCCTTGATGACGGTCTGGCCCAGGCTGACCTGACCGTCGCCGGCGATCACCACCTGTCCGCCGCGGCGGACGCCGATGATGGTGGTCCCGTGCCATCCGGGAAACTCGGTTTTCGACATGCCGTTCTCCTGCGATTTCCGGGTCCGATATATGCGCCCGATGCTGCCCCACAAGCCGGGCACGAAAAAGGGGCGCCGGGGCGCCCCTTTGTCTCAGTCGGGATCTGGCGGATCAGACCGACTCGTGGATCCAGTTCTGCAGCGCGGCCTTGGGCGCGGCGCCGATCTTGCTGGAAATGACTTGCCCGTCCTTGAACAGGAAGAGCGCGGGGATGCCGCGCACGCCCAGCTGGGCCGGGCTGGTCGGGTTGTCGTCGACATTGACCTTGACGATCTTCACCTTGCCTTCCAGTTCGACCGACAGCTCTTCCAGGGCCGGGCCGATCTGCTTGCAGGGGCCGCACCATTCGGCCCAGAAATCGACGACGACGGGAATGTCGGACTGGCGCACCTCGGCGTCGAAGGTGTCGTCCGTGACGGCATGGGTGGGCATCTGGGTCTCTCCTTGGAACCTGGGATCGAGGCCGGAAGGTAAGGACCGCGACCCTGAGCGTCAAGCCAGCCCCGCCCTGGCCAGCGCCGCCTGGCCCAGCTCTCGCGGGATCGTCATCAGCCTGCCCGTCCCGGTCCACAGAACCGCCGTCTCGATCTCGCGCCCGGGATAGATCTGCGCCAGCGCCACGGCATAGGCGCCCAGCTGGCGCAGGATGCCCTCGGGCGTGTCCTCGGGCCGGTCCGGCACGATGGCGTTGGTCTTGAAATCGACCGCCGTGACCCGGCCGGGCGCAAGGATCAGCCGGTCGACCGTGCCGCTCAGCCGCCCCTGGCCCAGCGGCGCGGTCAGCGGAACCTCGGCCAGCGTGCCGGGCGCAAAGACCGGCGCCAGATCGGGCCGCGCCATCAGGGCTCCGGCCTCGGCGGCGAGGGCTGGAACCATGGCCTCGGGCGCGGGCGGGTCGGCCACGGTCAGAAGCGCGCGGGCCAGCGCCGGGCGGTCGGCCGGATCGGTGCCCGGCAGATGTTCCAGCAGAAGGTGCATCCAGGTGCCCCGGGCGCGGACATCCTCGGCCTCGGCGGGCGCCAGCGGATCGCCCGGCAGGGCCTTGGCGCCACCCAGATCCGAGGGCGACAGCGGCTGCGGCGGCCGGTCGGGGCGCGGGGCCTCGCGGAGCGCCCAGTCGGGCAGCGCGGTCTCGGGCGGGGCCGTCTCGGGCGCGACCGCGATCCGCTCTCCGGGCCAGAGCCCGCGTTCATAGCGCAGCCCCTCGCCGAAACCGAAATCATGCGGCACCGGCCCCAGCGCCTCGGTGCCGCGACGGATGCGGCTGTACCAGTCGCTGCCATCCTTCGCGAGCTTTCCGGCAGCGGCGACGATCAGCCATTGTTCGGCCCGGGTCATCGCGACGTAAAGCAGGCGCGAGCGTTCCTCTTCCTCGCGCTGCACCCGCGCGGCATGGGCGGTCGCCAGCGCCTCTGGCCGCTCCTCCGATCCGGTCTTCCAGGCGGGCAGGCCGTTTTCCAGCGGATAGATCTGGTCGCGGATGGTGACGGTGCGCTGCGCCGTATGCGGCAGGATCACCACCGGCGCTTCGAGCCCCTTGGCGCCATGCACCGTCATCACCCGGATCCGCCGCCCCGCCGCATCGAGCTGGCGCTTGATCTCGACCTCGCCACTCGACAGCCAGGCCAGGAAGCCGGTCAGCGAGGGCACCTCGGTCGTCTCATAGGCCAGGGCCTGGGTCAGCAGCGCATCGATGCCGTCCTCGGCTTCCTGCCCGAGCCGCGCCACCAGCCTGCGGCGCCCGTCATGGCGCGTGAGGATGCGTTCGAGAAGGTCGTAGGGGCGCAGGAAATCGGCCTCGTCCAGCAGCGCCTGCAGCATCGGAACCGTCTCTGTTCCGGCCTGATCCGCGTTTCGAAGGGCCTGCCAGAGATAGCCCTTGCGGGGCGCCGCCAGCCGGAAGAGCGCATCCTCCGACCAGCCGAACAGCGGTGAGCGCAGCGCCGAGGCCAGCGACAGGTCATCCTCGGGCAGCGCCAGAAAGGACAAAAGCGCGGTCAGGTCGCGCACCGCAAGTTCGCCGCCGATCTTCAGCCGGTCGGCGCCCGCCACCTCCAGCCCCTCTGCCTTGCAGGCGCGGATGATCTCGTGAAACAGATCCGTCCGGCTTTGCACCAGGATCAGGATGTCGCCCTCATGCATCGGACGGCGCCCCCCGCCCTTGGCGGCGACGGTCTCGCCCCGGTCGATCATCGCACGGATTTCCGAGGCCACCTGACGCGCCAGCCGTACGCTGTGATGCGAGGCGCCCAGCATGTCGACCGGATCGGCCCAATGCCCAAGATCGGCGGCCTCGCTATCCTCGACCACGGGCCAGATATCGACCCGGCCGGGAAGATCGGCATGGAAGGCGCGGTGCCGCATCTCGCGGTCGAGACCCGCCCGCGCGCCTTCGGGAAAGGTCCGGTCGACCACGCCAAGGATCGCCTCGGACGAGCGGAACGAGTATTCCAGCGTCAGGCTCAGAAGGCCCCGGTCGACATTTTCCAGCCGGTCGCGGAACAGCGCGCGCATCCGGTCGAAGCCCTCGGGATCGGCGCCCTGGAAGGAATAGATCGACTGCTTCTTGTCGCCGACGACGAAGATCGTGCGCTCGACCCCGCTGCGCGCGCCCTCGCCCGCGGTGAATTCCTGTGCCAGCAGTTCGATCACCTGCCATTGAACCGGGCTCGTGTCCTGCGCCTCGTCGACCAGGATATGATCGAGCCCGCCATCGAGCCGGAACAGCACCCATTGCGCGACGCCCGGATCGGTCAGCAGATCGCGCGCCTTCAGGATCAGGTCGTCGAAATCGAGCCAGCCCTGCAGTTGTTTGCGCGCCGCATAGGCGGGCAGGAAGGCTTCGGCAAAGCGGTGGAGCGCCAGCGTCCGCTCGGCCGCATCCAGCGCCAGTCGCCGGGGCCGCGCGGTCTCGACCCGGATCATAAGGTCTTCCAGCGGCGCCAGATCCGGGCCAAGCGCCATCCGGACCGCCTTGGTAGGAAAAGACCCTGTCTTGGCCGAAAACGGCTGTTTCGCGGCGGCGCCGGTCAGCAGGATATCCTCCAGCCCGATCAGCAGGGCACGGTCGGCGCCGCCGAGATTCAGCGCGTCAAGCTTGGCGGCGGCGGTCTGATCGGTCTTGCCGCCTCCGGCCAGCGCGGATTTCAGCCGGGTCAGCAGCCCCTCTTCGGTCCCGGTGAAGACGCCGCGCAGCAGGACTGCGCTGTCCTCATCGGCGGAAAGGCCGAAGCTTTTCCAGATCGCGCCCGGGTCGGCGGTGCCCGGAAACCGGTCGCGATGGCTGGCGATCTCGGCGGTCAGCGCATCGAGCTCGGCATCGGTGTGAAACCGCGCCAGATCGGCAAAGCGCCCGGCCTCGGGGCCGTCGGCCAGCGCATCGACCAGCTCGGCCCGCAGGCGGCGGGCGCTGCGGTCGTCCATCTCGACGAATTGCGGCGAGACCCCGGCCTCGAGCGGAAACCGCCTCAGAAGCCCCGCGCAGAAGGAATGGATGGTCTGGATCTTCAGCCCGCCCGGCGCTTCGATGGCGCGGGCAAACAGGCGCCTCGCCTCACGCAGGGTGTCCTCGCCGATGGCGGTCTCGACGCCCAGCTCGTGCAGCGCCTGCCGCAGGTCGGCATCGGCCAGCATCGCCCAGCCGCCCAGCCGGTCGAACAAACGGTTCTGCATCTCGCCCGCGGCGGCCTTGGTATAGGTCAGGCACAGGATGCGCTGCGGCGGCACCCCCGCCAGCAGAAGCCGTGCCACCCGGTCGGTCAGAACCCGGGTCTTGCCAGAGCCCGCATTGGCCGACAGCCAGACCGAGCCCGCCGGGTCGGCGGCCTGGATCTGCCGTTCGCTCGCCTCGTTCCGGGTCATCCCACATCCTCCGGTTCCGGCGGATCGGTCTCGTCCCATTCGCCAAAGCGCGACAGCAGGTCGTAATCGGTGATGTCGCTGCGTTTCTGGATCCGGTTGCGGGCGGTATAGCCCTGGTCCGGGCGGGCATAACGGTCGATCAGGCGCCCGAGCTCGGCCCAGCTGCGCGCCACCAGATCGTCGTCAAGCCAGTTGGTCACGGTCTTCGGCGGCTGGCCGAGGCCGATATAGGTGACGTGATCGACGGGCGCGGCCGGGATCTCCTCGAAGCCGCCGCGTTCGGCGATGCAGGCCTCCAGCAGCAGCTGCTTGTCGAAGGCTTCCATCGCCTTCAGGCTGGGCGGCGTCCCGGTCTTGTAATCATAGACGATGAGACGCCCATCGGGGCGGCGGTCGATCCGGTCGGCCTGCGCGGTGAGGGTGAAGCCGCTGTCCAGCCGCGCCGCGCCCGAGCGTTCGCGGGCGATGCAGGCGGCCTCGGCCTGACGCCGCGCCTCGTCGCGCAGGAAGCTCTCGGCCGCGCGCCCGAGCCGCGCCCGCCAAAGCGCGCGGGCCGCGGGCCAGGGCGCCTCGGTCGCGAGAACCTCATCGGCGATGGCCATCAGATCTGCCCGGGCGCGGGCCGGATCGGGGTCGATGGGCCGGTCCAGAAACCGCTCCATCACCTTGTGCAGGACCGTGCCCCGCAGCGGCGCATCGGCGCTGCGCACCAGCGGATCGAGCCGCTTCAGCCGCAGGATATGGCGGGCATAGACGGCATAGGGGTCGCGGATCAGCCGTTCGACCGCGGTCACGGACAGCCGCTCGGGGCGGCGGTCGAGCGGTGGCCGGGGCGAGGGCCGGCGCACGGCGGGCAGTGGCGCCGCGGGCCGGTCGAGCGCCTGCGCCATGTCAAGCCAGTTCCGGCCCCGCGCGCGCATTGCGGCCAGCGCCTCGGGGCCGCCATTGCCGCCCAGTCCGTCCATCAGGTTGGTCAGCCGGTTCAGCCAGCGCGCGGGCACGGTCTGGGCCTCGGCCGTGCGGATCGCGCGCGAGATCATCACTTCGGGGGCGCAGATCGCCTGCTGGAAGTCATGCGCGGCCAGCCCGATCTGGCGTTCGGGCAGCAACAGGCCCGCCTCGGCCCGCATCTGCCGGTTCAGCCAGGGGTCGGGCGGCGGGGTCTCGGGCCAGGTGCCCTCGTTCAGCCCGCCGAGGATCACCAGATCGGCGCCCTGAACGCGGGCCTCGAGCGTGCCCCAGATCATCACCCCGGGATGCGGCTCGACCGCGCTGCGCACGGTGCCGTCGCGCAGGACCGAGTCGAGCAGCGCCGAAAAATCGCCGGGGGACATCTCGCCGCCCGCGTCGGCCTCGTCGGCCAGCAGGTCCAGCGCGGCGCGTGACTGCGCACCCGCCTCCTCCAGCCAAAGCGCGCCGGGGTCGGTGCTGCCGGGACCAGCGGCGAGGGTTTCGCAGGCCGCACGGTGGCGCGCGACATGGGCCGAAAGCGGCTCTGTTCCGGCCCGATCCACGTCCTCCAGCGCTGCGGAAAGCCAGTTGGCCCAGGCCTCGCGCCCGTCCTCGCTGCCCGCCGCCCAACCGATCAGCGCGTGACCATCTGGGAAGGCCGGACCATTCCGGCGCAGATGAAGTTCAAGTTCGCGGGTCCAGCGCAGGTGATCGGCGCGCAGGCCAGGGCTTGAGGCGGTCAGCGGATGCTTGAGCAGCGCCAGCAGCGTCTCGACCGTCAGCGGCCGCCCGAACAGCGCCGCGACCTGTCGCAGGAACCGCCCCGGCGGCGACAGCGGCAGCGGCATGCCCGCACTGTCGTCGGGCCGGATGCCCCAGCGGTCGAGCGCGGCGGTCACCTGCCGGGTCAGGGTCCGGTCGGGGGTGACCAGTGCTGCGTTTTGCCCGTCCTCGGCGGCCCGGCGCAGCCGCAACGCGATGGCCAGCGCCTCGGCGCGCGGTGAAGGCGCCTCGATCAGGGTCAGCCCCCCTGTGGCCCGGTCGATGCCGGTCAGCCGGGGCCCGTCTTCCATCCACTGATCGGTAACGGGGGCGGGTCGAAGCGCGAGGGACACCAGACGATTGCGCGGCGGGCACGGGGCGGGCGTGCCGACCCAGGGCGCGACTGCCTCGGGGGCCAGCCCCATGTCATCGAGAATTCGGCGAAAGCGGAACTGGGGATGGTCCTCGGCGGCCAGCGCGTCGTCAAGGCCTTCCCAGATCGCGGCGGGCATGTCGAAGTCGAAGCCCGGCAACACGGCGGCACCCTGGGGCAGACCGGCGACCGTCCTGAGGAACAGCGCGGTCGCGCCGCGCGACCCGGTGGTGCCGGCGACGATGACGGGATGGCGGGGCGGATCGGCGCGCCAGCGCGCGGCAAGCCGTTCGACCGCCAGCCGTTGGCGGGCGCCGGTGCCGGGCCGGTCCGAAAGGTCGGCGCCAAGCCAGTCCTCGACCAGCGTCAGGAATTGCCGCGCCCGCGCCCAATGCGCCGAGAGGTTCCCGACATCGAGCTGGTGCAGGACGCGGGGCGGCACGCCCTCGGTTTGCATTTCGTCCAGCAGCGCGGCCAGACTGTCGGCCAGATCGAAGGCCGAACTGCGCGCGGCCAGATCAGGGGCGCGGTCCAGCAGGGCGCGGACCAGTTGCGCCAGTTCCAGCCGCCGCCGAAGCGGCGAAACGGGCGCGGGCAGATCGGCGAGGATCGGATGGCGGGACAGCTCGGCCACCAGCCGGATGCGCGGCAGCAGACGCGGCGGCCCGGCCTGGAAAAGGGCGGTCAGACGCCGCCGCATGCGTTCGGTATTGACCCAGATCTCGACCTCGGCCCAGGCCTCGGGCGAGGCACCGGACAGTCTCTGTTCCAGCCCGATCAGAAGGTCGCGCGGGAAGTCCGCGCCGGGCGGCAGGCCATAGAGGCGGGGCCCGGCTCCCTCAAGCATCGCCCTGCCCCGCCAGCAGCGCCTCGGCCTCGGCGATGCCGTCCGGATGGCCCACGTCGCACCAGCCGCCGGGATGCAGAACGCCGAAAAGCCGCCCCTCGGCCAGCATCCGGTCCCAGAGCCGGTTCAGCGAAAAGACCGGCTCGGGGATCTCGGCCAGCCCGTCGGTCCTGAGGATCTGAGCGCCCGAATAAACGGCGCCCGGGCCACGGGTCAGGCGGCCGTCGGCATCGGTCAGGAAATCGCCCGTCCCGGCGTGACCGGTCGCGCGGCCGCGCGGGATCAGCAGCAAAAGCCCGTCCATCCGGGCCGGGTCCCAGGCGGCGGCCAGCGTGGCCAGCGGGTTCGGCCCGGTCCAGACCGCGTCGCTGTTCAGCGTGAAGACGGGGCCCTCGCCCAGCAACGGCAGCGCATGGCGCAGCCCGCCGCCGGTATCGAGGATCTGAGGGTCCTCGCGCAAGACCGCAATGCCGTGGCGTCCGGCCAGATGGCTCTCGATCTGCCCGGCGCGGTAATGCGCGTTCACGACGATGCGGTTCAGCCCGGCGCCTTCGGCCAGCGCCAGCGCATGGTCGATCAGCGGCCGCCCTGCCACCTCGATCAGCGGCTTGGGCCGGTCGTCGGTCAACGGCCGCATCCGGGTGCCGAACCCGGCGGCGAACAGCATCAGGGCCGTCGGGCGCATTGGCTTTCGATCCTGGCAAGGCGGTCGGGGTCGGGCGGCGGCAGCAGCTGAAGCGTGCGGTCGCGCAGTTCGGCCAGCGCCGGGTGGTCGAGATCGGTCATCAGATGCGCCCAGACCCGGGGCATCAGCCGCAGATAGCCGGGCTTTCCGTCGCGCAGGCACAGCCGTGCGAAAACGCCCAGGATGCGCAGGTTGCGCTGGGCGCCGGTCAGGGCGTAGGCGCGGGCGAAGGCGTCGGGGTCGCTTCCGGTGCGGGAGACATAGCGCGCGCGCATCCGGGCCTGAAGCGCCGAGGGCACGTCGCGGCGCGCGTCTTCCAGAAGCGACACCAGATCGTAGGCAGGATGGCCCACGCGCGCGTCCTGAAAATCGAGAAGCCCGACCCGGGCGGCGCCGCTGCGGTCGGGCAGCCAGATCAGGTTTTCCGCGTGATAGTCCCGCAGGATCAGAACCGAGGGCGGCGCGGTGGACTCCAGCAGGGTCCTGATCGTCGCGCGAAAGGCCGCGATGTCGGCCTCGGTCGCGGGCCTGCCAAGCCCGGTCAGGTACCACTGGAACGGGAGGCAGGCCAGATCGGCCATGGTCTCGGCGTCATAGGCGGCGAGGCCCGCAGGCGGGGCCGCGCGGTGCAGATCGGCCAGCAGGTCGGTGGCGGCGGCGTAAAGCGTGTCTTCCGGTCCCGGATCCTTCGCCAGCACCCGGGCGAACAGGGCGTCGCCCAGATCCTCGAGCAGCAAAAAGCCCTGCGCCGCGTCCTCGGCCAGGATTGCGGGGGCGGAAAGGCCAAGCCAGGTCAGGTGGCGCGCGATGGCGATGAAGGGGCGCACATCTTCGCCGCGCGCCGGATCGGCATCCATCAGCACGGCGGTCTCTGTCCCGCGCGTCAGCCGCTCGTAACGGCGGTTCGAGGCATCGCCCGCAAGGGGCGCGCGGCGGGCCTCGGCCCATCCGGTGCGGGCGAGGAAGTCGGCGCAGGCAGTGTCACGCATCGGGGTCGTCTTTTGCGGCAAGGAAGGACAGGCGGTCGGCCCAGGACGGGTCGGCCGAAACGAGATCGAGCGTCCGGGCGGTGTCGGACGGGCCGGGGCCGAAGGTCAGGCGCAGGGCGTCTGTCGGGGCCAGATCGCCCAGCCGGTCGGGCCATTCGATCAGGCAAAGTGCCAGGTCGAACGCCTCGTCAAGCCCAAGTTCCAGCACCTCGTGGGGATGGCCCAGCCGGTAAAGATCGGCATGCCAGATCTCGAACGGCCCGGCGTCGTAGGTCTGGACCAGGGTGAAGGTCGGCGAGGGCACGTCTTCGGGCGGCAGTCCGGCGCGGGCCTGCGCCGCCTGGATCAGCGCGCGGGCGAAGGCGGTCTTGCCCGCCCCGATCGGCCCGTCGAGCAGCAGCGTGTCGCCCGCCCCCAGAACCGCCGCCAGCCGGTCGGCCAGGGCGCGGGTCTGGGCCTCGGCGGCCAGCGAAAGGGAAAGACGGGTTCCGGACATGGGCGCATGTTTAACGCCTGCCCGAGGCCCCGCAAGTCGGATCAGCCCATCGAGGCGCGCGGCACCGGGCGGGCGCCCGCCGTATCGGCCTGGCTCGCGGCGCGGAACTCGACCATCATGCAGCCGCCCGCGACCGGTTTGAGGAAACAGTCGAGCCGCCGGCCGTCGCGGCGGATCAGCTCGCAGCTCCAGGCTTCGCGCTGGCGGATGCGGTGCGACAGGTCGGCCGCGGCCTCGGATTGAGTCAGCAGGCATTGCGCCTGCCATTTCGCCGTGGCTCCGGCGATATCGGTGGTACCCATCACCAGGCGCGGGTCCTCGCCCCAAAGCTCGGCATAGGCGCTGTTCGACAGGGTCAGGACCCCGGCGCTGGAAAACACCACGATGGCCTCGGGTAGCGAGTCGATGACCGCCTGCCCGGTCTCGATCTCGCCGCGGAAGCGGCGGGTCATCGACATTTCGGTGCTGATATCCTCGAACAGGAAGGCCACGGCGCCATCGGGATGCGGCCGTCCGGTGACCCGGTAGACCTGACCGCCGGGCAGGGTCCAGGTGTCGGAATAGACGCCGTCGCTGGCATCGCGTTCCAGCCGCAGGATCTGTTCGCGCCAGGACCGGTAATTCTTGGGCTCGGGCATCATCCGGGTCTCGCGGAGCCGGTCGAGCACGTTCAGAAGCGTGGGCCGTCCGGTCAGGAATTCGGGCTCGAGGTTGAAAAGCTCGGACATGGCGGGGTTGAACAGCACCAGTTCGCGCTTGCGGTTGAAGACGGCCAGACCGATGGGCAGTTCGGCGAAGGTCTTTGTCAGGGTCTGAACGAAATTCCGCAGCGCGGTCTCGGCCCGGACGGTGGCATCGGCCGGAAGTGCGAAATGCAGCGAGGCGCCATGGGCCTCGACGGCCACACAGTCGAACCAGCGCTCGCGGCCAGTCCCGGTGCCAGTGTCGATGGCCTGACGGTGCGGCGCGCCCGGTTCCCCCTTGGGTTGTGAAAACAGGACCGGCAGCGGCCAGACGATCTGGCCCTTGTCATGGCGGCTGCGCACGATGTCGAGATAGGCGCTGTTGGCCCAGGCCACGCCCCCCTTGTCGTCCTGCTGCCAGGCCGGGGTCGGCATCGCTTCGACCACATCGCGGAGAGTGGCCAGTTCCGCGGTCAGCGCGGCCAGGCTCTGGGCGTCGGTCAGGCCCGCATCCTCGTTGAAGCGCGGCATCTGCAGGGTCAGGCGGATCACCCCGTCAAGCCAGGTCGCGGTCAGCTGCGCCTCGCCCCCGGCTTCGGTCAGAAGCGCCGAGCCGTCCTTGGGCAACCGCTCCATTCGTTCGGGAAAACCGGGGAAACGCGGCACGATCAGGGCGCAGAACCGCTGCCAGTCGGTCAGGCCCTTGGGGCCGCCTGCCAGAAACCGGCGCCCGTCCGGCGTGGCATCCACCAGATGTTCTCCATCGAAGAGAAACACCATGCTGTTTCTGGACTCGGCGCCCGGGGACGGGGACCGGCGGGGAATGAGTGGCAAAAGGAACACCGCCACCAGTGCGCTGATCAGGGATACGCCCGCAAGAACCAGCGCAGAGTTCAAGTCGATGTCCATGGTGCGGGCGGCGCTCCTTTAGCCAGTTTGTTCAGTAAAACGTCATCTTGGTTAAATTCCAGTTAACTCAACGTATGCGTGTTCGGGGTGTGGCGGTCTCAGGCTTCGATCGGAGTGTTCTCGCCCAGAGCCGCCAGCTGTGCCTCGGCGCTGACGCCGATCTTGGAGGCGGACCATTCGACCTCGACCACTGCGCCGCGCTGATCGGACCGTTCCGAGGTCAGCATCGGGTCGCGCCCGTTGGCAAAGCTCAGCCTCGCGCCCGAGCGTTCCAGCAGCGTCTTGGCGATGAAAAGCCCAAGCCCCATGCCTTCGTATTCGGGGCGCTTCTTCTGATGCTCGGAGCTTTTGCGCATCCGCACGAAGGGATCGCCGATGCGGCCCAGCAGATGCGAGGGATAGCCCGGCCCGTCATCCATGATCCGGACGCTGATTTCGTCCTGGGTCCATTGCGCCACGACCCAGACCCGGCTTTCGGCGAAATCGACGGCGTTCTGGATGAGGTTCCTCAGCCCGTGGATCACTTCGGGGCGGCGGTAGATCACCGGCATCCGCGGGCTGCCGCCATGAATCGGATCGAAACTGAAGATGATCTCCTTGCCGCGATCCAGATGCGGTTCGGCCGCCTCGTCGATCACCGCCTTCAGCGGCGCGGTATGCATGTGCAGGTCGTCCTTGCCCGCGCGGCCCATCGAGCGCAGGATATCGCGGCAGCGGTCGGCCTGTTCGCGCAGCGTCTCGATGTCCTCGCGCAGGCCCGGCTTGTCCTCGACCTCGTCCAGCAGTTCCGAACTGATCAGCTTGATCGTCGCCAGCGGCGTGCCCAGCTCATGCGCGGCGGCGGCAACCACGCCGCCCAGATCTGTCAGCTTCTGCTCGCGCGCCAGTGCCATCTGGGTGGCCACCAGCGCATCGGTCATCTTGTTCATCTCGGATGTCACGCGGTCGGCATAAAGCCCGAGGAAGGAAATCCCGATCACCAGCGCGGCCCAGAAGCCGAACAGGAAAAGATGCGGCAGCCGCTGGATTTCGCCCGACGCATCGATCAGGGGCACATGGTAGAAGGTCATCAGCGTGATCAGCGCGAAGGCGGTATGGGCGATGAACAGCGTCGACATCCGCCCCAGCGCCGTGGCCGAGATGGTGACCGGCGTCAGCAGCATCAGCGCGAAGGGATTGTTCAGCCCGCCGGTCAGGAACAGCAGGGCCGACAGCTGCACCACGTCGAACAGCAGGGTCAGCATCGCCTCGTTTTCCGACAGGCGCCGGTTCTCGGGATAGATCGCAACTGCGATCACGTTGGCCAGCACGCTGGCGCCGACGACCAGCAGGCACAGCCCCAGATCCAGCTGGATGTGGAAATAGAGAATGGCCACCGCGATGGCGACGACTTGGCCCGCGATGGCGGCCCAGCGCAGAAGGATCAGGGTCCGCAGGCGGATCCAGTTGCTGCGCTCGGTCGGCGGCAGCAGGCCGGTTGCGATATCGGACATCGGACCCCCAGATTCAGGCTTTCCCCTTGTTAATCGCGGCACGAGGGCCGATCAATGCGCTAACCGCAGGGGGACGGACGGCAAGGGAGGCACGCATGAGACGCTACATTCTGGCAGGCGCGGCCGTGGCGCTTCTGGCGGCGGTCGCGGTGCCCGCCCTGTTCATCTGGGGGCCCTGGGCGCCCGAGGACCGGTTCGCGGCCTGCCGCAGCGGCGGTCCCCGGCCCGGCCTGTCGGAACTGGGCGGCCCCCTTGCCCTGACCGACCAGACCGGCGCCCTCCGGACCGAAGCCGACGTGATCGAAGGCCCGACGCTGATCTATTTCGGCTATACCTTCTGCCCGGATGTCTGCCCGTTCGACAATGCCCGCAATGCCGATGCGGTCGATTTGCTGGAAACCCGCGGCTATGACGTGCGGCCGGTCTTCATTTCGGTCGACCCTGCCCGCGACACGCCCGAGGCGCTGGCGGCTTTCGCCGCGATGATGCATCCGCGGATGCTGGCCCTGACCGGCACGCCCGATCAGGTGCAGGCGGCCAGCCGCGCCTACCGCACCTTCTTTCGGATCCGCGACCCCGAGGACCCCTATTACCTGATCGACCATTCGACCTTCACCTACCTCGCCTTCCCGGAAACGGGCGTGGTCGAGGTTTTCGACCGGGATACCACGCCCGAGGACATGGCCGCGCGGGTCGCGTGCTTTGTCGACAACGGCGCGGGAAAGCCATGACAGGGAACGAGTTAAATTGACCCTGCCCTGTTAACATTCTAGAACGTCCGGAATATTACGCTCACCAGGAGGGTGTCGCATGGCTGAGCAGGAGTATGAAATCGGGGACGACCCGTCGCTGTTGATCGTTGACGACGACGAACCGTTTCTCCGGCGTCTCGCGCGGGCAATGGAAAAGAGGGGGTTCCAGCCCGAAATGGCCGAGACGGTCGCTGCCGGAAAGGCCATCGCCTCGGCGCGGCCCCCGGCCTATGCCGTGGTCGACCTGCGGCTGGAGGATGGCAGCGGGCTCGACGTGGTCGAGACCCTTCGCGAAAAGCGTCCCGATGCCAAGATCGTGGTGCTGACCGGCTATGGCGCCATCGCCACCGCCGTCGCCGCGGTCAAGATCGGTGCGACCGACTACCTGTCGAAACCGGCCGATGCCAATGACGTCACCGCCGCCCTTCTGTCGAATGGCGAGGCGCTGCCGCCGCCGCCCGACAATCCGATGTCGGCCGACCGCGTGCGCTGGGAGCATATCCAGCGGGTCTACGAGCAATGCGACCGCAACGTTTCGGAAACCGCGCGGCGGCTGAACATGCACCGCCGGACGCTGCAGCGGATCCTGGCCAAGCGCAGCCCGCGGTAAGACCGGCGGCTCGGGTCGGGCTCAGATCCCGACCTGCGGCCCCGCCGCGTGCCGCAGCCAATTGATGAAGGCGCGCAGCCGCGGGGCATGGTGTCCCGGCCGGGTCACGATGTGATAGCCGAGCCCCTGAGAGTCCTGCTCGAACAGCGCGGCCAGCCTGCCTGCGGCCAGATCGTCCTCGACCAGGGTGATCGGCTGGATCGACAGCCCGTACCCGGCGCGCGTCGCCGCCAGCGACAGGCCGGTCGTCGGGAAGGACGTCGCGCGCACCCGCTTCCAGCTCAACCCCGCGCTTTCCGCCCAGAGCGCCTGTTCCGGGGAATCCTGCGCCGTCAGCCAGGTGAAGCGGGTCAGCTCGGCGAAGCTTCCGGGCCGGGGATCGCCCGCCAGCTCGGGCGTTCCGACGACCACGAACCGGGTACTTGTCAGCGGGTTGGCCTCAAGCCCCGGCCATGCGCCGGACCCGTAGCGGATCGCCAGGTCATAGCCTCCAGTCCGCAGATCGACCAGCGCGGTCGAGGGGATCAGGGCCAGCTCGATATCGGGATGCGCCGCCCAGAAGGTGCCAAGCCGCGGCATCAGCCAGTTTTCGGCAAAGGCAGGTGTCAGCGAGATCTTCAGCGGGCTTGCATCTTCCGTCGCCCGGACCGCGTCGATCCCGTCCTGGATCTTCCGGAACGCCTCGCCCAGAGCCTCGGCCAGCCGGGCGCCCTCGGGCGTTGCTGTCATGCCGCGGCTGTCGCGGCGGACCAGAGCCAGCTGCAGATGATCCTCCAACGCCCGCACCTGCTGGGCGACGGCCGCATGGGTCACGTTCAAGGACCGCGCCGCCGCCGAAAAGCTTTCCAGCCGCGCCGTCGCCTCGAAGGCGCGCAGCGCCGTCAGGGGCGGCAGGCGGGTCCAGTCGATATCGGCCATCTGTTAGATTAGCTCACAGGGCGAAAGAATTCCTGACTCTCGGATCTTCCCGTCACAGCTTAACAATACGATGGAGAGCTTTGAAAGGGAGGAGCCCCCGATGTTCGCCATACTGTCAGATATGCTTCTGCTGGCCTCGCGTCAGGAGCACCGGATCAATCACCGCCTGCCCGACCGTCCGGTGGTGCCCGAGGTTCATCTGCCGCGCCGCCGTCCCATCGGGCAGAAGCGCTAGAGACGCGCCATCAGCGCGGCATGGCGGGCGGTATAGGCCGCGCGTACCTCGACCGGGGGACGCAGCCGGATTTCGAGCCCCTCGATCAGCTCGGGCCGGGGACGGCCGAAGAACCGGTTCGCCTCGGTCGCGTCGAACCCCGCGATCTGGGTCGCCTCAAGCCAGGCCGACAGGCTGTCAGCCCGCTTGATCGCCTTCTTGATCCGGTCGGGCACCGCCGCGGGCAGGCCAAAGCGGATATGGATCGCCGAGGCCAGCCGCTTGTCGAGTTCGCCATAACTCGGGCCCACGGCGGCCTTCACCGGCGAGATCATGTCGCCGATCACGTATTCGGGCGCATCGTGCAAAAGAGCGGCCAGCCGCCAGCGGACCGGCGCCTCGGGCTGCATCCGGCCGAAGATTTCCTCGACCAGCAGCGAATGCTCGGCCACTGAATAGGGGTAATCGCCCCGGGTCTGCCCGTTCCAGCGCGCCACGAAGGCAAGGCCATGGGCGATGTCCTCGATCTCGATATCGAAGGGCGTCGGGTCCAGCAGGTCGAGCCTGCGCCCCGACAGCATCCTCTGCCATGCGCGTGCTTGTTTCATAGCGATCCGTTTCCCTTGGGACGCCCGATTGCCACGGCGCAGCCGCATTGTCGAGCCATCCGCGTGATGGTATGTGCCCTTCGAGCCGACAATTACGAGGAGAGTTGCGCCATGGCGCCGGACTACATCGTCAAGGACATCGCGCTGGCCGAGTTCGGCCGCAAGGAACTGGACATCGCTGAAACCGAAATGCCCGGCCTGATGGCGCTCCGCGAGGAATACGGCGAGGCCAGGCCGCTGAAAGGCGCGCGTATCGCCGGGTCGCTGCACATGACGGTCCAGACTGCCGTGCTGATCGAGACGCTGGTCGCGCTGGGGGCCGATGTGCGCTGGGCGTCCTGCAACATCTTCTCGACCCAGGACCACGCCGCCGCCGCGATCGCCAAGGCCGGGGTCCCGGTCTTCGCCATCAAGGGCGAGACGCTGCCCGAGTACTGGGCCTATACCGACAAGATCTTCCAGTTCGCCGAGGGCACGGCCAACATGATCCTCGACGATGGCGGCGACGCCACGCTTTACGTGCTGCTGGGCGCGCGGGTCGAGAATGGCGAGGAAGACCTGATCGCCGTCCCGACCTCGGAAGAGGAAGAGGCGCTGTTTGCCCAGATCCGCAAGCGGCTGGCCGAAACTCCCGGCTGGTTCACCAAGCAGCGCGACGCGATCAAGGGCGTCTCGGAAGAGACCACCACGGGCGTGCACCGGCTTTATGATCTGCACAAGAACGGCCTGCTGCCCTTCCCGGCCTTCAACGTCAATGACAGCGTCACCAAGTCGAAATTCGACAACAAGTATGGCTGCAAGGAAAGCCTGGTCGACGGTATCCGCCGCGCCACCGACGTGATGATGGCCGGCAAGGTCGCCGTGGTCTGCGGCTATGGCGATGTCGGCAAGGGCTCGGCCGCCTCGCTGCGCGGCGCTGGCGCCCGGGTAAAGGTGACCGAGGTCGACCCGATCTGCGCGCTGCAGGCCGCGATGGACGGCTTCGAGGTGGTCGTGCTGGAAGACGTGGTCGCCTCGGCCGACATCTTCATCACCACCACCGGCAACAGGGACGTGATCCGCATCGAGCATATGCGCGAGATGAAGGACATGGCCATCGTCGGCAATATCGGCCATTTCGACAATGAAATTCAGGTGGCCGCGCTGAAGAACCACAAATGGACCAACATCAAGGACCAGGTGGACATGATCGAGATGCCCTCGGGCGCCCGCATCATCCTGCTGTCCGAAGGCCGCCTGCTGAACCTCGGCAACGCGACCGGCCACCCGTCCTTCGTGATGTCGGCCTCCTTCACCAACCAGGTGCTGGCGCAGATCGAGCTGTTCACCAAGGAGGGCGACTATCCGCCCGGCGTCTACATCCTGCCCAAGCATCTGGATGAAAAGGTTGCCCGGCTGCATCTGGCCAAGATCGGCGTCAAGCTGTCGACCCTGTCGCCCGAGCAGGCTGCCTATATCGGCGTGACGCCCGAAGGCCCCTTCAAGCCCGAGCATTACCGCTACTGAACCCCGCGCGATCCGCGAGGCTGGCGCCGTCCGGATTTCCGGGCGGCGCCTTGCTTTATGCAGGTCCGGCCGCGCGGCTCAGAGAGCCTCGCCGAAGCCGAAGGTCTCGGTCACATAGTCGATATCCTTGTCGCCGCGCCCCGACAGGTTGACGAGGATCGACTTGCCCGGATTGGCCCGGGCCTCGCGCATCGCGAAGGCCACGGCATGGGCGCTTTCCAGCGCGGGAATGATGCCCTCGCGGCGCGACAACTCGAAGAACGCCTTAAGCGCTTCGGTATCGTCGGCCGTGGTGTAGGTGACCCGTCCGCTGCGGTGCAGATGCGCGTGCTCCGGCCCGACGCCGGGATAATCGAGCCCCGAGGCGACGGTGTGCACCGGTGCCGGTTCGCCCTTCGCGTCCTTCAGCACGATGGTGCGGAACCCGTGGATGTCGCCATCCTCGCCATAGGCGATTGACGCGGCGTGATCGCCCAGATTGGACGAGGTGCCCGCGGGCTCGACCCCGTAAAGCGCCACGTCATCCTCGATGAAGCCCGAGAAGATCCCCATCGCGTTCGACCCGCCGCCGACGCAGGCCGCGACCATGTCGGGCAACTCGCCGGTCATGTCCAGGAACTGCTCGCGCGCCTCGACGCCCACCACATGCTGGAAGTTGCGCACCATCATCGGGAAGGGATGCGGCCCCACCACCGACCCGATGGCGAAAAGCGCATGATCGGCCTGGGCGATATAGCTTTCAAAGCAGCTGTCGACCGCCTCTTTCAGCGACCGACCGCCGAAGGAAACCGGCACCACCGTCGCGCCCAGAAGCTTCATTCGGGTGACGTTGGGCGCTTCCTTGGCGATATCGATCTCGCCCATGTGAATCTCGCACTCCATGCCGAAATAGGCCGCGGCGGTGGCCAGCGCCACGCCATGCTGACCCGCGCCGGTTTCGGCCATCAGCTTGGTCTTGCCCATGAATTTCGCCAAGAGGCCTTCGGCCATGCAATGGTTCAGCTTGTGCGCGCCGGTATGGTTCAGATCCTCGCGCTTGGCATAGATCTGCGCGCCGCCGCAAAGATCGCTGAGGTTCCTCAGGTACGAGACCGGCGTCGGCCGCCCCTGAAAATGGGTGCGGATATAGCGCAGCTCGCGGATGAAATCGGCAGATTTCGAGATCCGGTCGTAGGCCTCGCGGATTTCGGCGAAATGCGGTTCCAGCGGCGGCGGCAACACCGCGCCGCCATAGCTGCCGAAGAAGCCCTCGCGGGTCGGTGTGGTCTTCAGGTAGGTCATGTCTTTTTTCCCCTCTGTCCTGGCCCCTCTGTCCTAGGCTGGGCGCGATCTGACACCCTGCGCCCGCCGGTCTCAAGACGCGAAAGCGACACATCGGCCGGCGCTGCGTCCGGATTTTACTTGCCCGACGGTCCGGTGCGCCTAGGCTCGATCCCGGCGAGGAGGCCTCAGGACAAAGGAGGAGGAAGAAAGATGGGAAAGCGCGATCAGCTGATCGAGAAATACGCGCAGGATCTCAAGACCAAATGCGGGATGGCGCCCGACATGGATCTGCTGACCAAGGTCACCATCGGCTGCGGCCCGGCGATCTACGATGCCGATGCCGAGGTCGTGGCAGCCACCCAGCCGGGTGAGATCGAAACCGTGCGCACCAATTTCCTGATCCGCAAGCTGGGCCTGCCCGACAGTCCAGATCTGGACGAGGCGATCCAGGCCGCGATCGAGACCTATGGCGTGTCGAACCCGCACAAGTACCGTGCCGTGCTGTATTACATGCTGGTCCGGCATTTCGGTAAGGAACACATTTACGGCTAGGTCCGGCCGAACGAACCGCAACAGAGTCCGCCCTGCCCCGGAACTGTTTCCAGCAAGTCGTATAAAATGCCGGGAACATTGGGTTTGTGCAAAGGGCGTGGTCGGCGTATGGTCAATTCATGCCCGCCAGGACGGCAGGGCCCTCATAGAATTCACGTGTGGTGCGCTAGGGTGCACGTGGGGTGATGGAGGGTTCTGCACTTGCGGAACCCTCCATTCATAACCTCCCGCTCCGGCTCTGCCGCATCGCCTCCGGCGGAACTGTCCGCCATGCCGGTTGTTCTCGTCCAGGGGGATAACGATCCCCCGGACGCTTAAACGACCGGAGAATTTCCCATGACAGCTTCGCCCGTAGTGACATCGTTCCACGATGAGGCCACAGGCAGCATGCAATACGTGGTCCACGACCCCGCCACCCGCGAGGGCGTCGTGATCGACCCGGTGCTCGATTTCGACCCGGCCGAGGCCCGGGTCACGACCGCCAATGCCGACAGGATTCTCGACCATGTCCGGTCCGAGGGGCTGAGGATCGGCTGGGTGCTCGACACCCATCCCCATGCCGACCATTTCTCGGCGGCGCATTACCTCGGCTACGCGCTGGGCGCGCGGCGGGGCATCGGCGCGCGGGTGACCGAGGTGCAGGCGCTCTGGCGCAACCTTTACAACCTGCCCGAGGCTTTCCCTGCCGACGGCCGCGACTGGGACCGACTGTTTCGCGAGGGTGACGAGATCACGCTGGGCAACCTGACGCTGCGGGTGCTGGCGACGCCGGGCCACACGCTGGCCTCTGTCAGCTATCTGGCAGGCGATGCCGCCTTCGTCGCCGATACCTTCATGCGGCCCGATGCCGGAACCGCACGGGCGGATTTTCCGGGCGGCAGCGCCTCGGTCCTGTACGACTCGCTCGGGCGGCTCTTGTCCCTGCCGGACGAGACGCGGCTGTTCATCGGCCATGACTATCCCGACGAGGGTGCCGAGGTGCAGCCGATGGCGACGGTGGCCGAGCAACGCCGGAACGTGCATCTCGACGGCGCGACGCGCGAGGACTTCCTGAAGACCCGGCAGGCGCGCGATGCGACCTTGTCTCTGCCCGACCGCATGCTGGCCGCGCTGCAGGTCAACCTGCGCGGCGGTCGCTTGCCCGAGCCCGAGGATGACGGGCGGTCCTATCTCAAGATCCCGCTGAACCGGTTCTGAGCGGCGGCCCCTCAGAGACCGCCCATCTCGCAGACGATCCGCCATTCCTCGTCGGTCACCGGCTGCACCGAAAGGCGCGAATTGTTGACCAGGACCATGTCCTTCAGCCGCGGCTCGGCCTTGCACATGTCCAGCGTGACGGGCCGGGGCAAAGGCATGACCGCCTTGATATCGACGCACTCCCAGCGCGGATCGTCGGCCTTGCTGTCGGGATGGGCCTCGGCGATCACCTCGACGATGCCGACCACGGCCTTTTCGCTGAGCGAATGGTAGAAGAAGCCCCGATCGCCGGTCTTCATGGCCCGCATGTTGTTGCGGGCCTGATAGTTGCGCACGCCGTCCCATTCCTCGCCGGCCGCGCCTTTCGCGACCTGATCGTCCCAGCCCCAGGTGTTGGGCTCGGACTTGAACAGCCAGAAGGCCATCAGCCGACGACCTTCTTCCAGGCCTGCACAGAGACGCTTTCGAACAGGCCCGCCCCGGCATAGGGGTCGTTCGCGGCCCAGGCCTCGGCCGCCGCCTTGTCCGCGACATCTAGGATCACCAGCGAGCCGCACATCTCGCCCGCCTCATCCAGGAACGGCCCCGCCTGCGCCACCACACCGGTCTCGGCGACATAGGCCAGATGCGCGTCGCGATTGGCCTTGCGAGTCTCCAGATGGCCGGGCTTATCCCGGCAGATCAGCGCGAAATACATGGTCATTCCTCCTTCAGGGGGCGGCTCAGCAGGATCTTGACCGCCTCTTCGATGCTGCGGCGTCCGTCGATGACCTGGGCGACGCTTTGGGTCACCGGCATGTCGATGCCACGCGCCTTGGCGATGGCGGCGACGGCGCGGGCAGTCGCCGCACCCTCGACGGTCACATCGGGGTCGAACCAGGCGTTCTGTCCCAGCGCCACGCCATAGCCGAAATTGCGCGATTGCTGCGAGGTGCAGGTCAGCACCAGATCGCCAAAGCCCGACAGGCCCGCCAGCGTTTCCGGCTCGGCGCCATAGCTTTGGGCAAAGCGCTGCATCTCGGCAAAGCCCCGGGTGATCAGCGCGGCCCTTGCGCTTTCGCCAAGCCCGGTGCCGATGACGATGCCCGCGGCAATGGCCATCACGTTCTTCAGCGCGCCGCCCAGCTCGGCGCCCACGGTATCGGTGCTGCGATACAGCCGCAGCGTCGGCGTCGAAAGCCGTTCCTGCAACGCGACGCCCGCCTCGGGATCGGCGCAGGCCAGCGTCAGCGCGGTCGGCAGCCCTCGGGCGATGTCGGCGGCAAAGCTGGGGCCCGTCAGCACGGCCGGGACCACCCCGGGGCAGGTCTCGGCGATGATCGCGCTCGGCCCCCGGCCCGTGGCCAGATCGACGCCCTTGCAGCAGGCGACCATGTGCCGGGTCTTCAGCACCGGCCCGTAAGTGTCGAGAACGCTGGACAGCACCTGCATCGGCGTCGTCAGCAGGATCAGGTCGCACTCGGCGATATCAGCGATCCGGGCCGAAACAGAGACGTTTTCGGGCAGCTGAACCCCCGGCAGGCGCGGGTTTTCGTTGCGGCTGCGGATCTCGTCGGCAAAGGCGGCCTCATGCGCCCAGATCGTCGCCTTGCGCCCGGATTGCGCCAGCACGACACCCAGCGCCGTGCCGAAGGCCCCTGCCCCCGCAATTCCGATCCTTGTCATGCCTTGGCTCCTTTCTTGCCGGCCCCGATCAGCGCGGGGCTTCTTCTGTCAAGCGGCCAGCGCGGCCGGGCGGCCAGCGCCATGTCGTCGCGGGCGCCAAGGCGAAAGCGTTCAAGCCCGGCCCAGGCGATCATTGCGGCATTGTCCGTGCAAAGCGAAAGCGGCGGCGCGACGAAGGGCAGCCCGGCCCTGTCGGCCAGATCCTCCAGCGCAGCCCGGATCGCGCGGTTCGCCGCGACCCCGCCCGCGACGGCCAGCGCGGTCGCCTCGGGACAGGCGGCCAGCGCCCGGGCGGCCTTGCCGGCCAGCACGTCGCGCACCGCCGCCTGAAAGCCCGCGCAAAGATCGGCGCGGTCCTGCACCGTGATCCCGCCCTTTTCGGCGATGATCCGGTCGCGGGCACGCAGAAGGGCTGTCTTGAGGCCCGAGAACGACATGTCGCAGCCCGGCCGGTCCATCAGCGGGCGCGGAAAGGCAAAGCGCGCCGGATCGCCGGTCTCGGCGGCGCGCTCGACCGCCGGACCGCCCGGCTGGGACAGCGCCAGCAGCTTGGCGGTCTTGTCGAAGGCCTCGCCCGGCGCGTCGTCGATGGTGCCGCCGATCCGGGCAAACTCCTCGGGCCCCGATACCGCCAGAAACTGGCAATGCCCGCCCGAGGCCAGCAGCATCAGATAGGGAAAGTCCAGCCCGTCGGTCAGCCTGGGCGTCAGCGCATGCCCGGCCAGATGGTTGACGCCGACCAGCGGCAGCCCGGTCGCGGCGGCGATGCCCTTGGCGACCATCACCCCCGACAGCACGCCGCCGATCAGCCCGGGTCCGGCAGTCACCGCCACGGCATCGAGATCGCCAAACCCCAGCCCGGCCTCGGCCATTGCGCGTTCGACGCAAAGATCCAGCCGTTCGGCATGGGCGCGGGCGGCAATCTCAGGCACTACGCCGCCGTAGGCCGCGTGCAGCGCGGTCTGGCCCTCGACCACCGAGGCCAGAATTTCGGGCCTTTCGCCTGCACGCAGGCGCACCAGGGCCGCGGCCGTATCGTCGCAGCTGCTCTCCAGCCCCAGGATCGTCAGTGTCTCGGCCATGGCTCTGCCGTTGCGTACCCGTCGGTCGGCAGGTAACACCACGGGGACCACAGGCACAATCCCGCGAGGAGGCACGCCTTGCCCCAGCATCCCACGCTGCTTCTCATGACCCGGCCCCGGGCCCAGTCGGACCGCTTTGCCGACGCGTTCGTCCAGAGGTTCGGCACGGACATCGCGATCCGCACCGCGCCGGTGCTGGACATCGTGCCGCGGACAGAACCGATTTCGCTCGAGGGCTTCGCGGGGCTTCTGTTTACCTCGGAAAACGGCGTCGCCGCGCTGGCGGCCGTCAATGACGACCGGAGCCTGCCCGCCTATTGCGTGGGCGAACGCACCGCCGATGCCGCGCGGTCCGCCGGGTTCCGGGCCAGCGCGGCCGAGGGCACCGCGGCCTCGATGATCGCGCATTTCACCGCCGACCGGCCGAAGGGGCGGCTTTTGCACCTGCGCGGCGAACATGCCCGGGTCGAACTGGCCGAGGCGCTCAGCGCCATCGGCATCCCCACCGAAGAGCGTATCGTCTATGCGCAGGAGGCCCTGCCCTTCCCGCCCGGGATCCTGGCTGAAATCGAGGCCGCGCCGCTGACTTTGCTGCCGCTGTTCTCACCCCGGTCGGCCCGGCTGGTCGCCGAGCGGCTGAAGGGATCGGGGGGGCGTCTGGCTTTGGTGAGCATGAGCGCGGCGGTCACGGCCTCCTGGGACGGGCCGGACCCGGTGGCCCTGATCGAGGCTGTTCGGCCCGACGGCCCGGCGATGATGGACGGTCTGGCTGCGGTAATGGGCGCCGTGGGGGTGCCTTGAGGCCGTAACGGCGAGTCTTTAATGTGTGAGGCGGTGCGCGACGCGCGGTCTGAGACGAAGCGAATCGAAAGGCGGGTTCCCGTGGCTAAAACCGAAGACGAAACCGATTCCCAGGATACCAAGCCGTCGCATCCCGAAGGCGGACAAGAGCCCGGCGAAGGTCGGCTGGAGGCGGCCATCCGCACGGCGCGCGACCGTGACGACGTGGACGAGCCGGGTGCCGACACCCCCGAGCCTGCCGCGGCGGGCCCGGCTGAACCCGTTCAGGACGAGGCGCCGGTCGAAACGACGCCCGAGCCCGAGGCTCCGGCGGCAAGGCCCGCTGCTGCCCCAGCTCCGGCGAAGGCCCGACCGGGCCTCATCGGGGCGGTTTCCCCGGTTCTGGGCGGCATTCTGGCCGCGGGCATCGGCTTCGTCACCGCGCAATACATCCAGCCCGAGGGCTGGTCCTTCCCGGGCACCAGCGCCGGTCTGGGCGAGGCGGGCATGGCGGCCCTGACCGCCAATGCCGACCGGCTCGACCGGATCGAGACCGCGCTGAACGGCCTTTCCACGGACGGCGGCAGCGAGGCGCTGGCCGGGCAGATCGACGCGCTTCAGACCGAGATCGGCAAGATCGCCGAGCAGGTCGCCGGGATCGACGCGCGCGTGACCGAGCTCGCCAATTCCCCGGCCGCGGCGGCCAGCGGCGAGGCGGCGGCCGCGCTCAAGGCCTATGAGGATCAGATCGCGCAGATGCGCGAGCAGAATGCCGAGCTCAGCGCTTCGGTGCAGCAGGTGGCCGAAAAGGCCCAGGCCGATATCGGCGCGGCGATGGACCGGGCCGCCCAGGTCGAGGCGCGCGGTGCGCTGATGCGGATCGACGCGGCGCTGGCCGACGGCTCGCCCTTTGCGCCCGCGCTGGGCCAGTTCGGGTCGATCGAGGTGCCCGAGGCGCTGACGGCGGTGGCCGATACCGGCGTCGCCACCCTGCCCGAGCTGCAATCAGAATTTCCGGCGGCGGCCCGTGCCGCACTCGAGACCTCGCTCAAGGAGCAGGCCGCGGGTGGCGTGGGCGACAGGTTCAAGGCCTTCGTGCGCAGCCAGCTGGGCGTGCGGTCGCTGACGCCCAAGGAGGGCGACGATGCCGACGCGATCCTGTCGCGGGCCGAGGCGGCGCTGCGCAAGGACGATCTGGGGACGGTGCTGTCCGAACTCGACGGGCTTGATGCCGAGGCCAAGGCCGAGATGTCGGACTGGATCGACGCCGCCCGTGCCCGCGCCAATGCCGTGGAGGCCGCGCAGAGCCTCGAGCAAACGCTGAACAGCAACTGAGGACGCGCGAAACATGCTCTGGTCCCTTCTCAAGATCCTTTTCTTCGTGATCCTTGTCGCCGCGCTCGCCTACGGGGCCGGCATCCTGATGGAGACGGGACCGGGCCTCCGGGTCGCGGTCGCGGACATGGAATTCGTGCTGGGCCCGCTGCAGGCGGTGATCCTGGCGCTCCTGACCGTGGTCGGCGTCTGGCTGCTGCTGCGCGTTGCCGGGTTCCTGGTGGCGCTGGTGCGGTTCCTGAACGGCGACGAAACTGCGATCAGCCGCTATTTCAGCCGCTCGCGCGAACGCCGCGGGTTCCAGGCGCTGGCCGACGGCATGCTGGCGCTTGCGTCTGGCGAGGCGCGGCTGGCGATGTCGAACGCCGCCAAGGCCGAACGCTTTCTGCGTCGGCCGGACCTGACCAACCTGCTCTCGGCCCAGGCGGCCGAGATGCTGGGCGACAAGGGCCGGGCCCGCGACATCTACAAGAAGCTTCTGGGCGACGACCGCACCCGTTTCGTGGGCGTGCGCGGCCTGATGAAGCAGAAGCTTGCCGAGGGCGACACGGAAACCGCGATCAAGCTGGCGGAAAAGGCCTTCGTGCTGAAGCCGCGCCATGCCGAGACCCAGACCACGCTGCTGCAGCTGCAGGCCAATGCCGAGGACTGGAAGGGCGCGCGCAAGACGCTGAACGCGAAACTCCGGCACGGCAATATCCCGCGCGATCTGCACCGGCGCCGCGACGCGGTGCTGGCGGTTTGCGAGGCGCGCGACCTGATGGTCGATGGCGACGAGCCGCGCGCCCGCGACCTGTCGATCGAGGCCAACAAGCTGTCGCCCGACCTGGTGCCCGCCGCCGTGATGGCGGCCCGGGCCTATCACGCGCAGGGCCGCGAAAAGCAGGCTGTGCGGGTGCTGCGCCGCGCCTGGGAGGCCCAGCCCCATCCCGACATCGCCGCGGCCTTCGCCGAACTGGTGCCCGACGAGACCCCGCAGGACCGGATGCTGCGCTTTGCCCAGCTGACCGATGTCCGGCCCGACGATCCCGAAACCCGGATGCTGACGGCCGAACTGGCCATCGCCGCCGAGGATTTCCCGGCCGCCCGCAAGGCGCTGGGCGATCTGGCCGACACCGCGCAGACGGTGCGCGCCCTGACCCTGATGGCGGCGGTCGAGCGCGGTCTGGGCTCTGACGACGAGGTCGTGCGCGGCTTCCTGGCCAAGGCGCTCAGCGCTCCGCGCGGGCCCCAATGGGTCTGCGACAGCTGCGCCACGATCCAGCCGGCCTGGGCGCCGGTCTGCGGCCATTGCGGCGGGTTCGACACGCTGGCCTGGAAGCCTGCGCCCGCGAACCAGGCGGCGCTGGCCGGGGCGTCGGACATGCTGCCGCTGCTGGTTGGCGGCGGTCTGGAAAAGTCGGCGGACTAGGACAAAAAGGGTCTACACACCCTCCCGCGAGGGTGCTAAAGACCCCGCCACAGTGCCGGTGTAGCTCAGCTGGTAGAGCACGTCATTCGTAAGTAGCGGGTCCGCCCGTGAATGGCGTTCAAAACCAGTCGCTTACAAGCGGCGTGAAGTAACTAGTAGGGCCATAGTAGGGCCCTGAAATGGAAGCGTGCCGGTGTAGCTCAGCTGGTAGAGCACGTCATTCGTAATGATGGGGTCGGGGGTTCGAGTCCCTTCACCGGCACCACGCTTCCGAAACTAGCATCTAAATTCCAGTAGCTTAAACGGTTCGACGCCGAGTGCGGCGGCGAGCTTGGCCACGATGAGCACGGTCGGATTCCTGATGCCGCGCTCTACGCCGCTGACATAGGTGCGGTGAAGGTCCGCGTCGAAGGCAAGCTCCTCCTGCGAGATGCCTTTCAGCTCCCGGAAGTGCCTTACGTTCTTGCCCACGACCGCCTTGATGTCCATGCGGCCATAGCGCAGTCATGTAGACTATTGTTCTACAGACTATAAGTCTCATTTTGGGTTGCTCGCGATTCCGTCGATGTGCACACTATAAGTCTCAGTTCTTGTGGAGGCTTCCCCGTGCGTCACCTGATTGCAGCCATCGAGCTTACAGCCTTACTGGTGGCGCTTGTGGTCGTCGCCAATGTGCATGTCGTAGCCGCGCTGTGGTTGTCGCTGTTCATTTTGGCGGTTGCGCTGGTGGCGCTCGTTTTCGGATGGCGTCCGCCGCGCATCCGCAGCCGGGGCAAGGCGTTGATGGTTGTCATCATAAGCCTCGCGTCGTTTGGCGCCATCGCGCCCATCCTTAAGGCACAGCAGGACGCGGAACTTGCCCAGCTGCGGTCGTCCGATATCGACGGCTACTTGGCGCGGCTGAAGGGGGTAGACGAGAAACGCTGGCTGGCCGAACTAGGCAAACTTCGACCCGACGATTACAAGGCGGAATTGGCCCGCCAGAAGGCTGTAGCAGCAGCCCAGCGCCTCGCTCAGTGTACGGACAAGAAGGCGGGCGAAGCCTATGTAATGATCCAGAGCGATGTGCTGCGGCAGTTGCGCGCGCCCTCCACCGCCAAGTTCCCGTCGCGGTATGGCGCGGGTACCCGGCATATCGGCGACTGCGTCTATCAAGTCTTCGGCCAGTTCGATGCCCAGAACGGGTTCGGCGCCATGCTGCGCGGGGGGGTCTCCGGCACGATCCGCCACTTCCCCGAAAGCGGAAGCTGGCAAACCCAGAAGTTGGACGTGCAGGGGTGATACCCGTACGCGCGCTGGGCGGGCCACTGGCGGCCTTTAGCGCGGGCGGTTGGGGTGTGGTGTGCACGGCGGGCCGGGGTTGCGCCCGGCGGGCCCCATGGCCCCAGCGCGGCCCATGGGGCGCAGCATGGCTACCGCCTTGCCTATGGCGTCCTTCCCGCACAAGTGGCGCAGTTTTTGTAAACCGTTCGAGGAACTTGGCTGCGCACGGGTTTGACCGGTTTGCCGGGTTTATATAGCGCGCGCCGCGCCAGCAGCAGCGCAAAACCCGGTAAACCCCTCAAACCCGTAGGGCGGGCACATGCCCGCCCCTGGGATTCTTGAATGCGCACGACTCAGAAAGGCACCTCGCTCGGCTCGCCGGACCCGACGACCTCCATCCGACATCGCTTCACGCCGGAGGGATCGTCGATGCACCTCAGCACTCGGTCCGCCACCAAGCGGTCCTTGTGCCGCGCGAGATATCTCCCGACACTTCTCGCATTGAAGGTTCCCTTGGGCGTGCGCTCCGCCAGCGCTTGGACAAGATCAGCGACCCGGCCGCGAGACTGCCCAGATACCCGCTCCCCGATTTCCGAGAGCGTCACCGCAACCCCGCCCACAGCCTCGGACCAGAGCGCCAGCAGTTCCGCAAGGTCGCCCTTTCTCGGATCTTCGGCTATGACTCGCTCGCGCGTGATGGTGGGGTCATCTTCTCCCAACCAGACCAATGCCTCGCGCACCAAGTTCCAGTCCTCGAAGGAGCCCATGGGGGTCAGCGGCTGCGGCTTGCCCGCCACGACATAGGCTCGAAGAACGGTTAGGGCGGCGACCAAGAGATGCGCCCGCATCCTTGTCGCCTCCTCGGTCGGGCTGAAACTGTGCACTTCCTGATCCGGCCGTTCCTTCCCGGTGTCGATCCGGCAGACGAGGGTTCTACGCCCGAGGTCGCCGATCACTTCCAGATTGTTGCCGGTTGCCATGACAAGTGCATTCGTCGGAAGGCGCTTCACCTCCGACTTGCCGAGCACCCGTGAGGATATGATTTCCTGGGTCAGCATCGAGCACAGCGTATCGCCGCCCAGCGCCCGTTCGCAGTTGTCGATCACCAGCACGGCATCGCCGGTCATCAGGACGCTTGCCAGAAGCTTCTCATCCTCCTCGGGGTTCTTGCCCTGCGACATGATCGTAGGTTTGTAACCTGCCGCGATGATGCCCACAGTCTCGCAGAGCAGGGTTTTCCCGGAACCTGCCGTCGGCGCGTCAACGGCGATCAAGGGGGCGGATGGAAGGATGCGGCGAATGACCGCCGTCAAACATGCCGAAAGCAGGTCCGCACGGTCGCCGCGATCAGAGAACCGATATTCGCGGAACGGGGCGTAGAGACTTGCAAGCGCGGCTTCTGCGTCCGCCTTCGTGGGAGCATCTGGAACGGCAGGAAACAGCGTTGTTCCGGGCTCATAGAGCAGACCCGACACCCTGTCTTAGCCCGGCTCCTGCAAAATAGTGCCGTCCTTGCGCATCGTCGGGCAGGAAACCACGCCCACGAGCACCGGCGCCCTCCATTCACCGACGCGCGCCAGGTAAGCCGAGGCATGTTCCGAAGGCGGATTGATCGGGATCGGCATTTCCTTTCCCGGTTTGAACCAGTCCGCCGCCAGCGCAAATTTTTCGCGGACCCAAGGCGCCGTGACGGGGTGGATCAAGAGCGCTCCGCTCGGTCGCTGGACGCCATCCTCACCCTCGCTTTGCGGCAAACGCACGACGCGCACCAAGCTCTCGCCACGCTGATAGACGCCGAGGTTCGCGGCTAGGAGCGCCTCCTCGGCCTGATCGACCTCGGAATGAAGCTGCCCCCCGCTGACGTAAATGGCGGGTCTGCCGGTAACTTTCGGACCGGACATGACGCCCTTCTGCCCTAGCCAGCTGCGCAGCGTCTTCTCTAGGTCTTGCAAGCCGAGACGTTCGCAGAGTTCGAGCAGTCCCCAGACCGGCTCCTTGGCATGAAGGCGAAGACGGGTGGCCGCGGCCTTGCCCGTGCGCTTCGAGGCCTCCTCGTCACCCGCCAGCGTCGCCACTTGTTCCGTCAGGCCATCAACAGCACTGTCAGTCAGCCCGGCGCGGACAAGTATACCAGCGAGCATCATGCAGATCTCGTCGCGCTGCCCCGCGCCGCCGGGGTAGAAGGCCACGACCGCAGAAAGAAATGCGATCAGGCCGCATTTGCTCTGCAACTCATCGGCCACGATGGTAGGAGCAGCGGTCGGATCATCGCACCACGCCACCTGTTCGCCGGACGGATGGGTAGAGGGTGGAAACATGGTCTGATGCCCCGCGCCGCGTATTTCCAGCAGCACAGAACGTGCAAGCGGCGATCGCTTGGCGATCTCGTCGGGCAGCTGGAAAACGACGCGGTTCTTCTTCAGGTCACTATACGCGGTCCGGTGGCTGGCAGGCGAACCGGCGCGGCCAAAAGCAGGTAGATCGGGAAGCAGTACCCGTCCGAACTCCGCAGCTTCACGACAATCGAAATCAATGTCGATGAGGCCGCCCGAGCGTTCACCGAGTGCAATCCCGATATTCGCATCGCCGGAGAAGGCGCCGCTGAGCGCTTCCACCGTCCACACGCGGGGTTCTTTCCACGAGCTTTTCGGGCGCTTCTCCAAAGCTGGGAGCCGAAGCGGCTCCCAGCCTATATTGAAATAAGCAACGGCGGCTTCTGCTGTGCTCAGCGATGTCGCGTTGGTCCGTTCCACCCGATCAGACATGGCGCGCCACCTCCGGGTCGCATTCCTGCGACGCCAGCCATGCCTCTACATCCGCGCGGCGATACAGAATCTTGCCGTTGCGGCCCGCGCCGCCGCCGCGGAGGAATTTGGGGCCGTACGCATATATGCGGCCCTTCTCGAAGTAGGAGGTGCTGAACCCGGTAAGGGTTGCGACCTCCTTGGTGGTCAGCAGCTCCTTGCTGCCAGTTTTGGGGGGAAATGTTCCAAGTGCGCGCGCACCATCGGCGCGTATTTGATCGGCGCTAATCATAGCTATCCCTTCCGAACGGAGCGATGGCGTTCTGGGTTAGAAACGCCGAACAAAAGACGGTGCCAACTCAGCCGTCTTGTCCTTCCGGCTCTAGACCACGGACGGGACTACCCGCTTGTGGGGGCCACTTTCGTGGATTATCCCCACCCACCGAATGCGGACTTGCACCGCCCCCACGACCGTCACGTCGCTTTTGGGATTTCTTCCGGTAAAACCATGCCTGCTATCACTTGGCGTTCAGGTCAAGCAAAGTTTGTTGCGATTCCAACGCCGTCCAACGCTGGGAGACGACGTGCGTGCGCGCGAGGGGTGCAGCGCCGAGATCACCCGCTTCAGAGGTAGCGCCCGGCACACCCCAAAGGTCCTAAATCAGTCGCCAGACGGCATGGACTTCGAACGGCCCGGCAGCGTGGGAGCCTTGATGCCATGCTTGGGGTGGGGTGGGGCCAGCGTCAGGCCGCTTGGCCAGCGTCCTTGAGTTCAAGGATGCGCTGCGCGACTTTCTCGACCGGGCCGCGCAGGCGCTCTGCATTGATGACGATGTAGCCGCCGGTGACATCCCCGCTCGACCGGTGGTTCAGCAGCCGCTTCAAGGCGTAGTGCGGCACGTCAAGACTCTCTGCGATGGTGATGTAGGTGCGGCGAAGGTCGTGCAGCGTGAAGCTAACGCCCGAGCCAGCGGTGACGCGCGCCAGGAACTTCTTGGTTTCGATCAGGTGCCCCGCCTTGCCCAGCCCGGTAAACACCCAAGGCGAGGCCACGCCGCCCTCGGCGCGCTTGGTGAACAGGTCGTGCAGGAAATCGGACAGAGGCAGCGTCAGCGGGTCGCCGTTCTTGGTGCTGGGCAAGTGCAAGGTCTTGGCCCGGAGGTCGATATTCTCCCAGCGCAGCCCGAGCACTTCGCTACGGCGCATACCCGTGAACAGGACGGTCAGCAGGAAGTCGCGGGAATAATCCGGTTCCGCCATCACCGCCTTCCACCACATGGGAAGGTCCAGCGCAGTGACCACGGTCTGCCGACGCCTTTCCCGATACCATGCCCGCGCCTGCGACAGGATCAGCACGGGGTTCGGCGGAAAGTCGTCCTGTGCCGCCGATACGAAATTGCAGACAGAGCGCAGGTGCCGCATCACGTTGTTGGCCGTCACCTCGCCCCGTGCCTTGGCGATCTCCTGATGCTTGGCGAGAACCATCTGGCGGGTGATTTCATGCAGCGGCTTGGTGCGCCACGCCTTGAGGTAGAGATTGGCGGTGCGCTTGTAGCTGCCAACCGTTATGGGCGACAGCTTGTCGCGCGCGGCGAAGAACTGGTCGAAGGCAGCGGTCAAGGTGATGCGCTCAACCTTACCTCTCCGCTTTTCGTCGGTGGGGTTGCGGCCCTCGGACATCTCGCCCAGCAAGGCCAGAGCCTTCTTGCGGGCGACTTCGGGGGCGAACAGATCCGCGCGGCCGATGGTGGCGCGCCGGGTTTTTCCGCTGACCTGACCTTCAACGAAGTAAACCTTGGAGCGCGCGCCGACCCGGAGGCCGAAGCCGGTAAGCATGGTGTCGCGGTAGAGAACTTGACCGCTGGACGCATAGGGAATGTCGTCAACGGCGCGGCGGGTGAGACGTAGGTTAGGCATGTGACCTCCTGATGGCCACGACCCATTATAGGAACGTCGAGAACAAAAGCTCGACTTTTCATCATGTTATGATGGTCCGTACAAGCCGAAGCGAATCAAGGCAGCCCGAAGAGAAACCATCCAATACCACAAGGTTGCCGCCAGCACCTAAGCTCGGTGGCATTGCGTGGGCCAGATCGGCCCTAGGACCATAGCCGCATCGCGACATCTTTCGCCTGCGCGCTGCATGACCTCAGAATGCCGTGGTCAAAGTGATGATATCTCGCTACAAATAACGTGCATGACCACGTGGAAGAAAACAGCCGATCAATGAGCAGAGCAGCCAAAACCTACAGCGTACTGACCTCCAACCCAAAGGGGCACTACAAGAATATTACAGTGCGTGGAGGCGACGAGTCGTCAGTAACGGTTCGTGTGCATCGTTTCGCGGTTGTAGGAAAAGGCGATCAGGTCCGTTTCGGACTGGCGGGAAGCAATAAGGTCTTCGTGGTCGCCAAGAATGAGGGTGAGCCAGATATCCCGCTGACACCGCTGTTCAGTGTCGATGAAACTATTTCCATCGGAAAAGAGAAGTATGACCTGCGCATTCGGGAAATAAATTCCGAAGTCGATATGCGCGCGCTAGAATTCCTTGAACAATTCCATTATAAAACAAATAATTCTCTCGGCGAACAGACCCAGGAAGAAAATTCTAGAGGTTCGACGACTTCTATCGGGGGGCGCCGCGCGGTTCTATATGCGTCAATCAAAATTGGCGCGCGCTGGATACCCGCTGGTTACATTGATCTTCAAATGCCACTCATGATGTGTAAACCGCGCCATGAGCTTTTTAATCACCCATTCAAACACCCCGAACGTCCCATCCGGTGGGAGCGTTGGGATACTCACGCGATGAAGGACTATCTTAATTCCATAGTACGGATAGGCCGGATTGTGGTTAGCCCCGAACTGCGCGGCCTCGGGATAACACGACGCATTATCAAGGCGGCCAAGACGTTTTCTGCTGAACGTTGGCACATTGGCGGTATGCGGCCGATTTTTATGGAAATCTCAGCCGAGATGTTGAGCCACATAGATTTCGTGACATCGGCTGGTTTTAAATATATCGGAAAGACCGAGGGCAACATAACCCGCGTCCTTAAGGACATGCAGTCTATGTCGCGGGCGCCCGGCGGTGAGTTTGGAATGATGAGCTTGCAGCGCAAATATTTCCGTGCGCTTGAGGACTATTGCAAGACACTTCAGATCACGTTTGAAGAGGGTCTTGAAGTTCTGCGCCGAAAAATCGAGCAGAATCAAGATGCGCTGACAACGGGTGAGTGGGCAGTCCTGCGCTCAGTAATTCGCAATCCGATACCCTACTATCTCTGCCCACTCGATGATTATTCCGAAAAATATCTTTGCGCAGCCCTGAAAGCACTTCCATCGGCGGAAGAGGCTAAAACAACACGCTCTGAATTCTCCGTCAAGAATACACAGATCAGCATAGAGAATCTTTCTATTCGTGCCTCTTATCGTGTACCAGAGACGCGCTCGACCAAAATCATCATGGATGCTTTCGGTCTCAAAGGAGATACCGTCTATGCTGATATTGTGCAGAATGTGTCGGTCAAGGCTTCCAATGGCAACATCATTTTTGTGGTGGGCACCAGTGGGAGTGGCAAGAGTGTTTTCTTGAACGCGCTCGACCCCGACAAGACGATAGATGGCAACTTGATGGTGAAGCGCACGGGCGGCTTGAAACATTCAGCAGGCTGGCTGCGGCCCCTACGGAACGACGTTCCGATATTTGAGGTCTTGGCGGAAAAATTCACGCCGGAGAAGGCGTTCGTTTCTCTAAGTCGTGTTGGTTTGTCCGAAGCGCTGGCTTTCATCAAACCTTTCTGGATGCTAAGCCGTGGGCAGCAGTATCGCGCAATGATCGCCGACCTCCTCTTGAGGGACGAAGAGGTTTGGCTTCTTGACGAATTTTGCAGTGATCTCGATCCAATCACGGCGAAGATTGTTGCCCACAACTTGCGTAAACAGATTATTGCGACGGGTCGGATCGCTTTTATCGCTGCGGCGAACCACACCCATTATCTTGACGCCCTGCGTCCGACGAAAGTGCTGATGCTTCGCTCGGGCGATGAACCGGCTTGGTTGTCTTACAAGGAATATCAGAATGACTTTCTCGACCAAGTCGGCTGAACGGTTTGGGAACGTTATCGACAAGAGCTCCTATGCCGTCGAAGACCCACTGGTAAAGCTCCAATACGTCTCGAGGGGCCAGAACGTCGTCTTTGGACGTGCGCTCAAGGGGGAGAACTACGACAATCTTCTTTATGTTGGGAAGATTTTGGAGAGCACCAAAGGCAAGAGTTATCTTGGCGCGGATGCCTGGCTGGATACGACGTTTCCTCATGTGATCTACATCACCGGCACGCGCGGAAGTGGCAAGAGTTTCGATCTCGGTGTGCTGGTAGAAGGCATATCCGAGTTGGCCAAGGCCTCGCCGATCCAGAACGAAGTCAAGCCTATCACATCAATCATAATAGATACACAAAGCCAATTTTGGACTCTTGGCTATGCGCCACGAGAGACCATTGAAGCGAACAAGATTCAGCTTGATGAACTGAAGCGCTGGAACTTAGAGCCTAACAACCTTGCTGCGGCAAAGGTATACGTTCCGCCCGGATCGACAACATTCCTCGGCGCCGAGAAGACACTCCAAATCAGGCCAAGGGATGTGCGAGCCGAAGAATGGTGCGCGCTGCTTGGTCAAGAGGTCTATAGCCCGCAGGGACACATCATCACCGCAACGCTTGAAGCTCTTGGCGACAACGACTTTGAGATAGCCGATATGCTCACCTATATCGGAGATGACACCAATTGGCCGACCGTGGCGGAGTCCTCACGTAATGCTATCACGTACAAGCTGGATGACTATCGCCGGACCAACCTGTTTTCGGCAAGCGGCTTGAGTGTCAAAGACTTACTAGAGGATGGGACATGCAACATCCTATCGCTGCGCGAGTTACGCAATGAGGACAAGTCGCTCATCACAGCGGTGATTGCCCGCAACCTCTTCGATATTCTTGGGCGGCATCACAACAGGAAGAAGACGGCGAGCTTCTTCCAGAAACCCTTCGACGCGGACGGGACACCGGACCGCGTTTGGCTGGTGATTGATGAAGCCCATGTGGTGGCCCCGAAAGACCAGATTTCTCCGGCGCGCAGTGCCCTAGTCGAGTACGTAAAGCGGGGGCGCGATGCTGGGCTATCCCTAGTTCTGGCCACCCAGCAGCCGTCGGCCCTTGATGACCGCATCCTGAGCCAAGTCAACGTCACATTCAGCCACCGGCTGAGCTTCCAGAGTGATATCAACGCAGCCGTGGACCGCATCCCGACCAAGTCGGTCAAGACCATGAAGTTTGCGGGCACGAACCTGACAGATTTCGGGGACATGGTGCGTGTCCTCGATGCGGGTCAGTGTTTTTTAGGAGATCAAGCGAGCAGCCGCACCGTTCTTGTCCAAATCCGTCCCAGAGTGAGCGCACATGGCGGCTACAGCCCATTCTGATCCTTACGCCATCTTCATGCGAAAGATTGGCTACTCGGCAGGCTTGGAGGATACCGCCAAGCGGGTCGAGGATTTGGTCACAATATACCTCCATGACCGGGATATCACGACAGCGAGTTGGCATGAACTGGTCACAGGTAGCAAGGAAGAGGGGAAATGGGGCCGCGACAAGACCGCAGAGAAGGACTTCGGCGACTTCTTTTTTTCATTACGTCTGATACAACGAACCTCAGGCGATGTGCTTGCCCTAGAAAATCTTGATGCCATGGCGATCACCGCCGAACTGCTTCGTGATGAAGCAGAAAGCCGTGCGGCACGGGACTTCCTTCTTATTTGGGCCATTCTTGTTAATGACGGTGAAATATTCGTCAATCTGTTGCTGGCAGGTTTTGAAGAGCAAGCGATTAAAGACACACTTAGAACGATGATGCGAAGCAAACGTAGTGAAGCGCTTGAACACTTGAAAGGCAAAGCGCCTGCTAAGCGTATCAACCGGATCATTACGATTGAACGCCAAGAGAAAAACAAAGGGAGTGCGGGCGGCGGCCAGTCAGTAGCTTCGCTGAAGCGCACAGAACCACTTCAATCGCAGCGAACAAGTGATTTAGGCGCGCAAGAGGACGATGAGATTGAGTTCTCAGATGACTACTTTCGCAAAGTGCCGCCGCGCAGACGCTATTGGGCCATATCACTCGGTCTATGGAATGACGAAAAGGGTCTGACCCAGCGCGGCCAAGACTTCCTCGACGGCCTTCGCCAGAGCGGCTATGTGGATGCACGGGATTGTTTCATCTATTGGCCGATGGACTATGAGCTGGTGCGCTCCGGTTTCCGGCCCGATCTGTTCGGTGAGCAAACGAAAACCCTATGGGCGTGCCTTGTGGACTTTGCCGAAGCCTATGGAGGTCTGCGCGTCAAGCCGAGCGCGGAGAACGACTCGGATTGCGCTGTCAAACTCATCGGCGAGATGATCGAGGTGTTTCGCAGCCTACACGGGCGAAAGGCGATGTTGCGCCGAGAGCTGCCGATCACGATTGCCTTCCCATCAGCTATCGCTGTGTCGCTCGCGCGTGGGAATGCCGTACTCGACCTTCCTTCTGCCATCTTGGCAGAGCAAAAGGGAGAGCAACGCCGCCTTGCCTTCAGGCAATCCAGACACACCGGCGGTGCGTTGAGTATCAAGAGATAAGTATGCCAGTATTCCTGCTTCCCGATTTCATTGCCGACCTGCAAGAGCACAACGACGCACATTTTGCGAGGCGGGTTCTGCAAAAGACGATCCGGCATGACGGCGGTTTTAGGCCCGATACCGACGACCATCCCTATGAGGGGATCGAAGATGCGTGGATTCGCTACGTAAGCCGTAAGCGCACGGCTTACCGCGTTATCTTCCTCCGCAAGGGCGAGAACATCTACCTGTTCCGCGCTGGAGAGCACAGTGTCGAGGACAATCTGACTGGCCCTGCGGCTGGAGCTATGGAAGCCGCCGTGGCTGTTGATGATGGCGGGCCAGAGGTGGCAGCGGCCCTGGCAGGAATGCCAGCGCGTGAGAGACCGGCGGCGGCCCCTCCGCCCGTGAACCGCTTCAAGCGCAACATCCCGAACCCCCAGATACACCGCGAGATATTCTCGCGGCGCAATCTGCCCCACAAGGACATCTGGCTGGTGGCTCCGTTTGTGAATGGAGACCTGTTCGCGCCGACAAAACCCTTTGGGAAGCTCTTGCTCGACCAGGTCGAAGACGGAGCAAGTGTTGCGCTGATTACTGCCCCACCAAAAGACAAGAACATCGAATGGATGGAAACGCTAGCCGAGCGCAAGGTCGGCATCTTCGTCTATCCGCGTTTGCACTCAAAGCTTTATTGCTTTGTCTTTGACGAAAACCGGCGGTATGAGCGAGGCCTGCGCGAGGGTGATCAATATTCATCTCTGATTCTTGTCGGCTCTTCCAATCTGACATCCATGGGCATGGCTCTTGGGGAACGGCAATGCAACGAAGAACTCTGCTACTCGGTGCCGGAGAATGAGATCGGCTTCATCGAAGAGTATGTGGCGGAGCTGATGATGCAGGGATACGAGCTGCCTGATGTGCGTCGGTTTCTGGCGCGAGGGCAGTGGCAAAAACTGGAGAATAGAAAATGGTGATGCAGCCTGGCGAATACTACGAAAAGGCAAACTTGAGGGATAATCCATTTCGGTCTAACCCCAACTTCGCTGCTGACCCGCGTGCAAGCATCTGGGTTGGTTATGAGAATCAAAAAAAGCAACTCGATAAGTACCTGCGACGATCGCTGGCAGATCAGGTTGGCAATGCCAATTTCATCATGCTCTATGGCAACTACGGAACGGGTAAGTCCCACGCCCTTCTCTGGGCGCAAAACCGTATCCTGCACGATGAAAAGAAGACCTTTGAGTCCGTCTGCTACTTCATACCGACCCTTCGCAAAGACAAGGGTAAGTTGACCTTTGCTGGTGCATTCCTCGATGACATTGTCGCAAAATCCGATCTCATGGACAATGTACAAGCCTATCATAACTTTCTGACCGAGTGCATTGCGCTTTGCCGTACGGCGCATGGTCTTGACCATCAAGTATCCGCCGAGAAAATTATCGAGATATTGATCCCGCCAGTCGAGTTGAATAATTTTGCGAAGGAAATTTATCACTGCCAGAAGGAGGATGATTTTCTTAAATTGATCGCCCCTAAAACGTTGACTGATTATCAGGCAATGATGATCTTCACCCGTTTGGTAAACCTGTTCGTACACGATATGGAAATTTCCGACACAAGCAGGAAGCGCTTTAAGAAAGGGGCGTATCTCTTTATTGATGAGCTGGATGATCTTGAGCGCGCCAGCGTGAAGGAAGCGCGCGAGGTTAATGACATCCTGCGTCACATCTACGACAATTGTCCGAACTGCTTCTGCATGGTCATTGCACTTTCAGCAGAGATTTCACAACTTGCTGTGCTGTTTTTCGATTACATCCTAAGCCGCATTCACCGACAGATTGAGCTACTAGTGCTCGACAAGGATGATGCCGTAGCGTTCGTGCGAGAGATACTGAATAGCAACCGGGTCGATCAGGATGGCAAAGGAGGATTTTTTCCTTTTGAGGAGGCCGCAGTCGACACTATCGCATCGCAACTCACGGAAATTACCCCTCGCAAGATCGTTACTACAATGCAGCAGATCATCGAGGAAGTTCGTCTAGCGGGGCACGACCCATCGGAAGGCCCCGTTTCAGTTGAATTTCTTGATGACGAGGAAATCTTAGATGAAGTTCTGGGGGAAGGTGGTGTCGCATAGTTACGGTAAGCGGGTTTAGGCCCATCTGCATGCACTCTGCTTGCTTTCGGCTAGGTGTTCGGTCCCGGCATATAAGGCGATGACCTCCTGCGTCAGCGCGTTCTAGCTACCCCGATAAGAGGACCTACGGGTCGAGCCGTCGATGAGTTTAGTAGGGCGAAGCCAAAGTTGTAGGGTTTTTGTATGGGAGCCGGGTGAGACACCGTCCAAGCCGGTGCACTGGCGCCCAACCAATCGGCCAAAGAAAACCGAATCGAGGCAACACGTTGTGCTAGTAGAGCAAACGCAGTACACTGCGATGCAACACAATGATACAGAACAGAAAAACAATTCGTAATGATGGGGTCGGGGGTTCGAGTCCCTTCACCGGCACCACTGATCGCAAAGAAGGTCGGCAGGTTTGGTCCCGCCGGCCTTCTTTTCGTTTTCGCGGTCGCGCCGGGACTTGCCCCGTCCAGGGCAACCGCCCGGCCTTGCTGCTGCGATGTTGCCGAGGCAGAGGATGCAGAGGCCGCCGCGCATTGTGCCGCGCGGCTGGGCGGAACGGAGGCGCGGCCATGAGCGATAGGGCAGGAATGCAGGACGCTGCGCCGGAGCAGGCGGCCGAACGGCTTCCCGCGCTGGTCGTGGGCGCGGGTCCGGCCGGTCTGATGGCGGCCGAGGCGCTGGGCGCGGCGGGCGTGCCGGTCGTCATTGCCGAGGCGCTGGCCGCGCCCGCGCGCAAGTTCCTGATGGCGGGCAAATCGGGGTTGAACCTGACCAAGGCCGAACTGTTCGAGCCCTTCCTGGCCGCCTATGCCGAGGCTGGTCCACGACTTCGGCCTATGCTTGAGGCCTTCGGCCCGGACGAGGTCTGTCGCTGGGCCGAGGGACTGGGCCAGCCGGTCTTTGCGGGCAGCACCGGTCGGGTCTTTCCGACCGCGATGAAGGCCTCGCCGCTTTTGCGGGCCTGGCTTGGGCGGCTCGCGGGGCAGGGCGCGCAGCTCAGGCGGCGCTGGCGCTGGGCTGGCTGGGACCAGGATACCTCGGTCTTCGAGACGCCCGAAGGGCCGCGCCGGGTCGCGGCCGGGGTCACCATTCTGGCTTTCGGAGGGGCGAGTTGGGCAAGGTTAGGGTCAACCGGGGCCTGGGCCGGGCCGCTCATCCAGGCCGGACTGCCGCTGGCGCCCTTCGCGCCCGCCAATGTCGGGCTCAAGGTCGACTGGTCGGGGCCGATGGCCCGCCATTTCGGCCTGCCGGTCAAGGGCGTGGCGCTGCGGGCAGGCGCCGGGCCCTGGCACCGGGGCGAGTTCGTGATCTCGGCGCGCGGGCTCGAGGGCGGGGGGATCTATGCGCTGTCCCGGCCGTTGCGCGACGGGGCGCCGCTGGTCGCCGACCTGCTGCCTGACCGGACGCCCGACTGGGTGGCGGACCGGCTGTCGCGGCCACGCGGCAAGGCGAGCCTTTCGAACCATCTGCGCAAGGCGCTGGGGCTCGACCCGGCGCGGCTGGCGCTGCTGATGGAATTCGGCCGCCCGCTGCCCGAAGGGCCCGCGCTGGCGGCGCGGATCAAGGCGCTGCCCATCGCCCATGCCGGGCCGCGATCGATCGACGAGGCGATCTCGACCGCGGGCGGGCTGATGTGGGAGGCGCTCGATCCCGACCTGATGCTGACCGCGCGGCCCGGGACCTTCGCGGCCGGAGAGATGCTGGACTGGGAGGCGCCGACCGGCGGCTATCTGCTGACCGCTTGTCTGGCGACAGGCCGCTGGGCCGGGCAGGCGGCGGTCCGTCGGCTGGCGCGCTAGCCCTCAGGCGGCCTGGGCGCGCCGGTAGGCGGGGCGGGTGCGCATCCGGGCCAGATACTCGGCCAGCCGGGGCTGGGTGATCGGGAAATGCGCGGCCTCGGCCCAGTCGCCGCAATGGGTCAGGATGATGTCGGGCACGGTCATTTCGGGGCCCAGCAGGAACGGCCCGGGACCCATGCGCCCGACCAGAACCTCCTGGCTGCGGGTGAATTCCCATTTCAGGCTGTCCTTGATCGCCGATTGTCGCAGCTCTTCGGGCAGCACGAAACTGTGCCGCGCCGCCATCCACAGCGCCGAGTCGAACTCGTCCAGCAGGAACTGGGTCATGCTGTCCTGAATGGCGCGCGCGATGGTGCCCCCCTGCTGGGTCAGCTGCCCGTGCCGGTCGGCCAGAAAGGTCAGGATCGCGGTCGAATCGAGGATCGGCACCCCGTCGGCGATCAGCACCGGCACCTTCCCCGCGGGATTGAGCGCCACCACATCCTCGGACCGGGGCAGCGCGGGCACATGCTCGTAATCGAGCCCCAGTTCCTCCATCATCCACAGCACCCGCCGCGCGCGACTGTTGCCGCTGCCAATGACCCGATACATCGCCACATCCCCCTTGGCACGTTCCTCAGGGGTTCCAGCAAATCGCGGCGCGGTCAAGGGCGCCGCGATGCCAGAACCGCCAGCTTGACGAGGCTGCGTTCGATCAGGGCCATCTGCGGGGCGCGCTGGGACGAACGCAGCTGCAGGTCGGTGTCAAGCAGCAGCCCCAGCGCCTGTTCCAGCCGGTGCATGCCCCAGCCCTGCGCCTGCCGCACCATCCGGTCGCGCGCCTTGAAATGGACCGGCGGGCGCAGCCGGTTGATGCCCGAGGCGGCGCCATCGGGATCGGCGGCGGCGGCGTGCAACTGGCGGAAATGCCGCGTCGCTGCAATGCAGAGCGTGACCGGCGTCATGCCCTGCGCCTGCAACCGGCGCAGCAGCGGGCCGATCTCGGCGGTCTTCGCCTCGGCCACCGCATGGATCAGCGCATCGGCCTCGGCCTCGGTCGAACGTGGCGCGCAGGCGGCCACGTCCTCGGGCGTCAGCGGTGCGGGATCGTCCAGCTTGTAAAGCGCGACCTTCTCGACGGTCTGGCGAAAGTCGCCGGGGTCGAGCGCGGTGGCCAGGTCCAGCAGAGTGCCCATCGCCGCGCGGTCGACCGTTCCCAGCCCGGCCTCGGCCAGCATCGCCTCGATCTCGGGGCGGCCGGGCGGATCGTCGTAGATGCCGATGGCATAGGCGTCGGGATGCGCCTCGAAGGCCTTTCGCAACGCCGATTTGGGCGGCAGCTGGCGCGCGGTCAGCACGATCTGCGCGTCGCCCTTCTGCCAGTCGGCCAGCGCCCCGAGGATCCGGTCGGCCAGCGCATCGGTCGCCTCGTCCAGAAACACAACGCGAGGCCCGGGAAAGAAGCCGCGCGCCTTGACCGCATCGGTCAGCGCCGCCGGGTCGCTGCGCAGGTCGGCGGCGGACAGCCGGGTCAGCCGCATTTCTTCCTCGGCATTCGGGCCCAGAAGGGCGGCGATTGCCTGCTGGCGCTTCAGCGCCACGCGCATCGCGTCATTGCCATAGATCAGAAGCCCCGCGCGGTCCGGTTCGGGCCGCGCGAAATACCCCGTGGCCTCCCGCGGGGAAAGCTTCATTGCGCCCAGGCGCCGGAGCTGGCGAGAAGCCGCGTCACCATCTCGTCGGCGAGAATCACCATCAGCCGCCGGTAGGCGTCCTGTTCTGCGGCGCGGGTCGCGACCGTGCTGCCGGTCGCCGAATAGGCCGTGAAGGACGCGACCTCGCCCGACTGCACCACCTGCCCACTGTCGAGATCGCGCAACTGGAAGCTGACCCGCCCGGTGATGTTGTAGCGCGTGGTGTCCTGCGCGGCGGTGACGCCCAGGCCCTCGCTGTCGGTGTCGATGCCGTAGGCCAGCCGCCAGCGCGGCGCCTCGGCCCGGCCAAGCCGGGTCTCGAGCTCTTCGACCAGCATGAAGCCCACCACCGAGTCGGGCGCATCGACGGCAATCTTGCCGCGCAGCCCTTCGGCCGGGCCGCCGGTCCCGTAGACCGGGCGAAAGCCGCAGCCCGCCAGCGCGAGCCCCGCGGCGGTCAGCCCGGATATCAAAAAGGCGCGGCGGTCAGACGACGACATTGACGATGCGGCCCGGGACGACGATCAGCTTTTTCGGGGCGCCGCCATTCAGCGCCTTGATCACAGCATCGTCGGCAAGCACCAGCTTTTCAACCTCTTCCTTGGGCATGTCCTTGGCCACCTGGATCTCGGACCGGCGCTTGCCGTTGATCTGGATCGGCAGCGTCACCGTATCCTCGACCAGCATCGCCGGATCGGCCTTGGGCCAGGGCGCCTCGGCCACCAGCCCGGGATTGCCCAGCGCCTCCCAGACCTCTTCGGCCAGGTGCGGGGTCATGGGCGCCATCAGCTGCGCCATGACCGTCGCGGCCTCTCGTCGCGCGGCAAGGGAGGCCGTGGATTTGGCCAGGGTATTGGTAAAGGCGTAAAGTTTTGCCACCGAGGTATTGAAGCCGAAACTTTCGATACCCATTGTCACATCGTGGATGGTTTTGTGCAGGGCGCGGCGGAGGGCCAGGTCGTCTCCCCCCCTTTCGGCCGCGCCCGGACCGTTCGCATCGGCTGACGCCGTCGCTGGCGCCTCTTCCTCATAGGCCGCGATCCCGCCGCCGTTCAGCTCCTCGACAAGACCTTCGGCGATGCGCCAGACCCGGCCCAGATGCCGGAACGCCGCCTCGGCGCCCGCCGCCGTCCATTCGACATCGCGTTCGGGCGGGCTGTCGGACAGCACGAACCAGCGCGCGGTATCGGCCCCGAAGGCCTGGATGATGTTGACCGGATCGACGACGTTCTTCTTCGATTTCGACATCTTGGCCGAGGGGATGATGTCGACCTGAGTTCTACCGAAGACGTCGATGTAGTCCCTAACCTGTTGAGGGTTGTTGGGATCACGGTCATCCTTTTCCATCTCTGATCGCAGAATTGCATATCGAGTGCCTTCGCGCTCTGCGATCACAACATCCTCGGGAAGATGATAGCAATCAAACAGCCTGATCGCCGAGGAGCCATCGGGAGCGACGGTAGGCCTTTGACCAAGACTGCGGTAAATCTCGTGCGTGACCATGCCCTGGGTGAACAGCGCGTCGAAGGGCTCGATCGCCTTTTTCGGCAGGTGGCCGGTGATCTGCATCGCCCGGGCGAAGAAGCGCGAATAGAGCAGATGCAGGATCGCATGCTCGATCCCGCCGATATACTGGTCGACATTCATCCAGTAGTCGGCATCGGCCATCTGGGTCGGGGTGGCCGCATGGGGGGCTGTGAAGCGCGCGAAATACCAGGACGAATCGACGAAGGTGTCCATCGTGTCGGTTTCGCGCTTCGCCGGTTTGCCGCAGGCCGGGCAGGCGCAATCGCGCCAGGTCGGGTGCCGGTTCAGCGGGTTGCCGGGCTGGTCGAAGGTCACGTCATCGGGCAGGCGGACCGGCAGGTTTTCCTTCTTCTCGGGCACCACGCCGCACTCGGGGCAATGCACCACCGGGATCGGGCAACCCCAGTAGCGTTGCCGCGACAGGCCCCAGTCGCGCAGGCGGAACTTGGTCACGCCCCGGCCGATGCCCTTCCCTTCGCAATGGCGAATCGCGGCCTCGATGGCCTCTTCGCCGCTGGCGATCTCGTCCCAGGCGAAGGCTTTCAGCCAGCGGACCTTTTCCGGCTTCGGCGGCACGAAAGCCTCGGTGCCGACCGGCGTGCCACCGTCCAGCGCCACGAAGGTGTCGATCACCGGAAGCCCGTATTTCCGCGCGAAATCGAGGTCGCGCTGGTCATGGGCCGGGCAGCCGAAGATGGCGCCGGTGCCGTAATCCATCAGGATGAAGTTGGCGATGTAGACCGGCAGTTCCCACGTCTCATCAAAGGGATGGCGCACGGTCAGCCCGGTGTCGAAGCCCTTCTTCTCGGCCTTTTCCAGCTCTTCTTCCGAGGTGCCCATGCGGCGGCACTCGGCGCAGAAGGAAGCGACCTCGGGGTTCTCGGCCTCAAGCGCCTTCGCCAGCGGGTGATCGGGCGAGATGCCCAGAAAGCTTGCGCCCATCAGCGTGTCGGGCCGGGTGGTATAGACCTCGACCCGGTCAAAGCCCGAAGGCGCCGCGACCAGATCGAAGCCCATCTGCAGCCCGCGGCTGCGGCCGATCCAGTTGCGCTGCATCAGCTTGACCTTCTCGGGCCAGTTGTCGAGCCCGTCCAGCGCCTCCAGCAGCTCCTCGGCGAAATCCGAGATCTTGAAGAACCATTGCGTCAGCTCGCGCCGTTCCACCGGCGCGCCCGACCGCCAGCCCTTGCCCTCGATCACCTGCTCGTTGGCCAGCACGGTCATGTCGACCGGGTCCCAGTTCACGGTCGCGTTCTTGCGGTAGACCAGCCCCGCGCCCAGCATGTCGATGAACATCGCCTGTTGCTGGCCGTAATATTCCGGATCGCAGGTCGCGAATTCGCGCGACCAGTCGATGCTGAGGCCCAGCGGCTTCATCTGCGCGCGCATGTCAGCGATGTTGCCATAGGTCCAGTCCTTCGGGTGGCCGCCCCGCTCCATCGCGGCGTTTTCGGCGGGCATCCCGAAGGCGTCCCAGCCCATCGGGTGCAACACGCTGAACCCGCAGGACATCTTGTAGCGCGCCACCACATCGCCCATCGTGTAGTTGCGCACATGACCCATGTGGATGCGCCCCGAGGGATAGGGGAACATCTCGAGCACGTAGTATTTCGGCCGGGCTTCGTCGCGGGTGGCGGCGAAGGTGCCGCCCGCCTCCCATGCGGATTGCCATTTCGGCTCGATCTCGGCTGGGGTGTAGCGCGCCATGTCTTGCGGTCCTCGGTGCTTCGTTGCGGGCGGTCGGTGCGGGGTACGGCGATGTCAATAGTCGCGCAGGCGCAAGGCGTCCAGAGCCGCCTGCGCCGCGTGGCCGTATCAAGCCCGCACGTCCGGGCGGGCTTCGGGAGAAGGCTAGAGTCGGCTGTCGCGGACGCGAAGCTGGCGGGCGCGGGTCAGGATCGCGTCCTCGACGGCGCGCACGGTTTCCTGGCTGACAGCGCCGCCCTTCGATTGCAGCGACACTTTCAGCGACCGCGCATCCAGCGCCGGGTCCTGCACATAGACGGTGGCGCGGTAGGCCCGACCGCCGCCGGGCGGCGTGCCGTAATCGGTCGCGATCACGCCGGTAAAGGGATCGACCGACCGAATCGGCAGGAAGTTCAGCACTTCCAGCGAGGCCTGCCAGAGGTACTTGTTGACCTCGACCGTCACATTGGGGTCGTCGCTGTTGAACAGGTCCCAGACGGTCGATTTCGAGCGGCGCTCGCGCTCGACCTCGGCCATGGGGGTGTTCTGGTACTGCGCATCCAGGTTGGCCTGCCGCGCCTCGGGGTCCGAGCTGCCGCCGAACCATCCGCCGCCGCAGCCCGAAAGACCGGCCGTTGCCACGGCGATCAGCGCCACGCGCGAGAAGCTGGAAACGGTCATTCTCACTATCCCCTTCGATCCTTTTCGGGTCTTTACCGGAGGCACGGAAAGCCGACAAGGTTTTTCCCTTTTCAAAGGCTCGTTTGCGCGCGCGTCCCGGAGCAAGGCCGACAGCGGGTGCGGCAGGCTGTCCCGCGGCCTGCCGGGGCAGGACCCGCTGTGTGGCATCGCTGCATCAATCGGGCGGAGCGTTCGCGGCCCCGGACCGTGTTCCTTGCAATTCAGGGGGGGAGGAGCGACACCACGAACATACTCAGTTCGGGGCTCCGGCCTGAGGTGCATCTAGAAACGAATGAGGGAAAACCATGAAAAAGGTTCTCTTCGCGACCACCGCGCTGGTTGCCTCGGCCGGCTTCGCTGCGGCTGACATCACCTTCTCGGGCTCGGCGGAAATGGGTATCGTCGGCGGCGGCAAAGACGCCCCGGGCGTCAGCACCTATGTCGGCAACACCCGTGACTCGAGCGTCGAATTCAACAACGACTTCACCCTGACGGTCGTCGGCTCGGGCCAGACCGACAGCGGCCTGTCCTTCGGGATCTCGGTCGACTTCTCGACCGACGCCGAGCCGAACGCAAACGGCAACGTGTCGCTCGACAACGAAGCCGTCTTCATCTCGGGCGACTTCGGCACCCTGACCCTGGGTGAAATCGACGGCGCCGTCGACAAGCGCCTGACCGAAGCCCACAACGCTGTCGGCCAGTACAGCATCGGCGACGACGAAACGGTCCACGCCGGCTACCAGGGTTCGTATGGCGACGGCGCCTACGACAACCAGATCCTGCGCTACGACTACACCTTCGGCGACTTCGGCTTCTCGGCGTCGATGGAACTGAACGACGACAAAGGGACCACTCCCGCCACCGCTGACGACGCCGACAACGGCTACGCCCTGGCGATCAGCTACAACACCGACATGGGCGGCGTTGGCCTCGGCTTCGGCCTCGGCTACCAATACCTGGAAGCCGGCATCGGCGGCTGGGCTCCGGGCAACCTGAGCGACTATGGCTTCGCGGGCTGGGCTGCCGGCACCGAAGTCGACATCATTGCCGCGACCGTGTCGGCCGACTTCAACAACGGCTTCAAAGCCGGGTTCGAATACTCGAACTACGATCCGAGCGGCGCTGGCAACTCGGACGTCGATCACTACGCGATCGGCCTGGGCTACACCATGGACGCGCTGTCCGTGGGCGCCAGCTACGGCAAGTTCGACACCTCGGGCGACGATGCTGACGGTTGGGCTCTGACCGCGGCCTACGATCTGGGCGGCGGTGCCGCGATCGTCGCCGGCTACAGCGACTCGGACGTCGACAACAACGACGGCGACTACGAGACCTACTCGCTCGGCGTTGCGATGTCCTTCTAAGTCCACCCGGACTTCGAATTGGGAAGAGCGGACCTTCGGGTCCGCTCTTTTCATTTGCGGGGAGGCGTTCGGCGCCCGGCGCGAAATCGACAAGGCGGCGGCGGCGTGCTACCCCGGCCTCGACACCGCCCCGGAAGGAGTTCGACCATGCTGCCGCTGAGCCAGACCGAGACGAAGCGCCGCTTCGACGAGGCGCAGCGCCTGCAGCGCGCGGGCCGGATCGAGGCGGCCGAAGCGGCCTATCGCGCGCTTCTCGACGGCCAGCCCGGACTGGCCGAGGCCGCGGTCCAGCTTGGCCGGATCGCTCTGGCACGCGGCGCCGCAGCCGAGGCCGCGGCCCGGTTCGAAACGGCGCGCAAGGCCCGGCCCGCCGAGGCCGCGATCTGGCAGATGGAGGCCGAGGCGCTGGCCCGGCTTGGCGATCCCGCCCGGACCACGCGCTTTCTGAAGGCCGCGCGCAAAGCGGGGCTGCCCGCGGCACTGCTCTCGACGCTCGAGGCCCGGCTTGCCCCCGCGAAAGGCGGCCCCCGCGCCCCGCTTGGGTCGGCGCCGCCGCAGGCGGCCGAGGCGGTGCTGGCCGCGTTGCGGGCGGGCCGCCCCGGCGAAGCCGAACGGCGCGCCGAGGCCTTGACCCGGGCGCATCCCGATTCGGCCGTGGCCTTTGCGCTGTTGGCCGCGGCTCAGACAGACCTGGGCAAGACCGCCGCCGCCCGTACGAGCTTCGAGGCGGGGCTGGCGCTGGCGCCCGACTACCCCGAATTGCGCGGAGGGCTCGGTCGGCTTCTGGTCCGGACCGGCGAAGTGGCGGCGGGCGTCCGGCACCTGGAGGCCGCACTGGTGCGCGCGCCGAAGAACCCGCTGACGCTGGCCGCGCTGGGCGAGGGGCTCGCCCGGCTCGGGCGGAAGGCCGAGGCCGAGGCGGCGCTTCGCCGGGCGGTAGCAGCCGAGCCCCGTTATCTCGACGGGCATCTGGCACTGGCGCATCTGCTGATGGAGACGGGCGACCCGGCGGCGGCCGAGACGGTCCTGGAGGCGGCGATCGACGCCGGGCATGACCGCGCCATCGTCCGTGTCCGTCTGGCCGAGGCGCAGGCCAAGCAGGGCCGGACCGACACCGCGCGGGAAAGCTATGACGCCGCGATTGCCACCGAGCCGGGCCTGGCGCTTGCCTACAGTCTGCGCGGCATGCTGCTGCAATCGTTGGGCGAGTTTGCCGCCGCCGAAGCCGATTTCCGGCAGGCCATCGCGCTGGAGCCCCGCAACGGCGAGCATTACCGGACCATGCTGGCCACGTACAAGGTGACGCCCGAAGATCCTCTGCTGGCCCAGATGGAGGCGCTGTTCGCCGATCCGGCGCTGGGCGATGAAAGCCGGATGCATCTGGGATTCGCGCTGTCGGCGGCGATGGAGCAGATCAAGGCGCATGACCGGGTCTTTGGCTATCTGAGGCCCGCCAACGACCTGATGCGGGCGCGGCATCCCTATGACATCGCCGAACGCCGGGCCGAGATCGACGCGGTGATGGCCGCCTTCGAGGACACCGATTTTTCTGAGCGAAAAATCGAGGGCGCCGCGGAGTACGCGCCGATCTTCATCACCGGCATGCCCCGCTCGGGCACCACACTGGTCGAGCAGATCGTGGCCAGTCATTCGCGGGTCACGGGCGGCGGTGAAATCGCCTATGTGGCGGCCGAGACGATGAAGCTGCTGCAGGGGGCGGACGGATTGCGGCCGCTCGACCGGATCGGCGATGCCGAGATCGCGGCGCTGGGCCATCGCATCGAGACGGAGTTCCGGAGCCGGTTTCCGGGGTCGGATCTGGTGAGCGACAAGTCGATCCAGACCTATATGGTGGCCGGGCTGGTCCGGCTGGCGCTGCCCCGCGCGCGGATCGTGATCGTGCATCGCGATCCGCGCGACATCTGCCTGTCGATCTACAAGAACATGTTTGCCGAAGGCACGCACCGCTACGCGACGAACCTGCGCGATCTGGGGCTTTACTACCGGATGTTCCGCGAGATGATCGATTTCTGGCGCAGGAAGCTGCCCGGCGGTCTTTACGAAATCCGCTATGAGGACCTGATCGCCGATCCCGAAACCCAGGCCCGGGCGCTGGTCGCGGCCTGCGGACTGGACTGGCAGGACAATTGCCTGAATTTCCACAAGACCGAGCGCCGGGTTGCGACGCTGAGCCTCGCCCAGGTGCGGCAGCCGATCTATGCCACCTCGATGAAGGCCTGGCAGCGGCATGCCGACGAACTGGCCGAGCTGACGGAGGCGCTGGGCGATGCGATCGGAGACGACAATGGGGCTTGAGGACATTCGCGCGCGGTTGGCGAACGCGGAACGGACGGCCGGGCGCGCACCCGGGTCGGTGACGTTGATCGCCGTCTCGAAGGTGCAGCCGCTGGAGCGGGTCGAGGCGGTTCTGGAAGAGGGGCAGCGCATCTTCGGCGAGAACAAAGTGCAGGAAGCGGCGGGCAAGTGGCCAGCCTTCCGCGAGCGATTCGGAGAGGTCGAGCTGCACCTGATCGGTCCGCTGCAAAGCAACAAGTCGCGACAGGCGGTAGAGCTTTTCGATGCGATCCACTCGCTCGACCGGCCCAAGCTGGCCCGGCGTCTGGCCGATCACGCGCAGGAGCGGGGAGCCTGCCCGGATCTCTTCATCCAGGTGAACACCGGGGAAGAGGTGCAGAAGGCCGGGGTGCTGCCCGCGGAGGTGGATGCCTTCATCGCGGAATGCCGGGGTATGGATCTGCCTGTGCGGGGGCTGATGTGCATTCCACCGGTCGAGGAAACGCCGTCCCTGCATTTCGCGCTTCTGGCGAAGATCGCGGCGCGGAACGGGCTGGCCGGTCTTTCCATGGGTATGAGCGACGATTTCGAGCAGGCCGTGGCGCTGGGGGCGACGCATGTGCGCGTCGGCAGCGCGATCTTCGGCACCCGCAGCTACGGCTGAGCAGGCGCCCGATTTTTCTGCGAAAAATCGCACTCGGCGCGGTTTCGCACCGCTGCCCATCCTGTCCCGATCCTGGCGACGGGCGCATCGGTCGCTTGCTTCTGAATCTATGTTATACTATCACATATGATATAGTATAACAAACAGGTGCCGCATGGCCGACCGCCTTCCCGTAACCGTCCTTTCCGGCTTTCTCGGCGCCGGAAAGACGACGCTGCTGACCCATGTGCTCAACAACCGAGAGGGGCGCCGGGTCGCGGTGATCGTCAACGACATGTCGGAGGTCAACATCGACGCCGATCTCGTCCGGGCCGGTGGCGCGCTGACCCGGGGCGAAGAGCGGCTGGTCGAGATGACCAATGGCTGCATCTGCTGCACGTTGCGCGACGACCTGCTGGTCGAGGTTCGGCGGCTGGCGGAAGAGGGCCGCTTCGATCACCTGCTGATCGAAAGCACCGGGGTGTCCGAGCCGCTGCCGGTCGCGGCCACATTCGAGTTTCGCGACGGCGAAGGCCGGTCTCTGTCGGACATTGCGCGGCTCGACACCATGGTCACTGTGGTCGATGCCGCCAACCTGCTTCGCGACTTCTCGTCTCGCGATTTCCTGGCCGACCGCGGTGAGGACCTCGGCGCTGAGGATGACCGCAGCCTGGTCGACCTTCTGACCGACCAGATCGAGTTTGCCGACGTGATCGTGCTGAACAAGGTCTCTGCCGCCTCGGCCATGGATCTGGCCGCCGCCCGGACGATCCTGCGTGCGCTGAACGCCGATGCCCGGATCGTCGAAACCGATTTCGGCCGCGTCGCGACGACCGACATCCTCGGCACCGGGCGGTTCAGCTTCGAGGCCGCCCACCGCCACCCGACCTGGGTCAAGGAGCTTTACGGCTTTGCCGATCACGTCCCGGAGGATGCGGAATACGGCATCACCAGCTTCGTCTACCGGACCGAGCGGCCGTTCGACCCGACCCGGCTGGCCACGTTCTTCGACACCCCGCTGCCGGGCGTGATCCGGGCAAAGGGGCATTTCTGGATCGCGACGCGGCCGCACTGGGCGGGCGAATTCTCGATGGCGGGTCCGATGGTCGAGGTGCGCGGGCTGGGGCTTTGGTGGGCGGCCGTGCCCGAGGCCCATTGGCCACCCGAAGAGCGCGCGCGCATGGCCGAACGCGTCGCCGGGGAATTCGGCGACCGTCGCCAGGAGCTGGTCTTCATCGGCACGCTCGGGACAATGAACCGTGCCCGTATCACGGCCATGCTCGACCGGTGCCTGGTGCCCGAGACGCGGTTCGAGCCCGAGGCCTGGGCGCGGCTGGCAGACCCGTTTCCGAATTGGGGTCACGGGGCGTGACCGGCAACGCCCGAAGTTCGCTTCGGTCCCGGCGGCGGCTCTGCCCGATGGCGGCGCATGACCGTCTGCCTGCCCCGGCCCGGGCCTGGGCGGCCCGGGCGGTGCTGCCCTGGAGCGCGGCCTCGGTCGCGCGGATCTGGGTCCGCGCGCTGGCCGAGACCGGGTCGGAAGCCGGAGCGCTGGCGCGTCTGGACGCGGCTGAACGGGCAACGCTCGACCGCGAAGCGGGCGCCCGGCGGCGCTGACCTCGCCCCTCGTTGTCGAGACTTCGTGATCCGGACCTGCTTGCCTCCGCCGGGCGAAACCTTATCCTCCTAATCATTAGCAGGGTAATTAAAAGGCGATCCGGGGATGCAGGCCGTTCAGAAGACGTTTCTGCCCGAGGTGTTCCGGCTGGTGCGGGGGATCCGCAAGCGGTTCAATGCGCGCGCCACCGCGCTTGACATGACCTATGCGCGGGCACAGGCGCTGGTCACCATCGCCGGTTGCGAGGGTCTGACCCAGGTAGAACTGGCCGAGCGGCTGGATATCCGGACGCCCTCGATGAACCGCACCCTCGATGCGCTCGAGGCGGCGGGTCTGGTCGAACGTCGCTTCTCGGCCGAGGACAAGCGGGTGCGCTGCCTCTATCTGACGGCGGACGCCCGTCGGCAGGCGCGAGATGTCACGGAGTTCACCGACGATCTGCGGCGTGAGGTCTATCGCGGCATCGATCCGGACGAGCTTGACCGGGCGCTGGCGACGATCCGCAAGATCCAGCGGAACCTCGATGCGATGGGCGTCCGATGAGCGAGACGCCGCCTTCCGCTCCCCCCGTGCCAAAACCTCCGCCTTTCGTGCCGAAACCGCTGCCGCTGGCCCTGGCCTATATCGGCGCCTCGCTTTTCATCGGCGTCTCGCAATCGCTGGGGCAGGGCTTTCTGGCAGCCAATATCCCGACGCTGGCCGGCGAGCTTGGTGCCACCCAAAGCCAGACTTCCTGGCTGATCGTGGCCTTCATGGCGCCGCGCGCCTCGTTGCCACTGATGCTGATCAAGATCCGGGCGCAATACGGGCTGCGCCGCTTTGCGGAAGTGTCCATCGCGCTTTATGCGGCGGTGGCGCTTCTGAGCCTGCTGACCGTCGATCTGCGCTCGGCGCTGGTGGTCGAGCTGCTGTCGGGGATCTCGGCGGCGCCCTTGTCGACGCTGGCCATCCTCTATGCGCTGGAACCGCTGCCGCAGCGGCTGAAGATGAGGCTGGGCCTGCCATGCGCGCTGACCTTCATGTCGCTCGGCATGCCGCTGGCGCGGGCGCTCAGCCCAGAGATCCTCACCGATGGCAGCTGGACCAGCATCCTGCTGCTCAAGCTTGGCATGTCGATGGTCTGCCTGTTTCTGGTGTTCCGTCTGCCGCTGCCGCATGGCGACCGGGTCCGGGTGATCCGGGGGCTCGATCTGATCTCGTTCGGACTGATCGCCGCTGCGTTCGGCGGGCTCGTGTCCTGCTTTACCACCGGCTACATCTATTGGTGGACCGCCGCGCCCTGGATCGGACCGGTGCTGGCGCTGTCGATTGCCGGGGTGGTGGCGGCGCTGGTGATCGAGCTGCACCGCAAGGCGCCGCTTCTGGACGTGCGCTGGATCACGACGCCCGAGATCCTGCATCTCAGCGCGGCGCTGCTGGTCTTCCGGATCATCCTGTCCGAACAGACCGCCGGGGCGCCCGGCCTGTTTCAGGCGCTGGGCTACGCGCCCGAACAGATCGCCCCGCTGTTCTGGGTGATCTCGCTGGCCACCGTGGCCGGCGGCGTCGCCTGCGCGCTGGTGATGAAGATCGAGCGCGTACCGGCGATCCATGTGGTGGCGCTTCTGCTGATCGCGGTCGGCTCGGCGCTGGAGGCCCATGCCAATTCCGATGTCAGCCCGGCCCAGCGGATGCTGAGCCAGGGCATGGTCGGCTTTGCCGCGGCGCTGTTCCTGCCGTCGGCGATGGCGACCGGGCTGGTCAAGGCGTTCAGCAAGGGCCCGCAATATCTGCTGAGCTTCGTCATCGTCTTTCTGTCGAGCCAGATCCTTGGCGGCACGATCGGCGCGGGGCTCTACCGGACCTTCGTGGCCGCCCGGACCACGGCCCATGCGCAATGGATCGACGCCCAGCTTCAGGTCGGCGACCCGCTGGTGGCCGCCCGGCTGGCCCGGATCCGGGCGCAGCTGTCATCCAGCGTCGCCGATCCGGGCCAGCTGCAGACCCAGGCGGTCGCCCGGCTGGCCTCGGATGTCACCCGCGAGGCGACGGTGTCCGCCTATAACGATGTCTCTGCCTTGATCTCGACGCTTGCCTTCTGCGCGCTTGCCGCGCTTCTGGGGCATATAGCGCGCGACTGGCTGCGGGCGCGGATGGCCGGACCCGGCCCCGCCGCCAAATGAGGTTTCTCACGTGCATATCCTGAAACACCACATCCCCACCTTTCTGATCGTGCTGATCGGCCTTCTCGGCGTCGTCGTCGTTCTTTACGCGTGGCATCTGCCGCCCTTTGCCGGGGACGAGATCCGTACCGAGAACGCCTATGTGCGGGGCAATGTCGCGACGCTGTCGCCGCAGATCGCGGGCTATGTGACCGAAGTGCCGGTGTCGGACTTCCAGACCGTGGCGACCGGCGACGTGCTGGTGCGGCTCGACGACCGGACCGCCCGGCAGACCCTTGCGCGGGCCGAGGCCGAACTGGCCAGCGCCCGGGCCGCGCTGAAGGCCAACGACCAGGACATCAACTCTGCCCGCGCCACGCTCGACTCGCGCAAGGCCGCGGCCGAGGCCGCCCGTGCCGCGGTCGACACCGCCCGGGCCGAATGGAACCGGCAGGACCGGCTGCGCGAAAAGGGCGTGATCTCGGCTGCCGATGCCGAGGATTCCCAGCTCAAGCTGCGTCAGGCCGAGGCGGCACTGACCGAGGCGCTCAGCGATGTCGATGTGGCACGCGAGGATCTGGGCACCGCCAAGGTGCGCACCGACACGCTCAGCGCCAGCGTCACTGCCGAACTGGCGGCGGTCGAGCTGGCCAAGATCGACCTTGAACATACCGCGATCCGTGCGCCCGAAAACGGTCGGCTGGGCCAGATCAATGTGCGGGTGGGGCAATACGTGACCGCGGGCAGTGCGCTGATGTCGCTGGTGTCCGACCGGATCTGGGTGATCGCCAACGTCAAGGAAACCGACCTGTCCGGGCTGCATCCGGGGCAGGCTGTCCGCTTCGATGTCGATGCGCTGGGCCACCGGCCGTTCGCGGGCACCGTGTCGATGCTGTCGCCCGCCACCGCCTCGGAATTCAGCGTGCTCGGCAATTCGACCGCGACCGGGAACTTCACCAAGATCGCCCAGCGGCTTCCGGTCCGGATCGAGATCGATCCCGGCCAGACCGGCGAGGACCGTCTGGCGCCGGGCATGTCGGTCGTCGTGCACGCCCGGCGCGATGGAAATCCGGCCCGGCCGTGACGACCGGGCGGCGCGTCAGTCGCGGTCGAAGCGGCTGCCTTTGGTGATCGCCTCGCGCTCGGCCGCCCGTGCCTCGGCGCCCTCGCAGATCGGGCCGTAATCTCCAGGCTCGCGGTGCAGCGCGAAGTTGAAGATGTTCTTGCGCAGCTCGCTGCAGCGGTCGAGGTCGATCTCGGCGGTCACCACCTCGTCGCCCCGGGTCTGGGCCATCGCCACGATCTCGCCCGTCGGGGCCACGATGCAGCTGCCGCCGATCAGTTCGCAACCTTCCTCGAGCCCGGCCTTGGCGGTGCCGATCACCCAGCAGCCATTGGCATAGGCCCCCGCCTGCAGGCTGAGATGGTTGTGGAAATCCTGCAGATGGTCGTGTTCGGGCGCCTGCGGATAGTGCTGCGGCGTGTTGTAGCCCAGCATGACCAGTTCGGCGCCCCTCAGCGCCAGAACCCGGAAGGTTTCGGGCCAGCGGCGGTCGTTGCACAGGCACATGCCCGCCTTGCCGCCCATGAAGTCGTAGACCGGAAAGCCCAGATCGCCATGTTCGAAATAGCGCTTTTCCAGGTGCTGAAAGCGGCGCCAGTCCTCGGGATGGTAATGCCCCGGCAGGTGAACCTTGCGGTAGCGGCCCGCGATCCGGCCCTCGGGATCGACGAGGATCGAGGCGTTGAAGCGCCGCTTGACCCCGCCCTCTGTCAGCAGTTCGGCAAAGCCCAGATAGAACCCGATGCCCAGTCGCGCCGCGGCATCGAAAAGCGGCCGGGTATCGGCGTTCGGCATCTCGGTTTCATAAAAGGCGTCGAGCGCGGCCTCGTCCTCGATCAGCCAGCGCGGAAAGAAGCTGGTCAGCGCCAGTTCGGGGAAGACGACGAGGCGGGCGCCGCGCCGGTGCGCCTCTTCCATCAGCGCCAGCATGCGCGCAACGGCCGAGCTGCGCGGCTCGGTCCGGGCGATGGGGCCCAGCTGGGCGGCGGCTGCGACGATCTTGCGGCTCATTCGGTCTGTCCTTTCTGGTCGACCCGGCCCGCGCGGGCCAGCGCCACCTGCGCCAGCAGGCGGACGCCCGGCGCGATCTGCGCGGGCGCGGTGTATTCGCGGATGTTGTGGCTGATGCCGTCTTGCGAGGGCACGAAGATCATCGCCGAGGGGCAGCGCGGCGCGAACATCTGCGCGTCATGGCCCGCCCCCGAGGGCATGCGCCGGTGTGTCAGCCCCAGCGCCGCGGCCCCCGCCTCGACGGCGTCGACCAGCGTTGCGTCGAAGGCCACCGGTTCGAACCGGGCCAGCGTGCGGCGCGACAGGCGGCAGCCCTCGGCGGCGGCGAAAGCCTCGGCTTGCGCGAAAAGACGGGCCTCGGCCGCTTGCAGCCGGGCCTCGTCGGTGTTGCGCAGATCGACGGTCAGCACGGCGCGTTCGGGGATCACGTTGACCAGATCGGGTGTCAGCGCGATCCGGCCCACGGTCGCGACCTGCGGCGGACCGAACGCGTCGGCGATGGCCCGCGCCTCGGCCGCGATCCGCGCCGCCACCAGCCCCGCGTCATGGCGCAGCGCCATCGGCGTGGTGCCGGCATGGGCGGCCTGCCCCTCGACCGTGATCTCGCTCCAGGAAATTCCCTGCACCCCGGTCACGACCCCGATGGCAAGCCCTTCGGCCTCAAGCACCGGGCCCTGCTCGATATGCAGCTCCAGATAGGTGTCGGGTGCCAGCGCACCCACCGGGTGGGACCCGGCGGCGCCGATGGCTGCCAGCGCCTCGGCCACGCTGACCCCGTCGATCCCGACCTTGGCCAGCATCTCGTCCAGGTCGAGCCCGCCCTGCGCGACGCCCGATCCCATCATGTCGGGGGCGAAGCGCGCGCCTTCCTCATTGGTGAAGAAGGCCACGGCCAGCGGCCTTTCAGTCTCTATTCCGGCTTGGATCGCGCTTTCGATGACCTCGAGCCCGCCCAGAACGCCCAGCACCCCGTCATAGAGCCCGCCGGTCGCGACCGTGTCGATATGCGAGCCCATCACCACCGGCGCGCCACCCGACCGCCCCGGCCGGATCGCCCAGCAATTGCCGATCACGTCGGTATGGACGTCAAGCCCGAGGTCGCGGAACCAGCCGGTGACCAGCGCGCGGCCCTCGGCATCCTCGGGGGTCAGGGCCAGCCGCTTGCAGCCGCCGCCGGGCAGGGCGCCGATCCGGCCCAGTGCGGCGATCCGGCCCATCAGCCGGTCGAGGTCGATCGTCAGGTCCGCTGTCATGCCTCGGCCCTCACCTCGGCGGCCGGGCGCCCGGCCAGTTTCTCGTAAAGCGCGGGGTCGGTGTCGCCCTCGGTCCCGAAGAGCAGCACCCGCGAGTCCGGCCCCAGACCCAGCGCCGCCGCGGCCTCGGGGTTGGCGGCGGCAGCCATCAGCGCGGCCAGTCCTGCGACGGCGGATTCGCCCGCGACGATGGCCGGATCGCCCGGCAGGGGACGCGCGAGCCGCCGCATCATCGCCACCGCATCCGCGTCCGCGACCGAGACCGCGGCAAAGGCCAGCGGCTTCAGCACCTCCCAGGCCAGAAGCGAGACCTCGCCGCAGGCAAGCCCCGCCATCAGCGTGTCGAGATCGCCGGTGACGGCGGTGGGCCTGCCCGCGCGGATCGTCTCGACCCAGCAGGCGGAGGCCTCGGGATCGGCCAGGATCGCCTTCGGCGCGGCCGCGCCATGGCGGCGGCGGAAATGGGCTGCCGCCGCCGCCGCGACGCCGCCGACGCCCGTTTGAACGAAGATATGGGTGGGGGCGGCACCAAGCTGGTCTGCGGCCTCGGCCGCCATCAGTTCATAGCCCTGCATCACGTCCTTCGGGACCTCGGTATAGCCCGGATAGGAGGTGTCAGAGACCACGAACCAACCCTCGCGGGTGGCGGTCTGCTGCGCCTCGCGGACGCTGTCGTCGTAATTTCCGGCACAGCGGCGGACCTCGGCGCCATAGGCTTCGATGGCGGCCTTGCGGCCCTCGGACACGGTCGCGTGGATGAAGATCGTACAGCGGCAGCCGAACGTGCGCGCGCCCCAGGCGACCGACCGGCCGTGATTGCCGTCGGTAGCGCAGCAGACGGTGATGGCGGAGACGGTCGCGGCATGATCGCCCGCGAGGATCGCCTCTGCCGTCGGTTCGGCGATGCCCTCGCGGGCCGCGATCTCGCGCGCGAGAAGCCGCAGCACCGCATAGGCCCCGCCCAGTGCCTTGAAGCTGCCAAGCCCGAAGCGCCCGGCCTCGTCCTTGTAGTGAAGCCTGGCGATCCCGGCCTCGGCCGCAAGCCCGGGCAGGCTCAGCAGCGGCGTCGGCGCATAGCCAGGCCAGGCGGCGATGGTGGCGCGGGCGCGGGCGAAGGCGGCGTCGTTCAGAACGGCCTCTTGCGCGGGGCCGTAGCCGGGCGCGCAGTGAGGGTTCAGGACGATCTCGGTCCGGGCGCCCTGGCCCAGCGTGTTGGAGAAGGAAAGCGTCTGGGTCATGGTCCCCTGCATGGTCAGTTGAGCCGCCCCGCGCGGTGGCGGATCGCCTCGGCGATCACCACGAGGGCGATGTTGCCCAGCACGATCAGCACGGCGAGCGCGTTGAGGCTGGGAGAAAGGTCGAAGCGGAAATCGGACGCCACCAGCACCGACAGCGCCTGCTGGCGGCCCGACAGGAACGCGGTCAGCACGTATTCCGACGAGGACAGCACGAAGGCGATGACCCAGGCGGCCATCAGCCCGTTGCCCATCAGCGGCAGCACCACCCGGCGAAAGCTGCACCAGCCCGAGGCGCCCAGATCGGCGGCGGCCTCGATCAGGCGGCGGTCGATGCGGATCAGGACCGAGGCGACGATGACCGTGGTGAAGGGCAGGATGATGACCGACTGCCCCGCGATCACTGTCAGGAGCGAGCGCGACACGCCCAGTTCCTTGAAGAGGATCAGTTGCGCCACGGCAAGGATCAGCCGCGGCACCAGGAAGGGCAGCAGCAGAAGCGCCGCGAAGAGCACGCGGAAGCGGGTGGCGTAGAAGGTCAGGGCCAGTGCCGCTGCGGCGCCCAGAAGGGTGGTCAGCAGCGCCACCGGAAAGGCCACCGCCAGCGTGGTCAGGAAGCCGCCTCCCAGACGGCCGTCGCCGAGGATCTCGGCAAACCACTGGCCGGTGACGCCGGTCAGCGGAAAGGCCATGACATCCGAGGCATTGACCGAGAAGAGCGCGATCATGGCGATCGGCAGATACATGAAGCCGAAGACGAGGCAGACCCAGAGCGTTCCGAGACGGGACATTCAGGCGCCCTCCGCCACGAGGCTCGACCGCCGGATCAGGGTGGCGCCCGCGCCGAAGCACAGCATCAGGATCGCCAGCATGGTCCAGGCGATGGCCGAGCCCAGCGGCCAGTCGAAGGCGGTGCCAAAGAGGTCGTTGATGGCCGAGATCACGGTCACGCCCGAGGCCCCGCCCAGAAGCTGCGGCGTCAGATAGTCGCCCACCACCATCACGAAGACCATCAGCCCGCCCGCGATCAGCCCGGGCGCGGTCAGCGGCAGCGTCACCCGCCGAAATCGGTCCCGCCCGGGGGCGCCCAGGTCGGCTGCGGCCTCCAGCCAGGCGTCGTCGAGGCTTTCGAAGGCCAGCCACAGCCCGATCACCATGAAGGGCAGGTAGTTGTAGGTCAGCGCGATATGGGTGGCGAGCGGGCTGAACAGCAGCCCCTGCAGCGGCGCGTCGATGGCGCCAAGCCAAATCAGGCTGCGGTTGATCGCGCCCTCGGCGCCCAGCAGCACCCGCCAGGCGAAGATGCGCAGCAGGTCCCCGGAATAAAGCGGCACCAGCAAGAGCGTCAGCAGCATGGTCTTGGCCGCGCCCGCCCGCTTGGCCAGGAACCAGGCGACGGGATAGCCGATCACGGCGGTGATCGCGGCAACCAGCAGCCCCGATCCGAAGGCACGCGCGATCAGCCCGCGATAGGTCTCGGACTGCAGGATGCGGGCGTAGTTCTTCAGGCTCGGATCGTGCGAGATTGTGACGAAATCGACCGAGAAGAAGGAATAGGCAAAGAGGATCGCAAGCGGCGCGAGGCAAAGCGCACCCAGCGCCGCGACCACGGGCAGGGCCAGCCAGTTTCCGGCGGATTGCGGGCGCATCATGCGGCCTCCCGCGCGATCCAGACCCGGTCGGGGTCGAAGGACAGCCGCACCGTCTCGCCCGGGGCGGGGGGCGGCCCGGCATGGGCAACCTGAAAGAGCTGCCCGCCCGCCACGCATTCCAGAAGCCAGTCGGCGCCGCGATAGACCGCGTGGGTCACTTCGGCGGGCGTGCCGGTGTCCCCCAGCGCCACCTGTTCTGACCGCAGGCACAGCACCGCCCGCGCCCCCACGCTCAGCCCGGCCACCCCGGGCACGACATGCCGACCCAGCGCGGTCTCGATGGCATAACCCTTGCCGGCGGGACCGAGGATCCGCCCCGGCAGGCAGGAGGCGCCGCCGATGAAATCGGCCACATAGGCGGTGGCGGGGCGGGTGTAGATGTCGCCCGGCGCGCCCTGCTGTTCGATCCGGCCGTCGCGCATCACGACGATCCGGTCCGACAGGGCAAAGGCCTCTTCCTGGTCGTGGGTCACATGCAGGAAGGTCATGCCCAGCCGCCGTTGCAGGTCCTTCAGCTCGATCTGCATGTCCTTGCGCATCCGGCGGTCGAGCGCCGACAGCGGCTCGTCCAGCAACAGAAGCCGCGGTTCGTTGACGATGGCGCGGGCTAGCGCCACGCGCTGTTGCTGGCCGCCCGACAGCTGGCGCGGCCGCCGGTCGGCCATGGCCTCCATCCGGACGGTCGCCAGCGCCTCGCGGGCGCGGGCCTTGATCCTGTCCTTGGGGACCGCCCGATAGCTGAGCCCGAAGGCCACGTTTTCCAGAACCGACAGATGCGGGAACAGCGCGTAGCTTTGAAAGACGGTGTTGATCGGACGCCGGTTCGCGGGCAGATCGTCCAGCCGCATCCCGTCCAGCATCAGCGTGCCCGATCCGATGGCCTCGAAGCCCCCGACCATGCGCAGGAGCGTGGTCTTGCCGCAGCCCGAGGGCCCCAGCAGGGTCACATAGCTTTCATTGGCCAGCGACAGGTCGATCCCCCGCACCGCCTGAACGGACCCGTAGGACTTGTGCAGCGCGATGACCTCCAGCAGCGGGCGCGTCCGGCGCCCGGCTGCGGTTTTTGCGGCAACAGCCATTCTCAGCTGGCCTTCACTTCGTTCCAGAGGGCGACCCAGTCGCCATAGCGGGGCGGGTTCTGCTTCCAGACAAAGCTGTCCATCACCGACAGGTCCTTGACGAAGATCTTGTCCTGCTGCTCGTCGCTCAGCAGGTCGCGCGCGGCCGAGGTCGATTGCGCATAGGGGCCGCCCACCGCCAGCATCTTGCCGTAATCGGGGCCCAGCAGGTAGTCGACCAGCGCGAAGGCCGCGTCGAGCCGCGCGCCCTCGACGCCCTTCGGTACCGCGATGGTATCGCACCAGCCGATGACGCCTTCCTTCGGCTTGGCCATGCCCATGTCGATGCCCTTGGCGCGAAGCTCGTAATAGGGCGGCACCCAGGAGAAGGCGCAAACCACCTCGCCGGTGGCAAAGAGGTTGGTCAGGTCGCCGATCGAGTTCCAGTAGGTGCGGAGCTTCGATTTCTGGATCTTCAGAACCTTCTTCACCTCGGCCAGCTGGCGGTCGTCCATGGTGAACATCTCGGATTCGGGGATGCCCAGATACATCGCCGCGATCATGATGCCTTCCAGCGCATAGTCGCGCATCGCCAGCTTGCCGTTATAGGCGTCGCCCTCGAAGAAGACCGACCAGTCGGGCTCGGCTTCCATCAGATCGGCGCGGTAGACGATGGGGTTGATGCCCCAATAGAACGGGATGCCGTAGGTCTGTCCGTCGACCTTGCCCAGCGGCGTCTGCTTGAAGGTGTCGTAAAGCTTGGCGGCGTTCGGCACCCTGGCAAAGTCGATGGGCTGCAGCAGGTCCGAGGCGGTGTAATATTCCACCTTGTCGAGCCCGGGCGTGATCAGGTCGACGGAATCGGCGCCGCCCGCGCGCAGCTTGGCGAACTGTTCGTCATCGGTGCCGATGAAGGTCTTGGTCAGGGAGATGTCGTTGGCGGCGATGAACGGGGCGAGGTAGTCGTCCTTGGCGAGGTTCTCCCAGGTCATCCACAGGATGCCGGTGGCGGCATCGGCCCGGAAAGCGGGACCGAAGGCGCCGAGCGCCGTCCCGGCCAGGGCCGTCTTCAGAAGGTCTCTGCGGTTCATGCGGTGTCCTTTCGTAGCGGAACGGGAAGGGGCAGGCCGTCCTGGCGTCAGACTGGAAATGAAAATGAATTTTCGCAAAATATAAAATAGAGAAACTATGATTTCATCCCTCATCTGCCGCACGAATGGGCGTCTCGCATCGGGATGCGCCTCGAAATCAAGCGCAAGATGTTTGCCGGGCCGTCCGGACAGGAGCGCCAGAGGTGGAGTGAAAACAGATTTGCGCCTGAGTCGGTTCTGTGAAAACGTCGCGCCATGACCATGCCCGGCGCGCAAATGGAAGACGGGGCCGAACCGGCCGGATCGCTGCTCAAGCGGATCCACCGGGCCTATGACGGCCTGCCGGGGGGCGAACGCAAGGTGGCCGACGCGATCCTGTCGGCGCCGCACGAAATGGCGGTCTGGACCGCCTCGGAGCTGGCAGCGCAGGCGGGCGTGTCGAACGCCACGGTCAGCCGGATCGTGCAGCGGCTTGGCTATCGCAATTTCGAAAGCGCCCGGCTCGATGCGCGCAAGCTGCGCGAGACCGGCTCGCCCCTGTTCATGACCGAAGAGACCGAGCCGGGGCAGGAGGGGCGACCCTTTGCCCGTCTGATCCGGGCCGAGGCCGACCTGATCGAGGCGACGCTGACACGGGTCGATCCGGCGCTGCTGCGCGAGGCGGCCGGGGCTTTGGGTCAGGCGCGGCGGGTGCGGGTCATGGGCTTTCGCAACAGCCGGTTTCTGGCCGACTACCTGACAGCCCAGCTGGCCCAGATCCGGCCCGATGTCGCGCCGCTGCTTCTTGATGGGCAGACCGCGGCCGAGGGTATTGCCGGGCTCGGCCCCGAGGATGTGGCAGTGATCGTCGGGCTCAGGCGGCGCCCGGCGCGGTTCTCGCGGCTGGTGCAGGCGGTGGCCGCGCGCGGCGCGCGGGTGCTGCTGGTCTGCGATGCCAGCCTGCGCGGCGCCCCGGCCCATGCCGTCTGGACCTTCACCTGCGCGGTGGAAACCCGCACGCCGCGCGATTCCTATGCGGGCGCGCTGGCGCTGATGCGGCTTCTGGCGACGGACTGCGCTGCTGCGCTGGGCGAGGCGGGCCTTTCGTACCTGAACGAGGTCGAGACCCTGCGCGAGGATCTCGACGAGCTGGAACTGTCCGACCCGGGCACCTGAGCCGCCTCAGATGTCGAAGACGACGCCCTGGGCCAGCGGCAGCTCGCGCGAATAGTTGATGGTGTTGGTGGCGCGGCGCATGTAGCCCTTCCAGGCGTCCGACCCGCTTTCGCGCCCGCCGCCGGTTTCCTTCTCGCCACCGAAGGCCCCGCCGATCTCGGCGCCCGACGTGCCGATATTGACGTTGGCGATGCCGCAATCGGACCCGCGGGCCGACAGGAACAGCTCCATCTCGCGCAGATCGGTGGTGAAGATCGAGGACGACAGCCCGGCGCCCACCGCGTTATGCGCCTCGATCGCCGCGTCGAGGTCGCTGTATTTCATCACGTAGAGGATGGGCGCGAAGGTTTCTTCCAGAACCGGGCCGGTCTGGTCGGGCATCTCGACCAGCGCGGGGCGGGCGTAGAAGGCGGTGTCGGGGCCGATGGCCACGCGCTCGCCGCCATGAACGGTTCCGCCCGCCGCGCGCGCGGCTTCCAGCGCGGACTGCATCGCCCGATAGGCGGCGCCGTCGATCAGGGGCCCGACCAGCGCCGCGGTCTCCAGCGGGTTGCCGACGGTGACCGAGCCATAGGCCCGGATCAGGCCGGGCACGAGCGTGTCATAGACATCCTCATGCACGAAAAGCCGCCGCATCGTGGTGCAGCGCTGCCCGGCCGTGCCCATCGCCCCAAAGGCCACCGCCCTCAGCGCCATGTCGAGATCGGCCGAGGGGCAGACGATGCCCGCATTGTTGCCCCCCAGTTCCAGGATCGCGCGGCCGAAGCGGGCGGCCACCTTCGGCCCGACGATCCGCCCCATCCGGGTCGAGCCGGTTGCCGAGACCAGCGCCACATCGGGGCTGTCGACCAGCGCCGCGCCGACCTCGGCGCCGCCGATCAGCACCTGTGCCAGCCCCTCGGGCGCCTCGCCGAACCGTGCAAGCGCGCGGTCGAGGATCGCCATCGAGGCCAGCGCGGTCAGCGGGGTCTTTTCCGAGGGTTTCCAGATCACCGGATCGCCGCAGACCAGCGCCAGCGCCGTGTTCCAGGACCAGACCGCGACCGGAAAGTTGAAGGCCGAGATCACGCCGACCACCCCCAGCGGGTGCCAGGTTTCCATCATCCGGTGGCCGGGGCGCTCGGTCGCGATGGTCAGCCCGTAAAGCTGGCGCGAGAGGCCCACCGCGAAATCGCAGATGTCGATCATCTCCTGCACCTCGCCCGCGCCTTCCGAGGGGCTCTTGCCCGCCTCGATCGACACCAGACGGCCAAGCTCGGCCTTGGCCGCGCGCAATTCCTCGCCGAAAAGCCGGATCAGTTCGCCCCGCCTGGGCGCGGGCACCATGCGCCAGACCCGGAAGGCCGCCTTGGCGCGGGCGATGGCGGCGGCGGCCTCGTCTGCGGTCGCGGGTGCGGGATCGGCAATCGCTTCGCCGGTGATGGGCGAAAAGCTGGCCATGCCGCCGCCGGTAAAGGCGCCGCGCGCGACGCCAAGCTGTGCCAGAAGCGCGTCGGTTTCGGTTTTCAGGGTCATTTGCGATCCTTCCTGCTGGGCTTGGGCCAAGGCCCCGGACCGGGGCACCGGGCCGGGCCTATTCGACGACATAGACAAGGGCGGTCATCGCCAGGGCGAGCGACATGGCGACCAGCGTGAAGCCCCGGTTGACCCTGAACGTCACATGATGGGGCGGGCGGTTCAATTGCCGACCGGTGATGATCGACATGGCCGAGATCGGCGAGGCCGAGATCGCCAGCGCCCAGGCCAGGCACAGCGCAAGCCCCAGCGCATAGGGGTGCTGGGCGCCGACCGGGCTGGCGCCGAACAGTTGCGCGGCCATCACCATGACGATGGAATGGGGGATCATCAGCGCGCCCGCGGCCGGGATCGCCAGCAGACAGGCGAGGATCACCGCAAGCGGCGGCAGGGACCCGCGCTCGATCAGCGCGTTGATGCCCATCGCCTGCGCCCCTTGGGCGACTGCCGCGCCGATCACGGCGGCGGCCAGGAAAATGGTGCTTTCGGTCGCCATGCCCTCGGAGGCGGCCGAGACGCGGGCCAGCGTGCCGCCGCCGGATCGGGGCAGGCCGCGCTCGATCCGGGGCCAGATCACGGCCAGAAGCGGCAGCACGATGCAGGCGGCAACGAGGAAGCTGATGTCCAGCAGGCGGTGCAGGAGGATCGTCACCGCCACCAGACCCGCCACGGCCGCCAGCACCGCGACCAGCGCGGCGGCCGATCCGGGCGGAGGGGCCTCGGCTGCCTGACCCGACGGCGCGGGGGCCTTCCGCGCGTCGAGAAGCGCGGTGCTGACCGCGATGGTCAGGGCCGCGGCCAGGGCCAGCGCCAGGAACAGCACCGGGTCGAGCGTGGGGATCGAACTGGTGACGATGGCAAAGCCCAGCCCGATGGGCGACCAGACCGTCATCATCAGCGTGCCGCGCAGCGCGGCCAGCGTCATCGCCCCGGTGTCGATCCGCCGCCGCCCCTCGGCCGCGCGGCGGGCATCGTGATCGGCTGCGATATCCGAGATCATGCCGATGGTGCCGATATTGAACAGCACCGAAATGGCTTGCGCGCCCAGACTGACCGCGAGGATCCGCACCCGCGCGGTATGGGCAAACAGCGCCTCGGCCGCCCGTCCGATGGCCTTCGAGCCGCGCACCGGCGCCCGGATCAGCGCCAGCGCCGTCAGGAAAGCCGAAAAGGCCGTGCCCTGCATCAGCGCGTGCCGCATTGCGGGCATCGCCTCGGGCAGCGCCATCGCCACCAGCGCGACCGACAGTGCGGCGGCGGCAAGAAAGATCCGCGCGATCCGCGACACCCGGTCCAGCCGCAACAGCGCCAGCGCCACCGCCGCGATGGCCGCGATGTCCAGAAGCGCGCCCGCGCCGGTCAGCCGTCCGCTGGCAAGCGTCCCCGCGATCAGCGCAGACAGCAGCAGGATCGAGAGGCTCCCCGCGGCGCGGGACAGAAGTTGGGGCGGGACCTGATGGGTCAGGTGCAGGCTTGGCATGTCTGGGTCTCGTCAGTGGTCGGATAGAAGGTGCAGGGCCATGGCCCCGGCGCGGAAGACCAGCTCGCGCCCCCGGCGAAGCGGCGCGGGCGCGAGCCTCGAGACGGGCAGCGGCATCGCCTCGAGCGGCAGATCGCCCGCGACATGGGCGGCGATGGCCTTGCCGAAGACGGTGCCGGGCGCAATGCCCCGGCCGTTATAGCCAGCCATGGCGATTGCATTCTCGCCCGGCAGGTGCAGGCGTGGCAGGTGATCGCCGGTCATGCCGATCCAGCCGAACCAGTGCGTTGCAAAGCCGATGCCCCTCAGCTGCGGAAAGATCCGGTGCATGGCGCGCAGCGCCCAGGCGCGATGGACCGCGAAATCGGGCGTGGCAAGCTGCCCGACCGACCCGAAGACCAGCCGCCCGGCGGCATCGAGCCGGAACGAGGACAGCACCTGCCGCGTATCCCAGCAGCCCTCGCCCCCCGGCAGGATCGTCGCGCGGATCTCGGGCGGCAGGGGCGGCGTTGCCATGTTGAAATAGGGCAGTCCCACCTGTTCGCGGCGCAGCCCGGCCGCGACCTGCCGGGTATAGACGTCGGTCGCCAGCACCAGCCATTTCGCGCGGACCTGCCCGGACGGGCTTCGGGCCACCCAGTCGCCCCCCTCGCGGACAATTCCGGTCGCCGGGCTTCGGGCATGGATCGCCGCGCCTGCGGCCATTGCGGCCCGGGCGAGCGCGCGCGCATAGGCCAGCGGCTGCACCGTGCCCGCGCGCCGGTCCCAAAGCGCCCCGGCATAGGACCCGCCGCCGATCCGGTGGTACGCCTCGGCGGCATCCAGCAGCTCGACGGGGGCGCCGCGTGCGCGCCATTGCCGGGCGCGCTCGGTCAGCTCTGCCAGCCCGGCCGCGCCGACCCCGCAATGCAGCGTGCCGTTCCGCACCGCCTCGCAGGCGATCCCGTGCCGCGCGATCAGGGCAAAGACCTCGGCCGGGGCGGACCCCAGAAGCTCCAGCAGCCGGGGGCCGTAGAGGGGACCCAGCGCCTTCGGCATCTGGTCGGGCAGGGTCCACATCCCGGCATTGACCAGCCCGACATTCCGGCCCGAGGCGCCAAAGCCGACCTCTGCCGCCTCAAGCACCACGGCCCGCAGGCCCGCCTCGGCCAGATGCAGCGCGGCCGACAGCCCGGTATAGCCCGCGCCGACGATGACGCAATCGGCCTCGGCGGGCCCTGTCAGCGGGGGCGTGTCCGCCAAGGCGAGCGCGGGTGCGGTCTCTTGCCAAAGGCCATGGGAACGGGGGTCGTTCAGCATCTCGGGCTCCGGTCGAACGGCGCGGCGGGCAACCTCGTCCCCTCCGACATGCCCCAGCCGCGCGCGCGTTGCCAGTGCCGGATGCGCCAGAAGCGGCTTTGTCGCCGATCCGGGCCGGTGCCGCTCCGGCATGCGCCGGGTCGGCTTTCCGTTGACAGCGGCGCCCGGCGGGCGGTCCTATCGCGGGGATTGCCCGCAGGGAGACCCCGCATGACCGACGAGCCCGCGTTGATGTCCTTGGCCCATGGCGGCGGCTGCGGCTGCAAGATCGCGCCCGGGGTGCTGAGCGAGTTGCTGGCGAAAATGCCCGGCCTGCCGGTGCCGCCCGATCTGCTGATCGGCACCGCCAGTTCCGACGATGCCGCAGTCTACCGGCTGAACGACAGCCAGGCGCTGGTCGCGACCACGGATTTCTTCATGCCGGTGGTGAACGACCCCTATGATTTCGGCCGCATCGCCGCGACCAACGCGTTAAGCGACGTCTATGCCATGGGCGGGCGGCCGATCCTGGCGCTGGCGCTTCTCGGCATGCCCATCGCCAAGCTTTCGACCAATACCATCGGCCGTATCCTCGAAGGCGGCGCGGCGGCCTGTGCGGCGGCGGGCATTCCGGTTGCGGGCGGGCACAGCATCGATTCGGTCGAGCCGATCTACGGGCTGGTGGCGCTGGGCCTCGTCCATCCCGACCGGGTCCGGGCCAATACCGGCGCACGGCCGGGCGATCTGCTGATCCTCGGCAAGCCGCTTGGCACCGGGGTCATGTCGGCCGCGCTGAAGAAGGGGCTGCTTGATGCGGGCGGCTATGCCCGGATGATCGACACGACGACGCGGCTGAACACGCCCGGCCCCGATCTGGCCGCGCTTGACGGCGTGCATGCGCTGACCGACGTGACCGGGTTCGGGCTGGCGGGCCATGCGCTGGAACTGGCGCGCGGTGCGGGCTGCCGGGCGGTGCTGGACTGGGGCGCCGTGCCGGTGATGGACGGCGTGCGCGCGCTGCTGGCGGCGGGTTGCGCGACCGGTGCCTCGGGCCGGAACTGGCAGAGCTATGGCACAAGCGTCCTGTTGCCCGACGGGTTCGCCGAGGACGACCGCGCGCTTCTGACCGACCCGCAGACCAGCGGCGGGCTTCTGGTCAGCACGGCCCCCGAGGCCGAAGACGCGGTGCTGGAGATCTTCGCCCGGCACGGCTTCGAGGCGGCCAGGCGGATCGGGCGGATCGAGGCCGCGGATGGCGCAGCCCCGGGGGTCGCGCTGACCTGAGCGTCACAGATAGCTGGTCGGCACGGCGGTGGTGAATTTCAGCTCTTCCATCGAGATCGAGGAATTGATCTGCGAGAAATCGAGCCGCTCGATCATCGTCTTGTAGACCCGGTCATAGGTCGAGATATCGGGCACCACGACCTTGAGGATGTAGTCCGTTGCCCCGGTCAGCCGGTAAGCCTCGACGATCTCGGGGATGTCGTCGATCAGCGCCCGGAAGCTGTTCAGCCATGAGGCTTCGTGCCGGGGCGCGGTGATGCCGATGAAGACCGTCATGCCGACATTGGCGCGGGCATGATCGACGACCGCGACCCGACCCTTGATCACGCCCGCCTCTTCCAGCCGCTTGATCCGCCGCCAGCAGGGGGTGGGGCTGAGCCCCACGATATCGGCCAGCGCGTTCACCGCCAGATCGGCGTCGCGCTGCAGGATCTCGAGGATCTTGCGGTCGATCTCGTCGAAATCGGGCATCTCGGCCGATTTCCGGTCCGCCCCGCGGGTCTTGCGGCCGGTGCTCATGCGGGAACGAACTCCAGCACTGCCCCGGCGCAATCGGCGGGCGCCAAAGCCAGACCGTCGGCGGTTTCGACCGGCGCGAGTCCGGCCCCGGCCAGGCAGGCTGCCGTCGCCGCCATGTCGTCGGACTTGAGCGCAAGCCCGGCAAATCCCTCGGCGGGCGCCGCGGACAGGTCGAGCCCGGGGAAGCGCGCGGCCAGAGCGGCCCCGGTCAGGCAGAGGATCGGCGCCGAGTTCAAGCCGGTCTCGACCCTGGCCCCGCCTTCGATGGGCAGAACCGCTCCGGCGGCGAACAGCCGGGCCAGCCGGGTTGCCGCGGCCTCGGGATCGGCGCTTTGGGCGAATATCGCGGCCAGACCGCAAGCGCGGTTCGGATGAGTCAGAAGCTCGGGCAGCCAGACGGTTTCGCGGGTCTTGTGCTGACACATGAAGACCAGCCCGAAGGGCAGCTCGGCCTCGGCGTAGGGCAGGGTGGCGAAGGCCGCGGGCGCGGTGCCGCCGCCCGGCAACGGCACCGGACGTTCGAAATGGCCAACCTCGCCGGTCGCGATCCCCAGCGCGTCCAGCGCGGTCTTGGCGGCGTCGGCATCGTCGATCCGGCAGGCGACCGCGCGCAGCCCCTCGCCCTCGCGCGCCAGAGCCTCGCGCCGGGGCGCGTTGCCCTTGGTGGGCGTCACGATGCCCAGCAGCTCCATGTAATCGGCGGGGAACATGAGGGTGTAGTTCGCGGTGCCCTTGGCCGCGCTGTGCAGGCCCTTCGGCGACAGCGTGAAGCCCAGGCGGCGGTAGGCCTCGGCCGACCGGTCGAGATCCTCGACCAGCAGGAAGACGTGATCGACGCCTTTTACGGGATGGCTCATCGGAAGCTCCTTCAGTTCAACGGGCGGGTCAGCGGGGCGCGCGCAGCACCGGCGCAAAGGTGATTTCATGGATCGCGACATTGGGGTTCATGCCCGCGACCTGCAGCGCCAGTGCCGCCACATCCTCGGGCTGGATCACCTCGGCCGCGCGGGCCGGGTCGAAGCCGGGCCGTCCGTTCAGCAGGGGCGTTGCCACCTCGCCGGGACACAGCGCGGTCGAGCGAATGCCGTTTTCGCCCTCCTGCGCGTTGAGGCTGGCGCTGAGATCGGTCAGCGCGTGTTTCGAGGCGCCATAGGGCACGCCCGCGACCGGCGCATGGAACCGCCCGGCCCAGGACGAGGTATGGATCATCACGCCGGATTTCTGCCGCCGCATCGGCCCCAGCGCCGCGGCGATGACATTCAGCGCGCCGGTCAGGTTGGTGGCGATCACCCGGTCCCAGCTGTCCCAGTCAAGCTCGTCCCAGCGCCGGAGCGGCACGTTCAGCCCTGCATTGTTGCACAGCACGTCGATCCGCCCCGCCCACTGGACGATCTCTTCGGCAATTGACAGAATGCGCGCCCGGTCGGTGACATCGCCGGCAAGGACCCGCAGCCGGTCGCCGGAGCCGCCAAGTTCCTCGGCCAGCGCGGTCAGGCGGTCCTCCGAACGCGCGGTCAGCGCGATGCGGTAGCCCGCCCCGGCGAAAGCCCGCGCCATGGCCGCGCCAATTCCGGAACCGGCGCCCGTGATCCAGACACAGTTCTGCATATTTGTTCACCCTCTCTGCGAATATGGGGGAATGTTTTCGCGCAGTATAGCCAAAAAGGTAGGATGTCCTTCCGAAAATCATCGTTGGGGCGCAAAATTTGCATTGACGTTGCTGTCGGGTTGCCGCTTTTTGGTCGGGCGGACGCTTCCGGGGCGCATGCCCGGATGGCAAGACCATAACAACAGGGATTTCGACATGATCACGACCAGCAGATCGGCCTGCGGATCGGCATGGGGCTGGCTTCTGGCCGGGGCTGCCGTCTCGGCCCTGGCGGGACCCGCCGCGGCACAGGAGCCGCGGCACGGCGGCACCGCCATCATCCACATGCCCTCGGAACAGCGCATCCTGAACCCCGCGCTGCGGGCCTCGACCGGGGTCTACAACATCACCGGCAAGATCATGGAGCCGCTGATCGACAAGTCCTATGACGGCCCCGTGGGGGTGCTGGCGACGGACTGGTCCTCGACCGAGGACGGGCTGCACATCACGGTCAAGCTGCGCGAGGGCGTCAACTGGCACGACGGCGAGCCCTTCACCTGCGACGACGTCGCCTTTTCGGCGATGGAGCTTTGGAAGCCGCTGCTCAACTATTCCTCGACGCTGCAGCAGTACCTCGAGTCGGTCGACTGCACCGATCCCCATACGGCCGTGTTCAACTATTCCCAGCCGATGCCGCTGGACCTGTTCGTCGCTGCAATGCCCGATCTTGGCCATCCGGTGCCCAAGCATCTTTACGAGGGCACCGACATCATGCGGAACGAGCACAATACCGCGCCGGTCGGCACCGGGCCGTTCAAGTTCGTCGAGTACAAGCGCGGGCAATACGTGATCGCCGAGCGCAACGACGATTACTGGCGCGGCAAGGAATACCCCTATCTCGACCGCATCGTCTGGCGCTTCATCCCCGACAAGTCGGCGGCGGCGGCGGCCATCGAGGCGGGCGAGATCCACGAATCCGGCTTCAACGGCGTCTCGATGGCCGATATCGAGCGGTTCTCGAAGATGGACGGCTTCGATGTCGGGACCCAAGGCTACGAGAACAACGTCGCCCACTCGACCGTCGAGTTCAATCACCGCAACCCGATCCTCGCCGATCTTAAGGTGCGGCAGGCGATCTATCACGGGCTCGACATCGACTATGCGATCAAGACCATCATGCGCGGCTATGCCAAGCCGGGCCGGGGTCCGATCCCGTCCGCGGGCGGCGCGAACTACACCGATGACGTGACCACCTATGCCTACGATCCCGAGCTGGCCAAGAAGATGCTGGACGAGGCCGGCTATCCCGAAGGGCCCGACGGCATCCGGTTCAAGCTGCGCCACCGGCCTGCGCCCTGGGGCGAATATACCCAGCTCTGGGCCGAGTATTTCGCCCAGGCGATGAAGGAGATCGGCATCGAGGTCGAGATCCTGACCAATGACGCGCCGGGCTTCTTGAATGGGGTCTATCGCGACCACGATTTCGACACCGCGAACGGCTGGCACCAGTTCCGGTCGGACCCGGCGGTGTCGACCATGGTCTGGCTGCGCTCGGGCTCGCCCGCGGGAACGCCCTGGTCGAACCAGTTCGGCTGGCAGTCCGACGAGATGGACCGGATGATCGACGAGGCCCAGGCGGAGCTCGACCCCGACCAGCGGGCCGCGGACTATCACGCGATCCAGAAGCTCGCGATGGAAGAGATCCCGGTGATCTTCGCGATCGAGCATCCCTTCATCTCGGTCACCTCGCAGAAGCTGCACAACCACCACAACACCCCGCGCTGGAACTCGTCGAGCTGGTACGATCTCTGGCTCGAGAAGTGATCCGATGACCCCGGGTCCGGGCGGCGCGACCGTCCGGGCCTGGCCCCCTTCCGGAACCCCCGACATGCAACTGACCCAAGTCCTTTCCTATGCGCTGCGGCGGCTTTTGCAGGCCGTGCCGGTGGTGATCCTGATCATGGTGGGCACCTTCCTGCTGCTGAAGCTGGCGCCCGGCGATACCGTCGATGCGCTGGTCGGCGACATGGGCGGGGCCGATGCCGCCTATATCGCGCGGCTGCGCGCCGAATACGGGCTGGACCAACCGGTCTGGGTCCAGCTCGGACGCTACATGGCCAAGCTGATCCAGTTCGATTTCGGCTGGTCCTTCGTCTACGAACAGCCGGTAGCGGCGATCCTGTGGGAACGGCTGGGCACCACGCTGATGCTGATGGGCACCTCCCTTTCGCTGGCGTTCTCGATCGGCGTGGGCCTCGGCGCCATCGCCGCCCGGCGCGCCTATTCGCTGACCGACAACGCGATCTCGACGCTGGGGCTGATCTTCTACGCGACGCCCAGCTTCTTTCTGTCGCTGATGATGATCCTCTTGTTCTCGGTCAAGCTGGGCTGGCTGCCGGTCAGCGGGCTGAGCGATGTCGCGGCCTTCTATACCGGCTGGGACCATGTGCTTGACGTCGCGCTGCACCTGATCATGCCCACGGCGGCGCTGTCGCTGATCTACCTGTCCTTCTATCTGCGGCTGATGCGGGCCAGCGTGCTTGAGGTTGCCGATCTGGACTTCGTGCGGACCGCGCGGGCCAAGGGTGCGGGCGAGACCCGGCTGATGATCCATCACATCATGCGCAACGCGCTTCTGCCGGTGGTCACGCTGCTGGGGCTGCAATTCTCGACCGTGCTGGGCGGCTCGGTGGTGGTCGAGACCATCTTCGCGCTGCCGGGCCTTGGCCAGCTGGCCTATCAGTCGGTGATCCAGCGCGACATGAACATGCTGATGGGCATCATCTTCCTCTGTGCGATCATCGTCGTCATCGTGAACTTCCTCACCGACCTGCTGTACGCCCGCCTCGATTCAAGGATCGCCCTGAAATGACCGCCGCGACCACAGACCTGCCGCGCGCCGAACCCGCACCCGCCGTCGCGCTCTGGCGCCGTTTCGCCCGCAACCGCGCCGCCCTGCTGGGGCTGGTGCTGTTCGGGGCCGTGCTCGTGATGGCCGCGACGGCCGGGCTGATCGAGCCCACCGACCCGCTCCGCCGCGCGGGAGACCCGCTGACGAAGCCCTTCACCGACTGGGCCGTGCCGCTTGGCACCGATCAGCTCGGCCGCGATATCCTGGCCCAGCTGTTCCACGGGGCGCGGATCTCGCTGCTGGTGGGCGTTCTGGCGACACTGCTGTCGATTGCCATCGGGGTTGTCGTGGGCGCGCTGGCGGGCTTTTTCGGCGGCTGGGTCGACGACGTGCTGATGCGCGTGACCGAGGCCTTCCAGACCATCCCCAACTTCGTGCTTTTGCTGGCGCTGGTGGCGATCCTGGGGTCATCCATCGAGTATATCACGCTGGCCATCGCCATCGTGTCCTGGACCGCGCCCGCGCGGATGGTGCGGGCCGAGTTCCTGTCGCTGCGAAGCCGCGAATTCGTCGATGCGGCGCGCAATCTGGGCGTCTCGAACGGGGCGCTGATCTTTCGCGAGATCCTGCCCAACGCGCTGCCGCCGGTGATCGTCTACGCCTCGGTCATCATGGCGCTGTCGATCCTTCTGGAAAGCGCGCTGGCCTTTCTGGGGCTCGGCGATCCCAACCATGCCAGCTGGGGCAACATGATCGGGCAGGGCCGCGCGGTGTTGCGCACCGACTGGTACTGCGCCGTCATTCCCGGCATCGCCATCGTGCTGACGGTGCTGTCCTTCTCGCTTCTGGGCGAGGGGCTGAACGACGCGCTCAATCCGAGGCAGAAGAAACAATGACCGATCCCGTTCTCGACATCCGTGGCCTCAGGATCGCCCTGCCCAAGGGGGCAGACCGGCCCTTTGCGCTGTCGGGCCTGGACCTGAGCGTGAACCCCGGCGAGATCGTCTGTCTCGTCGGCGAAAGCGGGTCCGGCAAGTCGCTGACCGCGGGCGCGATCATGCGGCTTCTGCCCGAACCCCATGTCCGCGTCGCCGACGGTTCGATCCGCTTCGAGGGGCAGGACCTGCTGGCGCTGTCCGAGCGCGAGATGAAGCAGATCCGCGGCGACCGCATCGCCCAGATCTTCCAGGAGCCGATGACCGCGCTGAACCCGCAGAAGACCGTGGGCTGGCAGATCGACGAGGTGCTGCGGCTGCACACCGGGCTGGGCCGCAAGGCGCGGCGCGCCCGCGTGCTGGAACTGCTCGATCTGGTGCATATCCCGGACCCCCGGTCGGTCTATCATGCCTATCCGCATCAGGTTTCGGGCGGGCAGCGGCAGCGGGTGATGATCGCCATGGCGCTGGCCTGCGAGCCGAAACTGATCATCGCCGACGAGCCGACCACGGCGCTCGATGTCACCACGCAGCTGCAGATCCTCAAGCTGATCCGCGAGCTGCAGGAAAAGGAAGGCGCGGGCATTCTGTTCATCACCCACGATTTCGGCGTGGTGGCCGAGATTGCCGACCGGGTGGTGGTGCTGAGCAAGGGCGAGATGGTCGAACAGGGCACCGCGGCCGAGGTGCTGAACCGGCCGAAACATCCCTATACCCGCGCGCTGATCGGCGCGATCCCGGCACTGGTGCCGCCGCGCCCGCGCGATTTCCGGGATGCGCCGGTGGTCCTGAGGGCCGAGGGACTGGTCAAGACCTTCGCCGCGCGCGGCAGCCTGATCTCGGGCAAGCGCGCGCCGGTGACGGCGGTCGACAACCTGTCCTTCACCTTGCGCCGGGGCGAGACGCTGGGCGTCGTCGGAGAAAGCGGCTCGGGCAAGACCACCGTGTCGCGGATCGTGACCCGGCTGCTGGAATCCGATTGCGGCGCGGTCGAGGTCGACGGCACCGACCTGCTGGCCTGTTCGCCGCGCGAGCTGCGCGAGATGCGGCGCCATATCCAGATGGTGTTCCAGGACCCTATGGCCTCGCTGAACCCGCGCAAGCGGGTCGAAGATCTGATCGCCCAGGGGCCCATCGTCCATGGCGCCGACCCCAAGGCCGCCCGCGCCCGCGCGCGCGAATTGCTGGAACTCGTGGAACTCTCGCCCGCCGCCGCCACGCGCTATCCGCATGAATTCTCGGGCGGGCAGCGCCAGCGGATCGGCATCGCAAGGGCGCTGGCGATGGAGCCCAAGGTGATCGTTGCCGACGAACCCGTCTCGGCGCTTGACGTCTCGGTGCAGGCGCAGGTGCTGAAGCTTCTGGCCGACCTGCGCGACCGGCTCGACCTGTCGGTTCTGTTCGTGACCCACGATCTGAGGGTGGCGGCCCAGCTGTGCGACCGGGTGATCGTGATGCAGAAGGGCCGGATCGTCGAGACCGGCGTCACTGCCGAGCTTTTTGCCGCGCCGAGCCATCCCTATACGCAACAGCTTCTGGCCTCGATCCCGGGTCGCGGCTGGACGCCGCCCGACCTGGCAACGGACGCCGCCTGAAGGACTATCCCATGTCACTGCATTTCGAAGACATCCGCCGTGCCCTGATCGGGGAGGGCGCCGCCATTCCCGGCCCGTTCGGCCCGCGCGCCCTGATCTATGCCGATTATGTCGCCTCGGGCCGGGCGCTGGGCTTTGTCGAGGACGCGATCCGGCGCCATGTGCTGCCGGCCTACGGCAACACCCACACCGAAACCTCCTATACCGGCCGCCGGACCACCGAGCTGCGTGAACTGGCGCGCGCGGCGGTGCGCGAGGGCATGGGCGCGGACGAGGCCCATGCCGTTATCTTCTGCGGTGCGGGCAGTACCGGCGCCGCCGACAAGCTGGTCCGGGCGCTGCAGATGGGCGGGCGCGCCGGGCAGCTCGGCCCCGAGGCGGTGGTCTTCGTCGGTCCCTATGAGCATCACTCGAACGACCTGCCCTGGCGCGAAAGCGGGGCGAAGCTGGTCCGTATTCCGCTGGATGCGGCGGGGGCGCTCTGCCTCGGGACGCTGGAACGCGAAATCGCGGCCCATGCTGATGCGGCCCTTATGGTGGGGGCCTTCTCGGCTGCCTCGAACGTGACCGGTATCCGCACCGATATCCGCGCGGTCGCACGGCTCTTGCACGCGGCGGGCGGCTGGTGCGTGATCGACTTTGCCGCCGCCGCCCCCTATGTCGCGATCCGGATGGCCGAAAGCGCACCCGGCGCGGGCGACCGGATCGACGCGGCGCTGGTCTCGCCGCACAAGTTTCCGGGCGGACCGGGGGCCTCGGGCCTGCTGATCGCCGACCGGGCGCTGCTGAGCACGCCCCGGCCCACGGTGGTCGGCGGCGGCACGGTCAGCTTCGTCAGCGCGGCCGAGCAATGCTATGTCGAGGCGGTCGAGGCGCGCGAAGAGGCGGGCACGCCCTCGATCGTCGGCAATATCCGCGCGGGCATGGTGCTGGCGCTGAAGACCGAGCTTGGCGCCGAGGCCATCGAGGCCCGCGAAGGCGAATTGCGCGTGCGCCTCGAGGCCGCGCTGGCCGCCGAGCCGGGGATCGAGCTTCTGGGGCCGCGGAACGCGCCCCGGCTGGGGATCTTCTCGTTCAACATCCGGATCGGCGCACGGCATCTGCATCACGGGTTCGTCGTGGCGCTGCTGAACGATCTTTTCGGCATCCAGGCGCGCGGCGGCTGTTCCTGCGCCGGGCCCTACGGCCACCATCTGCTGGAGATCGACGACGCCCGCAGCCACCGCTTTTCCGAGGCCGTCGCACGCGGCCATACCGCGTTCCGACCCGGCTGGGTGCGGCTTGGCGTGAACTATTTCTTCTCGGACGAGGATATCGACCGGTTGGCCCGGGCGCTGGTCTTCATTGCGCAAAACGGGCTGGCGCTCTTGCCGCTGTACCGGCTGGACGTTGCGCATGGGGTCTGGCGCGCGCTGGGCGCCGAGCCCGCGCCGCCGCCCGGCAACCTTTCGGACCTCTGGGCGCTGCCCGAGGACGACGCGGCCGCCCCCGATTTCGAGACCTGCCTTGCCGAGGCGGCCCGTCTGGCCGAAAACGGCCGGGCCGCGGCCCCCACCGCCGCCGGCACCGCTCTTGATGCCGATGACGAGGCCTTGCGCTGGTTCTGGCTGCCCGACGAGGCCCATGCCGCGCTGACCGACGAGGAGACCCCTGCATGACCGATCCCGTGACCTTCCCGCCCTCGCTCTGGGCCGATACCGCGCCCGCCCGGACCCCGGCGCCCCCGCTCTCGGGCAGTGTCGAGGCGGATACCGTCATCATCGGCGGCGGGTTCACCGGGCTGTCGGCGGCGCTCCATCTGGCGCGCGAGGGCAAGCGGGTCGTGCTGCTGGAAGGTCAGGCCGTGGGTTGGGGCGCCTCGGGGCGCAACAATGGCCAGGTGATCCCGACCCTGACCGCGGCCGAGCCCGATGCCTGGGTCGCGCGGTTCGGCGAGACCGGGCGGCGCTTTGCCGAACTGATCGGCGGCTCGGCCGGGCTGCTCTTCGACATCGTCCGCCGCGAAGGTCTGAAGGCCGAGGCCGAACAGACCGGCTGGTTCCAGCCCGCCCATTCGCCGGGCCGCGTCAAGCTGAGCGAAAAGCGGGTCGAGGCCTGGCAAAGGTTCGGCTTCGACGTCTCGCTGAAGGACGCAAGGGAAACCGCCGAGATCCTGGGCACCGACTTCTGGCATGGCGGGATGTATGCGCCCTCGGGCGGGCATATCAACCCGCTGGCGCTGGCCCGCGAACTGGCCCGCGCGGCCGAAAGCCATGGCGCGGTGATCCATGAACAAAGCCCGGTGATATGGTTCGAGCGGCAGGGCGCCGAATGGGTCGCGGCGACCGCGACCGGCAAGGTCCGGGCGCGCGCGCTGATCCTAGCCAGCAACGCCTATACGGGCAAGCTGGCGGGCGGGCTGGCGCCGAAGATCGCGCGCAGCTTCATTCCCGTCCATTCCTGGCAGATGGCGACCGAACCGCTGGGCGAGAACCTGCGTGCAAGGATCCTGCCCGGGCGGCAGGCGGTGTCGGACACGCGGGGCGATCTGCGCTTCTTCCGCTACGACGCCCGCAACCGGCTGATCACCGGTGCCGCGATCATTCCGGGCTGGAACGATGCCGGGCGGGCCGAGGCCAAGGCCGCGCAGAACCTGGCCGAGGCTTTCCCCGAGCTTGGCGTGCCGCAGATGACCCATGTCTGGTCGGGCTATCTGTCGATGAACTGGGACCGCTTCCCGCGCATCCACCGGCTTGGCCCCGACGGCTGGGCCTGGGTCGGCTGCAACGGGCGCGGCGTCGCGCTGGGCACCGCGCTTGGCCGCGAGATGGCGCGCGCCGTCGCGGGCGAGGACCCGCGCGGGCTGGCGCTGCCGGTGACCGAGCCGCAGGCCTTCCCCTATCACGCGCTGCTGACCCGCATGGCCCCGGCCTATCTGGCCTGGCTGCGCCGCAAGGACCTGACCGAACCCGATCTCTGAGCGAGGAGCCAAGAGAATGAACGACCTGCCGATCCTCGAACGCCGCCGCATCGAGGCGATGATCCTGAAACATGTCTTCGACGTGATCTCGGAACGCGCGGGCCGGGCCGAGGCCGAGGCGGTGATCGGCGAGACCTGCTCGCGCTCGGCGATCGAGCAGGGCCGGGCGCTGGCCGCCGGTCTCGACCACGCCCCGGATCTGGTGGACTACGCCGCGATCCTGCCGAACTGGACGAAGGAAGACGCGCTGGAAATCGAGCCGCTGGAGATGTCGTCGGAAAAGATGGATTTCAACGTCACCCGCTGCCGCTATGCCGAGATGTATCGCGAGATGGGGATCGGCGATATCGGCCATCTCTTGTCCTGCAACCGCGATGGCGATTTTTGCATCGGCTACAATCCCGAGATCGAGATGACCCGCACCCAGACGATCATGAAGGGCGCGACCCACTGCGATTTCCGGTATCGCATGAAGAAGAAGGACTGAAGGATGGCCGTCGAGAACTGGGTCGCAAAGCATATCTCGGAACTGGTCGAATTCCGCCACGACCTGCACCGCCATCCCGAGCTTCTGTACGATCTGCCGCGCACCTCGGCGAAGGTGGCCGAGGCGCTGCGCGCGGCGGGAGTCGACGAGGTGCATGAAGGGATCGGCAGCACCGGCGTCGTCGGCGTGATCCGGGGCCAGAGCAATGCCTCGGGGCGCATGATCGGGCTGCGCTCGGACATGGACGCGCTGCCGATCCGCGAGGAAACCGGCGCCGACTGGGCTTCGACCGTGCCGGGCAAGATGCATGCCTGCGGCCATGACGGGCACACCACCATGCTGCTGGGCGCGGCGCGGCATCTGGCCGACAGCCGGGCCTTCGACGGCACCGTGATCGTGATCTTCCAGCCCGCCGAAGAGGGGGGCGCGGGCGCGAAGGCGATGATCGAGGACGGGCTTTTCGCCCGCTGGCCCTGCGACGAGGTCTACGGGATGCACAACCGCCCCGGCCTGCCGGTCGGGCAGTTCACCATCGCGCCGGGGCCGATCATGGCCTCGGTCGACGAGGTCAGGATCACCGTTTCGGGCCGGGGCGGCCATGCCGGGCGGCCGAACACCACCATCGACCCGATGCCGGTCGCGGCGGCGGTGATCCAGGCGGTGCAGACCCTGACCTCGCGCACCATCGACCCGATCGACAGCGCGGCGGTGTCGCTGTGTTCGATCCACGGGGGCGATGCGTTCAACGTGATCCCGCAGGACATCTCGATCACCGGCACCGTGCGCAACCTGCGCGAGGAGGTGCGCAACCATATCGAGGCGCGGCTCAAGCAGATGGTCGAGGGCATCGCCGCGGCCTGCGATGCGACCGGCCGGGTCGAGTATATCCGCCACTATCCGGTGACGGTGAACCACGCGGCCCAGACCGATCTGGCCGCCACCGCCGCGCGTGCGGTCGCGGGCGAGGGCGCGGTCACGACCGACATGCCGCCGACCCTCGGGGGCGAGGATTTCTCGTTCATGCTGAACGAGGTGCCGGGCGCGCTGATCAATATCGGCAACGGGCCGAGCGAGGGCCTGCACCACCCGCGCTACGATTTCAACGACGAGGCCATCGGCTGGGGCTGTTCCTACTGGACCACGCTGGTCCGCCAGCGCCTGCCGGTCGCGGGCTGATCTCCCTTCGGCGAACGGGCGTCTGGGCAATCCCTCTGTCCGGGCTAGATCCCGCCGCATAGGCCCCCGCTTTGGCCGAGCCGGGGCCCCGGATCGGCAGGGAGGGACCTTTGCCATGACGATGAAGAGACGGGCGGTGTTGACTGCAGGGGCTGCGATGGCGCTTGGGATGGCGCTGCCGCGCCCGGCTGCGGCCCGGTTCGCCCCCGAGCCCTCGGGCTGGCGCCGGTTCGAAATCACGACCCGGCTGGCGATCCCGCGGGTGGGAAAACCGGTCCGCGCCTGGGTGCCGGTGCCCGCGATGACCGAGGGCGACTGGATGCAGGCGGGCGCCGCGCGATGGACCACCAATGCCCAGCGCGCGGGCCTCAAGACCGACGGCGCCACCGGCGCACGGTTTGTCGAGGCGGTGTGGCCCGCCGCCGACGCGCCTGCCGACCTGGTGGTCACGGCCGTTGCCTCGGCGCAGGACCGGGCCGTCGATCTGTCGCGCCCGCGGGATCTTCCGCCCCTGTCCGAGGCCGAACGCGCCCGCCACACCGCCCCGACCGCGCTGATCCCGACCGACGGCATCGTCCACGAGACGGCGATGGACATCGTCGGCGACGCGGACAGCGATCTGGAAAAGGCGCGGCGGATCTACGACTGGGTGGTCGACAGCACCGAACGCAATCCCAAGACCCGGGGCTGCGGGCTGGGCGACGTGGCATCGATGCTGAAAAGCGGCGACCTGACCGGGAAATGCGCCGATCTCAACGCGCTTTTCGTGGGGCTCGCCCGGGCCGCCGGGCTGCCGGCGCGCGATCTTTACGGCCTTCGCGTGGCGCCCTCGGCCTTTGGCTACAAGAGCCTCGGCGCGGGGTCGTCCGATGTGACCAAGGCCCAGCATTGCCGGGCGGATGTCTATCTGGACGGCTTCGGCTGGGTGCCCGCCGATCCGGCCGATGTGCGCAAGGTCGTGCTCGAGGAGCCGCCAAAGACCCTGACGCTGGCCGATCCGGAAGTGCAGGCGGTGCGTGCCGGTCTGTTCGGTGCCTGGGAGGGCAACTGGATCGCCCTCAACGCCGCCCATGACGTGACGCTGCCCGGATCGGCGAACGGGCCGCTGCCGTTCCTGATGTATCCGCAGGCCGAATCCGCCGGGCGGCGGCGCGACGAGCTGGAGCCGTCAGGCTTTGCCTATACCATCACCGTGCGCGAACTCGGCGCCTGAGGCTTCCGCGACGCGCACTACCGATGCGAAACGGGGCGGCGCGTTGCACCGCCCCGTGGGCTTGTCCGTCTTGGCCCGGACGCAGGGTCCGGGCGGGCGGTCTTCCCCGCCTCGCGCCGTCTTACGCGGCGACGAGGGATTCGAAGGCCGGGATCTCGAGCCCCGGGCTGACCAGGAAGCCCTGGCCGAAACCGCAGCCGTTCTGGGCCAGCCAGGCCAGTTGGTCTTCGTTCTCGATGCCCTCGGCCACGGTCGTCAGCTGCAGGCTTTCGGCCAGCGCCAGCATGGCGCGCACGATGCTGTCCGAGGCTCCGTCGCGGGCGTTCAGCTGGGCGATGAAGCTGCGGTCGATCTTCAGTTCGCTCGGGCGCAGCTTCTGCAGATAGGCCAGCGACGAATAGCCGGTGCCGAAATCGTCGATCGAGATCCGCACGCCCGCATCGGCCAGATTGGCGAGGTTCCGGGTGGCCTCGGTGGTGCAGTTCATCAGCCCGGTTTCGGTGATTTCCAGCAGCAGAAGCTCGGGCGGGATGTCGTGATAGTCGAGCAGCGCCAGAACCGTCGGCACCAGTTCGGTGGTCTGCAGCGACCGCGCCGAGATGTTGACCGAAATCGGAACCTGCAGGCCCCGCCGGATCCAGTCGCCCTGTTGCCGGGCGAAAAGCTTGAGCACCCGCAGGTCGAGCGCATTGTAAAGCCCGTTGGCCTCGGCCAGCGGCACGAATTCGGCCGGAGAGATGTCTCCAAGCTGCGGATCGCGCCAGCGCAAGAGCGCCTCGGCACCGACGATCCGGCCGCGGTCGGCAATGTCGAACTTGGGCTGGAACACCAGACGGAAGCTGTCCTCGCACAGGGCCTTGCGCAGCGCGCTGAACACCTGAAGGCGACGCTCGCTGGTAAAGCGGAGGCTTTCCTTGAAATGGAAGACCCGGTCGCGGCCATTCGATTTCGCGGAATACAGCGCCATGTCGGCGGCCCGCAGAAGATCCTCGGCAGTGCCTGCGTCGCGCGGATAATGGCTGAGCCCGATGCTGCAGGTCAGCAGCACGCGGGTGCCCCCGATTTCATAGGGCGAGCGGATTTCGCCCAGCGTCCGGTGCAGGATCTGTTCGGCCTCTTCCGGCGCGGCGTCGGACATGAACAGCAGGAATTCGTCGCCGCCGAACCGGCCGACGCAGGCCCGGTCGCCCATCGCCTCTTCGAGGCGGCCGGCAAAGGCCGACAGGATGGCATCGCCCACCTCGTGGCCCATGCCGTCATTGATGTCCTTGAAGGCGTCGATATCGAGAAAGCCCAGCACCAGCCCCTTGCTCGTCGGGTCGAGCTGCGCCATGGCCGAGCGCAGATGCTCGAGGAAGCACTGGCGATTGTTGAGCCCGGTCAGCGGGTCGCGATTGGCCAGGTCGTTGGCGATGCTGAACGCGGCGAACAGTTCGTTATGGCCGGCCATCAGCGCGCTGACATCGGTCGAGGTGCCGCCGACGGCAAAGACCTTGCCGCTTTCGTCGCGCAGCGGGAATTTCTGGATCAGGAAGCTGCGCCGGTTGTCCGGGGTCGGGGCGAAACTGCCATGGTTGCTGGCCGGTTTGCCCGAGATCAGCACCTCGATATCGAGCGCACGCGAGCCCAGAAGCCCGTCGAAATCGCGCCGCTGGTCGACCGACAGGCCCTTGCGGTTGCCGATCAGGGCACTGGTCGCCTGGTTGCTGAAGATCAGGTTCCCGGTCAGGTCGAAGGCGTGGAAGAGCGTCGAGGTCGCGTCGCTCAGCATCTGCCGACAGCGCAGATCGCGTTCCTGGCGGTCGTCGGCATGGCGGTCGACCAGCAGCATTTGAACCCGGTCGCCGTCATGGGCGCAGGACGGCAGCCGCGCCAGATGGGCGTGATAGGACAGATGCACCCCGTCGCCGGGGCGTCCGACATGGACGGGCACGATCGCCGTGGGCTGGGGGAAGGCTTCGGTCCGGGACTGGCTCCCGGAGAGGTAGGCATGCACGCGGCTGCGGGAATCCTGGTCCAGCATCCGGTAGATCGAGCGGTTGTAGAGGTGATCGACGGAGGGAAAGCCGAAGACCGCAGCGGCCGAGTCGTTGGCCTCGCGGACCACCCCGGCCCGGTCCAGCACGACCGCGGGCAGCGGCAGGTGTTCGAAAAGGGCGAGGTATTTCTGACGCTCCCTCTCCGAGGCGGCATGCGCCTCGAGCAACTCCTGGTTCTGAAGTTCAAGTTCGGCCTGCACCAGTTCCAGATGGTCAGCGCTGGTCTGCACGCTGCCCGGTGCCAGAATGCTCCAGTCTTCGGCCGCCGCCCGGCGCCGAACGCGGGACGGCGGCTCGGAGGGCTGGGGGGAAGCCCTCTCGAAGTCACTCGTCCCACCGCTTTCCGCAGCCGGCAGGGGAACCGGCGCATCGTGTCGTCCCATTTCTGGCACAGTCCTCGGTGCAGTCACGCCAACGGTCCGGACTGTCGTTCGACAATGCTAACGAACCATTAAACAACCTTAGCGCGACAGGGAAATCCGGCAGTGTTTTTTGAGGGTTAGCGGTCGTGACGTTGCGTCGTTTGGAGGACGCAACGTCAACCCTGTTTCATATTCCGGAACCAGGAGGTGATTTCGATGTGGCTGACCACGGCGCCGAACTCGCTTCCGGCCACGGTCGCGGCGGTCATGTAGAACCAGCGCTGTTCGCTCGGCGAATGGCAGGGGTATTCAAGCGCGAAATAAGTCTGGCTGCCCTCGAGAATCGACTTCAGCCCCTCAAGCGCGCGCAGGGCGATTCGCTGGTCTTCGGGGTCCCACGGCACCGGCTGGCCCGGCATGGGAGACCGGCAGACATCGAGATAGTTCGCGCCCGGGCCGCAGCGTTCCAGCCCGGAATCGCCATTGGCGCGGGCAAAGCGGGTCCAGGCCTTGTTGGTCAGGACGATGGTGCCGTCGAAATCCAGCACCGCGATATGTTCGGGCAGGGCGTCGATGACCCCCTGCAAGCGCGCCAGGTCGCGATAGACGGTCACGTTGGTCAGGGTGACGACCGCCCCGCGATGGCCGGAGGACTGCACCGCATAGGGCATGATCCGCACCCGGTAGAGCGCCCCGTCCTCGGCCACGGCCTCGCGCTCGAAGCTGACCTCGGTGCGGATGGTGTCGCGGATGTCGTCCAGCAGGGCGGGGTATTTCAGCCTGTGGGCGATGTCGCCCAACGGCCGCCCGACATCGCTTTCGCGCAGCTTGAAGACCGAACAGGCATCGGGCGAGAACCGGGTGATCAGCAGCGCCTCGTCGAGGAACACGGTCGCCACCCCGACGGCGCGGATCATGCTGGTCAGATCGGCGTTCAGCCGGTTCAGCATGGCCATCTTTTCCTGGTATTCGGCGTTGACCGTGTTGATCTCTTCGTTGACCGACTGCAATTCCTCGTTCGAGCTTTGCAGCTCTTCGTTCGAGGCCATCAGCTCTTCGTTGGTCGATTGCAGTTCTTCGTTCGAGGTTTCGAGTTCCTGGATCGTCGTTTGCAGATCGGCCCGGGTCGAGTCGAGCTGACGTTCGAGGATGTCGATCCGGGCCTGCGCCACCGCGGTCAGGTCGATCTGCTTCTCGCCCTCGGGCGTTGTCCGGGGCTCGCGCTCGATCTTCTCGAAGCTGAGCAGAACGCAGGCGCCAAGCTCGGAGCTTGCGAAGGGAATGGCATGCAGCCGCAGCACGCTGGCAGTGTCCTCCAGCCGCACCTCGATCTGTTCAGAGGCATGGGCCTGGGCGGTCTCGATCGCCTGATGGATCAGGACGCTGGCCATCGCCACAAGGGTCTTGGGCAGCAGCCGCACCAGTTCCAGACTGGCCGCGCCCGACCGGGTCAGCAGGAAGGGACGCAGGTCGCCGAAGAAATGGATCGCCTCAAGCTTGTCGTTGACCAGGATCGACGGCGGCGCCCAGGCGTCGAGCAGGGCGTTGATTGCCATGTCGGTCAGGCTTTCGCGCACCGGACCGCGGGTCCCGAAGGCACGCGCGCTCATCACCGGGCGGCTGTCCCTGTCAGCGGCGAACTGACGGGACTTCAGGCCGTGATCGAACGGGGTCGAGGATTTCAGCGCCGACAGGTCGAACTGTCCCGAGGGCCGCGCCGAGACCCGGACGAAGACCTTGTGCTTGGAATCGATCGGCTGGAACCCGTTCTGCAGGCTGGACAGCGTCTCGCTGCTGCCGAGGAACAGGAACCCGGCCTTGCGGATCGCGTATTGCAGCCGCAACAGCGCGTCCTTCTGGGCGTCCTGGCGGAAATAGATCAGCGTGTTGCGGCAGCTGACCAGGTCCATCCGGGTGAAGGGCGGGTTCGACAGCAGGTCGTGCCGGGCAAAGACCAGCGATTGCCGCAACTCGTTCGACACCTGCACCGTGTCGCCATTGGCGATGAAATACCGTTCCATCCGCCCGGGGCTGATCTCGGCCCCGACCGAGGCCGGATAGATGCCCGCCGAGGCGAATTGCAGGCTGTCCTGGCTGACATCGGTGGCGAACACCTTGACCATCGGCGCACGCCCGGCCCGCTGAAACGCCTCGTGCAGCAGGATCGCGATCGAATAGGCCTCTTCGCCGGTCGAGCAGCCGGCGACCCAGGCGCGCGCGGTCTGGTCGGGGCCCAGAGACTCGACGATCCGCGGGACGACGGTTTCCTCGAGCACCCGGAAGGCGTCTTCGTCACGGAAGAAGCGGGTGACGGAAATCAGCAGCTCACGGTTCAGCGCCGTGACCTCGCCCGGCGAGGACAGCATCAGGTCGACATAGCTTTGCAGATCGGGCTGGCCCAGAACCTGCATCCGCCGACCGATCCGCCGCAGGATGGTCGAGCCCTTGTAGAGCCGGTAATTGGTGCCGGTCGCGTCCTCGAGCGCCTGGAAGATCACCTCCAGCGAGTCGGTTTCGCCCGAAGATCCGTCCGATCCGGCGGCACTCTGGCCGGTCTCGGCATCCTGTTCCGGGCCGAACGGGATCTTAGGCGGGCGGCTGCGGTGTTCCAGAACCCGCCGCGCCAGGTCGCTGACCGGCAGTTCGGCATCGACCACCCCGGCGCGGCGCACGCTCATCGGCATGCCGTCGAAATTGGCCTCCTTGGTGTCCTGGATCAGGACCAGACCGCCTGCGGCATTGATCGCGATGGCGCCGCGCGTGCCGTCCGAGCCGGTGCCCGACAGCACGATGCCGCTGGCCCGGTCGCCGCAATCTTCCGCGAGGGACGAAAAGAAGATGTCGATGGGAAGCGACAATCCCTCATTGCGCGGGGCCAGCCGCAGCACACCGCGATCGATGCGCATCACCGTGCCCGGCGGGATCAGGTAGACATGGTTCGCCGCGACCCGCGTGTCGGTCTCGATCATGCTGACCGGCATCGCCGTGCGCCGCGCCAGAAGCCCTGCCATCAGGCTTTTGTGCTTGGGCGACAGGTGCTGAATCACGACAAAGGCGGCGCCGGACTCCGAGGGACAGTTTTCGAAGAAGGTCTCGAGGGCGGACAGGCCACCGGCCGAGGCACCGATGCCGACGATCGGAGGAGCGGCCTGGGGATCTGTCTCGTCGGGAAGTGACCGGGGGTCGGCTTCGGTGCCCATCAGGAATGTGTGCCCCGTTTTTTCATGTCTGCGCTTGCGGTTGCGCATTTAAATGAAGTGTTAACTTCATCCTCGCGAGGGTTCTCGCATACGACTTGCAGTTGATCAACCGGTTTCGGCTGCGGAAATTTGCAGCACTCAAGCGCGGACCCCAGGCGGGCCGGTCATGGTTCCGATTTGAAACGGAAAGCCCGGTGCCGGGACGCGGTCGTAACGTTAGGTCAGTCGTTGCGGATCGCCCGGTCCGTGCTGCGGCCGAATAGGCGCAAGCCACGGAAAAGATAGCCATGCATTGGACGGGGATGCCCGAAAACCGAAAGGCACCGACCGTGTCCCGGCCGATGCCATCGGATAGGCTGCCTTGGGCTTGGCGTACGGCGGCGTCAGGCTGCGCGCGACACCAGAACCTCGTCGACCTGCTTCTGCGCGCCGACCTCGTCCATGCCGGACACGGCCGCGACTTCGCGGGTCAGACGTTCCAGCGCGGCTTCGTACAGCTGGCGTTCGGAATAGCTCTGCTCGCGCTGGTCGTCGGCGCGGTGCAGGTCGCGCACGACCTCGGCGATCGAGATCAGGTCGCCCGAATTAATCTTCTGTTCGTATTCCTGGGCGCGGCGCGACCACATGGCCCGCTTGACCTTGGCCTTGCCCTTCAGGGTTGCCATCGCCTTCGACACCACATCGGGCGTCGAGAGCGAGCGCATGCCCACCTCGGTCGCCTTGTTGGTCGGCACGCGCAGGGTCATCTTGTCTTTCTCGAAGGAGATGACGAAAAGTTCGAGCGGGATGCCAGCGATTTCCTGCTCCTCGATCGACACGATCTTGCCCACGCCATGAGCGGGGTAGACCACGTAATCGTTGGGGCGGAACTCGGATTTCTTGGTCTTGGTCATACAGCACTTCCTCGCATGGACCGCAGGGGCAACGACAAGAAAAGGTCCGGACCTCGCGATGCCCGGCTTATCCATTTCCCTTGGCGCTGAAAAACCACCCCGCAGAAGGCGGATTCTGCGTGTGGTTTGAAGATTCGGTCTGCCATTTGTAAAGGAAGCATAACACAAAAAACGCCCCACGGAAAGCGGCATGCTGGTTCCGTTGGGGCAAGCGCATGAATGTGCGGGCAATTTCCCGCTTAAGCTGTGGGCGGCAGGGGTTAACGGCGCCCCGTCAGCCCCCGACGCCGGGCGTTTCCGAGAAATACTTGGCCCGTTTGCCGTCTTCGCCGTCGCGTGCCTCGGCTTCGGGCAGCGGGTCCTTGCGCGTGATGATGCAGGGCCAGACCTCGGCGTATTTTCGGTTGAACTCGACCCATTCGTCCATGTCGGGTTCGGTATCGGGCCGGATCGCGTCGGCCGGGCATTCCGGTTCGCACACGCCGCAGTCGATGCACTCGTCGGGATGAATCACCAGCATGTTCTCGCCCTCGTAGAAGCAATCCACGGGGCAGACCTCGACACAGTCGGTATACTTGCAGGCAATGCAGTTGTCGGTGACGACGTAAGTCATGGGCGAACTCTCGATTTTCCGATCTGGGTGGACCTAAACCACGACTGCCGATCATTCAAGCGGCGGTTTGCGGCTTCGGTCAAGGTCGCGGCGCTGTTTCTTCGTCGGACGGCCTCCACCCTCGTATTTAGGCGTTGCGGGCGGCGTTTCCTTGATCGGGGTCAAGTCCTCGTAGAGGGTGCGCGCCTCGGTCGCGGGGCCGCGTCGCTCGCCCAGCGCCAGCACCCGGACCACGCGGATCTCGTGGCCCTGGGGAAAGGTCAGCGTGTCGCCGGGGCCGATCTGCGCGGCGGGCTTGTCGGTTTTGGTGCCGTTCACGCGCACATGGGCGCCGGCCACCAGTTTGGTGGCCAGCGTGCGCGTCTTGAAGAAGCGGGCCTGCCAGAGCCACTTGTCCAGACGGAGGGTCGGACGCGGGGCCTCGGTCACGCGGGGCTACTTCTTGGTCTTCAGCCCCATCAGCGCGGCGGCGAAGGGGTTGTCGGGGTCGATGGGCTTTTCCTTGCGGGGCGGACGGGCCTCGAAGGTCTTGGGTCCGTCATGGCGCGGGCCGCCCTTGCCGCCCGGCTTGCCACCGCCGCCATGCTTGCCACCCTTGCCGCCATGCTTGCCGCCGCCCTTGCCGCCACGGCCGCGCGGGCCGTCGCCCTGCCCACGGTCCTGACCGCCCTGCGCGCCATCGCCGCGCGGACGCCCGCCGCCGGGCCGCCGCCGGGGCGCCCAGGTGAAGGTGTAGAAAACCTCCATCTCGGCGTCCTCTGCGGGTGCGGCCTCTGTTTCGGTCGCCGGTTCAGCCGCGGTCTCGGGCTCGGCATCCACCGCAGAATCGGCCCCGGTGTCCGCCACGGAATCGACGTTGGCGTCGGGCGCGGGAGAGTCGGGCGCTGCATTGGGCATCGGCTCTGTCGCGGCCTCGGAAGAGGGCGCCTCGGGCGTCGCGTCGGCAGGCTGATCGGCCGGCGCATCGGCAGCCGCCTCCGTAGGCGTATCCTTGGCCGGAGCCTCGGCGGCGGGTGCCGCCTTGACCTTGGGCCGCTCGCCCTTCTCGGCGCGGTAGCCGAGGCCCTGCATCAGATCGGCGAACTGTTCCAGCGTGGTGCCGGTGATCGACAGCATGTCGGCCTTGGCCTCGAAGCCGCCCCGGGTGTCTTCCGACCGAAGCTGGTCGGCCAGCCGTTCCAGCATGTCGATCCGGATCGCGCGGGTGCCGGCCGGGCGATAGCCCGCCAGCCGGTAGACCTCTTCGGTCACACCGGGAACCACCGGGATCGTCACCAGCCCGGGCGGCGGGCTTTCGGGGAATTCGTCCAGATTGCGCGCCAGCGACCACAGCACCAGCCGCAGACGGGTGGGCGCGGGCTTCAGCAAGAGCGGCATGAAGATCGTGAACTGGCCGAAGCGGATCCCGTGCTTGCGCAGCGCGGCGCGGGCCTCCTGGTCCAGATCCTTGACCTCCTGGGCCACGCCGTCGCGCGCCAGAACGCCCATCGCCTCGACGATGCGGAAAGCAAAGCCCCGGGTCAGCCCGGTCAGCGTCTCGTCGCGCTGCAGGTTCAGCAGCGGCTCGAACAGGGTAGCGACCCGGCGGTCGATGAAATGCTGCAGCCGCCGACGGACCTTCTCGATCACGTCGGGCCCGGCCTCCTCGTCGACGAAGGCGTCTATGCCCGGCTTCAGCGGATCGGCACCCGCCACCAGCTTGCCCACCGCATGCGCGCCCCACATCAGCCCGCCCTGCTCGGTGAAATCGAGCTCGGTATCGGGCGCGTTGTAGAAGCGGTCGGCGCGCAGGTGGAATTCGGGAGCCAGCGCCACCAGCGCCGCCTGGCGCAGGGTCTTGGCTTCATCGGGGCTGGCGGACGCATCCTGACGGAAGCGGAAGCCCTCCAGACGGCCGACGAATTGCCCCTCGACCGTCACCTCACCCTTGTCGTTCACCTCGGCCACAAGGCTCTCCTTCTGTTTCAACCGGCGGAGCAGAACGGAGGTCCGCCGGTCTACGAATCTTTGCGTCAATGCGCCGTGCAGCGCGTCCGACAGGCGGTCCTCTACCGCGCGCGTCTGTTCGCGCCAATGCGGTTCGTCGGCGACCCACCCCGTGCGCTGGGCGACATACGTCCAGGTGCGGATATAGGCCAGACGTTTCGACAACGTGTCAATGTCGCCATCTGTCCGGTCGATGCGCTTGACCTGTCGCGCCATCCAGTCGTCCGGGACCCGGCCCGCCCCGTACAGAAAGCCGAAGATCCGTTCCAGCAGACCGGCATGTTCTGCGGCCGAAATCCCCCGGAAATCCGGTATTCGGCAGACATCCCAAAGAAGTTTCACGTCCCGGGAATCGCGGATCCGGGCGCGAAGATCGGGCAGCCCCGAGAGCGATTTGAGGGCCTGCAGGTCGTCCGATTCCCGCACCCGGGTCAGCCAATCGCCCTCTGCGTGTGTCTCGAGCGCGGCAATCAGCCGCTCCGGTGTTCCGAAGTCGAGCCTGGAATTGCGCCATTGCAGCCGGGCGACCGGGTCGAACCGGTTCTCGACGATGGCCTCGGCCACCTCGGCGGGCAGCGGCCGCGCCTCGCCGGTGACGCCGAAGCTGCCGGCCTGGGTATGTCGCCCGGCGCGGCCCGCGATCTGTGCCAGCTCGTTCGGCCAGAGCGGCCGCATCCGGCGGCCGTCGAACTTGTCGAGCGCCGAGAAAGCCACATGCTTGATGTCGAGGTTGAGCCCCATGCCGATGGCGTCGGTCGCGACCAGATAATCGACGTCGCCATTCTGGTAGAGTTCGACCTGGGCGTTGCGGGTCCGGGGCGAGAGCGCCCCCATCACCACGGCGCAGCCGCCCTTCTGGCGCCGGATCAGCTCGGCGATGGCATAGACGTTCTCGACCGAAAAGCCGACGATGGCCGAACGGGGCGGCATCCGGCTGATCTTCTTGGACCCGGCATAGACCAGTTCGGAGAACCGCTCGCGCCGCATGAACTGGACCTTCGGGACCATCGCGGCGATGGCGTTGCGCATGGTGTCGGCGCCCAGAAACAGCGTTTCGTGCTGGCCGCGGGCATGAAGCAGCCGGTCGGTGAAGACATGGCCGCGTTCGGGATCGGCACAAAGCTGGATCTCGTCGATGGCCAGAAAGTCGGCGCCGGTGGCCTCGGGCATCGCCTCGACGGTGGCCACCCAGTACTGGGTGCGGTCGGGCACGATCCGTTCCTCGCCGGTGACGAGCGCTACCACCGACGGCCCCCGCAGCGCGACGATCCGGTCATAGACCTCGCGCGCGAGCAGGCGCAGAGGCAGGCCGATCACACCGGTACGGTGGGCCAGCATCCGCTCGATCGCGTAATGGGTCTTGCCGGTATTGGTGGGCCCGAGGACCGCGGTGATCCTCGACTGCGCTGTCATCCTTCAGCCCCTTCGCCCGTCGTTCAGAGGGTCCGGCCGGAGGTGACGATCTCGAGCCGGTGCACGGCCTCTTCTAGGTCAGGATCGTGGGGATGTATAGCATGGGCGGCGCGATAGGCGCCCAGCGCCGCCGCGTCGTGCCCGGTCTCTTCGAGGATGGTGCCAAGCCCGGTCAGCGCGCCGAAATGGCGGGGGTTCAGCTCCAGCGTATGGGCCAGGTCGGACAGAGCGGGCCCGTAAAGCCCCGACCGGTAATAGGCCAGCGCCCGCGAATTGTAGGCTTCGGCGAAATCGGGGGCATGATCGACCAGCGCGGTCAGATGTTCGATGGCGGTGCCGAAGGCCTCGGCCTCGATGGCATCGCGCCCGCGCTTCAGCAGAAGGTCCATCGAGGCCGACCCCGATTTCGACCATTCGGTCCAAAGCGCATCCTCGACCCGCTGCCAGTTCGGCAGGTCGGGCAGCTTCAACTCCTCCAGCAGCTCGTCGGCGCGGGCGGAATCGGCAAGGCCCCGCTCAGCGAACAGCGCTGCCGCGGAAAATACCGCCAAGGCAAGATTGAGAATGCGCAGCGTTTTGGCCATAACGTCCCCCAGAATAGCGCAACAGGCGGAAAAGGCGACATGCCCCGCAATCACAAATCGGAGGATCCCGAATGAGCGACACGCTGGACAAGGCCGTCGAGGCCCTGAACGCCAAATTGTCGGGCGGCTTCAATGGCGTTGCCAAGTTCGCCATCGAGGATACCGGCGACATCATCGTCGATTCCGACGGCGCCCATGCGGGCGATGCCGAGGCGGATGTGACGCTGTCGGCCAGCCTCGAGACCTTCCGGGCGATGATGGAGGGCGAGCTGAACCCGACCACGGCCTTCATGACCGGCAAGCTCAAGATCGAGGGCGACATGGGCAAGGCGATGCAGCTGGCCCAGATCTTCACCTGATCGCAATGGACGAGGCGCCGCTTTACGCGGAGGTGGCGGGGGGGCCCGAGGGCGGCCGCGCCTTCTGGTTGCGGACCGAGGACGGGGTGCGGATCCGGATCGGTGTCTGGGGCCGCGAGGCGCCGGCTGGCACCGTTCTGCTGTTTTGCGGCCGCACCGAATATGCCGAGAAATACGGCGCCGCGGCGGCTGCCCTTCAGGCCCGCGGCTTTGCCACGCTGGTCATCGACTGGCGCGGGCAGGGATTGGCCGACCGGACGCTTGCGAACCGCTCGTTGGGCCATGTCGCGCGGTTCGCGGATTTCCAGGCCGATGTGCGGGCGGTGCGCAAGGCCGCCGAGGCGCTGGGCCTGCCCCGGCCCTATCACATGTTGGCCCATTCGATGGGCGGCGCCATCGGATTGCGTGCGCTGATCGAGGGGCTCGACGTGGCGACGGCAGTCTTTTCGGCGCCGATGTGGGGCATTCGCATCAGTGCCGCGATCGCACCCCTGGCCTGGGCGCTGACCGGGCTTGCGCCCCGGCTGGGGCTCGGGCCGGTCCGGGTGCCCGGCACCGGGGGCACGACCTATGTGCTGGCTACGCCCTTCGAGACGAACGATCTGACCGGCGACCGCGAGATGTACGAGATGCTGCGCCGCCAGCTGACCGCGCATCCCGATCTTTCCATCGCGGGGCCGACGCTGACATGGCTGGGCGAGGCGCTGTCCGAGGCGGCTTGGCTGGCGCGGCAGCCCTCTCCGGCGGTGCCGGCCCTGACCTTCCTTGGGGGGCGCGAACGGATCGTCGATTCGGCCGCGATCCGGCGGCGCATGGCCGACTGGCCGGGTGGACGGCTCGAGCTGATCGAGGACGGGCGCCACGAGATGATGATGGAACCGCCCGCCATCCGCGACCGGCTGTTCGACCAGGCCGCGGCGCATTTCCGCGCCCAGGTTTGCGCCCAGTCCGGCTGAGCGCGGCGGCCCCCGGGGGCCGCGGCGGCGTCAGTGGACGTTGACCGGCGCCAGGTCGTTCTGGCGTGCCAGCTGAAAGGCGAGCTTGCGGTCCCGCACCAGCGCGAGACGGTCGCCATTGACGTCGTGGACGGCGTAAAGCTCGTCCAGTCCCAGGGCCTGACGCTGCACCTCTTCGGGCAGGTCGGCGACCTTGACGGGCCGCACATAGACGATGCGCTCGCCGCCTTCGGGCAGAAGATCGTATTTCTCGTTCATGACCGTTTACCTCACGCTCTGGAAATCCGGATCGTCTGGACAACGCTGTCCGGTACCGCCCGGTTCAGATCGACATGCAGAAGACCGTTTTCCATGGTCGCCCCCGTCACCTCGACCCCGTCGGCCAGCACGAAGCTGCGCTGGAACTGCCGGGCCGCGATGCCGCGATGCAGGAACACGCGCTCGGCGCAGTCCTCGACCTGACGGCCGCGGATTACCAGTTGCCGGTCCTCGACGGTGATCGCCATGTCCTCGTCGCGAAAGCCCGCGACGGCCAGCGTGATCCGGTAGCCGGTTTCCGAGGTCTGTTCGATGTTGAAGGGCGGGTAGCCTTCGTTGCCGGATTTGGCGGTCCGCTCGACAAGGCGTTCGAGTTGCTCGAATCCCAGAAGGAAGGGATACGAACCGAGGGTGAGTTTCGTCATTGGGCAAGTCCTTGAACAAGCGACCTGTAAGTTCCGGGACCCCGCATCCGCGGCGGTCCGACCCAGGATATGGGAACCGGGGCGGCTTCCCGCAAGGGCATTAAATGGCTATGTTAACACTTCAAGGAACCGCATCGACTCAGCCCCGGGAACCAGATGAACATCGCCAGCGAGATGAATTCGGACGAGGTCTTGCGCGTCAAACTGGAGGTCCTGCGGCGCGAGCACCGGGATCTCGACGACGCGATTCACGCGCTTCAGGAAAAGGGGACCGGCGACAGCCTGACCCTTAAGCGGCTGAAAAAGCAGAAGCTTGCCCTGAAGGACCGCATCGCGCTGATCGAAGATCAGCTGACGCCGGACATCATCGCCTAGCCGCATTGCGTCGCCGTCGCGCACGGTTATAGTGCCCGCTCGCGAAACGAGGGGGCCGTACCGCATGGGCGACGTGAAAGTGGGCATCATCATGGGCAGCCAGTCGGACTGGTCCACCATGAAAGAGGCAGCCGACATCCTGGACGCGCTGGAGGTGCCCTACGAGGCGCGCATCGTCTCGGCCCACCGGACGCCCGACCGGCTCTGGACCTATGGCAAGACCGCGGTCGAGCGGGGTTTGCAGGTCATCATCGCGGGCGCGGGCGGCGCGGCCCATCTGCCGGGCATGATGGCGTCGAAGACGCGGGTGCCGGTGATCGGCGTGCCGGTCCAGACCCGGGCGCTGTCGGGCGTCGACAGCCTTTATTCCATCCTGCAGATGCCCAAGGGCTTTCCGGTCGCGACCATGGCCATCGGCGCGGCGGGGGCCGCCAATGCCGGGCTGATGGCTGCGGGCATCCTCGCGCTGAACGATCCCGCTCTGGCCGACCGGCTCGACCGCTGGCGCGCCGATCTGTCGGCCTCGATCCCCGAGGTTCCGGCCGATGAGTGAACCTCGCGCCGCCGCCCCTCTCGCCCCCGGCGCCACCATCGGCATTCTCGGCGGCGGCCAGCTTGGCCGGATGCTGTCGGTCGCGGCCTCGCGGCTGGGCTTTCGCTGTCATGTCTTCGAACCCGCACCCGAGCCGCCCGCCGGTCAGGTCGCGGCCCATGTGACGACCGCGCCCTACGAGGACACGGCGGCGCTGGCGCGGTTCGCCGCCTCGGTCGATGTCGTTACCTACGAATTCGAGAACATCCCCACCGCCGCGCTCGATGCCATCGAGGCTGTTGTGCCGATCCGCCCGGGCCGGAAGGCGCTGGCCGTCAGCCAGGACCGGCTGGTCGAGAAATCCTTCCTGAACGGGCTTGGGCTGGCGACCGCGCCCTTCGCCGCGGTCGATGACGAGGTCGATCTGGCCGAGGCGCTGGACGAGATCGGCGTGCCCGGCATCCTGAAGACCCGCCGTTTCGGTTATGACGGCAAGGGGCAGGCCCGCATCATGGGCCCCGAGGACGGCCCGGCGGCGCTGGCCGACATGAGCGGCGCGCCGGCGATCTTCGAGGGTTTCGTGGAGTTTTCGTCCGAGATTTCGGTGATCGCGGCGCGGGGCGCCTCGGGCGAGGTCGCCTGTTTCGACCCGGGCGCCAACGTCCATCGCGACGGCATCCTGCGGACAACGACCGTGCCCGCGCCGCTGACCGTCGCGCAGCGCACCGATGCGGTGCTGCTGGCGGGGCGCATCCTGAATGCGCTCGATTATGTGGGGGTGATGGGGGTCGAGCTTTTCGTGACGAAAGCCGGTCTGATCGTCAACGAGATCGCGCCCCGGGTGCATAATTCCGGGCACTGGACCCAGAACGGCTGTGTCATCGACCAGTTCGAACAGCATATCCGTGCCGTTGCGGGCTGGCCGCTGGGCGACGGGGCGCGCCATTCCGACATCGTGATGGAGAACCTGATCGGGGAGGACATGGACCGCCTGCCCGATCTGGCCGCCGATCCGAAGGTCGCGCTGCATCTCTACGGCAAGACCGAAACCCGCGCGGGCCGCAAGATGGGCCATACCAATCGCTGGGTCGGCCCGGCCGCGTCCTGAACGCAGCCGGGTTTAGTGCCGCGCATCGCCGTTGGGCGCACGCGCGGCGCGACCGGCTTCCAGCCCGGCCGCAAAGCCTTCCGCCATGTGCACGAAGGGCGTGTAAGGATCGGCCGGGGCTGCGGGTCGCGCAGGCGGGCTCCGGCGCAGGCTGAGACCCCAGAAGATCAGCCCCACCCCCAGATAGGCCGCGCCGATCACGGTGGCGGCGAAGACCGCGCCATGACCGGCGCTGAGCACAAGCCACGCCGCCCCTGTCAGGAAGGCGGCGCCGACGCCCGCGCAGAGGCTGCCCGCGGTGCCGAGCGCCAGCCGGTGCGAAAAGGCCCGCGCCCGGCGTTCGGCTTCGTCGAGGGGCAGCGAGAACATCAGCGGCGACCCGTCATCAGCCCGACGAGAAAGCCGAGGCCCACGGCGATGCCCATCGCCGCGGCGGGCTGGCGGCGGACCGCATCGGCCGCCTGTTCGCCCATTTCCATCCCGCGGCTCTGCATCTCGGCGACCGTGGCCTCGCCGCGGTCGCGCAGCGCCGCCGCGCGGTTCTGCACCGTATCGCGCATGTCGTTCTTCTTGGCCGCGCTCAGATCCCCCAGCGTGCGGGCGATCTGGGCGATGTCGTCCTTCAGCGCGTCGATCTGGACCTCGAGATCCTGAACGCTGGCGCTGCCGTTCCGTGCCTGAGCCGATTGTGCCATGACGGCCTCCTTTCGGTTGCTTGGTATCGCATACGCGCAAGAAACGCCGCCGCGCCGGACAGGGTTCCGTCCGGTCGCGGCGCGATCACGCTTGCGAGAGACCCACTGTACAGGCCGGGAACCACTCGGCCCCGGCGACGTTGGGTCAGCACAACCGGACATGAAAGGAGCCTTGAAATGCTGTATTGGGCACTCGTTTTTCTTGTCGTCGCCCTGATCGCCGCCGCCTTCGGGTTCGGGGGCATCGCATCGGCCTCGGCCGGGATCGCACAGATCCTGTTCTTCGTCTTCCTCGTTCTCTTCGTCGTCGCGCTGGTGGCGCGGGCGCTGCGGGGTCGCATGCCCTAAGATGAAGACACTGAAGACTGCACGCCGCCCGCGGGCCCGCGCGGGCGGCACGAAAGACCCCGTCGGAGATCCCGGCGGGGTCGATTGTTTCAGGTCAGTCGCAGCGGATGCACCGGGTGCTCCGCCGCAAGGCAGGTCAGGCGCCGAGCGTTTCGGTGCTCGAGAAGAACATCGCCTGGCTGACGGCCGAGCGCACCTGATCCTCGGTATAGGGTTTCGAGATCAGGAAGGCAGGCTCCGGCCGCTCGCCGGTCAGCAGCCGTTCGGGGAAGGCGGTGATGAACACCACCGGGCGGTCGCCCAGCTCGGCAAGGATGTCGTTCACCGCGTCGATGCCCGAGGATTTGTCGGCCAGCTGGATGTCGGCGAGGATCAGGTCCGGCGGCGTCTGTTTCGCCAGATTGACCGCGCCGCGCCGGGTCCGGCCGATGCCGGTGACCTCGTGGCCCAGACCCTGGACGATGGCCGAGATGTCGATGGCGATGATCGCCTCGTCCTCGATGACCAGCACACGCCCGGCGATGCTGCGGGCCATCTCGTCCCGCGCGATGCCGATCAGGGCGGCGGCCTCGTCGCCCGGAATGCCCATCACGGCGCCCACCTCGTCATTGGTGAAGCCCTCGATGGAATGCAGCAAAAGCGCCTCGCGCGTATTGCGCGTCAGGGACGCCAGCCGGGATTGCGCCCGCGCCTCGATGCCCGAGACCGGTTCGGGTTCGCCGATCCGTCCGCCAGACGACGACCAGATGCCGTAGAACGCCTTGAACAGGGAGACCTTGGGCGGCAGGCCCTGTTCGAAGATCCCGCGATCTGCAAGGATCGCCTCGAGCGTCGCGATCGCATAGGCGTCGCCGCTGGTCTGGCTGCCGGTCAGCGCCCGCGCGTAGCGTCTGAGATAGGGAAGTTCCGCCCCGATCACCCGGGAAAGATCTTCAGAGGGATTTGGATGCGTCATGCGCGACCTCGAAAAAACTGTTGTTCATGGGAACCGAACGTCGCGACGGCGCGTTTGGTTCCGCAGTCTGAGAGTTAGGGCGGGCCGACCGGAATGGCAAAGAAGGACCGTAGGGGTCATATGCAAGAGCAGATCGACGAAAACTTGCGGCGCGTCTATGCGCAAGCCGTCGAGGAACAGGTCCCCGACCGGTTTCTCAAGCTGCTGGAACAGCTGCGCGGCGATGGCGAAGACGTGGCCAAGGCAAATAACGGTGACACTAAGTGAGTGCGGTGTCGGATCCCAGGGAAGAACTGGTGACCCACCTCCCGGCGATGCGGGCCTTCGCGCTCAGCCTGACCCGCAACGCCGCCACGGCCGATGACCTGGTGCAGGACGCCATAGTCAAGGCTTGGGCCAATTTCGACAAGTTCGAGGCCGGCACCAACCTGCGGGCCTGGCTGTTCACCATCCTGCGCAACACCTATTATTCGATGCACCGCAAGCGACGCCGCGAGGTCGAGGACCCGGATGGCGCGCTGGCCGCGCATCTGTCGGAAAAGCCGCATCATGACGGCCGTCTGGCGATGGAGGACTTCAAGGTCGCCTTCGCCAAGCTGCCCGACGAACAGCGCGAGGCGCTGATCCTGGTGGGGGCCGAGGGCTTTTCCTACGAAGAGGCGGCGGCCACCTGCGGCTGCGCCGTCGGCACCATCAAGAGCCGGGTGAACCGGGCGCGGGTGCGACTGGCCGAGCTGATGCATCTGAACGATACCGACGATCTGTCGATGACCGATCCGGTGACCCTGGCGGGTCTGTCGTCCAAGCGGCTCGCATGACCGACACTCTCAAGGCGCGGATCTCCGCGCGTCGCCTGACCAAGAGTCTTGCCCTCTGGCTGATCGGGGCGCTGACGGTGGCCATGCTGCCGCTGGGGCTGATCTCGGTCTCGCAGACCTCGAATGTTCTGCGCGAGACCGAGCGGCTGTCCGGGGTGGCGCTGATGGACCGGACCCAGCGCGCCGCCTCTCGGACCCAGGCGCTGATCCAGGAAGCCTTCGGTGCCGCCCGGACCGTGGCGGCGGCGAATGTGCTTTTCGAGGGCGGGGGCGTTTCCTGCGACTCGGTGCTGGCGCGGCTGGTCAAGGACAGTCCGATCTATCTTTTCGCGGGCTTCGTCGATACCGAGGGCCAGATCACCTGTTCCTCGACCGGCGAGCGGCGGCGGATTCTGGACGAATCCTATTTCCTGAACCTGCTGCGCGATCCGCAGCCGCGCGTCGACACCCGGCTGAGCGTGCCGCTGCGGGGGGCGCGGGTGGTCCGTGTCAGCGTGCCGGTCTACGAGGCCTCCGACCTGCGGGGCTTCGTGGTGATCTCGATCCCCTATGCGGCGGCCTATTATACGCTGGACGATGGCGGCGCCGAGGTCGATCTGCTGGTCTTCGACCGCGAGGGCGAGTTCCTGACCGCCGAAGCGGCCAAGCGGGATGACGGCACTGACGTCGGGCGGCTGGAGGACAGCGCGACGCCCGAGTCCTTCGAAGAGGTTCTGCCGCGCAACCGCACGCTCGATCTGCTTGCGGCCGAGGGGCGGCAGTCGTTCCGCGGCACGAACCGGCTGGGAGAGATCCGCGATTTCGCCGTGGTTCCGGTGATCGACGACCGCGTCTTCGTGATGGGCAGCTGGGCGCCCGGGCGCAACAGCCTGGTGCCGACGGCGGGCCGGACCATGGCCCTGTATTTCCCGATCCTGATGTGGGGGGCGGGAATCGTGGTGGCCTATTTCGCGGTCCACCGGCTGGTGATCCGGCATATCAAGCGGCTGCAAAGCTGGATGCGGCTTTACGCCAGCGGGCACACGGATTTCGCCCATGCCCGGCTCGATCATGCCCCGCATGAACTTGAGGTCGTGGCCGAAGCATTTCGCAGCATGACCCGGCGGCTGGCGGAACAGGACCGCGCGCTGGAAGAGGATCTGGCCGAGAAGACGATCCTGCTGAAGGAGGTCCATCACAGGGTCAAGAACAACCTCCAGCTCATCACCTCGATCATGAACATGCAGATCCGCAACGCCCGCAGCGCCGAGGCGCGGCGGCTGCTGAAACGGGTGCAGGACCGGGTGATGGCGCTGGCCGCGATCCACCGCTATCTCTACATGGCGCGCAAGCTGTCGATGGTCCGCGCCGACCGTCTGCTTGACGACATCATCCGCCAGCTGGTCGTGGTCGGCGATATCGACGGCACCGACAAGGGCGTCAAGATCGCCACCCAGTTCAGCCCGGTCGAGGTCAATCCCGACCAGTCGGTGCCGCTGTCGCTTCTGGCGACCGAGGCCGCGATCAACGCCGTCAAGTATTGCCGGCCGCCGCCCTCGGGCGGGCCCGCCTGGATCACCATGGCATTGCAGATGCTGGACGATGGCCGGGTTTGCCTGAGCGTGGTCAATTCCCGCAGCGAGGACCCCGAGCCTGCGGACGAGCCGGGCGTGACGGAAAGTTCGGGCATGGGCCGGCAGCTGATCTCGTCCTTCGCGGCGCAGCTCGATGCTGAATTCGAGGCTCATTCCGAGCCCGACCGTTACGAGGTGCACCTGACCTTCCGGCCGCTGCCGGCCTCGACCGAGGAGGAAGACGAGCCCGAGTCCGAAGAAGCGGCAGAATAAGCTGATCGCAGGGAACCCTAACGGCATGAGAGGCGTTGGCTTTCCGTAATTGAAACAGGAGGTTCCATGACCCGTATCGTTGTTTTCTGCCTGACCGCGGCTGCGCTTCTCGGGGTTGCTGCCTGCGAAACCGTCGAGGGCGCAGGCCAGGATATCGAGAAGGCCGGCGGCGCGATTTCGCAAGAGGCGCGCGAGGCTCAGAACTGATTGGCGAAAGGCGGGCTTCGGCCCGCCTTTTCGTTTTCCGCCCGGTCTCGAAACGGATCGGCGTTTCAGCCCAGAACACCCGCGATCACGGCCCCTGCCGCGACGAAGGGCGCTAGTCCGATCAGCGCCAGCAGGCCGTCGCGGGCCAGCATGGCCACCGACAGGGTCACCACAGCCGCCCCCAGCAGCGACGAGCTGAACGGTACCAGTTCCAGAAACGGCATCGAGAGCCCCGCCAGCAGGCACAGCGCCTGCAGCATCTTGACCAGCGGCGGCGTCACCAGAAACCGCAGCCGCGGCCGCGCCGCCCATTCCAGCCAGCGCGCCGGGCGGCGCAGCCAGTCGACGGCGTTGCGCGCCCGCTTGGCCCGGATCTCGCGTCGCATCAGCCAGCCGGGCGCCCAGAGATGGCGCTTGCCGATCACCATCTGCCCGGCGACCAGCGCGATCGCGAGGCCGCAAAAGCTGGAAAATCCGGGAATCCCGCTCAGCGGCGAGACCACCGCGAGCGCCGGCACCATCATCAGCGGCAGGAACGACCCGGAGCCCAGCGCCTCGAACAGGCGGCGCACGGTCACGCGGTCGCCCCGCGCAGCCTGCTCGACCGCGTCGAGGATGGTCGAGACCGGTGCCTCGCGCAGCGCGCTCGGCCCGTCATGGGTGTAGTCTTCGGTTCGGGCCATGGGGTCCTCTCGGCTTGCGGTTGCGCTTGACGGGTCGCGGTTCTTACCGGACCCGGTCACTCAACGCCCGGATGCCGGTTTCGTTCGCTGGACCGGATCGGGCCTTATTGGGGCGGTTCCATGTTCTTTTTTCGTTCTGGCGGCTTCAATCGCCGGTCTTTGAACGAAAGTCTTGATATTGAACAGAGACCGACATCTGCACGACATCGTTCCGCTTAACGGCACCTTCAGGCGTCAAAGCCAGAGTGGCATGACGGGATTACGTAAGGGAAGGTATCGGAGTCACGCCGTTGGAGAGTGCCATGCCAAACTCCGTCTCGGTGGGCCGATCCCCGCGCTGTGCGGTGCCGGTCCCCCGCGCACCGACCCGATGTGGTCCGGCTCTTTCCGGTCGGGCCCCTTTGGCAGCACCGGCAGGGGGCGAAACCGAGCGGGCCGACGGTCCGACTTGTCCGAAGATCGCCTGGACCCCTCCTGCCCCATTGCAGGCGCGTCGCCCCACTGCCCCCGACCTCGCCTTGCGCGTCCGGCAGATGGCGCAGGATCCGCACGCTGTTCGTGCGGGGCACGACCTCCGTCGCGGGGACCTGTCTTCCGAAGCGTCGGGCCGGGTCCCCGGGCCGATCGCGCCCCTGGCCGATCCCGAGCGGCCCGGGCTTCGGGGCGCGGTCCCCGGCATCGCCGCCGGGGGGATCGCACCCGCGGCGCAGGCGGGCCGTCCTGACCGGCCCGGCCCGGCCGGGCTGCCCATGGCACCTGCGGCACGCGGATGGCCGCCCCGATGGCCGCCCGCATGAGCAAGGAGCGCGATCCCCGCATGACCCTGCGCCGCGCCGGGAGCCCCGTGGGCCCGGCGGCGCTCCGTGCGCGGCTGGCCGATCTTGTGGCCGCGCTGGCCGTACCCGCCTGGGCCACCGCTGCCGATGGCCAGGTCCTTGTGGCGAATGCCGCCGCTGCGGCGCTGCTCGAACGTCCGGCGGCGGACTGGGCCGGGCTTGGCGACGATGCGCTGCTGCCCGAACGCTGCGCCCGGCGCCTGCAAGGCGCGCGCGCCACGCTTTTGCGCGAGGGGCGCGCCCGGGTCCGCTATCGAGGCGGGTTCCTGACCGGGACCGGACGGTTCCGGCTGCTAGACTGTTCGCTGACCCGGCTTTCGGGGATCGCCAGCGCCGTGCTGGTGCAGGCCGAACCGGTCGGGCTCTGCGGCGCCGGGGCTGATCCGCGTGCCAGAGAAGACGACGACGCGGGGATCGAGTCCGGCGTCGAGGTTGTCGCCTGGCTGCCGCCGGGCATGTCGCGCCACCATGAGGTGCTGCAGCGCGCGGCCGAGGCGGCGGGCTTCGCGCAATGGTATCTCGATCCCGCCCGGCGCCGGATCTGGGTCGCCGACGGGGTTCCGGCGCTTTTGGGATTTGCCCCGGGCGAGGTCGCCCTCGACTCGTCCTGGCTGCGGGCGCGGCTGCATCCCGAAGACCGCCCGGCGATGCGCGCGGTGGCGGCGCAGCTGATCCGGGGCGGCGTCGAAAGCGTGCGGATCGACTGCCGCCTGCGCCATCGCGACGGCAGGTATCTCTGGGTCGAGGCGACCACCCGCCGGATCGTTGCCACGCCGGGCCGCCGGACCATTCTGTGCGGCAGCTTGTCGGACGTGACCCATTTCAAGGACCACGAGGCCCGGCTTCAGCAGGCTCTCTTCGAGGCGCGCCGCGCCCGAACCGAGGCCGCGAAGACCGAAGGTCTGATGCGGATCGCCACCGAGGGTGCGGGGTTCGGGCACTGGACCTTTGACCCGGCCACCGGGACCTACTGGCTCAGCGATGCCTGTTTCCGGTCGCTGGGGTATCGGCCGGGCAGCATCGATACCAGCCGGATCGGGTTCCGCGAGGTGATCCATCCCGACGATGCGGGGGCCGCGCACGCCGCGCTCGAGGCGCTTCTGGCGGGGGAATGCGAGCTTCTGCACATCGATTCCCGGATGCGCACCGCCGATGGCAGCTGGCGCTGGCACGAAACGACCGCCCGGCTGGTGCCGCTGGCCGAGGTCGGCCTGCCGCCGCTGGTCTGCGGCATCAGCCGCGACATCACCGCCCGCAAGACCCACGAACAGGACCTGGCCCGCGCGCTCGAGGCCGCGCGCCGGGCCCGCGACGAGGCCGAGGCGGCGCGCGGCAAGCTTCACCTTCAGGCCACGATCCTCAGGGTTTCCACCGAATACAGCAATGTCGTGCCCTGGCATGCGATCCCCGCGCTGGGCCTGGTGCGGGCGGATGCGCATCTGGCGGCGATGCTGGGGTACCCGCCCGGGCACCGGATCGGGTCGGCCGAATTCCGGGACATGATCCATCCCGACGACGCGCCCGAGGCGCTGGGCCTCGTCGACGCGCTTTACCGCCGCGAGACCGAGGCGTTCTCGGCCGAATTCCGGGTGCGCCGCGGCGATGACGGCTGGTGCTGGGTCGCGTCCAAGGCGCGCTGGCTGGACGGTGCGGGGTCCGGCCTGCCCGACATGGTCTGCGGCACCCTGACCGAGATCACGGCGATCAAGGCCAACGAGGCGCGGCTGGCCGAGGCGCTTGCCGCGGCCGAAACCGCCCGGAAAGAGGCCCGCGCCAGCGAACAGATGCTGCGCACCGCCGCGATCTGCGGCGACATGGGTGCCTGGTCGATCTGCGCCGAGCGCGGCGAGGCCTGGATGACGGAAGAGGGATTCCGGCAACTGGGCTACGAGCCCGGCGATTTCGTGCCTGACGATGCGGGCTGGCGCGGCCTCATCCATCCCGACGACCTGCCGGCGGCCGCCATCGCGATGGACGCGGTGATCGAGGGCCGGGCCGAGGTCTACGACTTCGACCACCGCATTCGACACAAGGACGGGTCCTATCACTGGTACCGCACCGTGGCGCGGCTCATCGACCGCCGCGCCGAGGGGCTGCCGCTGCTGATGGCGGGCGCCCATACCTGCATCGACCGCCAGAAGCAGAACGAGGCGCGCCTGTCCGAGGCGCTGGCCGAGGCCGAGGCCGCACGGGCCGAATCGCAGACCCGCGAAGAGATGTTGCGCACCTCGGCGCTGTGCAGCGGCATCGCCCATTGGGTCGTCTGCCCCGACACCGGCGAAGGCTGGATACCGGAAGGCACCTACGGGCTTCTGGGCTACGCGCCCGACGCCTTCCCGCCCGAGAACCGCTGCTGGCGCGGTCTGATCCATCCCGAGGACAGCGACTCGGCCATCGAGGAGATGCGCGATCTGCTTGAGTTCCGGGCGGACGGCTATACCCACGAACACCGGTTGCGGCATGCCGATGGCAGCTATCACTGGTATCGCACTGTCGCGCGCCGGGTCGACCGCAGCGCGACCGACCAGCCCGACCTGATCGCCGGGGCGCTCGTCAGCATCGACCACGTCAAGGAGAACGAACGCCGCCTCGCCGAGGCCGCCGAGGCCGCGCATCTGGCGGGCGAACGGCTGAACACCCTTGCCGACAACGCGCCGGGCGCGCTTTTCATCTTTCGCGTGACGCCCGCCGGGCAGTTCGACCTGCCCTATTTCAGCGCCAAGCTGCCCGCGCTGATGGGCCTGACCCGGGCCGAGATCGAGGCCGATTCAGAGGCGCTTCTCAGACGGGTCGATCCCGATCATATCCAGGATCTGCGCCTGGCGATCTCGAAGTCGCGGCGCGGGCTGACCCCGTTCGAGATGCGGTTGCGGGTCAGGATGCCCGAGGGCGAGTTCCGGTGGGTACTGGTCTCGTCGCTGCCGTTCCGTCGCGAGGGCGGGATCGTTGTCTGGTTTGGCAACGTCTTCGACATCACCGAAAAACTGGCCGTCGAACGGCGCGCCGCCGAGGCCGCGGAAGAGGTGCGCCGGGCCCATGAACGGCTGCGCTCGGTGGCCCTAATTGCGCCGGTCGGATTATACGAATTTCGCCGCAAGCCCGATGGCAGCACAGATTTTCCTTATACCAGCCCGCAGTTCGAAGAGATCATGGGCCTGACCCGGGCAGAGATCGACATGCTGGACGGCAACGTCATGAAACGGGTCGATCCGGAGGATCTGCAGCGGGTGGCCGACAGCACCGATGCGAGCGCCCGCGATCTCAGCCTCTGGAGCCAGCGGTTCCGCATCCGTCACCCCGCGCGCGGGCAGGTCTGGCTGTCGGGTGCCGCAGCCCCGCGCCGCCAGGATGACGGCACCATCGTCTGGGCGGGGGCGTTGCATGACGTCACCGCCGATGTGCGGCGCGAGGCGGAGTTGCGTCAGGCGCATCAACTGGCCGAGACGATGCGGGCCGAGAACGAGCATCAGGCGCTGCATGACGGGCTGACCGGGTTGCCCAACCGCCGCTACTACGACCAGATCCTCGCCGAGCGGATCGAGGCGGCGCGAACCGGCGACGGGCCGCACGACGCGGTGTTGATCCGGGTTGATCTGGACCACTTCAAATATGTCAATGACACGCTGGGCCACGAGGCGGGCGACCGGGTGCTGATCCGGGTCGCCGAGGTGCTGCGCGGGGCCCTGCGCGCCGCCGATTTCGCGGCACGCATCGGCGGCGATGAATTCTCGATCCTGCTCGGGCCGGGCATGAGCGCCGAAAACGCTCGCGAGGTGGTCGAACGGGTGCAGGTCGCGCTGGCCCGCCCGTTGACCTATGAGGGACGGCTTTGCCGGTTCGGCGCCAGCTTCGGCATCGCCCATACCGAAGACATCGACGCGATGGGGGCCGAGCTGCAGCTGTTCGCCGATGCCGCACTTTACCGCGCCAAGGAGGGCGGGCGGAACCGGATGGAGTTCTTCACCTCCGATCTGCACCGGAACATCCTCAACGACCGCGAGATCGGCGCCGAATTGCACGAGGCGCTGGAGCGCGACGAATTCGTGCCCTTCTTCCAGCCGCAGGTCTCGGCCGAGGACGGGCATCTGGTGGGGGCCGAGACCTTGTTGCGCTGGCGCCATCCCGAAAAGGGCTTGCTGGCGCCCGATGCCTTCATGCATGTGGCCGAACAGCTGCGGATCGTGGCCGAGATCGACCGGATCATGATGCAGAAGGCGCGCGGCGCGCTGGAACGCTGGCGGGCGCAGGGGCTGGTGCTGCCCAAGATCAGCTTCAATGTCAGTTCGGGTCGGATGCACGACCCGGATGTGGTGTCGCTGGCGCGCTCGATGGTCGGCAGCGGCACCAAGGTGACCTTCGAGCTTTTGGAATCGATCCTTGTCGAGGAGGAAAGCGACGCCTTCCGCTTCCACCTCGCCCAGATCCGCGACGCCGGGATCGACATCGAGATCGACGATTTCGGGTCGGGTCATGCCTCGATCATCGGATTGATGGAGATCGCGCCGCAGGCGCTGAAGGTGGACCGGCGGATCGTGCGTCCGGTGGCCACCGACATGCGTGCGCGCAATCTGGTGCGCGCCATCATCGAAATCGCCGAGACGCTGGGCATCGCCACCGTGGTCGAAGGCGTCGAAACGGCCGAACAGGCCACGGTCCTGCGCGGCATCGGCTGCAACATCTTCCAAGGATATCTTTTCGCCAAGCCTCTGTCCGAGGACGATTTTCTTGCCTACGCTCTGGCGCATCCGGAGAAGCGGGCCTGACGATGGGCCAGGTCCGCACGCGCCCGGGCCGTTGTCTCTGGCGTGCGGCGCGGCCCGCTAGACCGCGAGGCGGCGGCGCATCTCGGCGATGGCGGCGGCACGGCCTTCAAGGTTGTAGAACGAGCCCTTGACCTGAATCGTCGACAGCGCCCGCTGGAAGCTTCGGAAATAGTCGGTGTCGACCGGGTCGGGCGCGGTCCAGAACCGGTCGAGCCCGCGGCGATGGGTCAGGCCCGGCAGGTCATACACCGCACGGCCCATGGCGCAGACCGGCACACCCATCCGCAGCGCATGGATGCCGACCGTCGAATTGACCAGCACCACCCCGCGCGAGCCGCCGATCAGCGCCCCCAGATCGCCGCCGCGGATCACGTGCACCCGCTCGGCGATGCCGTGCCGCCGGGCCAGCCGCGGAATGCGCGAGAACCAGCGCCCAAGCTCGCTGTCCAGCGGATGCAGCTTGACCACCAGATGCCGGTCCGCGGGCGCGGTCGCGGCGAAGGATTGCAGCGTCTCGTCGAGAAACGAGATCAGGTCGGGATAATCCGACGAGGCGCGGATCTGGTAGTCGACCTCCAGCTGCATCGCGACCAGGTTGAACGGCGTGCCCTCGGCGACAAGCCGTTCGGTCAGGGCCACGGCCGCGCGTTCGCGGTGGCGGCCGCGCACCAGCCCGGGCAGCCAGCTGAGATATTCGATCACCGGCCAGTGCGGCCGGTCGGACACATGCAGTGGGTAGAACGGCCGCCCGAAGCTTTGCAGCAGCGCAAAGCTGACCTCGTTGAAGGCCTCGACCCCGAAGCCGAAGGGATAGAGGTTGCGCATGTCGGGCGCCTCAACGCCCTCGGCCAGCGCCTCGATCTCGCTGCGGGTCTTCGGAAAGGTCGAGAGCGCGCCCATCCCCTCGGGTTCCAGCGTCAGCCAGTCGGGGCGCAGATAGCCGAACTCGATCGCCCAGCAACGGCGGCGCAGCCTGCGGCCTTCTTCCAGCGCGATGGCGTGATAGGGCAGGCGGTCGGCGTAATAAAGGATGTCGGTCACGCCCTCGCGTTCGATCAGGCGAAAGACGAAGCGGCGCCAGCGGTTCAGCCCGCCCTGAAACTCGATGGCCGGGCGACGGCCCCAGAAGATCCGGTCGGCGAGGCAGAAATTGACCTTGACCACCCGGTGGCCGTCCGCTTCGAGCCCGGCGGCCAGATCGCGCCAGAATCCGGACGGGTGGCCCTGCAGCATCAGGAACACGCGCCCCTTGCAAGCCTCGGGATCGAGTGCCACAACCTGCGCGTGCTTTTGCGGCCGAAGGCCTCTGGGTGCGACGAACTGGCTTTGGAACTCCGTCAATGTCTCTGTCCCGTTTTCCGCTGGCTGGCCGGAGGATCGTTTTCCTGCAGGGACCCTCGTCGCCGTTCTTTCGTCAGGTTGCAATGGCCTGCGCCCGACTGGGGGCAGAGGTCCTGCGGGTTGGTCTTGCCCCGGGCGACCGCCTGTACTGGGGGGCGGGCTGCGGTCGTTACATCGCCTATCGGGGGCCGGCAGAGCGCTTCGGCGAGGTCCTTGCCGACCTCATCCTGCGCGAAGATCCGACGGATCTCGTGATGCTTGGCGACGGACGTAAATATCACGTTAACGCTGTTTCGGCGGCAAAGGTTGCCGGCGGAATCACGCCATGGGTGATCGAGCAGGGCTATCTGCGCCCCGGCCTGATCTCGGTCGAGCCCTGGGGCACCGGCGGCCGCTCGGCGATCCCGGCCCGGTTCGCGGCGACCGAGGGCTCCCGGCCAGACCTGCCCATGCCCGACCCCGCGCCGGGGTCCTTCCTGCGCTATGCCGGTTTCGACGTGGCCTATCATCTGGCCAATGTCCTGCTTGGACCCGTCTTCTACCCGCGCTACCGGCACTATGCGCTGGACAGCCCCTGGGCCGAATGGCGCGGCTGGATCCTCAAGGCCCTGCGGGCGCGGGCGCGCGCCCGGCAGACCGACGCGGCGTTGGCGCGGATCGCGGCCCATGCCGGGCCGGTCTTCCTGGTGCCCTTGCAGCTCGATACCGATTTCCAGATCCGCGACCACGGCACCGGCCGCCCGCAGGAGCAGGATCTGGCGGCGATCATGGCTTCTTTCGCGGCCCATGCGCCCTCCGATGCGCTGCTGGCGATCAAGGAACACCCGCTCGACAACGGGCTCAGGCGCTGGGACCGGCGCGCGGAGCGGCTGGCCCGGGCCGCCGGAATCGGCGACCGCGTCGCGGTCTTTACCGGCGGGCGGGTCGAGGCGCTTTACCCCGCGCTTGCGGGCATCGTGACGATCAACAGCACGGTCGGGCTGTCCGCGCTGCTGGAGGGTGTGCCGGTCAAGGTGCTGGGCCGCGCCGTCTACGACCTGCCGGGACTGACCGCGCGTGTCGGGCTTGACGCCTTCTGGACCGCGCCCGAGCGGCCCGATCCGGCCGAGGCCGACCGGTTTCGCCGGTTTCTGCGCCATGATTACCATGTGCCGGGTGCCTTCGACGGGCCCGACGCGCGGCGGGGCGCCGAGGCGCTGGCCCGCTTCATCGCCGGGGAGAGACCGCAATGACCGATCCGATCCGATCCGTGGTGCTGACCGGAGCAAGCGGCGGGCTTGGCCGGGCGCTGGCTGCCGAACTGGCCGCGCCGGGGTGCCACATGCTGCTGATGGGGCGCGACCCTGCGCGGCTGGCCGCCGCCGCCGAGGCCGCCCGTGCGCGCGGCGCCGAGGTTCAGACCGCGGAGGTGGCCCTGACCGAGACCGCCGCGCTGACCGGCTGCCTGCAGGTGTTCGACGCGGCCCATCCCGTCGATCTGCTGATCGCCAATGCAGGGGTGAAGACCGGCAATCGCGACGGGATCGAGCCGGGTGCCCAGGCCGAACGGGTGATTGCCGTCAACCTGACCGCAACGATCCACGCGGTGCAGGCGCTGCTGCCCGCCATGTGCGCGCGGCGCCGGGGCCGCATCGCCATCGTGGGCTCGCTGGCCGCGATCGCGCCGCATGGCGATCTTCTGTCCTACAGCGCCACCAAGGCGGGGTTGCAGGCCTATGCCACCGCGCTGCGGCGCAGCCTCAAGGGCAGCGGGGTCCGGGTCACGACCGTCATTCCGGGCTTCATGGACACGCCGATGACCGACCGCCAGAAGGGCCCCGCGCCGATGCTGATGTCGCCGGGTCGCGCCGCGCGGATCGTCGCGCGCGGGCTTGAACGCGGCCGGACCACCATCGCCTTTCCGCTGCCGCTGATTATTGGCGCCTGGCTTGGCGAACGGCTGCCCGCGCCGCTCGCTGACCGGATCATGGCCCATTACCGGGCCGAGATCCTGCCCGATCCCGACGAGGCGGCGGGCGGCTAGGACAAGCTCAGAAGCTGGCACCGCCGACCTCCCGGATGCGGGCTGCGGCCGAGGCCACGGCGGCGTCGATGGCGGCTTCGGAATGGTCCGCGTTGATGAAGAAGCGCAGCCGCGCCTTCTGGTTCGGCACGGCGGGCGCGATGATCGGAAAGGCCTGAACCCCGTCCTCGAAGACCTTGTTCGAGGCCAGCGTCGCCTTGAGACTGTCCCCCACGATCAGCGGCACAACGGCGTAACCCTGGCCAAGCCCGCAATCGAGCCCGGCGGCCCTTGCCCTGTCCAGAAACCGGGCCGAGCGCGCCCGGAGCCGGGCCACCCGTTCGGGCTCGGCCTCGAGGATCTCCAGCGCGGTCAGGGCGGCGGCGGTATTCGGCACCGACAGGCCCACCGAATAGACAAAGCCCGGCGCGGTATGGCGCAGGATCTCGATGACGGCTTCCGAGCCGGCAAGGAACCCGCCGCAGGAACAGAAGGTCTTCGACAGGGTGCCCATCAGCAGATCGACCCGCCCGGGCGCGATTCCGGCCTCTTCGCAGATGCCGCGCCCCGTGGCGCCCAGAACGCCCACCGAATGCGCCTCGTCGACCATCAGCCAGGCCTCGAACCGCTCTTTTATGCGCACCAAAGCGGCCAGATCGGGGATGTCGCCATCCATCGAGTAAAGCCCCTCGACCACGATCAGCACGCGGTCGTAACGCTCGCGGTTGCGCGACAGCCAGTCTTCCAGCCAGGCGCAGTCGTTATGCGGCACCGACACATGGTCGGCGCCCGAGGCACGCAGCCCCTCGAAGACCGAGTTATGGGCAAAGCTGTCGACCAGAACCACGTCGCCCGGGCCGGTCAGGGTGCGGATCGCGGCCAGGTTGGTGGCATGGCCCGAGACGGTGGCCAGCGCCGCCTCGGTTCCCAGAAACCGGGACAGCCCGGTTTCCAGCTTCCGGTGCAGGCTGAGATCGCCGCCGACCAGCCGCGAGGCCCGGGCCGAGACCCCGAATTCGGCCACCGCCGTGCCGACCGCCGCCGCGACGCGCGGATCGCCGTTGATCGAGAGGTAGTCGTAGCCCGAGAAATTCTCGATCCAGCGGTCGCCGATCCGCACCCGGGTGGCCTCGACCGCCCCGGTTTCGCGGAAGAACGGGTTCGCAAGATCCAGCGCGGCGGCTGCGCTGCGCGCCACCGCCACCTGACGATAGCCCGGATGGGTGGTGAAATCGGCCCGGCCCGGCCCGGCCTTGGCCGGTCCCGGCGGGACAACCCCGCGCGGCGTTCCCGCATGAAGGGCGCGCAGGCGGTCCAGCGTGTCGCGTGTCCCTGTCATATCAACGGCCTCCCGCACTGCCCTGGGCGAGCTTCCTGATCTCGTCCAGCTGGCTCTTGTCGAGCGTCCCGTCGGCCAGGTGACGGCGGGCCATTTCCTCGACCACGGCATCCTCGGCCTCGGGGGCGCCGCTGGCCTCGATGATCCGGTTGACGAGCCCGGTCAGCGTCAGCCCCTCGTCGATCGACATGACCGGCACGGTCACGCCCAGCCGCTCTTCGGCGGCCATGCGCAGGTTGATCGCCATCAGGCTGTCGAAGCCCATCAGCTCCAGCGGCTGGCGCGGGTCGATGTCGCCCGGCGCCGCGCGCATCAGCTGGGCCGCCTCCTCGACCAGCAGCCGGGTCAGCACCTTGCGCGCCTCCTTTGGCCCCTTGGCCTGCAGCAGCGCGGCCAGATCGAAGCTGCCGGGTCCGGCGGCGCTGGCCCGGATGTCGATCAGGTCGAACAGCGGGCTGCCCAGCACCGGCAGCGTGCCGGCCATCCGCGACCAGTCCATCGGGGCGACGGTCAGGGTCGGGCCTGAGGCCCCGGCGGCCAGCACCTGTCTCAGACGGCGCAAAGCGGCTTCGGTCGTCATAGGCGGCAGCCGCTTGGCCAGCGTCTCGCGCAGCCCGGTTTCGCGCGCCAGATAGCCCGCATCGGCAATCGGCCCCCAGGCGATGGCCAGCCCCGGCAGACCGGCTTCGTGCCGCGCGCGGGCAAGGCCCTCAAGCCCCCGGTTGGCCGCCACATAGGGCGCCTGCGCGGGGTTGCCGAACCGCGCCGCGATGGAACTGAAGACCCAGAAGTGATCGAGCGCATCGCCGCGCGTCAGCCGGTCAAGGATCTGACCGCCGACAAGCTTCGGCCTCAGCACCGCCGCCAGTCGCGTCTCGTCGAGATCGGCCAGCAGCGCGTCGTCGAAGATCGCGGCGGCATGGACCACCCCGCGCAGCGGCACCTCTGCCGTGCGGATCTGCGCCAGCGCCGCGTCAAGCGCGGCGGTATCGGTCGCGTCGCAGGCCAGCGCCTCGGCCGGGACGCCGAGGCCCTCCAGCGTTTCGGGCGCGACCGCGCCGCTCCGGCTCATCAGCCACAGGTGCTCGGCGCCCTGCGCGGCCAGCCAGCGCCCGGTTTCCAGCCCGAAGCCCCGGGTGCCGCCCACGACCAGCCAGCCGCCCCGGATCGGTGCGGCCGCCGGGCGGGCCGGGCCCCGGTCTTTCGGCGCGCACAACACGATCTTGCCGACATGGGCCGCGCGCTGCATCGTGCGGATCGCTTCGGCCACGTCCTCGGCCGGGTAGGCAGTGACCGGCAGTGGCTGATAGACCCCCTCGGCGAAGGCCTCGCGCAGGCGTTCAAGTGTGCGCCGCGCCGCATCGGGCCGGTGCAGCAGCAACTGGTCGGCATCGACCGCATGAAAGCCGATATTGTTGCGCATGGCATGCAGCGCGATGACGTTGTTTTCGTAAAGGTCGCGCTTGCCCAGTTCGACGAAGCGGCCGAAGGGCACGAGGCAGGCCAGCGAGCGTTCCATCGCCTCGCCCGCCAGCGAATTCAGCACCACATCGACCCCGCGCCCGCCGGTGGCGGCCATCACCGCGTCCTCGAAACCGGGGCTGCGGCTGTCGAACACGGCCTCGGCGCCCATCGCCGTCACCAGCCGCCGCTTGGCGGGGCTGCCTGCCGTGGCGAAGACCCGGGCGCCAAGCCGCCGGGCGACCTGCAACGCCGCAAGCCCGACGCCGCCCGCGCCGCCATGCACCAGAACCGTTTCGCCGGGGGCAAGCCGGGCCACCTCGGTCAGCGCGTAATCGGCGGTGACGAAGACCACCGGCAGCCCGGCGGCGGTTTCCAGATCGACCGTCTCGGGCAGCGGCATCACCGCCTCGGCCCGGGTGATCACCCGGTTGGCCATCGCATGGGGCGCCATCGCGATCACCCGGTCGCCGGGGCTCAGCCCGGCCCGGGCGCCCGCGCGGGTCACCACGCCCGCGCATTCCATGCCGAGGCAGGGACCCGAGAATCCGGCCTCCAGCGCCTCGGGGGGCAGCACGCCCTGCGCCCACATCACATCGCGGAAGTTGAGCCCCGAAGCCACCGCCTCGATCTCGACCTCGGTCGGTTGCAGCGGTCGGTCGGGCAGATTGGCCCAGACCAGACCGTCGAGCGCCACGCCCCGGCGCTCGGCCACCAGGCGGCGCGGGCCGGCCTCGGGGGCCAGCGGCTTGACCGGCACGACGCGCGGCGCGGCGGCGCCCGTGGCGGTCAGGCGGATCTCGGCCTCGGGCGAGGTCGCGGCCAGTGCCGCGATCCTCTCGGGCGCGATGTCGCTGTCGGCGCAGATCAGGCGGATGTCGCGGCCGGTTTCGTTGGCGACGACGCGGCGCCAGCCGGTCAGTTCCTCCCAACGGTCGGTGCCCCCGACCGCGATCCAAAGCGGGCCGTCGGTTTCGGGCAGATCGCGGAAGATCCGGGCGGCGGCCAGCGGGTCGTCGCCGTCGATCGCCGTGCAATGGAGTGCCACCGGCGCATCGGAGCCCGGCGGCAGCGCGGCCAGCGCCTTGGCCAGCGGGCCGGTGCCGGTAAGGGCAAGTGCGGGCCGGGCTTCGGCGCGGGCGGCGGGGCGGGTGGCGCGGATCAGTCTCAGCGCCTCGGAGCCCTGCGCGGTGCCGCTGGCAGTGTCGAGCCCGGCGGCATGGAAGGCACGTTCCAGCCGGTCGAGCGCGTCGGCGTCGCGATGCCTAAGCGTCATCAGTGCGAAAAGATCGGGCGCCTCTTCGGTCGCGATCAGCGAGCCGCCGGGCGCAACCATCGCCGCGAGCCGCCCGGCGCTTTCGCGCTGGGAAAGGCTTTGCGCAAGGCAGCAGCCCAGCACCAGATCGGCGGCATCGGCGGCCCGGGCCTCGGTCAGCGCGAGAAACCGCAAGGGCAGCCTTGTGTCGAGCCGCGCCCGCAGCCGGTCGAGCGCGTCGCCATCCTCGGCCAGCACGGTGACGTGAGCACCCGCCCTAAGCGCCGCCGCGACCAGACCCAGATCGAGCGCGCCCGCCAGCGCGATCCGGCCCAGGGGCGCGGTGCCGTCCAAAAGGGTTTCCAGCGTGCGCGCGGCCAGCGGCAGCGGGTCGGCGGGGCGCTCTTCGTCTGCGGCGGCGGCCAGCGCCGATTTCAGCTCGGCCGAGGCGCCGGGCGCGACCTCGGGCAGCATCGCCAGAAGTGCGTCAGTCGGGGGCCAGGGGCAGTCGGCCGAAAGCTGCCGCGCGCCCTCTCCGTGACCGGTCGAGGCCAGCCAGTGCCGGGCCATGTCATGGCGCGGATCGGCCGGGTCGGCGCCGGTCGCGACACGGTCCCAGGCCAAACGGCTGCCAAGCGCCGCGCGCAGCACATCGGCATCGCTGGGGGGCTGGTCCGGACGGCAGGCCGCCTCGGCAGCGGCGGCGATCCCGGCCGCGCCGCCTCCGGCAAGGGGCACCAGCCGTTCGTCCCAATAGGGGTGCGGCTCGGCCGCCCCGGTGGGCAGCGGCCTCAGCCGGAGCCCCTCGAAGGCCAGCAGGGCGGTGCCGGTCGCGTCGGCCAGCACCATATCGAAGGCCAGGCTTTCGTCCCAGCCGCCCGCGCGGCTCAGCCGCGCGCAGATGATCTGGCCCGGCCCGCAGACCCGCACCTTGGCGATCCGGGCGGGCACCCGCAGCCGGGCATCGCGGCCCTCAAGCAGCAGGACCGCGCCATGCAGCCCCGCATCGGCCAGCGCCGGGTCGAAGCGAAAGCCCCGCGTCGCGTCGCGGGGCGCCAGCGCCGTGCGCACCGCTGGGCCGTCGCGGTCAAGCACTGTCACCCGGGCGAAGGCCGGTCCATAGTCCAGCCCGGCCGCCCGGAGCCCGTCGTAAAGCGGTCCGGCCGCGCCCATCGCCTCGGGCGCGGTCACCGGTGCGGGGCGGGTGCCGGTCGCGGCGAACAGTCGGGCCACGGCCACCGGCGCCCAGGCGCGCGGCCCGCCCGCCTCGATCCGCAGCCGCCGGGCCGTCGGTTCATGGACCAGCCGGACCGGCACGGCGCCCTTTTCGGGCAATTCCAGAGGGCGCAGGAATTCGACGTCGCGCAACTCGATCTCGTCGGATTTCAGGATCTCGCAACCGGCATGGGCGAACATCTCGACCATGGCGGTGGCGGGCAGCAGCACGCGGCCGCCGACCCGGTGATCGGCCAGCCAGGGGATGCGGGTCAGGGCGATCTCGCCCTCCCATTCAGCACTGTCGGGGCGCAGGCGGGCACCAAGCAAGGGATGCTGCGGGCGGCGGTGGAAGATGTCGGCCGCGACCGGGCTGTCCAGCCGGTAGGTCTGGCGGTCGAAGGGATAGTCGGGCAACCCGTCGGCCACGGGCCGTTCGGGGCCCAGGACGCGGGCGCGGTCGACCGCCCCGCCCGCCGCCAGCGCCGCGCGGGCGATGCTGCCCGCATTGCGCTCTTCGGACCGGGCGCTATCGAGGCTTTCCAGCACCCGGGTCTCGCAGTCGAGCTCGGCCAGGGTGTCGCGCAGATAGGTGCGCAGAACCGTGCGCGGCGAGATTTCCAGGAAGACGCGGATGCCGTCCTCGGCCATCGCCCGGACGCCCTCGCGGAAGGCCACCGGCAGGCGGGCGTTGCGCCACCAGTAAACCCCGTCGAGCGGCGCGTCATAGCGGGTGCCGTCCCAGCCCGAATAGAACGGCACGGTGCCGTCGCGGGGCGCGATCCGGGCCAGGCCGCGAGTCAGGGCGGGCCGCAGCGTTTCGACCGCTGCCGAGTGATAGGGATAGGAAATCGGCAGGATGCGGCCGGCGATGCGATGGCTGCGGGCGATGCGCGCCAGCGCCTTCAGCGCGTCCCCGGTGCCGCTGACGGTGATGCTTTCGGGGGCGTTCTCGGCCGAGACTTCGGCGGCCAGCCCGTGATCGGCAATCAGCGCCTCGATCCGGTCGCGGGGGCCGGCGAAGGCCGCCATGCCGCCCTTGCCGCGCAGGGGCTCGAAGGCGCGCGAGCGATGCGCGATGATCCGGAGGCCGTCGTCGCGGGCGATCCGTCCTGCCGCGATGGCCGCGGCGACCTCGCCCATCGAATGGCCCAGAACGGCACCCGGCCGCAGCCCGGCCTCGGCCAGCGCCTCGGTCAGCGCGACCTGGATCGCGAAGGTCAGGGGCTGCGCCACCTCGGCCTCGCCCAGCCTCGCCTCGAGATCGGGATCGGCCAGCCTGTCGGCAAGGCCCGGGATTCCGAGCGCCGCGAAGTCCGCTGCGATCTCGGAAAAGACAGTGCGGAAGGTGGCGTCGGTTTCCATCAGGGTCCGGGCGGCGCCCGGCCACATCGCACCGTTCCCGGCATAGACGAAGGCCAGCGGCGCGTCGCGCAGCGTCGTTTCGGCGCTGGCGCCCGGCGCGGCCCTCCGCGCGTCGCCCAGCCACGCCCCCAGCCCGTCCGCCAGGGCATCGGCGCTCGCCGCAGGCAAGCACAGGCGATGGCGGTGGCGCGCGCGGCGCCAGTTCGCGGTGGCGATCCGCGCGCCCAGATCGGCCGGGGCCGCCTCGGCCAGCGCGTGCCAGGACCGGGCGAGCTCGGTCAGTGCGGCCTCGCTGGCTGCGGACAGAAGCAATGCGGGCGGCAGCCTCGCGGCCTCGGCATCGGGGGCGTTTTCCTCCGGCCGGGGCTGGCGGATCACCGCATGGGCGTTGGCGCCGCCGAAACCGAAGGAATTGACCGCGGCCAGCCAGGGCCGGCCCGCCGGCGGCAGCGCCCGGGCCGAGCGCGCGACATCAAGGTTGAGCCCGGCAAAGTCGATTTCCGGGTTCGGTTCGTCGCAATGGAGCGTCGCCGGGATCGTCTGGCGGTCCAGTGCCATCTGCGCCTTCAGCAGCCCGACAAGCCCCGAGGCGGGTTCGAGATGGCCGAAATTGCTTTTGGCCGATCCGATCGGCAGCGGCAGCGCCCGGCGGCGGCCATAGACCCGGCCGATGGCATCGGCCTCGCGCGGGTCGCCGACGGCGGTGCCGGTGCCATGCGCCTCGACAAAGGCCAGCGCGTCGGGGTCATAGCCCGCCTCGGCCAGGGCCGCCTCGATCAGCGCGGCCTGCCGGTCGGCCGAGGGCAGCGCGATGCCGGGGGTGCGCCCGGCGGAATTGACCGCGGTCGCCACCAGCACCGACCGGACACGCCGCCCGGCGGCCTGCGCGGTCGTCAGCCGTTCCAGAACGAAAGCCACCGCGCCCTCGCTGCGCACATAGCCGTCGGCGCCCTTGGCAAAGGCCCGGCACAGCCCCTGCGGCGACAGCATGCCCGCCTGCGAGAAACCGACAAAGGGCATCGGCGACAAAAGCAGGTTGACGCCGCCGACGATGGCGGTGTCGATCTGCCCCGAGGCGATGGCCCGCCGTGCCTGGTCCAGCGCGAACAGCCCCGAGGAACAGGCGGTGTCGACGATGTAGCTCGGCCCTTGCAGGTTCCACAGATGCGAGATCCGGTTGGCCATGATCGAGCCGGTATTGCCCAGCATGTATTGCGGCCCGGCCATGTCGGGGTCCTGCAACATGGTCGTCGAATGATCGAGCGAGGCCGCGCCGATAAAGACGCCCACGCGCTCGGGCGCGACCGCTGCGGGGTCGATCCCGGCATGATCGAAGGCCCGCGCCGTCACTTCCAGCAGCAGGCGCTGCTGCGGGTCCATCTGCTCGGCCTCGCGCGGGGTGATGCCGAAGCATCCGGCGTCGAAATCGAAGGCCGTCGCGACGATCCCGGCGCGCTGCGAATAGCTGTGCCCGGCCAGCCCGGGCTCGGGCGACATCCAGCGTGCCTTGCTCCAGCGGTCCTCGGGCATGTCCGAGATTGTGCAGCGGCCCTCGCTCAGCACCCGCCAGACCGCGTCGATCCCGTCCGCGCCGGGAAGGATCGCGGAATACCCGGTCACGCAGGAAACGCGGTCGTCGGCGATTTCAGATCCGATGGAGTGGCGGCTGATCATTCGGCTCCGGTCCGGCAAAGAAAGAACTGAAATGCGCTTTTCGCAACTTCGGATAGCGCATGGGTATTTCGACGGCAAGGTTAACGCATACACATCACCTCGCTTCAAGATTGTAGCGCGCCTGGCCAATTGATGAAGCAGGTCTCTGCCGATGCCGATCAAAAATGAGGCAATGTGGCGCCGTTTGGCCCCCGTTCGCGTCTGCCGGTCGCGGCGCGGACCGGAGGAGCCTCGGTTCATATGATTGTTTCGAAGATGAAAAAGCCTGAGATCGTGGTCTGGCCCGGCGCGTGTTTTCGCATGCGTGTGACGCCCGGTTTCTGCGCTGCGGACCCGCGCCGTTCGGATGGGAAGGTTTTCGCGGGGGCGGTCGATCCGGCGCGAGTGTCGTCGGAGAGACAATCGGGGTGCCCCAATCGGGGGGTCGCGCCAGAAGCGCCTCGCCTTCGGCCGGTCTCCGCACACGGCCGGGCTTTGCGCATCCCTGCAGCCGCACGGCTTCGCGGGTTGGGGCCCTGGCGGGCCGTGCCCGTTGCATCCCCGCGCCGGGAATGCCATTGCGAAGGCCGGTTCCGCCGCCCGATTGGTCCGATGCCCGCTAGCCCGCCTGTCCTGCGTCCCGTTTCCCGATCCCGTCCCGGTCCGGCCTGCCGCGGCGCCCGGGTGGCGGGTCATTTCGGCGAGTTCCTTCAGGGACGGCTGGGCCCCGACGGCCCTATCGCGCTGGTCACCGTGCCTTGTCCGGCGCTGGAGGTTCGCGCGGTCTGGCACCCGGGGCGGATGGCGGGGCTCTGGCAGGGCGGGCGGCCGGTGCTGGCGCCGGGGCAGGTGGCGCGTCTGGCGCGGCTTTTTGGGATCGCGCCGGGGCGTTTGCGGGTGTCTGCGGCGATGCCGCCCGGCGGCGGGGCGGGTGCCTCGACCGCGGCGCTGCTGGCGGCGATCCGCTGTCTCGCGCCCATGGCGCTGTCGCCAGACACCGAGGCAGCCCTTTGTCTGGCGCTGGAGGGCGCGACCGATCCGCTGATGCATCCCGTCCCCGAGGCGCTGCTTTGGGCGCCGCGCGCGGCGCGGGTGCTGGGCCGTGTGGCCCCCGGGCCGGGCTTCGAGATCGTCGGCGGCTTTGCGGGGCCGGGGCGGCGCACGGACCCGGCCGATACCGACTTTGCCGATATCTCGGATCTGGTCGCGGCCTGGCGCGTCACGCCGGATCGCGCCGGCCGGGCGCGGCTGGCGACCGAAAGCGCCCGGCGCTGTCATGCGCTGCGCGGTGGTCCGGACCCCGCGCCGATCTGGGCGCTGGGGCGCGATCTGGGCGCGCTCGGGCTGGTGGCGGCCCATACCGGCACGGCGCTGGGCCTGCTGTTCGCGCCGGGCGAGGCGCCCCGGCAGGCCGAGGCGGCCCTGCGCGCGGCGGGGCTTGGCCGGGTGCTGCGGTTCAGGACAGGAGGCGGACGATGAGTGCGGCGGCGATGCTGGTGGCGCTTGCGGTCGAGGGGGCTGTGGGCTGGCCGGACAGGCTTCATGCCCGGATCGGCCATCCGGTGACCTGGATCGGCGCGCTGATCTCGGGGCTTGAAATGCGGCTGAACCGCCCCGGCGCCGCGCCCGCAACCCGCAGGCGGCTGGGTGGGCTGACGGTCGTGGTCACGGTCGCGGCGGCGGTCCTGCCCGCCTGGGTGCTGGCGTCGATCTTGCCCGGCGGCTGGCCGGGCGCGGTCCTGACCGGGCTTTTGGCCGCGCCGCTGGTGGCCACGCGTAGCCTTTTCGATCATGTGGCCCGGGTCGCGCGGCCGCTGGCGGCGGGCGATCTGGCGGGCGCGCGCGAGGCCGTGTCGATGATCGTCGGGCGCGATCCGGCGCGGCTCGACCGCGCGGGGATGGCCCGGGCGGCATTGGAAAGCCTGGCCGAGAATGCGTCGGACGGCATCGTCGCGCCGGTCTTCTGGGGTGTGCTGCTGGGTCTGCCGGGGATCGCGGGCTACAAGGCGGTGAACACGCTCGACAGCATGATCGGGCACCGCAACGACCGCTATGAGGATTTCGGCCGGGTCGCGGCGCGGCTGGACGATCTGGCCAACCTGCTGCCCGCGCGGCTGACCGGCGCGCTGTTCTGCCTTGTGGCGCGGCACCCGGTCCGGGCGGCGAAGACGATGGCGCGGGACGCGGGCGCGCATCGCTCGCCCAATGCCGGCTGGCCCGAGGCGGCGATGGCGGGCGGGCTTGGGCTGCGGCTCTCGGGGCCGCGGATCTATGGCGACAGGGTCAGCGACGAGCCCTGGCTGAACGCGGGTGCGCCCGACCCGGAGCCGCGCGACCTGTGGCGGGGGCTTGGACTTTATCTGCAGGCGATGGCGGTGCTGGCGCTGGGGCTGGCGGCGCTGGTCTGGGCGTTTGGAGGGTAGAGGTGGCAGGCGGACGCGATCACGGGGGCGATCTGACGGGGGCGATCAAGCGGTTCGGCGGGGCGCCCGGCGACTGGATCGACCTCTCGACCGGCATCAACCGGGTGCCCTATCCGGCGCCGCCGGCCTCGGCCTCGGCGCTGCGCGACCTGCCGGGCCGGGCCGCGATGGACCGCCTGACCGGGGCGGCGCGGGGTGCCTATGGCACCGGCTGGCCGCTGCTGCCGCTGGCGGGCGCGCAGGCGGCGATCCAGCTTTTGCCCGTCATCGCGCCCGAGGGGCCGGTGCGGGTGCTTGGCCCCACCTATAACGAATATGCTGGCGCCTTCGAGGCGGTGGGCCGTGCGGTCGAGACGGTCTCTGACTCCGGGGCGCTGGCCGGGGCCGGGCTGGCGGTGATCGTGAACCCCAACAATCCCGACGGGCGGCGCCTGTCCCCCGAGGCGCTGGTGCGGATCGCCGGGACGGTGGGCGTGCTGGTCGTCGACGAAAGCTTCGCCGATCCGCATCCCGCGCTGTCGCTGCTGCCGGGGGCTTGCCCGGGCAATGTGCTGGTGCTGCGGTCCTTCGGCAAGTTCTACGGGCTTGCGGGGCTTCGGCTGGGCTTTGTGCTGGGGCCGGAGCCGCTGATCGCGCCGATGGCAAGCCGGGCGGGACCCTGGGCGGTCTCGGGACCGGCGCTTGAGGCGGGGGCGCTGGCGCTGGCCGATGCGGGGTGGCGAGAGGCCAGTCGGGCGCGGCTGATGGCGGAAACGGCCCGGGCCGACGCGCTGGCCGAGGCGGCGGGATGGCGGCCTTTGGGCGGCACAGCGCTGTTTCGTCTTTACGACACGTGCGATGCCGGGGCGGCACAGGCGCGGCTGGGGCGCGCGCGGATCTGGTCGCGGATCTTTCCCTATTCGGCGACCTGGCTGCGGCTGGGCCTGCCCGGCTCCGAGGCCGAATGGGTCCGGCTTGAAGCGGCTCTTTCGGCCTGACGGGATACGCGCGGCCCGGGGGAGAGAGATCGGCCCGCGGGCCGCGCCACGCCTTCCCTGCCGGTCAGGGAGCGGTCGGCGCGGAAGGCGCGCTCCGGGTCACATCATCCGGCTGAGGATGCTGCTTTTCCACCGGAACTGGTGTACGGCCACGGCCGCGACATGGACCGCGATCAGCGCCATCAGCAGGTTCGCCGCCGCCTCGTGCATCTCGGCCGCGCTGCCCGATTGCAGGTACCAGGCCGCCGCGCCGACCAGCGGCATCGCCAGCAGCATCAGGTAGAAGGCGCCATGGGTCAGGCGCGCGAGCGTCGCGGCCCAGCCGGGTTCGGCGGCGGGCAGGGCGGGGGCGCCCTCGTCGCGGCGCAGCTTGAGCCGCCAGACCATCAGCGCGAGGATCGCGAAGCCGAAGAGGATGTGGCCGGTGGCGGCGGGCGAATAGACCCATTCGCCGGTTTTCATGCCGCGGCCGAAATCGCGGCCGATGGCATCGAAGACTAGGTATTGCGCCGCGACGAGGACGACCACGCCCCAATGCGCGAGTTTCTGTCGGAAGGAATAGGCCTCGGGGCTGGCGGGGTCGCTGGCGTTGGTCTCGGACATTTCCGTCTCCTTGCTGGGCGGTTGACTGGGCGGGCGGCACGGGGTCTGACCCCGGCGCCGGAACGGGCGCAACCTGCGCCCGACCAAACCCCCGTGCAAGGCAATTCATTGTGTAGAGACAAGGGGTTGGGCCTTCAGGTCCCGGTCAGTTTGGGGGGCTAGCATGCCGCGCCGCAGGGGCCGGGGGCGCCCGGCTCGGTCACCTCCAGCTGCATCGCCGCATACCAGTCGGCATAGGCGCGGATCTCGTCGTCGGTCAGGTCGGCGGCGATCCCGGACATGATCTCGTGGCGGCGCTTGCCCGACCGGAAGGCCTTGAGCTGGGTGGCGAGATAGATGTTGGTCTCGGCCGCCAGATTGGGGGCGTCGGGATTGACCGCGATGCCGGTCTCGCCGTGACAGGTGACGCAAAGCGCGGGTGCGGCCGAGCCGTCGGCGCCCGGCGGCAGGCTGGCGCGGGCGGTATGGGCGGAATACCAGGTGGCGACATCGGCGATCTGGGTGTCGGTCAGCCCGCGCGCGACCACGGTCATCATCTCGTGTTCGCGCGCGCCCGACCGGAAGGCGGCCAGCTGCCGGGTGATATAGCTGACCGGCTCGCCCGCGATATGCGGGGCGATCGGCACCTGGGCCACGCCCTGCAACCCGTGGCAGACCCGGCAAAGCCCGGCCACCTTGCGCCCGGCCTCGAGATCGCCGGGGGGCGCATCGCCGAAGGCGGCGCCGGCGAGCATCAGCCCGCCCAGCGCCAGGGCCGAAAGGCCCTTCATCACATCCCCTCGTACCAGATGCGGTAGATCGCCCCCGCCAGATCGTCCGAGACCAGGATCGACCCGTCGCGCAGTTGCGCCACATCGACCGGCCGGCCCAGATATTCGCCGTTCCCGTCGATCCAGCCTTCGGCGAAGGGTTCCGAGGTCGCGGTGCCGTCCTCGGCCACATGGGTCACCATGACCCGCGCCCCGACCGGCGTCGTGCGGTTCCACGACCCGTGCTGGGCCGAGAAGATCGCGCCCCGGTATTCTTCCGGGAACATGCTGCCGGAATAGAAGGTCATGCCCAGATCGGCGGCATGGGCCGTCATCTCGACCGCGGGCATCACCACGTCATAGGGCACGTCCTGGCCCGCATATTCGTTGGTGCGGACATCGCCCCCGCCATACCACGGAGCACCGAAATGCTGGCCCATCTCGGTCTGGTGGTTCAGCTCGCCGGGGGGAATATCGTCGCCCATGCCGTCGACCTGATTGTCGGTGAACCACAGATCGCCGGTTTCCGGGTCGAAATCATGCCCGACCGAGTTGCGGATGCCATAGGTATAGACCTCGCGCCCGGTGCCGTCGGTATTCATCCGGATGATGCCGCCGATCCCCACCTCGCGGTAAAGGTCCAGCTTTTCCGGCGGCGCGACATTGAAGGGCTGGCCGAGCGAGATGTAGATCTTGCCATCCGGGCCGATCCTGCAGACCCGCGCGGTGTGGTTGTAGCTTTCTTCCTCGGGCGGGATCAGCTCGCCTTGCTTGACCAGATTGAAGGCCGCGACATCGGGGCTTTCGTAGAAGAACTCGGCCGCCGGGAACAGCAGCACGCGGTTCTGTTCGGCGATGTAGAGAAACCCGTCCTTCGAAAAGCAGGGCCCGTTCGGGATCGCGAATTTCAGCGAGGGCGCAAAATCCTTCACCTCGTCGGCGACCCGGTCCTTGTTGCGGTCGGTGACCGCCCAGACCTTGTCCTTGCGGGTGCCGACGAAGGTGACGATGCCCTGCGGGCCGACCGCCATGTGACGGGCATCCGGCACCACGGCATAAAGCCCGATCCTGAAGCCCTCGGGCAGCGTGATCCGCTCGAGCGTCTTGCGGATCCCGTCGGCAAAGGCGCCCTCCTGCGGGACATAGGTGAATTCGGTGGTGCCGGTGGTCTGGAAATTGCCCAGCTTTTCCAGATTGTCGGGCACGTCCGCGCCCTGGGCGAAGGCCGGCATGGCAAGCACGGCCGCCGCAGCCGCGCCGATCAAGGTGGTCTTCATGTCTCCTCCCTTCGGGGTTCTCCCCGTTTCCGGCCCGCGATCCTCCCCTGCGGGCCTGACAAAGCCTATCACGCGGCCTGGGGCCGGCATATCCAACGTTTGTCGGTATCGTCAGGGAGAAAGATGTTTTTTGCCAAGGGGTTGGGGCGGTCAGTCGCGCGGCTTGAAGATCGCGAACACCAGATCGGCGGCAACCAGCGCGACGGTGATCGCGATCACCGCCCAAAGATCGACATGCGGCACCTCAAGGGCGAGAATGCCGACGAAACCGAGGAAGACGGCGAAGGCGAAGGCGGCGATCAGGCGGTCCATCGGGGCTCCTTTCCCTTGGGGGCGGTGGCGGGGCTCAGGCCCCGGCCCAGCCGTAAAGCCAGTGCGCGGTCCGCAGAAGCCGCGCGTCGTCGCCGCGGGGGCCGACAAGCTGCACCCCCATCGGCAGGCCGTTTCCGGCGGTCAGGACGGGCACCGTGACCGCGGGCGTGCCGCACAGCGTCCAGAGCCCGTTGAAGATCGGATCGCCGGTCGCGCCGATGCCCTCCGGGGCGGGTCCCAGCGTGGCGGGGCAGAGGATCGCGTCGCAGCGGGTGAAGATCTCGTCCAGACCCGCGTTCAGGACCTTCGGCCAGTCGAGCGCGGCGAGGTAATCGCGGGCGGGGATCCGGGCGCCCTCTTCCAGCGCATCGCGGGTCTCGGCGCCCAGCCGGTCCAGCCCGTCGCGGACATAGCGGTAATGATAGCGCGCCATCTCGGCCATGTTGATCCGGGCGCGCTGGGCGGCGGCCTCTTCGAAGGCCGTGGGCAGCGCGACCTCGAAGGCCTGATCGCCGAGGGCCGCGGTCAGTTCGGCGAAGGCGGCATGGGTTTCCGCATCCGCGCGGTCCCAGCCCGGCGGCTTGACGAAGGCAAGGACCGGGGGCAGCGGTGGCGCGCTGCGGGCGGTGTCCAGCAGGCGTGGCGCCGGGGCCGGCGCGGTCGCCGGGTCGGTCTCGTCGAAGCCGAACAGCGCCTCGGCGACCAGCGCCGCGCCCAGCGGGTCGGTGGCGAAGACGCCCAGCGTGTCGAGCGTGTGCGACTGCATCTGAACCCCGCGCCGGGGGATGGCGCCGAAGGTCGGCTTGAACCCGGTCACGCCGCAAAAGGCCGCCGGGCGGATCACCGACCCGCCGGTCTGGGTGCCGAGCGCCAGCGGCACCATCGCATCCGCCACCGCCGCGGCCGAGCCGCTGGACGACCCGCCCGGGGTGTGGGCCGGGTTGTGCGGGTTCCGGGTCTTGCCCGGATGCAGGAAGGCCAGTTCCGTCGTCACCGTCTTGCCGAGGATCAGCGCGCCCGCCGCCCGCAGGCGTTCGACCACGAAGGCGTCCCGCGCGGGCACTCGCCCTGCATCCAGCGCGCAGCCGTTTTCGGTCGGGATGCGCGCGGTGTCGATCACGTCCTTCAGCCCCACCGGCAGCCCGTGCAGCGGCCCCAGCGCCCGCCCCGAGACGCGGTGCGCATCCAGCCTGCGGGCCTGTTCGCGGGCATAGTCGGGGTCGATCCAGGCCCAGGCGCCGATCTCGGGCTCGCGCGCGGCGATGCGGGCCAGGCAGGCCTCGACCAGATCGAGCGCCGAAAGCGCCCCCGAGGCCAGCCGGTCGCGCAACTCGACCGCGCCCAGCTGCATCGGGGTGTCGAGATCCTTCATGCGCGCGTCCTCATCCGTAAACCAGTTCGGGCAGAAGGTAGACGATCTGCGGAAAGACGTACATCAACACCATCGAGATCAGCACGCAGACGAGGAAGGGCATCACGCCCCGGAAGATCTGGGTCAGCCGCACCTCGGGGGGCGCGATGCCCTTGAGGTAGTAGGCTGACATCGCCATTGGCGGGGTCAGGAAGCTCGTCTGCAGGTTCAGCGCCACGAGGATGCCGAAGAACAGCGGGTCGATCTCGAAATGCGCCAGCAGCGGCAGGAAGATCGGCACGAAGATGATGATGATCTCGGACCATTCGAGCGGCCAGCCCAGAAGGAAGATGATCAGCTGGGCGAGGATCAGGAACTGCACGGGCGTCAGGTTCAGGCCCTCGACGAACTGGCCGATCACCTGCTCGCCGCCCAGATAGGAGAACACCGCCGAGAAGGTGTAGGACCCGACGAACAGCCAGCAGACCATCGCCGTGGTGCGGACCGTCAGATAGACGCTTTCGCGCAGCCTCTGCCAGCTGAGCGCGCGGTAGATGAGGGCCAGCGCCAGCCCCCCCAGCGCGCCGACCGAGGCGGCCTCGGTCGGTGTCGCCAGCCCGAAGAGGATCGAGCCCAGCACCGCCGCGATCAGCACCGCGAGCGGCAGGAAAGAGGTCACGATCATCCACAGCAGCCGACCCAGGGGCACGTCGGGGATTTCGTCCTCGGTCGGACGCGGGGCGACCGAGGGCTGCAGGATGGACCGGCCCACGACGTAGAAGAGATACAGCCCGACCAGCGTCAGTCCGGGCAGCAGCGCGCCCGCGTAAAGCCGCACGATCGAGACATTGGTGGCGGCGGCATAGACGATCAGCATGATCGAGGGCGGGATCAGGATACCCAGTGTGCCGCCCGCGCAGATGATGCCGCTGGCAAAGGCCGGGTCGTAGCGTGCGCGCAGCATCGCGGGCAGCGCCAGAAGCCCCATCAGCGTGACCACCGCGCCGACGATGCCGGTCGCGGTCGCGAACAGCGCGCAGGTGATCAGCGCCGCCACCCCCATCGAGCCGGGGATGTTCTTCGAGGCGATGTTGAGCGTCGAAAACAGCCGGTCGACGATATTCGCGCGCTCGACGATGTAGCCCATGAACAGGAACAGCGGCACCGCCGTCAGCACCTCGTTCGACATCACCGTATAGGTCTGGTTCACGAACAGATCGAAGATGCGGTTGTTGAAGAGCCCCTCGATCCAGGTGGTGATCTGGGTCCATGTCCCGGCGGTGTCGTCCAGCCGGTCGAAGGCGCGCCACATCCGGCCCGCGTCGAAATAGGCGAAATAGCCGAAGCCGATGCCCATGGCCATCAGGGTGAAGGCGATGGGGAACCCGAGGAACACGAAAACGATGAAAAGCCCGAGCTGGATCAGGGCGATCTGCGGGTCGGTCATATATGGGGGCCCCTCTCGGCCTTGTCGGCCTCGCGCATCAGGATGTCCTCGGTCTCGAAGATGTCCTCGTCGGCCTCGAGCCACTCGTTGGTGCGGATCGCGAGGAGGCAGCGCATCACCTGGGCGATGCCCTGGATGAACAGAAGCACGCCCGCGACCACGATCACGGTCTTGAACTGGTAGATCGGGATGCCGGCCGGGCTGTTCACCGAGACCTCGCCATAGCGCCAGGACCGGGCGGCGTATTTCCAGCCCGCGAAGATCAGCGCCAGCACGCCCGGAAAGAAGGCGATGAGGTACAGCACCAGATCGACCATGGCCTGGGTCCGGGGCTGCCACAGCCGATAGAGGAAGTCGCCCCGCACATGGCCGCCCCGCGACAGCGTGTAGGCCCCGCCCATCATGAAGAGCGTCCCGTACATGATGAAGGACACGTCCAGCGCCCAGGCGGTGGGACTGTTCAGGACGTAGCGCACGAAGACCTCGTAGCCGGTGCCGAGAGCCATCAGCACGATCAGCCAGGCGAAGGTCTTGCCGAACCAGGCCGACAGTGCGTCGGCGAAACGTATGAAACCGATCATGGGCCTCTCCTGTGGCGCATGAAAAACCCCCGGGGCGGTGGCCGCCGGGGGCACTGGACCGGGGTCCGGGTCAGAGCTTGAGCCGGCCCGGGAAATAGTGGTCGTAGGCCAGCGTGTAATCGGGCGAGTTCATCACCTCGAAGAAGGTCACGCGCTCGACCCAGGCGCGCTGGCTGTCGAGGCATTTCTTCATGAAGGCGTCCTGCTCGAGCTCGGGGATCAGCTCGTCCCAGGCCTTGAGCTGGGCGTCGAGGATCTCTTTCGAGGTCCGGTGCACGGTGACGCCCGCCTCGTCCTGCAGCCATTGCAGGTCGGCCGAATAGCGGTCCATCGCCTTGGCGGTATTGGCGGTCGAGGCCGCCTCGACGCCGTAGCGCAGGATCGCCTGCAGGTCGGGGTCCAGATCCTCGAAGAAGGGCCGGTTGAACAGGAACTCGAAGCTTTCCGAGGCCTGGTGATAGGAGGCGAGGTAATAGTTCTTGGCCACGTCCTGCGCGCCGAAATCCTTGTCGGACGAGGGATTGTTGAACTCGAAGGCGTCGATCACGCCGCGTTCCATCGCGGGCACCAGCTCGCCGCCCGGAAGCTGGGCGACCGACATGCCCATCTTGGCCATCAGGTCGGCGGCCAGCCCCACCGTGCGGTACTTGAAGCCCTGCAGGTCGGCGACGGTGTTGACCTCGCCCTTGAACCAGCCGAAGGGCTGGGCGAACATCGGAAAGCCCAGAAAGCCCACCACGTCCAGCCCCATCACGTCCTGCGTCAGCTCGCGGAACAACTCGTCGCCGCCGCCCGCGTAGAACCAGCTGAGCATCGTGGTGGCCGAGCCGCCGAAGACCGGCCCGGTGCCGAAGAGCGACGCCGCCTTGTTCTTGCCGTACCAGTAGGCGCAGACCGAATGAGAGGCATCCAGAACCCCGTCATTGACCGCGTCCATCACCTGGAAGGCCGAGACCACGGCGCCCGCGGGCAGTACATCGATCTTGAGCCGCCCGCCCGACATTTCCTCGACCCGCCGGGCGTAGTCCTTGGCGAATTCGTCCCAGATGTTCGATGCGCCCCAGGAGGTCTGCATCTTCAGCACGATCGGCGCCTGGGCCAGCACCGCGGGCGCGGCCAGCGCGCCGGTCCCGGCGACGCCGCCCGCCAGCGCGCTGCGCTTGAGGAACGAACGGCGATTCATGGTGGACATGTCAGTCATGGGTCTCCTCCCCGTTACCCCCCGATGCATCGGGGGTTACTGCGGGGTCCGGCCTGCGCTTTTTGCGTCTTTCTCTGGTCCCGCACCGTCGAGCATACCCGGCTGACCCCATGTTGCAAGCAGCCAAAGGGAGGGGGGCCGCGCCGTTTTCCGGCGCGCCGGGTCCGGGTCTCGGGCCGGAAGACCCGGTACGGCGGCGGGGCCGATCCGCGCCCAAAGCGCCCAGGCGGCGGCAAAGGTCGCCAGCGCCAGCCCGAAGCTCAGCCCCATCGCGGCGCGTGCACCCCAGATCTCGATCGCGGCGGCATAGGCCGGAGGGGCGAGCGCCGCGGCCAGGAACGAGGGCGCGACCAGCCGCCCCGAGATCTCGGCATAGCGGGCCAGCGGGAACAGGACCATGGGTTGTGCGCCGCGCACCAGGGTCAGCACGCCGTTGCCTGCGCCATAGGCCAGCACGAAGGCCAGCGCGGCGGCGCCCGGCCCGGTCACGGCCAGGCCTGCCGCCATCCCGGCCGTCAGCACGCCCGAGGCCAGCACGCCCAGCCCCAGCGGTCCGATCCGGTGCCCGGCCAGCGTCTCGGCAAGCCGGGCGCCCGATTGCGCCAGCCCGGGCAGCGCCGCCAGCCCGACCGCCGCGGCGACCGGCAGACCCAGCGCGCCCAGAAGGCCGATCAGGTGGGCCGAGAGCCCCGAACTGAGAAAGGCCGAGGCCGCTACCAGCACGGCGAAGCCGATGGCCGCAGCGGGCCGCACCGGTCCGGCCGCGCGCCCGGCTGCGGCAAGGACCGCCGGGGTCGGCGCGGGGCCGGACGGGATCGTCAGGTACAGCGGCGCTACCGCCAGCGCGAGCCCGGCATAGACCAGAAGCCCGCCGCGCCAGCCCAGGGTCTCGGCCAGCAGGTGGCCCAGCGGCCAGAAGACGGTCGAGGCGAGCCCGCCCAGAAGCGTGACCTGCGACAGGGCGCGCCGCGCGCCGGTTCCGCCCGCGCGGACCAGTGCCGCGAAGGCGGCCTCGTAAAGGCATAGCCGCATGCCGAGCCCGGCCACGATCCAGCCCGCGGCATAGACGGGGAAGGTCGCGCTTGTGCCAAGCATCGCAAGCCCCAGCGCCAGCAGGACCGAGCCCGCCGCCAGCGCCTGTCGGCCCCGGGCCGCGACCAGCCGTCCGGCAGCGCCCGAGGACAGGGCCATCGCGACCAGCGCCAGCGAGAACCCGGCATGGGCGCGCGCCAGCGACCAGCCCAGATCGGCGGCGATGACCGGCGCGAAGACCCCCACGGCATAGTAGGAGATGCCCCAGTTCACCATCTGGGTCAGCCCCACCGCGGCGGCGGTCGGGCGGCCGATCACCGGCCTAGGCTTCGAAGGGCGCGGTGTCGCCGGGGCCGAGAGGTTTTTGCATCTGCACGGAATCGAGCCAGCGCCCGTGCTTCCAGCCGACCGAGCGCAGCACGCCCGCATCCTCGAAGCCCAGCGCCCGGTGCAGCGCGATCGACCCTAGGTTCTGCGAATCCCCGATCACCGCGACCATCTGCCGGAACCCGGCCGCCTCGCAGCGCGCCAGCAACTGACCAAGAAGCGCCCGCCCGACGCCCTGTCCGCGGAAGGCTTCGTCGACATAGACCGAATTCTCGACCGTGCCGCGATAGGCCGGACGCGGGCGGTAGGTGTTGGCATAGGCATAGCCCGCCACCCGGTCTCCCGCGCGCGCCACCAGCCAGGGAAAGCCCGCGCCGGTGACCTTTTCCCAGCGCCCGCGCATCTCGTCCAGATCGGGCGGGTCCAGCTCGAAACTGGCGGTGCCGGTGCGCACCGCCTCGGCATAGATCGCCTGCACGCCGGGCAGGTCGCGGGCGGTACAATCGCCAAGGGTCAGGGGGCCGAGAGGGGCAGGCTTGATCGTCATCGTGTTCTCCGGGTCTGGGTGAGACAGAGAATGGCATCCCGGAGAGACAAAGAAAATGCTATGGCGTTTATTCAAAGCATAAGGAAAACCTTGGCCCAGTCGCTCAACCTTCTGCATCTTGCCACTTTCGCCGATGTCGCGGCGCTGGGCAGCTTTTCGGCCGCGGCCGAGAAGGCCGGGATTTCGCAGCCCGCGGTCAGTCAGCAGGTCCGCCAGCTGGAACGGCATTTCGGGGTGCGGCTGCTGGAACGGGTGGGCAAGCGGGTGCGGCCGACCGAAGCCGGGCAGATCGTGATCGGGGGCGCGCGGCGAATCGGCGAAGAGTTGGACGCGGTGCGCGAGGCGGTCGAGCCGCATCGCGACGGCCGCGCCGGGCGGGTCCGGATCGGCACCGGGGCGACCGCCTGCATTCATCTGCTGCCGCCGGTGCTGGGGCGGCTCAAGCGCGCCTTTCCCGGGCTCGATTTCGTCGTCCGCACCGGCAACAGCACGGAAATCCAGCGGCTTCTGGAACAGAACCTGCTGGATCTTGCCATCGTCACCCTGCCCGCGGCGGGCCGGGCGCTGGAGACAAGCCTGCTGTGCGACGAGGCGTTGCTGGCGGTGGGCCCGGCCCCCGATGCCGGGGCGCCCACCACGCCGCAGGCGATGGGGGCCCGGCCGCTGATCCTTTACGACAGCGCGGGCCATACCCGGCTTCTGATCGACGGCTGGTTCCGTGCGGCCGGGCTGCGGCCCGCGCCGATCATGGAGCTGGAAAGCGTCGAGGCCGCCAAGGAGCTGGTCGCGGCAGGGCTTGGCTGGTCGATCCTGCCGGCCTCGTCGGTGGCGCGGCCGGGCGCTTCGGGCGGGCTGGCGGTGCAGCCGCTGGACCCGCCGCTGGGCCGCCAGCTGGCCTTGCAGCTTCGGCGCGACAAGCGGCTCTCGCCCGGGCTCCGGCACACGGTCTCGGCGATCCGTCAGGGGCTGGGCGGGGTTGTTCCGCAGCGGGTTCCGTGATATGCGACCGGCACGGTCGGCAGTTCACCGAGGCGTCGCTGTGCCCCATGGGCAAGCTAAACCTGCCCGTCACTCGGCACTCATCTGGTTTCCTTCCTGTGCCCCGTCGTAAGCCAGCGACCAGCGATCCGGATTTCGGCACATCGGGACCGAGACCATGACCAGACCTTCCATTCCCCTCGCGATCGAGGACATTTCCGCCTTTTCCCGCGCCTTGGCGCATCAGTTGCGTGCGGCCGAGGCCGCGCCGTCGCATCTGAGCCTGATGAACATGCTGGCCCGCGCGGGCGGGTTTCGCAACTTTCAGCATCTGCGCGCCGACCGGCTGGCCGAAGACCGGCTGACCGACGCGGCACCCGCGCCCGTGCCCGATCCGGCCCCCGTCGATCACCGCCGGATCGAACGGACGCTGACCCATTTCGACGAAAACGGGCGGCTCGTGCGCTGGCCGTCGCGGCGGGCGATGCAGGTGCTGTGTCTCTGGGCGCTCTGGGCGCGGCTGCCTGCGGGCCAGACCTGGACCGAGCGGCAGGTGAACGAGCGGCTGAACGCCTGGCACCTCTTCGGCGATGCCGCGCTGCTGCGCCGCGACCTCTTCGAGACCGGGCTGGTGACCCGCCAGCGCGACGGGTCGGACTATCGCCGGATCGAGCAGGCGCCTCCGCCCGAACCGCGTGCCCTGATCCGCCTGCTGGCGCAGCGCGGCTGATCCGCAAAAGTGGCTCGGGGCGGAACCCTTTTGTCCCGCCCCGGTTTTCCATCGTCATCGGCAAGAACCGTGCTACGCTGCCGGAAGGCGAGAAGCGCGGTCTACGCGCCCGTAAGGCGGGAGGAAAACGATGATCGTTCACAGCAGCAGGTTCGCGCCTGTGCCCCTGACCGGCCTGTCGGTCACCGAGAGATTGTTCCGGGGCCTGACTTCCCGTCCCGACGAGGTGGTGCTGGTCGACGGACCCTCGGGGCAGGGCCTGACCGCGGGCGCGCTGATGGACCGGATCCGGCGGCTGGGCGGCGGGTTGGCCGCGCGCGGGATCGGCAAGGGGGCGGTGGTGGCGCTGATGGCCCCGAACAGCCCCGATTTCGTCACGGTCTTTCATGGCGTGGCCTATGCGGGCGGCACCGTGACCCCGGTCAACCCGACCTATACCGCCGAGGAACTGGCCTTTCAGCTGAAGGACAGCGGGGCGCGCCTGCTGGTGACCGTGCCTGCCTGTCTGGACACCGCGCGCGCCGGGGCCGCGGCTGCCGGGCTGAGCGACATCGCGGTGATCGGGGCGGAGGCGCCCGACCGGGGGGCCGTGCCGCTCGAGGCGCTGATGGGGCCGCGGCTGGTGGCGCAGGTGCCGCTCGACGTCGCCCGCGACATCGCCGTGCTGCCCTATTCCTCGGGCACGACCGGCCTGCCCAAGGGGGTGCGGCTGAGCCACCGCAACCTCGTGGTCAATATCGACCAGGGGCTTGCCGCCTGCGACATGCGCCCCGGGGACTGGACGGTCGGGTTCCTGCCCTTCTTCCATATCTACGGGCTGACCGTGCTGATGAACATGGTGCTGGGCAACGGGGCCTCTCTGGTGACGATGCCCCGTTTCGATCTGGAGCTTTTCCTGCGGCTGGTTCAGGAGCGCCGGACCCGAGAGCTTTACATCGTGCCGCCGGTCGCCACGGCGCTGGCGCGTCATCCGCTGGTCGGTCAGTTCGACCTCGGCGCGGTCGAGACGGTGATCTGTGCCGCAGCCCCGCTGGGCGCCGCGCAGGGCGCGGAGCTGGCCGCGCGGCTTGGCTGTCGGGTGATGCAGGGCTGGGGCATGACCGAGCTGTCGCCCATCGGCACGATGTCGGCGCCCGGCCGTGACAAGCCCGGCGCGGTCGGCGTGGCGCTTCCCAATACCGAACTTCGGATCGTCGACCCCGAAACCGGCGCCGATCTGGGGCCGGACCAGCCGGGCGAGCTTTGGCTGCGCGGACCGCAGGTGATGCAGGGCTATCTGAACGCGCCCGAGGCCACCGCCGCGACGCTGACGCCCGACGGCTGGCTGAAGACCGGCGATCTGGCCAGCATCGATGCCGAGGGCTTCGTGACGCTGCACGACCGGCTGAAGGAACTGATCAAGGTCAAGGGCTTTGCGGTGGCCCCGGCCGAGCTTGAGGCGGTGCTGCTGACCCATCCCGACGTGCTGGACGCGGCGGTGGTCGGCCGGTCCGACCCCGAGGCGGGCGAACGGCCGGTCGCCCATGTGGTGCCACGGCCCGGGGCGGATGCGGATGCCGAGGCGCTGAAGGCCCATGTTCTGGCGCATCTGTCCCATTTCAAGGCGCTGGCAGAGGTGCATTTCGTCGAGGCGGTGCCGAAATCGGCCTCGGGCAAGATCCTGCGGCGGCTTCTGCGCGATGCTGCCTGATCCAGGGTGCAGTGCTGCGCGGGGGCTTGCCCCGGGGGCGCCAGAACGTGCTAGGGTCGGGCTCGGACATCCCGAAGGACAGGCGGTTACCAAGTGAAAAGACGCAGCTTTGCCGTGATCGGCCTTGGCACGTTCGGCAGCACTGTCGCCACCGAACTTGCGCGGTTCGGCAATCCGGTCATGGGGGTCGATCTCGACGACAAGATCGTCGGCCGCTATGCCGATGTGCTGTCCGAGGCGGTGATCGCCGACGGCCGCGACGAGCTAGCGCTGCGCGAGGCCGGGGTCGGCAATTACGACGTGGCGCTGGTGGCCATCGGCGAGGATCTCGAGGCCAACATCCTCTGTTCGATGAACGTCAAGATGCTGGGGGTGAAGGCGATCTGGGTCAAGGCGCTGTCGAAGACCCATCACCGCATCCTGTCGAAGATCGGCGTCGACCGGATCGTGCTGCCCGAACAGGAGGTCGGCCAGCACATCGCGCAGATGCTGCACAACCCGCTGGTGCGCGATTACGTGAGCCTCGGCAACGGCTTTCATGTCGTCGACCTGACCGTGCCCGAGCCGCTGGAGGGACGCGCGGTCGGCGATGTCAAGCTGTTGTCGGGCTACGACCTGCGGGCCTTGGGCGCGATGCGCGAGGGCGAGTTCCTGTCCTGCGAAGGCGGCGAGCTGCGGCTGAAGACCGGCGACAAGCTTCTGGTGCTGGGCCGCCGTGCCGATCTGCGCCGCTTCGGCGACGACCTGCTGGACGAGGCCTGAGCTCATGGCGCGCCTTGCCGCGCTGCGCAGCGGCCGCTTTCTGCCGCCGCCTCTGGCCCTGATGCTGACCTATGCGGCACTGATCGCGGCGGGCACGCTTCTGCTGAAACTGCCGGTGGCCCGGACCGTGGCGATGACCTGGTCCGACGTCGCCTTCACTGCGACCTCGGCGGTGACCGTGACCGGACTTGCGGTGCGCGATACCGGCACCGAATTCACCCTGTTCGGCCAGGCCGTGATCCTGGTGCTGATCCAGCTGGGCGGGCTGGGGCTCATGACCTTCGCGGTCCTGATCCTGACCATGCTGGGCCTGCCGGTCGGCATCACCCATCGCCATTACCTGCGCGAGGACCTGAACCAGACCTCGATGAGCGGTCTGATCCGGCTGACGAAGACGATCCTGCGCTTCGTGCTGGTCTGCGAGGCGGCGGGCACGGCCTTTCTGGCGGTGGTCTTCGTGCCCGAATTCGGCTGGCAGGCGGGGCTGTGGTCAAGCCTGTTCCATGCCGTCTCGGCCTTCAACAATGCAGGCTTTTCGCTTTACTCCGACAGTCTGACGGCCTGGGTCGCGCATCCGGTGGTCAATGTCACCGTGCCCGCCCTGCTGATCCTCGGCGGGCTCGGGTTTACTGTGGTCGCAGACATGCAGCGCCGCACCGGCTGGCGCGGCTATACCGTCCATACCAAGCTGATGCTGGTGGGCACGCTTGCGCTTCTGGTCTGGTCGACCGCGACCTTCGCGGTGCTGGAATGGACCAACCCGGCCACGCTGGGACAGTTCGATGCCGTCTCGACCAAGCTCTGGGCCAGCTGGTTTCAGGCCGCGACCACCCGCACCGCAGGGTTCAACACCGTCGATATCGGCGGGCTGACGCAGGCGACGACGCTGCTGTTCATGACGCTGATGATGGTCGGGGCGGGCTCGACCTCTACGGGCGGCGGCATCAAGGTCACGACCTTCATCGTGCTGCTGCTGGCCACGGTCAGCTTCTTCCGCCGCCATACCGCCATCGACGTCTTCGGGCGCCGTCTGGGGGCCGAGCAGATCATGAAGGTGCTGGCACTGTCGATGGTCAGCACCCTGACGATCCTGATCGCGCTGTTTGTGCTGATCCTGTTTCACGAGGGCGATTTCCTCGATCTGGCCTTCGAGACGGTTTCGGCTTTCGGGACGGTCGGGCTGAGCCGGGGCATCACCGGCGATCTCGATGCGGCGGGCCGGGCGGTTCTGATGGGGGTGATGTTCCTCGGCCGGGTCGGTCCGTTGACCCTGGGCTTCCTGCTGGCGGTACGCAGCCCGAAGCGGGTATCCTATCCTGCGGGCACGGTCTATCTGGGCTAGGCCGTCCCGGCGGTTCTGGCCATCGTGCCGAGTGGCCGGGTCTTCGGATATCGGAGACAAGGGCAGCGCCATGACAGATCTTCACATCTCAGGCCGTCGGTCGGGAGCGGTCCGATGAGCCGCCTGTGGTCGGCCGCGCCGCTTCTGCTGACGCTGGCAAGCCTCTTCTGGGCGGGCAATTTCGTGCTGGGGCGCGCGGTCGGCACCGGGGCTGCGGGCGATCTGGGGCCGGTGGCGCTGGCCTTCTGGCGCTGGGTCGCGGCCTTCGCGCTGGTGCTGGCGCTTGGCGGACGCCTGGCCTGGCGCGAGCGGCGCGAGATCGCCCGCGCCTGGCCTTTCCTGCTGTTCGCCGGGCTGATGTCGGTCTCCGCCTACAACACGCTGATCTATGTCGGGCTGCAATCGACCCCGGTGCTGAACGCATTGCTGCTGCAATCGGCGATTCCGGTGCTGATCCTCGTGGCGGGATTCGCCTCGCTGCTGGCGCTTCTGTTCTTCAATCGCGGGGTGGCGCTGATCGGCGCGGCGCGGGCGGGCGGCTTTCTGCACCTGATGCCGGTCTTCGGCAGCCTGCTGTCGGCGGTCTTTCTGGCCGAGATGCCACGGACCTACCATCTGATCGGCGGCGCCGTGGTGATCGCGGGCGTGCTGCTGGCGCAGGGCGTGTTGCGGCGGCCGGGGCTGCGCCGGGCCGCCGCGCAAAAGGTCTGAGCCGCCTCAGCGGCCGAGCGCGATGCCTTCGCGGCGCGGGTCGGCACCCCCCTGCAGCGTCTCGCCGACCGAAATCGCGTGCAGCCCCGAATTCAGCTCGCGCGCGCCGACCTCGAAGCCAAGGGCTGCCAGCGGGTCGGCGAGGCTTTCGGCCGATGTGCCCGCTTCCAGATCGTAGGCGCCGAAGCGGTTGACCAGATGCGGCATCGCCACGGCCTGCTGCACATCCATTCCCCAGTCCAGATGCGCGACGATGGCCTGCGCCACATAGCCGATGATCCGGCTGCCGCCCGGGCTGCCGATCACCAGCGAGGGCTTGCCGTCGGTCAGCACGATGGTCGGCGCCATCGACGAGCGCGGCCGCTTGCCGGGCTCGACCCGGTTGGCGATGGGGCGGCCGGCCTCGTGGGTCTCGAACGAGAAGTCCGTCAGTTCGTTGTTCAAGAGAAAGCCGCGCACGAACAGCCGCGAGCCGAAGCCGTTCTCGATGGTCGTGGTCATCGAGAGCGCATTGCCGTCCGCATCGACGATCGAGATATGCGAGGTCGAGGGAAACTCGATGGACCGGTCGTCGGCGCGAAGCCCGGCATGGTCCCACTCGGGATCGCCGGGGGCGACTTCGGGCAGCGCGTCGTCGCCCGCGATCAGTTTCGCGCGTTCCGCCAGATAGGCGGGGTCCAGAAGCCCTTTCGCCGGCACCGGCACGAAGTCGGAATCGGCCATGTAGCGGCCGCGGTCGGCGAAGGCCAGCCGCGAGGCATCGCCGATCAGCCGCCAGCTTTCGGCGGACTCGGGGCCAAGCGCCGCCAGATCGTAGGGTTCAAGCAGGCCGAGGATCTGGCCCACGGTCAGCCCGCCCGACGAGGGCGGCCCCATCCCGCAGACCTCGTGGCCGCGATAGGGGGTACAGACCGGCGTGCGTTCCTTCACCCGGTACAGCGCCAGATCGATCGACGACAGCACTCCCGGGTTGCCCTTGGCACCGCGCACGGCGGTGACGATGTCCTCGGCGATGGCGCCGGTATAGAAAGCGCGGCTGCCGTCCCGCGCGATCTGGCGCAGCGTGTCGGCATAGGCCGGGTTCAGAAGCGTCGTGCCCGCGGCGATGGGGGCGCCTTCGGGAAAGAAATAGGCTTCGGTCGCGGGATGGCGGCGCAACCGCTCTTCGTCCTCGGCGACCAGCCCCGCCAGCCGGGGCGAGACCGCGAAGCCCCGCTCGGCCAGTCCGATGGCGTCCTCGAACAGGTCGGCCCAGGCGATCCGGCCCCAGCGCCGATGCGCCTCTTCCAGCAGCATCGGCGTGCCCGGCGTGCCGACGGACCGCCCGCCGACGACCGCGTCGTAGAACTCCAGCGGCTCACCCTCGGCGGTCTGGAACAGCCGGGGCGTGACGTCCAGAGGCGCGGTCTCGCGCCCGTCAAGCGTGGTCAGTTCGCCGGTTTCGGCATCGTACCAGACGAGGAAGGCGCCGCCGCCAAGGCCCGAGGATTGCGGCTCGACCAGACCCAGAACGGTCTGGACCGCGACCATGGCGTCGGCCGCGCTGCCTCCCTTGGCAAGGATCCGGGCGCCCGCCTCGACCGCCAGCGGGTTGGCGGCGGCGACCATCCAGTCCTGCGCCTCGGTCGGGCGGCCGGCCTCGCGGCTGTCCCAGGCGGTGCGGGCCTCCGGCGAAATCCCGGCAAGGGCCTCGGTCGCCGAGGCCGCTTCGGGGGCGACGGCATCTGCCGCCTGCTGTGCGGTGGCGGTGCTGGCGCAGGCGGCCAGCAGCAGGGCAATCGGCCAGTTCGGCATGTCGGTTTCCTCCCTTTTCGGCGTGTGATCCGCCAAGCCTACACGCGATGGGCGAGATGCCGAACCCCGGGTGCGGGTAACCTTGCGGAAGGACCGTTGACCCGGGGGCGATCCTGCGCAAGCTGGGACCATGCGTTTCGAGGTGCTGCATCGGACGGTCTATCGCTATTCGGGCCCGGTCCGGCTTGGCCCGCATCTGCTGCGCCTGACGCCCCGGCCCGGCCGTGTCGCGGAGCTTTCCCATGCCCTCACGGTCACGCCGCAGCCGGTGGCCCGGCGGGACGAGACCGATGCCCATGGCAACCGCGTCACCCGGCTGGAGTTTGCGGGCGAGACCCGGGCGCTGATCCTCGAAAGCCGCTTTACGCTGAGGACTCGGGCCGGGCCGGAGGCGCCGGAGGTCGGTCCTGTGCCGCCCCTCTGCGCAGTTGCCCCCGAGGTTGCCGCCTTCGCGGCGGCGCTGGGTCCCCCCGGCGGCGGGCCGGACCGGTTCCTGAGCGCGCTGACCGAGGCGCTCCATGCCCGGATCGCGCGGCAGGTCCGGCCGACCGGCGCCGCCTGGCCGGCGGAGGTGACGCTGGCGCGCGGGCAGGGCGCCTGCCGCGATCTGGCGGTTCTTTTCATCGCCGCGGCCGCGAGCCGCGGGATCGCGGCGCGCTTCGTCAGCGGCTATCAGGCCGAAAGCGAGCGTCCGGGCGGCCCGCGCCACATGCATGCCTGGCCCGAGGCGCTGGTACCGGGCCTGGGCTGGTGCGGCTACGATCCGACCCATGGCTGCGCGGTCGGCGCTGGTCATGTCGCGCTGGCCGTGGCGCCCGATCAGGCCGGGACCATGCCGGTCGAGGGCGGCTTTATCGCGGGGCCGGTGACGGCCGCGATGGAGGTCGATCTGCGGGTCGCGACCGCGCCGGACGGCGCTGCGCCCGATTGAAGCAGCGGCCCCGCTTGGTCCATTGGCTGAAGCCCGGCTATCCTCGGGCGCCGGGGCGGGACAGGAGGTTGGCGATGCGCGAGGCACGGACAAGCAGGACCCATCCTCTTCAGATCGCCGAGGTCTCGGTCGGGCCGGGCCACGGTCGGATCGGCATCACCTTCTGTCCCGGCAAGCACGACCCGGTGGCCAGCACCGGCGCCTGGGCGCGCGATCTCGATGCCGATCTGGACACCATTGCGGGCTGGGGCGCGCGGCTGGTCCTGAGCCTGGTCGAGGAGGCCGAGCTTGTCGCCTTGAAGGTGCCGGGGCTTGGTGCGGGCGTGCGGGCGCGGGGGATGGTCTGGCGGCACCTGCCGATCCGCGACTATTCGGTGCCGGACGATTTCTTCGAGCGCCAATGGACGACGACCGGCCCCGAGATCCGCACGATCCTGCGGCAGGACGGCGATGTGCTTGTCCATTGCAAAGGCGGGCTCGGCCGGGCCGGGATGATCGCGGCGCGGCTGCTGGCCGAGCTTGGCGTGGCGCCCCCGGAGGCGATCCGCGCCGTGCGGCGGGCGCGGCCCGGCGCCATCGAGACCCCGGCGCAGCTGGCGCTGGTGCGGCGCACCCTGCTTGCGGACGACCGGGTGCTGGATCTGGCGGCGCTTGAACGGACGGGCGGGCGGCTTGGCAGCAATCCGGGCGGGATCTATCGCGACGCCGAGGGGCGGCGGTTCTACGTCAAGGAGCTGGAAAGCCCGGCCCATGCGCGCAACGAACGGATCGCGGCCGCGCTCTACCGGCTGGCGGGGGCGCCGACGCTGACCTACCGCCCGACCGTCGACCCCTGCCATGTGGCGACCGAGTTCGTCACGCTGGAAAAGGCCCATGCCGCGCAGTTCACCGTGGAGGAACGCCGGGCGGCGCAGCACTGGCTGGGGGTGCATGCCTGGACCGCGAACTGGGATGCGGCGGGCTTCGACGGCGACAATCAGGGCGTGGCGGGAGGCCGGGTGCTGACCCTCGATGTCGGCGGCGCGCTGGAGTTCCGCGCCTGCGGCGACCCCAAGGGCCGGGCCTTCGGCGCGGAGGTGGCCGAGCTTGACCGGCTGAGGGACGATCCCGACAACTCCCATGCCGTGCGGCTTTTCGGCGATATCGCCCCGGCGGCGCTGGCCGAGGCCGTGCGCGTCGTCACCGGCCTGCCCGACGAGGCGATCCGGGGCACCATCGAGGGCCTGGGCGGCAGCGCGCGGCTTGTCGAGAAGATGATCGCCCGGAAAGCCGATCTGGCCGCGCGTCTGGCGTGACGGCGGGGCTCAGGCCAAGGCCAGCAACCCCGGCACCTGCGCCCGGATGGCCTCGGCGACGGCGGGGTCCAGCCGGTCCAGCCAGCGCGCGGGGATTGCCTCCGTCCCCCAGGTCGCGCCCGCCAGCATGCCCGCTAGCGCACCGGTTGTGTCGGCATCGCCGCCCTCGTTGACGGTGCGGATCAGGCAGTCCTCGAAGCCGCAGGCGGCCAGATAGTGGTGCAGCACGGTCTGCATCGTGTCGACGACATAGGCCGAACACTGGCCGCGATAGGGGGCGAACCGGAAGTCGCGATGGGCCTCGATCAGCGCGGTGGCCTCGTTCCGGACCGCGCCGGGGCCCTCGCCGCCGATCAGCCGGTGAACCATGCGCACGAGACTCAGGCAGGCGGCATCGGACAGCGGGTGGTGATGGGTGGTGCGGGCCTGGGCCAGCGTCCAATCCTCGGCCCGGTCGGGCGCGCCCAGCGTCGCCAGCGCCACCGGCAGCACGCGCATCGCGCCGCCATTCCCGGCATCGCCTTCGGACAACGGCCCCTCGACCGTGCCTTTCGCCAGATAGCGCTGGATGCCTCGCCTGCAGGTATTGCCGACATCGGCGGGGCCGGTCTTCAGCCAGGCGGCGAAGGCCTCGCACAGATCCTGCGGATCGAGCCCGCCGCAGCGGATGAGCGAGGCGCCCAGAGCCAGCGACATCTGAGTGTCGTCGGTGACCTGACCGGGGGCAAGGCGCAGCCAGCCGCCGCCGACGATCTCGCGGTGCTGGCCGTACTGGGTGGCAATCTCGCGCCGGGTCATGAATTCGACGGTCGCGCCAAGCGCGTCGCCAATGGCAAAGCCCAGATAGGCGGCCAGCGCACGGTCGGTCGGGTCGGGGCAGGGCGCGTCAGACATAATCGACGCTTACCCGGAATTCGCCGCCGACCGCCAGATATTCGCGTTCGCCCCGCAAAAGATGCGAGGGCAGCAGGCCGGGAAAGAACAGGATCTTGCACAGCGGCACCCGGGCCGTGAGGATCCGGTCGCCGAAACAGTCGGCCACCTCGCGGTCGGACGAGAACGACACAAGGTTGTTCAGCCGGATCACCGCCTCGCGCCGGTCGGTGCGCTCGACGATCAGGTGGCGTTCGACATCGTTGATGCCGCGATAAAGGGTCAGATGGCTCTGGCCGGGAAAGGCGAAACGGCGGATCGCCCACTGGCAGAACTCGAACAGCAGGTCGAGCTGGACCCAGATCGCGTTGTTGTGGAACTGGCTGGACATCTTCTCTTCGGTATAGACCTCCCAGGCCGGGCCGGGCACCGCGTCGATGATCTCCTTGTGAAAAGAGGGGCAGACCCCGAACCGGCTTTCGACCCAGCCCTTCAGCACCGCGCCCGCAGGGCCGTTGCTGTCGAAGCTCCAGCCCTGGATCAGCCGCAGGAAGGACGACCGGAACCGTTGACGCCCGGCCGAGGGCACGTCGCGCTGTTCGTCGTCGATGCCGAACATGGCCATCATGTAGGCGTGGAAGGCCTCGCCCGCCTCGGCCAGATCGGCGGCCTGGTCGAGCATGCCGAAGAGCCCCTGGTTCATCTCCTGCACACCCCAGATATGCAGCGGCGCGGGCGCGTCGTTGAAGGCGCAGCTTTCCAGCCATTCCGAGGACCGACCCACCAGGTTGGTCGAATGGCGGGGGCCGCGCCGGGCAAGAGAGGGTTGGTCGTCCATCGCCGGTATCATGCGTCCTTGCCGGGCGGCGGGAAAGCCCCGTGGCGCCCTGGTCGAAGCGGCGATTTGGCGCCATGCGGCCGGGCCTGGGCGCCTCTGACGCCCCGCGTTCCGGCCGCCTTCATTGCGACGTTACAAAGCCGCGCCATGAGGTCTTGAGCAGATTGCGTGGAGAGTTACGATGACGTTGCGACTTTGGGGGATGAGTTCGATGCTTGCCCTCGCCGCGGGCTCGGTCGGTGCCGAAGGTAACGCCGGGATGAATTTCAACCGGATTGCATCCTTTCCGGTGGTCGAGAACATGGCCGAGGGCGAGGACCGGTCCCGCGAAAGCTCGGCAGAAATCATCGACGCGACCGCCGACGGCATGACGCTGGTCTATACCGACAGCCCGCTCGGCGTGTTGGGGATGATCGACATCGCCGATCCGGCGGCGCCGAAGCCGCTGGGCAATGTGATTCTGGACGGCGAGCCGACCAGCGTCGCGGTGGTGGGTCAGACCGCCTTCGTCGGCATCAACACCTCGGAAAGCTACACCAACCCGTCGGGGCGGCTGGCCTCGATCGACATCGCCAGCCGGACCGAAACCGGGTCCTGCGATCTGGGCGGCCAGCCTGACAGCGTGGCCAAGGCGCCCGACGGCAGCTTTCTGGCCGTGGCCATCGAGAACGAGCGCGATGAAGACCTGAATGACGGGGTCCTGCCGCAGATGCCAGAGGGCTGGCTGGTGCTGGTCGGGCTGAAGGATGGTGCGCTGGATTGCGCCAGCCTCAAGAAGGTGGACCTGACCGGGCTGGCCGAGATCGCCCCGGACGATCCCGAACCGGAATTCGTCTCGATCAATGCCGCCGGCGAGACGGTCGTGACGCTGCAGGAAAACAACCATATCGCGGTGGTGGCGCGGGATGGCACGGTGCTGTCGCAGTTTTCGGCCGGGGCGGTCGATCTGGACGGGATCGACGCGACCGACGAGCGCGCCGCGCTGATCTTCACCGAAAGCCAGAAGGGCCGGAAGCGCGAACCCGACGGCGTGACCTGGATCGACGACGATCATTTCGCCACCGCGAACGAGGGCGATTACGAAGGCGGCAGCCGCGGCTGGACGGTCTTTTCGAAGGACGGGCAGGTCGTTTATGAAAGCGGCCCCTCGCTGGAACATGCCATCGTCCAGATCGGCCACTACCCGGACAAGCGGTCCGATGCGAAGGGCGTCGAGCCCGAAAGCGTTGTCTTCGGCCGGTTCGGCGACACGCCGCTGCTGGTCGTGGGCACCGAGCGCGCCTCGGTCGCGGCGGTCTACGACGTGACCGACCCGGCCGCGCCGGTGCTGAAACAGCTGCTGCCCTCGGGCATAGGGCCGGAAGGGTTCGTGACGATCCCGTCGCGCAACCTCCTGGTCTCTGCCAACGAGAACGATCTGGTCGCCGACGGGGCGGCGCGGTCGCATGTCATGGTCTACCAGTATCAGGAGGCGCCTGCCGCCTATCCGATGCTGACCTCCGAAGGCATGGACGAGCTGACCGGCTGGGGCGCCATCTCGGGCCTCGTCGCGCGCGAGCCCGGCACGCTTTATGCCGTGAATGACAGCTTCTACGGCTACCAGCCGACGATCTTCCGGATCGACACCACCCGGACCCCCGCCCGCATCGTAGAGGCGATCCGGGTCACCCGGGCGGGCCGGCCGGCGCAGAAGCTGGACCTTGAGGGCATCACCCTCGACGGCGCGGGCGGGTTCTGGCTTGCCTCCGAGGGCAACAGCGCCAAGCTGGTGCCGCATGCGCTGTATCACGTGAACGCCAAGGGCGAGATCAAGGAAGAGGTGGCACTGCCGCCCGAACTGCTGGCCAACGAGACCCGCTTCGGGTTCGAGGGCATCACCAAGGTCAGCGATACGCTCTGGATGGCGGTTCAGCGCGAATGGGCGGACGATCCCAAGCATCAGGTCAAGCTGGTCGCCTACGACACCGTGGCCAAGACCTGGGGCGCGGTCCGCTACGAGCTGGCGACCCCGGAAAGCGGCTGGGTCGGCCTGTCCGAGATCGTGGCCCATGGCGACTGGGTCTATCTCATCGAGCGCGACAACCAGATCGGCACCGCGGCGGTCACCAAGAAGATCACCCGCGTGGCCCTGTCCGAACTGCAGCCCGCGCCGCTGGACGGTCCGCTGCCGGTGGTGACCAAGGAGCTGGTGCGCGACCTGATCCCGGGCCTGACGGCCACGGGGGGCTACGTGCTCGACAAGGTCGAGGGGCTGGCGATCGACGCGGATGGCACGATGTGGGTCGCGACCGACAATGACGGTGTGGACGACCACTCGGGCGAGACCATGTTCTTTGCCGTGAAGCCCTGAGGGAACGCGCAAGGGGGCGGGGCCGCCATCGGGGCCCCCCCCTTTCTGGCCCGGAAGGCCGCGGAACGGGCGCTTTGGCGCCCACGAGTCGGACCCGAAGCACGCGATTCCCGGCGCGCGCGCCGAAATCCGGGAAAACCACGCCTGAAGCCCGGGCTGTGGATAACTAAAAATCGTTTGGCGTCAGTGTCTTGTGAGATTTCTGGCGGCTCGACGGCGATTTCTTCAAAAAACTGCTTGCGGGTCTCGGCGTGGACCCGTAGATAGCCCCTCACCGGCGGCGCTGAGGCGCTGACGGGGCGGCGGCCGGGCCGGTTGGC
>NZ_QAYC01000005.1 GCF_003053725.1 Rhodovulum kholense
GTCGGCGATGGCGTCGTGGCAGGCGCGCGTGTCGTAGGCGCCGTCGGCAGTGACCGTGGCGATTTGCTGATCTAGGCCGTTCTGCTTCAGGAGCTCAGGCAGCATCGGCGCGTCGCCTGCATTGCCGGAGGTGACCTCGACGGCCCGGATCTCCAGCGTTTCCTCGTCTATGCCGATGTGGATCTTGCGCCAGACACGGCGCTTCGAGGCGCCGTGTTTGCGTCTGAGCCACTCGCCTTCGCCTTCCACCTTGATGCCGGTGCTATCCACGAGCAGGTGCAGCGGCCCCTTGGATCCGCGATACGGGATGGTCACGTCCAGGGTCTTCTGGCGGCGCGACAGGGTGCTGAAGTCCGGCACCGACCAGCCAAGCCCGGACAGTTCCAGCAAGCTCGCCACGAAACCGGTCGCCTGCCGAAGCGGCAGCCCGAGGAGGACCTTGAGGGTCAGGCAGGCCTGGATCGCGACGTCGCTGTGGGCCTGCTGGCGGCCGCGCCGTCCGGAAGGGACCGCGTCCCACTGCATCTCGGGATCGAACCAGACGGCCAGCGAGCCGCGCTGCCTCAGCGCCTGGTTATACGCTTGCCAGTTGATCGTCTTGCAGGTCGGCTTCGGAGGTCTGCTCATGCTGCCCGGCTAGCATGCTGGATTCACGAGATGAATCCCCTGGATTTGCGCAACAACGCCCCGGCGCCCTGCCATGTAGTTTAACGCTGCTTTGCAGCCTGTGTCATGATCAGGCGCTTTGATGATGGACTGCGCAACCGCAGTGATCAGCGAGAGTTTCGGACCTACGGCCTTCGGGCTTCCCGAAACACCGATTGGAATGACACCGCTCATCCGCTGCGCCTGGCATGAATGACCTGTGTGGGTCGAGGCTGTGTGAAAACTCGGACAGGCATCGTCGATGCCGAAACGAGGTTTTCCCAAAGGAACAACGGAAGTATTTCGTTCTGGCTCCGGCCGCCACACAGGCCGCTGAGAAAACTGTTCCCGCCAGATTCTCGAAATTGGCGTTTTCACACAGCCTCGGCCGAGCGCGTCAATCAGTTCATCGCCGTCGCTAGGGGCGTGGAGCGGCCGTTCGGCCCCGTTCCGAGGCATCGGTCGGGCTTCCCCAAAGCGGACCTTCACCGCGCTTCGACGCCGAGTCGGCCGGATCTCGGAAGTCTGGGCGGGGAGCGGACGTTCGGGGCCGTTCTGCGGCATCGGCCGAGCTTCCCCGAACTGGACCTTCACCACACCACAGAGCGCGCGGGCCTGAGATTCGGAATTCTGGGAAGGAGAGCCGACCTTCGCTGCGTCCTGAACGAACGGCAGCGAAGCGCAGCCTAGCCGCAAGCCTGCACCAGCCGCACGACCTCGATCTTGCGAAGGTCCGGCTCTTCATCTGCTGCCTCCGGTGCCGTGGTCACGATCTTATCCTCGTGTCCAGGCAACCGGCAGCAGGCCTGCCGGCCGCAGGCGTGTAAAGCGCCATTGCCCTGGCCAACAGCAGGGTGCGCGCAACTGATCGCCGCGAGGCAAGGAAGAGCGCGACCATAGCAAACCAGATCAGCGACGAGGCCAGCCCTCGCTCGGACAGGTCGTCGGTGATCGCGGCGATCCAGAAGCCGGGGCCGAAGACCAGAATCAGGACGACCATGCCGTATTCCAGAAAGGTCACGGCAAGATTGGGCGGCGGCAGCAGGTCGACCGGTTCGGCGGCCAAAGAGACCGGCCGCAAATACGGCACACCTTCCGCGGTTCCTATTCGTTCCTGCGCCAGGACCACCATGCGATCATGTCTGGCATTCCTGACCGCAAGCGAAAGGGCGGCCAGCGAGATGCAGATCAAGGCCGCCGTTCCCAGTGCCACCCGCATCGTCTCGAAGGCCACCAGCGAAATCGCGACTGCGGTTATCATGGGGCCGAGATAGATCATCGAGGCGGAAAAGACGATGTAGCCGACAGCGCGACGCAAGACGACAAGCAGCCAGCTGGAAAGGAAAATCGTAGCGGGCAGACAGATCGCGGCCCAACTGACCCAGGCGCGCCAGGAAACGGCCTCGGGCCGGAACAGGTCGAGCGGGTCGTTGAGCTGAAGCAGCGCGGCAAAGTAGAAAACCCCGAACAGGACCGCGCCCAGAAGAGCCGCGCTGCGCAGTTTTCCGTCCCAGCATTCCGGTGCAGATCCCAGTACCAGGCGCACCGACCAGAGACTACGCAGCACCGACATCAGAACCATCCTTTGGGAACCGCTTTCGCTGCCCTGTTTTGCAGGACATTCCAGCCTTCCCGTATATCGTCCGCCGTTTCATTCGCCCAAGATGCTACGAAAGGCCAGTTTGGGGAAGCTGCGGCGCAGCGCAGGCCAGCCTCGTGAATGCCCGGAGAGGGCCGTCAGCTTCAGGTAGTAGGAGGCCGGAGGGAGCTGCGCGGTTTGTCCGCCTAAGGGTGTTGTTGCAGAACTTGGCCGGTGAAGGATTCACATCGGGAATCCATGCGGTTAGACGAGCGGCATGAGCAAGCCCAAGCCCGCCCGCTACCGCACGACGAACTGGTCCGCCTACAACGATGCGCTCAGGAAGCGCGGGTCACTGCTGATCTGGCTGGACAAGGAGATGACCTGGCACGCGCCGCATGAGGGACGCCCGGGGCGCCCGCCGGTATTTTCGAATGCCGCGATCCAGTTCTGCCTGTCGATCAAGGTGCTGTTCAGGCTGCCGCTCAGACAGACAGCCGGGATGGTCGCGAGCCTCCTGCGCCTTGCTGGGCTGGATTGGCCTGTTCCGGACTACTCGACCCTATGCCGCAGGCAGAAGACCCTGAAGGTTCAGACCCCCTATCGCCGTGCTGGCGGGCCACTGAACCTGCTGGTGGACAATGAGGCATTGACCGCCATTGGTCCGAGGACAATGCCGAATGGCATCACGTTTCTTGGCGACGGCGAATGGCAGGCCCGCAAGCAGGGCGTTCAGGGTCGTCGCCAATGGCGCAAGGTGCATCTGGCGATGGACACTGCCACATCTGACATCCGCGCGGTTGAGTTCACCCCGAGCCGGGAAGGTGACAGCCCCGTCCTGCCGGACCTGCTTGGCCAGATCCCTGAGGCGAGGACATTGGCCCCGTGACCGCAGATGGTGCCTGCGATACCCGCCGCTGCCACAGCGCCGTCATCGCGCGCGGCGGCACGGCAATCATACCGATCCGCAGGAACGGTCGGGCTTGGAAAGAGGACTGCCCGGCTGCAAAGGCGCGCAACGAAACTCTGCGCGCCACGCGTTATTACGGTCGGGCATTCCGGAAGCGGTGGACCGGATATCACACTCGCAGCCGCGTGGAAGCCAAGATGCGATGCCTGACGGCTTTCGGTGAGCGCATCGCCGCGCGGGATCCCGATCGCCAAACCGCCGAAATCCACATCCGGGCCGCCCTTATCAATCGCTTCAACGCGCTCGGCATCGCCGACGTCGTCCGCGTGGCCTGAGCACCGACGGGAAAGGGCCACTCACACCTCAGGCCGACGTTCTGAAACAACGCCTTCCGGGAGCGAAAAGCCAGAGGTCAGTCTGGTGACATCAAACCGCTCTCGTGTCCCAGACGACGTGGGCAACGGCACGAGGTAACAGCCGTGCAAGCCGCAGGTGCGGATTGAAGGCAGCTGCCACAGCCCGAAATGCCCTGCATCGCTTTCGTTTGAAGCGTCTTGCAGGCATTGCGGGCAGCCTTTGAGAGCGGTTCGGCTGAAGGCCGTGAACTTGATCTCCTCCTGGCCCATCCCAGGTTCTCGGCATTGCCATAGGCCGTGTCGGCGGCCAGCCAATCCGGCCGGATCCCAAACCGCTTTTCCGTCCTGTCGAGCATGGTGCGCGAGGCCCCGACCTCGGCGTGGCGGATCGCCCTTGTCGCCTCGACATCCATGATCACCGAGCTCTTGGTGTCGATCAGGTAATTGGTGGCATAGGCAAAATAAAGGCGGCTTTCCTCGGCGCGGGTCCATTGTGCCGCTGGGTCCGACTTGGCGACGAACTTCGGCTGGACCGGTGATGCCGCTCCGAAAGCGGCGTCATCCGGTGTCTCCAGATATTCCCGCGCTGCTTTTTCCCCGGCTTCCCGCGCGGCCTCATGTGCCTGCCAGAAGCCCGGCATAGACGCCGCCTTGTGCCTCAAGCGCGGCGTGGGTGCCGGACTCCACCACGCGTCCGCGCTGCATGACCACGATCAGGTCGGCCTCGCGGACAGTCGAGAGGCGGTGCGCGATGGTGATCGTCGTCCGGCCCTCCGACATCGCGCCGAGCGCGTCTGACATCGCCCGCTCTGTTTTTGTATCGAGCGCGCTGGTCGCCTCGTCCAGCAGCAGGATCGGCGGGTCGCGCAGGATGGTGCGGGCCAGGGCCAAGCGCTGCTTCTCGCCGCCGGAGAACCGGAAGCCGCCTTCGCCGACAAGGGTGTCGTAGCCCGCGGGCAGCGCCGCGATGTGGTCGTGGATCTGCGCCACCCTGGCGGCCGCGATCAGCTCTGCCTCGGTGGCGTCGGGCCGGGCGAAGCGCAGGTTGTCGGCGACCGAGGCGTGCAGCAGGTAGGGCTCCTGGGAGACGACGCCCAGCATCTGCGAGAGCGTCTCGAAGCTCAGATCCCGCAGGTCCACCCCGTCGAAGCTGATCGCGCCGCCGTCCACATCGAAGAGACGCGCCAGCAGGTAGCCGAGCGTCGTCTTGCCCGAGCCCGTCGGGCCGACGATGGCCACATGGCTTCCGGCCGCGACAGTGAGGCTCACGTCCTCCACGGCGGGGCCGTCTCCCTCGGCATAGGCGAAGCGGACGTGGTCGAGCTGCACCTCGCCGCGCATCTCGGAGCGGGGGATGGTGACGGGATCGGCGCGCTCTGTGATCTCGACGGGCTTGTCGAGATACTCGAAGACGCGGGCGAAGAGCGCGCGGGTCTTGCGCGTCTCGCGTCCGATCTCGAGCAGTTGCTCGAAGGGCCAGAGAAGCTGTTCCTGAAGCGCGATCATGGCGACCAGCGTGCCGATGCTGGCCGGGTTGGCGGACTGCATCAGCAGGCCCCCCGCCAGAAGCGTCAGCGCGGGCAGGGTTGCGAGCGCGAAGCCGATCAGCGACCATTGCCATTCGCCTGCGGTGTGCGCGCCGACCTCGACCCGCGACAGATCGCGCGAGAGGCGCGCGAAGCGCTGGGTGAGCCACGGGCCTCGCCCCATGGTGCGGGAGAGAATGATGCCGGGGGCGGACAGCGTCTCCTCCACCGCCGCCGACATGTCGGCGGCCCGCGCCTGCTGCCTGTAGGTCAGCGCCTCGCGCAGCCGGGCGACCCGGGCGCTGATCAGCACGGTCAGCGGCACGACGACGAGAACGAAAAGCGCCAGCCGCCAGTCGAGGATGACAATGGCCACCGCCGTCATCGCCACCGCGCTCAGCGAGCGGCCAAGTTCGTTCGCGGTGTCGGTCACCAGTGCCTGCAGCCCGGCGATGTCTCCGGCGATCCGCGATTGCACCTCGCCGGTGCGGGTGTCGGTGAAGAACCGAAGCGACAGCGTTTGCAGGTGCGCGTAGAGGCGCACGCGAAGATCGTGCAGGATCTCCTGGCCGATGCGGGTGCTGAGAACGACCTGCAGCGCGCCGATTCCGGCCGAGGCCAGCGCCGCCGCGATCATACCGCCCGCGAGCCAGGCTAGCAGCGGCAGGTCCTGCTGGGGGAGGGCGGTGTCGATGATCGCGCGCAACAGGAACGGTCCGGCCAGTCCGAGGGCCGAGGCGAGCACCATCAGCGCCATGACGCCAGCGATCCGCGCCCGGTACGGGGCAAAAAGGTTCAGGACACGGCGCATCGACACATGCCGCGCGGCGAGCGCGTCATAGGCGTCGGGATCAAACGTCATCGGTCTTTCCTCAGGAATGGGTTTTGCTTGGAAGCCGGATCTCGACGGTCAGGCCCGTGGGGGTGTGTGGCAGGATCCGCGCCTCGCCGCCATGGGCGCGGGCGATGGCCCGCACGATGGAGAGCCCGAGGCCCGATCCGCCGTGGCTGCGCCCGCGCGAGGCGTCCGCCCGCCAGAACCGGTCGAAGGCGCGGGCCCGCTCCTCCTCCGCCAATCCTGGTCCGGTGTCGGAGCAGCGGAAGACGACGTGATCGCCCTCCACAATGGTCTCGACGTGAACGCGGCTGTGGGGGGCGTAGCGGCGGCAGTTCTCCAGCACCGCGACGAAGGCCTGCCGCAGTCGGGTCCGGTCCGCCATGACCCAAGCCGAACCGAGCGCACGGGTGACTTCGATGCCTGAAGCGGCGAGTTCCGCCTCGAGGCCGCTCAGGGCCGCACCGGCCTCTTCGGCCAGGTCGAGCCGCACGCCCGTGAGGTCCAGCCGACCGGCATTGCCAAGGGCGAGCGTGCGCAGCTCCTCCACGATCGCCGCGAGATGGTCGACATGCGCGATGAGCCGTCCGTAGGCCTCGGGCGTCGCATCGAAAACCCCATCAGAGAGACCCTGCAACCGGCCGCGCAGGATAGTCAGCGGCGTGCGCAATTCGTGGGCGATGGCCGAGTTGGAATAGGCAAGCTCCGCCTCGGCACGCTCGAGGCGCTCAGCCATGGTATTGAAGTCGGCGAGCAGGTCCGCGGCTTCCCGGAAGCTGCCATGCGGACCCTCGGCCCGGGCGGAGAAATCGCCCTCGGCGATCCGGCGCGCGGCGCCGCCGACCGACTTCAGAGGCTCGGTGATCCGCCGCGCAAGGCGCCACCCGATCCAAGATGCCGTCAGCAGGCCGAAAGCGAGCACGGTCAGCACCATGACGGTGTCGGCCGTCCGCCAGCCCACGAACCCATCGGGCTCTGCGGGATAGAGCCACTCGTAGATCACGAAGAAGTAGGCCATCAGGCCGAGCCAGACGATCAGCGCCGCGATAAGCGTCAGCGCCACTATGGTGCGCGAGATGCGCGCGTTGAGGTTAGCGGCCATGGGGTGCATCCAGACGGTAGCCGAAGCCGCGCACGCCGGTCAGCATGTCGCCCGCGCCGGCGGCTGCGAGCTTGCGGCGCAGGTTGCTGACATGGCTGTCGACGGTGCGGTCAAGCGCGGCGCCCTCGGGAAGGCAGGCATCGACGAGGTCGGCGCGGCTGAAGGCCCGCCCCGGCGCGCGCGCCATGTGCGACAGGATGCGGAACTCCGTCGGCGTCAGGTCGAGCGAGACCGCCCCGCGGTCGCATTCCAGCATCGCGCGACGGGCCTCGGGATCGACCGTGAGCGAGCCCACCCGCACGAGGCTCTTCCCCGCCTGGCCCATCGTGCGGCGCAGTACGGCACGGGCGCGGGCAACCACCTCGTGGGGGTTGAACGGCTTGACCACGTAATCGTCGGCCCCGATCCGCAGCGCCTGCAGCTTGTCGAGATCCTCGGCCAAAGCCGTGGCCATGATGACCGGCGTCTCGCCGCGCCGCCGGATCGCGGCCAGTACCTCGAAGCCGTCCTTCCCCGGCAGCTTGATGTCGAGCACGACGAGGTCGGGCCGCAGGGTCTGGTGATGGGCAAGGCCGGTGGTGCCGTCGCGGGCGCAGATCACGCGGAAGCCCTCGCGCACGAAGTAGCCTTCGAGGATCTCGGCGATCTCGGGCTCGTCCTCGACGATCAGGATAAGGGCGTCGGTCATGCGGTGGCCCCCTGCGGATCAGGTTCGGCCTGCAAAGCGCCGGGTACGATACGGCTCACTGCGACGTAGAGGAGCGGCACAAAGAATACGGCAAGGACCGTGGCCGAGAGCATACCGCCGAAGACGCCCGTGCCGATGGCGTTCTGGACCTCGGACGCCGCGCCCTTGGCCACCACGAGGGGGACGACGCCGAGGATGAAGGCGAGCGAGGTCATGACGATGGGCCTCAGGCGCAGGCGCGCGGCCTGCATGGTGGCGCGGTTGAGCCCCATGCCGCCCTCGCGCAGGTGACGGGCGTATTCGACGACGAGGATCGCGTTCTTGGCCGAGAGGCCGATGATGGTGACGAGCCCGACCTTGAAGAAGACGTCGTTGTCCGCGCCGCGCAGCAGCACCGCCGTCACGGCGCCGAGGACCCCAAGCGGCACCACCAGCATCACCGCGAAGGGGATTGACCAGCTTTCGTAGAGCGCCGCCAGCACGAGGAACACGATCAGCATCGAGGCGGCGAAGAGCATGGGCGCCTGGCTGGCGGATTGCTTTTCCTGCAGCGACTGCCCGGTCCATTCCACGGCGAAGCCTTGCGGCAGTTCCTTGGCCAGACGTTCCATCTCGGCCATGGCGGCGCCGCTCGACACGCCGCCTGCCGCCTCGCCCGAGATGCGCGCGGCAGGATAGCCGTTGTAGCGCTCGAGCTGCGAGGGGCTTGGCTCCCAGACGGGCGTCACAACTTCGGAGAGCGGAACCATGGCGCCGCTATCGCTGCGCACCTCGAGCCGCAGCACGTCCTCGGCATGCATCCGGGCCTCGGCCTCGGCCTGCACGATGACCTGCCGCATCTGCCCCTGGTAGGGAAAGTCGTTGACGTAGGTCGAGCCGATGGCGGTGCCGATCGTGTCGGTGATCGCATCGAAACCGAGCCCGAGCGTCTGCGCCTTTTCCCGGTCGATCTTGAGCGCGATGGCCATGCCGTCGGGCAGGCCCTCGCTCATCACGTCCGAGAGCATCGGGCTCCGGGACGCGAGGGCGACCAGCCTCTCCTCGGCCGCCTTCAGCGCCTCGGGACCGGCGTTGGCGCGGTCTTCCAGACGCAGGGAGAAGCCCGAGGTCGTGCCGAGCGACTCGATGGCGGGCGGTTTCATGATCATGGCAATCCCCTCGGGTATGTCGGCCATCGCGGCTTCGGCGGCGGCAATCTCCTCGTCCACGCTGCTCGTGCGCTTATCCCAGTCCTTGAGGCTGGTGAATGCCTGCGCCGCGTTCGGCCCCGAACCCGAGAAACCGAAGCCGAGGATCACGGTGTTCTCGGCGATGTCGCGACGGGTCGCGGTATGCGCCTCGTAGGCGGCGATCACGTCGCGCGTGCGCTCGGCCGTGGCGCCCGCCGGAAGCTCGAACATCGCCATGAAGCTGCCTTGGTCCTCTTCGGGAACGAATGAGGTCGGGAGCCGCGTGTAGGCGACGGCCAGCACTGCGCAGAGCGCGATGTAGAGTACGAACATCCGTCCGCCGCGGCGCAAGGTCCAGCCGACCCAGCCGGTATAGGACCGCGTCAACGCGTCGAACCTGCGGTTGAACCAGCCGAAGAACCCGCTTGCCTTGCCATGATCCGTCACCGGGCGCAGGAGCGTGGCGCAGAGCGCCGGTGTGAGGGTCAGCGCGAGGACCGACGACAGCAGGATCGACACGGCCATCGACAACGTGAACTGCTTGTAGATCGCCCCGACCGATCCGCTCGCCAGGCCCATCGGGATGAAGACCGCGACGAGGACGAGCGTCGTGCCGACGATGGCCCCGGTGATCTCGCGCATCGCCTGCTGTGTTGCGGCCCTGGGCGAAAGCCCCTGCCGCGCCATGATCCGCTCGACTGCCTCGACCACGACAATGGCGTCGTCGACGATGATGCCGATGGCCAGCACCATGCCGAACATGGTCAGCACGTTGATCGAAAAGCCGGCCGCCCACATCGCCGCGAAAGTGCCAAGGAGCGCGATCGGCGCGACGATGCCCGGGATCAGGGTGTAGCGCATCTTCTGCAGAAAGAGCAGCATCACCGCGAAGACCAGCACCATCGCCTCGATCAGCGTGTGGATCACCTTCGAGATCGACACCTTCACGAAGGGCGCGGTGTTGTAGGAGATCGACACCTCCATATCGCCCGGCATGGCGAGGCGCAGCTCTTCCAGCCGTTCCTCGATGGCGGCGGAGGTGCGGACGGCGTTGGCGCCAGGCGTCATCTGGACCGCCGCGGCGGCGGCGGCCTTGCCATTGCTGCTGACGCTGAAGGCAGTGGTCTGCGCGCCCATCTCGATCCGCGCGACATCGCCGAGCACGAGCCGACCGCCATCGGGGGTGGCGCGCAGGGAGATCGCGGCGAAGGCCTCGGGCGAGGTTAGCTTGCCCTCGATGGTCAGCGGGGTCGAGATGCGGGTCCCGGGCACGGTCGGATCGTCGCCAACACGGCCCGGCGCAGCCTGTGCGTTCTCGCGCGAGATCGCCGCTGTGACGTCGCTCATGGACAGCTCGTAGCCGGCAAGCTTCGCCGGATCGACCCAGACCCGAAGCGCGCGGTCGGATCCGAAGGACTGCACCCGTCCGACACCGGGCACGCGCTTGAGCTCTTCGCCAAGCGTGCGGTTGAGGTACTCGCCGAGGCCGAGTTCGTCCGTGGCCCCGGTCTTCGACCGCAGCGTGATCACCATGAGAAAGCCCGATTCCGCTGCCTCCACGCTCACGCCCGAGCGGCGCACCGGCTCGGGCAGCAGCGCCTCGGCGTTCTTGAGACGGTTTTGCACCTCGACCTGCGCCAGATCGGCATTGGTGCCGGGCTTGAAGGTCAGCATGATGTTCGCCCCGCCCGTCGCATCGACGGTCGATTCGTAATAGAGCACATTCTTGACGCTCGAGAGTTCCTTTTCGATCGGCCGGATCACGCTGTTGGAAACGGTCTCCGCGTCGGCGCCTGAATAGCTCGTGAAGATGCTGACGCTCGGCGGCGCGATGTCGGGAAAGCGCGCGACGGGCAGTTTCGGGATCGCGACGATCCCGGCAAGCGCGATGAAAATCGCGATGACCCAGGCAAAGACCGGGCGTCGGATGAAGAACTGGGCCATGTCGCACGTTTCTCAGGACTGGGTATCGGTGGGGGTGGCATCGGGGCTGCGCGTCTCGGCCGTGACGCTCGCGCCGGCGGGCACGCGGTTCTGGCCGCGTATCGCCACGATCTCTCCGGGCTTGAGGCCCGAGGCGACCACGACGCGATTGCCGACGCGCGCGCCCAGCTCCACATCGCGGCGCGCGGCCTCGCCGCCGACCGAGACGATGGCAAGCTGCGCGCCTCCCGTCGAAGTGCGCAGCACGGCGTCCTCGGGCACGAGAAGGGCGTCCTCGATCACCCCGTAGGGGAGGCTCGCGCGGACGAACATGCCCGGCAGGAGGGCAAGGCCCGGGTTCGCCGCCTCGATGCGGACGCTGACATAGCCCGTTCCCTGGTCGACGATGACATCTGACGATTTCAGCGTCCCGGTCAAAGGGTCGGAGGCGCCGCGGTGCTTGTGGATCGTGACCGCCCCCAGCCCGTCCTCGGCCGCCGTCAGGACCGCGTCGAGGTCGCCCTCCGGCAGTCTCAGATCGACATTGACGGTCTCTAGATCCTGCACCACTGCCAGCGCCGTGTCCCCGCCGACCGAAACCAGCCCGCCGATCTCGGCCAGACCGGCGGCGACGTAGCCGTCGATCGGCGTGCGCAGGGTCGCGAAATCCAGATCGAGGCGCTTGCGCTCCACCGCAGTGCGCGCTTCAGCAACGCCGGCCTTCGCGAGCTCAAGTTCGTTGTGCGCGGCCTCGTTGGCCTGGAGGCTGACAGTGTTCGTCGCCAGCAGGGAATCCGAGCGTTCGGCGGCGCGCCGGGCATGGGCCTCAGCGGTCAGCGCGCGCGCCAGCGCCGCTTCCGCGACGGCTAGGTCCGCCTTCAGGGGCGCTGGATCGATGCGGAAGAGAACGTCACCGGCCGAGACCCGCGTGCCTTCCTCGACGTGGCGCTCGAGGATCAGGCCACCGACCTGAGGACGGATCTCCACCCGGCGCCCGGCCGCAACGCGCCCCGAATACTCGGAGGCGAGCACGATCCGCTCGGGCTCGACCATCGCCACGGTCAGTTGCACCGCGGCTTCGGCTTCGGCATCTTCCGGAGCAGCAGCGTCCGAACGCGGACCCCACTGGACCGAGACGACCGCCACGGCCACCAGGCTGAGGACGGAGAGGATGAGGAACTTGCTGCGTGTCATAGGACGCCCCGACAGTTTCACACCGCAGCCAAATGGCATCGCTTGGTGGACGTAGCGCCGAGGTTTCGTGGAGCTTTCGTGGAGGCCAGACTGCAGAGCGACGGTCGATGCGACATGCAAAGGATTGCTCACATATCGGTCGAAATCCAGACCGATGAAGTGCAAGCATCCGGCGTAGGCTGCGGTCAGGCGGCGCAGCGTTGCTCCGCTGCCCACCCCTTAAGTGTTCCATCCCGGATGATCACATAGACCCGCGGCGGTCTTCCCTGTTCATGGCAAGATCGCTTCTGCGCGAGGTCCGGGATGGAGGGCGGAGATGCTGATCTCTCTTCACAAGAAGGCGACGACGACGCCCAGCGCCACGACCACGCCCGCCGTCAGAGCAGCAATACAGCGATCACAAGCTTCGACCGCGGCGCTGAGCCGGGAGCTCGGGATCAATCCGAAGACGGTGGCCAAGTGGCGCAAGCGCGAGACGGTGGAAGGTCGCAAGACAAGGCCGAAAGAGCCGCGCTCCAGCGTTCTCGGCGAAGCCGAGGAAGCAATGGTTGTCGCGTTCCGGCGGCACACGCTGCTGCCGCTCGATGATTGCCTCTATGCCCTCCAGCCGACGATCCCGCATCTGACCCGATCAGCACTGCATCGGTGTCTTCAGCGGCATGGCATCTCACGGCTACCGGATGTCGAAGGGGACAACCCCACGCCTTGCGAATACATCTGCAAGATCTGGACTTCAGAGCCGGACAGATTCATCGTTGACCCGATCCACCAGATGCCGGGACTGAACACCTAGGGCGGACATCGGACGTTCGGGACTGACGCCGTGTATCGCCCCAGAATCCGAAGAGCGGACCTTCGCGGCGCCGCAGAGGCTTGGGGCGATAGGACCGGAAGTCGCGCGTTTTGCCGAGCGGTCAGGGAACAAGAACACCACTTATTCCATGCAGATGCGTTTCTGAATGATCCGTGAAGCGAATGGGCTCTCCAACGGCCTGATCACATCCAATCCGCGCTGACCGCCCAACGCTTCCACAGCGAAGGCCGCGACCAGTTTCTCTGCCATGCCGGGGGTTTCTGCTTGCTTCAGGGATAACACTCCCCCGGACTGTCGCCTGCTCCGTCCGGTCCTATAACGCTGCGCGCAGGTTCAAGTGCCGTGGCGGCCTCATCTCCCAGGAATAGTTCCGCAAGGTCCCGATTTTGGAATTTGGCTGACTCACAGCCACCTCGATCAATCAGATGTCGTGAAGGAACGCCGAAAAGCCTAAAAGGCGAATAATTCAGGCCGACAGTGTTAAGGAAAAATTCACGACTTTCCAAAATTGTCGCCGAAGAGGATTTGACCATTTCCCGGGGGGATTTTGCTATGTCGATGATTTCCAACAACACATCTAGTACGCAAATGGCACTTTCCTTGTTGACCGCTCAGGCCGGATCGTCGGGCGCACAGGCTGCCGCATGGGAGGCCACCGAGCAATCTGACGGGGCAACTGTAGACCAGTCAGGTGGAACAAGCCGCTATGACATCAACGCTATCTTCAATGCTGAAAGCAGTTTGCGAAGATCAAAGCTCGACGCCGTGGCAGAGTTGTCAGAATCCCGGCCTGGGACAGCCGCCGACCAAAGCCGACGGGAAGCCACGCAACGCGAGGTCATTCGGCTGAACGCCCGCGCCGAAAAAATGTCCATAGCCCTGCAAAGGCTGGGGTCAGGGCCCTTGTCGGAGGGGCAGCGGATCATTTTTCTGTTTTCCAGTGGCGAAAGCAATGCCGTCAGCATCTTCACAACCGGAAAGGCGGAATCCATCTACCTTGGAGGCGGCGGCAACGTCCTGTCAATTCAGGCCAACACAGCCGAGAGTATTTCCACTGGCGGTGGTCATGACGCAATCGCGATCAAGGCGGACTCCGTTTACAGCGTCTATACAGAGCGAGGCGCAGGTTACGAATTCTCTGTGAGATCGGACGGCTCCAGCTATCCACGGTACGTTGCGGCGAGCGAAAGCAACGATGCCGTGGCCATACAGGCGCGGCGCGCTGCCAGTATTTATACAGGCGGCGGCAACGATGCCATAGCCATTCAGGCCGCTTCTATCCAAAATGTTTACGCGGGTAAAGGCGCAGACGCCATTTCGCTACAGGGCGGTGTCGTCTCGGGCATTTATGCAGAAGACGGCAATGATGTGATTGCTGTCGATGCGGCCATCGGCATGTCGGTCCTACACAACCTTGTCAGTGGATCACTCATGCTGGGCGGAATTGAATACATTCGGCCCCAGAACCTCGAGGACAGGATGAGAATGGCCACGACGAGCTATTCTTCCGATGTCCTCGGCGGGTCCGGCAATGACACCATTTCCGTCTCCGTTCAAGAGGTCATCTCAATAGACGGGGGTGCGGGCGATGATGTTATCTCGATTGGAAGTGGCACGGTTGGATTGCGTGTCGGGGCCGGCTCGGGGAACGATGTGGTTCGTGTGTCCCAAGGCGCGGAACTGGTGATCCAGACCGACGATACTGACTTCAGTTTTGAAAAGGATGGCAACGATTTGATCGTGCGCCATTCGGGAGGCTCGGTTCGAATTGAGGATTATGAAAACGCTGCCGCCATTGCGGTTGCTGGCTCCGGCGCGGGATACAACACGACAGAGCTACTAGCGCAGCGGGAAAGAGAAACGGCTGATCTCCGGAATTTTGTCGAAACTGCCGAGGGGACGATTCTGACAATACCCGAGGACAAAATTAACTTGGATCTTGGGATTGAATTTGAAAGCTCGGATTTCCAGATGATCCACATTGCAATCACCAATCCGCTGGACGTCAGAGTGTGATATGTCCATTTAATCTATTTGGCTTGCGAATGACGTAACGGTATCGATGGCGGGACCTTGGCCCCTTCAGGGCGCGCTGCAACCCACGATGAATGGCCACTTTCTTGATTCAGGAGGCGGCAGGCGCAGGGCGCTCAACGTCGGCTATCGGCAGCGAGCGCCCGAGCGGGCGGCCCGAGGGGCTCCGGCGCCATGCTGCGCCGCCGCAGGCCCGCTCCGGGCCCTTAGCCCCGTTCCTTAGCTCATGGTCCCAACGATCACGGCCAGAATAGCGGAGCCGACCAGCGTTACAGTGGCGACCAAACACTTTACAGAGAGATTGAGGTCGAGGGCAAACACGCGCCAGATGACCGCTGTGGATACGAGTCCTGACAGAACCAAACTCCACCCCACATTCGCATTCACAGCATACCACACCGCTTCATTGCTCAAGGTTCTGCCAGTGCGGGAAGCGGTCGTTGAGTTGGGGGGAACCATCTGCAACGCCATCATCAGACCGATTGCGCAGAAGATGGCCGGGGGAAGCAGCATCAGGTATTTCATTGGTTTCTCCAAGGCGATCGGTGTCCGTTTCGGCCGCCCTCCGGACCTTGGCGGCTCCAGGGCGTGCTGCAACCGCAATGCACGGCCGCTTTCGTGGTTCCGCAGGCGGTGGAGGCTTGGGCGCTCAACGGCCGCAATCGGCAGGAGGCTGACAGAATGGCCGCAGTGAATCGCAGGTCGGAATTGGAGAGGTGCCAGGCGGCCCTCGCGCTCGGGTGCCGCTTGGCGGCTTGGGGACGGGCCGCATGGATAGCGCGGTCCTTCATTTGCGGAGGAAACCTGCTGCTATGGGACGGGGGGCCGTGGCTCGGGGGCATCTGAGAAGTGGCGGCATTCCCTGCCCGGAATCGCCGTCGTAAAAGGGCAAGGTGGCCCACGCCCGTTTCGCTGTGGGGTGGGCTCCTGATTTCGCGTTTAAAATCAGATGGATAAGTTTGGGGTGGTAGGCCCGGAGGGACTCGAACCCCCAACCAAGGCGTTATGAGCGCCCTGCTCTGACCATTGAGCTACAGGCCCGAACCTGTGGTTTCCCTAGCATCCCGGCGAGAGGGGTCAAGACAGAACCGTGCCGCTAAAGGTCTTCGGCCCCGGAACGAGGCCGGACCTTGCCTCCGCCCAAGGCGTCTTCGCGTGCAACTCGGCCCTGCCGGACATGGCGGCGGCGCTGCCACGCCAAGGGCTTGCCGGTTCGGCAGGGGCTTGCGCCGCGCTGCAGCAGGGCGGATAAACCGGCCGCACATCATCAGGAGGACAAAGGATGATCGGCCGTCTCAATCATGTCGCCATCGCCGTGCCCGATCTCGAGGCCGCCTCGGCGCAATATGCCGATACCCTGGGGGCCAAGGTCGGCGCGCCGCAGAACGAGCCCGATCACGGCGTGACCGTGGTCTTCATCGAACTGCCCAACACCAAGATCGAGTTGCTGTACCCGCTGGGCGAGGCGAGCCCGATCCAGGGCTTCCTCGACAAGAACCCGTCGGGCGGGATCCATCATATCTGCTACGAGGTCGAGGATATCCTGGCCGCGCGCGACCGGCTGAAGGCGCAGGGCGCGCGGGTCCTCGGCTCGGGCGAGCCGAAGATCGGCGCCCATGGCAAGCCCGTGCTGTTCCTGCATCCCAAGGACTTCAACGGTACGCTGATCGAGCTGGAACAGGTCTGAGCCCAAAGTCCGGACACCGAGAGGCCTGCGCCCGGGCGCGGGCCTCAGCCGGTCTTGCGGCCGATCCTCGGTTCGGTCCCGGCCAGAAGGCGGCGAATGTTCGCGTGATGGCGGATGAAGATCAGCACCGCCAGCACCGCCGTCAGCAGAGCGACCTCGGCCCGGTTCAGCACGATGGCCCAGATCGGCGCCAGTGCTGCCGCGGCCAGCGCCGAGAGCGAGGAATAGCGCAGCGCCGCCGCGACCGCGGCCCAGGTGGCGCAGGCCGCGATCCCGACCGGCCAGGCCAGCGCCAGCAGCGTGCCGAGGAAGGTCGCGACCCCTTTGCCGCCCTTGAAGCCCAGATAGACCGGGAAGAGGTGGCCAAGAAACGCCGCGCCGCCCGCGATCTGGGCCGCATCCTCGCCCGCCAGCGCCCGCGCGATCAGCACCGCGATCCCGCCCTTGCCCGCATCCAGCACCAGCGTCAGGAAGGCGGCCAGCTTGTTGCCGGTCCTCAGCACGTTGGTCGCGCCGATATTGCCCGATCCGATCTTGCGCAGATCGCCCAGCCCGAAAAGCCGGGCCATGACGAGGCCGAAGGGCACCGCCCCCAGCAGGTAGCCGCCGACCCCGAACAGCGCCAGCAGAAGAACGGAAGTGTCGAGCATCGGCATCGGGTCAGTCTCCGTCGTAGACGCGGGTCCCTGCGACCCAGGTGCCCAGCACACGGCCCTGCATCCGGGCGCCGTCGAAGGGCGTGTTCTTCGATTTCGATTTCAGCGCGAAGCGGTCCAGCACGAAGGGCGCGTCGGGATCGAACAGCACCAGATCGGCCGGGGCGCCCTTGGCGAGCCGTCCGGTCGAGAGGCCAAGCCGCCGCGACGGGTTCAGCGCCAGCGCGCGCCAGAGCTGGGGCAGGGAGATCGCGCCCGCATGCACCAGCCGCATCGCGGCCGGCAGGATGGTTTCCAGCCCGACCGCGCCCGAGGCGGCCTCTTCATAGGGCAGGCGCTTCGATTCCTCGTCCTGTGGCGTGTGCATCGACGAGATCACGTCGATCAGTCCCGAGGCCACGGCCTCGACCAGCGCCACGCGGTCGGTCTCGGCCCGAAGCGGCGGCTTGACCTTGAAGAAGGTGCGGTAATCGCCGACGTCGAACTCGTTCAGCGTCAGGTGATGGATCGAGACGCCCGCGGTCACGTCGCGGCCATTGGCCTTGGCGCGCTCCAGCGCGGGCAGGGCGCGGGCGGTGGTGATCTGGTCGGCGTGGTAGCGCACGCCGGTCAGCTCGACGAGGCCCATGTCGCGGTCGAACCCCATCCGTTCGGCGAGCGCCGGCACCGAGGGCAGCCCGCGCAGCGAGGCGAACTTGCCCGAGGTCGCGGCGGCGCCGCCCGACAGCCCCGGGTCCTGCGGATGCGCCATCACCAGCGCGCCCAGCGACCGGGCATAGGTCATCGCCCGGCTCAGCACCTTGGTGTCGGTGACTACATGGTCGCCATCGGTGAAGGCCACGGCGCCCGCATCCAGCAGAAAGCCGATCTCGACCATCTCGCGGCCCTCGCGGCCCTTGGTCAGGGCGGCCATCGGCTTGATCCGCACGGGGCTTGCCTCGCGCGCGCGGCGGGTGACGAATTCCAGCACCTCGGGCGTGTCGATGGCGGGCAAAGTATCGGGCCGGGTGACCATGGTGGTCACGCCGCCCGCGGCTGCGGCAAGCCCCGCGCTGCGGAAGCTTTCCTTGTGGCGCTCGCCCGGCTCGCAGATCTTCACGCCGATATCGACGATGCCCGGCGCAAGACAGGCGCCCTTGCAGTCGATCACCCGGTCGCAATCGGGCGGCGCGTCGTGTCCCTGATCGAGGATCGTGCCGCCGCCCGTCAGCATCCAGCCGGGGGCGTCGGTGCCCGCCTCGGGGTCGATCAGGCGGGCGTTGGAAAAGACGGTTCTCATGCCTCGGCCCCTCCGGGGGCGGTTCTTGCCGCGTCGATCCGGGCCTTCACCCCGGCCGGATCGGCGAGGAACTTGATCAGATGCTTGTCGCCGCTCAGCGTGATCACCTGGGTCGCCGCGCCGATCACCCGGACCCTGGCGATGCTCGACAACCGCACGCGCCGCCCGCCCGGACCCAGAAGGGCGCGGTCGGTCAGGGTCCAGCTTGCGCCCAGCTCGTCGCCCATCAGGAAGGCGCCGCGCAGCCCGATGGCCAGCAGCGCGGCCACGATCCCGGCCCAGGGGTAGGGGTTGCCGGTCAGCGCCAGCAGCCCCGTCGCGCCGATCCCGGCCAGGACCGCGATCACCACATGCGCCTTGACATAGGCGGCACGGTCGCCCTGAAAGCGCAGCCGCACGGTCTCGCCCTCTTCCAGCGGCGTCTCGGCCTTCGGATCAAACATAAGTGCCCTCCCCGGCGGCGCGGGCCGCGCGCAGGTTCCGCGCCAGCAGATCCATGCAGGCCATCCGGACCGCGACGCCCATCTCGACCTGGTCCTGGATGACCGACCGGTTGATGTCGTCGGCCAGCGTCCCGTCGATCTCTACGCCCCGGTTCATCGGTCCGGGATGCATCACGATGGCGTCGTCCTTCGCATAGGCCAGCTTTTCGGCATCAAGCCCGAAGCGGTGGTAATATTCGCGTTCCGAGGGGATGAAGCCGCCATCCATCCGCTCTTTCTGAAGCCGCAGCATCATCACGACATCGGCGCCGTCGAGGCCCTCTTTCATGTCGTCATAGACCTCGACCCCCATCTCGGCGGCCCCGGACGGGATCAGCGTCGGCGGCCCGATCAGCCGCACCCGGTTTTCCATCTTGCCCAGCAGCAGGATGTTCGAGCGCGCCACCCGGCTATGGGCGATGTCGCCGCAGATCGCGACCGTCAGCCGCTGCAGCCGGCCCTTGGCACGGCGGATCGTCAGCCCGTCCAGCAGCGCCTGGGTCGGGTGTTCGTGCCGCCCGTCGCCCGCGTTCAGCACCGCGCAATTGACTTTCTGCGCCAGCAGGTCGACCGCGCCCGAATGCGGATGGCGCACCACCAGCAGATCGGGATGCATCGCGTTCAGCGTGAGGGCGGTGTCGATCAGCGTCTCGCCCTTTTTGATCGAACTGGCCTGCATCGCCATGTTCATCACATCGGCGCCAAGCCGCTTGCCCGCGATCTCGAAGCTCGACTGGGTCCGGGTCGAGGCCTCGAAGAACATGTTGATCTGGGTCAGCCCCGCCAGCACATCGGCGTGCTTGGTCGCGCCGCGGCTGAGGTCGACATAGGTTTCGGCCAGATCGAGGATGATGCGAACATCCCAGGGGCTGAGATGTTCGATGCCAAGCAGGTGACGCGCGCGAAATTCCATGGGGCCTCCGACCTGAGTGGCCCGCTTATAGAAACGGGGGGGCGCGCGGGCAAGGGAGGCATTGCCGAAGCCCCCTGCGGCGGCATAGCCTAGGCGCCATGGAACCCGCATTGACCCCGCAGGACGCTCTGGCGCTTCTGGCCTGGCAGGTGGAACTCGGCGCGACCGAGGCCATCGGCGAGAGCCCGGTGAACCGCTATGAGGAAGTCCGGCCCGCCCCGGCGCCCAGGCCCGTGGCAGCCGCGGCCGCGCCAGCGGCCCGGCCCGCGGCGGTCGATCCGGTGGCGCTGGCGCGCGCGGCGGCGGCGGCGGCGCAGGATCTGGAAGGGCTCGCCGCGGCGATGGCCGCCTACGAGCAGTGCGATCTGAAGAAGGGCGCGCGGAACCTCGTCTTTTCCGACGGCAATCCGAAGGCCCGCGTGATGGTGATTGGCGAGGCCCCGGGCCGGGACGAGGACCTGCAGGGCAAGCCCTTCGTCGGCCGCGCCGGGCAGCTTCTCGACCGGATGTTTTTCCATATCGGGTTGGGGCGCGCCGACCCGGCGGCCGAGCGCGCGCTTTACATCACCAATGTCCTGCCCTGGCGCCCTCCGCAGAATCGCGACCCCGAGGCGCAGGAGGTGGCGATGATGCTGCCCTTCCTCGAACGCCATGTCGAGCTGGCCGATCCCGACATACTGGTCCTGATGGGCAACCATTCCTGCGGCGCGCTTCTGGGGCGGAAGGGCATCACCCGGCTGCGCGGCCACTGGGTCGAGGCGCTGGGTCGGCCCGCGCTGCCGATGTTCCATCCGGCCTATCTGTTGCGCAATCCCCATGCCAAGCGCGATGCCTGGCACGATCTGCTGATGCTGCAGGCGCGGCTGAGGGGCGGATGATCGGGCCGGTCGATCCCCTGACGCTGGCGGCCTTCGTGCCGGCGGCGCTGGCGCTGAACCTGACGCCCGGCGCCGACATGATGTTCTGTCTGGGGCAGGGGCTGCGCGGCGGCCCGCGCGCGGCGCTGGCGGCCGATCTCGGCATCGCGCTGGGCTGTTTCGTTCATGTGACGCTGGCCGGGCTCGGGCTCGGCGCGGTGGTGGCTGCGGTCCCGGGCGCGTTCGAGGCGATCCGCTGGGCGGGCGTCGCCTATCTGCTCTGGCTGGCCTGGGGCGCGCTCCGGCACGGGGCGCTGGCGCCGGGCCTGCCCGCCGTCACCCCCCGCCGGGCCTTCCGCGAGGCGCTGGCCGTGAACCTCACCAATCCCAAGGTGATCCTCTTCGTGCTGGCCTTTCTGCCGCAATTCGTGGTGGCCGAGCGCGGCGCGGTGCTGGCGCAATTCCTGATCCTGGGGGCGGTGCTGTCGCTGGGGGGCTTCATCGTCAACGGGGCGGTCGGGGTCTTCGCCGGGCGCGCGCGGCAGGTCCTGAGCGGCTCGCGCGCGGTCGAGCGTGGGCTTGGCGTCGTTTCGGCGGCGATCTTCACGGCGCTGGCGGTGCGGCTGGCGGTTCTGCAAAAGGGGTAGGCATGGCAGGTATCGACGGGGGCATCGACGGGACCAGAGAGTTCGTCTCGGTCAGGATCGCGGTCCTGACCGTGTCGGACACGCGCGGGCTGGCCGAGGACCGTTCTGGCCAGACGCTGGCCGACCGGATCGCGGCGGCGGGTCATATCCTGGCCGACCGCAAGATCCTGAGGGACGAGCGCGCCGAGATCGCGGACCAGCTGCGCGCCTGGTGCGCCGATCCCGAGATTGACGTGGTGATCTCGACCGGGGGCACCGGGCTGACCGGGCGCGACGTCACCGTCGAGGCCCATCGCGATGTCTATGAAAAAGAGATCGAGGCCTTTGCGACGCTCTTCACCCTCGTCTCCTTCGGCAAGATCGGCACCTCGGCGGTGCAAAGCCGGGCCACCGGGGGCGTCGCGCAGGGCACCTACCTGTTCGCGCTGCCGGGCAGCACCGGTGCCTGCAAGGATGCCTGGGACGACATTCTGGTGCATCAGCTCGACTATCGCCACCCGCCCTGCAATTTCGTCGAGATCTTTCCGCGACTCGACGAACATCGCCGACGGAAATAGGTATATTCACCGTAATGAATGTGTGGCCCGTCGCGGCCGCCCGGGCGTCTCTGCCGGGCACTGCGACAGGCGGCCTTGCGACCCGATGCGACGGGAAAGGACGGTTCGATGCGTTTCCTCCGCCGCAGCCTCACGGGGCTGTTCCTGCTGGCCCTGACGCTTGGGCTTCTGGCCTATGCGGCGGCGACGCTGCGGTCTGCCATCGACGCGCGCCGGGCCGACCGGCCCAAGGCGCCGCCCGCCGCCGAGCGGGTCTTTTCCGTCAACGTGACCCCGATTCGCCCGCAGACCGTGACGCCCGAGCTGACCGCCTTCGGCGAGATCCGCTCGCGCCGCAGCCTCGAGCTTCGGGCCGAGGCCAGCGGCCGCGTGGTCTATCTGCATTCCGCCTTCGAGGAGGGCGGGCGGGTCGCGGCGGGCGAGGTGCTGTTGCGGGTCGATCCGGCCGACGCGACCTCGGCCCGGGATCTGGCGCGGGCCGACCTGACCCAGTCCGAGGCCGATCTGCGCGACGCCAGGCGGCGTCTCGATCTGGCCCATGACGAGCTGGCCGCGACCGAGCTGCAGGCCGAATTGCGGCAAAAGGCGCTGGGGCGCCAGAAGGACCTGCGCGGGCGCGGCGTCGGCACCGATGCCGCTGTCGAAGAGGCCGAGTTGACGGCCGCCGCCGCCGATCAGGCGGTGGTGTCCCGGCGCCAGGCGCTGGCCCAGGCCGAGATCGGGCTTGAAACCGCGACCACGTCGCTTGCCCGCGCGCGGATCGCGTTGGGCGACGCCGAACGGGCGCTGGCCGATACCGAACTTGTCGCGGCCTTTTCCGGCACGCTGATTGACGTCAGCCTGGTCGAGGGCGGGCTGGTCGCCGCCAACGAACGGGTAGCCGACCTGATCGACGTCTCGGCGCTCGAGGCCGGGGTGCGGATCTCGACCGCCGAGTTCAGCCGGCTGCTGGACGACAAGGGCGCGTTGCGGCCGCTGCCGGTGACGGTCGCGCTCGATGTCTACGGGTCGAACCTGACCGCGCGGGGGGTGCTGTCGCGCGAAAGCGGGGCGGTGCCCGAGGGGCAGGTGGGTCGGCTGGTCTATGCCCGTCTCGACGACGCCCCGGGCTTCCGGCCGGGCGATTTCGTGACGCTCCGGATCGAAGAACCCGCGCTGGAGGATGTCGCGGTCCTGCCAGCCACCGCGCTGGACGCGTCGAACGAGATTCTGGTGCTGGACGCCGAGGATCGGCTGGAGGCGGTGCCGGTCACGCTTCTGCGCCGTCAGGGCGACCGGGTGATCCTGCGCGCGCCCGGGCTTGCGGGCCGCGAGGCGGTGGCCGAGCGTTCGCCGCTTCTAGGGGCGGGGATCAGGGTGCTGCCGCTGCGTCCCGGCGCCGCCGCCGAACCGGAGGACAAGACGGAGGCGACGGTCGAACTCAGCCCCGAACGCCGCGCCGCGCTGATCGCCTTCGTCGAGACCAGCCCGGCCCTGCCCCAAGAGGCGCGCGCCCGGATCCGCGTCCAGCTCGACCAGCCGCGCGTGCCCGCGCAACTGGTCGAACGGCTCGAAACCCGGATGGGGGGCTAGGCGGGTGCCGGGGCGGGTCGCAAGCGCCGCGGGCGGGCTTCTGTCCTATTTCACCCGCCACCGGACGGCGGCTAACCTGCTGTTGCTGCTGCTGATCGTGGCCGGGCTCTTTGCCGCGCCGCGGATGCGGGCGCAGTTCTTTCCCGACGTGATCGTCGAGACGGTCTCGGTCTCGGTGATCTGGGAGGGCGCGGGGCCCGAAGAGGTCGATGCCGGGATCGTGCAACTGCTGGAACCGGAACTCCGCGCGGTCGAGGGGGTGGAAGAGACCACCTCGCAATCGGTCGAGGGCTTGGCCACCATCACCCTCGATTTCGAACCGGGCTGGGACATGGCCCGCGCCACCAACGATGTGCAGGCCGCGGTCGATGCCGAAACCGACCTGCCCGAGGAGGCCGAAGAGCCCGAGGTCACGCGCGGCGCCTGGCGCGACCGGGTGACCGATGTGGTGATCACCGGCCCGGTCGCGGTGGGCCAACTTGGGCGGCTTGCCGACGAGCTGGTCGACCGGCTGTTCGCCGCAGGCGTCACCCGCGCCACGATCCGTGGGCTCGCTGCGCCCGAGACGCTGGTCGAGGTGCCCTCGATCGAGTTGATGCGCCACGACATCACCATGGCCGAGATCGCGGCCGTGCTGGCCGCCGAGGCCGAGACCGCGCCCGCGGGCGATGTCTCGGGCGGCAATACTAGGGTCCGGACCGGGGTCGAAAAGCGCAGCGCGGCCAGCATCGCCGCCATCGTGCTGCGGTCCTACCCGGACGGGTCCAAGCTGACCGTGGGCGATCTGGCCGAGATCCGGGTCGAGGGCGCCGACCGCGAGCGCGCCTATTTCGTCGGTCCCGACCCGGCGATTTCGCTGCGGATCGACCGGTCCGACCGGGGCGACGCCATCGAGATGGAGGCCAAGGTCCGCGCCGTCGTGGCCGGGATGACGCCCTCGCTGCCAGCGGGCGTGCATATCGATCTGATCCAGACCCAGGCCGACTACATCGCGGGACGGCTCGACATCCTGCTTGGCAACGGGCTGATGGGGCTCGGGCTGGTGCTGGGGCTGCTGTTTCTCTTCCTGAACGCGCGCACCGCCTTCTGGGTGGCGGCGGGCATTCCGGTCGCGATGCTGGCCACCGCCGCGCTGATGTTCGCGGCCGGGCTGACGATCAACATGATCTCGCTTTTCGCGCTGATCATCACCCTCGGGATCGTGGTCGACGATGCCATCGTGGTGGGCGAACATGCCGATTTCCGCGCCCGCCATCTGGGCGAGCCGCCGGTGCTGGCCGCCGAGAATGCCGCCCGCCGGATGGCCGCGCCGGTCTTTTCGGCGACGCTGACCACCATCGTCGCCTTCTATGCGCTGGTGGTGATCGGCGGGCGCATGGGGCACATGATCGCCGACATTCCCTTCACCGTGATCGCGGTGCTGACCGCCTCGCTGCTGGAATGCTTCCTGATCCTGCCCAATCACATGGTCCATGCGCTGGCCCATTCGGCGAAAGAGCATTGGTACGACTGGCCGTCGCGCCAGTTCAACCGGGGTTTCCGGCGGTTCCGCGAAGGCCCGTTCCGGCGGCTGATGCGGTTGGTGATCCGGGGCCGCTATCCGGTGATGGCGGGCTGCCTGCTGCTGCTGGCACTGCAAGTGGCGGCGGTGATCCGGGGCGACGTGCCCTGGCGCTTCTTCAATGCCCCCGAAGAGCGGTCGGTCACCGGCAACTTCATGATGCTCTCCGGCGCGGACCGGGCCGATACCGCCGCGATGATGGCCGAACTGCAGCGCGCGGCCGAGGCGGTCGGCGCCCGCTATGCGGCGGAACATGGCATCAACCCCGTGACCTATGCGTTGGCCGAGATGGGCGGCAATGCCGGGCGCGGGCTGGCCGGGGCCGAGATCAAGGATGCGGACCTTCTGGGGGCGATCTCGCTGGAACTGATCGACGCCGATGCCCGGCCCTATTCCTCCTTCGACTTGGTGCGCGCGCTGCAGGACGAGGTGCGCCCCCATCCCAAGGTCGAAACCCTCAGCTTTCGCAGCTGGCGGGCCGGGCCGGGGGGCGACGCGCTCGATGTCCAGTTCTTCGGTGCCGAGGCGCGGGTGCTGAAGGCCGCGGCCGAGCGGCTGAAGACCGAGCTTGCGCGCTTTGGCGAGGTCTCGGCGCTGGAGGACAGCCTCGCTTATGACAAGGAAGAGGCGGTGCTTGAGCTGACCCCGCAAGGCGCGGCGCTGGGCTTCACCATCGAGGATCTGGGCCGGGTGCTGCGCCACCGCATCAACGGGATCGAGGCCGCGACCTATCCCGAGGGTCCGCGCTCGGCCACGATCCGGGTCGAGCTGCCCGAGGCCGAACTGACCGCCGATTTTCTCGACCGGATGCAGGTGCGCAGCCCCGAGGGCGTCTATCTGCCGCTGGCCGATCTGGTCACGGTCGAACGCCGCACCGGCTTTTCCTCGGTCCGGCGCGAAAACGGGCTGCGGGTGGTCACGGTCACCGGCGATCTGTCCGAGGACGACCCGGCGCGTGCTGCCGAGATCTCGGCCGAGCTGAAAGGGACGATCCTTCCGGGGATCGAGCGCGATCTGGGCGTGTCCTGGCGGCTGGGCGGGCTGTCGGAACAGGAAAAGGACTTTCTTGCCGATGCGCGGCTGGGCTTCGGGCTGTGCCTGGTCGGGATCTATCTGGTGCTCGCCTGGATCTTCTCCAGCTGGACCCGGCCGGTCGTGGTGATGGCGATCATCCCCTTCGGGCTGGTCGGCGCGATCTGGGGCCATGCGCAATGGGACGTGCCGCTGTCGATGTTCACCGTGGTCGGGCTGATCGGCATGACCGGCATCATCATCAACGATTCCATCGTGCTGGTCAGCACGGTTGACGAATATGCCGACCGGCGCGGGCTGGTGCCCGCCATCGTCGATGCGACCGCCGACCGGCTGCGGCCGGTGTTGCTGACCACGCTGACGACGGTTCTGGGGCTCGCGCCGCTGCTGTTCGAAACCTCGCAGCAGGCGCAATTCCTCAAGCCCACGGTCATCACGCTGGTCTACGGGCTCGGCTTCGGGGTCGGGCTGGTGCTGCTGGTCGTGCCGTCCCTGCTGGCGATGCAGCAGGATCTGGGGCGGCAGCTCGGCGCCCTGCGCCGGGCGCTGCGGGGGCGCGGGCGGCGGGCGATGCCGGTCCCGGCGCGGGCCGCGTTCGGGGTGGCGGGGGTATTCTCGGGGACGCTTTTGCCCGAACTGCTGGGGGGCGGGTTGCCGGGGATCTGGTTGGTGCTGATGCCGCCGCTGGCCGCCCTTCCGGCGCCGCTTGCGGCGTTTCTGCTCTTCCTCGGGGGGAGCGCCCTGATCCTGGCGCTGGCCATCGCCGCTGCACTGTTCGAGCGCCGCCGCTCCTGAGGGCGCCTAGCGCGCTCCGCCGCAGCCCCGAATGTCGACCGCGCGGTCCTGACCCAGAAGGGTGATCCGCACCGACGAGCGGTCGAGCGCGAAGGGCGTCCCGTCCGCGGGCACGATGTCCGAGCGCGCGACCAGCATCCCGCCCTCGCGGTCCATGTCGGTCTCGGCCACCCAGATCGAGGGGTCGGGCAGTTCGAAGACCGCGGTTTCGTCGCCGCCCAGCGGCGGCACCTCGATCCGCGCGGTCAGCCGCAGCCCGTCCGAGATCGGCTCGACCTCGCAGGCCACCTGTCCGACGCGGGCCGCGCGCGCATCCAGCGGCTGGGCCTCCAGCGCGGCCCGGATCGGCGCGGCGCGGCTTTCGCCCGGAAGCCGTTCATCCAGCCTCAGTTCCATCGGCATGCAGATGTCGTGACAGACCCCCAGGTCGATCCGCGCCCGGATCTCCATCGGGCGCCCGGGCTCGCGGGCGGTCAGCTCGATCGGCAGGACCAGATCGTCGACATAGCCTATGGTGCGCATCCCGTTCGACGAGAACACGGTGGGCCGCGGCCAGTGCAGGCGCACCGCCGCGACATTCTTCGACCCGTGCCAGTCGAACCGGGGCGGGATACCCGCATCGCCCGGCGCGCGCCAGTAGGTCTTCCAGCCCGGCGCGAGGGTCAGATGCAGCGCTGCCATGTAGGTGCCGCGCTCGGTCTGCCAGCCGGGCAGGATCTCGCCGCTGACCACGCTGTCCGGGGGCAGGGCGGTCTCTGCCGGGGCGGGGGAGGTCAGGGCCTGGGCCGCAAGGATCAGGGCGGCGGTGATCGGAACGAACAGATTTCTTGCCATGGCGCCCAAGATAGGCGCTCGGACGGCCGCGCGGAATCACAAAGCGGCGAGAGAACGCCACAATTACGGAACCGTGCCCTTGCGTCCTGCCCGGCTCGGGCACATGCTTGAACCCAGCAGGCGACAGGACAGGGCAGAATGCAGCTTGGAGGCAAGCTTCTGATCGCGATGCCCGGCATGGGCGATCCCCGTTTCGAAAGAAGCGTGGTCTATCTGTGCGCCCATTCCGACGAGGGCGCGATGGGTCTGATCGTCAACAAGCCGCTCAGCGAGATTTCGTTTTCCGACCTTCTCGACCAGCTCGACATCACCCGCAGCCCCGGCGCGCGTGACATCCGGGTGCATTTCGGGGGGCCGGTCGAACATTCCCGGGGCTTCGTGCTGCATTCGGGCGAGTATCGCACCGACCGCGACAACACGCTTCGGGTCGATGCCCGGTTCGGGATGACCGCGACGCTCGATATCCTCGAGGACATCGCCCAGGGCGGCGGCCCGTCCAGCTCGCTTCTGGCGCTGGGCTATGCGGGCTGGGGGCCGGGGCAGCTCGAGGACGAGATCCTGCAGAACGGCTGGCTGACCTGCGATGCCGACCCGGCGCTGGTCTTCGACGGGGCCGATGGCAGCAAATGGGAACGCGCCATGCGGCTGATGGGCATCGATCCGTTGCTTTTGTCGCCCGCCGCCGGGCGCGCCTGAAAACGACCCGCCGCCGGGCGCGCCTGAAAAATACCCGCCGCCAGACTGGTCCGGGTCAGGGCCGGGGTGCGGCCGCGCGGCGCAGCCGGTCATTGATCGCCCGTCCGAGCCCGTGGTCGGGGACCGGCGCCACGGCGATGACTTGTCCGGGCGCGGCCTGCGCGTCGAGCTGGCGCAGCGCATGGAACAGCGCGGCCGCCGCCTCGACCAGATCGCCCGAGGCCGACAGGTTCAGCGCGGCCCCCGCACAGCCCGGCCCGAAGCCCAGCCAAAGCGCCCCCGGCGGCGGCGCCTCGGCCTCCAGCACGACCCGCGCTCCGGGCGCGTAATGCGACCCCAACTGACCCGGCGCGGTGATCGCGGCCCCTTCGGCCCGCGCGGCGATCGCCATGCCAAGGCAGTCTTCCAGTGCCTCGGCGGGCAGCCCGCCCGGCCGCAGAAGAACCGGCCCGCCGCCCGCGTCGAAGCCGAGGATGGTCGATTCCACCCCCACCGGGCAGGCGCCGCCATCGACGACGGCCGCGATCCGCGACCCGAGCCCCTCGATCACATGCTCGGGCCGGGTCGGGCTGACCGCGCCCGAGGGATTGGCCGAGGGCGCCGCGACCGGCCCGCCGAAGGCCGCCAGCACGCCCTGCGCGACCGGATGATCGGGCACGCGCAGCGCCACGGTGGGCAGGCCCGCGCTGACCAGCGGCGACAGCCCGGCCCCGGGCAGAAGCGGCAGCACAAGCGTCAGCGCGCCGGGCCAGAACGCCTCGGCCAGCCGCAGCGCCGGGTCCGGGAAACTGGCCAGCCGTTCGGCCGAGGCAAGATCGGGCAGATGCACGATCAGCGGGTTGAAGCGCGGCCGCCCCTTGGCCTCGAAGATCCGCGCCACCGCGCGGTCGTCGCGGGCATCCGCGCCCAGCCCGTAGACCGTCTCGGTGGGCAGCGCCACCAGCTTGCCTGCGGCCAGCAATGCGGCGGCGCGGGCCAGCCCGTCGGCATCGGGTGTCAGCGATTCGGCGCTCATGGGACGTTCCCTTACGTTGCGTTTGCGCTTGATGGGGCGGGGCGTTCCGTTACCTTCTGCCCGCGAAACGAGCGGTCAGATAAATCTGCCGGACGACCCCGACAAGCGGCGGCAATGGAGGCTTGCATGGCATATCGTGCTCCTGTGGCGGAATTCCAGTTCATTCTCGACCATGTGGTCAGACTGGGCGACGTCGTGGCGACCGACCGTTTTTCCGAGGCCACGCCCGATGTAACCGGGGCGATCCTCGACGGCGCGGGGCGGCTTTGCGACGAGGTGCTGGCGCCGCTGCAACGGCCGGGCGACCTGCATCCGGCGCGGCTGGAAAACGGCGTGGTGCGCACCTCGCCGGGCTATGCCGAAGGCTATCGCGCCATTGCCGAGGGGGGCTGGGTGGCGCTGTCGGCGCCCGCCGAGCATGGCGGGATGGGCCTGCCCACGACGTTGTCGACTGCCGTCAACGACATGATGAGCGGCGCCTGCCTGTCGCTGCAGCTGAACCCGTTGCTGACCCAGGGCCAGATCGAGGCGCTCAGCCATCATGCCAGCGACGAGATCCGGGCGCTTTACCTTCCGAAGCTGATCGCGGGCGACTGGTCGGGCACGATGAACCTGACCGAGCCGCAAGCGGGGTCGGATGTGGGTGCCTTGAAGACCCGGGCGGTGCCCAACGATGACGGCACCTATGCGGTGACCGGCCAGAAGATCTACATCACCTGGGGCGATGCCGATTTCATGGAGAACGTCGTGCATCTGGTGCTGGCGCGTCTGCCCGATGCGCCCGCCGGCACCCGGGGCATCAGCCTTTTCCTGGTGCCGCGCAACCTGCCCGATGCCGAAGGCCGGCCGGGTGTGGCGAACCGCGTCAAGGTGGTCAGCCTCGAGCACAAGCTGGGGCTGCATGGCAGCCCGACCGCGGTGATGGATTTCGACGGCGCGACCGGCTGGATGGTGGGCGAGCCCAACAAGGGGATGGCGGCGATGTTCACGATGATGAACAACGCGCGCCTTGGCGTCGGCGTGCAGGGCGTGGGCGTGGCCGAGGCCGCGTTCCAGCAGGCGCTGGCCTATGCGGCCGAGCGGCGGCAGGGCCCGACGCCCTTGGGCGATGGCGGTATCGTCGGCCATGCCGATGTGCGGCGGATGCTGGCCGGGATGAAGGCCGAGATCTTTGCTGCGCGCGCCATCGCGCTGTCCTGCGCGGTCGCGGCCGACATGGGCACCGCGACGGGCGAGGCCGACTGGACGGCGCGCGCGGCCTTCCTGACCCCGATCGCCAAGGCCTGGGGCACCGAGGTCGGCATGGAGGTCGCCCAGCAGGGCGTGCAGGTCCATGGCGGCATGGGCTTCATCGAGGAGACCGGCGCCGCGCAATACCTGCGCGACGTGCGGGTGACCGCGATCTACGAGGGCACCAACGGCATCCAGGCGATGGATCTGGTGGGGCGCAAGCTGGCCGATGGCGGCGATGTCGCCTGGCGGCTTCTCGAAGAGGTCGAACAGACCGCCGAGGCGGCGCGCGGCGCCTTTCCCGATCTCGCGGTCGAGGTCTGGACCGCGGCCGAGGCGCTGCGCGACGCCACCGAATGGATGCTGACCCGCGAGATGACCGACCGCTTTGCCGGGGCGGTGCCGTTCCTGCGCGCTTGGGCGCGGGTGCTGGGCGCGCAGCTGCACCTGGCGGCGGCGCTGGCCGAGGGGGGCTCGGGGCCGCGCAGCGCGCTGGCCCGCGTCTTCATCCGGCGGCTCCTGCCCGAACATGTCTCGGCGCTGGCGGCGGCGCGGGCCGGGGCGGACGATCTGTACGCCCTGTCCGACGCCGATCTCGGCGCATGATGGACGGTAGCCTGGCCCCGATCCGCACCCCTTTCGAAGTTCCGCCCGCCGAGGGCGAGGCGGTCGAGATCGCCGAGGGTGTGCTGTGGCTGCGCCTGCCGCTGCCGCCGCCGCTCAAGCATGTCAACGTCTTCGCGCTGGACGATGGCCCGGGATGGACGCTGGTCGATACCGGCCTTGCCACCGGGAAAAGCCGCGAGATCTGGCAGGCGCTTCTGGCCGGGCCGCTCGGCGGGCGCCCGGTCCGCCGGGTGATCCTGACCCATCACCACCCTGACCATGTGGGGCTGGCGGGCTGGTTCCAGTCCACCCATGGCGCCGAACTCTGGACCAGCCGCACCGCCTGGCTGTTCGCGCGGATGCTGACGCTTGACGAACAGCCGCTGCCCCGGCCCGAGACGCTCGATTTCTACCGCGGGGCCGGGATGGACGCAGCGCTTCTGGCCGAGCGCGCAGCCGAACGGCCGTTCAACTTCGCCGATGTGGTGGCTCCGATGCCGCTGGGGTTCCGCGCGCTGGCCGAGGGCGACCGGATCGCCACGGGCGGGCGCGACTGGGATGTGCGGCTGGGCGACGGGCACGCGCCCGATCACGTCACGCTCTGGAGCCGCGACGACGCGCTGGTGATCGGGGGCGACCAGCTGCTGCCCTCGATCTCGCCCAATCTCGGGGTCTATGCGACCGAGCCGCTGAACGATCCGGTCGCGGGCTGGCTGGAAAGCTGCACCCGTTTCGCCACCCATGCGCGCGAGGATCATCTGGTCCTGCCGGGTCACAAGCTGCCCTTCACCGGCCTGCCGACCCGGCTGGTGCAGCTGATCGAGAACCATCACAGCGCGCTAAACCGGCTGATCGAGGCGCTGGGCGAGGAACGCACCGCCTGCGACTGCTTTCCGGTGCTGTACCGCCGCGAGATCGGTTCGGGCGAATACGGGCTGGCGCTGGCCGAGGCGGTCGGCCATCTGAACCACCTGTACCTCACCGGTCGCGCGACCCGGCGCCGCCGGTCGGACGGCGCCTGGCTGTTTCGCAGGGTCGGCGCAGCCTGACCCCGCGCCGGGATGCGCAAGCGTGGGCGGAATGCCACGCCCCGCGCTGCATCGCGGCATCGCGGGCGCTGGCGAGGTGACAGCCCCCGGGGCTTCGACTAGGGTACCGCCAGCGAACAGGCAGGGGATACCGCAGGCATGGCAGCTTTCCGCACCGGCGCGATGCGCCTGTCCGTGCCGCCGCGCCGCGCGCATGCCCCCGCCCTCTTTCCGTCCTCCTGCCGCGCCGTCCGGCCGTTCCGGCCCGCCGCCGCCCATTTCCGGTCTGCCAAATGTTCCGTTTCCTGATTGCCTGCCTTCTGCCGCTGTTCCTGCTGGGCTGCGGCGCCGAATCCGTCTGGGCCCCCGACGAAGCCGTCGCCAGGGCGAAGTACCGGGACGCCGCGCCGCCCTCGATCACGCTTTACACCATGATCAACAACCGCTCGGGTTCGGGCGCGCATTCGGCGCTGATGATCAATGGCAGCGAACGGGTGATCTTCGATCCGGCCGGAAGCTGGTGGCACCGTGCCGCCCCCGAACGCAACGACGTGATCTACGGCATCACCCCGAAAATGCTGGACTTCTACATCGACTACCATGCCCGCGTGACCTATCACGTCGTCGCCCAGACGGTGCAGGTCTCGCCCGAGGTGGCCGAGCGCGCGCTGCGGCTGGTCGAGGGCTATGGCGCGGTGCCGAAGGCGATGTGCGCCCGGTCGACCAGCGATGTGCTGCACCAGCTTCCGGGCTTCGAGAGCATCCCCCGCAGCGTCCGTCCGAAAGCGGTGATGTCGGCCTTTGGCAAGCTGCAGGGCGTCACCACCCGGGAATATTACGACGACGATCCTGATGAACACGAGGACCTGCTGCGCGAACAGCAGCGCGCCCGGTTCAACGAACTGGTCCAGGGCATCGTCGAGGGCCAGTAGGCCTGGCCTCCGGAAAGGGGCGGCGGCAGGCCCGCCGCCTCAGCCCAGCAAGAACAAAAGCGTGTAAAGCGTGACTGCGCCCGCGCCGATGGCGGCCAGCACCGATTTGCGCCACCAGCCGACGGCCACGGTGACAATGGCCGCGGCCAGCCGGGCCGGGTCGGGGTCGCCGCCGGTTGCGGGCGGCCAGACCACGGCGGGCGCGACCAGCGCGGGCAGCACCGCCACCGGCGTATAGCGCAGGTGCCGCTGCAGCCAGTCGGGCAGCCGCCGCCCGCCCATTGCGCCGAGGAAGGAAAACCGCATCAGGAAGGTGCCGATCCCGAGCGTGACGATGATTGCCCAGATCCCTGCCGTGCTCCAGCTCATCTAGCGCGCTCCCATCCGGCGCTCGATCTCGGCGCCCACGACCATCGCCGCGACCGCCGCGATCATAAGCCCCAGATTGAAGGGCAGCCCGGCAAAGACCAGCGCCAGCGCGACCGAAGTGCCGGCCGCCGCGACATGGGCCGGGGTCCGAAGCGCGGGCGCGACCATCGCCAGAAAGGTGATGGGCAGCGCGAAGTCGAGCGCAAATTCCGGCGGTATGCTGCGGCCCGCGACCGCGCCGACCAGGGTCATGCCGTACCAGGCGGGCAGCATCGGCGTGACCGCGCCTGCGAAGAAGGCGATCCGCTCGGGCACGGTCATCTCGGGGCGCGCCTCGAAGCGGGCATGCGCGACCGCATAGGTCTGGTCGAAAAGCCCGTAGGCCACCAGCGCCCGCTGCCAGAGCGGGGCCGCGCCCAGATAGGGCGTCAGCGAGGCCGAATACATCGCCATCCGCATGTTGACCGCCAGCGCCGTGGCGATCACCACCAGCGTATGCGCGTTCTCGGCCATCAGCTGCACCGCCGAGAATTGCGCGGCCCCCGCCAGCACCACCATCGAGAAGCCCATCACCTCAAGCAGCGAGAACCCGGCCTCGGTTGCCACCACCCCGAAGAGAAGCGCGAAGGGCACCAGGATCAGAAGGAACGGCGCGCCCTGGCGCAGGCCGGTCAGATAGGCGGATTTCCGGGTGGAGGCTGGCATGGCGGGGGGCTAGGTTTGCGGCAGGTCCGATGGGCGTAAGGCCCGCCGGAACCGGATGCAATCGCAAAACCGGAGGCGGCATGCGGATCTTCGGAACGATCCTCGCGGGCGGGCAGGGGCGGCGGCTCGGGGGCCGCGACAAGGCGCTGGTCGAACTTGGCGGGCAGACGCTGTTGGCGCGGGTGGCCGAGCGGCTGGAGCCTCAGGTCGAACGGCTGGCGCTCAGCGCAAACGGCCCGGCCGGGGCCTACCGGACGGCCGGGCTGGGCCCGGGCGCGGCGGTGCTGCCCGATCCGCCGCCGGGCGATCTGGGGCCGCTTGCGGGGGTGCTGGCCGGGCTCGACTGGGCCGCGGCGCATGGGGCCGACTGGCTGGTGACCGCGGCCATCGACACGCCGTTCCTGCCCTGCGATCTGGTGCCGCGCCTGCTGCTGGCGGCCGAGACCGCGGGCACTGGGCTTGCGATGGCGGCCAGCGGCGGGCGGCGCCATCCGACCGCATCGCTCTGGCCCGTGGGGCTTCGCGACGAGCTTGCCGCCGAGGTCGCGGGCGGGCTGCGCAAGCTTGGCGTCTTCGGTGCGGCGCGCGGCGCGGCCCTGGCCGATTTCGCGACCGTGCCCGGCCCCGACCCGTTCTTCAACGTCAACACGCCCGAGGATCTGGCGACGGCCGAGGCGGCACTGGCATGAGCGTTTTGGATACGGTCATCATGGCCGACTGGTCGGCCCGGTCCGGCCCCTCGCCGGCCCGTCCCTCGGCCGATGCGATCTGGATCGCGGTCGCGCGCCGAGGCTCGACGACCGCCACGGCCTATTTCCGCACCCGCGCCACCGCCGAGGCGGCGCTGGCCGACCTTCTGGACGGCGAGCTCCACGCGGGGCGCCGGGCGCTTCTGGGGGCCGATTTCGCCTTCGGCTATCCGGCGGGCTTTGCCCCGGCGCTGACCGGCACCGCTTCGGCCCGCGCGGTCTGGGCCTGGGTCGCGGACCGGCTGGAGGACCGTCCGGACAACTGCAACAGCCGTTTCGAGCTGGCCGATGCGATCAATGCCGCCCTGCCCGGAGGTGGCCCCTTCTGGGGCTGTCCGGCGGCCCTCGGCACGCGGCTGACGGATCTCACGACCACGCGTCCGGCTGACATCGTCTTCGCACCGCATCGCCGGGTCGAGCGGCTGCTGCGTGATCGTGGCGGGCCGGGGCGGGCCGTCAAGAGCGTCTGGCAGCTTTACGGTGCGGGGGCGGTCGGTTCGCAGGTGCTGGTCGGGCTGCCCATGCTGCACCGGCTGGCCGGGCGGTTCGGGGCCGATCTGGCGGTCTGGCCGTTCGAGCCGACCGGAGCGACGGAGGCGCCCCTGACCCTCGCCGAGATCTATCCCGCGATGATCGGCCCGGAGGTGGCCGAGGCGCTGGCGGCCCGGCCCGGACAGATCCTCGACGAGCTGCAGATGCGACTGATGGCCGAGGCGGTGCTGGCGGCCAGCAGCGTGGGCACGCTCGAGGCGCTGCTGGACGTGCCGGCCGGCGCCGATCTGGCGGAAGAGGCCTGGATTCTCGGGGCGAGCGCCCCCGAGGCCTTGCGCGCCGGGGCGAAGGCGTCCCTCAGCCGAACATGCCGGTGACCCGGCCCAGCAGCATGAAGGCGCGCGCGGTGCGGGTTTCGGCCAGGTCGTTGAGCTCCTGATCGCTGGCCGCGGCCTCGAATTCGACCAGAACCCGGTCGAACTGGCGCAGGAAATGGTGCGCCACGTCGCGGAAGATCGGGTCCTTCTTCATGCGCGCGGCGGTCAGCGCCAGACAGGACCGGTCGCGCACGCCGCCCAGCGCCGAGACCGGCAGCCCGCGCTCGCCCTGCGCGAATCGGCGCCAGATCTCGGGACGCGCCCGGTCGGGATGCAGATCGTCCATGTAGATCCCCTCTTCGCTGAGAAGGGTCAGGATGTCCTGGGCCGAGCGCACCAGCTTGGACGCGGTGCGATCCTCGAGCGCCCGGCGCAGCGCGCGGAACCCGGCGCGGTCCGAGGTGTCCTCGGGGAAGTTCAGCGCCCGGACGAATTCCTCGGTGCTCAGCGGGCGGACCGAATCCTCGGGTACCGTGCCGAGGGCCAGCCGCGGCTGATCGTCGGGCGGCGTCTTCGACGGAGGGGCGGGGGGAGCTGTGCGGGGGGCGGACGCGCGGGGCAGGGCCTTGGTCGACAGGCTCTGCGGCACCTGGACCTCGGCGATCTCGACGGCCCGGTCGCGCCGGGTTGCGAAGGTCGCGATCGCGTCCTGGGTTTCGCGCTGGGCGCGGGCCAGATCGTCGATCCGTTTTTCCATCGAGGGGCGGACATCCATGCCCGCGCCCTGCTGTTGCGCCAGATAGGCCTGGCGAAGCGAGTCGACCGTCGCCTGCAGCCGCGCCGATTCCTGGCGCAGCACCCGTGCCGAGCGCGCGCCCTGCGCCACCACCCAGATCAGCCCGACCGGCAGCGTCAGCGCCAGCACCGTGACCGCCGTGCCAAGCGCGCCACCCCCGGTGCCGGGAACCCCGTCCGCACTGGCCAGCAGCGCGCCCGAAAGCCCCAGCCAGGTGACGCTCAGCACGCCGGCGGCGATCTCGATCCGCGACAGGCCGCCCTCGCGGCGGTGTCCCGCGAAGGCGGCCAGATCGAACGGCTTGTCCTTGTCCCTTTCCGCCATGCCAGCGGTCCCGTCCGGTGATGTCAGATGTAGCGGATGCTCAGAACTTCGTAGCTGCGCTCGCCGCCCGGCGTGCGCACCTCGACGCTGTCGCCTTCCTCCTTGCCGATCAGCGCGCGGGCCAGAGGCGACTTGATGTTCAGCAGGCCCCGCTCGATATCGGCCTCGGCCTCGCCGACGATCTGGTAGGTCTTCTCTTCGTCGGTATCCTCGTCGACCAGCGTCACAGTCGCGCCGAACTTGATCGCGCCCGACAGCTTGGCCGGGTCGATCACATCGGCCCGCGACAGCAGGCCCTCGAGCTCCTTGATGCGGCCCTCGATGAAGCTCTGCTTTTCGCGCGCGGCGTGGTATTCGGCGTTCTCCGACAGGTCGCCATGCTCGCGTGCTTCGGCGATGGCCCGGATCACGGCGGGACGCTCGACGCTTTTCAGCGCCTTGAGTTCTTCGTCGAGCGCGGTGTAGCCCGCGCGGGTCATGGGTATCTTTTCCATAGGACTCTTCGGACAGTTCACGGAACGGAATGCAGACCCCGCGGGTCCGCTTTCACGAGTAGGTCGGTCTACCCTGACCGGAGTGCGGGAGCAATTGCAATAGGCGAAAGATCTGCGGTTGCGCAGAGCCCTGCGCAGGCATCGGGCCGCCGATGGAGGCCTCAATGGGGGCGCCGGGGCGACTATTCATTTTCTTGTGCCGCGCCGCCGCGAAATGATGTTGCCGAACAATTGAATTGACGGCCCGGCTGAGTTAACGGTTTGCGGACTGCATTCAGCCAGGGCGGCCGGTGCGCCGGCCGAGAAGGGTAATCGCATGGCCGAGATCGAACGGGAATCGATGGAATACGACGTGGTGATCGTGGGAGCCGGGCCCTCGGGGCTTTCGGCGGCGATCCGCCTGAAGGAACTCGATCCCGATCTGTCGGTCGTCGTGCTCGAGAAGGGGTCGGAGGTCGGCGCGCATATCCTGTCGGGCGCGGTGCTCGACCCGATCGGGCTGAAGGCGCTGTTTCCCGACTGGAAGGAGCGCGGCGCGCCGGTCTCGGTGCCGGTCAAGGAGGACAATTTCGTCTTTCTCGGCAAAAGCGGCAGCCTGCGCTTTCCCAACTGGCTGATGCCGCCCTTGATGTCGAACCACGGCAAGTACATCGTCTCGATGGGCAATGTCTGCCGCTGGCTGGCCGAACAGGCCGAGGCGCTGGGGGTCGAGATCTTCCCCGGCATGGCCTGTTCGGAACTGGTCTGGGGCGAGGACGGCGCGGTCAAGGGCGTCGTCGCGGGCGAATTCGGGCGGCAGGCCGACGGTACGCCGGGGCCGAATTACGAGCCGGGGATGGAACTGCACGGCAAGTATGTCTTCATCGCCGAGGGCGTGCGCGGTTCGCTCGCCAAGCAGATCATCGCGAAATACGACCTCTCGAAGGGCCGCGACCCGCAGAAATACGGGCTCGGCATGAAAGAGGTCTGGGAAATCGACCCCAAGAAGCACAGGGAAGGCACCGTCACCCATACCATGGGCTGGCCGCTGAACGGCAATGGCGGCGGCGGGTCTTTCATCTACCACGCCGAGAACAACCAGATCTTCATCGGCTTCGTGGTGCACCTGAACTACCGGAACCCGCATCTTTTCCCCTACATGGAATTCCAGCGCTTCAAGCATCACCCGATGGTGGCCGAGCTGCTGGAGGGCGGCAAGCGCGTGGCCTATGGCGCGCGGGCGATCTCGGAGGGCGGCTATCAGTCGATCCCGCAGGCGGCCTTCCCGGGCGGGGTTCTGCTGGGCTGTTCGGCCGGGCTGGTGAACGTGCCGCGGATCAAGGGCAACCACAATGCCATGATGTCGGGGATCGAGGCCGCCAAGGCCGCGGTCGCCGCGATCAAGGCGGGGCGCGCGGGCGATGTGCTTGCCGATTATGACGACGCGCTGCATGCGGGCGACATCGCCAGGGACCTGAAGAAGGTGCGCAACGTCAAGCCGCTCTGGTCGAGATATGGCGGCTTCCTCGCGACGATGCTGGGCGGGTTCGACATGTGGGTCGCGCATCTGACCGGTTGGAACCCGCTTGGCACCATCCATCACGACAAGACCGATGCCGAGGCGACCGGCAAGGCCGCCGATTTCCCGAAGATCGACTACCCGAAACCCGACGGCAAGATCAGCTTCGACCGGCTGACCAACGTGGCCTTCTCCTTCACCAATCACGAGGAAAGCCAGCCTTGCCACCTGCGGCTGGCCGATCCCGCGATCCCGGTGCAGGTCAACCTGCCGCAATTCGCCGAACCCGCGCAGCGCTATTGCCCGGCCGGGGTCTACGAGGTGGTCGACGAGGGGCAGGACCCGCGCTTCGTGATCAATTTCCAGAACTGCGTGCATTGCAAGACCTGCGACATCAAGGACCCGAACCAGAACATCACCTGGGTCACGCCGCAGGGCGGCGACGGGCCGAACTACCCCAACATGTGAGAATTTTACCGGGGCCCGACGCGGCCCCGGCATCGACGCGCGGCGCAGGGGTCGGATGGCTTCTGCGCCGCCGGTCTTTCGGGCCGGGCGCCCGCAGGGGGCCGCGACTGTCACATCCGCGCGACGGCAGGGGCCTTTGCGCCTCGCCCTGGCGCCGGTCCATTGCCTTGGACGGTTCGCGGCTCTACCCTGCCGTCCAAACGAACAGGAGTGCATTCTTGGCCAAATCGCTGCCGCGCCTTGCCGCCCTGGCCATTCTGGGGCTTGCCGCGCTGAACACGGCGGCCCCCGCCCGGGCCGATCTGGGGGTGTCCGGTCCGTATCTGGCCGCCCGCCAGGCGAGCTTCCTCAGCGACTACCGTGCTGCGGCGGCCTATTACACCGAGGCGCTGGTCAGCGATCCGTCGAATCCGCGGCTGCTGGAAAACGCCATGACAGCGCTTGTGGGACTTGGCGAGGTCGAGAAGGCGGTGCCCATCGCCCGCCGGATCGAGACGCTGGGCAATCCCGACCAGCTGGCCAATCTGGTGCTGATGGCCGATCAGATGAAGCAGGGCCAGTTCGACCGGGTGATCGCCGATCTCGATGCCGGGCGGCAGACCGCGCCGCTGGTCGACGGGCTGATCCGCGCCTGGGCCGAGTTCGGGCAGGGCCGCATGACCGACGCGCTGGCGGCCTTCGACGCGGCCTCGGCGCAGTCGGGCATCAAGGCCTTCGGGCTGTATCACAAGGCGCTGGCGCTGGCCGCTGTCGGCGATTTCGAAGGCGCCGACACCATCTTTTCGGGCGAGGCCGAGGGGCCGCTCCGGGCCACGCGGCGGGGCGTGCTGGCCCATGCCGAGGTGCTGAGCCAGCTTGAACGCAACGACGACGCCATCGAGCTGATCGACGCGGCCTTCGGCACCGAGGTCGATCCGGGCGTCGCCGCGCTGCGCGCCCGTCTGGCCGAGGGCGATGCACTGCCCTTCGACGTGATCGACGGCGCGGCCCAGGGCGCGGCCGAGGTGTTCTTCACCGTCGCCAGCGCGCTGAACGGCGATGCGCTGGACGGCTATACCCTGCTTTACGCGCGGCTGGCCCAGTTTCTCGCGCCGAAGAATGCCGATGCGATCCTGCTGTCGGCGGGGCTGCTCGAGGCGCAGGAGCGCTACGAGCTGGCGACCGAGGCTTATGCCGCCGTGCCGAAGGACGACCCGGCCTTCTATGCCGCCGAACTGGGGCGCGCCGAGGCGATGCGCCATGCGGGCGATGTCGACGGCGCCATCGAGACCCTGCGCGGTCTGGCGGCGACCTATCCGGATGTGGCCATCGTCCATGTCACGCTGGGCGACGCGCTGCGCAGCCAAGAACGCTTTGCCGACGCGCTCAAGGCCTATGACGCGGCCATCGCGCTGTTCGACGAACCGGCACGCGGGCAGTGGATCGTCTATTACGCCCGGGGCATCTCGCATGAGCGGCTGGATCAGTGGCCCGAGGCCGAGGCCGATTTCCGCAAGGCGCTGGAGTTGGAACCCGACCAGCCGCAGGTGCTGAACTATCTGGGCTATTCCTATGTCGAGATGAACACCAATCTCGACGAGGCCATGTCGATGATCGAGCGCGCGGTCGCGGCCCGGCCCGATGACGGCTATATCACCGACAGTCTGGGCTGGGGGCTTTACAAGCTGGGCCGGTATCAGGAGGCCGTCCCGCATATGGAGCGTGCGGCCGCGCTGATGCCGGTCGATCCCGTCGTCAACGACCATCTGGGCGATGTCTACTGGGCGGTGGGCCGGAAGGTCGAGGCGCAGTTCCAGTGGCACCGGGCGCTCTCTTTCGGCCCCGATGAGGCGGAGGCCGAGCGCATCCGCAAGAAGCTCGAGGTCGGGCTCGACAAGGTCCTGAAGGACGAGGGCGCGCCGCCGCTTCGGGCTGCCAATGACGGTTGAGGCCTTCGCGCCCGCCAAGATCAACCTGACCCTGCATGTCACCGGACAGCGGGCCGACGGCTATCACCTGCTCGACAGTCTGGTGGTCTTCGCCGATATCGGCGACCGGCTGACGCTGGAGCGGGCCGAAGACCTCAGCCTTTCGGTCAGCGGCCCGCGCGCCGGCGGCGTGCCGGTGGACGGGCGCAATCTGGTGCTGAAGGCGGCGGCGCTGTTTGGTCCCGGGCCGGGCGCTGCGATCCGGCTCGACAAGCGGCTGCCGGCGGCGGCGGGCATCGGCGGCGGGTCCTCCGACGCGGCGGCGGCGCTGCGCGGTCTGGCCGCGCTCTGGGGCCGGGATCTGCCCGGGCCCGAGGCGGTTCTGTCGCTGGGCGCCGATGTGCCGGTCTGTCTGGCGCCGGGGCCGGTCCGGATGCGTGGGGTCGGCGAAGAGATCCTGCCCGCGCCCGCCTTGCCCGATTTCGGTCTGATGCTGGTCAATCCCGGCGTCGAGGTGCCAACGCCCGCCGTCTTCAAGGGCCTCGTCCGCAAGGACAACGCGCCGATGCCCGACCTGCCCAACTGGACCTCGGCCGCCGTGCTTGCCGAATGGCTTGCAGGCCAGCGCAACGATCTGGAGCCGCCCGCCCGGGCCGAGGCGCCGGTGATCGGCGAGGTGCTGGCGGCGATCGCGGCGAGCCCGGGATGCCTTCTGGCGCGGATGTCGGGGTCGGGTGCGACCTGCTTCGGGATCTACCCCGGCCGCGCCGCCGCCGAGCACGCCGCCATCCTGCTGCGCGAGTCCCGGCCCGGCTGGTGGGTCGAGGCCGGAGCGCCCTATACGCTGTAGCGGCGGGTTTCCCGCGAAAGCTCCCGGCGCGCCCCCAGGGCGGGCGCCTCGCTTGTCGATCCGGACTGACGGGGCGATCCAGACTGACGGGGCGCCGAAAAGCAAAACGGCGCGGGCCGGACCAGCGCGCGCCGTATCGTCAAGCCCTGTCGGGCCCGGTCAGCTGATCCGGGCCACCACGTAATCGGCCAGATCCGACAGCATGTCGCGGATCTCGTGTTCGGGTAGCAGGCTCAGCGCCTCCTTGGCGCGCGCGGTCCAGGCCAGCGCCTCCTGCCGGGTCGCCTCGATGGCGCCGTGTTTCGCCATCAGCCCCAGCGCATGCTCCAGATCGCCCTCGCGCTGGTCGCCCTTCTCGATGGTGCGCGCCCAGAAGGCGCGCTCTTCGGCATCGGCGGCGGCGATGGTCTTGATGATCGGCAGCGTCAGCTTCCGTTCGCGGAAATCGTCGCCGACATTCTTGCCGGTCGAGGCCGCGTCGCCCGCCACATCCAGCAGGTCGTCGACGATCTGGAAGCCCACGCCCAGCGCGTCGCCATAGGTGTAAAGCGCCTTGACCTGTTCCTCGGGCATCCCCGCGATCACGCCGCCGACCTCGGTCGCCGCCGCGAACAGTGCTGCGGTCTTGCCGCGCACGACCTTCAGATAGATCTCCTCGGTGGTCGACAGATCCCGCGCGGCGGTCAGCTGCAGCACCTCGCCTTCGGCGATCACCGCGGCCGCGTTCGACAGGATGTCGAGCACCTGCAGATTGCCCGGCGCCACCATAAGCTGGAACGAGCGGGCGAAAAGATAATCGCCGACCAGAACCGAGGACTTGTTGTCCCACAGCAGGTTGGCCGTCGGCCGCCCGCGGCGCTGGCCGCTTTCGTCCACCACGTCGTCATGCAGAAGCGTCGCGGTATGGATGAACTCGACCGTGCTGGCCAGATAGATGTGATAGGGCCCGTCATAGCCGCACATCCGGGCCGCCGCGATGGTCAGCATCGGCCGCAGCCGCTTGCCGCCCGCGCCCACCAGATGCGCCGCGACCTCGTCGATGCGGGGCGCGTATTCCGAGGTCATCCGCTCGCGGATCAGACGGTCGACGGCGGCCATCTCTTCGGACAGCACTGCGGCCAGACGTTCGTGCGGTTTGGTAACGGCGTTGTCCAAGCCCATGGCGGCCTCGTCTCTTGCTCGACAACGGGGCGGCTGTGCCCTTAATTCGCTGTCATGAAAGAACTCGTTCGCACCAACGACCCGACACTCGTGGCCTTTGTCTCGGCGCTTCTTCAGGGCGAGGAGATAGACTGCTTTCATATGGATGTCCACATGAGCGTGCTTGAGGGATCGCTAGGCGTTTTGCCGCGCCGGATCATGGTGGCCGACCGCGATCTGTTTCGTGCCCGCGCGGTGCTGCGCGACAACGGCATCCCCTGCGGCGACGAAAGCTGATCCGGTGACGGCGCTTCGGCAGGACGGATTTCTGGGCGGACGGTTGCATCTGTGGCAGCCGGCCGCGGGCTACCGTGCCGGGATCGACGCGGTGCTGCTCGCGGCCGCGACGCCCGCAGAGGCGGGCCAAAGCGTTCTAGAACTCGGCTGTGGCGCGGGTGTGGCCAGCCTGTGCCTTGCGGCGCGGGTGCCGGGGCTTGCGCTGACCGGGGTGGAACTGCAGCCCGCCTATGCCGCGCTGGCCCGGCGAAACGCCGCCGAGACCGGCCTGCCGCTGGAGGTGGTCGAGGCCGATCTGACTGCCCTTCCGGCCGAGGTGAAGGCGCAAAGCTACGATCACGCGATCTTGAATCCCCCGTATTTCCGGCGCGACCGCGGCAGCGCCGCCCCCGATCCCGGGCGCGAGAGGGCGATGGGCGAGGCCACGCCGCTGGCGGACTGGCTCGCGGCGGCTGCGCGGCGGCTGCGGCCCGGCGGGCGGCTGACCGCCATCCAGCGCGCCGAGCGCCTGCCCGAGATGCTGGCGACGCTTTCGCCGCTGCTAGGATCTGTAGAGGTTCTGCCGCTTTCCCCTAGGGATGGGCGCGCCGCCAAGCTTATCCTTCTGCGGGCGCGGAAGGGGCGGCAGGGACCGTTCCGGTTGCATGCTCCGCGGACCCTGCATGAGGGCGTGGCGCATCCGAAAGACGGCGACAGTTATACCCCGGAAGTCGCGGCCATTCTGCGGGATGGCGCGGCATTGTCCTGGCCCGGTTGACGCCGCCAGTTATGCACGAACTCTTTTATTTCAAGGAGGTGACACGACTCGGATTTCGTGCTGCACTGTAAGCGTTTCATGACAGCTAGAGAGGAGCACCGGCCATGAATCTGAGTTCGCATCTGCAAGAACTGCGCAAGAAACACAAGGCTCTCTCTGACCAGGTCGAACGGGCCCAGCAGACCCCGGCCTCGGACACTCTTCAGGTCGCGGAACTCAAGAAACAGAAGCTGAAGCTCAAGGAACAGATCGAACGCCTGTCTCAGGCCTGATCGGTCGCCCGGCGGCTGGCGCGCGCGGCCAGGGCCGCGCCGCCGGTGATGAGGATGGCCGCCGCGAACAGGGTGGGCGTCGGGACCGCAACCCCGGCGCCGACCAGGACCAGGGTAGACAGCAGGGGCGCGGCATAGCTCGCCACTCCCAGAAGCTGGATGTCTCCCTTCTTCACCCCGATATCCCAGACATAGAAGGCCAGCCCCACCGGGCCCAGCCCCAGCGCCAGCACGCTGCTCCAGCCGAGTGCGCTCTCGGGCCAGACGGTCGGTTCCAGCGCCAGATGCAGCGGCAGCGACAGGGCGGCGGTGGCCAGGCAGAACACGGCGACGCTGGCGGTCGGGACGGTGCCCAGCCGCCGCGACAGCACCGAATAGCTTGACCAGGTCAGCGCACAAAGCAGCGCAAGCCCGTAGCCGGGCAGGGCTGCGGCGTCGAACCCGCCGATCGCACCCTTGGCCACGATCAGCGCCGCGCCCGCGAAGGCGGCCAGCGCGCCCAGCACATGGGTCGCGCGCAGCCGCTCGCCGGGCAGCAGGCCCGACATCAGCACGATCAGGAGCGGCCAGAGATAGGCGATCAGCCCGGCCTCGGCCGCGGGGGCCAGCCGCAGCGCCGAGAAGTAAAGCGCGTGATAGCCGAAAAGCCCCGCCGTGCCGAAGGCATAGACCTTCCAGGAAATCCGCAGCAGGGTGCCCGCCTCGCCCCGCGCGATCACCCAGATCAGGCCGAGCGTTCCCCCGATGGCAAAGCAGAGCGCGTTCAGTTGAAGCGGCGGCACCGGGGCCGAGCCGACGGTGAAAAGCGCAAGCAACGCCCAGAGCAGGACGGCGACGAATCCGGTAGCAGTGGCACGGGTGCGGGTCATGACCGAAGGCTTATCCGCGCCGGCGCGCTCCGGCCAGAGCATTGCGCCGGGGGCCGACGTTGCGTCATGGGTATTTCTGCCAAGAAGAAGACGCCGTCCGTTTCTTCTTGGCAAAAATACCCGGCGCGTAGCGCGTCCGCGACAGCGGACCCGGAAACGGAAAGGGGCGGCCCATCAGGGCCGCCCCGGATCGCCCGCGGGCGGACTGGATCAGACGAAGAACTGCGCGCCGTTGGCCGAGATCGTCGAGCCGTTGACGAAGGTCGCATCGTCGGAGGCAAGGAAGACCACGCAGCGCGCGATTTCCTCGGGCTCGCCCAAGCGGCCGGTGGGGATCTGCGAGATGATCGCCTCGCGCACCTTTTCCGGCACCGCCATCACCATTTCGGTGGCGATGTAGCCCGGGCAGATCGCGTTGGCGGTGATGCCGAACCGCGCGCCTTCCTGGGCCAGCGACTTGACGATGCCGAGATCGCCCGCCTTGGTCGCGGCATAGTTCACCTGACCGAACTGCCCCTTCTGCCCGTTGATCGAGCTGATCACGATCACCCGGCCGAACTTGCGTTCGCGCATGCCGGGCCAGACCGGATGCACGGTGTTGAAGACGCCGGTCAGGTTGGTGTCGATCACCTCCTGCCATTGTTCGGGTGTCATCTTGTGGAAGGGCGCATCGCGGGTGATGCCGGCATTGGCGACCAGCACGTCGATCGGCCCAAGATCGGCCTCGACCTTTGCCAGCCCGTCCTTCGAGGCCGCGTAATCGGCCACCGACCATTTGTAGGTGGCGATGCCGGTCTCGTCGGTGAATTTCTTCGCCGCCTCGTCATTGCCGCCATAGGTGGCCGCCACGGTATAGCCCGCGGCCTTGAGAGCCTTGCTGATCGCCTCGCCGATCCCGCGCGTGCCGCCCGTGACCAATGCAACTCGTGCCATGATTCCTCCAGATGGGGTTTTGTTCTTGTAATCCTGTTACGAAATGAATGAAGGGCGCGCAAGAATGTTGCGCGCCCCTTGTCATTTCGCCGCGATCAGGCGCGTTCCAGGCACATTGCGACGCCCATGCCGCCGCCGATGCAGAGGGTCGCAAGGCCCTTCTTGGCGTCCCGGCGCTTCATTTCGAAGAGCAGGGTGTTGAGGATCCGCGCGCCCGAGGCGCCGATCGGGTGGCCGATGGCGATGGCACCGCCGTTCACGTTGACGATGGCCGGGTCCCAGCCCATGTCCTTGTTGACAGCGCAGGCCTGGGCGGCGAAGGCCTCGTTGGCCTCGACCAGGTCGAGATCCTCGACCTTCCAGCCGGCTTTCTCCAGCGCCTTGCGCGAGGCCGGGATCGGGCCGGTGCCCATGATCGAGGGATCGAGACCGGCGGTCGCATACGAGGCGATCCGTGCCAACGGTTCCAGCCCGCGCTTCTCGGCCTCGTCGGCCGACATCAACAGCACGCCCGCGGCGCCGTCGTTGATGCCGCTGGCATTGCCCGCGGTGACCGAGCCGTCCTTGGCGAAGGCCGGGCGCAGCTTCTGCATCGACTCGAGCGTGGCGCCGTAGCGGATGTATTCGTCGGCCTCGACGATGGTGTCACCCTTGCGGCCCTTGACCGTGACCGGCACGATCTCGTCCGCGAACTTGCCGTCCTTCTGCGCGGCCTCGGCCTTGTTCTGGCTGGCCAGGGCGAATTCGTCCTGCATGTCGCGGCTGATCTGCCATTGTTCGGCCACGTTCTCGGCGGTCTGGCCCATGTGATAGCCGTTGAAGGCGTCCCACAGCCCGTCCTTGATCATCGAATCGATGAACTTGACGTCGCCCATCTTGTGGCCCGCGCGCAGATGCGCGACGTGGGGGCTGAGCGTCATGTTCTCCTGCCCGCCGGCGGCGACGATGGCGGCATCGCCCAGCAGGATGTGCTGCGCGGCCAGCGCCACCGAGCGCAGGCCCGAGCCGCAGACCTGGTTGATCGACCAGGCCGCCGCCTCGACCGGGAAGCCCGCATTGACATGGGCCTGACGGGCGGGGTTCTGGCCCTGACCCGCGGTCAGCACCTGGCCGAGAATCGTCTCGGAAACCTCCGATTTGTCGATGCCGGCCCGCGCGACGAGCGCTTCGAGCATCGTCTTGCCGAGCTCGTGGGCCGGAACGGTAGCGAACGCGCCGTTGAAGCTGCCGACCGCGGTACGGGCGGCAGAAACGATGACGACATTGGTCATGGGTAGGTCCTTCTCCCCTGGGTGCCTGACGGGGCGACTATAGGGGATGCACGCGCAGAATTGCACCCCCCGCCAGCGGCTCGCCTCACGCGTTCACGCGGGAACCCGCGCGGCGCCGCGCCGCAGCATCGGCCCTGCCGGAGGGGCAGCAGGCGTCAAGGGGGCGGATCGCGGAAAACCGGCGTTGGAATCGGTTCCGGGGTGCCGCGCAGGGCAGGGGGTCAGCGAGGAGGGTGGATTGGCCAGAGGCGGCAGCGGCTGGCCCGGACAAGGTCGGCGCTGTCGGGCCGTGCGCCGCGTGCGTCCCCCGAGGGGCGGGCCGGTCGGCCTGATCGTTGGCGGCGTTCCCCGGTCGCGGAGCGGCGGGCGAGGGATCTGCCCGGGCGGTCAGGCGCTGCGGCGTTCGCCGGGGTCGCCGGTGCCGCTGCGCCAGGGCGGAACGATGGTCGGGGCGCCGAAGGCATAGCCCTGCATGCAGTCGATTCCCGCCGAGGCAAGCCAGGCGGCATCGCGCGCGGTTTCGACATTCTCGGCCACGGTGAACATGTCGAAATGCTGGGCGATGGCGATCAACGCCGAGGTCAGCACCTGATTGTCCGGGTCGTCGGCGATGCCGCGAATGAACTGGCCGTCGATCTTGAGGATGTCGAAGTAGAAATCGCGCAGATAGCGGATCGCGGTATAGCCCGCGCCGAAATCGTCCAGCGCGAAGGCGATGCCCTTGGCCTGCAGGTCGCGCATGAAGACGGTGACGAGGTCGGGCATCACCATGGCCGAGCTTTCGGTGATTTCCAGGATCAGCCGTTCGGCCAGGGTGGCGTCGTCCTCGATCGCGCGGTTGAGGGTGCGCGTCCAGCGCGGATAGCCGATCGAGCGGGCGGACATGTTGATCGCAAGCCGCAGGTCGGGGCAATCGGCCAGCGCGGCCAGCCCCAGTTCAAGTGCGGTGCAATCCAGCATCCGGCCGAGTTCGGTGGTTTCCACCGTCTCGATGAAGTCGCCCGCCGGAATGGTCCGGCCGCTGCGGTCGATGACGCGGATCAGACCTTCGTAGAAGGCGATCCTGCCGTTTTCCATGCTTTGGACGACGGGCTGAAAGGCCAGCACCACATCGCGCCGGTCCAGCGCGTCCTGCACCATCGCGATGACGTTCCGGTCCCGTTCCGCGACGGCCGCGGACAGCGGACTGTCCGATCCTCGGGGCGCGGCGCCGCCTTTTTCATAGCTGCCGTCCGGCATTCTGACCTCCGCTTCGCTCCCTGTTCTCATGGCGCGAGAACGGTTAAGGTCAGGTGAAGGTTCGCTTTTGGTTCCAAATTTAGGAAATCCGGGAAGTTTTGGGCAACTCTCGGCATGAAAAGGAAAATTCTATGGCGGAAAGGTGCGGTTGGTGTGGAAGTGAGCCAATTTACGTGACGTATCATGACACGGAGTGGGGCGTGCCCGAGCGCGACTCGCGCGCACTGTTCGAAAAGCTGATCCTCGACGGGTTCCAGGCCGGGCTGTCCTGGCTGACGATTCTGCGCAAGCGCGAGGGGTTCCGGGCTGCCTTTGCGGGCTTCGATCCCGAGGTCATCGCGGGCTGGGGCGAGGCCGAGGTCGCCCGGCTGCTGGCCGATCCGGGGATCGTGCGGCATCGCGGCAAGATCGAGGCCACCATCGGCAATGCCCGCGCCTGGTGCGAGATCGAGGCGCGCGAGGGGTTTTCGGACTATCTGTGGCGCTTCGTCGACGGTGCGCCGCTGCAGAACGACTTTGCCAGCATGGCCGACGTCCCGGCCCAGACGCCGCGGTCGCAGGCGATGTCAAAGGCGCTGAAGGCGGACGGCTTCAAGTTCTGCGGGCCGACCATCACCTATGCGTTCATGCAGGCGGTGGGCATGGTCAACGACCATGTCCTGACCTGCCCGCGCCATGCCGAGGTGGCGGCGCTGGGGTGAGCGATCAGGACCCTTCGGTCAGGCTGTCCAGAAGCGCCCTGGCCTCGGGGCTGTTCCAGTCGGCCTCGCCCATCAGGCGGCCGATCTCGTGGCCCTCGGGGTCGAGGATCACCGTCACCGGCAAGGCCAGGATGCCCATCGAGCGCGCCAGCCAGGAGGACTGGTCGCGCCATTTCGGCAGATGCGCGATCTGCTTCTCGGAAAACCACCGGTCGATGGCCTTGGGCGGGTTGCGCCCGGTGGCCACGGTGACCACGGCAAGCCGGTCGCTGTCCGCCGTCGTGGCCAGCGCCTCGAGCGTCGGCATCTCGGCCAGGCAGGGCGGGCACCAGGTGCCCCAGAAGTTCAGCACCACCCAGCGGCCGCGATACTCGCCGAGGCTGCGTTCGGCATCGGTCTCGTCCAGCAGCACCGCATCGGGCACCGCTTGCGGTTCGGCGTGGAACACCAGCTTCTTCATGGTGCCCTCGCGCATCGCCTCGAGCGTGGCGATGTCGGCGGCAGGAGCCGCGTTTGCACAGAGCCCGAGGGCGATGTAGAGGACGAGCGACCTTAAGACCATGTTTCCCTCCGAAGGGGGCCAGCCGATGACCAAAGACCAGACCCAGACCCGTTCCAACGCCATGTGGGGCGGGCGTTTCGCCGCCGGGCCGGACGCGATCATGGAGGCGATAAACGCCTCGATCTCGTTCGACAAGCGCCTTGCCCCGCAGGATATCGCAGGCTCGCGCGCCCATGCCGCCATGCTGGCGGAAACCGGTATCCTCACGGTTAAGGATGCCGAGGCGATCCGGGAAGGCCTGCTCACGGTCTTGTCAGAGATCGAGGCCGGGTCCTTTGCGTTCTCGACCGCGCTCGAGGACATTCACATGAATGTCGAGGCCCGGCTGAAAGAGATCATCGGCGAGCCGGCGGGGCGGCTGCACACCGCGCGGTCCCGGAACGACCAGGTGGCGACCGATTTCCGGCTGTGGGTGCGCGACCAGATCGACGCCGCCATGGACGGGCTTCGGGCGCTGATCCGGGCGCTGCTGGCGCAGGCCGAGGCGGGCGCGGACTGGGTGATGCCGGGCTTCACCCATCTGCAGACGGCCCAGCCGGTGACCTGGGGCCATCACATGATGGCCTATGTCGAGATGTTCGCCCGCGACCTGTCGCGATTCGGCGATGCGCGCGCGCGGATGAACGAAAGCCCGCTGGGGGCCGCGGCGCTGGCGGGCACCTCTTTCCCGATCGACCGGCACATGACCGCACAGGCGCTGGGCTTCGACCGGCCGATGGCCAATTCGCTCGATGCGGTCAGCGACCGCGACTTCGCGCTGGAATTCCTGGGCGCGGCCTCGATCTGCGCAATGCACCTGTCGCGCTTCGCCGAAGAACTGGTGATCTGGTCCTCGGCGCAGTTCCGTTTCGTTGCATTGTCGGACCGGTTCTCGACCGGCTCCTCGATCATGCCGCAGAAGAAGAACCCCGACGCGGCCGAGCTGATCCGGGCCAAGATCGGCCGGATCTTCGGCGCCAATGTCGCGTTGATGACGGTGATGAAGGGCCTGCCCTTGGCCTATTCCAAGGACATGCAGGAGGACAAGGAACAGGTCTTCGATGCGGCCGACAACCTGATGCTGGCCCTGGCCGCGATGGAGGGCATGGTGCGCGACATGACCGCGAACCGGCCCGCGCTGGAAGCGGCTGCCGCCAGCGGCTTCTCGACCGCGACCGATCTGGCCGACTGGCTGGTGCGCGAGCTGGGCCTGCCCTTCCGCGAGGCCCATCACGTCACCGGCACGCTTGTCGCGATGGCCGAGAAGAAGGGCTGCGATCTGCCGGATCTGAGCCTTGCCGAGATGCAGTCGGTGCATGAGGGCATCCGCGAGGACGTGTCCGGGGTGCTGGGCGTGCATAATTCGGTGGCGAGCCGGATGAGTTATGGCGGCACAGCACCCGAACAGGTCCGCGCCCAGATCGCCCGCTGGACGGAACGGCTGGGATGAGACGCGGCGCGACCCTCGCGGCGGGCCTTGCGCTTGTGGCGCTGGCGGGCTGCGCCCGGCCGCATGGCGGGGTCGCGGTCTCGAATGCGGGCGATGTCAGCGGCGGGGTGTCGGCGGGCCGGGTCGCGGTCGGCGCGGGGCCGAATGGGGCCCGTGCCTCGGCCCGGGTCGTGGACACCGGCAGCGCGGCTGTTACGGTGGGCACCGATGGCGCCTCGGTCGGGCTGCGCCCGCGCGGCGCCCCGGTGCGGCTGATCCTTGGGACGGGAGGAGTGGGAATTGGCTTCTGATCGGATGTTTCGGCCGGGGCGCAGTGCGGCCCTGGCGGCGGTGCTGGCCCTGACGCTTGCAGGCTGCGGGCTCGACGGCCCGCCCGAGCCGCCCAAATCCGCAGCCGGGACCGGCTTTTCGGTCAGCGGCACCGCGGAAATGGGCGTCGTCGGAGGCAACCGGCCATGAAATACCTGCGCTATCTCTTTCTCGCCCTTGCGATCTGGGGCTCGATCCACCCGATGTTCTATTTCATGCGCTGGATCCTCGCCAATGACTGGGACTGGGGCGGCATGATCGACGCCTGGTATGTCAATGACAGCGCCACCGGCCTGACCTGGGACCTGACGATCAGCGCCATTGCGCTGACGCTGTGGATCCTGATCGACAGCGCCCGGCGCCGCGATGCGCTGGGGCTCGTTTGCATCCCGCTGACCTTCGGCATCGGCCTGTCCTGCGGGCTGCCGCTTTACATCTTCCTGCGCTCGCGTCCCTCGAAAGCCGCCTGAGCCCTCCCGGAGACCCGAATGGACCATTTCCTGTATCGGAGCGGTGTGCTCCATGCCGAGGACGTGTCGCTGGCCGACATCGCGGCAACGGTCGGCACGCCCTTCTACTGCTATTCCGTGGCCACGCTGACCCGGCATTTCCGGCTGTTCGACGAGGCGCTGGCGGGCACCGACCATCTGGTCTGCTACGCGATGAAGGCCAATTCGAACCTCGCCGTGCTCAAGCTGATGGGCGATCTCGGCGCGGGGATCGACGTCGTGTCGGGCGGCGAATACCGCAAGGCGCGCGCGGCCGGCGTGCCGGGCGACAGGATCGTCTTTTCCGGCGTTGGCAAGACCCGCGAGGAAATGCGGCTGGCGCTGGAAGGCGGCATCCGCCAGTTCAACGTCGAATCGGAACCCGAGATGGCGGCGCTTGACGAGGTCGCGCGGTCCATGGGGCGGGTCGCGCCCATCGCCGTCCGGGTGAACCCCGATGTCGATGCGAAAACCCATGAGAAGATCGCGACCGGCAAGTCCGAGAACAAGTTCGGCATCCCGATCGCCCGCGCGAAGGACGTCTATGCCCGCGCCGCCGCGATGCCGGGGCTTCAGGTGATGGGGATCGACGTGCATATCGGCAGCCAGTTGACCCAGCTCGAGCCCTTCGAGCAGGCCTATGGCAAGGTGGCCGAGCTGACAAAGGTCCTGCGCGCCGAGGGCCACGACATCCGCCGTCTCGATCTGGGCGGGGGGCTTGGCATTCCCTACGAACGCTCGAACGCCGCGCCGCCGCTGCCGGTCGAATATGGCGCCATGGTCAAGCGCGTGCTGGGCGATCTGGAGGTCGAGATCGAGATCGAGCCCGGGCGGCTCATTGCCGGGAATGCGGGCGTGCTGGTCAGCCGGGTGATCTATGTGAAAGAGGGCGAGGGGCGGACCTTCCTCATTCTCGATGCGGCGATGAACGATCTTGTCCGGCCCTCGATGTATGGCGCCTATCACGACATCGTGCCGCTGACCGAGCCCGCCGCCGGAACCGGCTATGCTCCCCATGACGTCGTGGGTCCGGTCTGCGAAACCGGCGACACCTTCGCCAAGGCGCGCGATCTGCCGCCGCTGGCCGAGGGCGATCTGGTCGCGTTCCGCTCGGCCGGGGCCTACGGCGCGGTGATGGCGTCGGAATACAACACCCGCCCGCTGGTGCCCGAGGTTCTGGTCAGCGGGGATCACTTCGCCGTCATTCGCCAGAGGCCGTCCTTTGACGAGATCATAAACCGCGATACCATCCCGGAATGGTTGTGACCCGGCACCCCGCCCGGGTCCGCCGCCGGATGGGAGCATGACCGAGAGCACGCCGATCCCCGACGACGCCCTCACCCACCTGCGCTGGCCGCTGCGCCTGACCTGGGCGGGCCTTTTGGCCGAGCGCCTGTGCCGGGCCTTCTGGCCGCTGGCGAGCCTTCTTCTGCTGATCGCCGCGGCCCTTGCCTTCGGGCTTCACGACCTGCTGACCCGCGGGGCCGCGCTGGGGCTGGGGGCAGCACTTCTGGCCGCGCTTCTGGCGACGCTCGTCTACGGGGTCCGCGGCTTTCAGCGGCCAAGCCGGGCCGAGGCGCTCGACCGGCTCGACCGGACGCTTCCGGGTCGGCCCATCGCGGCGCTTTCCGACAGTCAGGCCATCGGCGCGGGCGATCCGGCCTCCGAGGCGGTCTGGCGCGCCCATATCGCGCGCATGGCGGCTCGGGTGCAGAACGCGCGCGCGGTGCCGCCCGATCTGAGGCTATCCTCGCGCGACCCCTACGGGCTGCGCCATGTGGCGTTGATCGCCTTTACCGTGGCGCTGGTCTTCGGGTCCTTCCTGCGCGTTGCCAGCGTCACCGATCTGGGGCAGGGCGGCCCGGCGCTGGCCGCCGGACCCACCTGGGAGGGCTGGATCGAGCCCCCGGCCTATACCGGCAAGCCCAGCCTTTATCTCAACGACATCGCCGAAGACGCGCTGGCCGTGCCCCAGGGCAGCCGCGTCACCCTAAGGCTTTACGGCGCGGTGGGCGCGCTTGGCGTGACCGAGACCGTCTCGGGCCGCGAGGAGGGGGCCGAGGCGCCGCCGCCCGAGGGCACCGACGCCATGGCGCAAAGCTTCGAGGTGGTGAAGGACGGCCGCGTCGAGATCGAGGGCCCCGGCGGCCGCGCCTGGCAGATCGTGCTGAGCCCCGACATTCGTCCGGAAATCCGGCTGACCGGTGCGCTCGATGTTTCGGCCGATGGCGAGATGAAGCAACCCTTCTCGGCCAGCGACGATTACGGCGTGACCCGGGGCGAGGCGACGATCACGCTCGATCTTGCGGCGGTCGACCGCCGCTACGGGCTGGCCGTCGATCCCGACCCGCGCGAGCCGCTGGTGCTGGACCTGCCGATGCCGATTTCCGGCGACCGGCAGCAATTCACCGAAACCCTGGTCGAGAACCTGTCCGAACACCCCTGGGCCGGGCTCCCGGTCCGGATCGAGCTGGCCGCGGAAGATGCGTTGGGCCAGCGGGGCGTGTCGGCCCCCGCCGCGATGGTGCTGCCCGGGCGGCGCTTCTTCGACCCGCTGGCGCGCGCGGTGATCGAACAACGCCAGGCGCTGCTCTGGGCGCGGGCGAACGCCCCCGAGGTCGCGCAGATCCTGCGCGCGGTCAGCTACCGGCCCGACGAGATCTTCCGCAACGAAAGCGCCTATCTGCAGCTTCGCGTGGCGATCCGGCGGCTTGAGGCTTCGGCCGCCGCGCTGACCGCCGAGACCCAGACCGAACTGGCCAAGGCGCTTTGGGACATCGCCGTGCTGATCGAGGACGGCGACCTTTCGGATGCCGCCGAACGGCTGCGCCGGGCGCAGGAGCGGCTGGCCGAGGCGATGAAGAACGGTGCCAGCGATGCCGAAATCGCCCAGCTGATGGACGAGTTGCGCGAGGCGATGCAGGACTACATGCGCCAGCTGGCCCAGCAACAGCAGCAGGACGGCCAGGAGCAGGCCCAGAACGGCGAGACGCAGGAAATCACCGGCGATCAGCTGCAGCAGATGCTGGACCGGTTGCAGCAGCTGATGGAAGAGGGCCGGATGGACGAGGCCCAGCAGCTTTTGCAGATGCTTCAGCAGATGATGGAGAACATGCAGGTCACGCAAGGGCCGGGCGGGTCGTCTCCGGGACAGCAGGCGATGGAGGGGCTGGCCGAAACCCTACGCGATCAGCAGGGCCTGTCCGACGATGCCTTCCGCGACCTGCAGGACCAGTTCAACCCCGGCGGCCAGCAGGGCCAGCAGGGCGAGGGCCAGCAGGGGCAGGGCGAGGGCATGCCGGGCCAGGGCCAGGACGGTCAGCAAAGCCTCGCCGACCGTCAGGACGCGCTGCGCCGCGAACTGGACCGCCAGCAGCAGAACCTGCCCGGGCTGGGCGCCTCGCCCGAAAGCGAGGCCACGCGCGAGGCGCTGGATCGGGCCGGGCGGGCGATGGACGAGGCCGAGCGGGCGCTGCGCGACAACGATCTGGCCGGGGCGCTGGACGATCAGGCCGAGGCGATGGAGGCGCTCCGCGAGGGCATGCGCAACCTCGGCGACGCGCTGGCCCAGAACCGGCAGGAGGGCGGCGAGGACGGTCAGGGCATGGGCCGGGCCGATGAAGGCGGCGAACGCCGCGACCCGCTGGGCCGCGCGCCGGGCTCGACCGGGCAGGTCGGCACCGAGGACAGCATGCTGCAGGGCGACGATGTCTATCGCCGCGCCCGCGACCTGCTGGACGAGATCCGCCGCCGGTCGGGCGAACAGAACCGCCCCGATCTAGAACTCGACTACCTGCGGCGCCTGCTCGACCGGTTCTGATCGCGTCACCCTCAAGTCGCGCGGCTGTGCTAGGCTGCCCTTGGGTCATCGGCCGCAGGGGAGGCGCGCATGAAGATCGTCGACTGGAATCTCGAATGGATGAACAAGTGGTTTTCGGGCAATGCCCGGCCGCGCTGGGGCTCGAACGAGCTGTCGGCGGACGAGGCGCGGACCTGCGCCCGCAAGGCCGCTGCGGTGATCGACGCGCTGGCGCCCGATCTTCTGTGTCTGCAGGAAGGCCCCAGCGCCGAGGCCGAGATGGCGCTGTTTCTCGACGCGTTTCTGTCGGATGCCGACGGGCCGCGCTATGAGGCGCTGATCGGTTCCGACGGGGGCGCGCAGAAGCTTTACGTGCTGCGCCGCCGGGACGGGCTGGTGCGCGCGGTCGAGCGGGCGACCGATGCGGCGACCTTGGCGCTGACCGAGCCCTGGGCGGCAGACGTGAATGGCGACATGCTGCTGGAGGGCTATGATTTCACCCGGCTGCCGCTGGTGGTCGACATCGACCCGGTGGGCGGCGCGCCGGTGCGGGTCGTGGTGCTGCATACCAAGTCGAAATACGTTCATGGCGGCGAGGCGCTCTGGCGCGATCCGGTGCGGCGGCAGGAATTCGTGGTGGCGGCCCTGCTGGCGCGGCGGCGTATTTCGGCCGAGGGGTTTCGGCTGCGCGCCTATCTCGACACGCTGGTCGCGGCGGACCCGGCCGCGCGGATCGTGGTCACCGGCGACTGGAATGACGGGCCGGGGACCGATTTCTTCGAGCGGAGCTACCTGACCCATAACGTGGCCGATATCGTGCTGGGGTCCACCTTCACGCCCGAGCTGATCTTCCGCCATCCGCTGCTGTCCCATGTGCCGCCCGCGGCCCTGTTCACCGCGCGGTTCGACGACTTCGTCGACGAGGTGCCCGACCGGCCGCTGCTGCTGGATCATTTCGCGATTTCGCCCGGGCTTGCGCCCTGGGTGCGGGCGGCCGGGATCGCCCATGACGCCTATGAGGCGGAACTGGACGGATCGGGGGCCGCGCGGACCCAGAGGCCGAGCGATCACCGCCCGATCTGGGTTGAACTGGGCAAGCCGCTGACGGGATAGAGCCCGGCCCCTGCAGGATCGGCGAGCCCGCAGGGGCTCGCGGTCAGGCCAGCATGGCGAGCGGGTTTTCCAGATTGTCCCGGATCGCCTCCAACAACTCGGCGCCAAGCGCCCCGTCGATCACCCGATGATCGACGCTGAGCGTGACCGACATGACCGTCGCGACCTCGATCTCTCCGGCATCGTTCACGACCGGTTTCTTCACACCCGCGCCGACCGCGAGGATCGCGCCATGGGGCGGGTTGATCACCGCGTCGAAATTGTCGATCCCGAACATCCCGAGATTCGAGATCGCGAAGCTGCCGCCCTGGTATTCCTGCGGCGCGAGCTTGCGGTCGCGGGCGCGGGCGGCCAGATCCTTCATCTCTTTCGACAGCTGGCTGAGCGACTTGGTCTCGGCATCCTTCAGGACGGGGGTGAAGAGCCCGCCCTCGATGGCGACGGCGACCGCCACATCGGAGGGCTTGAGCTGCAGGATGCGGTCGCCCGCCCAGACCGCATTGGCCTTGGGCACCTGCTGGAGCGCCAGCGCGCAGGCCTTGATGATGAAGTCGTTGACCGAAAGCTTGACGCCCCGGGCGCCGAGCTGGGCATTGAGCGTGCCGCGGAACTCGAGCAGCGCGTCGAGCCGGATGTCGCGGCGCAGGTAGAAGTGCGGGATGGTCTGCTTGGCCTCGGTCAGGCGGGCGGCGATGGTCTTGCGCATGCCGTCGAGGGTGACGACCTCGTAGGCACGCCCGTCGTACATCCGCGCGACCGCGTCCGGCGATAGCCCGGCGGGCTGGGCGGCGGCGGCCTGTGGGGCGGCGGCGGTCTGGGGAGCCTCGGCCTTTGCGGGTTTTGCGGCGGGGGCGGTCGCGGCCTCGACATCGGCCTTGACGATACGCCCGCGCGGGCCCGAGCCCTGTATGGCGGTCAGGTCGAGACCCTTTTCGGCCGCGATCCGGCGCGCGAGCGGCGAGGCGAAGATCCGTTGGCCATCGGTGGCGCTGGGCGCGGGCGGGGCGGCGGCCGGCGCGGGACCCCCGTCGGGGGCCGCCTTGCCGCCCGCGTCGGCTGCGGGCGCAGCCTCCGGGGCCGGTTTCGACGGGGCCGCGCTGTCGTCGATGTCGTCTTCGCTTTCGCCCTCTTCCAGCAGGATGGCGATGGGCGTGTTGACCTTCACGCCCTCGGTTCCGGCCGCGACCAGCAACTTGCCGATCCGGCCTTCATCGACGGCCTCGAATTCCATCGTGGCCTTGTCGGTCTCGATCTCGGCGATGAGGTCTCCGGACGACACGGTGTCGCCTTCCTTGACCAGCCATTTCGCGAGCGTGCCTTCCTCCATCGTGGGAGAAAGGGCGGGCATCAGGATTTCCGTGGGCATGCCGGTCTCCTCAGCGGTAGGTCACAGCGCGGGCGGCTTCGACGACCTCTTTCGCGGTCACCAGCGCCAGCTTTTCCAGGTTCGCCGCATAGGGCATCGGCACGTCCTTGCCTGTACAGTTGATCACCGGCGCGTCGAGCCAGTCGAAGGCCTCCTGCATCAGCACGGCCGAGATGTGGTTGCCGATCGAGCAGACCGGGAAGCCTTCCTCGACGGTGACGCAGCGGTTGGTCTTCTTGACGCTTTCGATCACCGTCGCGGTGTCGAGCGGGCGCAGCGTGCGCAGGTCGATCACCTCGGCCTCGATGCCTTCCTTGGCCAGCGCATCGGCAGCCTGGAGCGTATGGGCCATGCCGATGCCGAAGCTGACCAGCGTCACATCCTTGCCCTCGCGCCAGATCCGGGCCTTGCCGAAGGGGATGGTGAAGTCGTCCAGCACCGGAACCTCGAAGCTGCGGCCATAAAGGATCTCGTTCTCGAGGAAGATCACCGGGTTCGGGTCGCGGATCGCGGTTTTCAGCAGGCCCTTGGCATCGGCGGCCGAATAGGGCTGGACCACCTTGAGGCCGGGGATATGGGCGTACCAGGCGGCGTAGTCCTGGCTGTGCTGGGCGGCGACGCGGGCGGCGGCGCCGTTCGGGCCGCGGAAGACGATGGGGCAGCCCATCTGGCCGCCCGACATGTAGAGCGTCTTGGCGGCCGAGTTGATGATCTGGTCGACGGCCTGCATGGCAAAGTTGAAGGTCATGAACTCGACGATGGGGCGCAGGCCGCCGAAGGCCGCGCCGACGCCGAGACCCGCGAAACCATGTTCGGTGATCGGCGTGTCGATCACGCGCTTCGCGCCGAATTCGTCGAGCAGGCCCTGGCTGATCTTGTAGGCGCCCTGATATTCGGCGACTTCCTCGCCCATCAGGAAGACGTCGTCGTCGCGGCGCATTTCTTCGGCCATGGCATCGCGCAGTGCCTCGCGGACCGTGGTCGATTTCATCTTCGTGCCTTCTGGGATCTCGGGTTCGGCCACCGGCCGGGCGCGTTTCGGTTCGGCGGGGGCGGACGGCGCGGAGCCTCCGCCGGAGGCCGCCTTGCCGTCCGCGTCGGCCGCGGGTGCGGCCTCCTGCGCCGCCTTGACGGCGGCGTCGGCATCTTCGCCTTCTTCGACCAGCACGGCGATGGGGGTGTTGACCTTCACGCCTTCGGTGCCCGCCTCGATCAGGATCTTCCCGAGCACGCCCTCATCGACGGCCTCGAATTCCATCGTCGCCTTGTCGGTCTCGATCTCGGCCAGGATGTCGCCCGCCGAGACGGTGTCGCCTTCCTTGACCAGCCATTTCGCCAGGGTCCCTTCCTCCATCGTCGGGGAAAGCGCGGGCATCAGGATTTCCGTTGCCATGTCTGTCTCTCCTCGCTCAGGCGTTCTGCGGCGCCGTTTCGGCGTAGATGTCGGTGTAAAGCTCGTCGAGCGCCGGCTCGGGGCTTTCCTTGGCGAACTCGGCAGCCTCGTTCACAACGGCCTTGATCTCCTTGTCGATCTCTTTCAGCTCGTCCTCGGTCGCGTGCTTGCCCTGCAGGATCAGCTCGCGCACATGCTCGATGGCGTCGCGTTCCTCGCGGATCTTCTGCACCTCCTCGCGCGAGCGGTACTTGGCCGGGTCCGACATCGAGTGGCCGCGATAGCGGTAGGTCATGATTTCGAGGATATAGGGCCCCTTGCCCGCCCGGCAGTGGGCAACGGCCTTCTCGCCCGCGGCCTTGACCGCCAGCACGTCCATCCCGTCGACCGCCTCGCCCGCGATGCCGTAGGAGGCGCCGCGTTCCCAGAAATCGGGGCTCATGGTCGAGCGCTTGACCGAGGTGCCCATGGCGTACTGGTTGTTCTCGATCACGAAGATCACCGGCAGCGACCAGAGTTGGGCCATGTTGTAGGTTTCGGCGACCTGACCCTGGTTGGCGGCGCCGTCGCCGAAATAGGTGAAGGTGACGCGGCCATTGTCCTTGTACTTGTCCGAGAAGGCCAACCCCGCGCCGATCGGCACCTGGGCGCCGACGATCCCGTGGCCGCCATAGAAGTGGCGCTCCTTCGAGAACATGTGCATCGAGCCGCCCTTGCCCTTGGAATAGCCGCCCTCGCGCCCGGTCAGTTCGGCCATCACCCCCTTGGGGTCCATGCCGCAGGCCAGCATGTGGCCGTGGTCGCGGTACGAGGTGACGCGCTTGTCGCCCTCTTCTGCCGCGGCCTCAAGCCCGACGACGACCGCTTCCTGGCCGATGTAAAGGTGGCAGAACCCGCCGATCAGCCCCATGCCGTAAAGCTGGCCGGCCTTTTCCTCGAAACGCCGGATCAGCAGCATCTCGCGGTAAAAAGTCAGCAATTCTTCCTTGGAGGTGTTCGGTTTCGCGGGCGGTTTTCGCGTGGCCATCGGGCGGCGCCTCCCATGCGCAGAAATGGTTTAACGTTAAACGAAAATATATCAGAGCGGTTCCAAGATTGCGAGGGCTTTTTGCCCGCGCCCGGCGGGCGGGCCGGTTTCGGCCCGAGGTGAAGGCCCGAGGAAAAGGCCGGAACAACAGGCCAGACCAAAAGGCCGGAGTAAGCGGGCGGGGATAAGGCGCGCGGCCGCTCAGCGCACGACGATTTCGTCGGCGCGGATCAGGCCCAGGACGCTGCGGGCGCGTTCGTCGAGAAGGTCGAGGTCGAGATAGCCATCCGACAGCCGCCGGGTCTTGTTCGAGACGGAGTCGAGTTCGGCCTCGAGCGCGGCCTTCTGGGCTTCGAGTGCGGCGGCATCGGCCTCGATCTGGATCCGGCGGAACAGGCCATAATCGCCCTGCACCGCGGCGAAGGTGAAATACATCGCCAGCGAGAAACTGATCCCGATATAGACGAGCGCCCCCCAGGCGGGGCGCAGACGCGCCGCGGTCATGACCCTGCCCCTGCTTGCCGCGCGACAGGCGCGGTCCGCCGCAGTCTAGGGCAAGCGAATCGGCTTGTGAAACGAAAAGTCGGCGCCGCCCATCACAATGACGGCGGCCCGGGCGGGCCGCCGTTCAAGGCTGTCGATCAAACGGGGCGGCCCTGCGCCCGCAGGTCAATCCTCAAGCGCGGCGACGCCCGGCAGGGTCTTGCCTTCCATCCATTCGAGGAAGGCGCCACCCGCGGTCGAGATATAGCTGAACTTCTCGGCCGCGCCCGCGCCGTTCAGCGCCGCGACCGTGTCGCCACCACCCGCGACCGACACCAGCAGTCCGGCTTCGGTCAACTCGGCCGCCTTGGCCGCCGCCGCGTTGGTGGCGGCATCGAACGGGTCGATCTCGAAGGCGCCGAGCGGGCCGTTCCAGATCAGCGTCTTGCACTTGGCGAAGACCTCTTCGATCTGCTCGACCGACTGCGGCCCGGCATCCAGGATCATCGCATCCGCCGGGCAGGCATCGGCCGGAACCGTCTCGTTCACCGCGCCCGCGCGGAATTCGCGCGCCACCACCACATCGACCGGCAGCACGATCCGACAGCCCGCGGCATCGGCCTTGTCCTTGATGTCGCGTGCGGTGCCGGCCATGTCATGCTCGCAAAGCGACTTGCCGACATTGATGCCCTGGGCAGCAAGGAAGGTGTTGGCCATGCCGCCGCCGATCACAAGAAAGTCGACCTTTCCGACGAGATTGCCCAGCAGGTCGAGCTTGGTCGAGACCTTGGCCCCGCCCACCACGGCGACGAGCGGCCGCGCCGGGTTGCCCAGCGCGCCTTCCAGCGCGGTCAACTCGGCCTCCATCAGCCGTCCCGCGCAGGAGGGCAGCAGCTTGGCGATGCCTTCGGTCGAGGCATGCGCCCGGTGCGCGGCCGAGAAGGCGTCGTTCACATAGATGTCGCCAAGGGCGGCCATCGCGGCAGCCAGCGCCGGGTCGTTCTTTTCCTCGCCCTCGTGGAACCGGGTGTTTTCCAGCAGCAGGATATCGCCCTCGCTCAGCGCGGCGACGGCCTGCTTGGCGGGCAGCCCGATGCAGTCATCGGCGAAGATCACGCCGCGGCCGAACGCCTCTTCCAGCGCGGGCAGGGTGATCTTGAGGCTCATCTCGGGCACGACCTTGCCTTTGGGCCGGCCGAAATGGGCCAGCAGCACGGGCTTGCCGCCCGCCTTCAGGATGTCCTCGACGGTCGGCTTGATCCGCTCGATCCGCGTCGCGTCGGTCACCCGGCCATCCTCGACCGGTACGTTGATGTCCACCCGGACCAGGACCACCTTGCCGGCAAGGTCCATGTCGTCGAGGGTCTTCCAGGGCATGCGTCGTCCTCCCGAAGGGCTCACGTTGGCGTTAATTCGCCCGAAGTGCCGGAAAGGTCAATGGCCGGTCCCCTCGGCGCCTCTTTTCATCGCCTTTCCGCCGCACTAGTGTCTCGGCCCGACAGAGATCCCGAGGAGGAACCGGCGATGACCGAGATCAAGGACCCCGAGAACACCATCATCATGGAACTGAAGGGGGGCCGCGTCGTGATCGCGCTTCTGCCCGAGGTCGCTCCGAAACATGTCGAGCGGATGAAGGCGCTGGCCCGGGCCGGGGACTATGACAATGTCGTGTTCCACCGCGTGATCGAGGGCTTCATGGCCCAGACCGGCGATGTCGAGCACGGTAATGCCGAAAAGGACTACAACCCCGGCCGTGCCGGGACCGGCGGGTCCGAAATGCCCGACCTGCCCGCCGAATTCTCCAAGCTGCCCCATGACCGGGGCACGCTGGGCGCGGCGCGGTCCTCGAACCCGAACTCGGCCAATTCGCAATTCTTCATCAACTTCGCCGACAACCATTTCCTGAACGGCCAGTACACCGTCTATGGCCGCGTCATCGAGGGCATGGAACATGTCGACGCCATCACCCGGGGCGAACCGCCGGCCAATCCCGACCGCATGATCAGCGTCAAGGTCGCCGCCGATGCGTAACCTTCTGGTCGCGCTGCTCTGCACCCTGGCGGGACCGGCGCTGGCGACCGGTCTCGACATCCAGGTGGCGGGAGAGGGGGCGAACGGCACCGTCCATGTCGAGCTGCTGGACGATGTGGCGCCCAACCACGTCCAGCGGATCGTCGAGCTGGCCCGCGAGGGCGCCTATGACGATGTCGTCTTCCACCGGGTGATCGACGGTTTCATGGCGCAGACCGGCGATGTCGAATTCGGCAAGCTCGGCATGGACATGCGGCGCGCGGGCACCGGCGGGTCGACCCGTCCCGACCTCAAGGCCGAATTCTCGGACGTGCCCTTCGAGAGGGGCACGGTCGGCATGGCGCGCTCGGCCAACCCGGATTCGGCCAATTCGCAGTTCTTCATCATGTTCGCCCCGGCGCCGCATCTGAACGGTCAGTACACGGTCGTCGGCCGGGTGACGAAGGGCATGGACGTGGTCGACGCGATCAAGCGCGGCTCGGGCCGGAACGGCGAGGTCACGGGACAGCCCGACCGCATGGTCAAGGTGAGCGTGACCGACTAAGCTCTTCTTCCGCGTGCGAAAACAGGGGCGGGGCCTGCGGGCTCCGCCTTTTTTGCGACCGAGAGGCCAAATCCGGCTTCCGGCTCGCCGGGCTGTCACGGATCTGTTAACTCTGCCGGGTAGCGGGAAGGCATTTGAGACCTTGCCGGGGGGCCACCAATGAAACGGATTCTTCTTCTGACGACGATGGGCGTGCTGGCGGGGCCGGGACTGGCCCTGGCCAACTGCACGCCGGACAAGCCGGATGCGGGCGATGTCGTGTTCTGCATGGGCGCCGATACCGACGGCTTTTCCGACGGCTCGGACGATCTGACCGTCTATGTCCAGGCCGGGGCGTCGGTCGCGCCCGCGGCGGCCGACACGGACGCCGTCAAGATCAAGGGCGACGGCAACACGCTGCTGAACAGCGGCACCATCGACGGCAGCGATGACGCGGTCGTGGCGGGCGACGATCTGACCCTGAACAATGACGGCACGATCCGCGCGGCCGATGACGGTGTCGATACCGAGGGCCATGACGGGCTGACCCTGACCAATACCGGGCTGATCGAAACCCCCGGCAAGGCGGTCAAGGCGGGGCCCGACGACGACGACGCGGGCGGCAACGGCCTGACGCTGGTCAACACGGCCGGGGCGGTGATCCGCTCGACCGGCAACGAGGGGATCGAGACCGGCAACGGTGCCGACATCACCAACAAGGGCACGATCGAGGGCTTCGACGACGCCATTCAGGTCGGCGAGAACGCGACCATCGTCAATTCGGGGCTCATCGCCAATATCCAGAACCCCGGCGACAGCGACGATCCGCAGGACGCCATCGACATCGATTCAGGCTATATCCGCAACGAGGCGACCGGGGTGATCCGCTCGACCGTCGATGCCGCCATCGACTTCGACCCGGGCACCGGGGCGGGGGTCATCGACAATTTCGGGCTGATCTCGGGCACCGTCGCGGTCGAGACCGACGAGGCCGTGACCCAGGACATCGCGGTCTACAACTCGGGTACGCTGATGAGCACGCGCGACGGTGCGGCCAACCCGACCGGGCTCGCACTGCAGCTGCGTGCGGGCAACGATGTCTTCGTCAGCCTCGAGGGCAGCAGCGTGATCGGCGGGGCCGAATTCGGCGCGGGCGACGATGCCTTCGATCTGATCGGCCCCTTCTCGGGCGTCTTCGGCGGCGCGGGGGCGCTGTTCGACGGCGGCGAGGGGCAGGACCAGTTCTCGGCGCTCGACTATGCCTTCGACATGCTGACCGCGACGCTCAAGGGCTCGATCCTCGGGCTGAGCTTCGAGAACGGGGCCGACAGCTTCTCGGTCGCGCTGACCGGGTTCGAGATCTTCAACTTCAAGGACGCGTCCTATGGCTATGACGCCATCGCCGCCATTGCCCAGCCGGCGCCGGTGCCGCTTCCGGCCGGCGGCGTGCTGATCGTCAGCGCGCTGGCGGGGCTGGGGCTGCTGCGCCGCCGCCGCTAAGCGGGCAGGGGCCGAAACGAAAAGCGCCGCGCGGACAGTCCCCGCGCGGCGCCTTTTTTCGGGACGGGCCTCCGGCTCAGTCGCCGAGCCGCACCAGTGCATGACGCTTCTTGCCCGCCGACAGCTTGATCGGCTCGGCCAGCATCGCGGCATCGACCATCAGCCCGGCATCGGTCAGCGGTTCGTCGTTCAGGCGGGCGCCGCCTTCGGCGATCAGCCGCTTGGCCTCCTTGCCCGATTTCGCAAGGCCCGCCCGGGTGATGAGCTGCACGACCGAAATACCCTCGGCCAGTTCGCCCGCGCTCAGCGCGACCGTCGGCAGGTCCTCGCCCACGCCGCCCTTCTCGAAGACCTCGCGCGCGGTCGCCTCGGCGGCTTCGGCCGCCGCCCGGCCATGGGCCAGCGCCGTGACCTCGTTTGCCAGCACGATCTTGGCATCGTTGATGGCGTTGCCTTCCAGCGCCCCCAGGCGTTCGCATTCCCCGAGGGGAAGTTCGGTGTAAAGCTTCAGGAACCGTCCGACATCGGCATCGGTGGTGTTGCGCCAGTACTGCCAGAACTCGTAGGGGCTCAGCATGTCGGCATTCAGCCAGACCGCGCCCGACTGGCTCTTGCCCATCTTCTTGCCGTCCGAGGTGGTCAGCAGCGGCGAGGTCAGCCCGAAGATCTCGGCATCCAGCACCCGGCGCGTCAGGTCGATCCCGTTGACGATGTTGCCCCACTGGTCCGACCCGCCCATCTGCAGAAGGCAGCCGTAGCGGCGGTTCAGCTCGAGAAAGTCGTAGGCCTGCAGGATCATGTAGTTGAACTCGAGAAAGCTCAGCGACTGTTCCCGGTCGAGCCGCGATTTCACGGACTCGAAGCTGAGCATCCGGTTGACCGAGAAATGCCGCCCGATATCGCGCAGGAAATCGAGGTAGTTCAGCCCGTCCAGCCATTCGGCATTGTTCAGCATCAGCGCGTCGGTCGCGCCCTCGCCGAAGGTGACATAGCTGGCAAAGACCCGTTTGATGCCCGCGATGTTGGCGTCGATCTGCTCGGGCGTCAGCAGCGGGCGTTCGTCGGCCCGGAAGGACGGATCGCCCACCTTGGTTGTGCCGCCGCCCATCAGGACCAGCGGCTTGTGGCCGGTCTTCTGCAGCCAGCGCAGCATCATGATCTGGATCAGGCCGCCCACATGCAACGACTTGGCCGTTGCATCGAAGCCGATATAGGCGGGCACCACTCCGGCAACCAGAGCCTCGTCCAGGCCCTGATAATCGGTGCAGTCGGCCAGAAAGCCGCGCTCGATCATCACGCGCAGGAAGTCCGATTTCGGGTGGTAGGTCATCGCCTCTTGTCCCTTGGGTTAAAGTTTCGCCGTGGTATATCGGCGGCAGACCGGGAGGGAAAGACCATGATCGACGGCGGGACGGTGCGGGTGCTGGGGACCATGTCGGGCACGTCGCTCGACGGGGTCGATGCGGCGCTGATCGAGACCGATGGCGAGACCCTCTTCGGCTTCGGTCCCAGCGCCTATCGCGCCTATGCGCCGGAAGAACGGGCGGTGCTGGCGGCGGCGCTGGGGCGCTGGCCGGGCGATCCGGGGGTGGCCGAGGCGGCGGGCGTGGTCGAGGCCGCGCATGCCGAGGTCATGGCGCGGATTGCGGGTGCCGATCTGGCAGGGGTGCATGGCCAGACGCTGGCCCATGATCCGGGCGGGCGCGGCACCCATCAGGCGAGCGATGGCGCGGTGCTGGCACGCGCGCTGGGCCTGCCCGTGGTCTGGGATTTCCGCAGCGCCGATGTCGCCGCGGGCGGGCAGGGGGCGCCGCTGGCGCCGTTCTACCATTTCGCCTGCGCGCGCCGGGCCGGGCTGACCGAACCGGTGGCCTTCCTCAATCTGGGCGGCGTCGGCAACCTGACCTGGGTCGATCCCGGCCGCGCGCGCCCCGAGGACGAGGGCGCGTTGCTGGCCTTCGACACCGGCCCCGCCAACGCGCCGATCGACGATCTGATGCGGGCGCGGCTGGGCCAGAGCTGTGATCGCGACGGCGCGCTGGCCGCCGCCGGGCGGGTGGACGAGGCGGTGCTGGCCTGGCTGCTGGAGCAGCCCTATTTCCGCGCGCCGCCGCCCAAGTCTCTGGACCGGAACGCCTTTGCGGGGCTCTCGGACCGGGTCGCGGGGCTGAACGACGCCGATGCCGCCGCTACGCTTGTGGCCGTCGTCGCGGCCTCGGTCGCGGCCGGTCTCGAGGCGTGCCCGGTCCGTCCGACGCGGCTGCTGGTCACCGGCGGCGGGCGGCGGAACCCGGTCCTGATGCGGATGATCGCCGAACGCACGGGCCTTGCGGCCGAACCCGTCGAGGCGCTGGGGCTCGATGGCGACATGCTCGAGGCGCAGGCCTTCGCCTATCTCGCAGTGCGGGTGGCGCGCGGCCTGCCGACCTCCTGCCCTGGCACGACCGGGGTTGACCGGCCGGTCTTGGGCGGGCGGATCTCGACGCCCTGAGGGCGGCCGAAGCTCAGGCCCGCGGGATGTCGAAGCCGGGCGGGGCCATCTCGAACCCCTCGAAGCGGAAACCCGGGCTGACCGTGCAGCTGACCAGCGTCCAGGCGCCCAGCGGGCGCGCGGCCTGCCAGTGACCGGCGGGAACGAGGCCCTGCGGCCGCGCGCCCCGGGTCAGATCCGCCCCAAGGATCATCGGAACGGCCGGTCCTGCGTCGGTCGCCGACACGGTCAGTTCCAGCGGATCGCCCGCGTGATAAAGCCAGATCTCGTCGGCATCGACCCGGTGCCAGTGACTGCGCTGACCCTCGGCCAGCAGGTAGTAGATCGCGGTTCCGGCGGGGCGGGTGCCGGGCGCGGCCTCGGCCACCCAGGTCTGGCGATACCAGCCCCCTTCGGGATGCGGGGCAAGCCCGAGCGTCGCGATGATCTCGTCCGCAGTCATGGCGTGAGCCTAGCGGGGCGGCGTCTGTGGGGGAAGCGGGTTCGCCGGCGGGCGGGCGGCGGATTTCGGCCAGCGGGTGCCGGTCATGCGTGTGGACCCCGAGAAGGGGACATGAAACCGCATGAGAAAGGTGCTAAGAGCACGTCCCATAGGCAACGGAAAACGCGCGGAAAACCATCCGCCTGCTGCAAAATCTGAAACGGCGATCCCGTCAGGGGGTCGGCGGCGTTTTCCTGTTGTCGCCATGCAAGGGGACACAAGGATGAGCATGACCGAAGACACAGATGCGCCCGAGCGGCGCGAACACCTGTCGAACGACGATATTGTGTCGCGAATTCTAGGGTTTACCCTTTTCTGCATGGGGCTTTCCCGCGCCCCTGCGGATCAGGTCGCCCGCGGTCGTGGATGGCTGGACGAGATGGGCCAGCCGACGCCCGATGGGAAAGCCCTGATCGAAGCTCTGATGAGCCGCGATTCGGCCTACGGGGTCTACAAGTTGGTATACTGATGTAGACGGGGGCATGCAAGCCGGAACTGCGACGGCAGGTCGCGGGACCGGCTGCGGCCAATTGGCAGCCGCCGGACAGGAAAAAGGCGCGTGCCCGGGGGGGGCCGCGCCTTTCTTTTGTCATCGGGCTGTCGGGATCAGCCGCGCAGGATCGAGGTCCCCGCATATTCGGCGGTCTCGCCCAGCATTTCCTCGATGCGGATCAGCTGGTTGTATTTCGCCAGCCGGTCCGAGCGCGACAGCGAGCCGGTCTTGATCTGCCCGCAATTGGTGGCGACGGCCAGATCGGCGATGGTCGCGTCCTCGGTTTCGCCCGAGCGGTGCGACATCACGTTGGTATAGCGCGCGCGATGGGCCATATCGACGGCCTTCAGCGTCTCGGTCAGCGACCCGATCTGGTTGACCTTGACCAGCATCGAGTTGGCGACGCCGGCCTTGATGCCATCCGCGAGCCGTTTCGGGTTGGTCACGAACAGATCGTCGCCCACCAGCTGCACCTTGCTGCCCAGCGCGTCGGTCAGCAGCTTCCAGCCGTCCCAGTCATCCTCGGCGCAGCCATCCTCGATCGAGATGATCGGGTAGTCGGCACAAAGCTTCGACAGATAGTCCACGTTCTCGGCGGCGGTCAGGCTGAGACCCTCGCCTTTCATCTCGTATTTGCCGTTCTCAAAATACTCGGTCGAGGCGCAGTCGAGGGCGAGATAGATGTCCTCGCCGGGTTTGTAGCCCGCCTTCTCGATGCTTTTCAGGATGAAGTCGAGCGCGTCGCGGGTCGAGTTCAGCGCGGGGGCAAAGCCGCCCTCGTCGCCGATGGCAGTGTTGTGGCCCGCGGCGGCCAGTTCCTTCTTGAGGGTGTGGAAGACCTCGGACCCCATGCGCACGGCGTCGCGGATCGTCTCCGCGCTGACCGGCATGATCATGAATTCCTGGATGTCGATGGGGTTGTCGGCATGTTCGCCGCCGTTGATGATGTTCATCATCGGCACCGGCAGGATGCGGGCCGAGGTGCCGCCCACGTAGCGGTAGAGCGGCTGGGCGGTGTAATCGGCAGCGGCCTTGGCGGCGGCCAGCGACACGCCGAGAATGGCGTTGGCGCCGAGGCGGCCCTTGTTCTCGGTGCCGTCGAGCTCGATCATGGTGGCGTCGATGGCGACCTGCTCGGTCGCGTCGAAGCCCACCAGCGCCTCGGCGATCTCGCCGTTGACGGCGGCCACGGCGTCCAGCACGCCCTTGCCCATGTAGCGGGACTTGTCGCCATCGCGGCGTTCGACGGCCTCATGGGCGCCGGTCGAGGCACCCGAGGGCACGGCGGCCCGGCCCATGGTGCCGTCCTCGAGGATCACGTCGACCTCGACGGTGGGGTTGCCGCGGCTGTCGAGGATCTCGCGGCCGATGATGTCGATGATGGTGCTCATGGGGGGGCAGTCCCTTTCTAATGCACGAAGAAAAACTCGGGCCGAGTTCTAGCGTCCGGCGCGGCGAAGGGAAAGGGTGCGTTCGCGCCAGAGGGTATAGAGCCCCGAGGCGATGATCACGGCCGCCCCGATCAGGGTCAGTGTATCGGGGCGCTCGCCGAAGGCCAGCATGGCGATGACAAGGGCGAAGATCAGCCGCGTGTAGCGGAACGGCGTCACCACAGCGACATCGCCGACGCGCATGCCCTCGACGATGGCGTAATAGCCCGCGATCCCCATCACCAGGGCGCCGAACAGCGAGATGGCCTCGGCGCGGTCGATCGCCACGGGGGCCTGGCCGAGCCCCATCATCACCAGCCCCACCGGCACCAGCATGAAGAAGCCATAGGCCGAAAGCTGCAGCGAGCCCACATTGCGCGGCGTGGCCCGGGTCGCGAGATCGCGCAACGCCAGCCCGAAGACCGCAACCACCGCGAAGATCGAGGCGGGCTCGAAACCGTCGAGCCCGGGGCGCACGACGAGAAGAACGCCGAGAAAGCCGACAGAGATCGCGGTCCAGCGCCGCCAGCCGACCTGCGCCCCCATGAACAGCGCCGCGCCCAGTGTGACGGCCAGGGGCGTTGCCTGCAGGATGGCCGAGGCCGAGGCCAGCGGCGTAAGCGCGATGGCGGTGACATAGCAGAGCGTGCCGACGATCTCGCCGAGATTGCGCAACAGGACCGGGCGGCTCAGAAGCGCCCGCGACCAGAGCCGCTGCCCGCGTCGCAGCGCCATCAGCGAGAAGATGACGCCGCCGCCCAGCCCCAGAAGCGTGAGGATCTGCCCGATCGGCAGCGTCGCGGCCACGGTCTTGACGAACATGTCCTCAAGGGCAAACGCGGCCATTGCCGCGACCATCAGCACGATGCCGCGCATGTTGTCCATTTTTCAGGCGTCCTCAGGAAAGGGTGTCGGTCCCGATTATCGGCCCGAAGCGCCAGAGGAAAGTGAAATCGCCCTTTGTCCGGCCCGTCTGGCAGCGCCCGGGATCAGAGCCAGCGCAACAGCCGGAACAGCGCCAGAAGCCCGAGAGCCAGGACCACATTGGCCGCCGAGAGCAGGGCGAAGGCCCAGGGGTTGGCGGTGCCCGGCATGCCCGCGACGTTCACCCCGAAGAGCCCGGTCAGGAAGCCCAGCGGCAGGAAGATCGCCGCCACCACCGACAGCACATAGCCGTTGCGGGCCATGACCGTGCCGCGCAGCCCTTCCAGATGGTCATGCAGCGCCACCAGCCGGGCTGCCACCGCGTCAAGCTCCTCGACCGTGCGTGCGGCGCGGTTGGCGCTTTCGCCCAGAAGGATGCGCGCCTCGGCGTCGATCAGCGCTGTCTGCCCTTCGGACAGCCGCCCCAGTGCCTCGCGCTGCGGCCCGGCATGGCGGCGCAGCCGGATCGCCTTGCGCCGCAGGGGCGCGAGGTCGACGGCGCGGTCCTCTTCCTCGCGCTCGAGGATCGCCTCCTCAAGCTCGTCGGTCAGGTCCTCTAGCTCGACCGAGACCGCCTCGAACCGGTCGGTCAGGCCCTCGGCGATCTCGGCGAGGAAGGCGCCGGGGCTTGGCGGCGCGGTCCCGGCCGCGGCCGCGCGGCGCAGATCGTCGAGCGCGAAGACCTTGCTGCGGCGCACGCTGACCACCAGCCCCGGCGCGACCCAGATCCTCAGCGAGACCATGTCCTCGGGCTCGGCGCCGGCGTTGAGGTTGACGCCCCGCAGGTTGACGATGAGCCCGCCCTCGAGCGGGGTGCAGCGCGGGCGGGTTTCGGTCTGGAGAATGGCCTCGGCCGCGACTGCGGGCAGATGCGCCTCGGTCCAGTCGGCGAGCGCCGGATTGGCCAGCGCGAAATGCAGCCAGCGCCAGGCGGCGCCGGGGCCGGGGGCCGCGGCGGGCCAGGCTTCGGCGATCGGCCGGGCGGTGCCGTCGGGGCCGATGTCGAAGGCGGCCAGCGGGTGGGGCGGGACGGGGTTCATGGCTAGACCAGTTTGGGTTCGCGGCTGAAGCGGCGGGCGAGCGCGCCGACCGACAGCCCCTGCACCAGGATCGAGAAGACCACGATGACATAGGTCGCGGTCAGGATCAGCGGTTTCCAGTCGCTGTCGGGCAGGCTCAGCGCCAGCGCGACCGAGATCCCGCCCTTGAGCCCGCCCCAGGTCATGATCGGGATGGTGCCGCGTTCAAAGCCCTGGCGCCGCCCGATCAGCAAGACCGGCACCGCGACCGACACCAGCCGCGCGGCCAGCGACAGCGCCACCGCCGCGACCAGCGTCTCGATCCCGTCAAGATCGAAGGCGACCGCGAAGACCTCGATCCCGATCAGCAGGAACAGGACCGCGTTGAGGATCTCGTCGATCATCTTCCAGAAGGCATCGACATATTTCCGGGTCTCGTCCGACATGCCGTATTTCATGCCGACATGGCCGATCATCAGCCCGGCCACCACCGCCATGATCGGCGCCGAGACCCCGGCCGCCACCGCCAGTTCGTAGCCCCCGAAGGCCAGCGCCAGGGTGATCAGCACCTCAAGCGCATAGTCGTCGATCCGGCGCATCACCCGGAAGGTCAGCCAGCCCAGCACGCCCCCCAGCAGCGCGCCGCCCACCGCCTCGCGCAGGAACAGCATCGCCGCTGCGGCAACCGCGTTTCCGCCCTCGGCCGCGCCATGGGCGCCATGGGCCGCCGGGAAGGCCAGCCCGATCAGGATCAGGAAAACCACATAGGCCACCCCGTCGTTGAAGAGGCTTTCGCCGGCGATGGTGGTTTCCAGCGACCGGCTGAGCCTGGCCGCGCGCAGCACCCCCAGCACCGCCACCGGGTCGGTCGGCGAGACGACGGCGCCGAAGACAAGCGCCACCAGAAGTGGCATGCCGGTCAGCCAGGAAAAGCCCACGCCCACCACCGCGACCGACAGCGCGACGCCGATGGTCGCCATCACGAAGACGCTCAGCGCCTGGGCGCGCAGATCCTCGACCTTCACATGCAGCGCGCCCGCGAACAGCAGCAGGCCCAGCATGCCTTCCAGCAGCGCGTCGGAAAAGTCGATCCCCAGCACCAGATCGCGCAGCCCGCTGCCGATTCCGAGCCCCGGCACCAGCGCATCGAGCGCCATCGCGGCCAGCGAGACGATGAGCGCGACCAGCAGGATGCCGATGGCCTGGGGCAGGCGGAGGACGAAATAGTTGATGGTGCCGAAAAGTGCGGCCAGCACGATCAGCAGGGAGGCGAGTTGAAGAGGCGGCATGCCGGGGTCCAGGGGTCGTTGAGGGGGCGCAGTCAGGGACCATGGCTAGCCCGATCCCCGCACGGGGCAAAGCGGAAACGCCCCGTCAGGGGGCGGGTCAGGTGCCGCAGAAGGTCTGGCGGACCTCTTCGCCGGGGGCAGGCGGGGCGCGGAAGGCACGAGCCTCGTCCTGCGCATCGAAGGGGCGGGCCAGCACCTGATGCAGCTGCTCGAACGGGGCCAGATCGCCCGCGCGGGCGGCCGCGATCGCCGCCTCGACCCGGTGGTTGCGGGGAATATAGGCGGGGTTGGCGGTGCGCATCCGGGCCTGGGCCGCAGTGGGCGAGGTGCCCTCGCGGTCGAGCCGGGCCTGCCAGCGCGCGGTCCAGGCCTCGAGTCCTGCGCGGTCGCGAAGCCTGCCGGGCGACCGGCCCTCGGCCAGGTCGCGGAAGGTGTTGGTGAAATCGGCCCGCTCGGCGGCCATCAGGTCCAGAAGCCCGTGGATCAGCTCGGCATCCCCGTCCTCGGCGGTGCCAAGCCCGATCTTGGGGCGGAAGGCATCGAGCCAGGCCGCCTTGAAGAGATCGGGAAAGCCGTGCAGGGCTGCGGTCGCGGCCTCGATGGCGCGCTCACGGTCGGGGTCGATCAGCGGCAGCAGGGCGGTCGCCAGCTGAGCCAGGTTCCAGACCGCGATATCGGCCTGCCGCCCGTAGGCATAGCGCCCGAACTGGTCGATGGAGCTGAAGACCGTGTCCGGGTGATAGCCGTCCAGGAAGGCGCAGGGGCCATAGTCGATGGTCTCGCCCGCGACCGAGGTATTGTCGGTGTTCATCACCCCGTGGATGAAGCCCACCCCCATCCATTGCGCCACCAGCCGCGCCTGGGCGGCCAGCACCGCGCCCAGCATGTCCAGCACGGTCTCGGTCTCGGGGTAATGGCGGGCCATCACGTGGCGGGCCAGCGCCTCGAGCGCATCGGTATCCTTGCGCACCGCGAAATACTGGAAGGTGCCGACGCGCACATGGCTGGCCGCGATGCGGGTCAGCACGGCGCCGGGCAGGCGGGTCTCGCGGATCACCTCCTCGCCGGTCGCCACGGCGGCCAGCGCGCGAGTCGTCGGAATGCCGAGCGCGTGCATCGCCTCGGACACCAGGTATTCGCGCAGCACCGGACCCAGCCAGGCGCGCCCGTCGCCCATCCGCGAATAAGGGGTGCGGCCCGCGCCCTTCAGCTGAAGGTCGTGCCGGGTGCCGTCAGGCGCCACGACCTCTCCCAGAAGGATCGCGCGGCCATCGCCCAGTTGCGGCACGAAGCCGCCGAACTGGTGCCCGGCATAGGCCTGGGCCAGCGGCTCTGCGCCCTCGGGCAGGCGGTTGCCGGCCAGCGTCTCGACGCCCTCGGGCGAGGCCAGCGCCTCGGGGTCGAGCCCCAGCGCCTCGGCCAGCGGCCGGTTCAGCGCCAGCAGTCGCGGCGCGCGCACCGGCTCGGGGGCCTGACGGCTGAAAAACCGGTCCGGCAGGCGGGCATAGGAATTGTCGAAGCGGATCGAAAGGGTCATGCCGCGGACGTAGACCGGGCGCCGGGGCTTTCCAGCGGAGCGGTTTCCCGGAACGGGCAAGGCCCCCGGGGTGATACCGGAGGCCTGCGGGTCTGTCAGGTGCCGTAAGGGCCGCGGATGCGCGCGGTCTCAGGCTTTCTTCTTGCGACGGCCGACCGCGGCCAGGCCGCCAAGCCCGCCCAGCAGCATCAGCCCCGCCGCCGGAAGCGGCACCGGTGCCACGGTGATCGAGGCCAGCTTGAACTGATCGAACACCGAATCGGCGCCGAAGCTGATCGAGGTGCCGGTCAGCCCGCTCAGCGGATAGGGGGTATCGCCCGTACGCTCTTCAGGCGTCACCAGTACGCCGTCGATGAAGAGGTCGAAGCTGTCGTTGCTGTCCCAGTACGAGAAGGCAACCTCGGTGAAGTCGACGGTCTGCCCGAAAGACAGCGTCAGCAGGTCGTTAAAGACCGCGCCGTCGATGAACGGCGAGTCCGAGAATATAAAGCCATCGTTGCCAGCGACACCAAGGCCTTCCGGGCTCTGGGACACGTAGCCGTCGCAGGTCGAAGAAACCGAGCAGTCGGCCGCCAGGATCTCGTCCTTGTTGGGGCCGGAGAAAGGTCTGTCGGCGTAGATGCCAGCATAGGCGGTCACCGTGAGACCGTCGACCGTCAGCTGGCTGTTGGAGTCGAGCGACAAGGTCGTAAAGTCGAAGGTCGCGGCCGATGCCGCGCCCGCACCAAGAACAAATGCCGCGGCTGCGGCAAAAGTCGATTTGAACACTGTGTGTTCCCCCGTTTTTCGTAAATCTGGAAAGCCTGCGGAATATTGCAGGTAACAGTTTGTTAACGAATTCGGTGCCTCCGGGCAAGAGAAGCTGATGGCGACAGCCGGGCCGGTAAATTGGGTGCAGAAGGCTTCTTGAGTCGTGAGGGAGTAATGTTCTGTTATAAAAGTATTTTCGCGAATTGCACCCGCTTGGGGAAGGCTTGAAAGGAATTCGCGCTCTGGGTGAATTCCGCAGGCGGATCCGAAAATTGCAGCGCGAAAATTGCGGGTGTCCTCCCGGGATTGCACGCGGTCAAAGTCGGCCGAGCCTGTCGGTCAAGAGCGCAAAAAAACCGGCGGCGTCGATGTCGCCCATGAAGGTCGCATTGGGGGCGCGGCCGGAGACGCCCCACCAGTCGGCGACGGTCATGCCGCGGGTAAAGCGGCCCTCGGTCTCGATCTCGACATTGACATGGCGGCCGCGGAACAGGTCGGGCCGGATCAGATAGGCGGTGACGCAGGGATCGTGCAGCGGCGCGCCGTCCGAGCCGTATTTCTTGCGGTCGAAGCGTTCGAAGAAATCGGTCATCGCGGCGACGGCGTCGCCCGCAGCGGTGCCAAGCGCCCGGAACGCGTCGTTGCGGGGCTTCGTGACCAGCGCCTTATGGGTCACGTCCAGCGGCATGACGGTCAGCGGCACGCCCGAGGCAAAGACGATGGACGCGGCCTCGGGGTCGACGAAGATGTTGAACTCGGCCGTGGGGGTGATGTTGCCGACCTCGAAATAGGCGCCGCCCATCAGCACGATCTCGCGGATCTTCGGGGCGATCTCGCGCGCCTCGCGCAGGGCCGTCGCGATATTGGTCAGCGGTCCCAGCGGGCAAAGCGTGACCTCGCCCTCGGGGGCGGCGCGCAGCGTCTCGATCAGGAAGGCGACGGCATGGGCATCCTGCAGCGGCATGGTCGGGTCGGGCAGGGCGGGGCCGTCGAGCCCGGTCTTGCCATGCACATGCTCGGCGGTGACAAGCGCGCCCGCCAGCGGCCGGTCGCAGCCCGCGAAGACCCGGATGTCGGGCCGTCCGGCCAGTTCGCAGACAATGCGGGCATTCTTCTGGGTCAGCGCCAGCGGCACGTTGCCGGCGACGGCGGTGATGCCAAGAACTTCGAGGTCCTCGGGGCTGGCCAGCGCCAGCAGGATCGCGACGGCGTCGTCCTGGCCGGGATCGGTATCGATGATGATCTTGCGGGGCATGGCGGGTCTCCGGGAGGGGGTCCTGCACCGTGGCGCGGGCGCGCCGGGATGTCCAGCGCGCCCGCCTTTCGGGGCGGCGGCCCCGTCCCGCGGGGGCCGTGCCCGAACCGGGATCAGCCGTCGAAATCGACCTCTTCGACCAGCTTCAGAGCCGCCGCACGGTCGCGCGACAGGGCGATCAGGTTCACGTCATCGGCGGTGAAGCTGCCCCAGCTTTTCACCAGATCCGAGGGCTCGGTGCCCGGGACGACGGGGTATTCGTAATTGACCTCGGCATAGATCTCCTGGGCGTGGTCCGAGGTGAGGTATTCCATGAATTTCAGCGCGTCCTCGCGGTTCGGCGCGGCCTTGGTCATGGCGATGCCCGAGATGTTCACATGGGTGCCGCCGCCTTCGAAGACCGGGAACAGCACGTTGACGGAATTCGCCCAGGCCTCCTGTTCGGGGTCCTTCAGCATCTGGCCCATGTAATAGGTGTTGCCGAGCGAGATGTCGCATTCGCCCGCCCAGATCGCCTTGACCTGCGCCCGGTCGTTGCCCTGGGGCTTGCGCGCGAGGTTGGCCTTGACGCCTTCAAGCCAGGTCTTCGTGGCGTCTTCGCCATGGTGGTGGATCATCGCCGCAACCAGCGCCAGCGTATAGGCATGGGTGCCCGAGCGGGTGCAGATCCGGCCCTTCCATTTCGGGTCGGCGAGATCCTCGTAGGTGGTGATCTCCGAGGGATCGACCCGGTCCTTGGCAGCATAGACGATCCGGGCGCGGGTGGTGACCCCGAACCAGTGATTGTCGGCATCGCGGAAGGCGGCCGGGATCTTCTCGATCAGCGTGTCGCTGTCGACGGCCTGGGTCACGCCCGCATCGACCGCCTCGGCCAGCCGCGCCACGTCGACGGTCAGGATGATGTCGGCCGGGCTGCGCGAGCCCTCGGCCTGAAGTCGTTCGACCATGCCCTTGTTGAGAAAGGCGATATTGGTGGCGATGCCGGTATCTTCGGTGAAGGCGTCGAGGATCGGCTGGATCAGCTCGGGCTGGCGATAGGAATAGATATTCACATCGGCCTGGGCAGTCGGGGCCAGCGTGGCCGCCGCGGCCGTGGCCGCAAGGGCAGTGCGCAAGGTCATGGGGTCTCCTGTCCGGTCTGGTGCGTCGCGGACAAGGTAAGCCTGACAATTTTAGTCGGGTCAAGGTGCCGCAGCCTTGGGTCGCTCACAACCGCTTGAGGCGGCGTGAGCGCGGCCCGGGCCTAACCTTGTGCCTTTTCTTCGGCCTTCACCGCGTCCCAAAGCGCGTCCATTTCGGCCAGGTCCGACTCTTCGGGGCGCTTGCCCATGGCCGCCAGCCGGGCCTCGATGCCGTTGAACCGGCGGGTGAATTTCGCATTGGCGGCGCGCAGCGCCTCTTCGGGCTCGATCTTCAGGTGGCGGGCGAGATTGGCCACCACGAACAGAAGATCGCCGAATTCCTCGAACACCTCGGCCTCGGTCAGGGTGTCGCGGGCCTCGGCCAGTTCCCGGGCCTCCTCGACGATCTTGTCAAGCACCTGCGCCGTCTCGGGCCAGTCGAAGCCGACCCGCGCCGCGCGCTTTTGCAGCTTGACCGCCCGGGTCAGCGCGGGCAGCGCCAGCGCCACGTCGTCCAGCACGCCCCTGGCCTTCTTGCCCGCCCGCTCGGCCGCCTTGATGGTCTCCCAGTCGCGGGTCTGCTGTTCGGCCGACTTGTCGCGGCTTTCGTCGCCGAAGACATGCGGGTGACGCGCCACCATCTTGTCCGAGATGCGGTCGGCGACCGAGTGAAAGTCGAACAGCCCCGCCTCGGCCCCCATCTGCGCGTGATAGACCGATTGCAACAGCAGATCGCCCAGCTCGCCCTCCAACTCGTCCCAGGCCTCGCGCTCGATGGCGTCGGCCACTTCATAGGCCTCTTCGATCGTATAGGGCGCGATCGAGCGGAAATCCTGTTCGATGTCCCAGGGGCAGCCGGTCTCGGGGTCGCGCAGGCGCCGCATGATTTCCAACAGGCGCGGCAGGCCGCCCCTGGGGTCATGGATCAGGCGGTCGGAATCCTCGGTCATCTGGGCCTCGCAATCTGGCATCGGCAGGAGTTGGACAAAGACAGGCCGGGGTGTAAAGCCGGGGCTGGAGAAAGGGAACCCGCGCGCTATCCTGCGCGGGGTGCAGGAGGGGGCATGCGATGGCACTGGAAGACGCGAAATCCGAGGTGGACGGGGCGATCACCCGCAAGGGGCATCGCGGGCTTGCCTATGAGAACGCCTTCGCGGGGGTAACCTCGTTCATGCGCCGCAGCCTGACCAAGGATCTTGCGGGCGTCGATCTGGCCATCACCGGCATTCCCTTCGATCAGGCGGTGACGAACCGGCCCGGCACCCGCTTCGGGCCGCGCGCGATCCGCGAGGCCAGCACGCTGCAGGCCTTCGACGTTCCCTATGGCTGGGGCTACAACCCGTTCGACGCCTTCGACATCGTCGATTACGGCGACATGGCTTTCGATTATGCCAGCGTGGCCGAGTTTCCGGCCCGGGCCGAGGCCCATGTCGCGGGCATCCTGAAGGCGGGCGCGGCCTGCATCGCGCTGGGCGGCGATCATTCGGTGTCGCTGGCCCTGCTGCGCGCCCATGCGGCCAAACACGGGCCGCTGGCGCTGGTGCAGTTCGACGCCCATACCGACACCTGGGCCGATGACGACATGGCGCGGATCGACCATGGCACGATGTTCGGCAAGGCGGTCAAGACGGGGCTGATCGATCCGGCGCGGTCGGTCCAGATCGGCATCCGCACCGACAATCCCGATACGATGGGCATAACCGTGCTGGACGCGCCGTTCGTCCATGAGCACGGCCCCGCCGCCACCGCCGCCCGGGTGCGCGAGATCGTGGGCGAGGCGCCGGCCTATGTCAGCTTCGACATCGACGCGCTGGACCCGGCCTTCGCGCCGGGCACCGGCACTCCGGTCTGGGGCGGACTGAGCAGCGCGCAGGCGGCGGCGGTCCTGCGGGGGCTGCGCGGGATCGACATGGTGGGCGGCGACGTGGTCGAGGTCTCGCCGCCCTATGACCCGACCGGCGTCACCGCCATTGCCGGGGCGCATGTCGCGGTCGAGCTGATCTGCCTCTGGGGCTGGACCCGCCGGGGCGAGACCGGAGCCAAGCCATGAAGATCCTGCCGCTTGTCCTTTTGCTTCTGGGGATTGCCGCTGTGGGCGGCGCGGTCTGGTTTCGCATGGTTCCGGACGATCCGGGGGTCTGGCATGTCGACCCGCTGACCGCGACGAAGCCCGAAACCCCCAATGCCGCGCTGGTCCGCCCCGAGGGCGGCGACCGCGCGGCGCCCGTCTATGCCCTCACCCCCGAGGCCCTGGCCGAGGCGTTCGACGCCATGGCGCTGGCCCAGCCGCGCACCTCGCGGATCGCGGGGGCGCCCGGCGATCTCTTCATGACCTATGTCCAGCGCTCGGCGCTTTGGGGCTTTCCGGATTATATCTCGGTCCGCATCCTGCCCGAAGGGGACGGGGCCACCTGGGCTGCCTTCTCGCGCTCGCGCTATGGCCATTCCGACCTTGGCGTGAACGCCAAGCGGCTGACCGACTGGCAGGCGGCGCTCGAGGCCCGGCTGGCCTCTTGACCGTCCCCCGGCTTTCGCGCGACAGAGCGCCATGGTCCCGCTAGACAAACTCGAACAGATCTCGCGTCGCTTCGGCTATCTCGAAGCCCGGCTTGCCGAAGGCGCCGGGGGCGATTTCGCCCAGATCGGCCGCGAATATGCCGAGCTGAAGCCCGTGGTGGCCGAGATCGAGGCCTATCGCGGGCTGCTGTCGGATATCGACACCGCCGAGGCGATGCTGAAAGACCCCGAGATGCGCGCGCTGGCCGAGGAAGAGCTGCCCGACCTGCGCGCCCGCCTGCCCGAGATGGAACAGGCGCTGCGGATCGCGCTTTTGCCCAAGGACGCGGCCGATGCCCGCCCCGCCATCGTCGAGATCCGGCCCGGCACCGGGGGCGAGGAGGCCGCGCTTTTCGCGGGCGACCTGCTGCGGATGTACCAGCGCTATGCCGAGACCAAGGGCTGGCGCTTCGAGATCCTCGAGGAAAGCCAGACCGAACTGGGCGGGATCAAGGAAGTGACCGCCACCGTGCAGGGCGAGGGCGTCTTTGCGCGGCTGAAATACGAATCCGGCGTGCATCGGGTCCAGCGGGTTCCCGCGACCGAATCCGGCGGGCGCATCCATACCTCGGCTGCGACGGTCGCCGTGCTGCCCGAGGCGCAGGAGGTCGATATCGACATTCCGGCGGGTGACATCCGGATCGACACCATGCGTGCCTCGGGGGCGGGCGGGCAGCACGTCAACACCACCGACTCGGCCGTGCGCATCACCCACCTGCCGACCGGGCTGGTCGTCACCTCGTCGGAAAAATCCCAGCATCAGAACCGCGCCATCGCCATGGCTGTGCTGCGCGCGCGGCTGTTCGACCTGGAGCGTCAGAAAGCCGCAGACGAACGCGCCGCGGCCCGCAAGGCGCAGGTCGGCTCGGGCGACCGGTCGGAACGGATCCGCACCTACAACTTTCCGCAGGGCCGGATGACCGACCACCGGATCAACCTCACGCTCTACCGGCTGGACCAGGTCCTGGCGGGTGATCTCGACGAAGTGATCGACGCGCTGATCGCCGACGACCAGGCCACGATGCTGGCCGAGATGGAGGGATGACCGCGCCCACCGGGTCGGTCCTGCTGGCGGGCGCCGTGGCGCGGCTGCGCGCGGCGGGCATTCCCGATCCGCAGCGCGATGCCCGGCGGCTTCTGGCCCATGCGCTGGAGATCGCGCCCGGACGCCTGACCCTCGTGCTGCCCGAGCCGGTGCCCCCGGCGGCGGAGGCCCGTTTTGCCGCCGCGCTCGACCGCCGCGCCGCGCGCGAACCGGTGTCGCATATCGTCGGGCTGCGGACCTTCTGGGGGCGCGATTTTCGCGTCAGCCGCGACGTGCTGGACCCCCGGCCGGAAACCGAGACGCTGATCGAGGCCGCCCTTTCCGCCCCTTATTCCAATGTGTTGGACCTTGGCACCGGGTCGGGCTGCATCCTTCTGACGCTGCTTCTGGAACGGCCGGGCACGGCCGGAACCGGCACCGACATCTCGGCTCCGGCGCTGGCCGTGGCGCGCGAGAACGCCGACCGGCTGGGATGCGACCGCGCGCGCTTCGTGCTGTCGGACTGGGACGCGGCGGTCGAGGGGCGGTTCGATCTTGTCGTCTCGAACCCGCCCTATATCGCCGAGGCCGAGATGCCGGGCCTTGCCCCCGATCTGGCCTTCGAGCCGCGCGGCGCGCTGACCGATGGCGGCGACGGACTGTCGGCCTACCGCGCCATCGCCCGCGCCGCCCCGGCCCGGCTGGCCCCGGGCGGACGGCTCCTGGTCGAGATCGGCCCGACCCAGGCCCGCGCGGTTTCCGCGATCTTTGCCGGGGCCGGCCTTGAAACCGTCGCGATCCGGCCCGATCTCGATGGTAGAGACCGGGTTGTCGAGGCACGCGTCGCGGCGCCGGGGACGTAACGTCAAAACGTTGCGTGCCGCGCGTGGCTCTCGCCAAATGGCCGCAATTGGTGTATTTACCTCTTGCCAGCGTCTGTGGCCCGTGTTTACTGCACGCAGCGTTGGCCGGGTGCCGGGTAGGCGCCCCTCGCGCAAGACAAGCCAAAAAAGGGTCGACAGGGGCTCGTTTTGGACCCGCGCATTTCGACGCGCGGCCCTGTCCCAAGACACCACCACTAGGCTGGAAACAAGAACACGCATGAGACCGTCCAAGTCACGTTCGCGCTCCAAGTCGAACCGGTCGCGCTCGATCGGTAATATCGTCAATCGGGTCTTCGACAGTTCGGGTCCCGAGGGGAAGGTGCGCGGCACCCCGCAGCAGATCATCGACAAGTATAACCAGCTGGCGCGCGACGCCCATCTGGGGAACGACCGGGTCGCTGCCGAGAACTTTCAGCAGCATGCCGAGCATTACGCGCGGCTGCTTGGCGAGGCCCAGCGCGAGCAGGACGCCCGCCGCGAACAGCAGGATGCCCAGCAACCCCGTCCGCGCGAGCGCGACGAGGCGCAGGAGACCTCTCAGGGCAACGACGAGGCCGAGGATTTCGCACCGAAGGCGGCCTCCGAAAGCGGCACCGACGTGATCGACATCGTCGGGGATGACGACGGTCAGGAAAGCACCCTGGTCGAGACCCCCGAGGAAAGGCCCGCTCCGAAACCGCGCCGTCCGCGCAAACCGCGCGCGGTCAAGCCCAAGGGCGACGAGGCCGGGGGCGCCGCAGAGGGCGGCGAGTCGGGACATGGGGACTCGGGTCAGGGCGGCGATCAGCCCGATACACCGAAATCCGGCAGCGGGAAACGGCGCGGCGACACGGCCGCGAATGACGGCCAACCGGCCAGTGACCCGCAGCGCGAGGCCCCCGCGGCCGAGTGATCGGCGCAAGCTTCTGCGTGCCCTTCCGAATGACCGGCGGCGCCATGCGCCGCCGTTTTCATGTCAGGTATAAGGTCCGCTGCACGGGCTTTGCGTCAGCCGCGCGCGGCGACCAGAGCCCGCGCCAGGGCGCAGAACGCCTCCAGCGGCAGCTGTTCGGCGCGCTCGGTGGGGGCGATGCCGACGGACTGCAGCAGATCCTCGATCCCGGGGGCGAGTCCCTTGAGGCTTGCCCTCAGCATCTTCCGGCGTTGCCCGAAGGCCGCCGCCACCACCCGTTCCAGCACCGCCGGATCGGCCTCGAAGCGCGGGGCGGGCAGGGCGGTCAGATGCACCACGGCCGAGGCCACCTTGGGCGGCGGCGTGAAGGCCTCGGGCGGCAGCTTCAGGGCGATCCGCGCATCCGTGCGCCATTGCGCCAGGATCGCGAGCCGCCCATAGGCCTTGCTCCCCGGCTCGGCCACGATCCGCTCGGCGACCTCCTTCTGGAACATCAGCGTCAGGCTCGACCAGACCGGCGGCCAGATGGCGGGCGTCAGCCAGCGCACCAGAAGCTCGGTGCCGACATTGTAGGGCAGGTTCGCCACGATCTTCACCGGCGGCGTCAGATGCGCCAGCGGATCGAGCGCCAGCGCGTCGCCATTCACCACTTCGAGCCGCCCGGGATAGGCCGCCGCGATCTCGGCCAGCGCGGCCAGGCACCGCGTGTCCTTCTCGACCGCCAGAACCCGCCGCGCGCCCTCGGCCAGAAGCCCCCGGGTCAGCCCGCCGGGGCCGGGCCCCACCTCCAGCACGTCGGCTCCGCCCAGATCGCCCGCCACCCGCGCGATCTTGGCCGTCAGGTTCAGATCCAGAAGAAAGTTCTGCCCCAGTGCCTTTTTCGCCGACAGCCCATGCGCTGCGATCACCTCGCGCAGCGGCGGCAACCCGTCGATCGTGCTCATGCCCGCGCCCTTTCTTCTTCTTGGCGAAAATACCCGCCGGGGGTCCGGGGGTGGCACACCCCCGGCGCCGGCCACATGGCCTAGCGCCGCCCCGCCGCGCGCGCCAGCGCCATCTCGCGCGCCAGCTCCAGCGCGGCAATCAGGCTCGACGGATCGGCCCGGCCGGTGCCCGCGATGTCGAAGGCGGTGCCGTGATCGGGCGAGGTGCGGATGAAGGGCAGCCCCAGCGTCACGTTCACGCCGCCCGCGAAATCGAGCGTCTTGATCGGGATCAGCGCCTGGTCGTGATACATCGCGACCGCCACGTCATAGCGCGCGCGCGCCCCCGGGTGAAACATCGTGTCGGCCGACAACGGCCCCGCGATCCGCATCCCCTCGGCCCGGAGCCGGTCCAGCAGCGGACCGATCAGCGCGATTTCCTCGCCGCCCATCGCGCCGCCCTCGCCCGCATGGGGGTTGAGCCCGGCCACCGCCAGACGCGGGGACTCGATCCCGAAATCGCGGATCAGCGCGGTCTCGGTGATCCTGAGGCTTCTTTCCAGCAGATCGGCGGTCAGCGCCCGCGGCACCTCGGCCAGCGCGATATGAATGGTCACCGGCACCACCTTCAGGGCGGGCGCGGCCAGCATCATCACCACGTGCTCGACCCCGGCGAGATGGGCCAGGAACTCGGTATGGCCGGGATGCGGAAAGCCTGCCCCGTCCTGCAGCGCCTTCTTGTGGATCGGCGCGGTGCACAGGGCCGAGGCCTTCCCCTCCTGCACCAGCGCGACGCCGCGGGCGATGGCCTCGATCACGCCCGCCGCATTGGCCGGGTCGGGGCGGCCCGGAACGGCGGGGGCTGGGAAGGGCAGGCGCAGCACCGGCAGCGCGGTCGCGGCCACATGCATCGCCTCGGCGGGCGCGTGGATCTCGGTATGGGGCGTGCCCTCGGGCAGGTGCCGGGGGTCGCCGATCCAGAAGAAGGGCAGGCGCGCGCCCAGGGTCTGCCAGGCGCGGGCCGCGATTTCAGGGCCGATCCCGGCGGGTTCGCCGCAGCTCAGCGCGATGGGCAGGCCGGTCATGGCTCGCGGATGATGGCGTCGGCTTTCAGCTCGGCAAGATAGCTGTCGGCATAGCCCGCCATCCGCTGGCCGAACAGCTGCCGCCGCACCGCCTCGCGGTCGACCGCGCCGTCCTCGCCCAGATCGGGCGTGCGGCCGCACAGCATCAGCACCACCGCGGCCCGGGCATTGCCCAGCGCATAGGACACCTCGTTATCGTCGAGCTTGGCCAGTTCCTGCGCCACTTCGGGCGGCAGATCGCTGACCTGGCGGGTTTCGCGCACCAGCCGCTCGGGCGGCAGGCCGTGCGCCACGCCGTAAAGATCGTCGCAGGTATCGGCCTGCATCCTGACCTTCATCGCCTGCGCCAGCGTCCCGCCGGGAATGATGAACTTGGCATAGTCGACGGCGGCGGTCTTCGGCCCCTCGGTTCGGCCCTCGCGGATCGAGCGCAGCTGGAACAGAACGATGGCATTGTCCATCTCGATCGGTTCCGACACCTTGCCCGGCCCCAGCGCCAGCACCTGCCCGGCGACAGAGGGCGGCAGCTTCGAGAGCGGCATCCAGCCCATGCGCCCGCCCTGATCGCGCGACCGCGACACCGAATACTTGCGCGCCGCGGCGGCGAAGGCATCGGCGCTGTCGATGGATCCGGTCAGCTGGCGCGCCAGCGCCAGCGCATCGCGCCGATAATCGGGCGTGTCGGCCCGCAGCACGATTTCCGACAGCAGCACCTGGGTTCCCGCCGCGGCGGCCGAGCCGCCCCCGGCGGCCGATTGCACCGCGCGGTCGATCTCGGCATCGGTGACCTGGGTCCGCGGCCCGTATTTCGCGCGCACGACCTCGCGCCAGGCCAGCCCGGACTTGACGAAATCGCGGAAGCTTTCCTCGGACACGCCGGCCTGGCCGATCAGCACAACGAACTGGTCGACATCGAGGTTTCCGCGCGCGGCGAATTCTTCCATGCCTTCCTTTAGCTGCTCGTCGCTGACCGTGATGCCCAGCCGTTCGGCCTCGTCCAGGCGCAGCCGGTCGTCGATCAGGCCGTCCAGCGCGACCTTCTCGATATTGGGCGGATTGCCGAGCAGCCGGAGGAACTGGATCCGCTGATCCATCTCGTAATTGGTGATCGCCTTGTCGTTGACGAACAGCCGCGGGGCGAAGGGGCCTCCCTGCTGCGCCATGCTGCCATCGGCACCGCTCAGCACCAGAATTGCCACGGCCGCAGCCGCAAGGCCAACGCGTCCGATCATGCCTGTCCTCCGTTCTTCGTCTGCCTCATCAGCGCATGCACCGCCGTGCGCCGCCGCTCTTTCCCCGCGATCCGAACCCGGCCAGAGAGACCGTCAGATCGAAATCGGTGGACGGGTTCACATTAGTGGACGAGGTGAAGCGGCGCGAGAGGGAAAGATCCACGCTCACGCACTCATTGCTGTATTCGAGCCCCAGCCCGGCCTTGGCGGCCTCGTCGGCCACGAAGTCGTAGCGCCAGTTGGCCTTGCCGGTCCAGTTGCGGTGAAAGTCGTAGGCGGCGTCGACCAGCCATTCCGACCGGTCGTCGGTGCGGTCTTCCGACGGGTTGGCCTCGACCCAGAGCAGGCTCGACCCGATGTCGATCCCGTCCTTTTCCCAGTCGATCCTGAGATCGTTCTTGGTGAAGTCGAACGAGTCGTCGAAAATGGCCCTGTTGGTCAGGCTGACCGCCGTGCCGAAATCGAGCTTGACCGCAGTCAGCCAGTCCGACATGTCGCCCTCGAGCCCCGAGCCGCTGGCGAACTGGTCGTCATCCTCGAAGCGCCAGATCCGCCCGACGGTCAGACCCAGAGCCCATCCGCTGGGGGCATAGCGGGTCCAGCCCAGACCGAGATTGGCGCGCAGCCCGGTTTCGCGCGCATCCTCGCCCGCAAAGCGCGACATCGAGAAAAGGTTGCCCTCGTCGAATTCGACCAGCACGCCGTCCTCGTTCGGGATGTCGCTGTTGTCGTCGTGGCTCCAGGCCAGCTGGACCACCGGTTCGAGGATCTGCGAGCTGCCATCGGCTGCGCTCTTGACCATCGGCCAGCGCAGCTCGACCGCCGCGCCGGGGGTCAGTCGGGTCTGGCTGCCGCCATAGACGGCGTCGTCGCCGATTTCGTAATGATCGAGCGTGACCTCGCCCAGCGTCGCCAGAACCATCCCGTTCCGAAGCGTCCAGTCGCGGCGCCAGTCCGCGCCGATGGTCACGCGGCCCAGATCCATGCCGTCGCCATAACTGTCGAAATCCGGCCCGTCGGTCTCTTCGGTCGACCGGCGGTGCAGCATGTCGGCCGAAAACTCGAGCCGGGCGAGACCGCCCAGCGTCGCGGGTTCGAACCGGCGCACATAGTCGGCCTCGCCCACGAGGGAGGGCATCGTGGAATTGTCTTCCGAATCGCGGAGCGTCTTGAGATGGCCGATCTCGGCCCGGATCAGCTCGTCGCGGCGGGCGCGGCTGATCTCGACCGAGCTTTCCAGCCGGTCCTGTTCGGAATAGCCGTAATCCAGCAGATAGGCGCGGTCCGAGACGGTCTCGATGTCGAAATCGAGCTTGAAGTCCCGGGGCAGATCGAAACTGCCTTCGGCAAAGAGGTAATGCCGGGTCTCGCCCTCGAGGATGTCGTCGCGCGAGATGGCGCCGTTCACCTCGATCTCGCCCCGGGTGAAGGCGCGGCGGTAGCGCAGTTCCAGGGTGCGCGTCTGGCTGCCCGAGAGATAGGGGGTCAGCGTCAGGTCCTGCGAGGGGCCGAGTTCGATGAAATAGGGGATCTTGATGCCGGTGCCGAGCTGGTCGGTGATCCGGGTCGAGGGCGTCAGGAAGCCGGTCGCGCGCTTGCGCGACGGGTCGGGCACGCGCAGATGCGGCAGATAGAAGACCGGCACGCCCGCGACCTCGAGCCGGGCATGGTCGAAATAGATCTGGCCTTCCTGTTCGTCATGGATGATGCGGCTGGCCCGGATCTGCCAGAGCGGCACCTCGCCGTTCACGCAGACCTTGCAGGTCGAGGCGACGGTTTCGCCCAGCCGGTTGTAGCGCCCCGCCACCCGCTGGATGTCGGCCGCCGCGATCTGCAGCTGCTGGTCCAGCACCATCCGGGCCGAGCGCAGGATGCCTTCGGTCATGTCGGCCGAAAGCTCTGCGCTGTCGGCCAGAAAGACGGTGTCGGGACCCGAGGTCAGGGTGATCGGTCCCTCGATGGCCAGGGTCTCGCCGTCGCGGTCATAGACGATCCGCGCGGCCTCGAGCCGGGTCTTGCCATAGAAGACCTCGACATTGCCCTCGGCCACCAGCTCGCGCAGATCGCCGACCGAGATCCGGTCGGCGACCAGGGTCGCGGCCGGGCGCGCGGCCTCTTCGGCGAAAAGCCGGTCGGGCAGCGCGGCTGCGCCCGTCGTCAGGGCGGTGGTCAGGGCGAAGGCAAGAAGGGCCCGCATCAGCCGTCCTCCAGGTGCAGCAGCAGTCCGAGCGACAGTAAGATCCCTGCCAGCGGCGGGCTCCAGGCCGCGAGCGCCACGGGAATCTGCCCGTTCTCTCCCAATACCTGCGCGAAGTTGCGCAGGAAGAACAGCCCCAGTCCAAGCCCCAGCGCCAGCATCGCCATCGTGCCGGTGCGGCCGAAGCGGACATGGCGCATGGTGAAGGCCGCGCCCAGCAGCACCATGGCCGCCATCACCAGCGGCATGGCTAGTTCCATCTGGAACCAGACCCGCTGGGGCAGGGCCGAAAAGCCCGCCCGGTCGAGACCCGCGATGAAGGCGGGCAGATCCCAGATCGCGACGGCGGCGGGGCGGGCAAAGCTGTCGCGGATGTTCTCGAGCGTCAGGTCGGAGGGCAGCACCAGCTGCGGCGAGACCACCGCCCGGGCTTCAGGATTGTCGATCTCGGGGCCGAAGCCCCAGCGCTTGGCGTCGCGGATGTCCCAGCCCTGGGGCCGCAGCCGGGCCTCGGCGGCCTCGATCCGCCAGACCGGGGCGCCCTTGGCATCGAGCGACAGGAAGGTCACGTCGTAGAACCGGGTGGCCTGGGCATCGGCGCGCGCGGCGCGGATCACGGTCTGGCCCGAAAGCGAGCCCTGCCGGAGCCAGAGCCCTTCCGAGCTGACCGACAGCACGCTGGCCTCGCGCCCCTTGTAGCGGGAAGAGACCGAGTCATACTGGCGCGAGGTGGCGGCGATGATCGGGTTGAAGATCGCGACGGCGATGACGCCATAGACCAGCGCCACCACGACCGGCGCGGTCAGGCTGCGCAGCGCCGAGCGCCCCGAGGCACGGGCGATCACCAGTTCCGAGCTGCGCGCCAGCGCCAGAAACAGCGCGACCGTCGCCATGACCGCGATCAGCGGCAGGATCGTGTAAAGATCGCCCGGCACCTTCAGCAGGGACAGATGCAGCGCGCCGCCGATACCCAGGGTGCCGGTGTCGAAGTCGCGCAGCTCCTCGACCATGTCGATCAGCACCATGATGGCGCCGAAGATGCCGAGGATGGCCAGCAGATAGAGCGTGAACTTGCGGGCGATGTAGAAATGCAGGGTCATGCGGCGCGCTCCCGGGGCGGGCGGGGACGGCGGCGGCGCATCGCCGACAGCCAGATCAGCCCCAGCCCCAGCGCGATGCCGATCAGCGGCGGGGCATAGGTCACGGGCCAGAGCGCCGCATCGCTTTGCGCGACGCCCGCGGCCGAGTTGCTGAGGAAGTTGACTGCGATCAGCAGGGCGATGGCCAGCCCGATCTGGCGGCCGAGCCCGAAGCGCGAGAACCCGCCGGCCATGAGCGCCCCATAGCCGATCAGCGCACCGGCCACGGCCAGCAAGGCCTGGGCGGTGCGCGCATGGCCCTCATAGAGAAAGAGCGCAAGCGGCTTGCCCGACGCCTCGATCAACTCGGGGCTGGGAAACAACAGGTCGCGGGTCGACATCTCGTCCAGCGACGGGCGGCGGATCCGGGCGCTGCCGATCAGGCCCGAGATGTCATAGGCGAAATCGTCGAAGGTGGCGGTCGAGAGCCGCCGGTCTTCCTCGCGCAGCCACTGGGCCATGCCGTCGATCATCACCAGCTTGGGGCCGTCCTCGCTTTGCACCAGAAAGGCGCGGTTCGCGGTATAGGTGACGCGGGTCGCGGGATCGGTGGCGTCCGACAGGTAGATCTGTTTCAGCTCGCCCGACCGGGCGATCTCGCGGATGAAGACGGTGATGCCGCTGGCCGGGTGCAGGAACTGCCCCGCCGACAGGAACCGGGCGGTGAAATCGCGCGAAATCTCGGCCTGGCGCAGGTCGAGCTGGGCGCGGCTGGCGGGCACCAGGAAATGGGTCAGGATGCAGATCGGGATCGCCACCAGCAGCCCGAACAGCGCGACCGGCCGCGCCAGGCGCCAGGGGCTGCAGCCAAGCGCCTGCATCACCACCATCTCGCTTTCGTTGGTCAGCCGGTTGACCACATAGACCGTCGCCGCGAAGGCCGCGATGGGCAGCACCAGACGGATCACGTTGGGCAGCGTCAGGGCCGCGAATTCCAGAAAGACCAGGGCCGACTGCCCGTCGCCGATGATGTCGTTGAACAGCGACACGCCCCGGTTGACCCAGTAGACCGAGACCAGCACGAGGGCGAAAAAGCCGAACAGGACGGTCAGCTGCGCCAGAAGGTATCGGTCGAATCTGGGCACAAATATCCCCGGCAGGTCCATGATCGGGCGGCAGACTAGTCCAATCGTCTTGGGGGGAAAACTGCTATCTGGTCAAGCGGGGGGTGCCGGATTAGGTAGGGACCGACAGGTATACCAGATCAGGAGCCGCCGATGAGCACCCCCGTCGCCATTGCCTTTGCCGAAACCGATCTTGAGGCGGTCGCGGGTGCCGCGGGGCGGATCGCGGTCCTTGTCGATGCCGAGGGCAAGCTCGATCCCGGCGCGCGGCGGGTCAACCGCCTGACCAAAGGCGCGCTGGCGCGGTTCACCGACAGCGAGGCCTTCGCCGGGATGAAGACCGCCGAGATCGTGACGCTGGCCTGGCCCGCCGGGCTGGCCGCCGAGGCGGTCGATGTGGTGCGGCTGGACCGCAAGGCCAGCCAGGCCGATGCCCGGCGGGCGGGGGCCGAACTGGCCAAGCGGCAGGGCAAGGCCGACGTGCTGCTTCTGGCGGGCAGCCATCCGCGCGCCGCCGACATCGCCTTCGGCTTTGCGCTGCGCGCCTACAGTTTCGATGCGCACCGCACCGCCGAGCCGGTGGTGCCGGGCGCGGTCAAGGTGATGGTCGCGAAGCCCGAAGAGACCGCGGCCCAGGCCGGGCCGATGGCGGCGCTGGCCGAGGGCGTCTTCTTCACCCGCGATCTGGTGAACGAGCCCGCAAACGTGCTGACCACCGACGATTTCGCCGGGCGGCTGGCCGCGATGCAGGAGCTGGGGCTCGATGTCGAGATCCTCGAGGAGGACGAGCTGAAGACGCTGGGCCTGCGCGCCCTGCTGGCGGTGGGGCAGGGGTCGGAAAGCCCGTCCAAGGTTGTGGTGATGCGCTGGAATGGCGGCGCGGCCGATCAGGCGCCGCTGGCGCTGGTGGGCAAGGGTGTCGTGTTCGACACCGGCGGCATCTCGATCAAGCCCGCGCAGGGCATGGAAGAGATGACCATGGACATGGGCGGCGCGGCGGTGGTCGCAGGCGTCATGCGGACGCTGGCGCTGCGCAAGGCGAAGGCCAATGTCGTGGGCGTCGTCGGTCTGGTCGAGAACATGCCCGACGGCCGCGCCCAGCGTCCGGGCGATATCGTGCGCTCGATGAAGGGCGACACGATCGAGGTGATCAATACCGATGCCGAAGGCCGGCTCGTGCTGGCCGATGTGCTGTGGTACACGCAGGACCGCTTCAAGCCCGCGGGCGTGATCGACCTTGCCACCCTCACCGGGGCCATCATCGTCGCGCTCGGCACTGCCAATGCGGGCGTCTATTCCAACGATGACGGGTTCTGCGCCGATTTCCTGAAGGCCGCCGCCGCCGAGGGCGAGGGTGCCTGGCGGATGCCTCTGGGCGAGTCCTACGACAAGCTGATCAAGTCGCGTCTGGCCGACATCAAGAACTCGGCCGGCCGGCCTGCGGGCTCGATCACCGCGGCGCAGTTCCTGCAGCGTTTCGTTGCGCCGGGCACGCCCTGGATCCATCTCGACATCGCGGGCGTCGCCATGGTGCAGGACGAGACCGTGCTGGCGCCCAAGGGGGCGACGGGGTGGGGCGTTTTGGCGCTCGACCGGCTGGTGGCCGACCGTTTCGAAGCGTGACGCACCGGTGCTAGGATCGGGTCGCAGAGAGGAAGGACGAGCCGGATGATCATTCCTGCGACCCGCTACCGCGATCCCGAGGCGGCGCTGTTGTTTCTGGTGGGCGTTCTGGGCCTCGAAGAGCAGGCCGTCTATCGCGACGACGAGGGCAACCTGATCCATGCCGAGCTTCGGCTGGGGGACGGGCTGATGATGTTCGGCCCCGCCGGACGGGGCGGGCTCGACCCGCATCTGGCCGATCCGGGCGAGATCGGCGGGCGCGAGACGACGACGATCTATGCGTCGGTGCCCGATGCGACCGAACTGCACGGCCGCGCGGTCGAGGCGGGCGCCCGGATCGTCATGCCGCTGGCCGAACAAAGCCATGGCGGCACCAGCTTCTCGGTCGCCGACCCCGAGGGCCATATCTGGACCTTCGGCACCTACAACCCCCTCGCGCGGCGCTGACCGGGGCCGATGGGACAGGCGCTGTTCTATCATCTGACCCGGGCTCCGCTGGAGGACACCCTGCCGATGCTTCTGGACAAGGCGCTGAAGCACGGGATGCGGGTGGCGGTGCGCGGCACCGACCGCGACCGGCTGGCGCGGCTCGACGACCGGCTGTGGCTGGGCGACGGGTTTCTGCCGCATGGCATGGCGGGGACCGGGTTCGATGCCGACCAGCCGGTTCTGCTGACCGCCGAGGCGACGCTGCCGAATGGCGCGCGCTGCCTGATGGCGGTCGACGGGGCCGAGGTCACCCCCGACGAGACCCGGGCGCTGGACCGGGTCTGCATCCTCTTCGACGGCACCGATCCGGCGGCGGTCGAGCGGGCGCGGGGCCAGTGGCGGCTGATCTCGGGGGCGGGGCTGGCGGCGCAATACTGGTCCGAGGAAAGCGGCCGCTGGCAGAAGAAGGCCGAAAGCGGCGGCTGAGCCCTCCGGCTTGACGGGTGCACCTGCCCCCGCCAGTCTGACCCGACGCGGCCGGGCTTGGGAGGGCGCCGTGACGTCTGGGATTTCCGGGGATGGGGCGCCGATCCTTCTGGGCCTGATCGGTCGGGGCATCGCGCGCTCGCGCAGCCCCGCCATGCATATGGCCGAGGCGCGGGCGCAGGGGCTGACACTGCTTTACCGCGTGCTCGACATGGACGCGCCGCCGCGGCGGGGGCTCGATCTGGCCGGGATGCTGGCCGCGGCCGAGGCGGCGGGCTTCGACGGGCTGAACGTCACCCATCCGTTCAAGACCGAGGTGACCGGCCTTCTCGACGAGCTGTCGGAGGAGGCGCGCGCGGTCGGGGCCGTCAACACCGTGCTGCTGCGCGGCGGGCGGCGGATCGGCCATAACACCGACCTTTGGGGATTCGCCGAAAGCCTGAGGCGCGGTCTGGCGGATGCGCCGCGCGGGCATGTCCTGCTGATCGGTGCGGGCGGCGCCGGGGGCGCGGTCGCGTACGCCCTTGTGCGGTCGGGCGTCGCGCGGTTGTCGATCCATGACAGCCAGCTGGACCGGGCCGAGGCGTTGGCGGACCGGCTGTCCGCCCCGGGCGGCGGGTGTGCTGTCCGGGCCATCGCCGATCCGGCGGCGCTGATCCGGGACGACAGGCCAGACGGGATCGTCAACGCAACGCCGCTGGGCATGGCCGGGCATCCCGGGATGGCGGTCGCGCCCGATCTGCTGGGCCCCGGGATTTGGGTGGCCGATATCGTCTATGTACCGCTTGAAACCCCGCTTCTGGCCGCCGCGCGCCGGGCCGGGTGCCGGGTGTTGCCGGGGGCGGGCATGGCGCTGTTTCAGGCCGTGCGGACCTTCGAGCTGTTCACGGGCTGTCCGGCAGACCCGGCGCGGATGCAAACGGCGTTCGAGCGGTTCGATGCGGGGTGAGGCCCGGCTCAACCGCGCGGGCGCAGAACCATCTGGGTCTGGATCACATTGGCGGCGAGGGTCCCGTCGCCCCGGGTGATGGTCGTCTGCCAGACCATGGTGCTGCGCCCGCGATGAAGCGGCACGGTCTCGCAGCGCGCGGTGTCGCCCAGGGCCACGGTGCGGAAGAAGTTCGTCTTGCTCTCGATGGTCGAGGTGCCTTCGCCCGCCTCGAGATCGAGGTTCAGGAAGGTCGCGGTGCCGCCCAGATTGTCGGCAACCGCCATGATCGCGCCGCCATGCAGCGTGCCGTTGCGGTTGGTCAGATCCTCGGTCACCAGAAGCTGGGCCACCACCCGGTCGGGCGCGGCGGAAACCACGCTCAGCCCCAGAAGCCGGGCAAAGGGCGGCTGATTCGCCGCGATCTCTGCGATCCGGTCGCTGTCGGGTCCGGGGTCTTGGGTCGGGTCTGTCATCGGGGGCGCCTCCTCGCTGCTTGCGCCCAGCCTAGCGGGCCGCGCCGGCGGGGGCGAGCGGTTCAGCGCGTCAGGATCATCCGGTCGCGGACGAACTCGATCCGTTCGAAGCGGTTGAGATAGGCCATGCCCAGAAGCGATTCGCGCATTTCGCCGGAATTGACGAAGGCGCGCAGGTTGCGGTCGGTGACCGGCCCCAGTTCGACCGAGTCGAGCCGCACGGGCGCCGTGCGGACCGCGCCATTGGCGGTATGGGCCTCGCCGAAGAATTGCAGGCTCCGTGGATCGATCCCCACCCGTTCGGCATCGTCGCGGGTCAGCACCACATCGGTCGCGCCGGTATCCACGACGAACCGGATCGGAACGTCGTTGATCCGCAACGTCATGTAGTAATGGCCATCGGGCGCGCGGGGCACCTCGATCCGGTTTTCGTCAGCAAAGACGGTCTGGCGCGGGGCCACATCGTTGCGGATATCGGACCAGAGCCCGAAGCCCGCGATCACGCCGATGAAAATCAGCCCCCAGATCGCCGCCTGCTGGGCGACTTGCCCCAGCCGCCGGCGGTGCGACATCAGGAAATAGCCCGCGATGACCGTGGCCAGCAGGACAAGATAGATCAGCCGTCCGAAATCGTCGCCGGTCATGACGCTCCTTTCCCGGGGATAGGACCGATATAGGCGGCGGGAGGCGAAACGCGAAGGGGCTCAGGCCGGGGCAAGGCCGAAATCCCTGAGCCCATCGAGGATGAACTGCACCGAAAGTGCTGCCAGCAGCATCCCCAGCAGCCGCGAGACGACGACGATGCCGGTATGGCCCAGCGCGCGTTCCAGCAGGCTGGCCGCCAGGAACAGCGCGACACAGATCCCGATCACCGCAATCATCGACAGATGGATCAGCAGCATGTCGAGGGGCGCGCGGTCGATCTGTCCGTTCAGAAGGATCATCGTCGCCATCGCGCCGGGCCCGGCCATCAGCGGGGTTGCCAGCGGAAAGACCGACGGGTCGGGCAGCTCTTCATGGGCACGGTCCTCGCGCCTCTTGCTGCGCCGCTCGAACAGCATCTCGAGCGCGGTCAGGAACAGCAGGATGCCGCCCGCGATGCGGAAGGCGGGCATCGAGATCCCGGCAAAGGCCAGCACCTTTTCCCCGAAGATGCCGAACAGCGTCAGCAGACCGACCGCGATGGCGGCGGCGCGCAGGCCGATGGCCCGGCGCTGGCGGGTGCCCATGCCCTGGGTCAGTGCCACGAAGACCGGCGCCAGCCCGATCGGATCGACGATCACGAAGAGGGTGATGAAGGCGCTGACGTGAAAGCCCAGATCCATGGCTCAGACCTCGGCCGAGTCGAGCTTTTCCAGCGCGGCCATCCAGAGCGCCTCGGCCCGTTCCATCGCCTCTTCGGCCTCGGCGAACTTCTTTTGCCACAGGATGCGTTCGTCGGCGCGGGCGGGGTCGTAAAGGTCGGGATCGGCCAGCTTTTCCTGCAGCTTGCCGCGCATTTCGCCAAGCTTCTCGACCCGTTGTTCGCATTTGCGGACCTCGGCGCGCAGCGCCAGGATCTCGTCGCGCGAGGCGCGTTTCGGAGCTTCGGGCTTAGCGGCCTTGTCGACGGTCGCGACCTTTTCGGGAACGTCGGTGCCCAGCAGCATCCGGCGATAGGCGTCGAGGTCGTCCTCGTAGGGCGTGACCCGGCCGCCCTGCACCAGCCAGAGCCGGTCGGCCACCATCGACAAGAGGTGCATGTCGTGGCTGACGAGGATCACCGCACCCGAATAGTCGTTCAGTGCCTCGGACAGCGCCTCGCGGCTTTCGATGTCGAGGTGGTTGGTGGGTTCGTCGAGGATCAGCAGATGCGGCGCGTCGAGTGTCGCCAGCAACAGCGACAGCCGCGCCTTCTGCCCGCCCGAGAGCCGCCCGACCTCGGTTTCCGCCTGATCGGCGCCCAGCCCGAATCCGGCCAACCGCGCGCGCAGTTTCGAGGGCGCCTCGTCTGGGCGTTCGCGGCGCAGGTGGTCCAGAGGGGTCTCGTCCAGATGCAGCTCGTCCACCTGATGCTGGGCGAAATAGCCGATTCTCAGCCGGTTGGCCGTCGTCATCCGGCCGGAGAGCTTGTCGAGCTTGCCCGCCAGCAGTTTCGAGAAGGTCGACTTGCCCTCGCCGTTCCGGCCCAGAAGCGCGATCCGGTCGTCCTGATCGATTCTCAGCGACAGGCGTTGCAGGACGGGCGTGCCGTCATAGCCGACCGCGGCCCCTTCCAGCGCCACGATGGGCGGCGACAGTTCGTCGGGCTGGGGGAAGGTGAAGACCACGCGCGCCAGATCCTCGGGCGCGGCGATCGGGGTCATCCGCTCCAGCATCTTGATGCGGGCCTGGGCCTGCTTGGCTTTCGAGGCCTTGTAGCGGAAGCGGTCGACGAAGCTTTGCAGATGCGCGCGCCGCAGGTCCTGTTTCTTGGCCTCCGCGGCCTGCACCGCGCGCTGTTCGGCACGCGCCCGGGCGAAGGCGTCGTAGCCGCCCGCATACAGCGTGAGCTTGCGGTTCTCGAGATGCAGGATATGGCCGACCGCGCGGTTCAGAAGCCCGCGGTCGTGCGAGATCAGGATCACCGTATGCGGATAGCGCGCCAGATAGCTTTCAAGCCAGAGCGCGCCTTCGAGGTCCAGATAGTTGGTGGGCTCGTCCAGCAACAGCAGATCGGGGCGCGCGAAAAGCACGCCCGCCAGCGCGACCCGCATCCGCCAGCCGCCCGAGAAGTCCGAACAGGGCATGAGCTGCTGGGCCTCGGAGAACCCGAGCCCGCGCAGGATCGACGAGGCCCGCGCCTCGGCCGACCAGGCGTCGATATCGGCCAGCCGGGTCTGGATTTCGGCGATACGGTGGGGATCGGTCGCGGTCTCGGCTTCGGCCATGAGGCTGGCGCGTTCGGTATCGGCGGCCAGCACCGTGTCCAGCAGCGAGGTCGCGGACGAGGGCACCTCTTGCGCGACGCCGCCGATCCGGGCGTGGCGCGGGAAGGAGATCGCGCCCGAATCGAGCGTGAGCTCCCCCCGGATCAGCCGGAAGAGCGTGGTCTTGCCGGCCCCGTTCCGGCCGATCAGGCCGACCTTGTGGCCATCCGGAATGACGGCAGAGGCGCCCTCGAACAAAGGGCGCCCCTCGATGGAATAGCGAAGATCGTCGATGCGCAGCATGGCCCGCCTTTAGCAGGGCGCGGGCGGCGGGGAAAGCCGGGTCAGGGACAACCGGGTCAGGCGCCCCGCTCGGCGGCGACATCCTCGTTCCAGATCGTGCGGTCGATTCCCTTCGGGTCGATCTCGGGATGCTTCGAGAGCCGGAAATAGGGTTCGACCCGGGTCTTGCGCTGTTCGAAATAGTCCTTCGTCAGCCGGATCACCGTGCCCGACAGCAGAATCAGCGCGACGAGGTTGATGGTGGCCATGGTCGCCATCGAGGCATCGGCGAAGTTGAAGACCTTGGTCACCGGCTGCACCGCCCCCCAGATCACCATGCCGACCTGTGCGGCCTTCAGGATCGCCAGCGGCACACCGCGGCCAAGCCCGAGAAACTCCATCACGTTTTCGGAATAGGCGTAGTTGCCGATGATCGAGGTGAAGGCGAAGAAAAGAATCGCCACCGCGATGAAGGGCGGGCCGAAGGCGCCGATATGGGCCGACAGCGCGTTCTGGGTCAGCTCGGTTCCGGTGATTCCGTCGGGGCCGTAATCGACCACGCCCGACAGCAGGATCATCAGCGCGGTCGCGGTACAGATCAGCAGCGTGTCGATGAAGACGCCAAGCCCCTGCACCATGCCCTGGCTCGACGGGTGATGCGGGTCGGGCACGGCCACGGCCGCGATATGCGGGGCCGAGCCCATGCCGGCCTCGTTCGAGAAGAGCCCGCGCTTGACACCGTTCAGGGCGGCGGCGGCAAAGCCCCCGGCGAATCCGCCCACCGCCTGGTCGATGCCGAAGGCGCTCTTGACGATCAGCGCCAGCAGGCCGGGGATCTCGGTTGCGTGCACGACCAGCACATAGGCCGCGACCAGCAGGTAGATCCCGGCCATGATCGGCACCACCCGTTCGGCCACGCTGGCGATCGAGCGGATGCCGCCGAAGATCACCACCCCTGTCAGCGCGCCGATGGCGATGCCGGTCGCAAGTTTCGGGATGCCGAAGGCGCCGTCGGCGGCATCGGCGATGGAATTCGACTGGACCGCGTTGAAGATCAGCCCGAAGGAACAGAGGAAGAAGAAGCAGAACACATAGCCCAGCCATTTGGCGTTGAGCCCGTGCCAGATGTAATAGGCCGGCCCGCCGCGATACTGGCGGTCGGCATTGCGCACCTTGTAAAGCTGGGCAAGCGTCGATTCGGCATAGGCCGTGGCCATGCCGACCAGCGCCACCATCCACATCCAGAAGACCGCGCCCGGCCCGCCCAGATAGATCGCGACCGCCACGCCCGCCAGATTGCCGGTTCCGACCCGGCTGGCGAGGCTGACGGTCAGGGCCTGCAGCGGGGTGATGCCGCTGCGATCCGACTCGCTGGAACTGACGACGACGCGGATGAATTCGGGAAAGTGGCGGAACTGGAGCCCGCCGAGGCGGATTGTCAGGTAAAGCCCGGCTCCGATCAGACCCCAGATCAGGACATAGCCCCAGAGCACGGTGTTCAGGAAATCTACAATCACGGTCATGAAAAGCCCTTTTCACAGAGGCGCGCGAACACGCACCCCAACGTGAGCGGGCGTGATCGGTTCCCGCGCGACTCGCCCGCGACTGCGGCGAAAGCCTGTTTTCAAGGGCCGGGGCGCGTGCTAGCAGGGCCGCGATTTTTCCCCGCCGTCCCCGGGCGGCGCCCAAGAGGACGCAAGACATGGCGATTCAACGCACCTTCTCGATCATCAAGCCCGACGCGACCCGCCGCAACCTGACCGGCGCGATCAATGCCAAGCTGGAAGCCGCGGGCCTGCGCATCGTGGCGCAGAAGCGCATTCACCTGACCAAGGCCCAGGCCGGCGTGTTCTACGCGGTGCACAAGGAACGCCCCTTCTACGACGAACTCTGCGAGTTCATGGCCTCCGAGCCGATCGTCGTGCAGGTGCTGGAAGGCGAGGACGCGATTGCCAAGAATCGCGAAGTGATGGGCGCGACCAACCCGGCCGAAGCCGCCGAGGGCACCATCCGCAAGGAATTCGCCCTGTCGATCGGCGAGAACTCGGTTCACGGGTCGGACGGCGCGGACACCGCCAAGGAAGAAATCGCCTATTTCTTCTCGGGTCTCGAACTGGTCGGCTGAGCCGCCGACCGAGTCGCGGCCGCTGAGGCGCCAGACCGGCGCGCGGCACAGAAATCAAGGGGCCGGTTCCGCAGGAGCCGGCCCTTTCGGTTTGTGCCGTCAGATGCTGGCCCAGTCCCCGAACACCGGGCCCTTGGTGGAGTCGGGGGCGCTGTCCGGGCGCGGACGGGCCGAGTCGCCCTTGGACGACACCGGGCGCGGCTGGGAAGAGGGGGGGCTGGCCATGGGCGGGACTCCTTTCGCGGCAAACACTGAGGGCCGGTGCACGGTCACATGCCCGACGGCAACCATCTGGCCGCAGAAACCGGGCGCTGTGCGGGCAAGACTCGGGCGAAAAGGAGCTTTGGGTTCTTCGGCCGGGCAGGAGCCCGCCTTGGGGCGGCCGGGCCGGAAAAGGCTGCGTCTGACGGAGTGTCCGATTGGGGGGCGTCAGGCAAAGAAAAGCGCCCGCGCGGGGGATCGCGCGGGCGCATCTGCGCCGAACGGCGGCCGAATTACTTCTCGGCCACCGCGTAATGGGCGCGTTTGGACAGGAGCGGCCAGCCCATGCGCGACGACAGCGGGGTCGGATCCGCGGTCTTCAGTTCGACATGGCCTTCACCCATGCCGCCCAGCAGCGGCCAGTTCATCTGGCGCGACAGCGGGGTCGGGTTGCCGGTCATCAGTTCGGTTTTCGAGGTGCTGCTCTCGGACAGGCATTTGAAGCCAAGCGCGTCCGAGAAGGGCGTGGTGGTGCTTTCGCCGTCGGCTTCGACGTCGGTGAGCAGGCGTTGCTTGCTGGAAAGTTTCGGCATCCAGTCGTCCCAGAAATATTTCATGGATCCTCCAGGTTGTTGCGTCCGCGATCGTCGACGACAGGAGCAGAGCTTCGGTCCGGGCCCGACGAGAACGGCGAATTGCAGTTGGGCGCGTTATTATTACCCCACCTGCGTGAGGAGAATTCAAGGGTCCTGACGGTCGCAGGACCCGGCGCCGCAGGGGCTGCGACGTGCTGTCAAGAGGGTTCGATATGTCGCACGATTCTGGGGCCATGTCAGGCTGCGTTGACATTGCCAACGTCAATCGCTTGTGACATCGTTTGCTTGTGACGATGCCGGGTCGGAAGCCCAGCGAGAACATCGCTAAGGAAATCTCCGGTCTGCTTTGTCGACGCCTGCGTGCAGGCTCTGCACGTACCACAGTCGAAAACCATATTGGGGAGACGACAATATGACTGACGATATGGACAAAGTCTGGCCGACCGGCCTGACCCTTGCCGAAGCCGAAGAAGTGCACAAGCAACTCATCGACGGCACCCGCGTGTTCGGCGCGATCGCGCTGTTCGCCCACTTCCTGGCTGCCATCGCCACCCCGTGGCTCGGCTAATCTAGAGAGAGGATATAGATCATGAACAACGCGAAAATGTGGCTCGTCGTTAAGCCCACCGTTGGTATCCCGCTCTTCCTGGTTGCCTGCGCCATCGCTTCCTTCCTGGTGCACCTGATGCTGGTTCTGACCACCGGCTGGATGGGCGACTACTACGCCGGCTCGTTCGAAGCCGCGTCGCTGGTCACCAACGCCACCACGCTGCTCTCGTAAGCCTTTCGGCTCGAGACAGGAATTTGCGAGGGCCGGGGTTTCAGCCTCGGCCTTCGTGCCTTCGGGGCGGTGACGTCCCGGCCCTACTGGAAACGCGCCCCAGCGGGCAATAGGACACGGGCCCCCTGTGTCGGGCCGCGTGTGGAGTGTGACCGCATGAATCGACTGAGCAAGATGGCGGTGAATCGTATCGCCACGGTCGGCCCCCGATTCCTCCCCTTTGCAGATGCCGCCAGCGAAGACCTGCCTCTCAGCCGCCTGTTGCGGCTGTCGATGTTCCAGGTCTCGGTGGGCATGGCGATGGTGCTGCTGGTCGGCACCCTGAACCGGGTGATGATCGTCGAGCTCGAAGTTCCGGCATCCATCGTCGGCATCATGATTTCCCTGCCGCTTCTGTTCGCGCCCTTCCGCGCGCTGATCGGTTTCAAGTCGGATACCCACAGATCGGCGCTGGGCTGGCGGAGGGTGCCCTACATCTGGAAGGGCACGCTTTTGCAATGGGGCGGCTTCGCCATCATGCCCTTCGCGCTGATCGTGCTGTCGGGGCAGGAAAGTGCGGCCGGTGCGCCGGAATGGATCGGCATCCTCAGCGCCGCCATCTCGTTCCTGCTGGTCGGCGCGGGCGTGCATACGGTGCAGACCGTCGGCCTGGCACTGGCGACCGACCTCGCGCCCCGCGAGGACCAGCCCAATGTCGTCGGGTTGATGTATGTCATGCTGCTGGTCGGCATGATCGTCAGTGCGCTTCTGTTCGGGATGTGGCTGGAGGATTTCTACCACGCCAAGCTGATCAAGGTGATCCAGGGGGCCGCGGTCGCGACCATGGTCTTCAACGTCATCGCCCTTTGGAAGATGGAGGCGCGCGACCGCAGCCGCGCCAAGCCGCGCCCCGAAAGCGAGCCGGAACCCAGCTTCCGCGAGGCCTGGGGGCTTTTCACGCGCGGACCCAACGCCCGCAAGCTCTTGTGGGTGATCGGGCTCGGCACGCTGGGCTTCGGCCTGTCGGACGTGCTGCTGGAACCCTTCGGGGGCCAGGTTCTGGACATGTCGGTGGCGGCGACCACCAAGCTGACGGCCTCGGTCGCGGGCGGCACGCTGGTCGGGTTCGCCTGGGCGTCGCGGGTGCTGTCGCGGGGCTATGACCCGATGGCGATGGCCGGATGGGGCGCGCTGGTGGGGCTGCCGGCCTTCGCCGCGATCACCTTCTCGGCGACGCTGCAATCCGAGCCGGTCTTCGTCTTCGGCACGATGCTGGCGGGCTTCGGGGCGGGGCTGTTCAGCCATGGCACGCTGACCGCCACCATGCGCTCGGCGCCGAAGGCCCAGGTCGGGCTCGCGCTCGGTGCCTGGGGCGCGGTGCAGGCGACCTCGGCGGGGGCCGGGATCGCGCTGGGCGGCGTGTTCCGCGACGCGGTGCTGCATTCGCCCATCGGTGACATGTTCGGCGCGGCCACGCCCTATTTCTTCGTCTATGCGATCGAACTGGCGCTGCTGGTGGCGACCATCGTCGTCGGCTACCGGCTGATGCTGAGCCGCGCCTTCGGCATCGAGAACGCGCCCGACTGACGCGGACGCCCGTGCCCCCGCGCCAGACGCGGCGGGGGCACGCCCTTTCCGGGCAAAATCCGGTCCCCGGGGTTTCCCCTGCCGCCGTCTTGGCTAAGTATGCCGGGAAAAGGGGCCGGATTTGATCGACTCGCGTTGCATTCCCTCGTTCGCCGTCCTGACGGCGATCCTGCTGTCGGTCGCCCCGCGACCGGCCGCCGCGACCCAAGCCGTGCTGAGCGCGCCCGGCGCACCCGACGCGGTGCGGCAGGCGCTTGAGAACTCGGCACTGTCGTTGCAGGCGGCCAGCGAACCCGATGCCAGCGCGCAGGACATCTTTGCCGCCGCCCGGGCCGATTACGCCCGTCTTGTCGGTGTGTTGTACGCCCGCGGCTATTACGGCCCCGAGGTCCATGTCACCCTCGACGGGCGCGAGGCGGCCGATCTGTCGCCCCTGTCGGTGCCCGCCCGGATCGGCCGGGTCGAGATCCGGGTGGCGACCGGGCGGCCTTTCGCCTTCTCCGAAGCCCAGATCGACCCGCTGGCCCCCGGCACCGACCTGCCTGAGGGGTTTGCCCCGGGGCGGCCTGCCGAGGCGGGCACCATTCGCGCTGCGGCCGAGGCCGGGGTCGATGGCTGGCGTGCGGCCAGTCACGCCAAGGCCCGGGTCGCGGGCCAAAGCCTGATCGCCAATCATCCGGCCGCAACGCTGGCCGCCCGGGTGCGGCTCGATCCCGGGCCTGCGGTCCGGTTCGGCGATCTCGTGATCGCCTCGGGCTCGCGGGTGCGCGAAGACCGGCTGAGGGCCATTGCCGGGCTGCCGATGGGCGAGCCCTTCGACCCCGAGGCGCTGGACCGAAGCGCCGAGCGGCTGCGCCGGACCGGCGCCTTCCGGTCGGTCCGCCTGACCGAGGCCGAGACGCTTGGCCCCGGCAACAGCATGGATATCGGGCTGGAGGTGGTCGACCAGAAGAAACGCCGCCTGGGCTTCGGGATCGAGCTGTCCTCGCTCGAGGGCGCGACGGTCTCGGGCTACTGGATGCATCGCAACCTTCTGGGCGGGGCCGAGCGGCTGCGCTTCGATTTCGAGGTCGCGGGGATCGGCGGGCAGGAGGGCGGCGGCGAGGATCTGTCGCTGTCGGCCCGCTTCGACCGCCCGGCGGTGATCGACGCGGATACCGGGCTTTACCTGCTGGGCGCCGTCGAGGATCTGGACGAGCCCGATTATACCGAGACCAACGCCCGGGTGGGCGGCGGCCTGACCCGGATCTTCACGCCGCATCTGAGCGGCGAGGCCGGGGTGCTGTTGCGCTATTCCGATGTCAGCGACGATCTCGGCGACCGGCAACTGACCCATCTGACCTTTCCCGTCAGCCTGACCTGGGACCACCGCGACGATGCGCTCGACGCCCATGACGGGTTTTATCTCGACGGCAGCGTGACCCCGCTTCTGGCGGTGGGCGGCGCGGCCGAAAGCGGCGCGCTGATCAAGGCCGATGCGCGGATCTACCAGCCGCTCGGGTCCCGGGTCGTGCTGGCCGGGCGGGCGCAGATCGGGTCCGTGGTCGGCGCGTCGAGCGATGGCGTCCCGCCCGCGCTTTTGTTCTTTTCGGGCGGCGGCGGCACCGTGCGCGGCCAGCCCTACCAGTCGCTCGCGGTCGATCTGCCGAATGGCGACAGGATCGGCGGGCGGTCCTTCGTCGGACTGTCGGGCGAGGCGCGGGTCGGCGTCACCCGCGCGATCCAGATGGTGGCCTTCTACGATGCGGGCTTCGTCGGGCCCGACTCGTGGGTGTCGGACGGAGACTGGCATTCGGGCGCGGGGCTCGGGCTGCGCTATGACACCGGGATCGGCCCGATCCGCTTCGACATCGCGGCGCCGGTCGACGGCGATACCGGCGACGGGGTTCAGTTCTATATCGGTATCGGGCAGGCCTTCTGATGCGCGCATTTCTCGGCTTTCTTCTGCTTCTGCTCACCGCGCTGCCGCTGGCCGCGCAGGAGGACGACCGCGGCGTTCTGGTGCGCTTTCTCGAGGATAAACTCTCCTCGGCCGGGCGCGAGATCCGGATCGAGGGGTTCGAGGGCGCGCTGTCCTCGCGCGCGACGCTGAAAGAGCTGACCATCGCCGACGAGGACGGTGTGTGGCTGACCGTGCGCGGCGCCGTGCTCGACTGGTCGCGGGCGGCGCTTCTGCGGGGCGAGGTCAAGGTCGACGAACTGTCGGCCGACGAGATCCTTTTGCCGCGCCTGCCCAAGGGCGAGGGCGCCAGCGTCGAGCAATCCGAGGCCACGCCCTTCGCGCTGCCGGACCTGCCGGTCTCGATCGACATCGGCCGGGTCAGGACGCCGCGGCTGGTGCTGGGCGAGGCGCTGATCGGCCAGGAGGCCGAGATGGCGCTGGACGGGGCGCTGAGCCTCGCGGGCGGCGCGGGCGAGGCCGATATCACCGCCACCCGCAGCGATGCCGACGGCGCCTTCGCGCTGAAGGCCGCCTATGCCAATGACAGCCAGACGCTGTCGCTGGACCTGTCGCTGACCGAAGGGGCGGGCGGCATCGTGTCGAGCCTTGCGGGTCTGCCGGGCGCGCCGCCGCTTGCGCTGACCGTCGAGGGCGACGGCCCGCTCAGCGATTTCGCGGCCGATCTGGCGCTGGCGACCGAGGGCGAGCCCCGGGTCGCGGGGCGGCTGACCATCACCGCGCCCGAGGAGGCGCCCGAGGCCCGGGCCTTTGCCGCGACCCTTTCGGGCGATCTCGGCCCGCTGGTGGCCGAGCGGCTGCGGCCCTTCTTCGGCGACGCGGCCGATCTGGCGGTTGAAGGTGTGCGCGGCGCCGACCGGCGGCTCGATATCTCGCGGCTCGAAGTCTCGACCGGGGCCTTGCAGCTCGGCGGAACGCTGTCGCTGGCGCCCAGCGGCCTGCCGGAAAAGGTCGATCTGTCGGGGCGGCTGTCGGGGCCGGTGGTTCTGCCGGTCTCGGGGCTGGACACGACGGCAGAGGCCGTGTCGCTCGATGCGAAATTCGACGCCGCGACCGGCGAGGCCTGGCAGGCCGACATCGCGCTGGACGGGTTGACCAGCGGCCCGCTGAAGCTTGGCCATGCCGATCTGACCGGCACCGGCACGATTCGGTCCGAAGCGTCCGCGCTGGACGCCGACATCGCCTTCCGCGCCAGCGGGTTGAGCCATTCCGACCCGGCGCTGGCGCGCGCGCTTGGCCCGGCCGTCGACGGCAGCGCGCGCCTCTCCTGGCAGGCCGGGACGCCGCTTTCTCTGAGCGATCTGGCAATCGCGGCGGGCGATGCGCGGCTGACGGCCAAGGGCACGCTGGGCGCCGCCGCCGAGGGGCTGCCCTTCGACGGCGACATCGGCGCGGCGCTGGACGACCTGTCGCGCTTTGCGGCGCTGGCGGGCCGGGCGCTGGGCGGCGCGGCCCGGGCCGATCTGACCGGGCGCTACCGTCTGCTGGACGGGATCTTCGATCTGACGCTCGCGGCCGAAACCACCGATCTCAAGACCGGTACGCCCCGGCTCGATCCGCTTCTGGCCGGAAAGGGACAGGTGCAGGTGGCGGCGGCGCGGGGGCCCGAGGGGACCGCGCTGAAGGCGCTGCAGGTCGAAACTCCGGGCATCCGTCTTGAGGGCAAAGGCGATCTGTCGACCGCCTCGGGCGGGCTGACCCTGACCGGGCAGGTATCCGACCTGGCGCTGGTTGATCCGAAGCTGACCGGACCGGGCACACTCGACACCGCCTTCGGCTGGGAATCGGGCGGGCGGCTCAGGCTCGACCGGTTCGAGGCCCGGGCAGCCGGTGCCGAGATTGCCGCCCAGGGCGCGCTGACCCCGGGCGACCCGACGCTGCCCGCCGAGGGCAAGGTGACGCTGAGCGCGCCGAGATTGTCGGTCTTTTCGGGGCTCGCCGGACGGCGTCTGTCGGGATCGCTGGACGCGACGCTGACCGGGCAGGGCGCGGTCAAGGGCGATTTCGAGGCCGCGCTGAGCGCCGAGGCGCAGGGGCTGGCCATCGGTCTGGCCCAGATCGACCGGGTGATCGGCGGCAAGACAACGATCGAGGCCGAAGGCGCGCGCAGGGGCGGCGCGATCTCGGTCGGACGGCTCGACATCGCGACGCCGCGGCTCACGGTGAAGGCCGAGGACAGCGCGGGCGACGGCACGCTCGATCTGGCGGCACGGCTGTCCGATCTGGCGCTGCTGATCGAGGGCTTCCCGGGACCGGTCGCGCTGAAGGGCACGGCCCGGCCCGACGGGGCCAACTGGCGTCTGAAACTCGACGCGACCGGGCCGAGCGGTGCCACCTCGGCCGTCGCGGGCACGTTGGCCCGGGATGCCTCGTCGGCGGATCTGAGCCTGAAAGGCCGGGCGCCGCTGTCGCTGGCCAATCCGTTCATCGAACCCCGCAGCCTTGACGGGATGGCGGCCTACGATCTGACGCTGAAAGGGCCGCTGGGGCTGTCGGCGCTGTCGGGCCGGGCCACGACCTCGGGCGCGCGGCTGTCGGCGCCGACGCTGGGCGCGGCGCTGACCGATATCGGCGGTCAGGTGGATTTGTCGGGCGGACGCGCGCGGCTTGACCTCAGCGGACGGCTGGGCGGCGGGCAGGTTGCTGTCACGGGGCCGATCACGCTGTCCGGGGCCTTCCCGGGCGAACTGGCCATCCGGCTGACGCAGGCGCGCCTGCAGGACCCGGCGCTTTATGAAACCAGCGTCGATGGCACCGTGACGGTCACCGGCCCGCTGACCGGCGGCGCGCGGATTGCCGGGCGGCTCGATCTGGGGCGGACCGAGATCACCGTGCCGTCGACCGGGCTTGGCGGCGGCGGCGAGCTGCCCGATCTCGTGCATCGGGGCGCCCCGGCGGCGGTGCAGGCGACGCGGGTGCGCGCCGGACTGGTCGAGACCGACAGCGGCGGCGGGGGCGGACGGCCCTATCCGCTGGACCTGACGGTGTCGGCGCCCTCGCAGGTCTTCGTGCGGGGCCGGGGGCTCGATGCCGAGCTGGGCGGGCGGCTGGTTCTGGGCGGGACCACCGCCGATGTCGCGGCCACGGGCCAGTTCCAGCTGATCCGCGGGCGGCTCGACATCCTCGCGCAGCGCTTCACGCTGGACGAGGGGCAGGTGACGCTGTCCGGCCCGTTCGATCCGCAGCTGCATTTCGTGGCCGCGACCCAGTCGGGCGACGTGACTGCGCGAATCCTCGTCGACGGGCGTGCCAGTTCCCCCGATATCTCGTTCCAGTCGGACCCCGATCTGCCGCAGGAAGAGGTGATCTCGCGGATCCTGTTCGGCCGCGGGCTCGACACGCTGTCGCCCTTGCAGGCGGCCGAGCTGGCCTCGGCGGTGGCCACGCTGATGGGCCGGGGCGGGCAGGGGATTCTGGGCACGCTGCGCAGTGCGACCGGGCTCGACGATCTGGACGTGAATTCGACCGAAGAGGGCGGCACCGAGCTGAGTGCGGGCAAGTACCTGTCGGACAACGTCTATTCGCAGGTGATCGTCAATCCGGATGGCGAGAGCGAGATAAACCTCAATCTCGACGTGTCGCCTTATGTGACCGTCAAGGGCCATGTCGGCGCCGAAGGCGATACCGGCATCGGGATCTTCTACGAACGCGATTACTGAGAACGACAGGGCCCGCGCCCGCCGGGGCGTGGGAGCGGTTCAGCCGTTGCTGCGGCGCACGAAGCGGGCGGCCTCGGCGGCGGCGGCGCGCAGAGCGTTCGACTTGTTGACGGTTTCCTGCCATTCGGCGGCCGGGTCGGAATCGTAGACGACGCCGCCGCCCGCCTGAATGTAAAGCTTGTCGTCCTTCAGCACGGCCGTGCGCAGCGCGATGCACATGTCCATGTCGCCACCGGCCGCGAAATAGCCGACGCCGCCGCCATAGACGCCGCGCTTTTCGGGTTCGAGCTCGTCGATGATTTCCATCGCGCGGACCTTGGGCGCGCCCGAGACCGTGCCCGCGGGCAGACCGGCCAGCAGGGCCGACAGCGCATCCTCGCCCTCGGCGATCTCGCCCACCACGTTCGAGACGATATGCATGACGTGGGAATAGCGCTCGATGATGAATTTCTCGGTCGGATGGACGGTGCCGATCTTCGCGACCCGGCCGACATCGTTGCGGCCCAGATCGAGCAGCATCAGATGTTCGGCCAGTTCCTTCCGGTCGCCCAGCAGGTCGGCCTCCAGCGCGCGGTCCTCGGCAGGGGTGGCGCCGCGCGGACGGGTGCCCGCGATGGGGCGGATCGTGACCTCGCCGCCGCGCAGCCGCACGAGGATCTCGGGGCTGGCGCCCACGACCTGGAAGCCGCCGAAATTGAAGAAGAACATGAAGGGCGAGGGGTTGGTGCGCCGCAAGCTGCGATAAAGCGCGAAGGGCGGCAGCGGAAAGTCCTGGGTCCAGCGCTGGGCCGGAACCACCTGGAAGATGTCGCCCGCGCGGATGTAGTCCTTGGCGGTCTCGACCGCGGCCATGTAGCTTTCGCGGGTGAAGTTCGAGACCGGCTCGCCGATCTCGCGGGCCTCGCCGAAATCGCGGGTCTCGGCGGGCACCGCCCGGTCGAGATCGCGCAGCGCATCCATCACTCGCTCGGCGGCCTGGGCATAGGCGGCGCGGGCCGACAGGCCGGGTTCGGGCCGGGCGGGCGAGACCACCGTCACCTCGCCCTTGACGCCGTCCAGCACCGCCACGACCGAGGGCCTCAGCATCAGCGCATCGGGCAGGCCCAGCGGGTCGGGATTGACGTTCGGCAGCCGCTCGACCAGCCGGATCATGTCATAGCCCAGATAGCCGTAAAGCCCCGCCGCGATCGAGGGCAGGTCCTCGGGCATGTCGAGGGCGCTTTCGGCGAGGATCTGGCGCAGCGCCGCCAGCGGATGCCCCTCCATCGGCTCGAAGGCGTCGGGATCGAAGCGCGCCATGCGGTTGACGCGGCTGGTTTCGCCCCGGCATTCCCAGATCAGGTCGGGCTTGAGGCCGACCACCGAATAGCGCCCGCGCACCTCGCCGCCGGTGACCGATTCCAGCATGAAGCTGTCGGTCCGGGCACCCGCGAGTTTCAGCATCAGGGAAACCGGCGTATCGAGATCGGCGGCCAGCCGGGCATAGACGACCTGGGCGCGACCGGCCTCGTAACCTGCCTCGAAGGCGGCGAACTCGGGAATGATCTTCGACATGGGCGCTTACCGGAACTGGGCGTGGACGGCGTTGATCGCCGCCTGGTCGAGCGACAGCCCGGCGGCGTTGATCACCGCCTGGGCGAAGGAATTGTAAAGGTCCTGGGCGATCCCCTGGCTGACCTGCGAGGCGATGCTCTGGCGCAGCGCCTCGGCGCCCGGATCGGTCGCATCGGGGGGCAGGATGGCGTCGAGCCGGATCAGCCAGACCTCGTCGCCCGCGGGCACGACGGCGGTATCGCCTTCGGCCCCCAGCGAGAACAGCGCATCGGACAGCGGCTGCGGCATCAGCCCGCCGCGCGACAGGGCGCTTTCCGAGGTCACCTGAAGCCCGAGCGCGGCCATGTCCTCGCCGCCCTCGACCCGCGCCTTCAGCGCCTCGGCCTTGGCGGCAAGCTCGCGCGCGGTCTCGGCCTTGCGCCAGTCCTCGGCGACCTGGTCGCGCACCTCGTCAAGCGGGCGCAGGGTGGGCGGGGTTTCCCCGTCGAGCCGCAGCGCGAAGATCCCGCCGTCGTCCAGTTCCTTCACTTCGGGGAAGTCGCCCTCGACGGCCGCATCGGCGGCGTCGCGGAAGTCCGGATAGGCGGCGATGCCCTGGTCGCTGTCGGCCGTATAGTCGATCTCGCCCAGCTCCATGTCGGTTTCGCGTGCCAGATCCTCAAGCGTCGCACCCGCGGCCAGCAGGTCGTCGAACTCCGACATCTTGTCGGCGATCATCCGCACCGCGCGGTCGTGCACCGCCTCGGGGGCGAGGGTTTCGCGCGCCTCCTCGAAGGGGATCTCCTGCTTGGCGAGGATCGCGTTCACCCGGAAGATCGCGGGGCCGAGATCCGACATCACCGGCCCGGCAAGACCGGGTTCGGTCAGCGCAAAGACCGCCTGTCCGGCCTCGCCGCCGATCTGCACCTCGGAGACGTCGCCAAGGTCGATATCGTCGATCGAGAGGCCGCGCGCGGCGACCGCGTTGTCGAAGCTTTCGTCGCCAGAGGCGATCTTGTCCCAGGCGGCCTGCGCCTCGGTCATGTCTGCAAAGACCAGACGTTCGACCAGACGTTTCTCGGGCTGCACGAACTCGTCGATATGTTCTTGATAAAGCTGATGAAGCAGCTCTTCGTCGGGCTCGATCCGGTTCGCCATCATCTCGGGGGTGAGCCAGGCATAGGTGATCCTGCGCGTCATCGGGGCGGTATAGGCAGCGGGGGTCGCCTCGTACTGGGCGGTCAGGTCGTCCCCGGTCGGGTCGGGCACCGGCGCGTCGAGATCCTCGGCGGTCAGGTGGATCAGGCTGACGCTGCGCCGTTCGGCGATGAAGCCGTAAAGCTCGTCGACATAGGTCTGGGGCGCGGTCAGGCCGGCAACCACGGCCGTCTGCAGCAGCGAGCGCGCGGCCTCGTCGCGGAGCGAGGCCTCGAACTGCGCCTCGGTCAGGCCGTTCTGGGACAGGGTGTAGCGATAGGCCTCGCGGTCGAAGCTGCCATCGGGGCCCTTGAAGGCGTCGATCCGCATCACCTCGCGGGCGACCTGGTCGTCGCCGACCGACACGCCGATCCGGGCCATCTCGTTGTCGAGCGCGGCATTCGAGATCTCCTGGGCGCGGACCGCATCGACCAGCCCGGTCGACTGGGCCTCGGCGATGCTCATGGTCTGGCCGCCGGTCGCGGCGGCGCGGGCGCGCAATTCGCGCTGCAGCGCGCGGGCATAGGTGTCGGTGCTGATCTTCGTGTCGCCGACGCTGCCGATGGTTTCGACCCGGCCGCCGAAATTCTTGACCCCGAAGCCACCGAGGCCCAGCACCACGAAGATCAGCATCAGCCAGACGAGCGTCTTCGAGATTTGCTTGCCTTTGGACTTGGACATCGGGCCGCCTCCCTGCCGGATCTGGGTTCGCTGCTGTGTAGGTCTTTGCGCGGTCCCCCGCAAGCGTCAGGGGCGGAAGGCCGCAAGCCGCTCGAACAGCGTCCGAAGGCCCGGACGGTCGATATTGGCAAAGGCGATCCGCAGCTGGTCGCGGCTGCCCGGATCGGCCTCGGGCAGGAACATCGCCCCCGGCAGCAGCAGCACGCCCGCCTCGGCCACGAGCCGGCGGGCCAGCGTCGTCGCATCGAGCGCGAAGGGGTGGCGCGCCCAGGCGAAGAAGGCGCCCGCGCCCATCAGCTCCCAGCCCGGCAGGGCGGCGAAGCCGGTTTCGACGGCTGTGCGGCGGGCGAGGATCTCGGCCCGGTCGTCAGCCTTCCAGGCGGCGAGGTTGCGCAGCCCCCAGAGCGCCGCGCGCTGGCCAAGCTGATTGGCGCAGATCGCCACCGTGTCGAGGAACTTCTCGACCTCGGCCACGATCGGTTCGGCGGCGACCAGCGCGCCCACGCGATGCCCGGTCAGCCGGTAGGCCTTGGAGAAGGAATAAAGCTGGATCAGCGTGTCGCCCCAGTCGGGATCGGCGAACAGCCGGTGCGGGGCGCCGTCACGCCCGTCGAAATCGCGGTAGGTCTCGTCGAGGATCAGGGCGATCCCGTGATTGCGGCAAAGCGTCAGGACCTCGGCCACGAGCCCCGCCGGATATTCGAGCCCGGTCGGGTTGTTGGGCGTGACCAGCACGATGGCGCGGGTGCGCGGCGTGATCAGGGCCGCGGCGCGCTGGACCTCGGGCAGCAGGTTGGCCCCGGTCGAGAGCGGCACCGCCCGCACGCCGGCCATGTCGAGCCACATCTTGTGGTTGAAATACCAGGGCGTGGGCAGGATCACCTCGTCCCCGGCGGCGGCGATGGCCGAGACGGCCGCGCAGAAGGCCTGGTTGCAGCCTTGGGTGATGGCGACCTGTTCGGGCCGGATCGCGCCGCCATAGGCCGTGGACCACTGATCGGCGATTTCGGCGCGCAGTTCGGGCAGGCCCAGCACGGGGCCGTAAAGATGCGCGCCCGGATCGTTCAGCGCGGCCTCGGCGATGGCCTGGCGCAGCGCCGCGGGCGGCGGGTCCATCGGCGCGGCCTGGCTGACATTGAGAAGCGGCCGGTCGGGCGGAAACTCGATCCCGTCAAGCCAGCGCCGCGCCTCCATGATCGGGGGCGCGAAACTGGCGGCGGTGCCGCCGCGCGGTGGCTGGCGGGCGGGCATCGCGGCCCCCTATTCGCCCGCGCGGTAGGGTTTGACGTATTGCAGCGCCATGTCCCACGGGAAGAAGATCCAGGTGTCCTGGCTGACCTCGGTGATGTAGGTGTCGACCTGCGGCCGGCCCATGGGTTTGGCATAGACCGTGGCGACATGGGCCTTGGGCATGGTCGCGCGGACCACCTCGAGAGTGCGCCCGGTATCGACCAGATCGTCGACGATCAGCACCCCGGTGCCGTCGCCCACTAGATCGCGGTCGGGCATCTTGATGATGACCGGCGCGCTCTGGGACTGGTGGTTGTAGGACTTGACCGAGATCGTGTCGACCATGCGGATGTCGAGTTCGCGCGAGACGATCATCGCCGGGGCCATGCCGCCCCGGGTGATCCCGACCACCGCGCGCCAGGCGCCGTTGTCGGGCCCCTGTCCGTCGAGCCTCCAGGCCAGCGCCCGCGCATCGCGGTGCAGCTGGTCCCAGCTGACGTGAAAGCCTTTTTCATGGGGCAGGCGGTCGGGGGCCATCGGTGTCTCCTGTGCGTGCGTGCGACGAATGGCAGGTGGCGCGCGCCCGCGTCAAGCGCCGCCGCACGCGCCGCGGCGCCCGATGGGGGGCGCGGACGGCTCAGCCGTCCTTGCGTCCGGTGACCGCGTCAATATCGGGCGCGTCGACCGCCTTCATGCCGACGCTGTGATAGCCGGCATCGACATGGTGCACCTCGCCGGTGACCGCGCTGCCGAGATCCGACAGAAGATAAAGCGCCGATTTTCCGACTTCGTCCTGGGTCACATTGCGCCGAAGCGGCGAATTCAGTTCATTCCATTTCAAGATATAGCGGAAATCGCCAATGCCGCTGGCGGCCAGCGTCTTGATCGGTCCGGCGGAAATGGCATTGACGCGAATTCCATCCTTGCCGAGGTCTTCGGCCATGTAGCGGACCGAGGCCTCGAGGGCGGCCTTGGCGATGCCCATCACGTTATAGTGAGGCATCACCCGCTCGGCCCCGTAATAGGTCAGCGTGAGCGCCGAGCCGCCTTCGGTCATGAGGCGGGCGGCGCGCTGGACGGCGGCGGTGAAGGAGAAGACCGAGATGTCCATCGACATCAGGAAGTTCGACCGGGACGTGTCGACATAGCGGCCGCGCAGCTCGTTCTTGTCCGAGAAGCCGATGGCATGGACGATGAAATCGAGCCGGCCCCAGCGCGCCTCGAGCGCGGCGAAGAGGGCGTCGAGCGACTCTTCGCTGGCGACGTCGCATTCCAGCACCATATCGCTGCCCAGGCTCTCGGCCAGCGGCATCACGCGTTTCTTAAGTGCTTCGCCCTGATAGGAAAAAGCCAGCTCAGCGCCGGCGTCCGCGCATTGCCGCGCGATCCCCCAGGCGATGGACTTGTCGTTGGCGAGTCCCATGATCAGGCCTCGCTTGCCCTCCATCAGCTTTGTCGACATCCGAGGTCCCCTCGACCATCTGTTCAAAATTTTGCCGCCGGTGTAGGGCAAATGCACGAACCCATCAAGTGCCACAGGGTCAACCAGGAGGACGCAGGCCATGAGCGACCGGGACGGACACTTCGCAGGCGACGATCCCTTCGCGATCGCGCGCGCCTGGCTGGCCGAGGCCGAAAAGACCGAACCGAACGATCCGAATGCGATCGCTCTGGCCACGGTCGACGCGCAGGGATTGCCGAATGTGCGGATGGTGCTGCTGAAGGAGATTGAGCCCGACGCTTTCCTGTTCTACACCAATTACGAAAGTGTAAAGGCGGGTGAAATTACCCTAACGAATAAAGCGGCATTCGTGTTACACTGGAAATCATTGCGGCGCCAGATCCGGGTCCGTGGCGTGACCGAAAAGGAAGAAGGCGAAAAAGCCGATGCCTATTATGCCTCGCGTGCGTTGCAGAGCCGACTTGGAGCCTGGGCGTCTCGGCAGTCGCGACCCTTGGCGTCGCGGCGCGAATTGATGGCCGAGGTGGCGCTTGTCACCGCCAGGCGCGGCGTGTCGCCGCAACGGCCGCCCTTCTGGGGAGGCTTCAGACTGAGGCCCCTCGAGATAGAATTCTGGGCCGACGGGGCCTTCCGCCTGCACGACCGGTTTCGCTGGTGCAGAGATACACTTGACGCTGAGTGGAAGATCGCCAGACTCTACCCTTGATTGCCCGGAGGCGGTCCGGGCAACGCGCGGCGGGACGATGGGGCGTCGAACTCTTTTTGGGGAGTGCGTCTGGCCAGCGTCCAGGCGCCTGAGGCATCAAAGACGACCGGGACCGGACGTATGGACAAGGACAGCGACACGGCGTTGCGCGTCGAAGGGCGTGTTAAGTGGTTCGATCCGTCAAAGGGGTTCGGCTTTGTCGTGTCCGACGAAGGCGGCCCGGATATCCTGCTGCACGCGAATGTGCTGCGGAACTTCGGACAGAATTCGGTGTCGGACGGGGCGGGGATCGTTCTGGTCGTGAACCGGACGGCCCGCGGGTTGCAGGCGACAGAGGTTCTGAAGATCGAGCCGCCCGTGGCCACCGGGGCGCCCCCGCTTGAGGATGCGATGCATCTGACGGCCGAACAGGTCGCGGCATTGCCGCTGGAACCCGCGCGCGTTAAATGGTTCGACAAGGCCAAGGGCTTTGGTTTTGCCAATGTCTTCGGCCGCGACGACGACGTGTTCATTCATATCGAGGTGCTGCGGCGGTCGGGACTGGCCGATCTGCAGCCGGGCGAGGCCATCGCGGTGCGGGTCACCGAAGGCCAGCGCGGCCGCCTCGCAATATCGGTGGGTCCATGGGAAAGCGCGCTCGGTCCGGACGGGGACTTCGCAAGATAGCGGTCCGGGCGGCGGCAGCCAGTCTTCTGGTCTGGGCGGTTGCGGGGGCGGCGCGTGCCGCCGATTGCGCCGAGACCCGGGTCGATCTGCGCGGCGACTGGGGCACGGCGCGGTTTACCGTCGAGATCGCCGATGACGAGGCCGAGCGGGCGCTTGGCCTGATGAACCGGACCCATCTGGCCGGATCGGCGGGGATGCTCTTCGTCTATCCAGATCCGCAGCCCGTCGCCTTCTGGATGGAGAACACGCTGATCCCGCTCGATATGATCTTCCTCGACGGGGCAGGGCGGGTGAAGAAGGTGCATGCCAATGCGGTGCCGCTGGACCGGACGCCCATCGATGGCGGGCCGGGCATTCTGGCGGTGCTCGAGATCAATGGCGGGCTTGCCGGCCGGCTGGGCATCGCGCCCGGCACCGAGCTGCGCCATCCCGCCTTCGGACCGGACGCCGCCTGGCCCTGCGACTAGGGCCCAAGCCTCTTTCCTTGCGGCCGCCCGGGCGCTATGGAGGCGGCCACGGGGCGTAGCGCAGCCTGGTAGCGCGACGGCTTTGGGTGCCGTAGGCCGTGGGTTCGAATCCCGCCGCCCCGACCATAACCCACTTCGTTAACCTTTTGAGCTTTTTCGGCTTTTTCGCCGCAGGCTCTGGCAGAATTCGTTAACTCGGGGGACGAATCTCAACCTTCGCGTGCAAGCCCTTCTTCTCGCGCGGTTTTCCATCCCCATCCTGTTTTCCACAAGCTGTGGATGACTCAAGCCCTTGTGGTCAGCCGCCCAGTCAACCCCAAAAACTTGGCCTTCGGCGCAAGAATCGCGTTGACCAATCCCCTAATTTTCCGTCAATTTGTATGGGCTGGGCGGGGCAACACTAGATCTAGTGGCTCGACCGAGGGTCGGGAACAGCGCCTCGGCGGGACAGGACCAAAGGCATACAGCACGCGAGATGGCGGGCACGTCCGGTCCGGCGGCACGGCCGTCGGAGGAGAGCATGCCTTTGCCTGACGGCAGACAGCTTGGCAGACGGGCACGCGACGCTCTCGCGGCGCCCGGACAGAAAAATACGGGATACGGGGCAGATCCATGAAGATCGAACGCAAATTCACCACCGAAGAAACCGGCGCCTACGGGGCGCTCGAGTTCGTCTCGACGACGTCGGAGATTCGCAATCCGGACGGCAAGGTGGTGTTCCGGCTCGATGAGGTGGAGGTCCCCGCGGGCTGGAGCCAGGTCGCAAGCGACGTGATCGCGCAAAAATATTTCCGGAAGGCGGGCGTCCCGGCGCGGCTGGCCCGCGTGCCCGAAGAGGGCGTGCCCGCCTTCTTGTGGCGGTCCGTGCCCGATACGGACGAGCTGGAAGCCCTGCCCGAGGATGCGCGCTTCGGCGGCGAGACCTCGGCGCGGCAGGTCTTCGACCGGATGGCCGGCGCCTGGACCTATTGGGGCTGGAAGGGCGGCTATTTCACCACCGAGGACGATGCCCGCGCCTATTACGACGAGATGCGCTACATGCTGGCGTCCCAGATGGCCGCGCCCAACAGCCCGCAATGGTTCAATACCGGGCTGCACTGGGCCTATGGCATCGACGGTCCGGGGCAGGGGCATTACTACGTCGACTACAAGTCGGGCAAGCTGACCAAGTCGGGTTCGGCCTATGAACACCCGCAGCCCCATGCCTGCTTCATCCAGTCGATCAAGGACGATCTGGTGAACGAGGGCGGCATCATGGACCTCTGGGTCCGCGAGGCGCGGCTGTTCAAATACGGCTCGGGCACCGGCACCAACTTCTCGTCGCTCCGCGCCGAGGGCGAGGCCCTGTCGGGCGGGGGCAAGTCCTCGGGTCTGATGGGCTTCCTTCGGATCGGCGACCGGGCCGCGGGCGCAATCAAGTCGGGCGGTACGACCCGTCGAGCAGCGAAGATGGTGATCTGCGACATGGATCACCCAGACATCGAGTCCTTCATCAACTGGAAGGTCATCGAGGAACAGAAGGTCGCGAGCCTCGTGGCGGGCTCCAAGACCCATGAAAAGCACCTGAACGCGATCTTCGATGCGATCCGCGTTTGGGACGGCAATGCCGATGCGGCCTTCGACCCGGGCAAGAATGACGGCCTGAAGGCCGCGATCCGGGCCGCCAAGAAGGCGATGCTGCCCGAAGCCTACGTCAAGCGCGTGCTCGATTACGCGCGCCAGGGGTATTCCTCGATCGAATTCCCCACCTATGACACCGATTGGGACAGCGAGGCCTATGCCACGGTGTCGGGCCAGAATTCCAACAACTCGGTCCGCGTGACCGACGCCTTCCTGAAGGCGGTCCGCGAGGACGCAGATTGGGAACTGGTCCGGCGCACCGACGGCAAGGTCGCCAAGACCGTCAAGGCCCGCGAGTTGTGGAGCCAGGTGGGCCACGCCGCCTGGTCCTGCGCCGATCCGGGCATCCAGTTCCATGACACCATCAACGCCTGGCACACCTGCCCGGCCGATGGCGAGATCCGCGCCTCGAACCCGTGCTCGGAATACATGTTCCTCGACGACACGGCCTGTAACCTCGCCTCGATGAACCTGCTGACCTTCTGGGGCGACGGCGCATTCCAGGCCGAGGATTATGCCCATGCCACCCGGCTCTGGACGCTGACGCTGGAAATCTCGGTGATGATGGCGCAGTTCCCGTCGAAGGAAATCGCGCGTCTGTCCTACGATTTCCGCACGCTGGGGCTTGGCTATGCCAATATCGGCGGGCTTCTGATGACCATGGGCCTCGGCTATGACAGTGACGAGGGTCGGGCGCTGTGCGGCGCGCTGACCGCCGTTCTGACCGGCATCGCCTATGCCACTTCGGCCGAGATCGCGGGCGAGCTGGGCGCCTTCCCTGCCCACAAGCGCAATGCCGCCTCCATGCTGCGGGTGATCCGCAACCACCGCAACGCCGCCTGGGGCAAGGCCAAGGGTTATGACGGGCTTGCCGTGCCGCCGGTGCCGCTCGATCACGTCAACTGCCCCGACGAACGGCTGGTCGAGATGGCGATGTCGGCCTGGGACGAGGCGCTGGCGCTGGGCGAGAAACATGGTTTCCGCAACGCCCAGGTCTCGGTGATCGCGCCGACCGGGACCATCGGTCTGGTGATGGATTGCGACACCACCGGGATCGAGCCCGATTTCGCGCTGGTCAAGTTCAAGAAGCTCGCGGGCGGCGGCTATTTCAAGATCATTAACCGCTCGGTCCCGGCCGCGCTCGAGGCGCTGGGCTATGGACCTGCCCAGATCGAGGAAATCATCGGCCATGCGGTGGGCCATGGCACGCTCGGCAACTGCCCCGGCATCAACCACACCTCGCTGATCGGCCATGGCTTCGGTCAGGCCGAGATCGACAAGATCGAGGCGGCGCTGCCCTCGGCCTTCGACATCCGCTTCGTCTTCAACCAGTGGACCCTGGGCGAGGAATTCTGCACCCGCGTGCTGGGCATCCCGGCCGCCAAGATGGCCGATCCGGGCTTCGACCTGTTGCGCCATCTGGGCTTCAGTCGGGCCGATATCGAAGCTGCCAACGACCATGTCTGCGGGACGATGACGCTGGAAGGCGCGCCGCATCTCAAGCCCGAACATTACCCGGTCTTCGACTGCGCCAATCCCTGCGGCAAGAAGGGCAAGCGCTTCCTCAGCGTCGACAGCCACATCAAGATGATGGCGGCCGCGCAAAGCTTCATCTCGGGCGCGATCTCGAAGACGATCAACATGCCCAACGATGCCAGCATCGAGGATTGCCTGTCGGCCTATGAACTCAGCTGGTCGCTGGGGGTGAAGGCCAATGCGCTTTACCGCGACGGGTCCAAGCTCAGCCAGCCGCTGGCCTCGGCGCTTGTCGAGGATGACGAGGAGGCCGAAGAGATCCTGGCGACCGGCACCCCGGCCGAGAAGGCGCAGGTCATCGCCGAGAAGATCGTCGAGAAGGTGGTGGTCAAGGAGATCGTCCGCAGCCACCGCGAAAAGCTGCCGACCCGGCGCAAGGGCTATACCCAGAAGGCGATCATCGGCGGCCACAAGGTCTATCTGCGCACCGGCGAATATCAGGACGGGACGCTGGGCGAGATCTTCATCGACATGCACAAGGAAGGCGCGGGCTTCCGGGCGATGATGAACAACTTCGCCATCGCCGTGTCCGTGGGCCTGCAATACGGCGTGCCGCTCGAGGAATTCGTCGAGGCCTTCACCTTCACCCGGTTCGAGCCCGCGGGCGTCGTGCAGGGCAACGACTCGATCAAGAACGCGACCTCGATCCTCGACTACATCTTCCGCGAACTGGCGGTCAGCTATCTCGACCGGACCGATCTGGCCCATGTCAAGCCGCAGGGCGCGGCCTTCGAGGAACTGGGCAGCGGCCATGAAGAGGGCAGGGCCAATGTCGCCCCGGTCTCGGACAGCGCCGCGTCGAAATCGCTGGAGGTGCTCAAGCAGATCAGCTCGACGGGCTATCTGCGCAAGCGCCTGCCGCAGGAGCTGGTGGTCTTGCAGGGTGGCATGGGGGCGGTGGCCTTCGCCAGCAGCATCGACACGGCGGCCGCGCTGCCCGCCGCGCGCCCGGCCCCCGGGGCGGCCACGGCGCTTGCCACCGGCACGGTGCCGATGGACGCACGCGTCAAGGCCAAGATGCAGGGCTACGAGGGCGATCCTTGCGGCGAATGCGGCAACTACACGCTGGTCCGGAACGGCACCTGCATGAAGTGCAACACCTGCGGTGCGACGAGCGGCTGCAGCTAAGACCGGGTAAATGTCGCTCCGGCGAGAGTTCCTCCCAAATCGGGCCAGTTTGTCCCGCTTTGGGGGGAAGTCTGTTCCAGCCGGGCTGGCCTTCCCTGAGTTCGGAACCCCGCAGCCCGTGTATTTTTTCAGGACTGTCGGATGTTTTTGAGGCAATCGCGGGGTCGATCCCCGCCTCAGCATTTCCATGGGCGAAAGGATGCGCTTGAATCCTGGAGACGAACTGCCCCGCCCTCACCTCGCGACCTCGAGTTCTGCGTCAGGGCGATCGCACGTCCCGCAGGCCATCTTGACCGCGCTTCCGACCCGCCACCATGGACAACAGTCGTATGAAGCGGCTTCTCCCGCCTGGCCGACCTCGTTGAAGACGCCCGCTCCGCAAAGGTCCCGGAGGACCCTTGTGGGTAACTGCAAGCCGGCGGGGCGGTCTGACGAGGTGCTGGAGCCGCCACGAAGGGCTGCGCCTGCCGGACCTCGCCCGTTTCGGGGCAAGCCCCCTCGACCGTGGCGCCGGCATGGTCGACGAAGAGCTTCTCGCCGGCGGCATGGAGCTGGCGCATGACGGGCGACAGCCGCGCCACCCATGCCGAACCAGACCTTGCCCGCGTCGAGGTCAACCTGGTCCCAGTGCATCGCGAGGACTTCGGTCGGGCGCAACCGCGCGCCACGTTCGCCTTCGTCACGTCGGCGCGGCCGATCTTCACGCGGATGAAGCGGTTCCCGTGCTCGCCTGCGGCGTAATAGGTCTTCGTGCGCTGACCGATGGACAGGTTGACCCCTGCGAGTTCGGTATCATGGACCCACAACGTCCCGGAATCCTGGTAGGGCAGGCCGTCAACAAGCGCCTGCGTGATCTTCTGGTGTGGCATGGCCGACCCCTGCGTTTGACCGATTTTTGACCGCTAGGTCAAACGTGTTGTCGGGTCTGTACGGGCGAATGCTCAACCGAGCATTTGAGGTAGGATGTTGATTTTATTGGGATCAGTCATGATCTTGCCCGCAATCGTAGCGGTATGGGCAAGATGTTTGGCTCCGGCGGTAGGGATCGAACCTACGACCAATTGATTAACAGTCAACTGCTCTACCGCTGAGCTACGCCGGAACTGGGGGGCGATATAGCAAGTCGATTCAGTGGCGTCCAGAGGGTCTTGCGGAAAAAATGCACGCGGATCGCGGGGGCTCTCAGATACGCTGCCAGAGCGCATCGGCGGACAGGGCGCCGTCCGGGGTCGCCAGGGAATGATCCGCCAGATCAATGAGATGGGCCAGGACGTTGCGGGTCGCGGCAGGCAGGAGGGCCGGGGGCGTGTCGGTGTAGACCGCGCGGGCAAGCGCGGCGGGCGTGGCCGGACCCCGGGACAGCTCGTCAAGGATGCGGGCGGCGCGGGCGCGGCGGTGGGCGGCGAGCGCCGCGATCCGGCCGGGACCGTCGGGCACCGGGGCGCCATGGGCCGGAAAGAGACGCCGCTCGGGCCGGGCGGCGAGGCGGTCCAGCGAGACCATGAAGGCGCCGAGATCGCCGTCGGGCGGCGAAACCATAGAGCTGGCCCAGCCCATCACGTGATCGCCGGTGAAAAGCGCGCCCTCGTCGGGCGCGAGCCCGCTCCAGGCGAAGCAAAGGTGATTGCCCATATGGCCCGGCGTGTGCAGGGCGGTCAGCGTCCAGCCCGCGCCCTCGATGATGGCGCCGTCGGCAAGCGTCTCGTCCGGGGCAAATCCGGCATCGACGCCCTCGCCGCCGCCGAGTCCCTCAAGCGCCGCCAGCTCGGCGCGGCGGCCCGCGCGGCTGTCGCCGAAGGCCAGCACCGGGGCGCCTGTCGCCTCGGACAGCGGGCGGGACAGCGCGGAATGATCGAGATGGGAATGGGTGACGATGATCCGGTTCACCCGCTCGCCGGGGGCGAGCGCGGCCAGAAGTGCGGCGAGATGCGACGGCGAGGCCGGGCCGGGGTCGATCACCGCGACCTCGCCTTCGCCGAGGATGTAGCTGTTGGTGCCGCGGAAGGTCATCGGCGAGGGGTTGGGGGCCAGCACGCGGCGCAGTCCGGGCGCGAGCCGGTCGGCCCGGCCGGGCTCGGGGGCAAAGGACTCGGGGGCGAAGGAGTCGTCCATCATTCCTCTTTCGTCGCGAAGGCGCTGCCGATATGGCTCTAGCATGGTGGACCGCTGGATCAAACGGGTGCTGCCGCGGGGGCTCTACGGCCGGGCCGCGCTGATTCTGATCGTGCCGATCGTGACCATCCAGCTGGTGGTGTCGGTGGTCTTCATCCAGCGCCACTTTGCCGATGTCACCCAGCAGATGACCCGGGCGCTGGTGCTGGAGCTGGCCTATCTGACCCGGATCGTCGATGCGGCGCCCGACCTTGCCCAGGCGCGGACCGAAGCCGGCGCCGTGGCCCGGCCGCTGGGGCTGGGTCTGACGTTGCCGGCCGAGGCGCCGCAGGACGAAAGTCGGCGATTCTACGACCTATCGGGCGAGACCGTCACCGAGACCCTGCGCCGGGGGCTGCCGGGCTTCACCGGGATCGACCTTGCGACGGACACTTCGCGGGTCTGGGTCGGCATCGAGACTGGCAAGGGGCCGATGGAGGTGTCGTTCAACCGCGGCCGGGTTTCGGCCTCGAACCCGCATCAGCTGCTGGTGCTGATGGTCTTCACCAGCGCGCTGATGACCCTGATCGCCTTCCTGTTCCTGCGCAACCAGCTGCGCCCGATCCGGCGCCTGGCCCGCGCCGCCGACGCCTTCGGCAAGGGGCGCCCGATTCCCTACCGGCCCTCGGGCGCGACCGAGGTGCGGGCCGCGGGGCGTGCCTTTCTCGACATGCGCGCCCGGATCGAACGCCAGATCGAACAGCGCACGCTGATGCTGTCGGGGGTCAGCCACGATCTGCGCACGCCGCTGACCCGGCTCAAGCTGGAACTGTCGATGGCCGAGGACACGCCGGAAACCCGGGCGATGCTGCGCGACATCAACGACATGGGGCGGATGATCGACACCTTCCTCGACTTCTCGCGCGCCGATGCGCTGGACGATCCCGAGGAGGTCGATCCGGCCGCTCTGCTGGACCGTGTCGCGCAGCGCGCCGGGGCGGCGGAGGGGACGGTCGAGCTGGGCGCCCTGCCGCGCGGCCAACGGGCCTCGCTGCGGCCGATGGCGGTCGAGCGGGCCTTGCAGAACCTCATCGACAACGGGCTGCGGCACGGCACCCGGGTGGCGCTGTCGCTGTACCTTCGGCCCGGGGCGCTGGTCTTCACGGTCGAGGATGACGGGCCGGGCATCCCGGAGGATCAGCGCGAGCTGGCGATGCAGCCGTTCCAGCGGCTGGACGAGTCGCGCAACCAGAACCGGGGCTCGGGTGCCGGTCTGGGCCTTGCGATTGCCGCCGACATCGCGCGCGGCCATGGCGGGGCCCTGCATCTGGGCACAAGTGCGCGGCTGGGCGGGCTGCGGGCCGATCTGGTTCTGGCGCGCTAGAGCCGCGGCCCAGGCGCCGCCCCTTCGGTGGGGGCGGCCGGTGTCGGGCCGGGAAACAGGCCGGAAGTTGCAGCCCGAAACCGCCTTGCAGACGGCAACAGGATGCGAAGCCGTCAGGCTTCGGTGGAAGGCCCCAGCCGGTCGAGCAGGGCGCCGCTTTCGCGGCGTCCGAAGGCGCCGGCCGCGCGGCCGCGCCGGGCGCCGAGCCGGGTCGCGATGAAGGCCTCGGCCACCGCATCGGGGGCGCCGCGCAACAGGACGGACGCCGTCAGCAAAAGCGCGGTCTGTTCGGCGTACCAGCGCGCCTCGGCCTCGTTGGGCAGGCCCGGCCAGCGCGCGGCATGGGCGCGCAATTCGGCATCGTAAAGCCGGTCGGCCCCGGCCGCGGCGTGCAGTTCCGCGGCCAGCGCTTCGGCAGCCAGCGGCTCGCGGGCCAGCGTGCGCAGGATATCGAGGCAGATCACATTGGCCGAGCCTTCCCAGATGCCGTTCAGGGGCGCTTCGCGGTAAAGCAACGGCAGCGGGCAGTCCTCGATATAGCCGTTGCCGCCCAGCACCTCCATCGCCTCGGCGATCATCGGGGGGGCCTGCTTGTTGGTCTGGAACTTGGCCAGAGCCACAGCGATCCGGGCCAGCGCGGCCTCTGTCTCCCCGTCCCGGGCGCGGTCGACGGCCGCGGCGACCCGAAGCCCCAGCGCGACCGCGCCTTCGACATCGAGCGCCAGATCGGCCAGAACGGCGCGCATCAGCGGCTGGTCGATCAGCCGCTTCTGAAAGGCGGTGCGATGGGCGACCCAGTGATGCGCCTCGGACAGCGCCGCGCGCATCAGGCCCGCAGGCGCCAGGGCGGTATCCAGCCGGGTGTGATGCACCATCGTCAGGATCGTGCGGATGCCATCGCCGATCTCGCCCAGCTGCCAGGCCAGGGCCCGGTCGTATTCGATCTCGGCCGAGGCGTTGGACCGGTTGCCGAGCTTGTCCTTCAGGCGCAACAGGCGGATCGCGTTGCCTTCGCCGGGCAACCAGCGCGGCACCAGAAAGCAGGTCAGTCCGCCCGGCGCCCGGGCAAGCGTCAGGAAGCCGTCCGACATCGGGGCGGAACAGAACCACTTGTGCCCGGTCAGCCGCCAGGCCTCGCCGTCCGGTTCGGCCCGCGTGGCGGTCGCGCGCAGGTCCGACCCGCCCTGCGTTTCGGTCAGCGCCATCCCAAGCGTCGCGCCCTGTTTTTCGGCGAGGGGCCGCGGCGCCGGGTCGTAGCGGCGCGAGGCCAGCAGCGGCTGCCAGGCGGCGGCCAGCGCGTCCGAGGCGGCCAGAGCGGGATGGGCGGCATAGGTCATGGTCAGCGGGCAGCAATGCCCGGGCTCGATCTGCGCGGCCATGTAGACCATTGCGGCATGGGCGGCATGCCCGGCCGGCCCGCCCTCCCAGGGCAGCGCGGCATAGCCTGCACCGATGCTGGTGCGCATCAGGCAATGCCAGCCGGGATCGAATCGCACCTCGTCGAGCGTTTGCCCGGCGCTGTCGCGGGGCACGAGCTCGGGGGCGTTCCGGTTGGCTGCCCGCCCGGCGGCGCGCATCTCGGCGCGGCCCATCTCTCGGCCGTAGACCGCCAGGGGGGCCGCTGGCGCGCCCGCGCGGGCGACGGCCTCGCGAAGCGCGGGATCGCTGGTCCAGAGGTCGACATCGCCCCGGTCGGGCGGCTGGTTGCGGACCTCGCAAGGGGCCGCAGAGGCTGAGGGCGGCAGGATCGGCATGGGGTCCTCCACGCCGAAGGATAGGCATGGCGGCGGGATCCTGCCAAGCCTTCCCGGTGGCGGAGCCCGTGCGGGTTCCGCCGCATTCTTTCCATTTTTGCGCTTGCGCTCCGCCGCTCGCCTTGCCGCGCCGCGGCGGATCGGCTTGTGGCCGGGCGCAGGGCCGCTATGCTCCGCCGCGCGGAGCCAGTGCCACGGGAGAGCGGACCCTCATGCAGAAAATCACCGTCGAGACCACCCCGATCGAAGGCCAGAAACCCGGCACATCGGGGCTGAGGAAGAAGACCCCGGTCTTCATGGGGCCGCATTACCTGGAGAACTTCGTCCAGTCGATTTTCACCGCCATTGGCGGGGTCGCAGGCAAGACGCTGGTTCTGGGCGGCGACGGGCGCTATTTCAACGACCGTGCGGCGCAGGTGATCCTGCGCATGGCCGCGGCGGGCGGCGCGGCGCGGATCATCGTGGGTCAGGGGGCGCTTTTGTCGACGCCCGCGGCCTCGAACCTGATCCGCAAGCGCGGCACAGATGGCGGGATCATCCTGTCGGCCAGCCACAACCCGGGCGGGCCGGACGAGGATTTCGGGGTGAAGTTCAACACCCCGAATGGCGGCCCCGCGCCCGAGGAAGTGACGAACCGCATCTTCGAGGCGACCCGCACGATCGCGTCCTACGACATCCTCGAGGCACAGGATCTGGACCTGTCGGTGCCGGGCGAGATCAAGCTGGGCGAGACGGTGGTCGAGGTGGTGGACCCGGTCGCGGATTATGCCGAGCTGATGGAAAGCCTCTTCGATTTCGACGCCATAAGGGGGCTGATCGCGGGCGGCTTCACGCTCTGCTTCGACGCGATGCATGCGGTGACGGGCCCCTATGCCAAGGCGATCCTCGAAGGCGCGCTGGGCGCGCCCGAGGGCAGCGTGATCAATGCGCTGCCAAGCCCGGATTTCGGCGGCGGGCACCCCGACCCGAACCCGATCTGGGCCAAGCCGCTGGTCGATCTGGTGATGGGACCCGATGCGCCCGATTTCGCCGCCGCCTCGGACGGGGACGGTGACCGCAACATGATCCTGGGGCGCGGCATCGTGGTCACGCCCTCGGACAGCCTGGCCGTGCTGGCGGCGAATGCGGCGCTGGCTCCGGGCTATGCGCGCGGGCTCTCGGGCGTGGCGCGGTCGATGCCGACCTCGCGCGCCGTCGACCGGGTCGCCGAGGCGCTGGGGATCGACTGCTACGAAACGCCCACGGGCTGGAAGTTCTTCGGCAATCTGCTCGATGCCGGGCGGGCGACGCTCTGCGGCGAGGAAAGTGCCGGCACCGGGTCCGATCATGTGCGCGAGAAGGACGGGCTTTGGGCGGTGCTGCTGTGGCTGAACGTGCTGGCCGGAACCGGGCTGTCGGTGGCCGACACAATGCGCGCGCATTGGCGGGCCTACGGGCGCAACTACTACACCCGGCACGATTACGAGGCGGTGGACAAGGACAAGGCCGAGGCGATGCTCGAGGCGCTGCGCGGACGGCTGGGAGACCTGCCTGGCCAGAGCTTTGCCGGGCGGCGTATCGAGATGTCGGACGAATTCGCCTATGACGATCCGGTCGACGGGGCGCGCAGCACGGGGCAGGGGATTCGCATCCATTTCGAGGGCGGCGCCCGGATCGTCTACCGGCTGTCGGGCACCGGCACGGTGGGGGCGACGCTTCGGGTCTATCTGGAAGACTTTGTCGACGACCCGGCCCGGCTGGAACTGCCGGTCGAAGAGGTTCTGGCCGATGTCATCTCTGCGGCCGACGAGATCGCTGGCATCCGTGCCCGGACCGGCCGCAGCGAACCGGATGTGCGGACCTGAGCTCTCCCGCCCCGGCCCCGGCACGGGGGCTGCGCCCCCGCTTGGGCCGCGTTGGGCCGGGCGCGCGCTGACGCGCGCGCGCCTCCGGCGGAGGTATTGAGACCAAGAAGAAGGGGCCTGCGCCGATGCTTCTTCTTGGCAAAAATACCCAAATCCTGAGGGTCACTCCTGCGCGAAAGGGTCCGTCGGATAGCCGACCCCGGCGAGGTAGAGCCCGCCCGGCGGGCAGACCGGGCCGCAGGCCGCGCGGTCGCGCGCCTCAAGGGCCGCCTTGACGTCTTCGGGTGTCCAGGCGCCCGCGCCGACCCGTTCGAGCGTGCCGACGAAGCTGCGCACCTGATTGTGCAGGAAACTGCGGGCGCGGACGTGAAAGCGAAACTCGCGGCCGCCGGGATAGGGCATGTCCTCGATATCGAGCGCGTCGAGCGTCTTGACCGGCGAGGCGGCCTGGCAGAGCGAGGCGCGGAAGGTGGTGAAGTCGTGCCGTCCCAGCAGGTGGTGCGCGGCCGCCTGCATCGGCGCGAGGTCCAGATCGTGACTCACGCGCCAGACCTGGCCCCGGTCATGCACCAGCGGGGCCCGGCGCGAGACGAGGCGGAAGAGATAGCGCCGCTCGACCGCCGAGAACCGGGCGTGGAAATCGTCCGGCACGCGCGCGCAGTCCACCACCGCGACCGGATGCGGTTTCAGATGGTGGTTCAGCGCCTCCGACAGCCGGAACGGGTCCCAGTCCTTTGTCAGGTCGCAATGGGCGACCTGACCCAGCGCATGGACGCCCGCATCGGTCCGCCCCGCCGCCGCGATCGAGGGCAAGCCCTGTTCCAGCCGCGCCAGCGCCGCCTCGACCGCGCCTTGCACCGACGCGCGGTCGGCCTGGCGTTGCCAGCCGGAAAACGGCGTGCCGTCATATTCGATCTTCAGCGCATAGCGGGGCATGACGCCCCGGTTACCGCGACAATCCTTCCTTGGCAATCGGCACTCCGGGGGGCTGGCAGCGGCGGCGCGGCATGATTAACTGTCACCCGGACTTCGAAAGGAGCGTCCGGACCTCGAAAGGAGCGACCTTGCGCATCGGCGATCTGGCGGATGGAATGACACGCGGCGTCGAAGGCATCGCCGCCGCGGTTTCCGAGACCTTCATGGAACCCGTGGTGCGGCTGGGCGTGACCGGCCTGTCGCGCGCGGGCAAGACCGTGTTCATCACCTCGCTGGTGGCGAACCTGCTCGACCGGGGGCGGATGCCGCAGCTGCGTGCGGCCGCCTCGGGGGCCATTGTCTCGGCCTATCTGCGGCCTCAGCCCGACAACACCGTGCCGCGCTTCGATTACGAGGCGCATCTGGCGGCGATGACCGGGTCCGAGCCGCACTGGCCCGATTCGACCCGCGCCGTTTCGGAATTGCGGCTGTCCTTGAAGGTGCGACCCGGCGGGCTTGGCAGCATCTTCGGCGCGGTGACGGGGCCGCGCACGATCCATGTCGATATTGTCGATTATCCCGGCGAGTGGCTGCTGGATCTGGCGCTGATGGACAAGGACTATGCCGAATGGGCGGCCGACACGTTGGGTCGGCTCGACCAGCGTCCGGGGTCCGAGGGCTTTGTCGCGGCGCTGGGCGGGGTCGATCCGGGCGCGCCCTTCGACGAGGCGACCGCGCAGATGCTGGCCGCGCGCTTCACCGAGGCGCTGAACATCGCGCGCGAGGCGGGCTTTTCCGATTGCACGCCGGGGCGCTTCCTGTTGCCGGGCGAGATGGCGGGCTCGCCCGTGCTGACCTTCGCGCCCTTGCCGGTGCCGGGCGGCAGCACGCCCCGCGGCAGTCTTTGGCGCGAGATGGAACGCCGCTACGAGGCCTACAAGCGCGAGGTGGTCAAACCCTTCTTCCGCGATCATTTCTCGCGGATCGACCGGCAGGTGGTGCTGGTCGATGCGCTGGGGGCGATCCATGCGGGGCCGCGCGCGGTCGAGGACCTGCGCCGCGCGATGACCGAGATCCTCGGCGCGTTCCGGCCCGGGCGCAATGCCTGGCTGACCCGCTTCCTGATGGGCAAGCGGGTCGAGAAGATCCTCTTTGCCGCGACCAAGGCCGACCATCTGCACCATTCCCAGCATGCGCGCCTGACCTCGATCATGCAGGCGCTGATGAAGGACGCGCGCCGCCGCGCCGATTTCGCCGGGGCCGAGACCGCGGCGATGGCCATTGCCGCGCTTCGGGCGACGGTCGAGGAGACCCGCGAGCAGCGCGGCGAAAGCTATGACTGCGTGCGAGGCACGCTGATGTCCACGGGCCGGCAGACCGCGCTTTACCCGGGCGAGCTGCCCGAGGACCCGGCGCTGTTGCTGGAACCGGCGCGGGACGGGGCCGAGGACTGGCTCGACGGCGATTATCAGGTCATGCATTTCGCCCCGGCTAGGCTGACGCTGAAGCCGGGCGAGGGGCCGCCGCATATCCGGCTGGACAAGGCCGCCGAATTCCTGCTGGGAGACCGCCTGAGATGACCCGCCGCCCCGTCGTGTTCGACCTCGAGGACGAGGAGACGGCGCCCGCGCGGCCCGCGCGCAGGCCCGAGCCCGAACCGTTTGCCGGCCCGCCGCCCCAGGACCCGCCGGTCAGCCCGGCCACGGCGCCGCCGGTGCCCGACGAGGACGAGGACCCGGCCCCCGAGGGGCGCGCCATGAAGACCCTTGCGGCGCTGGCCGCGCGGCGCCCCTCGCGGCTGGCGCGGTTCTTCTGGTCGTCCTTCGTCACGCTTCTGGGCTTCGTGATCTCGGTCGCGGCTTGGAACTTCGTCTTCGGGCTGTTCGAGCGCAACCAGATCCTCGGCACCATCGCCCTGACGCTGGTCGGGCTGGTCGCGCTGGCCGTGCTGCTGATCGCGCTCCGCGAGATGGCGGCCTTCGCGCGCCTCAGGCGGCTCGACACGCTGCATCGCGAGGCCGAGGCCGCCATCGGTGCCAATGACGTGAAGGCGGCCCGGGCGCTGGTCGACCGTCTGACGGGGTTTTATGCCGCGCGCGAGGACACCCGCTGGGGCCGCGCCCGGCTGGCCGAGCGGCGCGACGAGATCTTCGACGCCGACGGGCTGATGGGGCTGGCCGAGCGCGAGCTGCTGTTGCCGCTCGATGCGGCGGCCACCCGCGAGATCGAGGCAGCCGCGCGACAGGTGGCGACGATCACCGCCATCGTACCGCTGGCGCTGGCCGATCTGCTGACCGCATTGACCGCGAACCTCCGGATGATCCGCCGGATCGCCGAGATCTATGGCGGACGCGGCGGCGTGCTGGGCTCGATCCGGCTGGCGCGCGCGGTGATGACCCATCTGGTGGCGACCGGCGCGGTCGCGGTGGGCGATGACATGATCGGCTCGATTGCCGGGGGCGGCATGCTGGCCAAGGTCTCGCGCCGCTTCGGAGAGGGCGTCGTCAATGGCGCCCTGACCGCCCGGGTCGGCGTCGCCGCGATGGAGGTCTGCCGTCCGCTGCCCTTCCGCGAGGCGCGCAGGCCCTCGGTCAGCGCGCTGGTCAAGCGGGCGCTGACCGGCGTCTTCTCGCGGGCCGATTCCTGACCGTCGCGGATCTGCCCGGGCCTGCGACCTGTCCCCGCGCCCCGGCCGATTAACCCTTGTTTGCTTGAGCTTGACGGTCGGGCCGGGGTAGACTGGGGGCGGGCCCGGCGACCCGCCGGGCGAACCGGAGATCGAGCGCCATGACACACGCCCTTCCGGCGGCCCTTCTGGGTGCCGCATGCCTTCTTGCTGGCCAGTCCGCGACCGCGAGCACCGTCTACGGGATCGATTTCCCCGCGGGCGATATCTCTTTCGCGGACCGGGTCGCGAGTTTCACGCCGGGTTTCGGCTTTGGCGGCGGCGTGGCGCCCTGCACCGATGCCTCGAATGCGCTGGGCGTGGCCTCGGCCGGTCCCGACAGTTCCCTTGGCGAGTGCAACGGCTATGTGTCCCTGGGCGAGGGCGGGATGCTGACGCTGCAATTCACCGACAACCTTCTCATCCCGTCGGGCGACTCGACCAACGATCTGCAGGTTTTCGCGGGCGGCGATCATGATGAACATTTCATGGTCTGGATCGGCATTGGCGACTCGGCCGATACTTGGTTCAAGCTTTCAGGCGCCGAGGGCGACATCTTTTACGGCGGCTCGACCGGTATCGACATCGACAGCGCCGAGGGCGTGCTGCCGGGAATGAAATTCTCCTATGTCGCGATCTACGACCTGCCGCGCTACTGCAACCCCGAGACCGGATTGATGGAATGGAGCGTGGGCGAAGCCTGCGGTGTCGATATCGCGCATCTGCCCTATGACGGTCCCTGGGCGGGCGTCGACATCTACGGGGTGGGCGCGATCACCACGGTTCCGGCGCCGATCCCGCTGCCGGCGGCGGGGCTGATGCTGGCAAGCGCGCTGGGCGGTCTGGTCGCGCTGCGTCGCCGCAGGGGGTAGCGGCGCTTTACCTTGGTCCGGCCGCTGTCTATAGAGGCGGCATGCCTTGTTCTGTCCGGCCGATCCGTCGAATTACGGGCCCGGCGCTCTGATCCAGAGCGACCGGGCAAAGGCGCTTGACCCGTCGCGCCGAACTTTCCAGACATCATCAAGACCGTAATCCGGATCGCATTCCGAGGATTCCTGCCATGTGTGCCGATACACCCGACTACAAAGACACCCTCTTCCTGCCCGAGACCGATTTTCCGATGCGCGCGGGCCTGCCCGCCCGCGAACCCGCCTGGCTGGAGCGGTGGGCGCGGATCGGCATCTATGACCGGCTGCGCGAGAAGGAGGGCCGGGCGCCCTTCACGCTGCATGACGGTCCGCCCTATGCCAACGGGCACCTGCATATCGGCCACGCGCTGAACAAGATCCTCAAGGACTTCATCGTCCGCAGCCAGCAGATGATGGGCCGCGACGCCCGCTATGTGCCGGGCTGGGACTGCCACGGCCTGCCCATCGAGTGGAAGATCGAGGAACAGTACCGCGCCAAGGGGCTCGACAAGGACAAGGTCGATGTCGTCGATTTCCGCCAGGAATGCCGCCGCTTCGCCGAGGGCTGGGTCGATGTCCAGCGCGAGGAGTTCAAGCGCCTGGGCGTCACCGGCAATTGGGCCGATCCCTATCTGACCATGGACTTCCATGCCGAGGCGGTGATCGCCGAGGAGTTCATGAAGTTCCTGATGAACGGCTGCCTCTATCAGGGCTCGAAACCCGTGATGTGGTCGCCGGTGGAAAAGACCGCGCTGGCCGAGGCCGAGGTCGAGTATCACGACCATCAGAGCCACACAATCTGGGTGAAGTTCCCGATCGTTTCGGGGGCGTCCGAGGCGCTGGACGGCGCGCAGGTGGTGATCTGGACCACGACGCCCTGGACCATCCCGCAGAACCGCGCGGTCTGCTTCGGCCCCGAGATCGGCTATGGGCTTTACGAAGTCACGGCAACGCCCGAGGAATGCTGGGCCAAGGTCGGCGACCGCTTCATCCTTGCCGATGCGTTGGCCGAAAGCGTGCTGGGCTCGGCCCGGCTGACGTCAGAGATGTGGACCCGCGTGGCCGATGTGTCCGCCGACGCGTTGGGCGCGCTGACGCTCGCGCATCCCTTCCGCGGCATCGAGGGAGGCAACGGCGAATGGGACTATGACGTGCCGATGCTGCCGGGCGATCACGTCACGGATGACGCGGGCACGGGCTTTGTCCACACCGCGCCCAGCCATGGCGATGACGACTACCAGATCGGGCTGAAGTTCAATCTGCCGATGACCTACAACGTGCTGGAAGACGGCAGCTGCCGGCCCGACCTGCCGCTTTTCGCCGGCGCCGTCATCATCCGGCCCGACGGCAAGGAGGGCGATGCCAACCGCCGCGTCATCGACACCCTGGTCGAGGTCGGTGCGCTGATCGCGCGCGGGCGGCTCAAGCACAGCTATCCGCATAGCTGGCGGTCCAAGGCCCCGCTGATCTACCGAAACACGCCGCAATGGTTCGCGGCCATCGACCACACGCTGGACGACGGCATGGGCACCTATGGCGACACGATCCGGGCGCGCGCGCTGGCCTCGATCGACCAGCTGGTGAAATGGACGCCGCAATCGGGCCGCAACCGCATCCATTCGATGATCGAGTCGCGCCCCGACTGGGTGCTGTCGCGCCAGCGCGCCTGGGGCGTGCCGCTGACCTGCTTCGTCAAGACCGGCGCCAAGCCCACCGATCCCGATTTCCTGTTGAAGGACCCCGCCGTCAACGCGCGCATCACCGCCGCCTTCGAGGCCGAAGGGGCCGATGCCTGGTACGCGCCCGGCGCCAAGGAGCGCTTCCTCGGCAACGATTACAATGCCGAGGACTATACCCAGGTCTTCGACGTGCTGGACGTGTGGTTCGACAGCGGTTCGACCCATGCCTTCGTGCTGCGCGACCGCGCCGACGGCACCGAGGATGGCATCGCCGATCTTTACCTCGAAGGCACCGACCAGCACCGGGGCTGGTTCCATTCCTCGATGCTGCAGGCCTGCGGCACGCTGGGCCGCGCGCCCTATCGCGGCGTGCTGACCCATGGCTTCACGCTGGACGAGAAGGGCAACAAGATGTCCAAATCGCTCGGCAACACCATCGTGCCCGAAGAGGTCGTCAAGCAATACGGCGCCGACATCCTCAGGCTCTGGGTGGCGCAGACCGACTATACCAACGACCAGCGGATCGGCCCCGAGATCCTCAAGGGCGTGGCCGACAGCTACCGGCGTCTGCGCAATACCATGCGCTTCATGCTGGGCAACCTCGCGGGCTTCTCCGAGGCCGAGAGGGTCGCGCCCGCCGAGATGCCGGAACTGGAACGCTGGGTGCTGCACCGGCTGGCGGAACTGGATGAAAAGGTTCGCGCGGGCTACGACGCCTATGACTTCCAGGGCGTGTTCCAGGCGCTGTTCAACTTCTGCACCGTCGATCTGTCGGCCTTCTATTTCGACATCCGCAAGGACGCGCTTTATTGCGACGCGGCCGACTCGGCGACCCGGCGGGCGTCTCGGACCGTGCTGGATCTGCTGTTCCAGCGGCTGACGACCTGGCTGGCGCCGATCCTCGTCTTCACCATGGAGGATGTGTGGCTTTCGCGCTTCCCCGGGGATGAGGGCTCGGTGCATCTGCAGGACATTCCCGACACGCCCGCCGACTGGCGCGACGAGGCGCTGGCGGCGAAATGGGCGGGCATCCGTCAGGTGCGCCGCGTGGTGACCGCCGCGCTCGAGATCCAGCGTCAGGACAAGGTGATCGGCGCCAGCCTCGAGGCCGCGCCGGTGGTGCATGTGCGCGATGCCGAGGTGCTGAAGGCGCTGAAATCGGTCGATTTCGCCGATATCTGCATCACCTCGGCGGTGCAGCTCAGCGGCGACCCGCGCCCGCAAGAGGCGTTCCGCCTGCCCGATGTCGATGGTGTGGGCGTGGTCTTCGAAAAGGCCGAGGGCGAGAAATGCGGCCGCTGCTGGAAGATCCTGCCCGATGTGGGCCAGCACGCACATCCGCAGACCTGCGGGCGCTGCAGCGCGGCCCTGGGCTGAGACGATGCGGGGGCCGGATCGACCCGGCCCCCATCCTTGTCGCGGGATCAGGCAGCGGCCCCCGAGAACAGCGCCTTGGTGTTCTGGAAGGTGGCAACGCCGGTCTGCAGCGCCAGCTGGTCCTTGAAGACCGACCGGTCGAACGAGCTGTCGGTCTGGAACTCGCTCTGCAGCAGCCCGGTGGCCGAATCCGGCGGTGGAGTCTGGCGATTGGCCGCTATGTCCGACCGGGCGGCCGCCTTGTCCTCATCGCCGACCGACACCACCCGGTTGTCCGGATCGAGGAAGTCCGCGATCCTGCTCAGGGCGCTGTCCCGGGTCGAAGGCTGGCTGTTCCCCGTCGGATCGTAGGGGCCAGCGGCTTCTTCCGGAGGCTTTGCGGCCTCGGTCTCGAGCTCCATCATGCTTTTCACGAGGTTCTCGGTGGCGCCTGGAGTTCCGAGGGTTTCCCTGCGCGTTTCCGGTTGGGACAGCGACAGAAGGCCATCGCCATTGTTATCGACATCCGACTTGGCGTTGGCGTCGATCAGGTTCGCGAGGCCGGTGCTGGCGACCTCGCCATAGGACAGGCCGCCATCCTTGTCCTTGTCGATCTGGCTCAGGATGTCCGTTGCGGACTGGGCCTGGCCGGAGGGCGCAGGCCCCTGTTGGCGGGAATCGATATGTAGCGCCTTGCGTGCTGCAGCGACGCCCCAGGCGGAGAAGTCGCCTGCGATTGGTGCGGTCATGGTCTCTCCTTCTGAGCAGACAGGTGGAGCCCCATGCTCGGAAGAAGAGGTTGGTCAAACCTGAACGGCCCCCCTGCGGAAGCCCCGGGCGGCGCAGGTTTTTCCGCAGGATTTTTCCGGATTTGAAAGCGTTTGGCCGAAGGGTCCCGGTCGCGCGGTGGGCAGTCGGGAAACGTCCCCGGGTGATCCCGAGACTCATGACGGGTACATTCCCCCGGCCATCAAGCCAGGGGGCAGGTGGTGGGGCAAAGATGACGGCGCGGCCTCGGTCAGGCAGCTTTTTCCGTCAGCATCCGTTGCATCGCGGTGTAAAGCGCTTCGGCCTGGGTCGACGCCTGGTCGTTGGACGAACCGGTGTCGCTCAGGCTGGACAGGACGCCCTGCATGATCGACTCGGTCTGGCTGGGCGCCGGGGTGGGCCGGGGGTCGTCGACGGCCTCGGGCGGCGCCGCCGGGACGGTCGCGGTTTCGGTCCGCCGGTCGGTCGCCGATGCGTCGTCGGAGGCCGATGCGTCGTCGGAGGCCGTCAGCGGACGGCGCGCGGACCGGGAGTCCTCGCTTTCCTCGGCTTCCAGAAGCTTGAGGCGCGTATCCTCCGAGCTTCTGGTCTGGGCCTCGGAGGAGCCGGACGCCGCTGGAGGCGGCGGGGTCTGCCGCGCGGCGCCCAGCCCGGTCAGGGCCGAGCTGGTCATCGAGATGTTCATGGCTGTCCTTTCCAGCAGTCACAATGGAGCAGGCCCGTGTCGGGAAGACACGGTCCGGCTTTCGCCATTGAACACCGGAATGGTGGATCAAATGAGGCGGAACCGGGGGCATCTGTCGGCAAATACCCCGAATCGCGCGTCTGTGACCGCCGCCGGGCCGGGCCGCTCAGGCCTTGGGATGGGCCGCGTCGTAGACGTCCAGAAGCCGTGCCGTATCGACCGCCGTATAGGCCTGGGTGGTCGACAGCGAGGCATGGCCCAGCAGTTCCTGAATGGTCCTGAGATCGCCCCCGGCGGCGAGAAGATGTGTGGCGAAACTGTGGCGCAGCGCATGCGGCGTGGCCGAGGCGGGCAGGCCCAGCCGGGCCCGCGCCCCCTCCATCGCCCGGGTCACCATCCGCGGGTTCAGCGCCCTGCCGCGCGCGCCGCGAAAAAGCGGCCCGTCGGGCACAAGATCGAACGGGCAGAGGTCCAGATAGGCGGCGACCGCCTCGCGCGCGACCGGCAGGACCGGCACCAGCCGTTCTTTCCCGCCCTTGCCGACGATCCGCAGCATGTCGGGCAGCGGCGTGTCGCGGCCCCGAAGCCCCAGAGCCTCGGAAATCCTTAGCCCCGAGCCGTATAAAAGCGTCGCGACGGCCGCGTCGCGCGCCGCGATCCAGGGCACCTCGGGCGTGTCGCCGAGATCGGCGATCACCGCGCGGGCGGCGTCCTCGGCCAGCGGGCGGGGCAGCTTGCGGGTAAACTTGGGCGAACGCACCGACAGAACGGCGGTCGGTTCGAACCCCTCGCGCTTGCCGAACCAGCGGAAGAAGCCCTTGACCGCCGACAGCGCCCGCGCCAGCGACCGCGGCCCCAGCCCGCGCCCGCGTTCATGTGACATCCAGGCGCGCAGGTCGCGCAGCTCGATCCGCGCGAGCCGCGCGGGGGCTGCGGGTTCGCCGTCATAGTCAGCCAGAAACGCCAGAAACCCCCGCAGATCGGTCGCATAGGCCCGGATCGTGGCCTCGGACGCGCCGTCGATGGCGCGTTCCTCGGCCAGCCAGGCTTCGAGCGCGTCGCGCAGCGCCGGGCTGAGCGCGAGGCTCATGCCAGCCAGCGCCGCAGCACCCTTTCAACGGCATCGGCGAAGAATTCCATCAGGTCGGTGCCCTGATTGGGGGTGAATTGCTGCGGATCGGCCGACCCCAGCGCCAGCAGCGCGGGCAGCCGGGCCTCGCCCAGATCGAGCGTCAGCAACGCCTCGGACCGCAGCTCGGCGGCCCGGCTGCCGTAGATCGACTCGGAATGCGGTCCGGTGCGGCGCAGCACGATCCGGCGCGGCGGCCGGCTGGTGCCGTTTCCGGCATAGCTCCGGGCAAATCCTGCGGTCATCACCCGCACTGCGCCGCCGGGCGCGGCCAGCGCCGTCTCGGCCCGGTCGCCATCGGTTTCCAGAACCAGCCGCACGCAATCGACGCGCAGGATCGCGGCCAGATCGTCGTCCAGAAGCCCCAGCAGGGTTTCGAAATCGGGCGCCTCCAGCAGGCGCAGCACGGCGCGATGGATCTGGTTGGTGCCTGCGAGGTTTTCGTAGGCGGCGGCGATGACCGACCGGTGGGTCTCTTCCAGCCGGTCGAGCCGCGCCTCGAGCCGTTCCATCGCGATGCCGCGCAGATCGACGATGTTGGCGCCCATCATCTTGTCATTGGCCGCGACCAGGGCGCGCATCACGTCCGGATCGTCGAGGATCACCTTGGGCTCGTTGATGATCCTCGCGCGAAGATCGTCCGCTATCGCTGCGGTGCTGCTCATGTTTTCTGCCTCGTGTGCTTTGTATTTTGAGGCAGGATACACCAGCCCTAAAGAATTTTCTGCCCCGTTTTTTCCCAGTCGGCCATGAACGCCGCAAGGCCCTTGTCGGTCAGCGGATGCGCGGCCATCTGTTTCAGAACCGAGGGCGGCGCGGTCACGACATCGGCGCCGATCTTGGCGGCCTCGCTGATATGGTTGACCGAGCGGATCGAGGCCGCGAGGATCTCGGTCTTGTAATCGTAGTTGTTGTAGATCGTGCGGATATCGGCGATCAGGTCCAGACCGTCGAGGTTGATGTCGTCGAGCCGGCCGATGAAGGGCGAGACGAAGGTGGCACCGGCCTTGGCGGCAAGGATCGCCTGCGCGGCGGAAAAACACAGCGTGACATTGACCATGTGCCCTTCGCCGGAAAGCGTCTTGCAGGCCTTCAGCCCGTCCCATGTCAGCGGCACCTTGACCGCGATGTTGGACGCGATCTTCGCAAGCTTGCGGCCTTCCTCGATCATGGCATCGGCGCCGGTCGCCACCACCTCGGCCGAGACCGGGCCGTCGACCAGGTCACAGATCTCTTTCGTGACCTCCAGGATGTCGCGGCCCGATTTTAGGATCAGCGACGGGTTGGTGGTCACGCCATCCACGATCCCCAGGTCGTGGAGTTCGCGGATTGCCTCGATATCGGCGGTATCGACAAAGAATTTCATGAAAGCCTCCCCGGGCCTTGCTGCAATCGGTCGCGCCGGTGATAGCCGATGCGGGGCCGGGCCGAAACCCCGGTGGGACGGGGCGGCGCGATGAGGGAGGTTTTTCCCGAAGGGGCGCGGGTGGGCGTTCTGACCGCGCAGCCTCTGGGCCGGGTGCTGGACTATCTGGCGCCCGAAGGCGGCTGCGGGCTGGGCGATTATGTCGAGGTGCCGCTGGGCCCGCGCCGGGTGATGGGCGTCGTGTGGGGGCCGGGCGAGGGCAGCTTCGATGCCGCGAAACTGCGCCGGGTCGGCCGCGTGCTGGACGCGCAGCCGATGCGGGACGAGATGCGGACCTTTCTGACCCGGGCGGCCGACTACACCCTGACGCCCTTGTCGCTGATGCTGCGGCTTGCCACCCGGACGCCGGGCTTGGGCGAGGCGCCGGGCGCGCTCAGGGTCTATCGCCGGGGCGAGGGGCAGCCCGACCGGATGACGGTTGCGCGCGAGCGGGTGCTGGTGGTTCTGGAGGCTTTTGGCGGGCTGTCCTTCACCCTGTCTGAACTGGCGGCCGAGGCCGGGGTTTCGCCCGGCGTGATCAAGGGGCTGGTGCCCTCGGGTGCGGTGCTGGAAGAGGATCTGCCGCGCGACCGCCCCTATCCCCGGCTCGATCCGACGCGGCCCGGCAAGGCTTTGGCCGAGGATCAGGCCGCCGCCGCGCGGGCGCTGTGTGCGGGCGTTGCCTCGGGGGCCTACGGCACGACGCTGCTGAAGGGCGTCACCGGTTCGGGCAAGACCGAAGTCTATCTCGAAGCCGTCGCCGCCTGTCTGCGGCAGGGCCGTCAGGCGCTGGTGCTGCTGCCCGAGATCGCGTTGACCGCCGAATTCCTGACCCGGGTCGAGGCCCGTTTCGGCGCGCGCCCCGCGGAATGGCATTCGGGCGTGACCTCGGTCGAACGGCGCAGGCTCTGGCGGATGGCGGGCGAGGGGGGCGCGCAGCTGGTGGTGGGCGCGCGCTCGGCGCTGTTCTTGCCGTTTCGCGATCTGGGCCTGATCGTCGTCGACGAGGAACATGACAGCTCGTACAAGCAGGAAGAGGGCGTTCTTTACAACGCCCGCGATATGGCGGTGCTGCGCGCCTCGCTGTGTTCGGCGCAGGTGGTGCTGGCCTCGGCCACGCCGTCGCTGGAAAGCTGGGCCAATGCCGATGCGGGGAAATACGCGCGGCTCGATCTGGCGGCGCGGTTTGGCACCGCGACCCTGCCCGAGATGGCCGCCATCGACATGCGCGCCGAAGACACGGCACCCGGGCGCTGGATCTCGCCCGCGCTCGAAGCCGAGGTTCGGGCGCGGCTCGGGGCCTCGCGGCAGTCGCTTCTGTTCCTGAACCGGCGGGGCTATGCGCCGCTGACCGTCTGCCGCGCCTGCGGCCACATGATCGGCTGCGATCACTGCGACGCGCGGATGGTCGAGCATCGCTTCCAGCAGCGGCTGGTCTGTCATCAATGCGGCGAGACGAAGCCCATTCCTGAAACCTGCCCCTCCTGCGGGGTTGCGGGCAAGCTGGCACCGGTCGGGCCGGGGGTCGAGCGGCTGGCCGAAGAGGCGGTGGCACTGTTCCCCGAGGCGCGGGTCGCGGTGCTGTCGTCCGACCTGTTCGGGTCGGCCCGGGCGCTGAAGGCCCAGATCGAGGCCATCGCAAGCGGCGAGGCCGATATCGTTATCGGCACCCAGCTCGTCGCCAAGGGTCACAACTTCCCGCTTTTGACGCTGGTCGGCGTGATCGACGCCGATCTGGGGCTGCAAGGGTCCGATCTGCGCGCGGCCGAGCGCACCTTCCAGCTGATGCGCCAGGTCGCGGGGCGGGCCGGGCGCGGGGCCGAGCGGGGGCTGGCGCTGTTGCAGACCTACCAGCCCGAGCATCCGGTGATCCGGGCGATCCTGACCGGCGACGAAGAGGGCTTCTGGCGCGCCGAGGCCGAAGAACGCCGGGCGGCGGGTGTGCCGCCCTACGGCCGGATGGCTGGGATCATCCTTTCCGCGCCCGAGGCGAAACCCGCCTTCGATCTGGGCATCTGGCTGGCGCGAAACGACGGCGCGCTGCGCCGGGTGGGGGCGCAAGTCTTCGGCCCGGCGCCCGCGCCGGTCGCGCGCATTCGCGGGCGCCATCGGGTCCGGCTTCTGGTCAAGGCGCCGAAGGGCGTGCCGCTTCAGGCCGCCATCGCCGACTGGATCGCGCCGGTCAAGCTGCCGCCGAACCTGCGGCTTGCCGTCGATATCGACCCGCAAAGCTTCATGTGAGGCTCAGACCGGGCGCGCGGCGCCGTGCGGCTGGTCGATCAGGTAATCGGTCGCCATCGCGCCGAGCCACATGCTGAACAGCGCGAGCCAGGCGGTCCCCGCGAAGATCGAGGCCCCGGTCACGCCCGCGCCGATGGAACACCCGCCCGCCAGCATGCCGCCGAAGCCCATCAGCGCCGCCCCGATCATCGCCTTGCGCATGTTGACCTCGGATTCGAAGCCCTGCAGCCGCAGATCGCCCCCGACCCAGGCAGCGGCGAAGGCGCCCAGGAACACGCCGGGCACAAGCCCGATGTCGAATTGCAGGATCGCCGGGCGTTCGAGGAAGAACATCAGCGTGTTGGCCGAGGGGCCGGTGAAGGTCAGGCTTTGCACCTGCACCGGGTCGAAGGCCACCTGCGACAGCCCGAAGGTCAGCACCCAGCCGACCGCCACGGCAAAGCCCACCCCCGCGCCGAAGACAAGCTTGCGAAACGAGATCCGGTTGCGCCGCGCCAGATAGAGCGCCAGCACCGCGATCATCAGGCCCAGCCCCAACCCGCCTTCGCGCGGCAGGCCGAGCCCGCCCAGCAGATCGCTGTTGCGCCCGCCCGCGGTGACCCAGAGCCCCGCGATCCGGTCGCGCAGGGGCGCCAGCCAGCCATGCAGGCTCATCTGGCCCACGACCGCAAAGATCAGTCCCGAGACCACCGAGCGCAGGTTGCCGGTCGCCGCCAGCACCAGCATCCGCCCGGCGCAGCCCCGCGCCAGCACCATGCCGATGCCGAAAAGAAGCCCGCCCGCGACCGCGCCCGACCACGAGCCCGGCACCGCCATGATCCGCGCATCCCCCGACCGCATCAGGCCCGACAGCTCGGCCGCCTGCACCCAGACGAGCGCGGTCGAAAAGCACAAAAGCCAGACCGCCAGCCGGGCGCCAAGCTGGCCGCGCGCGACCTCGACCGCCGCCGCGCGCAGGCAGAAGGCCGACCGTTGCGCCGCGACCCCGAAGATCCCCCCGGCGATCAGGCCGAACAGCGCGGCTGTCGGGCCCTCGCCGATGCGCTCCACCAGCTGGACGATATCCATGCAGATCTCCTCTCTCCCTGGCCAAGGGTTCTGCCGTCGTCGGACCCGGCCCGCCTTGATCTGGGTCAGGCCCCCGCGGCCTGCGAGACCCTGCCGGAATCGTCTCGCCAGCGCAGGATTTCACGGATATGGGAAGACAATGAGCCTGCGATTTGTCCCCCTCCGCCTCGATGCCGCCGACACGCTGCCGCTCTGGCGGCGGCCGGTGTCGCTTCTATTCGTGATGGCCTTCGCGATGCCGGTGGCCTTCGCCACCTGGTCGGCGCTTCTGAACAATTTCGTCATCGAGGCCGCGCGCTTCACCGGGGTCGAGATCGGCTGGCTGCATACCGTGCGCGAGGTGCCGGGCTTTCTGGCGATCGGGGTGATCGCGCTGATCCTCTTCATGCGCGAACAGGTGCTGGGGGTCGTGTCGCTGCTTCTTCTGGGGGCGGCGACGGCGGTCACCGCCTGGTTCCCCTCGCTGGGCGGCATCCTCACGATCACCATGCTCAGCTCGATCGGGTTTCACTATTACGAGACGGTGAACCAGTCGCTGCAGCTGCAATGGATCGCCAAGGACAAGGCGCCGCAGACGCTGGGCTGGCTGATGGCCGCAGGGTCCGCGGCGGCGCTTCTGGCCTACGGGCTGCTGGTCGTCACCTGGAAAACCTTCGAGCTTTCGTACAATTTCGTCTATCTCGCCTCGGGCGGGTTCACGGCGGTCGTCGCGCTGTTCTGCCTCCTGGCCTATCCGCAATTCGAGGCGCCGAACCCGCAGGTCAAGCGGCTGATCCTGCGGCGGCGCTACTGGCTTTACTACCTGCTGCAATTCATGTCGGGGGCGCGGCGGCAGATCTTCACCGTCTTTGCCGCCTTCATGATGGTCGAACGCTTCGGCTTCGAGGTGAACGAGGTCACCGCGCTGTTCCTGATCAACTTCCTGGCGAACATGGCCTTCGCGCCGCTGATGGGCAAGGCGGTGGCGCGCTGGGGCGAGCGGCCGGCGCTGGTTTTCGAGTATGCCGGGCTGATCTGCGTCTTTCTGGCCTATGGCGGGATCTACTATCTGGGCTGGGGCGTGGTGCTGGCCGCCACGCTTTACGTGATCGACCACATGTTCTTCGCGCTGGCCTTCGCGCTGAAGACCTATTTCCAGAAGATCGCCGATCCGGGCGACATCGCCCCGACCGCCGCCGTGGCCTTCACCATCAACCATATCGCGGCGGTCTTCCTGCCTGCGGCGCTGGGCTATCTCTGGGTCACCTCGCCGGGCGGCGTGTTCCTGCTGGCGGCGGGCATGGCGGCGACCTCGCTGGCGCTGGCGCTTATGATCCCGCGCCATCCCGCCCCGGGCAACGAAACTGTCTTCGCGCGCTTCGCCCCGGCGCCGGCCGAATAAGCGCCGTCAGGCGCCGCCGATCCGGGTCAGCAGGGCCTCGACCGCGCGGCTGCGATAGCGCTGGGGGTGGATCAGGACCGAAAACGCCCGCTCGGGCCGCGCGGTCCAGTCGACCTCGCGAAACGAGATCCCGGCCGGGACATGGGCGGCCAGCGTGCCGGCCGACAGGAACGAAGCGTAGTCGCTTTCCGCGACCACCGCGAGGATCGCCTCGTTCGAGGGCAGCTCCATCGCGAGGCTCAGATCGCCGAGCGCCAGCCCCATCGCCGCCAGATGATCCTCGAAGACCGCGCGGGTGCCCGAGCCCGGTTCGCGCACGATCCAGTCCTGCGCCAGATAGGCGGCGCGGTCGGGGGCGGGCGCCCCGGCGAGCGGATGGCCCGTGCGGGTCACCAGCGCCAGCGCGTCGCGGTCGACCACCCGGGTCAGCAGGTCAGGGGCATCGACCTCGCCCTCGACAAAGCCCAGATCGGCGGTGCCCTCGGCCACCGCCCGGGCGACCTGCGCGGTATTGCCGATCTTCAGCGAGATCGCGACGCCGGGATGGGTTTCATGCAAAGCGACCAGCCGCGGCGGCAGCCAGTAGGACCCGACGGTCTGACTGGCCGAGATCCGCAGCCGGCCCTGTGCTGTCTGGCCCAGATCGGCCAGCATCAGCTCGGCCGCCTCGCTTTCGGCCAGCAGCGCGCGGGCGGTGTCCATGAAACGCCGCCCGGCCTCGGTCAGCGCGATCCGCCGCCCGACCCGGTCGAAGAGCCGCACCCGGTGCCGCGCCTCCAGCGCCGCCACCGCCGAGGAAACCGCCGACTGGGTCAGGTTCAGCGCCTCGGCGGCCCGGGTCACATGCTGGCGTTCGGCGACGGCCAGGAAGATGCGGATCTGTTCTAGGGTCATGCATCGGTCTTACAGGCATGCTAATAGATTAGCAAAATCGAACGAAAGCATCCAAGCAATCCGTTGGATAAAACGATTGCGCCGGTCCAGCCTGCCGCCCACGGCAACGGAAAGGCAGACCCATGACCGACACCCCCCTCGACAGCGCCCCGCGCGGGCTGGCCCGGATCGACCGCGCCGGGCTTTTGCCCGGGCTCGCGCTGACCGGGGGGCTGGCGCTGGTGGCACTGGGGCTGCACCGCGCGCTGGGCATCCCCGCGCTCAGCCCGCTGGTGCTGGCGATGGTGATGGGCATGGCGATCCGCAACGGGATCGGCCCGGTGCCGCTGGCCGCCCCGGGCATCGCCTTTGCGCTGAAACGGCTGCTGCGGCTGGCCATCGTGCTGTTGGGGTTCCAGCTGACGCTGGGCCAGCTGGCGGCGGTCGGGCCGCTGGGGCTGGGGATTGTGGCGGTGACGCTCGGATCGACCTTCGTCTTCACCAAGGCGATGGCGCGGCTTTTGGGGGTCGAGCGGCGGCTGGGCGAGCTGATCGCGGCGGGCACGTCGGTCTGCGGCGCCTCGGCGGTGCTGGCCTGCAACACGGTCACGCGCGGGTCGGACGAGGATGTGGCCTATGCCATCGCCTGCGTCACCGTCTTCGGGTCGGCGGCGATGCTTAGCTTTCCGCTGATCGGCACCGCGCTGCATCTGACGCCCCAGGCCTACGGGCTTTGGGCGGGGGCCTCGATCCATGAGGTGGCGCAGGTCGTGGGCGCCTCCTTCGCGCTGGGCGATGCGGCGGGGCAGGCGGGGACGGTGGCCAAGCTGAGCCGGGTGATCCTGCTGGCGCCGCTGATCCTGACGCTGGCCCGGGTCGGCCGGTGGCGCGGGCACACGCCCGCCGACGGGGCCGCGCCGATGCCCTGGTTCGTGGTCGGGTTCCTGGCCATGGTCGGGGTCAACTCGGTCCTCGATCTGCCCGAGGCGGCGCAGCACGGGCTGGCGCTGACGGCCTCTTTCCTGCTGACCGTGGCGCTGGCGGCGATGGGGCTTGAAACCGACATTCGCAAGCTTCGGCGCAAGGGGCTGCGCCCGCTGCTGCTGGGGGCGGCGGCCTCGGTCTTCGTGGCGGGCCTTGCGCTCGCGCTGGTGGCGCTGCTCTGACGTCAAACCCGCGATCCGTTCAAAATTCCTTCAATTCCAGATCTGCCCCATAGGCGGCCGTCGCGGGCCGCCTATATCGACTGTGGTGCAAAAGAACGGAGGTGTGTGCATGTTTTCCCTTCTGGGCCGAAAGACCGAGATGGTGCGCGAGGACGAGGCGCTGAAAGGTCGTCCCGAGCCGATCGCCACCGCCGAGACCCATCACGTCTTCGGGCGTCCGCTGCAGGCGCCGGTTCCCGAGGGGATGCAAGAGATCGTCTTCGGCATGGGCTGCTTCTGGGGTGTCGAGCGGCTCTTTTGGAAGCTGCCGGGCGTCTGGATGACGGCGGCGGGCTATGCTGGCGGCTTCACGCCGAACCCCACCTATGAAGAGATCTGCACCGGCCGCACCGGCCATGCCGAGGTGGTGCGCGTGGTCTACGACCCGGCCGAGATTTCGCTCGACCGGCTGCTGCGCACCTTCTGGGAAGGGCACGATCCGACCCAGGGCATGCGGCAGGGCAACGACCGCGGCACCCAGTACCGCTCGGCGATCTATGTTTACACCCCCGACCAGAAGGCGGCGGCCGAAGCCAGCCTCGCGGCCTATCAGGCCCGGCTGAAGGCGGCGGGCTACCGCGCCGTCACCACCGAGATCCGCGAGGCGCCGCCCTTCTTCTATGCTGAAGGCTATCACCAGCAGTACCTGTCCAAGAACCCGGGCGGCTATTGCGGGCTCGGGGGCACGGGCGTAAGCTGTCCGGGGGGAGAGACCGCCTGATCCGGGGGCCATCGGTGACGACTGCGGGGACGCGCCTTCATATCACCGGCGCCAGTGGCGCGGGATGTTCCACTCTTGCCCGGGGGCTGGCCGTACGGCTGGCCTCGCAATGCTTCGACACCGACGATTTCTACTGGCATCCCTCCGATCCGCCGTTCAGTCGTAAGCGCCCGCCGGAAGAACGCCTGGCGCTGATGGCCGAGATCTTCCTGCCCCGTTCCGACTGGATCCTCGCAGGTTCGCTGCTGGGCTGGGGCGAGCCGCTGGTGCCGCGCTTCACCCATGTCGTCTTCCTGACCCTGCCCCCCGCGCAGCGTCTGGCGCGGCTCAGGCGGCGCGAGCGGCTGCGCTATGGCGATGCCATCCTGCCCGGCGGCCCGCAGGCCGGGGCGCACCGCGCCTTCATGGACTATGCGATGGGCTATGACAGCCCCGATTTCACCGGCCGCACCCGGGTCAAGCACGAGCTCTGGCTTGAGGAGCTGCCCTGTCCGGTGATCCGGCTCGACTCCTCGGTCGCGCCCGATCTGCTGGCCGACCGGGTAATCGAGGCGCTTGACCAGACCGTCGGCGCGGCCTAGGCGCTGGGCTCTGATCCCAGCCCATCCGAAAGGCCGCCCCGATGCCCACCTATTCCGCGCTGACCACGCTGACCGCGAAAGAGGCCGCCGACGCTCTGGCCGAGGCCATCGAGGCGCGGATGGACCCCGAACCCATCGGCGTCGGCGTCTTCGAGATCGAGGACGGTTCGGGCCTGTGGGAACTGGGGGCCTTCTTCACCGAGGCCCCCGACGAGGCCGGGCTGGCGCTTCTGGCGGTGGTGCACGGGGCGCGGCCCTTCACCGTGTCCGAGGTGCCCGAGACCGACTGGGTCGCCAAGGTGCGGCGCGATCTGGCGCCGGTTCAGGCCGGGCGGTTCTTCCTTTATGGCAGCCACGATGCCGACCGCGTGCCCGAAGGGCCGGTGCCGCTGCTGATCGAGGCCTCGATGGCTTTCGGCACCGGGCATCACGGCACCACGCTGGGTTGCCTGCGCGCCGTCGACCGGCTGGCCGAGGCCGGGCTGGCGCCCGACGCGGTGGCCGATATCGGCTGCGGTACGGCCGTTCTGGCGATGGCGGCGGCGCATCTGTGGCAGGTGCCGATCCTCGCCTCCGACATCGACCCGGTGGCGGTCGAGGTCGCCGAGGCCAATGTGGCGGCGAACGGGCTGGCGGGGCGCATCCGCTGCCTCGAGGCGGCGGGGTTCGATCATCCCGAACTGGCAGCCGCGGCGCCCTACGGGCTGATCTTTGCCAATATCCTCAAGGCGCCGCTGATCGCGCTGGCGCCCGACATCGCGGCGCAGCTGGCGCCGGGCGGGATCGCGATCCTGTCGGGGCTTCTGAACGAACAGGCCGACGAGGTGGCCGCGGCCTATTCCGCCGCGGGTCTCGATCTGGAGGGGGCGGAACAGATCGGCGACTGGACCACGCTTTGTGTCCTGAAGGGCAGGGGCTGAGCCGCAAAATTGCCGCTTTCTCCCGGCATCATGGCCGAACTTGGCCGATGCGGGAGAGGGCGATGCAGGATCCCCAATATCGCGACTTCCAAAACCGGTTGCAGCGGGTGGCCGAGTTGCACCGCTCCGGCCGCGCCTTCGAGGCCGCCGACGCGCCTCATTCCGGCACTCGGCCGCGCCTTGCCCTGCATCTTCCGTTGTGGCGCTCGCTGGGGGTCATGGCCGCGACGGTCACGCTGGTGAAGGTGGCGATCCTCGTCCAGATCGGCGCCCCGGCCTATGCCGAGCGTCTGGCCCAGGCCAAAAGCCGCACGCCGGTCGAGCGTGCGGCGGCTGCCATCATGCAGGTCGACCCGGCGACGGGTTGGGTTGCGCGCAGGGTCTCGGCTTTGCTCGACCGGGGGCGCTGACCGCCGCCGGGCTCATCCGGTCCCATGGGGCAGGGCGCGCCGATCTCACCGCAGAAGGGTGTCGATGTCGCCACGGCAGAGGCCGATATCGTCGAGTTCCCGATCGCTCAGCTGCGACAGCGCCTTGCGCGTGCGGCGCAACTCGTCCCAGGCCTGAAAGCGGGCGACAAGGGCGGTGACAAAACCCAGACGCGGGGCCGTCGCCAGCAGGCCGGCCGGTTGCGGGTGCGAGAGTTCGAACATGGCCATCTTCAAGGTCCTTCCGTCGCTGCGAGTCGTTCGTCGACTGCATAAAAGCGCAGCTATTCGTCCGGAATGTGGTGCGCAACTGGGCAATTCTGCATGCGACGCATGCGCCGCGCGCATGTCGGAAACGGTCGGACAATTCCCCGTCATAAAAGGGAAAAATCGCTTCCCCGTCTGGTCGCTTTCCGACATCCAGAGGCCGTTTCCTGACCGCGGACGCAACCGGTGCCGCGATGGGGCATGAAACCGCCCGGCCGCATTCCGTCTGGCCGATGTTCGCTTTTCGTGCTACTGCGTCCGAAAAGCCACAAGAAATGGGGCAGCCATGCGTGTCTTGGGCATCGACCCGGGCCTCCGGAACACCGGTTGGGGGGTGATCGACCAGCGGGGCAGCCGACTCGGTCACATCGCGAACGGCATCTGTCACTCCTCGGGCGAGACCCTGGCCGAGCGGCTTTTGTCGCTGCACATCCAGCTGACCGAGATCGTCGCCCGCTACGCCCCCGAGGAGGCGGCGGTCGAACAGACCTTCGTCAACCGCGACGCGGCGGGCACGCTGAAGCTGGGGCAGGCGCGGGGCATCGCGTTGCTGGTGCCGGCGCAGGCCGGGCTCGAGGTCGGCGAATACGCCCCGAACGCGGTCAAGAAGGCTATTGTCGGCGTCGGCCATGCCGACAAGCACCAGATCGACCATATGGTGCGGCTGCAATTTCCCGGGATCGAGATCGCCGGGGCCGATGCCGCCGATGCGCTGGCCATCGCGCTGTGCCATGCCCATCATCTGGCGGGGGGCGCGCGGCTGGCGGCGGCGCTGGCCCGGGCGGGCGCATGATCGGGCGGCTGGCCGGACGGCTGATCCACAAGGGCGCCGATCAGGTGATGATCGATGTCGGCGGTGTGGGCTATGTCGTCCATGTCTCGGACCGCACGCTGATGGGGCTTCCGGGGCCGGGCGAGGCGGTCGCGCTTTATACCGACCTGCTGGTCCGCGAGGATCTGTTGCAGCTTTACGGCTTTCCGACGCTGCATGACCGCGAATGGCACCGGCTTTTGATGGGGGTGCAGGGGATCGGCGCGAAGGCCTCGATGGCGATCCTCGGCACGCTTGGGGCCGAGGGCGTCGGCCGGGCCATCGCGCTCGGCGACTGGGGCGCGATCAAGGCCGCGCCCGGTGTCGGCCCCAAGATCGCGCAACGCGTGGTCAACGAGTTGAAGGACAAGGCCCCCGCGGTGATGGCGCTGGGCGGCCACCTCGCGCCCGAGCCTGCGGCCGGAGCGGTGATCGAACCCGGCCCCGCAGCACCTGCGCCCGCGGCGCGCCCGCAGGCCCCGGTTTCGACGTCGGTTTCGGCGCAGGCCGACGCCCTGTCGGCGCTGGGCAATCTCGGCTATGCTCCGTCCGAAGCCGCCCAGGCGGTGGCGCGGGCCGCGGGCGAAACGCCCGAGGCCGACACCAAGGCGCTGATCCGCGCGGCGCTGAAGCTGCTGGCCCCCAAGGCGGACTGAAGGCTGACTGAATGACCGGACCCGACCCACTGCTGCGCCCCGAGGCGCGCCCCGAGGATTCCGACCGCGCGCTGCGCCCCGAAACGCTTGACGCCTTCATCGGCCAGGCCGAGGCGCGGGCCAATCTGCGGGTCTTCCTGCAAAGCGCGCGCCAGCGTGGCGAGGCGATGGACCATGCGCTGTTCCACGGGCCGCCGGGGCTGGGCAAGACCACGCTGGCGCAGATCGTCGCGCGCGAGCTTGGGGTGAATTTCCGCATGACCTCGGGGCCGGTTCTGGCCAAGGCGGGCGATCTTGCGGCGATCCTGACCAATCTGGAAAAGCGCGATGTGCTGTTCATCGACGAGATCCACCGGCTGTCGCCCGTGGTCGAGGAGATCCTTTACCCCGCGATGGAGGATTTCGAGCTGGACCTCGTGATCGGCGAGGGTCCGGCCGCGCGCACCGTCCGGATCGAGCTGCAGCCCTTCACGCTGGTCGGCGCCACGACCCGGCTGGGGCTGCTGACGACGCCCCTGCGCGACCGGTTCGGCATTCCGGTGCGGCTGCAATTCTATACCGTGCCCGAACTGGAAGAGATCGTTGCGCGCGGCTCGCGCCTGCTCGGCATTCCCGCCGATCCCGAGGGCATCCGCGAGATCGCGCGGCGCGCCCGCGGCACGCCCCGGATCGCCGGGCGGCTCTTGCGCCGGGTCGTCGATTTCGCGCTGGTCGAGGGCGACGGGCGCATCACCCGCAAGGTGGCCGACCATGCGCTGACCCGGATGGAGGTCGACGCGGTCGGGCTTGACGGCGCCGACCGGCGCTATCTGAGGCTCATCGCGGAAAACTACGGCGGCGGTCCGGTCGGGATCGAAACGCTCTCGGCCGCGTTATCGGAATCGCGCGACGCCTTGGAAGAAGTGATCGAGCCCTATCTCCTGCAACAGGGGCTGATCCAGCGGACGCCGCGCGGCCGGATGCTGGCGCAGAAGGCCTGGAGGCATCTGGGTCTTGCGGCGCCGCGCCCGGCCGGGCAAACCGCGCAGACCAGCCTGTTCGACGAAGGCGCCTGACGGGCCCGGCTGCCGCCCCGCCCTGCGTTCCTGACGACGGCGGCCGCGACAGATGCCGAAAGGAGACCGAGATGACCCCCGATGAGGTGACCGCGCTCTTTACCCGGTCCGACGGCGACTATCTGTTCGCGCGCTGGGGGCGGCCCATCGCGCCGGTGGTCTTCGGGGTCGATGACGCGACGCTGGCGACCTTCAAGGGGGCCTGCGAGGCGGTGGTTTCGCTGGCCGGGCACCAACTGACCGAAACCGACCCGGATCTGGGGTCTAACCTCATCGTCTTCTTTTTCGAAGACTGGCTGGAGCTGGTCCGGGTGCCGCATCTCGACCGGCTGGTGCCCGATCTGGTGCGCCGGGTCGGCCGGTTGCAGGCGGCGGGGGCCAACCAGTACCGGTTTTTCCGCTTCGACGAGGATGGCGCGATCCGCGCCGCCTTCGTCTTCGTGCGGATGGATGCGGATCTGGCCCGGGTCCCGGCTGAATCGATCGCGCTCAACCAGATGGTCCAGACGATCCTGCTGTGGTCCGATACCGCCTTCGCCGAGCGCAGCCCGCTGGCCCGCACGCCGGACGGTACGCTGGTGTTGCGGCCGGAGATTGCGGCGGTGATCCGGGCAGGCTATGACCCGGCGATGCCGACGGTCGCCCGGGATTCCAGCCACGCGCTGCGCCTCGCCGCCCGGATCGGCCGCACCCTTGGGCAGACACTCGCGCAGGATACATGACCCACCGCTTCGCCGTCCGCGTCTATTACGAGGACACCGACCTTGCCGGCATCGTCTATTATGCCAATTATCTCAAGTTCATAGAGCGTGGCCGGTCGGAATGGGTGCGCGAGATCGGGCTTGATCAGGGGCGGCTGAAGGCCGAAACCGGCATCGTCTTCGCGGTGCGCCGGGTCGAGGCCGATTATCTGAGCCCGGCCAGGTTCGACGACCTGCTGACGGTCGAGACCGATCTCGTGCGGGCGACGGCCGCGCGGCTGGTATTGGACCAGGCGGTTCTGCGTGGCGACACGCGGCTGTTCGAGGCCCAAGTGACGCTGGCCGCGCTGGGTCCCGAGGGGCGACCGGCGCGACTTCCGGCAGAGTTTCGCCGAAGCCTCGAAACCGGGTAGGCGAGGCCCCGCGCTGACGCGGTTGTGTTGGCAATCCCCCTTAAAACGCGCTAGCGTCCGGTGTAACGCGGGCCGGAAGAACCGGCCCAATCCAACGAGCAGGCAGAATGGAAACCGATACCCTTGCGATGGCGCAGGAGATTGACTTCTCCTTGCTCGCCCTTTTCTTGCGCGCGACCTTCACGGTCAAGCTGGTGATGCTGTTGCTGATCGTGGCCTCGTTCTGGTCGTGGTCGATCATCATCCAGAAGATCATCACCTACCGGAAGGCCCGGGCCGAGGCCGCGCGCTTCGACGAGGAATTCTGGTCGGGCGAGCCTTTGGACGAGTTGTTCGACAAGATCGGCCCCGAACCGCAGGCCGCGCCGGAACGGATCTTTGCCGCGGGCATGATGGAATGGCGCCGCAGCCACCGGCAGGACGGCAAGCTGATCGCGGGCGCCGCGGCCCGGATCGACCGGTCTATGGACGTGGCCATCGCCAAGGAGACCGACAACCTGAATGCGGGGCTCTCGTTCCTTGCGACCGTGGGCTCGACCGCACCCTTCGTCGGGCTCTTCGGCACGGTCTGGGGCATCAAGCATGCCTTCGAGCAGATCGCGCTGCAGCAGAACACCAACCTTGCCGTCGTGGCGCCCGGCATCGCCGAGGCGCTGGTGGCGACCGCGCTGGGTCTGCTGGCCGCCATCCCGGCTGTGGTCTTCTACAACAAGCTCTCTGCCGACAGCGACCGGCTGGGCGGGGGCTATGAATCCTTCGCCGACGAATTCTCGACCATCCTGTCGCGCCAGCTGGACGCCTGAGCCATGGGTGCCAGCCTGACTCCTCGCAAAAGCTCGGGCGGACGGCGGGTGCGCGGCCACCGCCGCCATCCCGCGGCCATGGCCGAAATCAACGTCACGCCCATGGTCGACGTGATGCTGGTGCTGCTGATCATCTTCATGGTCGCGGCGCCGCTTCTGACCGCGGGGGTGCCGGTCGAACTGCCCAAGACCGCCGCCAGCGCGCTGCCCGCCGAGCAGGAGGCGCCGCTGACGGTGACGCTGACCGCCGATGGCAAGGTCGTCTTGCAGGAAACCGAGGTGGCCTCGGACGCGTTGATCCCGAAACTGAAGGCGGTGGCCGCCGAACGCGAGGATGACAAGGTCTATCTGCGCGCCGACGGCGCCATCCCCTACGAACGTGTGGTGCAGGTGATGGGCGCGCTCAATTCCGCGGGCTTCCGCAATATCGGTCTGGTGACCGATACCGGCGGTCCGACCCTCGACGGGCGGGACGAGTAGGGCCGCAACATGAACACCGGGACCTATATCTCGGGGGGCGCGCATCTGGGTCTGATCGCCTGGGTGATGCTGGCCGGGCTGTTCGATGCTCCGCCGCCGAAGCCGATGGAGGTGACCGACGTGACGATCCTGTCCGGCGACGAGTTCGCGGCGCTGACGGCTCCGGCCGCGGCCCCGAAGCCGTCGCAGGAGGTCGCCCCGCCGGAGGCCCCGTCGCTGCCGCGCTCGCCGCGTCCCGCACCCGCGCCCGAGGCGCGCCCGCAACGTCCCGAACCGCCCGCGCCCCAGGCCCCGGCCGAGCCCGATACCGCGCCCGAGGCGCTGGAGCCCCCGGCCGAGGCCGATGTCGCCGAGACCGTGACCGCCCCAGAGGCGCCCGAGATCCCAGAAGCCCCCGAGGCGCCGGTGACCGATACCGCGCCGCCGCGCCCCTCGACCCGGATCGCGCCCGAACCCTCGGCGCCGCCGCCCGAGGACGCGGTCGTGGCCGAACAGCCTTCGCAGGCCACCCGCCCCGATCCGGCCGCCGAGCGGCCCACGCCCGAGGCCGACGAGGCCGCGCCCGAAGAGGCCGCGACCCAGACCGTGACCGAGGCCGAGGAACGGCCCGAGACGGGGCTGGCCATGGCCTCGTCGCCTCGGCCCCGGAACCGACCGAACCGTCCCGCCGCGCCCCCGCGCGAGACCCCGCCGCCGCCAGAGACCGCCGCCGCACCTCAGGCCCCGGCAGAGCCCGATGCCCCCGCCGAAACCGCCTCGGAAGAGGACAGCCTGGCCGATGCCGTCGCGGGCGCCGTCGCCGATGCGCTGTCGGAGCCCGCCGCCGCCCCCGAGGGCACCGGCGGGGCCGGGCGCGCCGCCAGCGGCCCGCCCCTGACCGCGGGCGAGCGCGACGCGCTGCGCGTGTCGGTCTCGCGCTGCTGGAACGTGGGTTCGCTCTCGACCGAGGCGATGCAGACCTCGGTCGTTCTCGGCGTGGACATGGAAGAGACCGGAAAGCCCAATATCGGGTCGATCCGGATGATTTCCTGGACCGGCGGATCGGAATCCGCCGCACGCCAGACCTACGAATCGGCGCGCCGCGCCATAGTGATGTGCGGGTCGTCGGGTTTCCCGCTGCCGGTCGAGAAATACGATCAGTGGCGTCAGATCGAGATGACCTTCGACCCCGGAAAAATGAGGATTCGATGATGCTGCGCCTTCTGACCGCGATCCTGGCGCTGGTCCTTGGACAAGCCGCGCTGCCGGCGCTGGCCCAGAACGGTCCGCTGAGGATCGTGATCGACGAAGGGGTGATCGAGCCCTTGCCCTTCGCCGTGCCCGAATTCGTGGCCGAGAACGCGGCCGCTGCCGAATACGCGCAGAACATCACCCGCGTGATCGCCGCCGATCTGGAAGGCACCGGCCTTTTCCGCGAGATCCCGCGTGAGGCCTTCCTGTCGACGGTCACAAGCTTTGCCAGCCCGGTGCAATATGCCGACTGGAAGGCGATCAACGCCCAGGCGCTGATCACCGGCGCGGTCAGCGTCGACGGCTCTGGGCGGCTCAGCGTCAAGTTCCGCCTTTACGACGTCTATTCGCAGGCGCCGCTGGGCGACGGGCTGCAATTCGGCGGCGCGACCGGAAGCTGGCGCCGGGTCGCCCACAAGGTGGCCGATCAGGTCTATTCGCGGATCACCGGCGAGGGCGGTTATTTCGACAGCCGCGTCGTCTTCGTGGCCGAACGCGGCCCCAAGAACGAACGCGCCAAGCAACTGGCGATCATGGATTACGACGGCGCCAACATGCAGGCGCTGACCGACGCGAATTCCATCGTGATCGCGCCGCGCTTCTCGCCCACGGGCGACCGCGTGCTTTACACGAGCTATGAAAGCGGCTTTCCCCGCATCTATCTGCTGGACGTGGCCAGCGGCCAGCGCCGTATGCTGGACGATCAGCCTGGCACCATGACCTTCGCGCCGCGCTTTGCCCCCGACGGGCGGCGGGTGCTGTTCTCGCTGGCCCAGGGCGGCAATACCGACCTTTACGAGCTTGACCTGCAATCGGGTCGCCGCAGCCGGCTGACCGACGCGCCCTCGATCGAGACCGCGCCCAGCTTTTCGCCCGATGGCAGCCAGATCGTGTTCGAATCCGACCGCTCGGGCACCCAGCAGCTTTACGTGATGCCCGCGAATGGCGGCGAGCCGCGCCGGATCTCGTTCGGGCAGGGGCGCTACGGCACTCCGGTCTGGTCGCCGCGTGGCGATTACATCGCCTTCACCAAGCAGAATCAGGGCCGGTTCCATATCGGCGTGATGCGGACCGACGGGTCCGAGGAACGCCTGCTGACCGCGTCCTTCCTCGACGAGGGCCCGACCTGGGCGCCGAACGGCCGGGTGATCATGTTCACCCGGGAAACCGCAGGCGCGGCCGGGGCACCGGGGCTTTACACCGTCGACATCACCGGGCGGAACCTGCGCAAGGTCCCTTATCAGGGACAGGGGTCCGACCCGTCCTGGTCTCCGCTTCAGCCCTGAGACCCGAAAGACGCGCCCGGAGCCCCGGGCGCGTTTCCCTCATCCAATGCCGCTGGTAGGATGGCCTTGCCGGCGACGATCCGAGAAAAAGGATTTCCTGAATGACCCGCATTACCACATCGATCCTGCTGATGACGGCGCTCGCCGTCTCGGCCTGTTCCAATGCCGACCGCTTCGGGTCGGCCAATGGCGCCGGGGGCGCCGGGGGGGCCTATGGCGCCAACGGCTCGCCCAGCGACCCGACTTCGGTGGCCTATTTCAACCAGACCATCGGCGACCGCGTGCTGTTCCTGGTCGACCAGAGCACCCTTTCGCCCGACGCGACGGTCACGCTGGACGGCCAGGCCAACTGGATGAACCAGAACACCGCCTATTCGGCCACCATCGAGGGCCATGCCGACGAACAGGGCACCCGCGAATACAACCTCGCGCTGGGCGCCCGGCGCGCCAATGCGGTCAAGGAATACCTGGTCTCGCGCGGCGTCTCGCCGAACCGGCTGCAGACCGTGACCTATGGCAAGGAACGCCCGATCGCGATCTGTTCGGAAGAATCCTGCTACGCCAAGAACCGGCGCGCGGTGACCGTGCTGGCCGCCGGCGCGGGGTTCTGAGGAGGACGCGATGATGCGGATTGCGGCGCTTGCCCTGACGGTGGCTCTGGGGCTGGCGGCGGGCGGGCCCGCCTCCGCCCAGTCGCGCGACGAAACCCTGGCGGATATCCGCCAGGAACTGACGGTGCTGAATGTCTCGGTGCAGGGGCTCAAGCGCGAGCTGTCGACCACCGGCGGGGCCATGGGCTCGGCCGGGGGCGGCTCGGCCCTGCAGCGGCTCGACGCGATCGAGGAACAGCTGCAGCGTCTGACCTCGAAGACCGAGGAACTGGAACACCGCATCCAGACGGTCGTCGACGACGGCACCCGCCGGATCGGCGATCTGGAATTCCGGCTGGTCGAGCTTGAGGGCGGTGACGTCTCGAAGCTGGGCCAGACCTCGACGCTGGGCGGCGGGTCGGTCTCGGCCGCCCCCGCCCCGATGATCACGCCCGCGCCGGATGCGGCCGACGGGATGGAACTGGCCGTTGGCGAACGCGCCGATTTCGAGGCCGGAAAGGCTGCGCTCGAGGCCGGTCAGAATGCCAAGGCGGCCGAGATCTTCGCCCGCTTCGGCGACACCTATCCGGGCAGCCCGCTGTCGGGCGAGGCGCAATTCCTGCGTGGCGAGGCGCTGTCGGCCTCGGGCGACACCTCGCAGGCCGCGCGCGCCTATCTGGAAAGCTTCTCGGGCAGCCCCTCTGGGCCGCGCGCCTCTGCCGCGCTTCTGAAGCTGGGGCTTGCGCTGAAGGACCTTGGCCAGACCCGCGAAGCCTGCGTGACGCTTGGCGAGGTGCGCACGCGCTTCTCGGGTTCGGGCGAGGCGCAGCAGGCGGGTGCCGCGATGGCCTCGGCCGGGTGCAACTGAGCCCGGGCGCCGCGGCACTGGAAGCGGCGCTGGCCCGGGCCTGTCCCGGCGCGGCGCCGCTGGCGGTCGCGGTCTCGGGCGGCGGGGACTCGCTGGCGCTGTTGCTGGCGGCGGCGGCGCGGGCCGAGGCCTCGGGGCCGCCGGTCGCGGCCGTCACCGTCGATCACGGGCTTCGCCCCGAGGCGGCCGACGAGGCGCGGAGCGTGGCCGCGATCTGCGCGCGCCTCGGGGTACCCCACAGCACGCTTGTCTGGCAGGGCTGGGACGGCCGTGGCAACCTGCAGGATGCCGCGCGGCGCGCGCGGATGCGGCTGATCGCGGATTGGGCCTTGGCACGGGGCATCGGCCGCGTCGCGCTGGCCCATACCCGCGATGACCAGGCCGAAACCCTGTTGATGCGGCTTGCCCGCGGTGCCGGGGTCGACGGGCTGGCGGCGATGGCGCCCGAACGGCAGGCGCTGGGCGTGACCTGGTTGCGCCCCTTCCTCGACATTCCGCGCGCCGATCTGCGCGCCTTTCTGACCGAGCGCGGGCAGACCTGGGCCGACGATCCCTCGAATGACGACCCGCGCTTCGACCGGGTCCGGGTGCGGCAGGCGCTGGCGCTGCTGGCCCCGCTGGGGATCGGTGCCGAGGGGCTGGCGGCGACGGCCGCCCGGCTGGGCGCGGCCCGCACGGCGCTTGACGCCTGTACCGCCGAGGCCGCCGCGCGGATCGCTGTGGAAGAGGCGGGCGATGTGGTGCTGGACGAGGCCGCCCGTGCGGCCCTTCCCGCCGAGATCGGGCGGCGGTTGCTGCTGGGGGCGCTGGCCTGGGTCTCGGGCGCCGACTACCCGCCCCGGGCCGAGGCGCTGGCCGCGACCCTCGCACGCCTCGAAACCGCGCCGCGCACCACGCTGCAGGGCTGTCTTCTGGTCCGCAAGGCCGGGCGGCTGCGGATCGGGCGCGAGCCGGCGGCGGTGGTGGGGCTGTCGGCGCCCCTCGATGCGCTTTGGGATGGACGCTGGCGCCTTGCGGGACCGGCCACGGGCGGCGAAGAGGTTCGGGCGCTGGGCGAGGCGGGGCTTGCGCTGTGCCCCGACTGGCGCGCGACCGGACTGCCGCGAAGCTCGCTTTTGGCCTCGCCCGCGGTCTGGCGCGGGGGGGCTCTGGTGGCCGCGCCATTGGCCGGTCGCGGAACGGACTGGAGCGCGACGGTAAACCGTCCTTTCAGGACCCGGCTACTCTCGCATTGAACATGCGCCCTCAATCGCTATCTTAGGCCAATGGCCGGGAGCCCTTTGCCCGGCGGACCGAAATTCAAGGAGTACGCCTTGGGCAACGCGCGACAAATCGCCTTCTGGGTCGTCCTGTTCCTGCTGATCCTGGCGCTTTTCAATCTGTTCAGCGGCGGGCAGGGGACGATGTCCTCGCACACCATCAGCTATTCCGAGTTCCTGCGCAATGTCGATGCGGGCGAGGTCTCCAGCGTCACGCTGGACGGCGAGCGCGCGGTGATCCGCGAGTCCGATGGCACCACCGTCACCGCAATCGTGCCGCGCGGCACCGACGTGACCGAGCAATTGCTGGCCAAGAACGTCGATGTCCGCGCCGAGCCGCAGGAACAGAACGGGCTGCTGGCCTATATCGGCACGCTGCTGCCCTTCATCATCCTGATCGGAATCTGGATCTTCCTGATGAACCGCATGCAGGGCGGCGGGCGCGGCGGTGCGATGGGCTTCGGCAAGTCCAAGGCCAAGCTCTTGACCGAAAAGCATGGCCGCGTCACCTTCGACGACGTGGCGGGCATCGACGAGGCCAAGGAAGAACTGGAAGAGATCGTCGAATTCCTGCGCAACCCGCAGAAATTCAGCCGTCTCGGCGGCAAGATCCCGAAAGGCGCGCTGCTGGTCGGCCCGCCCGGCACCGGCAAGACGCTGCTGGCGCGCGCCATCGCGGGCGAGGCGGGTGTGCCGTTCTTCACCATCTCGGGCTCGGACTTCGTCGAGATGTTCGTGGGCGTCGGCGCCTCCCGGGTGCGCGACATGTTCGAGCAGGCCAAGAAGAACGCCCCCTGCATCGTCTTCATCGACGAAATCGACGCCGTGGGCCGGTCCCGTGGCGTGGGCTATGGCGGCGGCAATGACGAACGCGAACAGACGCTGAACCAGCTTCTGGTCGAGATGGACGGCTTCGAGGCCAACGAGGGCATCATCATCGTCGCGGCCACCAACCGCCCCGACGTGCTGGACCCCGCGCTGCTGCGTCCGGGTCGATTCGACCGTCAGGTTCAGGTGCCGAACCCCGACATCAAGGGCCGCGAAAAGATCCTCAGCGTCCATGCCCGCAAGGTGCCGCTGGGCCCCGATGTGGACCTGCGCATCATCGCGCGCGGCACGCCGGGCTTCTCGGGCGCCGATCTGGCGAACCTCGTCAACGAGGCCGCGCTGATGGCCGCACGCGTCGGCCGGCGGTTCGTCACGATGGAGGATTTCGAGAACGCCAAGGACAAGGTCATGATGGGCGCCGAGCGGCGGTCCATGGTCATGACCGAGGACGAAAAGAAGCTGACCGCCTATCACGAGGGCGGGCATGCCATCGTCGGCCTCAACGTCCCGCAGCACGACCCGATCCACAAGGCCACGATCATCCCGCGCGGCCGGGCTCTGGGTCTGGTGCTGAGCCTGCCCGAACGCGACCAGCTGTCGGTCAGCTACACCAAGTACAAGTCCAAGATTGCGATGGCGATGGGCGGGCGCGTGGCCGAGGAACTGATCTTCGGCAAGGAGAACGTCACCTCGGGCGCGTCCTCGGACATCCAGCAGGCGACCCGGATCGCCCGGGCGATGGTCACGCAGTTCGGCTTTGACGAAGAGCTGGGCTATGTCGACTACGCCAACGAGCAGGACAGCTATCTGGGGTCCTATAACAGCGGGCCGAAGCATTCGACCGCGACCCAGAAGATCATCGACGACAAGGTCAAGGCGCTGGTCGACGAAGGCTATCAGACCGCCCGGCGCATCCTGACCGAAAAGCGCGAAGATCTCGAACGGTTGGCACAGGGGCTTCTGGAATACGAGACCCTCACCGGCAGCGAGATCGCCAAGGTGATCGCGGGCGAGCCGCTGAACCGGGGCGATGACGACACGCCCTCGTCGACCGGCGGCGACACGCCCTCGGTCACGGCGATCCCGAAGACCAAGCCCCGGCCCAAGTCGGGCTTGGAACCCGAGCCGCAGGCGTGAGCCCTCACGGCTTTGAAGACTGGAACCCCGGAACCTACGCAAGGTTCCGGGGTTTGCGTTTGCGCCCGGCGCTCGATCTTCTGGCGCAGGTACCCGAGCTGCCCGAGGGCGATATCGTCGATCTGGGCTGCGGCAGCGGCGCGGTCGCCGGCGCGCTGCGCATGCGGTTTCCGCTCAGGACGCTGACCGGGGTCGACAGCTCGCCCGCCATGCTGGACGAGGCCCGCGTCCCGGGTCTTTACGACCGTCTGATCGAGGCCGATGCCGCAACATGGACCCCCGAGGCGCCGGTCGCGCTGATCTTCTCGAACGCGCTCTGCCACTGGCTGCCCGATCATGCCGGGCTTTTCGCGCGGCTGGCGGGCGCGCTGGGGCCGGGAGGCACGCTGGCGGTGCAGATGCCCCGCCAGTTCGCCGCCCCCTCGCATGCCCTGATGCGCGAGATCGCCGCGCGCCGCTTTCCCGACCGGTTCGACTTTTCCGGCTGGCTGCCGCCGGTGGCCGAAGCCGCGGCCTATGCCCGGATGCTGGCGCCGCTGGGCACCGTTTCGGCCTGGGAGACGTCCTATGTGCAGCGGCTCGACCCCGCGGGCGAGGGCCATCCGGTGCGCCGCTTTACCGAGGCGACGGCGTTGCGCCCCTTTGCGGCCAAGCTCGACGGCGAAGACCTGGCCGCGTTTCTGACCGAGTACGAGGCCGCGCTGGACCTGGCCTATCCCGCCGGACCGGATGGCAGCGTGCTCTTTCCATTCACCCGCGTATTCTTCACCCTCACCGTCTGATCGTCGAGGGTTCTGGCCCTCGCCGGATGCAGCCGCTATCTGTTGGAAAAACCGGAAACGCGGGAGGATCGGCCATGGCGCCGAAGACGGATATCGAGATCGCACGCACCGCCGAAAAGCGCCCGATCCAGGAGATCGGGGCCAAGCTCGGCATTCCGCCCGAGGCGCTTCTGCCCTACGGCCATGACAAGGCGAAGGTCACGGCCGATTTCATCGCGGGCCTCGAGGACCGGCCCGAGGGGCGGCTGATCCTGGTGACCGCGATCAACCCGACGCCCGCGGGCGAGGGCAAGACGACGACCACGGTCGGCCTTGGCGACGGGCTGGCGCGGCTGGGCCACAAGACGGCGATCTGCATCCGCGAGGCCTCGCTGGGGCCCTGTTTCGGCATGAAGGGCGGCGCGGCCGGCGGCGGCTATGCCCAGATCGTGCCGATGGAGGACATGAACCTTCATTTCACCGGCGATTTCCACGCGATCACAGCGGCGCATAACCTGCTGGCCGCGATGATCGACAATCATATCTACTGGGGCAACGCGCTTGGCATCGACCAGCGCCGGGTCACCTGGCGCCGGGTGATGGACATGAACGACCGGGCGCTGCGCGACATCGTCTGTTCGCTGGGCGGGCCCTCGAACGGCTATCCGCGCGAGACCGGGTTCGACATCACCGTTGCGTCCGAGGTCATGGCGATCCTGTGCCTGGCCACCGACCTTGCCGATCTGCAGCGGCGGCTGGGCGAGATCATCATCGGCTATACCCGCGACCGGACGCCCGTGCATGCGCGCGAGCTGAAGGCCGACGGGGCGATGACGGTACTGCTGCGCGATGCGATCCAGCCCAATCTGGTGCAGACGCTGGAACATACCCCCGCCTTCGTCCATGGCGGCCCCTTCGCCAATATCGCCCATGGCTGCAATTCGGTCATCGCCACGCGCACGGCGCTGCGGCTGGCCGATTACGTGGTGACCGAGGCAGGCTTCGGGGCCGATCTGGGCGCCGAGAAATTCATGAACATCAAGTGCCGCAAGGCCGGACTCGCGCCCGCGGCGGTGGTCGTGGTGGCCACGGTCAAGGCGCTGAAGATGAATGGCGGTGTGGCCAAGGACGATCTTAAGGCCGAGAATGTGGCGGCGGTCCGGACGGGCTGTGCCAATCTTGGCCGCCATATCGAGAATGTCCGGTCCTTCGGGGTGCCGACGGTGGTCGCCATCAACCATTTCGCGGGCGACACCGAGGCCGAGATCGCCGCCGTGCAGGACTATGTGCGCGGGCAGGGGACCGAGGCGATCCTGTGCCGCCACTGGGCCGAGGGCGGCGCGGGCATCGAGCCGCTGGCACGCAAGGTCGTGGCGCTGGCCGAGACCGACCATCACAGCTTTGCGCCGCTTTATCCCGACGAGATGGGGCTTTTCCACAAGATCGAGACCATTGCCCGCCGGATCTACCGCGCCGATCACGTGGTGGCCGACCAGAAGATCCGCGACCAGCTGACCGCCTGGGAAGAGGCGGGCTATGGCCATCTGCCGGTCTGCATGGCCAAGACCCAGTATTCCTTCTCGACCGATCCCGAATTGATCGGTGCCCCCGAGGGGTTTGACGTGCCGGTGCGCGAGGTGCGGCTGGCCGCCGGGGCGGGCTTCGTGGTGGCGATCTGCGGGCGGATCATGACCATGCCCGGCCTGCCGCCCGAACCCGCGGCCCATTCCATCGGTCTCAATGCCGAGGGCCAGATCGAGGGGCTGTTCTGAGGCGCTGCCGCATTGCGGCGCGCGGGCTGGCGGGGTAACACGCGAACCAGACGTATCGGAAGTCGAGAGGCCGCATGATCCCCCCCCAGACCTGCCGCAGCATGGACGAGCTTCGCCCCCAGATCGACGCGCTCGACGCGCGTCTGGTTGCGCTTCTGGCCGAGCGTGCGCGCTATATCGACCGGGCTGCCGAACTGAAGGCCACAGCGGGCCTTCCCGCGCGGATCGACGACCGGGTCGAGGAGGTGGTGGCCAATGTCCGGGCGCTGGCCGGGGCCGAAGGGCTCGACCCCGATCTGGTCGAAACGTTGTGGCGTGCGCTCATCGAATGGTCGATCGGGCGCGAGGAACGGGCCCTGGGGGCCAAGGAGGTACGGGGATGACTGCGACACTTATCGACGGCAAGGCCTTTGCCGCCGGCATCCGCGAGAAGGTCGCGGCCCATGTGGCCCCGCTGAAGTCCGATCACGGGCTGACCCCCGGCCTTGCGGTGGTTCTGGTGGGCGAAGACCCGGCCAGCCAGGTCTATGTGCGCAACAAGGGCGAACAGACGCGCGAGGCCGGAATGGCCTCATTCGAACATCGCCTGTCGGCCGACACCTCCGAGGCCGATCTGCTGGCACTGATCGACCGGCTGAACGCGGACCCCTCCGTGCACGGGATTCTGGTGCAACTTCCCTTGCCGGACCACATCGGCGAGGCCAAGGTCATCAATGCGATCGACCCGGCCAAGGATGTCGACGGCTTTCACATTTCGAACGTCGGGCTGCTGGCGACCGGGCAGAAGTCGATGGTGCCCTGCACCCCTCTGGGCTGCCTGTTGATGCTGCGTGACGCGCTGGGGTCGCTCTCCGGGCTGAACGCCGTCGTCGTCGGGCGCTCGAACATTGTCGGCAAGCCGATGGCCCAGCTTCTGCTGGCCGACAGCTGCACGGTGACCATCGCCCATTCGCGTACACGCGACCTGCTCGAGGTCTGCCGCGGCGCCGATATTCTGGTTGCGGCCGTCGGGCGCCCGCAGATGATCCCGGGCGACTGGGTCAAGCCCGGCGCGACGGTGATCGATGTCGGTATCAACCGCGTTCCCGCGCCTGAAAAGGGCGAGGGCAAGACCCGGCTGGTCGGCGACGTCGATTTCGCCAGCGCGGTCGAGGTCGCGGGGGCCATCACGCCGGTACCGGGCGGGGTCGGCCCGATGACCATTGCCTGCCTGCTGGCCAATACCGTGACCGCCTGCTGCCGCGCCAACGGCCTGCCCGAACCCGAGGGCCTGACCGCCTAAAGCGGGATCGGCACCATCGTTCCGGTGAAACTGGCCACATGAGTGCGGGGACGGTCCCCGGTTTGGGCAAAGACTTCGGAGCGGACGACGAACAGCCGCCTGCCGGTCTTGACCACCGATCCGGTCGCGATCAGCCGGTCGCCAAGCGCCGGGGCCAGCAGGTGGATGCTGGCCTCGCTGGTCAGCACGTCATGGTCGGGCGGCATCAGGCTCAGCGCCGTGTAACCCGCGGCGCTGTCGGCCAGCGCGAAGGTGAAGGCGGCATGGGCCGCCCCGATCTGCTGGCCGAACTGGGGCCTGATCGGCGCCGAGATCGCCACGGCTCCCGGTGCGACCGATACCAGCCCGGCCCCAAGGGTCGACATCATCGCCTGCCGGGCGAAACTCTCGCGGACGATGGCCTCGAAGTCTGGATTTCTGGGCGCGTGCTGCATGGACTCTCCCTGCACCGGTACGGGATCGACGCTAGCTTGGGCGATCTTCGCTGTCACGCCCGCATGGGCAGGGCCAGCGCCTTCGGCCCGGTCAGGATCGCCAGCGCATCGGCGCCCATCAGCGCATCCAGCACCGGGGCGTGCGTCGCAAGCCCGCCCGTATAGGCGCCGAAGGCGGGCAGGATCGCGCGCCTGCGGTCGATCAGGAAACAGGGCCGTGCCACGCTCTGCCCGCCGAGCCGCCGCCGCATCTTCGGGTGATAATGCCCCGAGACCTCGCCTTCGGCCCCTCGCTCGGCAATATGGCGAAATCGCAGCGGCCCCAGCGCCAGGTCTGCCAGAGCGCTGCCGCCCAGATCGGGCGGGGCAGGGTCGTGATTGCCCGAAATCCAGATCCAGCGGCGCCCGGCCATCAGCGCCAACAGCCGGTCGGCTGCGGGCTCTGGCAGATCGCGTGCCGCGTCGTCATCGTCGAAGCTGTCGCCAAGGCAGATGACCGTGCGGGGCGCCAGCGCCTCGATCTCGGCGGCCAGCCGGGTCAGCGTCTCGTGCGTGTCATAGGGCGGCAACAGGGCGCCCGCGCGCCGGGCCAGCCGGTCGGCCTTGCCCAGATGCAGGTCGGACACGGCCAGCAGCCGTTCGGCCTCCCACCAGAGCGCGCCGGAGGCACGGGCGGTCAGGACGGTTCCGGCCAGGGGGAAGGCATATCCGTTCATGCTTTGTTTCAACCGCATCCGGGACCCGGGGGCAAGGCCGATGTCATGGCCTCAGCTCAGGCCCGCGGCGGCCATCAGTCGGGCGGCGGCCTCGTCGATCAGCCGCTGTTCGGCCGCGCCCTTCACCGGAACCCGACCGGCTTCGAGGAACAGCGGCGCCGCCAGCGGCGAGACGCGGTCAAGGCGCCGGTGGTCGATCCGGCCGTGCACGCGGGCCAGCATCGCCTCGATCCGGCCGAAATCGACAAGACCCTTCATCGCCTCCTCGCGCGTGATCTCCAGCAGAACGTGATCGGGGTCGTAACGCATCAGCGTGTCGTACAGGATGTCGGACGAAAAGGTAGCCTGCCGCCCGGTCTTGCGCTGCCCGGGCAGGTTTCTCTCGATCAGCCCGGCAATGACCGCAGATGTTCGAAATGTGCGCTTCATGACCGCATTTCTGGCCAACCAACCAGAGAAGGCGGTATATAGCTCGTTTGAATCCATCAAGTCCGATGGGGCGTTGACAGGCTCGAGCCCCCAGATCAGCGTGGCATAGTCGGACGCGACAAACCCCAGGGGCGCAAGTCCGGCGGCCTCCATCCGCTGGGTCAGCAAAAGGCCAAGGGTCTGCTGTGCGTTCCTTCCCGCGAAGCCGTAGACGCACAGATGGTGGCGGCCCTCATAGGGGAAGGTCTCGACCAGCAGCCGGTCGCGCTCGGGCAGCGCCGAGACCTCGCGCTGAAGCGCCAGCCAGTCGGCGGTATGGGCGGGCAGGCCGGACCAGTCTGCGGCCCGGAACACCTCCAGGATGCGGTCGGCCAGCCGGGTGGAGGTGGCGAACTTGGTCCCGGCGAAGACCGCGATCTTCGGGTCGCGGCCGGGGCTGCGACTGACCTCGACCACCATCTCGCGGAGCGTCTCATAGCGCACGACCTGCCCGCCGATGAGGAAGGTGTCGCCCGGGGTCAGCGTCGCGGCAAAGGCTTCTTCGACCTCGCCAAGCGGCGCGCCGCCGCGCGCGGGCCGCAGCCGCACTTTCAGGGTTTCCTCCTCGACGATGGTGCCAAGGTTCATGCGGATGCGTTGGGCCGTGCGCGGGTCGCGCAAGGCCCAGCGGCCGTCGGGCCCCTGTTTCAGCCGCTGCCAGCGGTCATAGGCGCGCAGCGCGTAGCCGCCGGTGGCCGCGAAGTCGAGGCAGGCGTCGAAACGGGGCCGCGTGAGGTCGGCATAGGGCCCGGCCGAGCGCACCTCGGCGAACAGGGCCTCGGCGTCGAAGGGGCCTGCAGCGGCGGTGGCCAGAATGTGCTGGCACAGCACATCCCGCGCGCCGGGGCCGCGCGGCTCGCCATCCAGATCGCCCGCGCGCACAGCGTCGAGTGCTGCCACGCATTCGACCACTTCGAACCGGTTCGCGGGCACAAGCAGGGCCTTCGACGGCGCGCTATAGCGGTGATTGGCGCGGCCGATCCGCTGCACCAGCCGCTTGACATTCTTCGGCGCGCCGACCTGGATCACCAGATCGACATCGCCCCAGTCGATCCCGAGATCGAGTGAACCGGTGCAGACGACCGCCCGAAGCCGCCCCTCGGTCATTGTCGTCTCGACCTTTTCGCGGGCCTCGCGCGACAGGCTGCCATGGTGGATCGCGATCGGCAGGGCATCCTCGTTGGCCAGCCAAAGGTCGCGGAAGAAAAGCTCGGCCTGGGCGCGGGTGTTGTGAAAGATCAGCGTCGTGCGGTGGCGCGCGATCTGGTCCAGCACCGCCGGGATGGCGTGGCGCCCGCCCCCCCCGGCCCAGGGCGGCGGCGCACCGGTGTCCAGCATCGCGATGTCGGGTGGCGGGCCCGGATCGGCGGTCAGGATCTCGCAAGGCGCGCTCGTCGGGCCCAGGAACTCTGCCAACGCGGGCGGATCCTCGACGGTCGCGGACAACCCGACCCGGCGGAGCCCGGGGCAGAGCCGTTGCAGCCGGGCGAGGCTCAGCGTCAGCAGATCGCCGCGCTTCGACTCGGCCAGCGCATGAATTTCGTCGACGATGACCCGGCGCAGCCCGGCAAAGATCCGCGGTGCGTCCTCGTAGCTGAGAAGCAGCGCCAGACTTTCGGGCGTGGTCAGCAGGATATGCGGAGGGTCGGCGCGCTGGCGACGACGACGGGCCTGCGAGGTGTCGCCGGTGCGGTCCTCGACGCGAATCGGAAGGGCCATGTCCTCGATCGGCCGACCGAGGTTGCGGCGGATGTCGGCAGTCAACGCCTTCAGCGGTGAAATGTAGATAGTGTGCAAGCCCGACGCGGGATTTTTCGAAATCTCGACCAGAGAAGGTAGAAAACCTGCAAGCGTCTTGCCGCCCCCGGTGGGCGCGATCAGCAGCAGGGAGGGCGCGTCCGCCCGGGTCAGCATCGCGGTCTGATGCGGATGCACGGTCCAGTCCCGGGCGGCGAACCAGTCAGCGAAGGGCGAAGGCAGGGCCATCGACGTCTCCGGACGACGGCGGGTCAGGCCGGGCCGCGCGCGGTCATGCCTCGATCCAGATCGTGACCGGCCCGTCATTGACAAGCGAGACCTTCATGTCGGCCCCGAACCGCCCGGTCGCGACCGGCACGCCTTCGGCGGCCAGCGCCTCGGCAAACCGCAGATACAGCCGTTCGCCCTCGGCCGGAGGGGCGGCGCGCGAAAAGCCCGGTCGGTTGCCGCTGGAGGTATCTGCGGCCAGTGTGAACTGGCTGACGACCAGCGCCGCGCCGCCGGTATCGAGCACCGAAAGGTTCATCTTGTCGTCCGCGTCACGGAAGATCCGCATCCGCGAGATGCGGCGGGCAAGCTTGTCGGCCTCGGCCCCGGTATCGCCCGCCATGGCGCAAACGAGGATCATCAGTCCCGGCCCGATCTCGCCGAGACAGGCGCCATCGACCCGAACCGCGGCCTCGCTGACGCGCTGGACCAGCGCCCTCATGCCAGCTCCTCCGCCCAGGGCGGGTTGGCGCCCGCGCGCGAGACGGTGACGCCGGCGGCGCGGATCGCAAAGCCCAGTGCGGCCTCGATCACGTTCTGTGGCAGACCGGCGGCAAGGGCGTCGCGGTCGAGCCTGCCCGCCTGCGCCAGCCCGGCCAGCAGCCCGGCATTGAACGTGTCGCCCGCGCCCACGGTATCGACCACCTGCACGGGCGGCGCAGGCACGTGGCACTCGGCCCCGGCGGTCAGCGCATCGGCGCCCTCGGCGCCCCGGGTCAGCAGCACCAGCCGCGGTCCCCGAGCCAGAAACCCCCGCGCCAGATCGCGCGCGTCCCCCGGCCCCTCGAGCCAGTGCAGGTCCTCGTCCGAGATCTTGAGAATGTCGGCCGCCGCGATCATCCGCGCGATCCGGGCGCGATAGGCGGGCACGTCGGCGATGAAGCCGGGCCGGATGTTGGGGTCGAGCATGGTCACCCGCGCCCCGGCCTCGCGCAGGAACAGCGCCTCATAGGCGCTGCCGCAGGGCTCGGCCATCAGCGAGATGCCGCCGCAGAACAGCGCGCGCACCGACGCGGGAAGGGTGGGAAGGTCGGCGGGCGTCAGCATCCGCCCGGCCGTGGCCTCGTCATAGAAGGCATAGCGCGCCTGGCCGCCGACAAGCGTGACGAAGGCCAGCGTGGTCGGCCGGGCCGAACGCAGGCAAAGCCCGGTCTCGACGCCCGAGGCGGCCAGCGCCCCGGCAAGCTGGGTGCCGAAAAGATCGGTCGAGAGGCCCGCCAGAAAGCCCGTGGGCGCGCCAAGCCGGCCAAGCGCGATCGCGGTATTGAAGACCGCCCCGCCCGCATGGGGGGCAAAGGCCGGTTCGCCCTCGGCACTGGTCCGGGGCAGCATGTCGATCAGGGCTTCGCCCGCGCAAAGGATCATGGTCCGCTCGCCGTGTTGGGTCAGACGCAGGCTAGCCTGCCGCCTCTGCCGGTGCAAACGGGCATCGCCTCACTGCTGCAGCGCCGCCAGGTAGCCGATCCCGGCTGCCAGCGCGAGACCCAGCACCACGGCAATGGCGATCTTCCAGGCCGACCAGGGCCGCTCGCCCCGCACCCGGCCGCTGCGCCCGTTGACGACGAAGCGGTAGGTCTTGCCGCGATAGCGGTAGGCGGCCAGCCAGACCGGCAGCAGCACATGCTTGAAGGTGACGGCCGAAACCTGGGTCTCGAGCCGGTCGATCCGCTGGCTGTCGCCGCCGATGTCGAACATCACGTCGCGGCGGATCACCCGGTCCATGGTCCGGCGCGCCTCGGCAAAGCCGGTTTCCAGATCGACCGTGTAGCCTTCGGCCCGGAAGCCCGCCAGATACTGCGGCCGGTAGGGCAGCATCAACGACAGATCCCAGGGTTCGAGCGCGTCGGTATAGCGTTTGGGCAGGCTGGTCGCGGCCAGCACCAGCACGTCGTCGAAGAACCGCGCGACCCGGCCCGACACCGGGGTCCAGCGGATCTTCTGTATCTGCACCGTTTCCGACCGACCCTCGCGGATCACCCGGCGGCTTTCGTGATAGATCGTGCCGCGCGCACCGCTGTATTGCGATTTGGTGTCGGCATCGAAGGTCCAGTAGGGGACGTAGATGCCCTCCATCCGGCGGCCCTTGCGGGCATAGGCCTGCAACCCGTTCGGCGCGAACCAGAGCCGCCCCAGCCAGTCGGTCATCGCCTTGTGCGCCTCGGCCTCGGACAGCGCGAAGGGCAGCACGCCCTTGGGCTTGATCCGCCGCTGAACCCCGGTTCCGGTGACGACGGGGGTGGCGCAGAACGGGCATTCGGCGGCATGGGTGGCTTCGTCCAGCTCGAATTCGGCGCCGCAATTGGGGCACTTGATCTGCCGGACGTCCTGCATCTCGGCGCCCGGCAGGGCCGCGTCGAGCGCCGCGCGGTAGTCGAGCTCGGCCAGCGGCGCGTCCCAGGGGCCGGTGCCCTCGACGGGCTCCTCATGGCCGCAATGGTCGCAGATCAGCCGGCCATCCTCGGGCGAGAAGCGCAGGTCGGCCCCGCACTGGTCGCAGGGAAAGCGGTGGTCGGGGGCGGTCATCCTGGGCTCAGACCCCGGGCGGAGGCGGTGGCGGGGCGACGGTGAACAGCCGGGCCAGCTCGGGCACCTCTTCGGCGCGCTTCCAGCCGTCCTGGCCCTGGGTCCAGACGAAGCTGTCGCGGCGGAAGCTGCCCTCGCTGGCCATCCGCCCCAGCCGTGCCATCGAGAACGGCCCCGAGGTCTGGCCGTTCTCGGCGATGTGCCAGACATGTTCGACCGGCGGCGGGGGCGGGGGGACCGGCATCGCGGCCTCGGCCGCCGCGCTGCGCGGCACCGTGCCCCAGGGGCCGGTCTGGGCGACGCTCTGGGCCATCGCCATACCCAGACCCGCGCCGATCCCGGCCGCCATGCCGCTGCCCGCGGGGCTTTGGGCGGCTTCGGTCATGGCTTCGGCCGCGGAATACTGGGTATAGCGGCCCAGATCGCCCGCGATCCCCATCGAGGTGCGCTTGTCCAGCGCCTTTTCCACCTCGGGCGGCAGGCTGATATTCTCGATGTAGAATTCGGGCATGGTCAGGCCGTAGGCCTCGAGCGTCTTCGACACCTCGCCCGAAATCAGCTTGCCCAGATCGGCGGTGTTGGCGGCCATGTCCAGCACCGGGATGCCGGAGGCCGCGATCACCCGCGAGAATTCCTGCACGATGACATTTCGGATCTGGAAGCCGATCTCGTCCATGGTGAATTCGCCATCGGTGCCGACGATCTCGACCATGAAGCGGGCCGGGTCGGTGACGCGGACCGCATAGCTGCCGAAAGCGCGGATCCGGGTCGGGCCGAATTCGGGGTCGCGCAGCATCACCGGGTTCTTGGTGCCCCATTTGAGGTCGGTGAAGCGGGTGGTGTTGACGAAGTAGATTTCCGACTTGAAGGGCGAGCGGAAGCCGTGATCCCAATGCTGCAGCGTGGTCAGCACCGGCATGTTGTTGGTTTCCAGCATGTAAAGGCCCGGCGTGAACACATCGGCCAGCTGGCCCTCATGGACGAAGACCGCCGCCTGACCCTCGCGCACCGTCAGCTTGGCGCCGTACTTGATGGCATGGCCCTCGCGTTCGAACCGCCAGACCATGGTGTCGCGGGTGTCGTCGACCCAATGGATGACGTCGATGAACTCGCCGGAGAGAAAGTCGAAAATGCCCATGGGTCAGGTCCTCCGTTGTGTCCGGGGCAAACTATAGGGCCGGTGCCGGACGCGGCCATGCCGGGCACCAGAGCGCATGCCTCAGGCATCGCCCCCCATCAGCTCGGCCGCGATCTGCTCGACGATGGGGCGGGCCTCGGCCGGGGTCATGCCCGGGCGCAGGCGCCGGTCGTAAAGCATCTTCAGCAGCAATTCGTCATGGGGCGTCAGCAGCGCGAATTCCTCGTCGTCGTTGAAGATCGACGGGCGCACCGAGGGGTTGTCATTGGCCAGCCCCAGCCCCTGGGACAGTTCCTCATGCAAGCAGGATTGCCGCAGCCGGTCGGGATGTTCGCCGCGGATCACGGCGACGGCGCTGGAATAGGTGCTGGACTCGCCCTTCGAGAAGGCCAGCACCAGGCAGAAGGTCGATCGCGGCATCACGGCGATCGTGCTTTGGGCGGCGACGTCGATGCCCGGGATCAGACGTTCGAGCTCGGGACCCAGGCGGCGGCGTTCGTCCTCATTGACGATGAAGACCTGAAAATTGGCCTGTTCGGGGCTGGTCACCCACATCGGCAGCCCGGTCACCCGCGACAGCCGCCGGACATAGGCCGCGATCTCGGCGCGGTCCTGGCTGCGCTGGGCGGCCGGGATCGTTTCGCCGAAGGTGATGCCAAAGCGGACGGGCTGTTCCCAGCGCCGGAGCCGGCTTTCGGTTTCGCGCGCCACCAGATGCCCGTCGCGGCTGACATATTCGTCGAACAGCGCGATCCGCACGAAATCCTCGACCAGCGCGCGGCGGGTGAAGGGCACATCGGTCTCGCCGCCATCGCTCCGCAGCAGGCCGCGCGACAGAAGATCGGCCTGCACCCGGGCGTAATGCCGGGCCAGAGCCTGGCTGTCGGGCGAAAGCTGCGGTCGCACCGCTTCGGCGGGGCGGGCGGCGGGCCGTGTCTCGGGCGGCGCGGGTGCCATCTGACAGCCGGCCAAGGCCACGGCAAGGGCGCTGGCCAGCGCCCCTGGCCGGAGCCCCGGCAGAAAAGAAGGGCGCGATGCGGGCGTCACGATGCGGTCACGCCTCCGGCAGGGCGCCGGCGCCCTGCGCCCGCGATTTGGCGGCGGCGAGCGTGTCGCGCAGCTCTGCCTCCATCTTTTTCAGATCGTCCTCGGCCTGGGCGCGCCGGGACTTGCCCTCGTCGGCGATGGTCAGGCTTTCCTGGATCGTCGCGATCAGATCGGCATTGGCCTTCTTGACCGCTTCGATGTCGAAGACGCCCCGTTCCATTTCCTCGCGCACGGTCCTGTTGGCCTGGCGCAGGTTGGCGGCATTGGCGGTCAACAGTTCGTTGGTCAGGTCGCTGGCCTCGCGCACCGCCAGCGCGGCCTCTTTCGAGCGCTGGATGGTGACCGCCTGCGCCAGCTGGGTTTCCCAAAGCGGCACGGTATTGACCAGGGTCGAGTTGATCTTGCTGACCAGCGACTTGTCGTTTTCCTGCACCAGCCGGATCGAGGGCAGCGACTGCATCGTCACCTGGCGGGTCAGCTTGAGGTCATGCACCCGGCGTTCAAGATCGTCGCGCGCGGCGCGCAGGTCGCGCAATTCCTGCGCCCGGATCACCTGATCGGCCTCGGGGGCCGCGGCGACCTCGGCCTCCTTGGCGGGGATCTCGGTCGCGTCGAGAGCTTTCAGCTTCTCTTCGCCCGCGGCGATGTAAAGCGCGAGCTCGTCGTAGAAATCGAGGGTCTTCTCGTAAAGCTTGTCGAGCGACTTGATGTCCTTCAGCAGCGTATGTTCATGGGTCAGCAACCGGTCGGTGATCGAGTCGATCTGGCCCTGAACCGTCTCGAATCGCGCAACGAACTTGGCGAAGGGCGCGGTGCGCCCCATCAGCTTTTCCCACCAGCTCGCCTCGCGCCGCACGTCGAGTTCGGACACCGAAAAGCCCCGGATCGTGGTCACGATCTCGCGGAGCGAGTCGCCCGCAGGCCCCACGTCCTTGTTGCGCACATCGGCCAGCATGGCCTGGCTGATGGTCTGCAACTCGGCCTGGGCACTGGACCCGAAACCGATGATCGAATTGCTGTCGGACATGTCGATCTCGGCCATGCGGGCGCGGATCGCCTCGGCCACCGGCGGCTCGGCCCCTTCCAGCGGGACCAGATCCCGGGCCGGTTCGGGCAGGACCGCCAATGTCACTTTTTCAACTTCGGCGACGTCCTGCGCCGCCTTCAGGCGATTGTTGTCCGAGCTCATGCATTCTCTCCCGAAATGGGCGCGACGGGCGCCGGGCGGATGCCTTCCCGTTGCAGCCGGTCGCGCAAGACTTCGATCTCGACGTCAAGATCGGTGCGGTCGTCCTGAATCAGCGCCCGGGTGCGGGCAGCGAAATTGTCCTCGAGATCGCCCAGAAGCGCCTCGTAATCCCGGCGTGCCGAGGCATCGCGGGTGCGGGCGTAAAGATCGGCGAACTTGACCGTCGCGTCGCGCGCGCCCAGCAGATAGACGACCAGATAGCGCCGGGCGGCGGTCAGGTCGCGCGGGTCTTCCTCGACGGTGCGGAACATGTCGCGCACGACCGCCTGAAACCGCTCGACCCGCGCGTCGAGCCCGCGGTCGCCGGCGCGCCGGATCGCCTCGGACATGGTCGCCAGATGCTTTTCGGCCTCTTCGATGGCGCGCGCCACTCGGTCCCGCTGAAAGCTGTCGATGCCTTCCATCCCCTTGTCGCTGAGCGGATCGAGGCCGAAGGCAAAGCTGTGAAGGGCGGTGCCCAAGACGGCATAGATCGCCGGGGCCAGCCAGTCGCCGCCACCGATCCCCGCCAGCAAGAGCCCCGCGCCTGTCAGGACCGAGCCCAGGATCTTGCGCGGCAGCGCCGGGCGGCGGGCCACCTTGCGGGCGGCCCAAGCATCCTCGGCCCGCAGCCCCTCGCGGGTCAGCCAGGCGGCAAGGATCAGCACGCCGAAGGCGCCAAGCGTCAGCGCCAGCCCCGCCGGGTCGGAAAAGAAGGCGCGCGGCAAAAGCGGCAGGGGCGCGAAGAACATCGCATTGGCCCGGCCCGCGGCCCGTGCCGGACGCCGCCCCTGGAACGGATGGCGGGGGGGCGCGACCGTCTCGGGGCCGGGCGTGCCGGGGCTGTAGCGGTCGCCGAACCGGTTGGCCATCACGCGCCCCCCATGACGGCCACGTAAAGGACCAGCGCGATCAGCAGGAAGAATGACAGTTTCTGCAACCCGGTGCCCGACATGATCCCCTCTGTCTTCACGATCTTCCCTTATACATGGGATGCGACGCGGCCGTTAAAAGCAAGTGTCGGCGGGTTTTGCCGATCAGCCGGGCGGAGCCTTGCCGCGCCGCCGCATCGGCCGCGCGGCGCCCGTGCCTCCGGTGCCGCGGGGCGGTTTGCGGCCCGGGGGCGGGTCCGAGATGTCTTCCTGGTCGCGTCCGCCCGTCCGGCGCGCAGGTTTGACGCCGGGCGGCTTTTGGCCGGTTACCCTGGCGCCGCCGGGCTTCGATCCGGGCGCTTTGGGACCTGCGGGTTTCCCGCTGCCCGATCGGGGACGCAGGGTCTTCGCACGGCCGGTTGCCTCGCCCTCGGGGCTTTCGAGCCCCAGCTGATCGCGCAACACGCGGCCGCGGATCTCCTCGACCTCGCCCGCCTTCAAAGCGCCAAGCTGGAACGGGCCATAGCTGATCCGGATCAGCCGGTTCACGGTCAGCCCGATGGCCTCCATGGCGCGGCGGATCTCGCGGTTGCGGCCTTCGCGCAGGCCGACGGTCAGCCAGGCATTGGCGCCTTGTTGACGATCAAGCGTGACCTCCATCGGCCGGAAGCTTTCGCCCGCGATGACAATGCCCTCGCGCAGGGGGGCGAGCGTGGCGTCCTCGGGCGTGCCCTTGACCCGGACGCGGTACTTGCGCAGCCAGCCGGTCGAGGGCAGTTCCAGCCGCCGCTTGATCGCGCCGTCATTGGTCAGAAGCAGCAGGCCCTCGGAATTGAGGTCGAGCCGTCCGACCGACATGACCCGGGGCATGTCCTCGGGCAGCTTGTCGAAGACGGTCTCGCGGTCCTTCTCGTCCTTGGCGGTGGTCACGAGCCCCGCGGGTTTGTGATAGAGCCAGAGCCGCGGCCGGTCGGCCGCCGCCAGCGGGGCGCCGTCGACGGCGATCCGGTCGGCGGCGGTCACGTTCAGCGCGGGGCTTGATATCCGGCGGCCGTTCACCGTCACCCGCCCGGCGGCGATCATCCGCTCGGCCTCGCGCCGCGACGCGAGCCCTGCGCGCGCCAGGATCTTGGCGATCCGCTCGCCCTCTTGTCCGGTCTTGTCCATGGGTGGGGTTTACGCCGGATCGAGGGGCGGGGGAAGCGGCTTGCGCGGGCGACGGGGGCAAGGCATGAGGGAAGGATGAGCCCGTTTCGCAGCCATATGGACAGGGCGCTGGCCGAAGCCCGTGCCGCGGAGCGGCGGGGCGAGGTGCCGGTGGGCGCGGTCGTGGTGGCGCCCGGCGGCCGCATCGTGGCGGCGGCGGGGAACCGGACCCGGGAACTGGCCGATCCGACCGCCCATGCCGAGATCCTGGCCCTGCGGGCGGCCTGCGCGGCGGCCCGGTCGGAACGGCTTCCGGGCCATGATCTCTATGTGACGCTGGAGCCCTGTCCGATGTGCGCCTCGGCCATCGGGCAGGCGCGGATCGCGCGGCTGTATTACGGGGCGGCGGACCCGAAATCGGGGGGCGTTGCGCATGGGGCGCGGGTTTTCGATCATCCGCAGAGCCATCATGTGCCGGAGGTCTATGACGGCATTGCGGCGACCGAGGCCGAGGCGCTTCTGAAGGCGTTTTTCGCCCCGCGTCGGTGAGCGGGGCGGAGGGGCCGCCGAAGGGCGCGATTTTTCTGCGAAAAATCGTGGCGGCCCGCGCTGGGGCAGAGGATGCCCTATAGCTCGATCGGCACCAGGACCTCGGGTTCGATCACCCGCACGCCGGGCAGGTTCTGTTTAAGCGCCTCTGCGGACTGCTCGAGAAGCGGGAAAGTGCGATAGTGGCAGGGGATCACCGTCTTGAAATGGAAGAAGGTCCGGGCCGCATAGGCCGCGCGCTTCATGTCCATGGTGAAGTGTCCGCCGGCACATAGCAGTCCGATATCGGGCGCATGCAGGTCATTGAAGATCTCCATGTCCGCCATCACGTCGGTATCGCCGCTGACATAGATCACATGGCCCTCGCCGGCGATCATGAACCCCGATTCGGTGCCGGTATAGACCGGGCCGTCCGCTCCCTGGGTCGAGGAGGAGTGGGTGGCGTTCACCATCGTCACCGCGACAGTGCCAAGCCGGACCGTGCCGCCCTTGTTGAAGCCGATCACCTCGATCCCTTCCCGGGATTCCCACCAGCTCATCAGATCGAAGATGCCGACTGCCGGGATCGACAGCTCGCGCGCGATGGCGATGGTGTCCGCGACATGGTCGAAATGGCCGTGGGTGACCAGGATATGGGTCGCGCCGCCGATGGCTTCGGCCCGCCGCTCTTCGGGGAACATCGGATTGCCCACGAGCCAGGGGTCGATCAGCAGGATCTGGTCCTCGATCTCGATACGGAAGCCGGAATGCCCGAGCCAGGTGATCTTCATGTCGCGTTCTCCTCTGCCGCGCCGGCCCCGCCCCCGGGTTTCTCCCTTTGCCGCGCCGGCCGCGTGCTCCATGATTGCCGGGAAAGGTAACAGAGCGGAGCCGGCATGCCCATGGACTGGACGCGACAGATCGACGCCTATTGCGAGCGGACCGATTTCACCTTCTGGGCCGAGCCGGTGAATGCCGCGACCAATGCCGCCTTCGTCCTGGCCGCGCTGGTGATGTGGCACCGCTGTGCCGGGCTGCCTTTGGGCCGCGCGCTGGCGGCGGTGCTGGGGGTGATCGGTATCGGCAGCTTTCTCTTTCACACCCTGGCCAGCGAATGGGCCTCATTGGCGGATGTCCTGCCGATCCTCTGTTTCATCCTGCTATATGTCTTCGTGGCCAACCGCGCCTATTGGGGTCTCGGGCTCTGGCCCGCGCTGGGGCTGACCGCGCTCTTCTTTCCCTACGCCGCCGTCACCGGCCCGCTTTTCGGGCGTCTCGAGTGGCTTGGGTCGTCGGCGGGCTATGCGCCGGTCGCGCTTTTGATCCTCGTCTATGCGCTGGCTCTGGCCCGCCGCCTGCCGGAGGTCGCGGCCGGGCTGGGACTTGGCGTCGGCCTGCTGACGGTCTCGCTGACCTTCCGCACCATCGACATGCCGGTTTGCGCGGTGTTGCCGCTGGGAACGCATTTTCTGTGGCACCTTCTCAACGCGGCGATGCTGGGCTGGATGATCGAGGTTTACCGGCGGCATGTCCGGCGCGTTTCCATGGACGCCGCGCCGGGATGACGCCTCGGACCCTGCCGATCTGCCCGCGTCCGGCATCAAATTGAGATCCTGCCCGCCGATCCGGACAGGCCCGCGGGCGCCCGGTCAGTTCCGGCGGCGCCATCGCCCCGTCAGGTCGGATCTGTCGAGATGCCGGGCAATCCGGCATTCCTGCAAAAATGTCAGCGCGCCCGAGCCTTTGAGCGCCGCCGCGATGTCGGCTTCGGGAACGTCGGCCTCGATTGCAAGAATGGCAAGAGGGATACGCGTTCCCCTGATACGCTCCAGCACATCCATGCCCGACATCTCCTCCAACGCGGGTTCAAGGCAGCATGGCACATTCTTCAGTAGAATTAAAACATGCGATTTTAAGGGGCAGACATCCAAAGGCGTGGCCTCCTTTTAATGTCGTATAAAATAACGCGCTATCACATTGTGCAAGTCTGGCATTCCGGAATGAAAAGCGGGTGGCTTGGCGAAACGCCGCAAAATGCGAAAAGGTAAAAAGGAATTGTTGGACAAATTCCCCTTTCTTCGGAAAGGGGGCCTGGGGTCAGCGCCCTGGCCGATGCGCCGGAGGGAGGGGGCCTCCGGCGAATCGCCATCTCCGGCCTCAGCCGGGCATGAAGACGACAGTCTTGTGACCGTTCAGCAGGACCCGGCGTTGCAGATGCAGCCGCACCGCCCGCGCCAGCACCCGGCTTTCGATGTCGCGCCCGACCGCCACATAGTCCTCGGCCGAGAAGGCATGGTTCACGCGCTCGGTCTCCTGCTCGATGATCGGCCCCTCGTCGAGATCGGCGGTCACGAAATGCGCCGTCGCCCCGATCAGCTTGACCCCGCGCTCATGCGCCTGGTGATAGGGCTTGGCGCCCTTGAACGAGGGCAGGAAGGAATGGTGGATGTTGATCACCCGCCCCGACAGCGCGCGGCTGAGCTTGTCCGAGAGCACCTGCATGTAGCGCGCCAGAACCACCAGCTCGGCGCCGGTCTCGGCCACCAGGTCGATCAGCTTCTGTTCCTGCTCGGCCTTGGTCTCTTTCGTCACCGGCCAGCAGTAATAGGGAATGCCCGCCGCCTCGGCCGTGGCGCGGCTGTCTTCGTGGTTCGAGACCACGGCGACCACGTCGGCCTCCATCCAGCCGACCCGGATCTGATAGAGAATATGCAGCAGCGCATGGTCGAATTTCGACACCATCAGGATGATCTTCGGACGCCGCTCGGCATCGACCACCTCGGCGTCCATGCCGTAGCCGTTGATGGCGGGGGCCAGCCGGGCGCGGATCGCCTCGGCCTCGGACGGGGCCTGCGTGTGGAACGCGACCCGCATGAAGAACCGGTTGCTTTCGGGATCGCGGAACTGGGCGCTGTCCTGGATGTTGCCGCCGAGCGCGGTGACCGCATTCGCGACGGTGGCGACGATCCCGGGCTGGTCGTCGCAGGTGAGCGTCAGGATGAAATGTGTCGAGGCCATCGGCGGAATCCTTGCCTGAATGTCTTGAACGCGCGTTTCGGCGCCTTGCGTTATGGAGAAAGGCCCGGCGCGAGTGCAAGCGCCATTCCCCCGACGCCGCTTTGCGTCCCGCCCGCGACATTGCCTGTCGCCTTGCGGGGCTGGGGGGCTCGGCCCCCGGGCGCGCTCTTGCAGCATGCGCGGCAGACGGCTAAACGCGGGGACGAATTTCACGAGCACGGAAAGGCGGCCCCATGTCCATCGACATCGACACCGCGCGGCGGGTGGCGCACCTCGCCCGGATCGCCGTTCAGGAAGACGACCTGCCGGCGCTGGCGCAGGAGCTGTCGGGCATCCTGACCTTCATGGAACAATTGAACGAGGTCGACGTGACCGGCATCGAGCCGATGACCGGCGTCACCCCGATGCGGCTGAAACGGCGCGCGGACGTGGTGACCGATGGCGAGATGCAGGACCGGATCCTGGCCAACGCGCCCGACGCGCGCGAGGGCTTTTTCGCGGTTCCCAAGGTGGTGGAGTAACGCCATGAGCGATCTGACCCGGCTGACCATTGCCGAGGCGCGCGACGCGCTGCGCAAGGGCGAGACCACTTCGGTCGCCCTGACCGAAGCTTATCTTTCGGCCATCGACGGCGCGGGCGCGCTGAACGCCTTCGTCCACAAGACCCCCGAGATCGCGCTGGACCAGGCCAGGGCCGCCGACGCGCGGATCGCGGCGGGCGAGGCGCCCGCGCTTTGCGGCATGCCTCTGGGGATCAAGGATCTTTTCTGCACCAAGGGCGTGGCCTCGCAGGCCGCCTCGAAGATCCTTGAAGGTTTCCGGCCCGAATACGAGTCGACCGTGACCCAGAACCTCTGGGATGCGGGCGCGGTCATGCTGGGCAAGCTCAACATGGACGAGTTCGCCATGGGCTCGTCGAACGAGACCAGCACCTATGGCAATGCGGTCAACCCCTGGCGGCGCGGCAACGAGGACACGGCCTTGACGCCGGGCGGCTCTTCGGGCGGCTCGGCCTCGGCGGTTGCCGCAGATCTTTGCATGGCCGCGACCGGTACCGATACCGGCGGCTCGATCCGCCAGCCCGCAGCCTTCACCGGCATCGTCGGCATCAAGCCGACCTACGGGCGCTGCTCGCGCTGGGGGATCGTGGCCTTCGCCTCGTCGCTGGATCAGGCCGGGCCGATGACCAAGACGGTGCGCGACGCCGCTATCATGCTGGGCGCGATGTCGGGCCATGACCCGAAGGATTCGACCAGCGCCGACATTCCGGTCCCGGATTTCGAGGCGATGCTGACGGGCGACATTCGCGGCAAGACCATCGGTATCCCGAAGGAATACCGCATGGAGGGCATGCCCGCCGAGATCGAGAAGCTCTGGGCCGACGGCAGTGCGATGCTGAAGGATGCAGGCGCCGAGATCGTCGAGATCAGCCTGCCGCACACGAAATACGCGCTGCCCGCCTATTACGTGATCGCGCCCGCCGAGGCGTCCTCGAACCTCGCGCGCTATGACGGGGTGCGCTATGGCCACCGGGCCAAGCTGGGGCAGGGCGACGGCATCGTGCAGATGTACGAAAAGACCCGCGCCGAGGGCTTCGGCAAGGAGGTCCAGCGCCGGGTGATGATCGGCACCTATGTGCTGTCGGCGGGCTTCTACGACGCCTATTACAACCGCGCCCGCAAGGTCCGCGCGCTGATCAAGCGCGACTTCGACGAGGTGTTCGCCGGCGGCGTCGATGCGATCCTGACGCCCGCGACGCCCTCGGCCGCCTTCGGTCTGGGCGAGATGGCCGATGCCGATCCGGTGGCGATGTATCTCAACGACGTCTTCACCGTGACCGTGAACCTCGCCGGTCTGCCGGGCATTTCGGTGCCCGCGGGGCTTGACGCGCAGGGCCTGCCGCTGGGGCTTCAGCTGATCGGCCAGCCCTGGGGCGAGGGCGATCTGCTGAACACCGCACATGTTCTTGAACGCGCCGCAGGATTTGTTTCCAAGCCCGCGAAATGGTGGTAAGGCGCGCCGGATCACTGGGATCGAAACCACGAGCAGGATGGACCCGATGCGTGCCGTGACCTCCGCGATGGCGCTTCTGGCGCTGGCCGCGTGCAATACGCAACTGCCCGATTCCGCGGCCGGAGTCGGGTTCGACAACTACGCCGATTACAGCGCCCATCGCGAGGGTGTGCTGCAGGGTACGGTCTCGGCCCAACCGCTTGATGCGGCGCCCGCGCAGGGCGTCGTGACCGAGATCACCGGCGGGCCAATTTCGGCGGTCGAGAGTTCCGATGCCACCGCCATGCCCGGCGCGCAGGCTGAAAACCATGCCGGGATCTCGGACGAACAGAGCTTTGCCGCCGTCAGCGCCCGCGAGACCATCGCCAGCGACCGCGAGCGGCTGGAGCAGCAGCGCGAGCAATATACCTTCATCCCGCCCGAGCCGCTGCCCCCCCGTCCGGGCGGCGATGGTGCCGGCATCATCGAATATGCGCTGAGCACCACCAATCCGCTCGGCCAGCAGGTCTACAAGCGCGGCCGCGCCGTTGCGCCCGAAACGCTGGCCCGGCGCTGCGCCAAGTACGGCTCGGACGATCACGCTCAGGAAGCCTTCCTCAAGAATGGCGGGCCCGAGCGCGACCGGCTGGGGATCGACCCCGATGGCGACGGCTTCGCCTGCTACTGGGACCCCTCGCCGTTCCGGCTTGCCGAAAGATAACCGCGTGACGCCGCTCTGGCGTCCCTCGCCCAATTGCGGCGCCCGGCGTGGCGGGGCGCGGCCCGACATGGTCGTGCTGCATTTCACCGCCATGGCCGACGCCGCGTCGGCACTCGACCGGCTCTGCAATCCGGCGGCCGAGGTCTCGGCGCATTACCTGATCGCCGCCGACGGACAGGTCGTCCAGCTGGTCGACGAGACGGCCCGGGCCTGGCATGCCGGGGCCGGATGCTGGGGCGGGGTGGAGGACGTCAATTCCCGCTCGATCGGGATCGAGCTCGACAATCCGGGCGACCGGCCGTTCCCGGCGCCGCTGATGGCCGCGCTCGAGGCGCTGTTGGCCGGCATCCTCGCGCGCTGGTCGATCCGGCCCGAACGGGTGATCGGCCATTCCGACATGGCGCCCGATCGCAAATGGGACCCGGGCCGGCGGTTCGACTGGCTGAGGCTCGCGCGGCAGGGGCTGGCGGTCTGGCCCGAACCGGTCGGTGCCATCGCCCCCGACGAGGCCGCCTTCCGCAAGGCCGCCACGGCCTTCGGCTATGGCGCGGGGTGGCAGACGGGCCACGTGCTCGACGCGCTGCGCCAACGCTTCCGCCCCTGGGCCGAGGGGCCGCTTGCCGCCGCCGACATGTCTGTCATTGCCGATCTTGCCCGCCGCTTCCCCGTTGACCCGGACGGCACGGGCGCCTAGATCGGGCGTCGCGCGGATGGCTGGATGGCCGCGGGGGTGCAAGCCTTCGAGGAAAGTCCGGACTCCACGAAGCGACGGTGCCGGGTAACGCCCGGCGGGGGAAACCCCAGGGAAAGCGCCACAGAGAACAGACCGCCTCCGGTTTCGGAGGTAAGGGTGAAACGGTGGGGTAAGAGCCCACCGCGGGACTGGCAACAGGACCGGCACGGCAAGCCCCACCGGGAGCAATGCCGAATAGGGACCCCGCGCAGGCTGGACCTGCAGGGCGGCTTCGGCCCAGGGGTCCGGGTTGGCAGCTTGAGCGTATCGGTAACGGTACGCCCAGAGGAATGGTCATCCAGGGGGCCTCGCGCCCCCGGACAGAATCCGGCTTACAGGCCATCCGCGCATATCTGGCCTGTCTCCCTCCGAAACGCTGCCCGGCCCTCGCCGGGACGGGCTGTTTTTGGTCTTGGCCGATGCCCGAAAGCGTCTAGGTTCCGAGGGTGGGAAGCGCGCTGCCCCGGACAGGGGATAGCAGAGGGACGGAAGACCGGATGAGTTTTGTCAGGACGATGGCCACCCTTGCCGTGGGCTTTGCGGCCGCCAAGGGGCTGGAGAAGTTCCAGAAGATGGGCGGCGGCGCCGGGATCGCCGATTCCGTGAAATCGGCGGCGACGCGGGCCGGGATCGGCAGCCAGATGGGGCCGCTGCTGGAGCGGATGCAGGTGCCGGGCGGCGCCGCGGCGCTGAAGGACAACGCCAAGTGGCTGGGCGCGAAGGCGCGCGAGACCGGCGATCACGCGATGGTGGGGCTCGGCGGGCTGATGGCGGCGCTGGGCGGGGCCGCCTGGGCGGGCTCGGTCAATGCGCGGGATATCCTGAACGCGATGGGCGAGGTCTCGCCGCCCGGCGTCTCGATGGAGAAGAACGCGCGGCTGCTGATCCGCTCGATGATCATGGCGGCCAAGTCCGACGGCGAGATCGACGCGACCGAGCGCGCCGCGATCCTCGATGTGCTGGGCGATGCCACGGCCGAGGAACGCGCCTTCGTCGAGGCCGAGATGGGCAAACCCATCGACATCGACGCGCTGGCGGCCGAGACCGGCAACCATCAGCGGACGGCTGTCTATGCCGCGGCGGTGGTGACGACCAAGGTCGACAGCCCGGCCGAGATCGCCCATCTCGACCGGCTGGCCGAGGCGCTGCATCTGGGCCGCGCCGCACGCCAGCGGATCCACAAGGCGATGCGGCTGCCGCAGGTGTTGGCCTGAGACACGCGCCCCGGGGCGGGCAGGGGCTGCAGGGCCAGAACCCGCTTGACTCGGGGGCGCGGATCGCTAAAACGCGGGCTTCAAGGAATTCACGGGCGCAATGCCGCCCGCGCGACGGAGATGAGACATGGCGAAGCCGACAACCATCAAGATCCGCCTGAACTCGACCGCGGGCACCGGCCATTTCTACGTGACCAAGAAGAACGCCCGCACCATGACCGAGAAGATGGTGGTCAAGAAATACGACCCCGTCGTGCGTCAGCACGTCGAATACAAGGAAGGCAAGATCAAGTGATCTAGCCGCCTCCGGGGGTCATCCCCGGCAAGGGTCAGACCGGGGCCGCGCCGCAAGGGGCGGCCTTTCGTTTTGCGCGGGTCCGTTCCTGCAAGGTCTGTTCGCGCAAGGCTCGTTTGCCCGGCTTCCTTTGCCCGGCTCCGTTCGTCAGGGGCCGTTCGTCAGGGGCCGTTCGTCAGGGACCGTCTGTCAGCGGGGCGGTTTGCGCGGGGGCCGTTTCCCGGGACGCCGGTTGCCTCAGGCGCTGGCCTGCATCCGGTGCCGCCCGAGCGGCAGCATCATCGGCTGGCCCGAGGTCGGGTCGGTCACGACCCGGCAATCGAGCCCGAACACCGCCTTCACCGTTTCCGCCGTCAGCACCTCTTCGGGGCGGCCCTGCGCGTAAAGCCGCCCGCCCGCCAGCGCGACCAGATGATCGGCGTAGCGTGCCGCGAGATTGAGATCGTGCAGCACCATGACGATGGTCGTGCCGCGGCTGTGGTTCAGGTCGGTCAGCAGGTCCAGCACCTCGACCTGATGGGCGATGTCGAGAAAGGTCGTGGGCTCGTCGAGCAGAAGCAGCTCGGTCTCCTGCGCCAGCGCCATCGCGATCCAGACCCTCTGACGCTGGCCGCCCGACAGCTCGTCGACCGCGCGTTCGGCCAGATCGGCGGTGCCGGTGGCCTGAAGCGCGGCCGCGACTGCCTCGGTGTCCTGCCGGGACCAGCGCGACAGAAGCCCGTGATGCGGATAGCGCCCGCGCCCGACCAGATCGGCGACCGCGATGCCTTCGGGCGCGACCGGCGCTTGCGGCAAAAGTCCCATCCGGCGGGCCAGCGCGCGCGGCGCCATGCGGTGGATCTCCTTGCCGTCCAGCAGCACCTGACCACGGGCAGGTGCCAGCAGCCGGGCGATGCAGCGCAAGAGCGTGGACTTGCCGCAGGCATTGGCGCCGACGATGGCGGTGATCTGTCCGGGCGGCACGGCCAGGGTCAGCCCGTCGAGGATGGTGCGCTCGGCGTAGCCTGCCTGAAGATCGCGGACGAGAAGGGGTGGGGCGGTCACATCGAGCCTCCGCCGCGGTTCACGCGGATGATGAGATACAGAAGATAGGGCGCGCCCAGCACGCCGGTCACGACCCCGACCGGATAGCGCGAAGGCAGGAGGCTTTGGCCGGCGAAATCTCCGGCCAGCACCAGGCCCGCGCCGACCAGCGCGGCCGGGATCAGCACCGAGCGGTCGGGCCCGGCCAGACGCGCGGCAATCGGCCCCGAGAGGAAGGCCACGAAGGCGATCGGGCCGGTGACCGAGGTCGCGACGGCGATCAGCCCGACCGCCGCCAGCGTCACCAGAAGCCGGGTGCGGCCCAGCCGGACGCCCAGCGCCGCCGCCTTGTCATCGCCCAGCCGCAGCGCCTCGAGATCGCGCGACAGCGCCAGCAGCAGTCCGCCGAAGACAACAAGCGCGGCCAGAAGCGGCCCGGATTCGGCCAGTTGGACGCCGTTGAGGCTGCCCGCAAGCCAGCGCATCGCCTCCTGCAGGGGCCAGGCGGGGGCGATCGACAGGATATAGGCGATGGCGCTGTCCAGCATGGCCGAGATCGCGATGCCGATCAGGATCAGCCGCGCGCCCGCGACCCCGTTGCGCCAGGACAGAAGGTAGATCGCCAGCGCCACGGCCAGCCCCATGGCCAGCGCGAAGACCGAGACCTCGGGGCCGCGCCAACCCAGCACGACGATGGCAAAGACCGCAGCAGCGCTGCCGCCTGCGGTGATGCCGACGATATCGGGGCTGGCCAGCGGATTGCGCAGCATGGTCTGGAAAGCCGCGCCGCCCAGCCCGAAGCTCATCCCGGCCAGCACCGCCAGCACCGCGCGGGGCAGGCGCAGCTCGCGCACGGCAAAGCTTGCGCCCGGCACGTCGCCGCCTGCGAGAACCCGCAGCACGTCCAGCGGCGGGGTCAGCGTCGGGCCCGAGATCAGGACCAGCGCCACGCCCGCGCAAAGCAGCGCGCCAAGTCCCAGCGCGATGCGGGTCCGGCGGCGGGCTCTGGCGCGCCCGGCGGCGACGATCCGGTTGGCGAGGGCCGCGGTCATAGCGCGCGCAACCGGCGGCGGCGGACGACCCAGATGAAGAAGGGCGCGCCCAGAAAGGCGGTGACGATGCCCACGTCAAGCTCGGACGGCCGGGCCAGCACCCGCCCCGCCACATCGGCAGACAGCAGCAGGATCGCGCCCGAAAGGGCGGCGAAGGGCAGCTGCCAGCGGTGATCGACCCCGACCAGCAGGCGGCAGACATGCGGCACCACCAGACCGACGAAGCCGATGGGACCGCAGATCGCGGTGGTCGCGCCGCAGAGCAGCACCGCGCCGAGCGCGGCCAGCGCGCGGGTCCGCGCGACCCGAAGGCCAAGCCCCGCGGCGGTGTCGTCGCCCAGCGCCAGCAGGTTCAGCCCGCGCGCCGACAGCAGCGACAGCGTCAGCCCGGCGGCCAGCACCGGCAGCATCGGCAAAAGCGCCTCGAAGGTCGCGCCGCCTACGCCACCCACTTGCCAGGAACGCACCCCGCCCGCGATATCGGCGCGGGGCAGGGTGACCGCCAGCGTCAGCGACGAGGCCGCAATCGAGGTCGCGGCTCCCGCCAGCGCCAGTTTCAGCGGCGTGGCGCCGCCCTGTCCCAGCGTGCCGATGGCATAGACGAAGCCTGCGGCAAGGCCCGCGCCCAGGATGGCAAGCCAGATATAGGCCGACAGTGTCGCGATACCGAACCAGGCGATGCCGATCACCACCGCCAGTGCCGCGCCCGCATTGACCCCCAGAATGCCCGGATCGGCCAGCGGATTGCGGGTCACGCCCTGCATCACCGCGCCCGCAAGCCCCAGAGCCGCGCCGGCCAGGGCCGCCAGGCAGGTGCGCGGCAGCCGGGCCGCCACCGCCGCCGCGCCGATGGTGTCGGCGCGCCCGCCGATCCCCGCGAGGATGTCGCCCCAGCCGACCGGCCGGGTGCCGACCGCGACCGACAGCGCAGAGGCCGCAAGGAAAAGCCCCAGCGCCGCGACCAGCCAGCCCAGCCGCGCGCGGCCCGGCAGGGCGGCGCGCGCCGCGCCTTCGGCAGATGCGACGCTCATTCGGCGGCCCGTGCCGCCTCGGCCAGACGGTCGGCGTAGTCCCCCAGCACCCAGGGGATCGACAGGGGCGTCGGACTGGCGGCGGTGCCGACCGCGTCATTGCCCAGCATCACCACCGCGCCACTGGCGACGGCCGGCATGTGCGAGGTCAGCGGGTCGGCCTGCAACCGGTCCAGCAGCGCCTGCCCGCCATAGGTGACAAGGATGTCGACATCGTCGAAGGCGTCGATCCGCTCGGCGCTGAAGGCGCCTGCGAACTGGCCGTCGCGGCTGGCCTCCTCGACGCTGCGGGGTAGGGCAAGCCCAAGATCCTGAAGGTATTTCACCCGCGTATCGGCGGCGGTGTAGAACCGCACCACGCTGAGATCGCGGGTATCGAGATGGGTCACGAACATGGCCGACTTGCCCGCAAGTTCGGGATGGCGGTCGCGCGCCTCGGCGATCTCGCCCTCGATCCGGTCGATCAGCGCCTCGGCGGCCTCGGCGCGGCCAAGACCCGTGCCGTTCAGCCGGATCGTTTCGCGCCAGTCGCCGGACCAGGGCGCGTCGCGATAGGCCACGACCGGGGCGATCTTGCTGAGGATCTCGTAATCCGACCGGCTGAGCCCCGAATAGGCCGCCAAAATCACGTCGGGCCGGGTCGCGGCCACCGCCTCGAAGTCGATGCCGTCGCCCTCGTCGAACAGGACCGGGGTCTCGGCGCCCAGATCCTTCAGCCGCGCCGCCACCCAGGGCAGCAGCCCGTCGCCGTCATCGTCGCCGAAATTGGCGCGGGCAAAGCCCACCGGCACCACCCCCAGCGCCAGCGGCACCTCGTGATTGGCCCAGGCCACGGTCGCCACGCGCACCGGCTGTGCCGTGAGGGTGGTGCTGCCGAAGGCGTGCCGGACGGTCAGCGGATAGTCATCGGCGGCCGCCGGGAGGGGATGCGCCGCCATCGCGACAAGGCCCAGGCAAAGACAAAGGCGGGGGAGGTTCGACATTTCGGAGGCCTGAAAGGTTGACAATTTTGGTCAACATTTCATCATCGCCCGGCAGGGTCAAGCCGCCGCGCCTCTCTGGCCGCCGGATCGCCGGAGGTCAAGGTGCCCGACAGAAAAACTCGGAAATGGCTGTACCTCGGCGGCACGAGCGTCTAGAGGCGGTCGGGATCGATAACGCGCCGTCATCCGGGGCCGGGGGCCCGCGGACAGGTTCGTTCCCTCGTCGCAAGGCAAGCGATCCGGAGGCCGCAGCGCGCCGGTAGCCAGCGAGAAAAAATCAATCTTGTGGAACAGACGATGCAGAATCAGACCAGAGACCCCAGGCCTGCCGCGGGCGGGCGCCGCTCTTCCATGGCGCGGCTGATGGGCTGCAGCGCGCTGGCGGCGCTTCTTCCGGGCCTTGCGCTGGCGCAGGCGGGACGCGCCCCGGCGGATGCCTACGACCTTGAACCCATCGTGATCGAGGCGCAGTCGGACGACGAGACCAGCATCGTTGCGACCGAAGTGACCGGCGGCAGCGGGATGGCGACCGATGTGCTGGACACGCCGGCGGCGGTGTCGGTCATCACCGCGCGGGAGATCCGCGAGCGGGGGGCTGCGAGCGTCGAGGAGGTCCTGCAATACACGCCCGGCGTGGTCACCGATTTCTACGGCTCGGACGACCGGTTCGACTTCTTCCGCATTCGCGGCTTCGACGCTTATACCTATCGCGACGGGCTGAGCCTCGGGTCGGCCTTCGGCAATGTCCGCGAGGAAGCCTATGCCTTCGAGCGGGTCGAGGTGGTCAAGGGCGCCAACTCGACCACCTTCGGCGTCTCGGACCCCGGCGGGTCGGTGAACTATGTCACCAAGCGCCCCCGGCAGGGCCGCTTCGGCGAGGTCTATGGCACACTCGGGTCCTTCGACAGTCGCGAGCTTGGGGTCGATTTCGGGGACGACCTGACCGGCGACGGCACGCTGTCCTTCCGGCTGACCGGCAAGCGCCGCGAGGCCGAGAAGGAATACGATCATTCGCAGGACGACGAAACCTTCCTGATGGGCGGTCTGACCTGGCGCCCGAGCGCGGCGACCGAGCTCAGCTTCGTTCTGGACTATCTCAAGCGCGACGACGTGCCGGGCAGCGGCGGCCATCCGGTCGGCACCGATCTGTCGCGCTCGGTCTTCCTGGGCGAGCCCGATTTCAACTATCGCGGTACCGAACGCAGCACAGCGACGCTGAGCCTCGATCACGATTTCGGCGGCGGCCTGACCCTGGGGTCGATCCTGCGCTACAGCGATACCGAAAGCGATTTCGGCTATGCCTATATCTCGGGCGCCTCGGCTGCGGGCGGGACCTGGGCCAGCCGGGATTTCTTTGCCAATGACAGCGACTCGCACGGTCTGGTGGCCGATGCGCATCTGCAATACGACACCTCCGTCGGATCGGTCGACAGCCGGACACTGGTTGGGGTCGAACTGTCGCAAAGCCGCGCGGCCTCGACCAACTGGTTCACGGCGGCGCCCGATATCGACTGGACGAACCCGGTCTATACCGGCGGCATCGATCTCGGCACGCTGGCCCCCTATCGCGACCTGCGCACCGACCGCGAGGGCAGGGCGATCTACCTGCAGCAGGAACTGACCTTCTCCGACCGGGTGATCGTGACCGCGGGCCTGCGCCATGACTGGCTCGATATCGACGAGACGAACCGGCTGACCGGCGTCACCTCCAGCGCCGATTACAGCGAGACGACGGCCCGGCTCGGCCTGACCTGGAAGATCACGCCCACGCTCTCGACCTATGCGTCCTATGCGGAATCGGTCGTCCCGGCTTCGATCGGGCTCGACCCCGAAAAGGGCGAGCAATACGAGCTGGGCGTCAAGTACCGCCCCGGCAACGGCCGGGCGCTGTTCACGGCGGCGATCTACGACCTCAGCAAGACCAACATCACCCGGACCAATCCCGCGACCGGCTTTGACGACACCATCGGCGAGGTCGAGGTGCGCGGGATCGACCTCGAGGCCAAGCTCGACATGACCCGCAATGTCAGCCTGACCGCTGCCTATTCCTATCTCGATTCCGAGATCGTCGAGAACGGCACCCGGGGCAGCGAGGGCAATCAGCTGTCCTTCGTGCCGCGCAACATTGCCTCGCTATGGGTCAACTACCGCCTGCCCGGCGCGGGGCGGCGGGGCGACATGACCTTCGGGCTCGGCGCGCGCCATACCGGGTCCTACTGGTTCGACGACGCCAACTCGATCTCGACCGGCAGCGCCACGGTCTTCGATGCGTCCTATACCTACGATCTGCGCAAGGACACGCAACTGAGCCTCAATGTCTCGAACCTCTTCGACGAGAAGCATGTGGCCTATGGCGGGTTCGGGGCCGATTTCTACAACCCGGGCCGCAAGATCAGCGCCACGTTGCGCCGCAGCTGGTAGGCGGGGCCAGGCGGGGCGGCCAGGGTGTCGCCCCGTCCGGCCCTAGGGCAGGCCGTGCCCGTCCCAGACCCGCCAGTCCGTTTCGGACCCGCGAAAGACGTTGATATCGACCGGCCCGGCCACCCCGTCGATCCGCCCGGTCCCGGTATATTGCCAGAAGGTCCAGGGCGTGCCCGGATAGGTCGTCGCGGGCGGCCCGGCGACCGAGCGCAGCCAGAAGCCCGTGCCCGGCAACCGGGTGATGCCGGTGTCGCGGGCGAAATCGACCGTGGTATAGATGACCGGCCGTCGGCCGTAGTGCCGTTCGACGATATCGAGGAAGGTCGTGGCCTCGGCGCGGACGGTGGCGGCATCGGGCCTGACCCGGCAGGTCGGCGAAAACGGGTTCCATTCCATGTCCAGCATGTGCGGCAGCCCGTCGGCGCTTTTGGGCACATTGGCGATGAACCAGCGCGCCTGCCGCTCGGCCGGGGCGCAAAAGTAGAAATGGTGATAGGCGCCGCGCGTCACGCCGGCCCGACCCGCACCCGTCCAGTGCTGGCCGAACATCGGGTCGCTGTCCTCCATCCCCTCGGTCGCCTTGACATAGACGAAGGACACGCCCGCCTTGCGCACCCTCGGCCAGTCGATGGCGCCCTGCCAGCGCGAGACGTCGATGCCGTGCACCGGAAAGGCGCGGGGTCCGGCGCCGGTCCAGTCATGCGGGTCGTGATCGTCGAAGCGCGGCCGCGCGGCCGCGGCCAGGCGCAAGGGGGCGGCGCGGTGCGGCTCGGCCGTCGCGGCGGGCGGGGGCTGGCGCCCCGGCGACGGGCCGCAGGACATCAGCGACAGGGCCAGAAGCAGAACGAATGTCTTGTGCGGCATGGGTCCGGACGCTCAGGGGATGCCCTGCCATTTGGCCCCGAATCCGGGCCACAGGCAACGGTTTCCGGCGGCTCCGGGCGGCCGGGGCAGGGCGGCCGCGCCGGGAGGTGGCTGCGGTCCAAGTGTGACCAGAACGTTTTAGTCAGGTATTGCACCAACCGCGCCGCTGTGGTTCTTTGCGCGCGATCGTTCCAGCCAGATGCGAGGACCAAGTCCCGCCGCCAGAGGACAGATTGACCGATGGATCGCAGGGAATGGAACGCGCGATGGGCATATCTCACTTTGGAGCCGCTGCCGCGGCCTGTGTCTTCATGCTGGCGCAGGGCGCCCGGGCCGAGGAGGCCGGGCCGCATCTTGCGATCGAGCTGAACGCGGTCGCCCCCGCCGAGACCGGCTGCCTGATCAGCTTCATGGCCCGGAACGGGCATCCGGCCGCAATCGAGCGTGCGGTGTTCGAAACCGTGCTGATCGACCGCGCGGGACAGGTCGAGCGGCTGACCCTGTTCGATTTCGGCGACCTGCCCGCCGGGCGGCCGCGGGTGCGGCAATTCTCGATCCCGGGGCTCGCCTGCGACGATCTGGGGCAGATCCTGATCAACGGCACCAGCGCCTGCGAGGCGGGGACGCTGGGCGAGGCGGCCTGCGCCGAGGGGCTCGATCTCAGTTCGCGCACCGATGTGGAGCTGATCGGATGATCGGGGCGGCGGTCGAGCTTCTGCGCCGGGTCGCCGATCTGGGCGGTCCGGTCGTGCTGATCCTGATCGGGGTCTCGGTGCTGACGGTGGCGGTGGTGATCTACAAGCTCTGGCAATTCGCGGCGGCAGGCGTCGGGCGGCACCGGGCGCTGACCGAGGCCGTGGCGGCCTGGGATGGCGGCGACCGGGGGCTGGCGCGCGCCGCGCTCGGGACCTCGCGCAGCTATCTGCGCCCGGTGATCGAGCTTGCCATGTCGGGCCAGACCGATCCCGAGCGGCTGGGCGCCGAGGCCGAGGCCCGCTTCGCCCGTCTGGAACGCGGCTTCCGCCTGCTTGATTCCGTGGCGCAGCTGTCGCCGCTGCTGGGTCTCTTCGGCACCGTTCTGGGCATGATCGCGGCGTTTCAGGCGCTGCAGGCGGCGGGCACGCAGGTCGATCCGTCGATCCTGGCGGGGGGCATCTGGGTGGCGCTGCTGACGACGGCGGTGGGGCTTGCGGTCGCGATGCCGACCGCGCTGATCCTGAGCTGGTTCGAAAGCCGGATGGAGGCCGAGCGGGTGCTGGCCGAAACCGCGATCCATACCGTGCTGGCCCCGTCCCGGCCGCACGGCGTGCCGCGTGCGGGCGAGGCGTCGGCGGGTCCGGTCCATGCGTAGGCGACGGCGGCCCTTGTCGCTGACGCCGCTGGTCGACGTGATCTTCCTGCTGCTGCTTTTCTTCATGCTGAGTTCGACCTTCACCCGCTTTGCCGAGGTCGACCTTTCGGCCGCGGCGCCGGGCGGGTCCGCGGCCACGCCCGAGACGAAACCGCTTTTCCTGCAGCTCGCCCCCGAAGGGCTGCGGCTGAACGGCCGCGACATGCCGCTTGAGGCTCTGGCCGACACCCTTGCCTTGGCTCCGGCCGAGGGTATGGCCGCGGACGCGCAGCCGGTGCTGGTGGCGCTGCGCGGCGCGGTCAGCGCCCAGCGGCTGACCGATCTGCTGGTGGTTCTGCGGGCGGTGCCCGGGATCCGTGTCACCGTTCTGGGGGCGTCATGACCGCGAAATCCCGCCGCGCCCCGCGCGAACCGACCATCGCGCTGATCAACATCGTGTTTCTTCTGCTGATCTTCTTTCTGGTCGCGGGCACGCTGGCCGCACCGCTCGATGCGACGCTGAAACTCGTCGATACCGAAGGGCTGGAGGGCGCGGCCCCGGCCGATGCGCTGGTGCTGCATGCCGACGGCCGGATCACCGGGCAGGGCGCCGAGATCACCCCCGAGGCCTTTGTCGAGGCGCTCGACCCCGATGCCGGGACCGATACGGGCGCGACGGTGCGGGTTATCCCGGATCGTGAGGCGCCCGCCGCCGATCTGGTGGCGCTGGCGCGCGCGCTGCGCGCGGCCGGAGCCGGGCGGGTCGTGATCGTGACCGAACGGGGGCTGCGATGATCCCGTCCTCCCGCGCGGGCAAGGTTCTGGCGCTGGGCCTCGCGCTTGGTGCCCATGGGGCGCTGGCTTTGGTGCTGGTGCCGCAGACCGAAACCCGGATGGAAGGCCGCGCGGGTGCTGTCGAGGCGGCGGTCGGTGCCAGTTTCGCCGACATGGCGGCGGGGCGGCTGACCGCCGAAAGCGCCGAAACCGTGCTTGAGGCCACGGCGCCGCCCGAGCCGGTCGCCGCCCGGCCGCCCGACCCGGTCGAGGCGGTGCAACCCGCGCCCGCCGAAGCCCTGCGCCCGCTGCCCGAGGCCGCGCCGCAGCCGCAGCACCCTGCACCTCCGGCCGCCGAGCAGCCCCCGCCGAAGGCCGCCGAACCGCCGCCGCCCGAGACGGTGAAGGCTGAGCCCGACCGCCAGCCTCGGGCCGCGCCCCGGGGCAATGCCGACCGCAATGCCCGCGCCGGTCAGGCGGCGGGCACCGACCGGGCACAGGCCGCCACCAGCGGCAGTGGCGGGGCGACCGCCGAGTCCGGGAATGCCGCGGCCTCGAACTATCCGGGCCTGGTGATGCGGGCGCTGTCGCGGGTGCCGAAACCCCGCATCCGCGCGCGTGGCGCTGCCGTGGTGGCCTTCCGCCTCGGGGCCGATGGCAGCCTTGCCTCGGCCTCGGTGGTCCGCGGCTCGAGTTCGGCCGCGCTCGATCAGGCGGCGCTCCGGATCGTCCAGCGCGCGGCCCCCTTCCCGCCGCCGCCCCCGGGCGCCCAGCGCAGCTTTTCGATCCGGATCGAGGGGCGGTAGGACGGGCGGTGTCTGCCCCGATTCAGAGGGTCACGACCAGCTGCCTCCCGCGATGGGGGACGATCTCGAACCGGGTGTCGAAGACCTCTTCGAGGATCTCGGCGCGCAGCACCTCGGCGGCCCCGGCCGCGGCGATCACCCGGCCGTCCTTCATTGCCACCACCCGGTCGGCCCAAAGCGCCGCCGCGTTGATGTCATGCAGAACGACCACCACCGCGCGGCCCTCGGGGCCGGGGCGCGAAAGATCGTGCAGCCGGGCCATCAGGTCGCGCGCATGGCGCGGATCGAGCGCGTTCAGCGGCTCGTCAAGCAGCAGCCAGGGCGTCGCCTGGGCATAGGCCATGGCCACCATCGCGCGCTGGCGCTGGCCGCCCGACAGGGTGTCGAGAGGCCGTTCGGCCAGTGCGTCGAGCTCGAAGGCGGTCAGCGCCTCGGCGACGACGCGGGCATCCTCGGGGCCGGGCCGCCCGGCATGATGCGGCCAGCGGCCGAAGCCCACCAGCTCGGCCACCCGCAACCGGCTGGCGACCGTGGGCGATTGCTGGAGCAGCGCCACCTGCCGCGCCCGCCGTCGGTCGGGAACCGCGAAAGGGTCGAGCCCGTCGATCCGCACCGTGCCTGCGCCGGGGCGCGCAAGCCCCGCGATGCAGTGCAGCAAGCTCGACTTGCCCGCACCGTTCGGTCCGATCAGCGCGGTGATGCCGCGCGGCGCGAGGTCCAGCGCGACCTCGTGCAGGATCGGCGTGGCACCTGCCGCGTAGGACAGCGATCGGACCTCGATCATGCGGATCTCCTGTTCAGGACGAGGGCGAGGAACAGCAGCCCGCCGAAGAATTCCACCAGCACGGCCAGCGTCGAGTGCAGGCCCAGAAGCCGCTCGAACACGAATTGCCCGGCGACGAGGATTGCCGCGCCCGAGAGCCCGGCCGCGGGCAGCAGGACCGCATGGCGGTAGGTGCCCGCCAGCACCCGGCCCAGCGCTGCGGCGATGAGGCCCAGAAAGGTCACCGGCCCGACCAGCGCGGTCGAGACCGCGACCATCGCCGCAACAAGCATCAGCGCCGCGATGGCCAGCCGGTCATGGGCAAGGCCAAGCCCCCGCGCCGTCGGCCGGCCCAGCGCCGCGACGTCCAGTGCGGGCGACAGGACCATCGCGATCGCGGCCGCCCCGACCAGAACGACGGCGGCCATCCAGAGCGCGCCGGAGGGCACCGAGCCGAAGCTGGCAAACATCGCCTGCTGGACCACGGCGAATTCGGACGGGTCCAGCATCCGCTGGGAAAGCTCGGCCAGACCGCGCAGCAGGACACCGAGGATCACCCCGGTCAGGATCATCCGCGTCACGTCGCCCGCGCCCCGCCGCAGCAACAGGCCGAACAGCGCGGCCGCGGCCAGCGTCAGCAGCGCGGTTTCGGCCAGGAACCGGCCGAACTCGGGCAAGAGCGCATAGCCAAGCCCGCCCAGCGTCGCCACCAGCGCGGTCTGCAGGAAGATGAACAGGGCGTCGATCCCGACGATCCCGGGGGTCAGAAGCCGGTTCGCGGCCACGGTCTGGAACAGCACCGTCGCCATGCCGGTGGCGGCGCCCACAAGGATCAGCGCGGCGAGCCGGGTCGCGCGCAGCGACAGGATGAACCCGGTCGGGCCGCGCAAGTGCCAGAACAGGAAGACCAGCGACAGCGCCGCCAGCAGCCCGGTCAGTGCCCAGAGCCTCAGGGCGGGGCGCAAAGGCGGCAGCGCAGTCTCAGCCATTACGCGCCGGTCCCGGAGCGGCATAAAGCAGCCAGAGGAAGACGCCTGCGCCGAAGACGCCGAAGACGGTGGCCGCCGGGATCTCGTAAGGCGCCCGCAGCACCCGGCCGAGGATGTCGGCGGCCAGAACCATGGCCGCCCCCCCGGCCGCGACCAGCGGCAGGTTGGCGCGCAGGTTGTCGCCGCGCCAGCGCGACACGAGGTTCGGGGCCACCAGCCCGACGAAGGGCAGGGCGCCGACCGTCACGATCACCAGCGCGGTGATCGCCGCGACGGCGACCAGGCCTAGGGTGCGGGTCTGGGCATGGTTCAGCCCGAGGCTGCGCGCCTGGGTCTCGCCCAGACCCAGAAGGGTGATCCGGTCGGCCGCCGCATAGACCAGCAGCGCCAGCGCCGCGATGCCCCAAAGCAGCTCGTAGCGGCCCTGCACCACGCCCGAGAACTCGCCGAGCCGCCAGATCCCCAGATACTGGACAAGATCGGTCGTCCAGGCCAGCCACAGCCCGGCGGCGCCGAGGATGCCGCCATAGATCAGCCCGACCAGCGGCAAGAGCATCGGGTCCTGGCGCGGGATGCGGCGGGCGAGCGCCAGAAACCCCGCCGTTCCGATCAGCGCCGAAGCCGTCGCGGCCGCCATCTTCCAGACGGGCGCGGCGCCCGGCGCGATCAGGGTGATGCCCAGAAGCCCCAGCATCGCGGCCTCGGGGGTGCCGGTCAGGGCGGGCTCGACCAGCCGGTTCTGCACTGTCTGCTGGATCACCACGCCCGCCAGCGCCAGCCCCATCCCGGCCAGAAGCGCTGCCGCCGTGCGCGGGAAGCGGCTGACCGCGATCAGCCAGCCGGTGCCGAGATCGCCCGAGAAAAGAGAGGCCGCGCCGATGCAGAGGCTCAGCCCCGCCAGCGCCGCCAGCGCGGTGCCGAGCCCCAGCCAGAGCCGCAGCCCGGCCGTCATGGGCGGTCGGCGGAAAAGGCCGCGACGATTTCGTCGAGCGTGTGCATCATCGACTGCACCCCGCCGCCCGCGATATAAAGCGGCCCGCTGTCGAGGTAGACGATCTGGCCTGCTTGCGCTGCTTCGGTGCCTCGGACCAGCGGGTTGTCAAGCGTCGCCGCGGCCGCCTCGCCGCTGGCGCCGATGGCCGCGCCGCGGTCGATGGCGAGGATCCAGTCGGGGTCGGTCTCGGCCACGAACTCGAACGAGATCGCCTCGCCATGGGTGGCGGCGCCCAGATCGGGATGCGCCTCGGGCAGACCCAAGGCGGTGTGCAGCCAGCCGAAGCGGCTGTCGCGGCCATAGGCCGAGATCTTGCCGCCATTGGTCAAGAGGATCAGCGCGTTGCCCTTGTCCGCGACGGCCGCGCGGGCGGCGGCGATCCGGGCATCCAGCGCGGCCTCGAGCGTTGCGGCCTCGGTCTCGCGCCCGAAGAGGCGGCCATAGGCCTGCAGCCGGGCGCGGGTCTCGGCCAGCATGTCCTGCCCGGTCACGGTCATGTCGATGGTCGGCGCGATCCGCGCCAGCGCGGCGGCCTGTCCCGAGGACCGGCTGCCGACCACGATCAGCCCGGGATCGAGGATCGCGAGCGCCTCGAAATCGGGCTCGAACAGGGTGCCGATCCGGGTCGCACGGCTGGCGGCTGCGTCGAGATAGGGCAGGTAATGCGGCTCGGGCACGCCCGCGACGTTGATCCCCAGCGCGTCCAGCGTGTCGAGCGCCGCGATGTCCATCACCGCCACCCGGGGCGGGTCGGCGGTCAGCGCGGTCGGGCCGGTGGCGGTCTCGACGGTGACGGTGCGGGCGGCTGCCGGAAGGCCGAGGCAAAGCGCCAGGGCAAGCGGAGCCAGAAGCGGAGCCAGACGGCGGCAGCGCATGATGCGTCCTTTCCTGCGATGGGGGCGGAGACGGGCTTGCGGCGGGCTGGCGGCGTCCGGGATCCCTGCGTGGTAGCGGTGCTGTGACCGGTCACGCCCCCATAGCGCCTTGCCCGCAACCGGGGCAAGGTCTAAATTGACGGAAAAAGTCAGGAATAAAAGATGGCCCTTCTTCACGATACCGGCGTGTTCGCCACGCAAAAGGCGAGCAGCTATCTTCAGCAGCTCTGCAAGCATTTCGCCCACAAGGTCGAGGTCGAATACGACGCCGACCGCGGCCGGGTCGCGCTGCCCCCGGGCGAGGCCAGCCTCGAGGCCGCCGACGGGGTGCTGAGCGTCACCGTCAGCGGGGCCGATGCCGCCGCGCTGGAGCTTGCCCGCAACATCGTCGACAGCCATCTGGCGCGCTTCGCCTTCCGCGAGGGCTTCGAGAAGATGGACTGGAACGGTGCCAAGGCCGCCTAGGCGGCCCCGGCCGGTTCGGGGCAGGGCCGGGGCCGGCTAGGACCCATCGGTCCGGCCATGCCCCGCGCCACTTGCGATTTCAGAACCGCCAGCGGGCGCTGACCCCGAAGGTCCGGCCCGCCTCGTTCAGCGCGACCACCCGGCTGTAATTCAGCCCGTCCGAGCTGCGGCTGGCATAGGTTTCATCCAGCACATTGCGGATATCGAACCGGATCTCGACTCCGTTCAGCCGTTCGGGGGCATAGGTCGCGTGCAGGTTCAGCACTTCATAGCCCGGAAGGTCGGTCGGCGTGTCGGTGTTCTTCAGGGCGATTTCCGCCGATCCGCCCAGCCGCCAGGCCGGTGTCACGTCGAGCCCACCTTCCAGCGCGATGATATGCCCGACCGGGCGGCCATAGTAGTAGGACGTGGTGCCGACAGTGTCGCCATCGAGCTCGACATCGGCATAGGTGTAGTTCAGCCGGGCGAAGCCGTCGCTGCCCTGCCAGCCGATCGACCCCTCGACCCCGCGCGAGGTGACATCGGCCAGTGCGCCACGGTCAGCGCCTGTGGGCAGCACCGCGTTGAGATCGTCGATTCCGGTGTAGAAAACCGCGCCGCTGACTGACCAGGGGCCGGTCTCGTAGCGCAGGCCCAGGCGGCTTGCGGTGCTGCGCGAGGTGGTGAAGCCGTCATAGGTCCAGTCGCCGCCGAAATTGACCAGCGCTGCCTCGCCCAGCTCGTAGCCGCCCCAGGTCGAGGCGATCCCGGCATTCAGCGTCAGCCGTTCGGTCAGCACCACATCGACCGAGGCATTGGCGCTGAGCCCGCTGCCGTCGAATTCCTGTCCGTCGGCGGCGTCGAACTCCTGCATGTCATAGCGCAGCCCGTAGGAAACCGAGACCCTGTCGGTCAGGTCCTGGCGCGCCTGGGCGAAGAGGCCGACATTGGTCATGCTCTCCTTGCCGCGGCTGTCATAGGGGGCGGTGCCGCGCCCGCGCCCCTTGGCGGTCTCGTCGAAGAAGTCGAGCCCGGCGGTCAGGGTGCCGGTGCCGATCTGCCATTCGTTGCTGGCGCTGCCGCTGAGGCTGGTATTGAGCCCCCAGGCGCCGACGACGTCGACCTCCTGCTCGTTATAGGACAGTTGCAGCTTGGGCGCGAACCAGCCTTCGGGCGCCTCGTCGGCATAGCTGAACGTGAACGAGCTGCGCCGGGCATAGCCGTCGACCAGCACGCTGTCGCCCGAAGTCAGCCCGGCGAAGTCGGGCCGGATGAAGTAAAGCCCGTTGCCGCCCAGCTGCGCCGCCCGGCGGCCCTCGTCCTCTGTTTCCGAGGCGCTGAAGGTCAGCCGCTTGCCCGATGGCGTGGTGAAGCCAAGCTTGGCGGTATACGAGCTCAGGTCGGGCTCGGTCCCCGTCATGGTGGTGCCGTCGCCGTCCTCGTACTCGCCGCCGATCTCGCGCGTGCCGCTCAGCAGGTAGTCAAGCCCGCCCTGCTGGCCGAAGAGCGTCAACGCGCTGCGCAGGTCGGTGCCGTTGGTCGAGGTGCCGATGCTGGCGATGCCGCCGAAACTCTTGCCCGGCTCCAGCAGATCGCGGGCATCCTTGGTCTCGTAGGCGATGGACCCGGCCAGACCGCCCGGGCCGCCATCGGCCGGGGCAAGGCCCTTGGTCACCTCGACCCGCTTCAGCAGTTCCGGGTCGATCAGCACGTTGCCGGTATGGTGGAAGGCGCCCTTGTTTTGGCGCGCGCCGTCGATGGTGACCGACAGCAGGCTTTCCTCGATCCCGTTCACGAAGACCTTCTGCGCGATCGCCGCGCCGCCCCCGACCGTGACCGAGGCCTCGCCCTGAAAGACGTCCTTCACGCTGGACGGGTTGCGGTTTTCAAGGTCCTCGGCGGAGACTTCGGTATTGCCCAGAAGGTCCTGGGCTTCTGCCCCCTCGATCCGCAGGGTGCCGAGATAGGTCTGGTTGGTATCCTGGCCGAAAGCGGCGCTGCCTGCCCAGCAGGCGCCCAGAAGCAGCAGGCCTCGGGAGGTCCGGTTCATGCGTTGTCCCCAATTCTGCGTGTCACATGGCTGGACAGCGCGTCCGGGGACGGGCGATCTGGCTTTTGCTGTTCGCCGGGCAGAGCCGCGGCGTATATCTGACGGTTTTGGTTGGTCTTCGCGTAGATACGAATTTGCGCCGCACATGCAAGAACGGAATCGGCGCTCGCCCCCCACGACCTGCCAGGACGCCGCCCCGCAACGCACGGGTGGCGCGGTTTTGGGCATTTCGATCTGTCGGACGCGCCGTTGCGTGGCGAAAGGTCGCGCCGCGCGGCCCGATCCTCGGGTCGGCATTGCGCGGCCCGGGATGCGCTATGTAGCTTCAATGCAGAACGCTATCCGCGAGAGGCAAGGATGACCGACACCAGCGACGACGCCCCGTTCCGGATCGCCGCGATCCCGCTTTTGGAAGATCTGGCCATCGACGCGCTGCTGGCGGAGGTCGTGGCGGCCCTGCGCGCCGAGGGCGCCCGTGTCGCCGGGTTCCGTCAGGGTCGCGGCCCGAATGGCGGCATGGCGGTCGAGGACCTGACCGGCGGCGGCGTCTTTTCGATCTCGCAGGATCTGGGGCCGGGGTCGCAGGGCTGCAAGCTCGACCCGCAGGGGCTGGCCGAGGCGGCCTGCGCCGCGCTGGCCGCACTCGAGACCGCGCCCGACATGCTGATCCTGCCGCGCTTCGGCAAGGCCGAGGTCGAGGGGCACGGGTTCCGCTCGGTGATCGAACGCGCCTGCGAGCGGCAGGTGCCGGTGCTGGTCGCGGTCAAGGCCGATTGCACCGAGGCCTGGGACGACTTCACCGGCGGCGTGGCCGACCGGCTCGTGCCCGACCGGGCGGCGGTCCTGGACTGGTGCCGGGCCGGGACCTGCGCCCGGGTCTGACGGTCTGAGGTCCGATCTGCGGCACAAGCGACCGGCCTGCCGGGCCCACGGGGACCTAGGGCAGGGCCAGGATCACATGGCTCGACTTGATCAGCGCGGTCGCGGCGTCGCCCGGGGCCAGCGCCAGCGCCTCGGCGCTTTCGCGGGTGATCGTCGCGACCAGCGTCTTGTCGCTTCCGAGATCCAGCACGATCTCGCTGTTCACCGGCCCGTCGGTGCGCCCGGTGACGGTGCCGGTCAGCCGGTTGCGGACCGACATCGGGCCAAGCTCGTGCCCCTTCGCGAGGATCACGAAGCTCGACTTGACCAGCGCGAAGACCTCGATGCCGGGGGCCAGCCCCATCTCGGCGGCGCTGTGGCCGGTGATGACCGAGGCCAGCGTCTGGCCGCCGCCGATATCCATCTGCACCTCGGCGCTGACCGGGCTTTCGGTCACCGAGGTCACGGTGGCGCGGTAGGTGTTGCGGGCCGAGGTCTTCATCATCAGGCTCCAGAGAATGTCGCCGGGGTCGAGGTCGATCTGGCTGTCGAGCGAGGCGACCACCCGTTCCAACCCCTCCTGGATCGCGGTGAAGGCGGCGATGATCTTCTCGCCCGCGGGGGTCAGCGCCGCGCCGCCGCCCGCGCGCCCGCCGGGGGCGGCGCTGACCAGGGGGCTTGCGAAGATGTTGTTCATCGCCTGCACCCCGTCCCAGGCGGCCTTGTAGGACAGCCCCACCTCGCGCGCAGCCGCCGAGATCGACCCGGTCCGGCCGACCGCGGCCAGAAGCGCCACCCGGTCGGCGCCCATCCGCGCCCCGGGCCGTTCCAGCGTCAGCGCACTGCGCACTCCAACCGGCATCGCCGTCTCGCTCCTTTCGCAGACATCGCCCCGTCTTAGCGCGAAGGCGCCCGGCCCGCCACCGCTGAGTGGCATGCCACCGGGCGGGGTGTCGCTGATCTTGGGAACAGGCGCGCCTTTGCGCGCATCCCGCCACCGGGACGCCTTCGATGGCGCCGCTTTTACGGGCATTCTGCCCGGTCGGACAGCGACCCCGCACCAGAGAGATCGCCGCGGCGGGGCGGCCTCTTGCCAGCCGTTATATAAGTGGTGAACATAGCGAAAATCCCCTTCGCCGCCAGTGCGCGGCCAGACGCGAAAGGAAGACGCATGGAAAAGGTCATGGCCGAGATCCGGGCGGGCGAGGTCTGCGCCCCGCTGCCGCAGACCGGCGATGCGACAGTGTGGTTCGTCGGGCGGCTCAGGACCCCCTGGACGTCGCCGCGCGATTGCCCGCGCCAGGGCGACCGCACCGCTGGCCCGGTCTGCCGGATCGAGATCGACCCGCGCTGGCGCGAGGCGCTGGCCGGGATCGAGCGCAAGGAAAACCTGCTGCTTCTGTACTGGATGGACGGGGCGCGGCGCGATCTGGTGCGCCAGAGCCCGCGCAATGACGGCGAGACCGTCGGCACCTTCGCGCTGCGCTCGCCCAACCGGCCCAATCCGGTGGCCTGTTCGGTGGTCACGCTTCTGGGGCGCGAGGGCGATGTGCTGCTGGTGCGGGGGCTCGATTGCGTCGACGGGACGCCGCTGATCGACCTCAAGCCCGACTATGGCGGGCGGCCCTGCCCAGAACACTGAGCCCGGAACACTGAGCCCGGAACACTGATCCGCGGGTTTCCCCCGGCGGGGGCGGGCAGGAGGGCAGGCAAGGGGCAGGGGAGGCAGGCTCGGGCCCGCCCCCCGGGACGGAAGGATCAGTCCTTGCCGACCAGAACGTCGCTCGACTTGATGATGGCGCTGGCCTTGTCGCCGACCTTCAGGTTCAGGTCGGTGGCGGCCTCGTTGGTGATCGAAGCGGTGACGATGGCGCCGCCGCCCACGTCGATCTTGACATGGGTCGTGACGGTTCCGGTCTCGACCGCGGTGACGGTCCCGGCGAGGATGTTGCGTGCGCTGAGTTTCATCTTGTCATTCCTTTCCCGATGGGCCGACCCGTCGGGCCGGCACGTCCGGCCTGCTGCCGGTCTCTCTTGTTCGGACGGGGCAAGGCCTTTTGCAATATAAGAAAAATCTACATAACGACCCGCTGGTCGAACGGCGCGGCGCGCGCGACCGGGCGCGATGAACCGCTGCGCCCGACCGGCCCTTTCTCGGCCGGCCGGGCGCGGCTTGCGGGCTCAGCCCCGGACCTCTTCGGGCGCCGGGCGGGACGACGGACGCAGCCGGGCGACGGCGGTCAGAACGGCAACGTAGAAGACCGGCACCATCACGATGCCGAACAGCGCCGAGAAGACGATGCCGCCCAGCATGCCGATGCCGATCGAGTTCTGCGCATTGGCCCCGGCGCCGCTGGCCAGCGCCAGCGGCAGGATGCCGAAGCCGAAGGCAAGCGAGGTCATCAGGATCGGCCGCAGCCTCTGCCGGGCGGCGGTGACCGTCGCCTCGACCAGGGCCTCGCCCTGCCGCCGGAGGGTTTCGGCGAATTCGACGATCAGGATCGCGTTCCGCGCCGCCAGGCCGATGGTCGTCAGCAGGCCGACCTTGAAATAGACGTCGTTCGACTGGCCCAGAAGCCAGGTCGCCAGCAGCGCGCCCAGAATCCCGACCGGCACCGACAGCATCACCGCGAAGGGCACCGCCCAGCTTTCGTAAAGGGCCGCAAGCGCCAGGAACACGACCAGCGCCGACAGCGAATAAAGCAGCGGTTCCTGATTGCCCGACAGCCGTTCCTGATAGGACAGGCCGGTCCAGGCGACGCCATAGCCGCCCTCGGCGCCCGAGACGAGCTCTTCCATCACCTCCATGGCGTCGCCCGAGCTGATCCCCTGCGCGGGAGCCCCCGAGATTTCCATCGCGCGGGTGCCGCCATAGCGGTCGAGCGAGGGCGTCACCTCATCCCAGACCCGGGTCACGAAGGCCGAAAGCGGCACCATTTCGCCCCCCGAATTGCGCACATACCAGGCGTCGATATCCTCGGGCTGCATCCGCCAGCGCGCATCGCCCTGCACGATCACCTCGCGCAGGTCGTTGCCCAGCGGGAAATCGTTGACATAGGTTCCGGCAAAGACCGTGGCCAGCATCCCGTTGACGTCGGACAGCGACACGCCCAGCGCCTCGGCCTTCTGCTGGTCGATATCGAGCCGGAGCGAGGGCTTGGTGGCGTCGTCATTGCCGCGCAGGTTGGTGACGCGGCCATCGGCGGTCGCGTCGGCCACCAGCCGGTCGGCGGCCGCCTTCAGCGCCTCCTGTCCGGTCCCCGCCTGATCGACCAGATACATGGTAAAACCGGACGAGGTGCCCATGCCTGGGATCGCGGGCGGTTGCATGACGTAGATCTGGCCGAACCGGTTCTGGAAGAAGGCGCCGTTGGTCCGGGTGCTCAGGGTCTCGGCGTCAAGTCCGGGCCGGTCGGCATAGTCGCGCAGCTTGACGAACATCATCGCCGCGTTCTGCCCGCTGCCGCCGAAGCTGAAGCCGACCGCCGAGAAGACCGAGTCGACCGCGCCGTCGGTGGCAGTCAGCATGTGGTTTTCCAGCGCCGCGACCGCCTCCTCGGTCTGGGCGGTGGTGGCGTGCTGGGGCAGCTCGATGGTCGCCATCAGCACGCCCTGATCCTCCGTCGGCAGGAAGGACGAGGGCACCTCGCGATAGACGAGCCCGGCACCGATCCCGACCGCGGCCAGCACGATCAGCATCCGGAACGGCCGCCGGGAAAACCGCGCCACGCTGCCGCCATAGCCGCCGGTCAGCCGGTCGAGCCCGGCATTGAACCAGCGCAGAGGCGCCAGCTGCGCATGGCCGTCTCCGGGCCGCAGCAGGGTCGCGCACATGGCGGGCGTCAGGATCAGCGCGACCAGCAGCGACAGCACCATCGCCGAGATGATCGTCACCGAGAACTGCCGGTAGATCACCCCGGTCGAGCCCGACATGAAGGCCATCGGCAGGAACACCGCCGACAACACCACCACGATGCCAACCAGCGCGCCCGAAATCTCGCCCATGCTCTTTTCGGTGGCCTCGCGAGGCCCGAGCCCTTCTTCGGCCATCACCCGCTCGACATTCTCGACCACCACGATGGCGTCGTCGACCAATAGCCCGATCGCCAGCACCAGCGCGAACATACTGAGCGTGTTGATCGACATGCCCAGCGCCGCCAGCACCCCGAAGGTGCCCAGCAGCACGACCGGCACCGCGATGGTCGGCACCAGCGTCGCGCGCCAGCTTTGCAGGAAGAGAAGGATCACCAGAAAGACCAGGACGATGGCCTCGCCCAGGGTGTGATAGACCTGCTCGATCGACTGCTCGACGAAGGGCGAGGTGTCATAGGGGTACTCGACCGCCACGCCCTCGGGCAGCGATCCCGCCAGCCCGTCGATGGTGGCACGGACCCGGCTGGCGGTCTCGACCGCGTTGGCCCCGGTCGCGAGGTTGACCCCGAAGCCCGCCGCGGGCTTGCCGTTGAAGCGGCTGGAGCTGCCATAGCTTTCCTCGGCCAGCTCGATCCGCGCGACATCGGCCAGATAGACGCTGGACCCGTCGGGTTCGGTCTTCAGCAGGATGCGCTGGAAATCCTCGACCGAGCTCAGCTGCGACTGGGCCGACAGCGATACCGTAATCTGCTGGCCCGCGACCACGGGCTGCGCGCCCAGCGCGCCGACGGTGACGTTGGTGTTCTGTGCCGCGACCGCGGCGGTCACGTCGGCGGGCGTCAGCTGGTACTGGAAAAGCCGGTCGGGATCGAGCCAGATGCGCATCGCATATTGCGTGCCGAAGACGTTGATCGACCCCACGCCCTCGGTCCGCTGCACCGCGTCCTCGATCGTCGAACTCAGCAGATCGCCCAGCTGGACCGAACTGAGGCTGCCATCCTCGGACACGAGCGCGCCCACCATCAGGATCGAGCTGGTCGAGCGGGTCACCGCCACGCCCTGCTGGGTGACGCTGCCGGGCAGCTTCGATTGCACCAGCTGCAGCTTGTTCTGCACCTGCACCTGCGCCATGTCGGGATCGACCGTGTCGTCGAAGGTCAGCGACACGCTGGCCGACCCCTCGGACGAGGTCGAGGTCATGTAGGTCAGCCCGTCGAGCCCGGTCATGCCGTCCTCGATCACGGTGGTCACCGAATTCTCGACGGTTTCGGCCGAGGCGCCGGTATATGTGGCCGAGATCCGCACGGTGGTCGGCGCGATGTCGGGATATTGCGAGATCGGCAGCGTCGCGAGGCCGAAGACGCCCACCAGCATGGTGACGATGGCCAGCACCCAGGCAAAGACCGGGCGTCGGATGAAGAACGCGGCCATGGTCTAGTCCTCCGCGCCGGGCGTCGCGGGGGCGGCGGGCGCTGCGGGCGCGCCGGGCGTCGTAGGGGCGGCGTCCTGCACCAGCCCGTTTTCATCAAGCGTGGCGGGCACCGCTTGCACCTTCTGGCCGTCGGTCAGAGATTTCAGCCCGTCGACGATCAGCCGGTCGCCGGGCTCGATCCCGTCCTCGACGATCCAGCTGTTCTCGTGGCTGCCGATCTCGGTCAGCGCGGTCTTGTGCGCGGTGCCGTCGGCCCCCGCCACGAAGGCGGTCAGCGTGCCCGAGCCGTCGCGCTCGGCGGCGCGCTGCGGCACCAGGAAGGCCTCGACCGTGCCGACCGAGACCTCGCCCCGGACGAACATGCCGGGCAGGATCAGCCGCCGCGGATTGTCGAAGCGGAACCGCACGCTCATGGTGCCCGTCGATGTCGCGACGCTGGTTCCCGGCGTGACCAGCTGGCCCTCGCCCTCGTAGGTCCGGCCGTTTTCCAGCACCAGCCGGGCCCTGAGACGGTCGTTCAGCTTCAGCGTGCCGGCCTCGATCTGGCCGCGTACGGACAGCACCCGGGCGCTGGTCTCGATCATGTCGACATAGATCGGGTCGAGCCGGGTGACGGTGGTCAGCGCGTCGCCTTGCGCCGCCGTGACCAGGTCGCCGACCGACACCGCCGACACATCGGGCACGCCCTCGATCGGGCTGCGGATCGTGGTCCAGGACAGCTGGGTCCGCGAATAGTCGAGCGCGGCCTGGGCCGCGTCGAGCGTGGCCCTCGCCTCTTGCAGTTCGGCACGGGCGGCGTCGACCTGGGCGGCGGAATAGTTGTTGCCCTCCAGCTTGAGCGCCCGCTCATAGGCGGATTGCACGACCGGCAGATTGGCCTCGGCCTTGGCCAGATCGGCCTCGTCACCGGCGACCGCGGCGCGATAGGCCGCATCGTCGATCCGGTAAAGCGGATCGCCCACTTTCAGCGGGCGGCCGGGTTTGTAGACCACCTCTTCGACGACGCCGTCGACCCGGGGCCGGATCTCGACATCCTCGAAGGCCACGGCCCGGCCGGGCAGGGTGACGGTGCGCGGCACCTCCTGGCGCTGCATCTCGATCACGCCCACCTGCATCGGAGGCGCGCCGCCGGTCGCGGGGGCCTGGGCAAGGGCGGCGGGGGTCAGCCAGACAAGCGCGGCCAGCACCGCAAGACAATCGAGCGGGGACCGGAACGGCAGCGACCGGGTCAAGGAGATGAGTGACATGCAATATCCGTAAGAGGCTCAAGGGGAGCGGAACCTGCCCGGTGCTATGCAACACACGCCGAAGGGGCAACGATACCGACCATAACGGTTGTGTTACGGCGCTGGCGAGAAATTCCGTTGGTGACGGCGCCAATCCGGCCGGGAGGGGGCGCTGGAGGACGGCGCCGGTCCGGCCTCAGCCGCGCCTCTTGCGAACGTAAAGCTCCATCCGGTGATGGACGATTTCATAACCCAGTTCGGTGGCGATGCGGGCCTGCAGCTCTTCGATGCGGTCCGAGCGGAATTCGACCACCTCGCCGGTCTCGACGTCGATCATGTGGTCGTGATGGGCGGACTCGGCGCGTTCGAAACGGGCGGGCGCGCCCTCGAACTGGTGGCGCTGGATCACGCCCTGTTCCTCGAGCGCGCTCAGCGTGCGGTAGACCGTGGACAGCGACAGGCCCGGCACCCGGGGCTCGGCCCGGCGGTGCAGCTCGACCGCATCGGGATGATCCTCGGTCTCGGCCAGCACGTCGAGCAGGACGGCACGCTGACGGGTGATGCGCACCCCCGCCGCGCGCAGCGCCCGGGTCAGCCTGTCGGTTTGGTCCTGCATGGCGGTCTTCCTTTCGGTCGGTGCGCGCCCCGGCGCTCAGCCCGCGATGCCCGCGCGTCGCGAGGCGGCCCGGGTCAGGTGCAGACGCCGTCCGAAGGCCGCCGCGAAAAACGCCGTCAGCACCAGGATGATCGTCGCCGCCGGGGCGCTGTCGAGATAAAAGCTGGCATAGGTCCCGCCCAGCATGGCCGCAAGGCAGACGGCGACCGAGACGACCAGCATGCGCCCGAAACTCCGCACCAGCAGAAAGGCGATGGCACCGGGGGCGATCAGCAGGCCAACGGCCAGGATCAGCCCGGTCGCCGACAGTGTCGCCACGATGGTCAGCGACAGCGCCGTCAGAAGCCCGTAATGCAGCACTCCCACCGGCAGGCCCGAGGCCCTGGCCTGGGCCGGGTCGAAGGCGTGCAGCATCAGGTCCCTCCATTTCGCGGCCAGCGCCAGCGTCACGCCCAGCGAGATCAGCCCCGCGGTCCACAGGTCCTGCGGCCCGACGCCCAGCATGTTGCCGAAAAGGATATGGTCGAGATGGGCGTTGGAGGGGAAGGCGGTAAAGAGGATGACCCCCAGCGCGAACATCCCCGAAAAGACGACGCCCATCACCGTGTCGCGCTTGATCCGGCTGTTTTCGGCCAGATACCCGGTCAGAAGCGCGCTGGTCATGCCCGCCGCGAAGGCGCCGAGGATCAGCGGCGCGCCCGCGATATGGGCCAGAACGATCCCGGGCAGCGTCGCGTGGCTGACCGCGTCCCCCATCAGCGCCCAACCCTTCAGCACGAGAAAAGAGGACAAAAGCGCGGTCGGCACCGCCACCAGCACGCAGATCAGGAAGGCGTTCTGCATGAACGGAAACTGAAACGGCATCAGCAGGCTGTCGATCACGATGCGGCCTCCCATCCGTTCGGCCCGCGTCTCAGCGCCTCGGCCGCCTTGCGCCGCGCGGCCAGCACCCCGTGTTTCGGGGCGAAGACGAAGGCGGTCAGGAAGATCAGCGTCTGCATCAGCACGATCACCCCGCCGGTCGCGCCGTCGAGGAAATAGCTGGCATAGGCGCCCAGAAACCCGGTTCCGGCGCCGATGGCGACGGCCACGGCAATCAGCCGCGGAAACCGGTCGCAGAGAAGATAGGCGGTGGCGCCGGGCGTCACCACCATCGCGATCACCAGAAACGCGCCGACCGTCTGCATCGCCGCCACCACCGAGGCCGACAGCAGGGTGAAGAACACGGCTTTCAGCAGTTGCGGCCTCAGTCCGATGGACCGGGCATGGGCCTCGTCGAAGAAGGTCACCATCAGGTCCTTCCACCTGGCCAGCAGGATGCCCAGAGAGACGAAACCGATGATCGCCAGTTGCAGCGTGTCGCCGGGCGTGATCGCAAGGACATTGCCCATGATGATCGACTGCACCGAGACCGAGACCGGGCTGAGCGAGATCATGAAGAGCCCCAGCCCGAAGAAGGACGTGAAGATCAGCCCGATCACCACATCGGTCTTCAGCCCCGAGCGGTCCGACAGGACCAGCATCGCGCCTGCCGCAAGCCCGCCTGCAAGGAACGCCCCCAGCGCGAAGGGCAGGCCCAGCATGTAGGCGCCCGCGACCCCCGGGACGACAGAATGGGACAGCGCGTCGCCGATCAGCGACCAGCCCTTCAGCATCAGATAGGCCGACAGGAAGGCGCAGACCGCCCCCACCAGCGCCGAGACCCACATCGCGTTGGTCATGTAGCCATAGGCGAAGGGCTCGAGCAGGCTCATTGCGCGCCCTCGCGGTCTTGGGTGCGGTCGCCATATTGCACCAGCGGGCGTTCGTCGTCGGTCAGGATCGAGATCTGGCGCGGGTCGTCGTCATCGTGCAGCTTGGAGCCGCCCAGGGTGAACTGGCGCAGCACGCCGCCGAAGGCGCGTTCGAGGTTGGCACGTGTGAAGGTCGTCGCGGTCGGCCCCGCCGCCAGCACCGTGCCCCGCACCAGCACCGTCCGGTCGCAGAATTCGGGCACCGAGCCCAGATTGTGGGTCGAGACCAGCATCACCCGGCCCTCGTCCCGCAGCGCGCGCAGCAGCGCCACGATCTGCTCCTCGGTCTTGACATCGACGCCGGTGAAGGGCTCGTCCAGCAGGATCACCCGGCCGTCCTGCGCCAGGGCGCGGGCCAGAAAGACCCGCTTTTTCTGGCCGCCCGACAGCTCGCCGATCTGGCGGTGGCGAAACGCCTCCATGCCGACGCGGCCCAGCGCGCGGTCGACCGCGGCCCGGTCCGCCGCGCGCGGACGCCGCAGAAAGCCCATATGGCCGTAGCGGCCCATCATCACCACATCCTCGACCAGCACCGGGAAGGACCAGTCGACCTCCTCGGCCTGCGGGACATAGGCCACCAGATTGCGCCTCAGCGCCTCGCGCACCTCCAGCCCCAGCAGCCGGATCTCGCCCGTCGCGACCGGCACGAAGCCCATGATCGCCTTGAAAAGCGTCGATTTCCCGGCGCCGTTCACGCCCACCAGCGCGGTGATCGTGCCGCGCGGGATGGCGAAGCTCACGTCATGCAGCGCGGTATGGCCGTTGCGGTAGGTCACGGTGACGCCGCGCGCGAGAATGCCGCTTTCGGGACCCGCGCCCGGATCGGTGCCCGGACCTGCCCCCGGACCTTTTCCCGGATCGGCATCGGTGGTCGTCGCGTCGTCGGCGGTCGGGCGGTGCAGCATTGTCGTCCTTTCCAAGGCCGCGCTGGGCGTCAGTTCGTGGCCGTCGCCTCGATCAGGCCGGTCGCCACGGTTTCCGAGGTCACGCGCAAGAGGTCCAGATAGGTTGGCACCGGCCCCGTCGGATCGCTGAGACTGTCGACATAGAGCACCCCGCCAAAGGCCGCCCCGGTCTCGCGCGCCACCTGCGTCGCGGGATCGGCGTTCACCGTGCTTTCGCAGAAGACCACCGGAATGTCGTGCGCCCGGATCCCGTCGATCACCGCGCGCACCTGCTGCGGCGTGCCCATCTGGTCGGCGTTCATCGGCCAGAGATACAGTTCCCGGAGGCCGAAATCGCGCGCCAGGTAGCTGAACGCGCCCTCGCAGGTCACCAGCCAGCGCTTGTCCTCGGGGATGCGGGCGATCTCGGCTTTCAGGGGCTCGATGGTGGCGCGCAGGCGGTCCTTGTAGGCCGCCGCATTCGCGGCATAGGTCGCGGCATTGTCCGGATCGCGGGCTGCCAGCGCCCGGGCGATGTTGTCGACATAGACCAGCGCGGTTTCAAGCCCCATCCAGGCATGCGGATTGGGGTTGCCCTCATAGGCGCCCGCGGCAATCGGGATCGTGTCGATCCCCGCGCTCAGCGTGGCCGAGGGCACATCGCCCAGATTGGCCAGGAACTGTTCGAACCAGAGTTCCAGGTTCAGCCCGTTCCACAGGATCAGATCGGCATCCGAGGCGCGCACGATGTCGCGCGGCGTGGGTTCATAGCCGTGGATCTCGGCCCCTGGCTTGGTGATCGAGACGACCTCGGCCGCCTCGCCCGCCACGTTCTGCGCCATGTCGGCCAGTACCGTGAAGCTGGTGACGACCTTCAGCTTTTCCGCCGCCAGGGCCGCGCTGGAACTCAGGGCTGCGGCCGCACAGGCGGTCAGCAGGCAAGCGGTGATCGGTCTCATCGTCGGCTCCGCGTGTCGGGTCGCTGATCTCTGATCTATGCAGTTGCAAGTCATTTGCAACAAAAATCTCGATGCCGTTCAGGGGCGGTGGTGCAGAAAGCCGTTTTGAGGCGCATGGGCGCCTTTCCCCCTCCATCTCGCCCATGGCTTGCATGTGTCTGGCGCCACGGTCAGGGGTGCTGTCCGACGATCGGCCCGGTGACAGGCACCTTGCCCGCCGCCGATCCGGATCGGACGATCCGCGCGATCATTGCCGCGGCCGGCAGGACTGGCCCGGAGAGGAGCATGCGTTCAGGCAGTTCAGCCGCAATTGCTCCGACCCGGACCGGGGCAAGGATTGGGGGGCGGGGGACACGCCGCGCCTTGAGGGGCGGCTGCCGGGCCTGTCCATCCGGGGAGGTGGGTTGCCCGAAGTCCGAGACGCGATACGTCAGCCGCGAGCCTCACGAAAAGGCCCGCGACATCGCCCGCGAATGCCGAAGGACCCGGGCCTGCAAGCTGTCCCGCGACAAGCGAAAAGGCAGGAGATGCGCGTCACCGACCTGAAACGGAGCCTCGGGTTGATCCGACGTCGCTGGCGTGGGCCGGATGATGCGACGGACGGGTCGCTGTTCGCTGCCCTCGTCCGAAACCTCCGGAACCTCTGAAAGCTCGAAGAGCCACCGCCGCTCCACGCCGCGCGGGACCCCTCGGCAGGCTCTGGGACGCAACCATGTCCGGTCGTTTTTACGCCCCGCAGACCTGCCCGGTCAGCGCCACCAGATCCCGCTCTTCCGCGGCGGTATGCGCCAGCCCGTAGGCCCTGGCGATCCGCCGGAACCGCAGGACATACTGGCATTGGAAGCCGGGATCGGGCGGCAGCCATTCCAGCGGCCCCCGCGCGCCCTTCGAACGGTTCGCCGAGGCGGTCACGGGCAACAGATTGACGGGATCGAGGGCGAAGCGGGCGCGCTTCTCGGCCGACCAGCTGGCGGCGCCATGGCCCCACGCATAGCGCAGCGGCACGATGTGATCGATGTCGAGATCCCCGGCCTCGGTCACCACCTTGCCTGTGTAGGGCGCGATCCAGCGGCCGTGGCGCACCGAGCAGCTGGAGGGCGCGAGGGTCACCGGTACGGTGGAAAGTTCCGCCAGCAGCTCGGCCCGGGTGTCGAGGCAATCGCCATCCGGATCGGCCCAGCCCGGGCCGAAGGCCGCGCGGGTATAGGGTGCGACCGTGGGCTCGGGGGCCGGCGCGACCGGCGTGCAGGTCAGGAGCGCGAGGCTCAGCAACAGCAGGGGCAGAAGTCGGTGCATCCGGGGCGAACCTTTTACTCAGCGCCCCGAAATCCGGATGAATGCCGCATCGGCCGGGGGAACTCATACGAGCTCCGTCATGGCCTCGCGGCTGGCGATGTTCAACTCCTGCGCGGCTCCTTTTGCCCGCGCCGGTCATACGCCTCTCATGGCTGCGGCCGATGCCGGTGAGGCCTCGAATCGGGGCCGGTCGTCGATCCTCTGTGCGACCGCGCTCCGGAGCGCGCCGACCCGTTCGAACCGGGCGCGCGCTCGGCGCGTCCCGGCGCCCGACGGTGGCACCACGCCGAGAGCGCCCGTTCTTGCCATGGCCTCTACGAATGTTCCTGAGATCACTCACGGGCTTCGACAGGGCGGCCGCCAAGACGTGCTTTGGTCGTTTCGTTTCCGACAACCAACTGACCGCAAGCTAGAGCACCGTCCTGGACCTGATCATCGACAGCCTCTGCAAGAACGGCCTCATCGATCCCGGCGCCTTCTGCGAAAACCCCTTTACCGACATCCACGAGATCGGGATCGCGGGGCTTTTCGGGCCTGATCAGGCAGCAGAGATCATCAAGATCGTAAAAGACGTGAACAGGTCTGCCGCCGCGCAATCCAGTGAGCTTGCAGCGCTGGAGGTCCGATGCAAGCAAAACGACCAACGAAACCGAGGGTGGTCAAATCGATGCTTCCATCAGGAACGCAGACCCCGCCCTTTGGTGGAAGCTATCCTTCCCTTTACAGCACGCGCCGTGCCGACGACGGGTCAGGCTTCCAGTTCGGCGTCCCAGTAGAGGAAGTCGAGCCAGCTGTCATGCAGGTAGTTCGGGGGAAACTTGCGGCCGACATCGCGCAGCTCGGTCGCCTGGGGACGGCGCGGGGCGCGGCGAAGCGCCATGCCCGCCTGGCGCAGGCTTTTCGAGCCCTTCCGGAGGTTGCAGCGCGAACAGGCGGCGACGACGTTTTCCCAGCTGGTGATGCCGCCCCGGGCGCGGGGCACCACATGGTCGAAGGTCAGATCGCCCTTGCAGCCGCAATACTGGCAGCTGAATTCGTCCCTCAGAAAAAGATTGAAGCGCGTGAAGGCCACGCGCTTCTGCGGTTTGACGAAATCTTTCAGCACGACGACAGAGGGTATTCGGATCGTCCGGGTCGGACTTCGGACGACCTTGTCGTATTCGGCCACGATGTCGACCCGGTCGAGGAAGGCCGCCTTGACCGCCTCCTGCCAGGGCCAGAGCGACAGCGGATAGTAGGACAACGGGCGGTAATCGGCGTTCAGGACCAGCGCCGGATGATGCTTGAGGGAGCCTGGCTCCCGCACGAACGAAGTTCTGAAATCGCCATCCATGGTGAGACTCAGCCTCTGCCCCGTCTGCCTGCCCGGCCCCGAGACGGGACGTGCCCGCCCCTTTCCTTGCGTTTGACTATATATGGCGTTTGCCACCTGACAAGCCCCGCAGATGCGGTGGCCCTTGGGGCGGTGACTAAAGGCTTTGCGTAACGGCGTTGTGACGCCGGACCGCGCGGTGTCACCGGGATGTGCCTGCGAATTGTGCAAAGCGACCGGTTTCTCATGCCTTGGGGCCCAAAAGCCCTGCCGCGCGCGGGGCGCGAGGCGGGGCGTCGCCCCCGGGAATCGCCCATGTCAGCGGGAAGAGGCCCGGCCGCGGTCCGGGGCTGGGGGCGACCCGGGGGGCCGGAGGTCTCAGTCGGTCCCGGCCGTCCTGCCGGCGGACCGCAAGGGGACTCCGAGGTCGGGGGTCGCGTCGATCAGCCTCCGGGCAAAGGCGGTGCGGGGAGCGTCGAAGATCTGCGCGGCCGGTCCTTCCTCGACCAGACGTCCCTGACGGATCAGCGCGATCCGGTCGCAGAGGTAACGCACCACGGCCAGATCGTGGCTGATGAACAGATAGCCGACGCCCAGCCGGTCCTGCAGCTCGATCAGCAGGTTCAGCACCTGAGCCTGCGCCGAGACGTCGAGCGCCGAGGTGGGCTCGTCCAGCAGCAACAGCTCGGGCCCCGCCGCCAGCGCGCGGGCGATCCCGATCCGCTGGCGCTGGCCGCCGGACAGCTCGTGGGGAAACCGGCGCAGGTGATCGGGCCTCAGCCCGACCGTCTCGATCAGCTCGGCCACCCGCGCGCGCCGTCCGCGCCGGTCGAGCCCGACGGTGTCGCGATGCACCAGCATCGGCTCGGTCACGATCTCTTCGGCGGTCATGCGCGGGTTCAGCGCGGCCTGCGGGTCCTGGAACACGATCTGAACCCGGGCGCGGAAGGCGCGCAGCGCGCCCGGCCCGAACCGGGCCACATCGGCGCCGCGATAGAGGATCTGGCCCGCATCGGGGCGCTCGAGCCGCAGGATGACGCGGGTCAGGGTGGACTTGCCCGCACCGCTTTCGCCGACGATCCCGAGGCTTTCGCCCCGGGCGATCCGCAGGTTGACGCCATCGAGCGCCACCACCTCGGGGCTGCGGGCCAGCAGGCTGCGGCGCGGCCGGTAGAGGCGCGAGACGCCGCGCAGCTCCAGAAGCGGCGGATCAGCCATGGGTGGGCCCGTCCGCATGGGCGCAGGCGACGGCATGGCCCGCGCCAAGGGGGCGCAGCGGGGGCCGGGCGGCGCGGCAGGCGGGGGCCGTCCCGGGGCAGCGGGGCGCGAAGCGACAGCCGGGGGCGGGGCCAGGAGGTCGGGCACGGTGCCGGGCAGGGCGCTCAGCGTGCCGCGCGGGGTGTGCCGCCCCGGAACTGCGGCCATCAGCGCGCGGGTATAGGGATGGGCCGGGCGGTCCAGCACCTCGACGACCGGGCCGGTCTCGACGATGCTGCCCGCATACATCACCGCGACATGGCTGCAGGCCCGGGCCACCACGCCCATGCTGTGGGTGATCAGGATCATGCCGAGGCCGCGATCGGCCGCCATGCCCTGCATCAGCGCGAGGATCTGCGCCTGAACGGGCAGGTCGAGCGCCGATGTGGGCTCGTCGGCGATCAGCAGGTCGGGCGCGCCGATCAGCGCCATGGCGATCAGCACCCGCTGCCGCATCCCGCCCGAGAATTCGTGCGGCCAGGCGCTCAGCCTCTGGCGCGCCGAGGCGATCCCGACCCGGTCGAGCATCGTGGCCGCCAGCGCCCGGGCGGCCGTCCGGGCGGGGCCGGGGCCCAGCAGCGCGGGATCGTGGCGGGCCGCGGCCAGCGCCACGTCCGCCAGCTGATCGCCGATCCGCATCGTCGGGTTCAGGCTGGTGGCGGGGTCCTGCAGGATCATCCCGATCCGGCGGCCGCGCAGCGCGCGCATCCGGGGTTCGGACAGCGCCATCAGGTCCTCGCCGTCCAGCCGCACCTCGCCCGCCGGATACTGCGCGGGCGGGCAGGGCACCAGGCGCGCGACGGACAGCCCGGTCAGCGTCTTGCCGCAGCCGGATTCGCCCACCAGACCCCAGATCTCGCCCCGCGCGATCCGGAGGGCGACGCCGTTCAGCACCTGCACCGGGCCGTCGCGGGTCGCCATCGTCAGATGCAGGTCGCGGATTTCCAGCAGCGGAGGCATCAGCGGCCTCCGCGCGGATCGAGGCTGTCGCGCAGCCCGTCGCCCAAGAGGTTGAAGCCGAAGACCGCGACGAAGATCGCAAGGCCCGGGGCCATCGCCACCCACCACATGTCGGGCATGTAGGCCCGCGCCGTGGCCAGCATCGTGCCCCATTCCGGCACCGGCGGCCGCACCCCGATGCCGATGAAGCCAAGCCCGGCCACCATCAGGATCGCAAAGCCCATGTCGAGCGACATCTTGACGATCACCGGCGAGACGCAATCGGGCAGGATGTGGCGGACCAGCACCCGCGCTTGCGAGGCGCCCATCGCGCGGGCGGCGGTGACATGGGGGCGCTCGCGCGCGGCCAGCACCTCGCCACGCAGGAGCCGCGCGTAGCCCGGCCACCAGCCCAGCGCCAGCGCCAGCACCATGTTCTGGAACCCCGGCCCCAGCACGGCCGCTACGGTCATGGCAAGGATCAGGTTCGGAACGATCAGCATGAGGTCGGTCAGCCGCATCAGGATCTCGTCGATCCAGCCGCCGAGAAATCCGGCGATGCCGCCGATCAGAATGCCGGTGGTGCCGCCGATCAGCACCACGGAAAAGCCTGCCAGCACCGAGGCCCGGGCGCCCGCAAGCGTCAGCGACAGCACGTCCTGGCCCAGCTCGTTGGTGCCGAAGGGATGGGCGGCCGAGGGCGGCTGAAACCGGGCGGCGGTGTCGATGCCGCCCGCGACATGGGCGGGATAGGGCGCGAGAAGCGGGCCGAAAAGGGCGAGGGCCAGCACCAGCGCCACGAGCCCCGCGCCCAGCAGCGACAGCCGGTTCCGCCCGAAGCGGCGCAGGGCGCGCGGGCGGCGGGCGGCGGGCCTCGGCGGGCGGGTCCCGGCCGTCATTCGTAGCGCACCCGGGGGTCGATCAGCCCGTAGGCCAGGTCGACCGCCAGATTGACCGCGACGAAGATCAGCCCGGTGACCAGCGCCACCCCGATCACCGGCATCATGTCCTGGCTGAGGATGGCGCGGGTGGCGTAAAGCCCGAGCCCGGGCCAGTCGAAGACCGTCTCGACCAGCACGGTGCCGCCCAGCAGCCAGCCGAAATAGAGCCCGATCACCGTCAGCGTGGCCGAGACCGCGTTGCGGCCGATGGTCTTGATCAGGATCTTGCGGCGCGGCAGGCCCAGCGCGCGGGCGGCGGTCACATAATCCTGCGCCATGACCTCGATCGCCGAGGCGCGCATCATCCGCAGGATCGCCGCCAGCGGCGACAACGACAGCGCCAGCGCGGGCAGCGCGAGATGGCGGCAGGCAGCACCCAGCGTGGCCCAGTCGCCTGCCAGCGCCGCGTCGAGGGTGACGAGCCCCGTCACCCGGGGCGGCGGCAGGGTCACGACGGGCAATTGCCCGCCCAGCGGCAGCCACATCAGCCAGATCGCGAAGACCAGTTGCAGCAGCAGCCCCAGAAAGAACCGCGGCATCGAGATCGCGCCGATGGCCAGCACCTGGCCAAGCCGGTCGGGCCAGCGGTTCTGCCAGAGCGCGGTCAGAAGCCCCAGCGGCAGCCCCAGCGCGATGGCCAGCGCCATCGCCGCCAGCACCAGTTCCAGCGTCGCGGGCAGATAGATGGCGATGTCTTCGGCGACCGGGCGCCGGGTCATCAGCGAGCGCCCCAGATCGCCCCGGGCCAGCCCCGCGACATAGCTCAGGTACTGGTCCCAGACCGGCCGGTCGAGCCCGAATTCCTGCGCCAGCGCCGCGCGTTCGGCCAGCGTCGCGTTGGGGCCCGCGGCCAGCCCCACCGGGTCGCCGGGCAGCAGCCGGGCAATGACGAACATGATCGCCGTCAGCCCGACCAGCACCGGACCCAGCATCAGAAGGCGGCGAAAAAGAAAGCGAAGCATTCAGCGGGTCTCGGGGCAAAGAGGCCGTCGGCGGACCCCGGTCGCCAGATGCGCCCGGGGCGGGGGGGGCGGGCGCGTCCGGGCTCAGACCAGCGACAGCGGCCAGCACTCGATGGCATTCGCGGCGACCGGTGTGAAGACATGGCCCTGCACCGCGTCGCGGAAGCCGAGCTTGCGCCGCTCCTGCACCCCGAAGAGATCGGGCGCATCGGCGACCACCTTGCGCTGGAAGTCGCCATAGATCGCCTTGCGGGCCTCGATGTCGGTTTCGGTGCGGCCCGCCTCGATCAGCCGGTCGACTTCGGGGTCGGCAAAGACCGGGTTCTGCCAGTTGCCGTTCGAGGCCGAATGATAGGCGGCATAGGCGAAATTGTCCGGGTCGCCGTAATTCGCAGTCTGATAGACCGGGAAGAAGTCCGGCAGTGTATCGGGGCTGGCGCAGGCGGCGATCATTTCGGGCCAGCGCATCGGCTGGATTTCAAGCGTTATGTTCAGCGCCCTGAGGCTGTCCAGCAGCACCAGCGCATAGCGCCGTTGCTGTTCGAGATTGGCGGAATAGACGATCTTCAGCGAGATCCCGCCCTCGGGCGTCGCGGTCCGCGCCAGATGGGCACGGGCGGCGTCGGGGTCGTGGCGGGGCACCGCCAGGTCCGGGTCGTGCCCCAGGATGCCCAGGGGCAACGGGCCGACCATCAGATCGGCATACCCGGCGGTATCGCGCAGCGCGTCGTAATCGAGCGCATGGGAAATCGCGCGGCGCATGTTGATATCGGCCAGCGGGCCGCGGCGGGTGTTCATCTTGATCGTGAAGGTGCGGTATTCTGGTTGGATCACCCGCACCACGCCCGGCGCGCCTTCCAGCGCGTCCATGTCCTCCGAGGTCAGGTCCAGCGCGACATTGATCTCGCCCCGTTGCAGCAACAGCCGCTCGGTTGCACCCTCCCGGGCGATGCGCCAGATCACGCCGTCGAGATTGCCGCCGCCGCCCTGCCAGGCGGTCGGGGCCCGGACAAAGCGGTAAAGCGCGCCGGGCTGGGCCTGCTTCAGCGCGAAGGGACCCGAGCCCGCGGTCTGCGTCATCAGCCAGCTCTGGCCGTCATCCTCGCCCAGATGCGCCTCGACCGCGGCCTTCTCGACCACCGGGAACCAGGGCAGCACCTGCAGGAAGGCGGCGAAGGGCGCGGCCAGGGTCATTCGCACCGTCGCCGGGTCGACCGCCTCGAGCCCCCCGGGGGTGAGGATGCCCCGCAGCATCCAGGAATTGCCCTTGGCCAGACGCAGTGCCCTCGCGAAGGAATAGACCACGTCCTCGGCGGTCACCGGGGCGCCGGAGTGAAACCGCGCCGCCGGGTCCAGGTGGAACTCATGCGTCATCCCGTCGGCCGAGCTGTCCCAGCTGCGGGCGAGTCCCGGCACCGGACGGGGCGGATTGCCCGAGACGCGCAGCAGCGGATCGTAGACATTGCGCATGAAGAAGGCGGGGGCATAGCCGGTTGCGGTGTGCGGGTCGAGATTGGGAAAATCCTGCCCCGAGGCGATCACCAGAACCCGGGGCGCCTGGGCGCGAAGGCGGCCTGGCAGGGCAGCCCCGGCAACCCCCGCTCCGGCCAGCAGGAACAGGTCGCGCCGGTTGAGCGCGCGAAACGGGTCGGTCATGATGTGGTCTCCGAGTTGAACGCGCCCGTTCCGGGTCTCGTTTTGCGACGTCGATCTTTCGCGGTCTGGATAGGCGACCGCTGCGTCACCTTCATCTCAAACGACACGGCAGATCTGCCGTGGCACGATGTCGCGGCGATCTCGGGCGCAACGCCGCATCGGGTCGGCGGGGCGCGTCCGCACTTCGGCGGGATCGTGCCGCGCCGCAGGATGAGGCCTTGAAAAAAACTGGTCAAAGCCCGGATGTCTGGCCGCCAGCTTACGCGGGAACCCTGCGTTCGGCCGCGCGGAACAGCGGATCGCCCACCGCTTCGGCGATGCCTCCGGCGCTGTCGAGCATCGCGTCGATCATGGTGTTGCGTTCGGCTTCCGAGACCAGATTATGCGGATAGACCAGGCAGAGGCTGACCGCCTCCGACGTCACCGGATCGCCCACCGCGACGGCCAGCCCGTCGACCCCGGGCGTGGTTTCCTGAGACGAGAAGGAATAGCCGGTGCGGCGGATCCTTTCGAGCTGGGACGCAAGCCGTTCGGCGACGGGGCCGTCGGGATAAAGCAGGGCAACCTCGGCCGGGGCCAGCCGCGCCAGCAGGCTGCGCCCGGTGGCACAACGCTCGGCCGGAAGCTTGTTGCCGACGCTGGCGCCGACGCGCAGCGCGTTCGTGCCCTCGAAATCGGCGATGGCCAGAACCTGGCGGCCGTCGCGGATCGACACATAGCCGGTATGGCCGAAGGCCTGGCTCAGCTCATGGACGGCGGCCCGGGCCCTCCCGATCACGCCCGAGGAATAGCGGAACGCGGCCGAGAGGTTCAGCATCATGCGGCCCGGCCGGTGGCGGCGGCTGCCGCCGATCTCTTCGAGCATCCCGGTCTCGCGCATCGACTTCAGCAGGCGCGAGGCCGAGGCCTTCGGCAACCCCAGCCGTTCGGACACCTCTGACACCGTCAGGTCGGTGCAGTTATTGCCGAAACAGCGCAGCACCAGTGCCGCATTCTCCAGTATCGTCATTCCACCAGTTCCAGAAAAGCGGAACAACCGTTCCATTATTCGAAACAATTATCGGCCTGACGCGGCGCGTCAATCGTGAAATGGGTCGCAAATATGACAACGTCGCGGCGTTTTCCCGGATACTTGCGGCGGGACGGGCGGAATTCCGCCCGCGCGACCATTGAACTCGGGTGCGTTTGGCGTCATCCAGCCGACCTCGGGGTATACGAGCGCGCGGACGACCGACGCGCGACGGCCCGCTTCCCATCGGACCCTGCCTGCGATGACCGAAGACCTCCTTTCCGATGCATCGACCGCCCGCGACGGCGGGGTCGGTTCCCGCGATGCGGTCCCGCCCGCCGCTTCGCCCGCCGCTCCGTCTGCCGCGTCCGCGCGGCGGCCGGGCTTCCCGTCGAGCCCCGAGGCGCGGGCCTTCCGGCGCCGGGTCTTTCCCGAGGCGACCGCGGCCGAGTGGAGCGACTGGCGCTGGCAGCTGCGCGCCCGGATCCGGTCGCTTGACGGGCTCGAACGGGTGTTTCGCCTCTCCGGGGACGAACGGGCCGCGGTCGCTCGGCACAAGGGCGGGCTGCCGGTCGGGATCACACCCTATTATGCCAGCCTGATGGGAGCCGACGATCCGGCCGAGCCGCTGCGGCGCACCCATATTCCGGTCGGGCAGGAATATCTGCGCCTGCCGGGCGAATCCGACGACCCGCTGGGCGAGGACCCGGCCAGCGCCGTGCCGGGGCTCGTGCACCGCTATCCCGACCGCGCCCTGTTTCTGGCCACCGGCACCTGTTCGACCTATTGCCGCTATTGCACGCGCTCGCGGATGGTCGGCCAGACCGGGGGCGAACAGCAGATCTCGGCCCGCCACTGGGAGCGCGCCTTCGCCTATATCGAGGCCACGCCGCAGATCCGCGACGTGCTGGTGTCGGGCGGCGATCCGCTGACGCTGTCGGATGACAAGCTGGACTATCTTCTGGGGCGGCTGCGCGCGATCCCGCATGTCGAGTTCATCCGGATCGGCACCAAGGTGCCTCTGGTGCTGCCGATGCGGATCACCCGGGCGCTGACGCGGATGCTGCGCAAGCACCATCCGCTGTGGATGTCGGTGCATTGCACCCATCCCGCCGAACTGACCCCCGAGGCGACCGAGGCGCTGACCCGGCTGGCCGATGCGGGCCTTCCGCTCGGCGCGCAGACCGTGCTGCTGAAGGGCATCAACGACAACGTCGAGACGCTGCGGACGCTTTACCGCGAGCTTCTGCGGCGGCGGGTCCGGCCCTATTACCTGCTGCAATGCGACCCGATCACCGGCTCGGGCCAGTTCCGCACCCCGGTCGAGACCGGGCTGGACCTCATCGACGGGTTGCGCGGCCATCTGACCGGTTATGCGGTGCCGCAGTTCATCATCGACGCGCCCGGTGGCGGCGGCAAGGTGGCGCTGGTGCCCGACCATGTCGAGGGGCGCGACGGCGACGACCTGCTGTTGCGCAATTTCGAGGGCCGGATCTACCGCTATCCCGATCCCGGCGGCCGGATCGGGACCGGAAAGCCGCACTCCTGAGCCGGCCGGCCGGCGCCGGGGCGCGATCCCGAAGAGGCCCAGAATTCGCGCATGCCGGGCGCAGGGTCAGGCAGAGTCGCGCAGGGCCGGCTGGGAAATGCCGTCACCGGCCCGGGTCGCTCGACGGCGGGTCAGAATCCGGCTATCCGGGACCGAGGGAGGCCACGCCGTGCCCCGCTGGGGACGGGCACGAAAGGGCTAGGATGGACAGCGAATACGCCATCATAGGCGGCGGAGTCGTCGGCCTTTCGGTCGCCTGGGGACTGCTGCTCCGGGGGCGTCGTGTCACGGTGATCGACGGCGGCGACGCGGCGCTCAGTGCCAGCCGCGGCAATTTCGGCCTGATCTGGGTGCAGGGCAAGGGCCTGACCGAGCCGCGCTATGCCCGCTGGACGCAACGCTCGGCCGCGGCCTGGGGCGGATTCGCGGCCGATCTGGCCCTTGCGGCCGGCCGGTCGGTCTGGGTCGAGCAAAAAGGCGGCTACGACATCCAGTTTACCGAAGCGGGGCTCGAGACCACGGCCGCGCGCTACGAGACGCTGAGGGCCGCGCTTGGCGGCGACTATCCGTTCGAGATCCTCGACACTGCCGCGCTGCGACGGGAAGAACCCGCGATCGGGCCGCGCGTGGCCGGGGCGATCCTGCACCGCCAGGACGGCCATGCCGATCCGCTGGGACTGCTGGCCGCGCTGAGCGAGGCGGTTCGGCGCGCGGGCGGCAGGGTGCTGACCGGCCGGCAGGTGACCGGGGTCACCCGCAACGGGGCCTTCCGGCTGACCTGCGCCGACGGCACCGTCCTCGAGGCGGGCAAGGTGGTGCTGGCCGCCGGACTTGGCGCGGCGCGGCTGGGGCCTGCCTTCGGGTTTCGCGCCCCCGTGCGGCCGCAGCGCGGCCAGGTGCTGATCACCGAAAAGCTGCCCCGGCTTCTGAACCGGCCTTCGGTGTTCGCCCGGCAGGTGCCCGAGGGCGGCATCCAGATCGGGGCCACCAACGAAGAGGTGGGCTTTGACGACGGCGTGACCCGGTCCGGTCTGGCCCGGCTGGCCGCCGATGCGGTGGCGGCCTTTCCCCCGCTGGCACGGGTCCAGCTCTTGCGCAGCTGGGGCGCGCTTCGGGTGATGAGCCCGGACGGGCTGCCGATCTATCAGGAAAGCGCCGCGATGCCCGGGGCTTATCTTGTGACCTGTCATTCCGGCATCACGCTGGCGGCGGCCCATGCGCGGTTTCTGCCCGACTGGCTCGAGGGGACCGATGCGGCCCCCAATCTGGAGGTATTCCGTGAAGACCGTTTCAACCTTCCTGTCGCTTGAGGCACCCGGCCCGCGGGTGCGGGTCTGGCTGGACGGGGCGCCGCTGCACCTGCCGCGCGGCGCGAACCTGGCCGCGGCCCTGCTGGGGGCGGGCGTGAACACCTTCCGCGGCACCGCCTGTTCGGGGGCGCCGCGCGCGCCCTATTGCATGATGGGGGCGTGCTTCGACTGCATGATCGAAGTCGAGGGCGAAACCCGGCAGGCCTGCCTGCTGGAAGTGGCCGAGGGCATGCGCCTGACCCGGCCGGGGGCGCCCGGCGATGCATGAGACCGACCTTGCCGTCATCGGCTCGGGGCCGGCGGGCATGGCGGCGGCGGCCGAGGCGGCCGGGCTCGGGCTTCGGGTCGCGCTGTTCGACGACCAGCCGCGCCCGGGCGGGCAGGCCTATCGCGATGTCGACCGGGTCGGCCCGATGCGCGGCGCCGTTCTGGGACCCGATTTCGTCGAAGGGCGGCGCCTGACAGCTGCGCTGGACGATCCGCGCATCTCGCATCTGGGGGGCGCCGGGGTCTGGGCGATCGAGCCGGGCTTCACGATCTGCTATTCCCAGGCCGGGGAGGCGCGGCTGTTGCGGGCGCGGCGGGTGCTTCTGGCCACCGGTGCGCTGGAACGGCCGATGCCGGTGCCGGGCTGGACGCTGCCCGGTGTGATGACCGCCGGGGCCGGGCAGATCCTGCTGAAGCAGGCGGGGCTGGTGCCGCGCCGCTCGGTTCTGGTGGGGACCGGGCCGCTCTTGTACCTCTTCGCGGTGCAGATGGTGCGGGCCGGGATCAACCCAGCCGCGCTGATCGAGACCCAGACCCGCGGCGATCTGGCCCGCGCGCTGCGGCATATGGGCGGGCTTTTCGGCGGCTGGGGCTACATGACCGAGGGCTGGCGGCTGCTGCGGGTGTTGCAGCGCGCAGGCGTGCCGCGCATCGTCGGCGCGCATGAGATCGCCATCGAGGGCGAGGACCGGGCCGAGGCGGTCCGCTTTCGCCGCGGCGGTGCCCAGCACCGGCTGCCCTGCGACACCGTTTTCCTGCATCACGGCGTCGTGCCGAACCCGCAGGCGGCCCGCTCGCTGGGGCTCGACCATCGCTGGGAGCCGCGTCAGCAGTGCTTCGTGCCGGTCTGCGATGCCTGGGGCGAGGCGGCGTCGGCAGAGGGCGGGGTCGAGGGCGTTTTCGTGGCGGGGGACGGCGCCGGGATCGGCGGGGCCCGCGCGGCCGAGCTGCAGGGGCGGCTGGCCGCGCTTCGGATCGCAGAGGGCCTGGACCGGATCGGCAACGAGGAGTGCGACGGCCGCGCCAAACCGCTGCGACGGCAACTGCGGCGCGAACTGGCGGTGCGGCCGTTTCTGGATGCGGCCTATCCGCCCTTCGCCGAGGCGCTTCGGCCCGACGACACGACGATGGTCTGCCGCTGCGAAGAGGTGACGGCGGGCGAGATCCGCCGGGCGGCCGCGCAGGGTTGCCCCGGCCCGAACCGGCTGAAGGGTTTCCTTAGGGCCGGAATGGGGCCGTGTCAGGGGCGGGTCTGCGGGCTTGCGGTGACCCAGATTCTGGCCGAGGCGACGGGGCAGAGCCCGGACGAGACGGGCTATTTTCACATCCGCCCGCCGATCAAACCGCTGACGCTGGGCGCGCTGGCGGCGCTGGCCGAAACCGGCGAGGCGGCCGGGACCGACAAGACCGCTCCGGGGCAGGGCGACGCCGCCTGACCCCGTGCCCCCGGCGCAGAAAGGCCCGCCTCAAGGCGGGCCTTTCCGGTCTCACGCGTGCGGCCGGAGAACCGGCCAGGGCGGTCCGGGCGCTCAGGCGGCGCGGCGGCGACGCTCCCAGGCCAGGAACACGATGGCGACCAGCGCGGCGATGGCGGCGGTGCCTTCGAGGGCGCTGATTTCCGGCACCGACGTCGTCGTCGGCGGGGTGAAATTCGAGGCGTGGCTTGCGGTCGCGACGATGCTGGCGGCAAGGGCAGTCAGAATGGTCTTCATGGAACGTCTCCCTCTCTTGGGTTCAGAAATGACAGGGCCGTCGGCGGTTGGCCGGGGCCTGCGGGTTGGGCGGAATGTCCCGCCGGTGTCGAAGGCCGGCTGCCCGGCCCTCGCCAGTCGTATCCCGGTTCAGCACAGGCAGTCGTTCTGGTCGAAGTCGAAGGCGACGATGAACGGTTGCGCGTTTTCCGGAGTGACCGGGTCCGGATCGACGATAAACGAGGCGATGTCGCCGTCTCCGGCAACGAAACCCTCGCCATTGGCCAGCGCCTGCTGAACGAGGAAATCCACATCCGCGCTCTGACCATAGGCGGGATCGAGCCCGAGCACGAAATCCGAAACGCTGTCGGTGCCCCAGACCCCGGGGTCCAGCGTGTCGGTCAGTTCCCAGATCGCCAGCTGGACTTCCCAGCCCGAGAACTTGCCATCGACCGATCCGGCCGAATTGGCTTCGAAGTCCTGGGCGATCATCCAGTTGATCAGATCGAGATTGTCGGCCGCGGCCAACCCGTTGGCCAGTCCGACCTGGGTCGCGCCGAAGACCGAGCCGTCCTCGCCGCTTTCGATATTCCCGGTCAGCTCGGGGGCGGTGGCGAAGCTGCCATCGGTTGCGACCGCCGTCTGGAAGCTGAGGCAATAGGCCTTCTCGAACACGATCCCGTCGAGCCGGTCGTCGCCGGTGCCGGTGATCAGCAGGTCATAGCCGTAATCCTGGATCGGCGAGACCTCGTTGCCCGCGATCACCTGATAGGTGGCCGTCTCGGGCAGGCTGTCGATCAGCGACTGCAGCGAGTTGGCATCGCCGCAATAGGTCATTTCGACATTGGCCGAGGCGGTGCCGCCATTGCCGTCCGAGACGGTGTAGCTGAAGCCCGCCGTCGCCTGTTCGCCGATGTCGAGCGCGGCGATGGCGGCGTTCGCGTTGCCCAGCACCTTCAGCACTCCGCCTTCGAGCGTCACGTCGCCCGCGGCGGTCGAGACGGTCTGACCTTCGGAAATCGCCTGTCCGTCGATTTCGGTGATGGTCAGCGTGTCGCCGTCGGGATCGCTGTCATTGCCCAGAACGTCGACGACGATCACGGTATCGGCGCAGCCGCGGCCGGCATCGTCTTCGGGCTCGGGGGTCCGGTTCTCCTCGATCAGGCCCGCGTCGATGGTCAGGTCGATCTCGCCCGCGCCAAGATCGATGATGTGGCTGAGCCCGGTCGCGGGGTCGGCATCGCTGTCGAGCGCGTCGTCGCCCGCGTCGGCGGTGGTGAAGTCGAAGCCAGCGACCTCGTCGAACTGCACCCGATACTGACCGGCCTCGAGCCCGTCGAAGAGGTACTTGCCATCGGCATCGGTCACGGTGGTGCGCCCGGTCGCGCTGCCATCGCCGTTCAGAAGCGCCACCAGAACGCCCGCCGCGCCCAGCTCGCCCGCGTCCTGGAGGCCGTCGCGGTCGGTGTCGTACCAGACCGTGTCGCCCAGCGCGCCAAGCTTGGTCACGAGGCCCGCGTCGATGGTCAGGTCGGTTTCGCCCGCGCCAAGATCGATGATGTGGCTGAGCCCGGTCGCGGGGTCGGCATCGCTGTCGAGCGCATCGTCGCCCGCGTCGGCGGTGGTGAAGTCATAGCCCGCCACGCCGTCGAACTGCACCCGGTACTGCCCCTCCTCGAGCCCGTCGAAGAGGTACTTGCCATCGGCATCGGTGACGGTGCTGCGGCCCGTGGCGCTGCCGTCGCCGTTCAGAAGGGTCACGGTCACGCCCGCCGCGCCCAGCTCGCCCGCGTCCTGGATGCCGTCGCGGTCGGTGTCGTACCAGACCGTATCGCCCAGCGCGCCGAGCACCGGCTCTTCGTCCTGGCAGAGCTGGATCTTGTCGATCCGCACGAATTCGCCATCGTCGCCGCAGGCGTAGATCTCGATCTTGTCGCCGGCATGGACGGTGAGGTTCTCGATCTTGAAGGCGGTGAAGGTGCCGTTGTCGTCGCCTGCGCCGTCGGTATCGCCATCCAGAAGGATGGTGCCCACCTCCTGCCCGTTGATCCTGATCACGAGGGTCGACTGCCCGTCATTCTCGTCCTGCGCGAAGACGCGCAGATCGTAGGTGCCGTCGCAGCCCTTGAAGCTGGTCGAAAGCGCCCCCCAGTTGCCGCAGGCCAGCCGCACCAGCTCGCCGCCCGAGGCCTCGGCGCCGCGGACGGCGACGAAGTTGTAGGCGCACATGTCCTCTGCCTCGATCACCACGCAGGGCTCGCAGGCGGGCTGGCAGATCTCGATCTTGTCGATCCGGGCGAATTCACCGCAATCGCCATAGCCCTTGAGGGTGATCTTGTCGCCGGCCTTCAGTGACAGATCCTCGATGGTCACGCTGGACCAGGAGGAACTGCCGACGCCGCCGTCGCCGTCGCCGTTTTCATTGAGCCAGATCGTCTTGACCGTCGAGCCGTTCACATAGACGTCGATGGCGCCGCGGCCGTCGCTTTCATCCATGTAGGTCAGCGTAAGGTCGTAGCTTCCGGTGCCGCCGTGGAAGGTCGTCGTGGCATAGCCCGAGCCCGCGCACAGCATGATGCCCGCCCCGTCCGAGGCATCCGAGCGGCCCTCGACCTTGTAGCCGCACAGGCTCATGTCCTCGGCCTCGATCACCGTGCAGCTGCCCGAACCGCCCTCGGCGACGTCCTGGACGCAGACCTTCAGCAGCTTGACCTCTTCGCCGCCCTTGCCGTCCGAGACCCGCACCTGGACCTCATAGGTGTTGTCGCCGCCCGCATCGGCCGGGGCCTCGTAATCGGGCGGGGCGATGAAGCCGAGCTGGCCGGTCGCGGCGTCGATCTTGAAGAGCGCCGCATCGGCGCCGCCGACGACCGCGTAGCTCAGCGCATCGCCATCGGCGTCGGTCGCGTCGAGGTCGATGACGAAGGTGGTGTTCTCGTCGATGGTGATGCAGTTGCCGGGCGCGTTCGAGAAGGTCGGCGGCGTGTTGGGCGGTGCGACGCAGCCCGCGCCGAGGCAGGCATAGTCGATCATGCAGCCGCTGACATTGCAGGTCTGGACCACGGTCAGCGTCACCCCGGCGGGCGGCACCGCGCCATAGAAGGTGAAGAAGTCGTCGCCCTTGCCGGGCGCGTCATAGCCTTCGACTTCGATCTCGATCAGGTAATAGATCCGCCCGTCCGAGCCGCGCAGCACGTGATACTGTTCGGCATAAAGCTGGGCGCCGACGCGGCCGCCATTCACATAGGCGTCCTGGCCGCTCCAGTCGCTGGCGTTGTCGTCGCAATACTCGTCGCCCGAGAGGATGCTGTCGTCGTCATAGGTCGCCATCGTCACCGTGGCGCAGGCGGGCATCTTGAAGCTGTCGCCGCAGGACAGGTTGGTGTCGTTCGAGGCCAGCAGATCGGCCTCGGTATAGGCGGTCCATTCGTAACGCTTCTGGTAGTGTCCATAATAATAGGTCATTGCTTCCGTCCCTCGCTGGCCCTGAAAAAACGGGCTCGTCAACCTGCGGCCCGGCGCGCGGCTTTTTCATCCGTCTGCGTCGAACGCGCTTCACACTGGCTGTGGTTTCGGCTGTGAAAAGCCGCTGCGGATCGAGGGAAACGGACTCAGGACAAAAAAAGACCGCCCGAACGAAAACGTCCGACCCCTGCGGTTCCGGATCTTGGTCGAATTGCGCGAAAGAAACCCTGAAATCCGGGTCGCGTTTTCGCGCGGCATCCTTGAATCAAGCCGTCCCCCAACGGCACGCAGCGCATAAACCCCCCTACGACCACACGCTCGGGGACATGATACCGGTTTTTGTCGTCTTTTCGACGAATTTTTCCAATTCTCGCAAAACCGCGTGAAGGGGTATGAAAGAAAAGAGGAATATCGCGGTCGCGCTGTCGGCTGGGCACGGCCGGTGCGCAGCCCGGGGGCGCGACGTCACCGCCGCGGCGGAACGCGGAGATTCGGTGCTCAGCCGGCGGCGCGGAGCAGCGGCGGGGCCTCGGAACCGGTTTTGTCCAGCGCGTTCGGGCAGGGTCCGGCCGGGCGAGAGCCGTCGGGCGCGATCGTTTCGGCGGTCTCGGGGAACGTGTCGCCCAGAAGCTCGGCCAGGCGCTTGCGCGAGACCGGCTTGAGCGCGACCTCCTCCATTCCGGCCGCGCGGAACCGCGCCAGGTCGGCGGGCAGGGTATGCGCGGTCATCGCGACGATCCGGGTCTGGGGGCCGCCCGCGGCGCGGATGCGCCGGGCAGCCTCGACCCCGTCGAGGCGGGGCATGCTGATATCCATCAGGATGACGTCGTAGTGCCGGGCCGTGGCCGCCGCCACGCCGTCGATCCCGTCTCCGGCCTCGGTCACGCGATGGCCGAGCCCTTCCAGCAGGCGGCGGGCGACGAAGCGGTTCACGCGGTTGTCCTCGACCACCAGCACGTCGAGCGGCCGCGCCGGGCCCGAAGCGGCCGCCGGGGCGGGAGGCAGGGCGATCTCGGCCCGCGTCTCGGGAAGATCCAGCCGCAGCGTGAAGACGCTGCCCCGGCCCGGGCGGCTGTCGACCGCGATTTCGCCGCCCAGCAGCCCCACATGGCGGGCGACGATGGCAAGCCCCAGCCCGGTGCCGCCGGCCTCGCGCCCGTAGGTGGCGTCGACGGTGAAGAACTCGTCGAAGATGTGCGGCAGATCCTCGGGCGCGATGCCGATCCCGGTATCGGCGACGCGGATCTCGACCCGGCCGTCGGCGGCCCGCGCGGCCGAGATCGTGACCGTGCCGTCGCGGGTGAACTTGACCGCGTTCGAGATCAGGTTGATCAGGATCTGGCGCAGCCGCAGCGCATCGCCGCGGACCTCTTCGAGGCCGGGGGCGATGTCCAGCACCAGCCGGGTGTCGCGCAGCCTGGCCAGCGACTGGTGGATGGCGACCACGTGCCTCAGCTTGGCGGGCAGGTCGAAGGCCCCGTTGCGGACCTCGGACCGCCCGGCATCCCGGCTCGAGGCTTCCAGTGCGTCCTCGACATGGTGCAGCAGGATCTCGCCCGAGCAGGCCATGACCTCCAGATACTGGCGCTGCTCGGCATCGAGCGGTGTGCGCTGCATCAGGTCCATGGTTCCAAGGAGCCCGTTCAGCGGCGTGCGCATCTCGTGGCTCATCACCGCAACCAGCCGGGACTTGGCCTTCTCGCCCGCGAGCGCCCGGTCGCGCGCCGCGGTCAGTTCGGCCTCGGCGGCCTTGCGGTCCGAAATGTCGCGCAGGAAGCTGACGGAAATCGGGCCGTCCTCGCTGGCGCCATGGGTCACCGAGAGCTCGGCGTCGAACCGCTCGCCGGTCTTGCGTTGCAAGGTCATCTCGAACCGGCCGCTCTGGACTTCGCCGCGCCGGTGCGCCTCCCGGTAGTATGCCCGGGTGGCCTTGTGGGCGTCGTGCATGTCGGGCGGGATCAACAGATCGGTGGCGCTGCGACCGATGACCTCGTCGCGGGCATAGCCGAAGGTCTGTTCGGCGGCGGCGTTGAATTCCAGCACGCGCCCGTCCTCATCGGTCACGATCACCGCATCGAGCGCGGTCATGACCACGGCATTGAGCCGGGAGGAGCTTGCCTGCAGCAACGCGCTGCGGGTGCGCATCTGCCGTGCGAGGCGCAGCAGCGCGCCGATGCCGGCCAGCAAGAGCGAGATCAGCGCCAGGGCGATCAGTGCCAGCGAGCTCTCGAGCCGGTCGATCAGGTCATGCGCCCGAAGGTGGATCTGCATCAGGAGATCGGCGCCCTGCGAGGACAGGTCGTGGACATCCGTTCGTATGGCATCGAGTTCGTCGATGAGGCCGGGCAGGCGGGAGCGCAACCCGGCATCGTCGGCTGCGGCCATCCGGGCCATGTGGCGGGTTGCCCGGTCGATGTGCCGGATCTGCTCGCCCAATCCGAAATCGCGCAAGAGGTCGGAATAGGGGGCAGTCCGGGTCACAAGGTCGGCCTGCCGGAGGTAGGCGGCGATGTGATGCCTGATCCGTTCGGGCGGAACCATGTCCTGCCGCGCCAGAAAAAGCACGTTCTGCAGGGCGCTGTGTTCGGTCTCCAACCGGGCCAGGGCCGTTTGCGCCGCGCCCGAGGTCAGGTCGTGCAGCCGGTCCTCGCGGTCGCGGATCTCCAGTGTCATCGTGCCCATCAGCCCCATCAGCACCGCCATCGACACCGCCGCCGCCGCGATCTCGATCCGGCCGGAGCCTGAACGCAGAGCGCGCGCGCGCAGCCGCGCCATCAGTCTGGCGGCAAAACCCAAGGCGGTGCGGACGGGCAGGGGGGCGGCGGACATGACGGAAACCTCGGCGAAAGACGGTCGCGCCGGCCCGCGCGGCGCGCGCCAGCGCTAGCCAGATCAGCGCAACTTTGCGTCAATTTTAAGGAAACTCGCGCCAAAGCAGACTGAATGCCCCGTCGGGCAGGCAGGTCGGGGCGCGGTGCGGCGACGCCCCCTTCCGGAACAGGGATACTTTCCGCGCGCGGGGCGTTCCTGCCGGTTGGCGTCCTTGCCGATCAGATTGCGCGCAGGGCTTCGGCCGCGACCGGGTCGGGCGGCAACGGCCGCAGCGCGGGGATCGGGGGCAACTCGCACTGCCCGGCGAAATAGGCCAGCGTGGCGCGCAGCCCCTCGTCCAGCCCGACCGTCGGCGCCCAGCCCAGCAGCCTGCGGGCGCGGGTGATGTCGGGCCGGCGCTGCACCGGGTCGTCGCAGGGCAGCGGGCGGAAAGCCAGCCCCGACCGCGACCCGGTCAGCCGCAGCACCGTTTCGGCGAGGTCGAGCACCCGCATCTCGGCCGGATTACCGAGGTTGAGCGGCCCGGTCACCTCGGGCGGCGTCGCCATGAAGGCAATCAGCGCCCGGATCATGTCCGAAACGAAGCAGAAAGACCGGGTCTGTTGGCCGTCGCCGTAGATGGTGACCGGCTCTCCCGAAAGCGCCTGCATCGCGAAGTTCGACACGACCCGCCCGTCACCGGGGCTCATGCCCGGGCCATAGACGTTGAAGAGACGCGCCACCTTGAGCGGCAGGCCGTACAGTCGGCGGAAGTCGAAGATCAGCGTCTCGGCGCAGCGCTTGCCCTCGTCATAGCAGGCGCGGGGGCCGATCGGATTGACATGGCCCCAGTAGTCCTCGGTCTGGGGATGCACGATCGGGTCGCCATAGACCTCGGAGGTCGAGGTCTGCAACAGCCGCGCCCCGGTGGTGCGGGCCAGTTCAAGCAGGTTGAGCGTGCCCAGAACCGACGTCTTGACGGTCTGCACCGGATCGCGGGCGTAATGGGCGGGCGAGGCCGGGCAGGCGAGGTTGTAGATCTCGTCCACCTCGATCTGCAGCGCCTGCGTCACGTCGCGGCAAAGCAGCGTGAAGGCCGGATCGCCCCGCAGATGTGCGATGTTGCTTTCGCGCCCGGTGCTGAAATTGTCGAGGCAGATGACCTGATGGCCCCTCGCCAGCAGCGCCTCGCACAGATGGGTGCCGATGAACCCGGCGCCGCCGGTCACGAGGCTGCGTATCGCGGTGTGCTTCAATGGAATGATGCCTGTGCTGTCGGTTGGCGTTTCAAAGCCTGTCGGCATGCGCGCCTCGGGCCTGGCTTGGTCGGGGCGGCGGGCGACAGGCCCGCCAGAGATTTGCCGACCCGTGCGAACCCCGCGCCGGTCGGTACTGACCCAGCGGCGCCCGGAACGGGGGCGCCGCATCGCAACCCACCCGGTCCCGGCTTCAGGCTGTGCGGGACGTCTCGCTGCGACCGCACAGAGTGTCGCACAGGTTCACTCAACTTCCAATTAAATTTTATCAATTAGATTCAACCAAGACGTGCATCTCGCCTCATCGCCATGATGGCCATTCCCGTCCCGGCGGCGGCGCGTATCGCCGTCAGGCGCCGGACCCGGCCGCGTGCAGGGACCGGACCCGGCATCGGGTCTCGTTACCATACCGGCCCCTGACGGCGTCTCCATCCCCCGCGACGGCCCGTGACGCCACGGCCCTCTGCGGCGCCGCGTCGCGCGCAAGGCCGGGACCGCAAGCGGGCGTCCGAAGGGGGCCTGAGCCCTCCGCTTCGGCCTCTGCCCGGAAAAGGGTCGGCTGCGCGCCGCTCTGGCGCGGAAGAGGGCATTTGCACGTCTTTGGCGAACTCGCGCTTGAAGCGGCGCCCCTTTTCCTTCCATATCGCGGCAGGACCGCAACCTGTCCAATCCCCTGATGGAGGCCTTCTCTTGACCGCCGCCGACCTGCGCGATGCCATCCTGCGTCACCTCGCCTACGAACTGGGCACCGATCCCGGCCATGCCACCCTTCACGACTGGCGGATCGCCCTGTCGCTGGCGGTGCGCGACCGGCTGGTCGACCGCTGGTTCGCCGCCAACAGCGCGACCCGCGCGGCGCAGCCCAAGCGCGTCTATTACCTGTCGATGGAATTCCTGATCGGCCGGTTGCTGGAAGACGCCATCGTCAACCTGCGGCTTGAGGATCAGGCCCGCGGCGCGCTGGCCGATCTGGGGCTCGAGCTTGACGCGGTGGTGCAGAACGAACCCGACGCGGCGCTGGGCAATGGCGGGCTCGGGCGGCTTGCGGCCTGCTTCATGGAATCGCTTGCCACCATCGGCTGCCCCGCCTTCGGCTACGGGATCCGCTATGAAAACGGGCTGTTCCGGCAGTCCTTCCAGGACGGCCGTCAGGTCGAGGAGCCCGAGGACTGGCTGAGCCAGTTCCATGCCTGGGAATTCGAACGCCGCGACGTCGCCCAGGAAATCCGCTTTGGCGGCGAGGTCACCGAGAAGGACGGCCGCGCGGTCTGGACCGGCGCCGAGGCGGTGATCGCGGCGGCCTTCGACACGCCGATCATCGGCTGGAAGGGGCGCTGGGCCAATACGCTCAGGCTGTGGTCGGCGCAGCCGCTCCACGGCTTCGATCTGGCGCGGTTCAATCGCGGCGAATATGCCGCCGCCGCCGAACCCGAGGCGACGGCGCGGACCATCAGCCGCGTGCTTTATCCCGACGACACCACCGGGCAGGGCAAGGAATTGCGGCTGAAGCAGGAATACTTCTTCACCGCCGCGTCGCTGCGCGACATCCTGCGCCGGTTCGAGGAAGAGGGCGGCGCGCTGGCCGATCTGCCGAAGAAGGCCGCGATCCAGCTCAACGACACCCATCCGGCGATTGCCGGGCCGGAACTGGTGCGGCTCTTGCATGACGAACGCGGCATGGCGCTGGACGAGGCCATCGCCACCGCGCGGGGCTGCCTCAGCTATACCAACCACACCTTGATGCCCGAGGCGCTGGAACGCTGGTCCGAGGATCTGATGACCCGGCTCTTGCCGCGCCACATGCAGCTGATCGAACGGATCGACGAGGCCCATGCCGCCGAGATGCCGGGCCGCCGGGTCACGCTGCGCGAGCATGGCGAGGTCAAGATGGGCGAGATCGCCTTCACCATGGCGCACAAGGTCAACGGGGTCTCGGCGCTCCATACCGATCTGATGAAGGAAACCGTCTTCGCCGAGCTGCACCGGCTGCATCCCGACCGGATCGTCAACGAGACGAACGGCGTCACGCCGCGCCGCTGGGTGCTGTCGGCCAACCCGCGCCTCAGCCGGCTGATCACCGAGACCATCGGCGAGGGCTGGGTCGACGATCTGGAACAGCTTGAAAAGCTCGAGGCGTCGCTGTCCGATCCGGCCTTTCTCGACGCCTACGCCAAGGCCAAGCGCGAGAACAAGGCAGACTTCGCCGACTGGCTGGCCGCCGAACAGGGCGTGCGGGTCGATCCCGAGGCGCTGTTCGACGTGCAGATCAAGCGCATCCACGAATACAAGCGCCAGCATCTGAACATCCTCGAGACCGTCGCGCTCTGGCGCGAGATCAAGGCCAATCCGGGCGCGGGCTGGGTGCCGCGGGTCAAGATCTTCGCCGGCAAGGCCGCGCCCGGCTATGTCTTTGCCAAGGAGATCATCCATCTGATCAATGACGTGGCCGAGGTGCTGAACGCCGATCCGGTCACCAGCCCCTATCTCAAGGTGCTGTTCCTGCCGAACTACAATGTCAGCCTCGCCGAGCGGCTGATCCCGGCCGCGGATCTGTCCGAACAGATCTCGACCGCCGGCAAGGAGGCTTCGGGCACCGGCAACATGAAATTCGCGCTGAACGGGGCGCCGACCATCGGCACGCTCGACGGCGCCAATGTCGAGATCCGCGAACGGGTGGGGGCGCGCAACTTCTTCCTGTTCGGCATGACCGCGGCCGAGGTCGAGGCGCGCCGGGCCGTGCCCGATCACGCCAAGCTGGCGATCCAGGCCGACCCGCGTCTGGGCGGCGCGCTGAAGGCGATCAGCCAGGGCGCGTTCTCGCCCAAGGACCGGCACCGCTATCGCGGGGTCGTCGCCAACCTGACCGGGCAGGACTATTTCCTGGTCTGTTCCGATTTCACCGCCTATTGGGACGCCCAGCGCCGGGCCGAGGCGGCCTATGCCGATCCGGATGTCTGGCACCGGATGGCCGCCTGCAACACCGCGCGGTCGGGCTGGTTCTCGTCGGATCGCACGATCCGGGGCTACATGGGCGACATCTGGGGCACCGTGCCTCTGGTCGCGGAATGACGAGACCGTTGCATTTGGGTCCGGCCGTCTTAGGCTTCGGGGTATGAGTTCCGCAAGATCCGCCTCGGCGAAAGATCCGTTTCCGGCCCGCGAGGATGCGCTGCGGCTGCAGGCGGGGCTGCATGACGATCCGTTTTCGGTGCTGGGGCCGCATATGGTCGGCCGCCGCCGGATCGTGGCGGCCTTCCTGCCCGGCGCCGCGACGCTGGAGGCGCTGGCCGAGGGCAAGGCCCATCCGCTGACCCGCCGGACCGACGCGCCCGACCTGTTCACCGGCGCGGTGCCCGGCAAGGGCGGCTACCGCCTGCGCGCCAGCGACGGCACCGGCCAGACCTGGGAATTCGACGATCCCTACCGCTTCGGCCCGGTGATCGGCGAGCTGGACGAATACCTTCTGGGCGAGGGCACGCATCGCCGGATCTGGCAGGTGCTGGGCGCCCATGTCCGCAACCACGAGGGCGTCGCGGGTACCCATTTCGCGGTCTGGGCGCCGAATGCGCGGCGTGTCTCGGTGGTCGGGCCCTTCAACGCCTGGGACGGGCGCCGCGCGCCGATGCGGCGCCGGGGTACGACCGGGGTCTGGGAAATCTTCCTGCCGGGGATCGGCGAGGGCGACTGCTACAAGTACGAAATTCTCGGGGCCGACGGCACGGTCCAGCCGCTGAAGGCCGACCCGGTGGGCTTCGGGGCCGAGCATCCGCCGAGGACGGCCAGCGTCGTGCGCGACATCTCGGGCTATGGCTGGCGCGACGATGCCTGGATGACCTACCGCTCGGGCAACAATGCCCGGACCGCGCCGATCTCGGTCTACGAGGTGCATCTGGGCTCGTGGCGGCGCAAGGCGGACGAGGGCAACCGGCCGCTCTCCTACAAGGAGGCGGCCGAAGAGCTGGTCGATTACGCCGCCGACATGGGCTTCACCCATCTCGAATTCCTGCCGCTGTCGGAACACCCCTTCGACGGGTCCTGGGGCTATCAGCCTGTCGGGCTGTTCGCACCGACCGTGCGCCACGGGCCACCGCACGAATTCCGCGATCTGGTCGATGCGGCGCACCGCAAGGGGCTGGGGGTCATCCTCGACTGGGTGCCCGCGCATTTCCCGTCGGACCCGCACGGGCTGGTGCAGTTCGACGGCACCGCGCTTTACGAACATGCCGACCCGCGCGAGGGGTTCCACCACGACTGGAACACGCTGATCTACAATTACGGCCGCACCGAGGTCGCGAATTTCCTTTATTCCAACGCGCTGTACTGGCTTGAGGAATACCATGTCGACGGGCTGAGGGTCGATGCGGTGGCCTCGATGCTTTACCGTGACTATTCGCGGAAGGCGGGCGAATGGGTGCCGAACGTCCATGGCGGGCGCGAGAACCTGGAAGCCATCGCCATGCTGCAGCGGATGAACGAGGTCGCCTATCGCGAGGTGCCGGGCATCATGACGGTGGCCGAGGAAAGCACGTCGTTCCCGGGCGTGTCGCGGCCCGTCGACATGGGCGGGCTCGGCTTCGGCTATAAATGGAACATGGGCTGGATGAACGACACGCTCGATTACATCGCGCGCGAGCCGGTGCATCGGAAGTTCCATCACCACCAGCTGACCTTCGGGCTGCTTTACGCCTTTTCCGAGAATTTCATCCTGCCGATCAGCCATGACGAGGTGGTGCACGGCAAGGGCTCGATGCTGGCGAAGATGCCGGGCAACGACTGGGAGAAATTCGCCAATCTGCGCGCCTATTACGGCTTCATGTGGGGCCATCCGGGCAAGAAGCTCTTGTTCATGGGCCAGGAATTCGCGCAACGCGCCGAATGGGACCGGGCGGGCGAGCTGGACTGGGGCGTGCTGGGGGCCGACTGGCATCGCGGCATGCAGCGGCTGGTGCGCGATCTGAACACGCTTTACCGCGCGATGCCCGCGCTGCATGTGAAGGATTGCGAGGCCGACGGCTTCCGCTGGATCGAGGCCAATGCGGCCGAGATTTCGGTTTATGCCTGGCTGCGGCAGGGGCAGGAGGGCGATCCGCCGGTCGCGATCGTTTGCAACCTGACGCCCGTCGAACGCAGCGGCGTGCGGGTGGGGCTGCCCCGGGCCGGGTGCTGGCGCGAGGTGATGAATACCGATGCCGCGATCTATGGCGGCGGCAACCGGGGCAATCTGGGCGGCGTCGTCGCGGAAGAGGTGGCGCATCAGGGCCTGCCGGCCTCGGTCGAGCTGACGCTGCCCCCGCTGTCGGTGCTGTTTCTCATGCCCGGCGAGACCTGACGAGGAGGAGGACCGATGGAGACCCGTTACAGCAGGCTCGCGGGCCGCAGCATGGCCTTCGTGCTGGCGGGCGGCCGCGGCAGCCGCCTGAACGAGCTGACCGACATGCGGGCCAAGCCCGCGGTCTATTTCGGCGGCAAGACCCGGATCATCGACTTCGCGCTGTCGAACGCGCTGAATTCGGGCATCCGCAAGATGGCGGTCGCGACCCAGTACAAGGCGCATTCGCTGATCCGCCATTGCCAGCGCGGCTGGAACTTCTTCCGCGCCGAGCGCAACGAATATCTCGACATCCTTCCGGCCAGCCAGCGGGTTTCGGAAAGCCTGTGGTATCAGGGCACGGCCGATGCGGTGACCCAGAATATCGACATCGTCGACAGTTATGGCGTCGATTACGTGCTGATCCTCGCGGGCGACCACATCTACAAGATGGATTACGAGATCATGCTGCGTCACCATGTCGAGACGGGCGCCGACGTGACGGTGGGGTGTCTGACCGTGCCCCGCCAGGAGGGCTCGGCCTTCGGGGTGATGAAGGTGGACGAGGCCGACCGGATCGTCGAGTTCATCGAAAAGCCCAAGGACCCGCCGGGGATGCCCGGCGATCCCGATCAATGCCTGGTGTCGATGGGCATCTATGTCTTCGACTGGAAATTCCTGCGCGCGCTGCTGATCGAGGATGCCGATAACCCCGGCTCCAGCCACGATTTCGGCACCGACCTGATCCCCGGCATCGTCAAGGGCGGCAAGGCGATGGCGCATCGCTTCACCTCGTCCTGCGTCAAGGATCGCGCGGATTCGCCCGCCTACTGGCGCGATGTCGGCACCATCGACGCCTTCTGGAAGGCCAATATCGACCTGACCGATTTCACCCCCGATCTGAACCTCTGGGACAAGAGCTGGCCGATCTGGACCTATTCGGAATCCGTCCCGCCCGCCAAGTTCGTCCATGACGAGGAAGACCGGCGCGGGTCTGCGGTCTCCTCGATGATCTCGGGCGGCTGCGTCATCTCGGGCACCGAGGTGCGCAATTCGCTGCTGTTCACGATGGTCCACACCAATTCCTACGCGGTGCTCGACCATGCGGTGGTGCTGCCCTATGTCGAGGTCGGTCGGCGCGCGCGCCTGAAGAACGTGGTGATCGACCGCGGCGTCGTGATCCCGCAGGGGCTGGTCGTCGGCGAGGACCCGGAAGAGGATGCCAAATGGTTCCGCGTGACCGAGGGCGGGATCACCCTGATCACCCAGTCGATGCTGGACCGGAGGGCGCGCGCATGAGCCTGCGCGTCCTGTCGGTCGCGTCCGAATGCGTGCCCCTGGTCAAGACCGGGGGGCTTGCGGATGTGGCGGGGGCGCTGCCCGGGGCGCTGAAGGCCGAAGGGGTCGAGATGCGGGTGCTGATCCCCGGCTATCCGGCGGTGCTGGCCAGGACGGAGGCGGCCGATACGGTCTGGGAAAGCCCTGATTTCTTCGGCGGTCCGGCGCGGCTTTACTTCGCGCGCCATGCCGGGCTCGAGCTTTACGTGCTGGAGGCCGCGCATCTTTTCGACCGTCCCGGCGGGCCGTATCTCGATGGCGGCGGCAGCGACTGGCCCGACAACGACATCCGTTTCGGCGCGCTTTCGTGGATGGGGGCGCAGATCGGCGCCGAGGGCGCGGGCGGCTGGCAGCCCGACCTGATCCAGTGCCACGACTGGCAGGCGGGTCTGGTGCCGCTGTACCTCAAGGCCCGCAGCGTCGATCTGCCGACCGTGATGACGGTCCATAACATCGCCTTTCACGGACTGATGCCCGCCGCGCGGATGGCCGCGCTGGGTCTGCCGGGCTGGGCCTTTCATCCGGGCGGCATGGAGTTCTACGGACAGGTGTCCGCGCTGAAGGCGGGGCTTGTCTATGCCTGGAAGGTGACGACCGTAAGCCCGACCTATGCGCGCGAGCTGCGGACGCCCGAATTCGGCGGCGGGCTCGACGGGGTGATCCGGGCGCGGGCGGGCGATGTGCTGGGTATCCTGAACGGCATCGACGAGGCCGACTGGGACCCCGCGACCGACCCCCATGCGGTGCGCTTCAGGCAGCCGCGCGGCAAGGCCAAGGCACGCGCGGCGCTGCTGGAGGAAATGGGCCTGAGCGACGGGCCGGGGCCGCTTTGCGTCGTGGTCTCGCGCCTGACCGGGCAGAAGGGGCTCGACCTGCTGTTGCAGGCGCTGCCGGATCTGGTGGCGCGCGGCGGGCGGCTGGCGCTTCTGGGCTCGGGCGAGCCGCCCTTGGAACAGGCCTGGCGCTCGGCCGCGGCCCGACACGAGGGCGTCGCGGTCCGGATCGGCTATGACGAGGCGCTGGCGCACCGGCTGATCGCGGGGGGCGACGCGATCCTCTTGCCTTCGCGCTTCGAACCCTGCGGGCTGACCCAGATGTACGGGCTGCGCTATGGCACCATCCCGGTCGTGGCCCGCACCGGCGGGCTGGCCGATACCGTGATCGACGCCAATCCGGCGGCGCTGGCGGCGGGCGTGGCGACCGGCATCCAGTTTGCCCCCGTGACCGCCGAGGCGCTGTCGGTCGCGCTCGACCGGCTTTGCGACCTCTATGCCGACACGGATCTTTTCGCGAAACTTCAGCGCAACGCGATGCGCGCGCCGGTCGGCTGGCAGGGCTCTGCCGCCGCCTATGCCCGCCTCTTCCGGGAGATCGTTCCCACCCCATGACGACATTGCCCACCACGATCACCGCCGGTTGTCCGAACGCGCTTGGCGCGCGATACGATGGCGAGGGCGTCAATTTCGCGATCTTCTCGGAACATGCCAGCCGGGTGTCGCTGTGCCTGTTCGACGAAACCGGCCGCACCGAACTCGCCAATATCGACCTGCCCGAACGCACGCATCATGTCTGGCACGGCCGGATCGACGGGCTGCAGCCGGGCCAGCATTACGGCTATCGCATCTCGGGCCCGTACCATCCCGACCAGGGTCACCGATTCAACCCCAACAAGCTGCTGGTCGATCCCTATGCCCGGCGGATCTCGCGCCAGCCGCGCTGGCATGACGCGCTGATGGGATACGAGGTGGGTGCCGCACAGGCCGATCTCAGCTTCGACACGCGCGACAGCGCCCCCTATGCGCCGCGCTCGATCGTGGTGGCCCCCGATATCGACTGGGGCGACGATGCGCCGCCCGCGACGCCGATGTCGGAAACCGTGATCTACGAGGCCCATGTCAAGGGCCTGACCTGCCGCCACCCGCGGCTGCATGCCCCGGGCAAGTTCCGCGCGCTGGCCTCGGACCCGATGCTGGACCATCTGCGCCGGCTCGGCATCACCGCGATCGAGCTTTTGCCGGTGCAGGCCTTCCTCAACGACCGTTTCCTGGTCGAGAAGGGGCTGACGAACTACTGGGGCTACCAGACGCTCGCGTTCTTCGCCCCGGATCCCCGCTACATGGAGACCGGCGACATCGCCGAGTTCCAGCGCATGGTGGCGCGGCTGCATTCGGCGGGGATCGAGGTGCTGCTGGATGTGGTCTACAACCACACCTGCGAAGGCAACGAGATGGGGCCGACGCTGTCGTTCCGGGGCATCGACAATGCCAGCTATTACCGGCTGGCCGAGGACCGGCGCTATTACGTCAACGACACCGGCTGCGGCAACACGCTGAACACCGGCCATCCGATGGTCCTGCGGATGGTGATGGACAGCCTGCGCTACTGGGTCGAGACGATGCATGTGGACGGCTTCCGCTTCGATCTGGCGGCGACGCTGGGCCGGGGGCCGGGCGGCTTCGACCCCAATGCCGCGATCTTCCAGGCGATGCGGCAGGACCCGGTGCTGGCCCGGGTCAAGCTGATCGCCGAACCCTGGGATATCGGCCCGGGCGGCTATCAGCTGGGCGCCTTCCCGCCGCCCTTTTCCGAATGGAACGACCGGTTCCGCGACGGGGTGCGGCGGTTCTGGCGCCGCGATCCGGGGCGGGTGCCGGATCTGGCGGCGCGGCTGATGGGCTCGGCCCCGCAATTCGACCATTCCGGCCGTCCGGCCAGTTCCAGCGTCAACCTGCTGACCGCCCATGACGGCTTCACGCTGATGGATGTGGTCAGCTACAACGACAAGCATAACGAGGCCAATGGCGAGGACAATCGCGACGGCCATTCGGCGAATTATTCCGACAATATGGGCGTCGAGGGGCCTAGCACCGATCCGGCCGTGACCGCGGCCCGGGCGCAGCGGCGGCGCAACATGATGGCGACGCTTTTCCTCAGCCAGGGTGTGCCGATGATCCTCGCGGGCGACGAGATCGGCCATACCCAGCACGGCAACAACAACGCCTATTGCCAGGACAACGCCACCGCCTGGGTCGACTGGCAGGGCGCCGACGACGCCTTTCTGGCCTTCACTGCGAAATGCATCGCCTTCCGCAAGGCGCACCCGATCCTGCGGCAAAAGCTGTTCCTGCATTCGCGCGAACGCGCGCTCGACGGGATCGAGGATCTCTTCTGGCGCCGCGCCGATGGCGAGCCGATGTGCCGGGCCGACTGGGAGGACCCCGAGCTGCGGCTTCTGGTGGTCGAGTTGCGCACCGCCTCGGGCACGCCGCCCTATGCCGCGCTGGAATATGCCATCGTCGCGGTCTTCAACGCGGGCGAGGCGGTCGAGGTCACGGTGCCCGACGCGCCCGAGGGCCAGGTCTGGAGCCTGCATCTGGACAGCTCGCGCCCCGATCTGGCGCCCGAGCCGGTCGAGGGCAGCTTCCAGATGCCTGCCGAGGCCGTGGCCGTTCTGGTGCTGGAAGAGGAGCAGCCGGTTTGACCGCTCTGGCCGTGCTGGCCCAGGCGGCCGGTCTGCTGCCGGTTTATCGCGACCTGACCGGCACCGAACGCGAGACCCTGCCGGAGACCGCGCAGGCCCTCCTGGCCGCGATGGGACTGCCCGCCGCGACCGAGGCCGAGGCGGCCGAAACGCTGGCCGCATTCGAGGCTATGCGGGCGGGCCGCGTGCTGCCCGACTGGCTGGTCGCGGCCGAGGGCGTGGCCCCCGAGCTGACTGTTCCGGCCGAGTGGCGGATCGAGCTTGAGAGCGGCGGGCTGATCGAAGGCCGTGCGGAGGACCCTTTGCCCGCGCTGCCCCTTGGCATTCATCGGCTGATCTCGGGCGGCCAGACGTCCACCTTGCTGGCGGCACCCCCCGCGCTGCCGCTGCCCGAGCGCGGTTGGGGCGTCATGCTGCCACTGTACGGGCTGCGCGATGCCGCGACCGGCGGGCTGGGCGATTTCGAGGATCTTCGGACCGCTCTGGCCTGGCTGGGCGGGCTTGGCGCAGGCTTTGTCGGGATCAACCCGATCCATGCGGGCTTTCCGACCGATCCCCACGCGATCAGCCCCTATTCGCCCTCGAGCCGCCGCCGCTTCAACGTGGCCCATCTGGCGGTGCCCGGCGAGGGCACGCAGGCGGGCGGCGATCTGGTGGACTATCCCGGCGCCATCGCCGCGCGGATGGCGGCGCTGCGCGCGGCTTTTGCCGGTCTCGACGCAAAGGCGCTGGCCGCACGTCGCAGAGCGGCCGACGGCGCCGATCTGGACCGCTTCGCGCTGCATCAGGCGCTGGCCGACCGGTTCGGTCCCTATTGGCCCGACTGGCCCGCCGAGTATCGCAGCCCCGACAGCCCGGCCACGCGTCGCTTCGCCGCCGAGAATGCCGAGGCGGTCGCCTTCCATCTCTGGCTGCAGCTTCAGGCCGAGAGCCAGCTCGACCGGGTCCGCGCCGCGGCGCAGGCGGCGGGGATGGCGCAGGGGCTGTATCTGGACCTTGCGGTCGGGACCCATCCGGGCGGGGCCGAGACCTGGGCCGATCCGGGGCTTTTCGCGCAGGGCGTCTCTCTGGGCGCGCCGCCCGATGCCTTCGCGCCGCAAGGCCAAAGCTGGGGGCTGGCGCCGATGGTGCCCGGCGCGCTGGCCGCGCGCGGCTTCCGCCCGCTGGCCGAGATCCTGCGCGCCCAGCTGCGCTTCGCCGGGCTCTTGCGGATCGACCATATCCTTGGCTTCGAACGCACCTTCTGGGTGCCCGAAGGGGGCGCGCCGGGGGGCTATGTGCGAATGCCGCGCGCGGCCCTTCTGGCGGTGGCACGGATCGAGGCCGCGCGGGCGGGGGCGGTGATCGTGGGCGAGGACCTCGGCAATGTGCCCGAGGGGCTGCGCGAGGATCTGGCGGCCTCGGGGCTTCTGGGCTGTCGGCTGGCGATGTTCGACACCGATCTTGAGACTTGGCCCGAGCCTGTGCTGGGCAGTTTCGGCAGCCACGATCTGCCGCCCTTCGCCGCCTGGGGCGCGGGGCGCGACATCGACTGGCATCTGACGCTTGGCCATATCCCGCCCGACCGCGCCGAGGCGCTTCGGGCCGAGCGCGCGGGTCAGGCCCATGCGCTGAGCGTGCGGATCGGCGGGGTCGGGGTCGATGCGCTCCATGCGGCACTGGCGGCAAGTCCGGCCCGGCTGGCGGCGTTGCAGGTCGAGGACATGCTTGGGGCCACCGAACAAGCGAACCTGCCCGGCACCGTCGACAGCCACCCCAACTGGCGCCGCCGGATCGGTCCGGGGGCCGCCGATCTGGCAGAGTGCGAGCCCATCCAGCGCGCGGCCCAGATCATGGCTCGTGCCGGGCGTTGAGGCCCGTCGACGGCACGCGGTCGGCCGGTCACGTCGAGGCGCGACAAGGACGATGCGGCACCGCGTGACAGACGGGGTCGGCATCGTCCCGGAGGGCGGATCAGGACCACGGCCGGGCTGGCAGGGGGCGACATCGCACCCCGCATCCCGGTCATCGACAAGGCCGGTCGGCCGGATGGCACCCGGACCCGAAGCGGGCGGCGAACGGGACCTGAAACCCGGCCGATGGATCCGTTCCGAAGGCATCAGGTCCGCCGCAACCTCTCCGGCCCGACCCGTGGCGCCGCCGAAGACGGCCGGGCGGCGGCGTATTGCGCCCTCACACCGTTCGGTCGGCTCTGCCCGTCGAACGTCCGGCATTCGCTCCGGAGGTCCGAGTTCCGCTCCACCAGCCCTCCAACGCGCAGACGATGTCTGGCGGGGCCATCCGGGGCCGCGGCGCGAAGTCCCCTGGAAGGCGGAGTGACGGCCTGTCCGCACGCGTCGGACTGTTTCAGCTAGTCGTCCGAAGTCACCAGCCGGAACTCGACCAGCTCTTGCCGGTCGAGGATGTAGATCTCGCCGGGCGGCGTGCGCATCGCGGGTTCCAGCAGGGCGGGGTCGACGCCCATGGCCCGCAGATGCGCCATGACCTCGGCCTGCCCGCGCTGGATGTCGTTGACGGCCATGAAGGCGGGCAGGAACGTGCTTTCGCCGAAATAGTGCTGATGCACGCCCAGACGGCCGCCTTGGTTTACCGTCCGCTCGACCCCGCCGGCGAAGATGTAGGGACAGGCCGAAAAGCAGATGGCGCTGTCCGCAATGTCGGTGTCGATCTCGCGCTCGCGCAGCTCGCGGCCGATGGCCAGCGCGTCGCGAACCGAACCGCCCGTGCTGTCGAGATTGACGACACGGACAGGCTCGCCAGCCTCAGAACGCCGGGACAGCTCCTGGACCATGCGCTCGGCGTCGCCCGGTGCGATCTGGCCCGAGACGTTCAGGCGGTCGCCGGTTCCATCGAAGGCAAGCCGGTCTGCCATGGGGCGTCCGCGCGGCGCATCGGGACCGGCCGGATGGCGATCTGGCACATAGGGACGCACCGACGGACCCGCGGGCCCCGGAGCCGACGGAAGCCCCGGCCGCGGGACGGCCTGGACAAGATCGATGGCGACGAGAAGGGCCGCGATGCCCGCCTGCACCGCAAGCACGGCCATTATCGCCCGGCGCAGGCCGCGCGCGGAGGACGGCTGCGTGTCGTCCATGGCCTACTCCGCCCCCCTGACCGGAATGGGCTTCGGCCGTGTCAGGTCGCTGGCGCCGGGGACGGGCGCGGCCCGGTCGTCCAGACCCAGCGCGCGGGCGGCCTCGAGCGCGGCGCGCAGCTCGGCCACCGTCATCGTGTCCTGCAGGGCGCTGACGCCCCGGCTGGTCCGGATGGCCTGATGCGTGACCATGAGGATGAAGACCAGAACACCCGGCAACAGGTCGATGGCGATGGCACCCGCCCAGGAGGGCACGAAATTCCCGGCATAGCGGATGACCGCGTCGGCGGCCGAGAGGGGGGTGTATTCGACCTCGGCCGGTTCCGGGCGGGTGGCGACCTGGGTGGCGGCGGCCTCCAGCGTGTCGGCACGGTCGCGAAGCGCCTGCAGCACCGAGGCGATGGTGGCCTCCTGCGACTGGCGCCCGAGCGCCGAGCCCGCATCGAGGGTGGGCAGGACGACCGAGTCGCGCAGATCGCCCGCCGCGCGCACGACCAGGGGCGCGGCGTTCAGCTGGCGCAGGCGCGCCACGATCCCAGAAAGCCGCACCGCCTCTTCCGAAAACAGCAGCGACCGGTTCTCGACGGCCCCCGCCTGAACGGTCAGCGCGCGCATCCGGCTGAGGATCGCATTGCCCTCGGCGAAGGCCTCTTCGACGGCACGGCCCTGGCCTGCGATCTGGTCCTCGAGCGCGGCCAGTTCCGCCGCCTTCTGGGTCAGGATGCGGAACACCGCGCCGCGGCCGGCAAGGCCCGACAGGTTGCCGCCCTCTTCCTGATCGGACAGGCTTTCGAAACTGGCGCGCACGCGGGCGACGTCCCGCGACAGGCTCTGGCCCGCGATGGTGTTGGCATGGGTCCGTTCCAGCGCGGCCTGATAGTCCTGCACCGTATGGGCCAGGTGCTGTTCCACGGCCGCCGCGCCCGCCAGCGCCGCCGCATTCAGCCAGGACGACATCGCGATGATCGCCACGCTGCCCAGGCCCATCGACAGCAGCAATCCCGTCCGCGACGCGGCGCTTCGCATCGCGGGCAGCAGGCGCATCATGTAGGTCCAGAAAACGAAGATCGCGACCGAGACCGCCAGCGAATAGGCAAGTGCCGCGAAGGTCGTCCAGGCGCCGCTGTCATCGAGCAGCGAGCGCACGCCGATATAGGTGTAGATCCCCGAGGCTGCCGCCAGAACGCCCAGCGCCACGCCGGTGAAGCTGTCGAGCCAGGCGAGGTGACCGGTCAATTCGCGTGCGTGCTGGGCCGTGTCGCGGGGGGCCTCTGCGGGGCCGGGGCCTGTGTCGAGGTCCGTGTCGGGCGAACGTGTCACAACGCAATCCTTTCAAGAGGCGACGCAGAGACCATATAGGGCGTAAACCGCTCAGCGCAGGATGCGAAAGCCGGCTCCGGCAGCGTCGGAGGCCGCATCGGCCGGTCCGGTCTCGACCGCGGCGACCCGCGCGGCGGCGGGGCCGTGGCCAAGCGCCTCGACTAGATCCGCCACCGCCCCGGCAGGCCCCGAGACCCACGCCTCGACGCTGCCATCGGCGACATTGCGCACCCAGCCCCAGAGCCCCAGTTCCTCGGCGCGGGCTTGAGTCCAGGCGCGAAACCCCACGCCCTGCACGTGGCCGGTGACGCGAATGCGGATGCTGGTGTGCTCGGTCATCGGTCTCGCCCCTTCTCAAACTTTTCACTTAGCGGGGACGCAATGGGTTTCGAGGCCGGATTGCTAAAGGAGAGACAGGCCTATGCCCACGAGACTGAGGAAGATCCCGATGACCTCGCCGCGAGTCATCCCGAGTCGGTCCGCAACCGCGTCCAGCGTTTCGAGCGAGCTTCGCAGGATGATGGTCATCTGCGACACGCGGCTGAAGACCCGGGTGGCGGGATCGGCGCCCGGAAGTCGGGGCGCCCAGTCGGGCGGGGGACCGATGGCGTCGTTCACAAGCTCGGGAATATCGGCGCCGAAGTCCTCGGCAAGGGACTGATCGGAAATCGCGGTCAGGACCGGCAGAGCCTTTTCGACGATGGCTTTCGCCTCGGGTGTCATTTCCGTCCAGGCCTGCTGCGACAGGATCTGGCGGTTCCGGGCAATCTCGGGATGCGTGGCCCGGACGGCGCGGGCGCCTTCTTCGCAGGCCGCCTGAAGCGCAAGGTTCTCTTCGCTGGGGGGTAGGTCCTCCCGGGCGATCTGACGGGTCAGGGCGGCATGGATCGTGGTCAGGTCCATCTCGATCCGTTGCGGGTCGTTGCCGTATTTCAGAACGGTCCGGCGCAGGACATGTGCCTCGCGCGAGCGTTCCGACAGGCCGTTCGACGGCTTCGCCAAAGCGTCGTCAAGAGCATCCGAGACCTGCGACAACGATGCCCCGAGCAGCCCCGGATTGACGACCGGGACAGGGACCGCCCGGAAGCGCCCCGTCTCGGGCACGAATTCGATCCGTTCGGCCTGTGGTGTCTTTTCCGCCAGATAGCGCGCCTGAAGGCCGGAAATCCTTTCCGCAATTCGCTCCGGTCCGGCTTTCCAGTCTTCGTCGGGAAGGAGGACGACCTGCCGCAGGAAATCCCAGTCGACGGGTCGGCCAGCCAGCATGTCCTCGTACCAGTTCTGCCAGAAGATCCAAGTTCGAGGGCTTTCAGCCCAAAACGATTTCAGGTCTTCATAGTGCTCGCTCAAACCATCTGGTATCTCTCCCTTAATCCACAGAGCCCGGCGAAAAATATCGGCTGGAATTGTTGTGGATAGGGCCTTAAAGTCAGCCATCGCGCTCTCAAGGAAAGCGTATGCTGTTGGGTAAAGGCGCGCGAAGGAAGGCGAAAATCCGTCATGCGAGGCGAAGTAGTCACTCATGCGAACCTGAGGTGATATTGCAAGGAAGGCAAAGGACGCAGCTTCATTCGCACAACGAGGGGATTCTGCTTTCGCAGTCTTGGCAGTATACAGAGTTGCAGATACCGCTGCGTCCGGATTAACGCCAAAGAACCTCGAGCTGGTAGAATCTCTGCTTTTAAAAAGCAAATCTTCAGCGCGCCTAGCCGCAAAAGAGAGATCATGACGATCTTTAACCGCGATAGCCGCAGCATTCATTACAGCGCGAAACATTGGAAGCGTCAATTTGCGGAGCACCGTGTTGCTCTCTCGCGCTAAAGCCGGGAAGGAGCGCAAAGCACATCTGGTCGCGAAGGCCACCTGAACTTCATGCGGCTGGTCCTTCAACCAAGCCTTGGTGCTTTCGCCGTCGCCAATAGACATCCTCTCCTCCCTGCACGGCGCAGTCTGCGGTCCCCCCGCTGCCTGATCAAGTCGGGGAAGTGCGGCCTTTGCATCAGCCTCCGCATCCTACACCTGCCGCCCACCTCAACAGCCGGCGTGCGTCTCGGCCCGGATGTGGTATATCTGGCCTTCGCACCGTTCTCTCCCAGCCCCCGGCCCGCCCGGAGGGGCGCCCTGAAACAGCCCATTGACCGGCTTCGAAATCCACCGCATATCCGCCCGCATGACCGAGCTCAGATACATCCGCAACTTCTCCATCGTGGCCCATATCGACCACGGGAAATCGACCCTTGCCGACCGGCTGATCCAGCTGACCGGCACCGTCGCCGAACGCGACATGAAGGAGCAGTTGCTCGACTCGATGGATATCGAGCGCGAGCGCGGCATCACCATCAAGGCCAACACCGTCCGGATCGAATATCCGGCGAAGGACGGCCAGATCTATGTGCTGAACCTGATCGACACGCCCGGCCATGTGGACTTCGCCTATGAGGTCAGCCGGTCGATGCGCGCGGTCGAGGGCTCGCTGCTGGTCGTCGATGCGACCCAGGGGGTCGAGGCGCAGACGCTGGCGAACGTCTATACCGCCATCGAGGCCGATCACGAGATCGTCCCGGTCCTGAACAAGATCGACCTTCCGGCGGCCGAGCCCGAGCGGGTGGCCGAACAGATCGAGGACGTGATCGGCATCGACGCTTCGAACGCGATCCGGATCTCGGCCAAGACCGGGCTTGGCATCCCGGACGTGCTGGAGGCCATCGTCACCCGCCTGCCGCCGCCCCATGAGGGTGACCGGACGAAGCCGCTGAAGGCGCTGCTGGTCGACAGCTATTACGATGCCTATCTGGGCGTCGTGGTTCTGGTGCGGATCATCGACGGGGTGCTGAAGAAAGGCGACCGCATCCGCATGATGAAGACGGGCGGCATCTATCCGGTGGACCGGATCGGGGTCTTCCGGCCCGCCATGCAGAACGTGGACGAGCTGGGCCCGGGCGAGATCGGCTTTCTGACCGCCTCGATCAAGCAGGTCCGCGACACCCGCGTCGGCGACACGGTGACGACCGAGAAGAAGGGCTGCGAGACGCCGCTTCCGGGGTTCAAGCCCAGCCAGCCGGTGGTCTTCTGCGGGCTGTTCCCGGTCGATACCAACGATTTCGACGATCTGCGCGATGCCATCGAGAAACTGGCGCTGAATGACGCCTCCTTCACCTATGAGATGGAGACTTCGGCGGCGCTGGGCTTCGGCTTCCGCTGCGGGTTCCTCGGGCTTTTGCACCTTGAGGTCGTGCGCGACCGGCTGGAGCGGGAATACGGGATCGACCTGATCACCACGGCGCCCTCGGTGATCTACAAGATCCACATGAAGGACGGCGAGGTGCGCGAGCTGCACAACCCGGCCGACATGCCCGACCTGACCTATGTCGACCACATCCAGGAGCCGCGGATCAAGGCCACGATCCTCGTGCCCGACGAGTTCCTGGGCGACGTGCTGAAGCTGTGCCAGGACCGCCGGGGCGAGCAGCTGGACCTGACCTATGCGGGCTCGCGCGCGATGGCGGTCTACGATCTCCCGTTGAACGAGGTGGTGTTCGACTTCTACGACCGGCTCAAGTCGGTGACCAAGGGCTATGCCAGCTTCGACTACCAGATCTCGGGCTATCGCGAGGATTACCTCGTGAAGATGCAGATCCTCGTCAATGACGAGCCGGTCGATGCGCTGTCGGTGATGGTCCACCGCGACCGCGCCGAAATGCGCGGCCGGGCGATGTGCGAGAAGCTGAAGGAGCTGATCCCGCGCCACATGTTCAAGATCCCGATTCAGGCGGCGATCGGCGGCCGGGTGATCGCGCGCGAGACCATCGCGGCGCTGCGCAAGGACGTGACCGCGAAATGCTATGGCGGCGACGCGACGCGAAAGCGCAAGCTTCTGGACAAGCAGAAGGCCGGCAAGAAGAAGATGCGCCAGTTCGGCAAGGTCGAGATCCCGCAGCAGGCCTTCATCAACGCGCTGAAGATGGACGACTGAGCCCGGGTGTCGACTGCGCCTCGCGCCCGGCCCTCTGGGACCGGACCGGAACCGGACAGGAACCGGACGCGCGCGCGAGGCGCGGTGCCGACTGCGTGAGGCCCGGCCCTGGCACTGGACCTCGGCCCCGACTTGGGCCATACCAATTCCAAACCGGTCAGGAGGAACGCATGGGCGTGGTCGACAGTTTTCTCAGCTACGTGACCTGGTGGAACGGGCAGACCGTGAACACCCGGATCTGGACCGCGCGCAACGGCCAGAAGGTCGGTGAGGACGGGCAGGGCAATATCTTCTACCGCTCGAAGGACGGCAAGCGGCGCTGGGTGATCTATAACGGCGAGGTCGAGGCAAGCCGGATTTCCCCCGAATGGCACGGCTGGCTGCACCACACCTATGACGCGCCCCCGACCGAGGCGCCGCTGCCGCACAAGGCCTGGGAAAAGCCCCACAAGGAAAACCTGACAGGCACGCCCCTGGCCTATGCGCCCCCGGGCTCGATCCGCCGGCCCGAGCCCGAGCCGCGGCGCGATTACGAGGCCTGGCAACCGGAATAAACACGATATGGCAGAGAACAGCGCGACCGAAATCCTGACCGGCGCCGCCGTGCTGGCGGTGGCCGCAGGCTTTTTCGTCTATGCCTCGAATGCGACGGGCATGATCGGCAATGCCGCCCAGGACCATTACGAACTGACCGCCAGCTTCCGCTCGGCCGAGGGGGTGTCGGTGGGTACCGATGTGCGGCTGGCCGGGGTCAAGGTCGGCACCGTGACCGCACTTGACCTGAACCCGCAGACCTTCCGCGCCGATGCCCGGTTTTCGGTGAAGACCGGGATCGAGATCCCGGATGACAGCACCGCTGCGGTCGCGTCCGAAGGGCTTCTGGGCGGGACCTTCCTCGAACTGGTGCCGGGCGGCTCGCCCTTCAACCTGGACCCGGGCGCCGAGGTGATCGACACCCAGGGCGCGGTCGGGCTGATTTCGCTGCTGATGAAATTCGTCGGCGGCAGCGGCGGGTCGGATGCGGCCGATGCCGGAGACGACGCGGCCAGCACGGGCGGGGGTGCCGGGCAATGATCCGAGCGGCGCTGGCGGCCTCGCTTCTGACGCTGGCGGCGCTGCCCGCGCTGGCCCAGCAGCAGTGGAGCCCCGACGGCTGGACCCCGGATGGCTGGTCGGTCGAGCCGCTGGAGGACATGCCCCATGCCGACGAGATGATGGAGGGGCTCGGGCTCGATCAGACCCAGCTGGCGGGCCGCCCGCTGCCGCTGGTGAGCCGCCCCGACCCGCTGGTGATGCAGGAACACCGGACCGAGACCCGGACCGCTGCGGTGACCGCGACCGCGCCCCATGGCGCGGTGCTGCGGGGGCTCGACAAGCTGTCGGGCGACACGGTCGACCTGACGCTGGCACCGGGAGAGACCGGCCGGGTCTGGCGGCTGACGGTGAAACTGGACGAATGCCGCTTTCCGGCCGACAACCCGGCCTCGGACGCCTTCGCCTATCTCGACATTTCCGACCCGACCCGGAACAGCCACCTGTTTTCGGGCTGGATGATCGCGTCGAGCCCGGCGCTGAACCCTCTCGACAATTCGCGCTACGACGTCTGGGTGCTGCGCTGCAAAAGCAGCTGAGCCGCGGGGAGGGGCCCCGCCCGGTCGAAATTCGCGCCCCGGTTCACGGCGCGTTCCAGCCGTAGCAGATAGTCGTCGCGCTCGATCTCGATGGCGCCGAGGCTGGCCAGATGGTCGGTCAGGAACTGCGTGTCAAAGAGCGTGAACCCCCCGATCCTGAGCCGGTCGACCAGATAGGCCAGCGCCACCTTCGAGGCGTCGGTGCGGCGCGAGAACATGCTTTCGCCGAAGAAGGCCGCGCCCAGCGTGACGCCGTAAACCCCTCCCACCAGTTCCTCGTTCTGCCAGACCTCCATCGTATGGGCGTGGCCCAGCTCGAAAAGCTGCCGGTACAGGCGGTAGATCTCGTCGTTGATCCAGGTCTCGGGGCGGCTGGCGCAGCCCTGCACCACGCCCTCGAAGGCGGTATCGGCGCGGATCTCGAACCGGCCCCGGCGGATCGTGCGGGCGAGGCTTTTCGAGATATGGAAGCCGTCGAGCGGGAAGATGCCGCGCTTGCGCGGATTGACCCAGAAGATGCGCGGGTCATGACGCGACTCGGCCATGGGGAAAATCCCCATGGCATAGGCTCTGAGCAGGGTCAGTGGCGTCAGGCGTTCGGCATCCATCATCGCTCCCGTGGCCGGGGGCGCGCCGGTCAGAGCTCGGGTCCGGACTCCAGCCAGCGTTCCAGCCAATGGATATTGTAAGCGCCGCGCTGGATGTCCGGTTCCATCAGCAGGGCCCGGAACAGCGGCGCCGTGGTCTCGACCCCATCGACGATCAGCTCGCCCAGCGCGCGGTCGAGCCGGGCCAGAGCCTCGGTCCGGTCGCGGCCGTGGACGATCAGCTTGCCGATCAGGCTGTCGTAATAGGGCGGGATCGAATAGCCGTCATAAAGCGCCGAATCCATCCGCACGCCCAGCCCGCCCGGGGCGTGATAGGCCGTGATCTTGCCGGGGCAGGGCGCGAAGTTCGGCAACCGTTCGGCATTGATCCGCACCTCGACCGCATGGCCGTTCAGCTGCAGATCGTCCTGACCGAAGGACAGCGGCAGGCCTTCGGCCACGCGGATCTGTTCGCGCACCAGATCGACGCCGAAGATCGCCTCGGTGACCGGGTGTTCGACCTGAAGACGGGTGTTCATCTCGATGAAGTAGAACTCGCCATCCTCAAAGAGAAACTCGATGGTCCCGGCGCCGGAATAGCCGATCCGGGCCACAGCGTCGGCGCAGACCTTGCCGATGCGGGCGCGGGTCTCGGGGTCGATGACGGGGCCGGGGGCTTCTTCCAGAACTTTCTGGTGGCGGCGCTGCAGCGAGCAGTCGCGTTCCCCCAGATGGACCGCATTGCCCTTGCCGTCGCCGAAGACCTGGATCTCGATATGGCGGGGCCGCCCGAGATATTTCTCGATATAGACCTCGTCATTGCCGAAGGCCGATTTCGCCTCGGCCCGCGCGGTCTGGAAGGCCTGTTCCAGATCCTCGGCGGTCTTGGCCAGCTTCATGCCGCGCCCGCCGCCGCCGGCGGTGGCCTTGATGATGACCGGATAGCCGATCTCGGCCGCGACCGTCTTCGCCGTCTCGAGGTCCGGCACGCCACCGTCCGACCCGGGCACGCAGGGCACGCCCAGTGCCTTCATGGTCTCCTTGGCGGTGATCTTGTCGCCCATCATCCGGATATGCTCGGCCGAGGGACCGATGAAGGTCAGGCCGTGATCCTCGACGATCTGCACGAAGCGGGCGTTCTCGGACAGGAAGCCGTAGCCCGGGTGGATCGCCTGGGCGCCGGTGATTTCGCAGGCCGAAATGATCGAGGGAATGGACAGATAGCTTTCGGTGCCGGGGGGCGGGCCGATGCAGACGCTTTCGTCGGCCATGCGCACATGCATGGCATCGGCATCGGCGGTCGAATGCACCGCGACCGAATGGATGCCCATCTCGCGGCAGGCCCGGATCACGCGGAGCGCGATCTCTCCGCGGTTGGCGATGAGGATCTTGTCGAACATGACCCGCGGCGTCCTACTCGATGATCATCAGCGGCGTGCCGAATTCGACCGGCGCTGAATCCTCGATCAGGATGCGCTTGACGGTCCCGGCGCGCGGGGCGGGGATGTGGTTCATCGTCTTCATGGCTTCGACGATCAGCAGGGTCTGGCCCTCGGTCACGGTCTCGCCGACCTTGACGAACGGGTCCGAGCCGGGCTCGGGCTGCAGATAGGCGGTGCCGACCATCGGCGAGGTGACGGCGCCCGGATGCTGCGCCGGGTCCTCGACGCTGACCTCGACGGTGGCGCCGGGGGCGGCCGCGGCGGGGGCCGGGGCATAGGCCGGCATCTGCATCGCCGGGGCGTGCGCGACGACCGGGGCCGGCTGCGAGCGCGATACCCGCACATCCAGCGAGTCGTCCTCGCCGTATTCGCGCTTGACCTGCAGTTCGGTCAGGTCGTGTTCGCGCAGAAGCTCGGCCAGCGCCTGGATGAAGGCGACGTCCGCCTCGTGGGAAGTCTTGGTCATGCCTGTCCTCGATCGGTCGCGCGGCCCCAGGCCCATGGGCGGGGCCGCGGTAAGAATTGGGGCGCTTATACGCGAGGGAAAACCCCATGGAAAGGCGGTGCGGCCGGTTTTCGCGGCCCGCCGCGCCGACATGCGAGCGCCCGGCCGTCAGACGCATCGGGCCGTTCGGCGGCCCCGCGACCCGCCCTGCGACAGTGCGTGCGGGACAAGGGGCGCCTTTTCCTTGGGCAGATGGACCCGCGCACGGCCCGGAATTGGGGCAAAACGGCAGGCTGAAAAATTTACCTTTTGATAAAATCCGGGGTTGTGGCAGGCTTGCCCGAAGACAGGAAGACAGGGAGGGCCGGAATGGCCAATTCGCCACTGACCCCGGGCGTCGTTCCCGGGCGTCTGCAGCCAGACGACTATACCCGGAACTTTGCCGACAAGGCGCCGCCGCTGACCGCGCATGAGGCCGCGGTTGCCGCGGATCGCTGTTATTTCTGCCATGATGCGCCTTGCGTCACGGCCTGTCCCACCGCCATCGACATCCCGCTGTTCATCCGCGAGATCGCGACCGGGGCGCCTGCCGCGGCGGCGCGGACGATCTTCGAACAGAACATCTTGGGCGGCATGTGCGCGCGGGTCTGTCCGACCGAACAGCTGTGCGAGGAGGCCTGCGTGCGGATGACCGCCGAGGCCCGCCCGGTCGAGATCGGGCGCTTGCAGCGCTTTGCCACCGACACGCTGATGACGCGCGAGGGTCACCCCTTCGTCCGCGCGGCGCCGACGGGGCGGCGGATCGCCGTGGTGGGGGCGGGGCCCGCGGGGCTGGCCTGCGCGCACCGGCTGGCGATGAAGGGCCATGAGGTGCAGCTATTCGACGCACGGCCCAAGGCGGGCGGGCTGAACGAATATGGCATCGCGGCCTACAAGACCGTCAACGACTATGCCCAGGCCGAGGTCGCCTGGCTGATGGGGATCGGCGGAATCGCCGTCACGAACGGCAAGGCGCTGGGCCGCGACATGACGCTGGACGAGCTGCGCGCGGGCCATGACGCGGTCTTCCTCGCGATCGGGCTGGGCGGCGTCAACGCGCTTCGGGCCGAGGGCGAGGACAAGGCGCAGGTGGTGGATGCGGTCGATTTCATCGCCCGGCTGCGCCAGGCCGAGGATCTGTCGACCATTCCGGTCGGGCGCCATGTGGTGGTGATCGGCGGCGGCATGACGGCGGTCGACGCGGCGGTGCAGTCCAAGCTTCTGGGGGCGGAATCCGTCACAATGGTCTATCGGCGGGACCGCGCGGCGATGAGCGCCTCGGAAGAGGAACAGCATCTGGCCAGTTCCAAGGGCGTGCGGATCGTGACGGGCGCGGCGCCCTTGCGCCTGCTGGGCGAGGGCGCGGTCGAGGCAGTGGAATTCGCCTATACCCGCGAAACCGACACCGGGCTGGAACTGACGGACGAGACCTTCCGGATCCGGGCCGATCAGGTCTTCAAGGCCATCGGGCAGAAGCTTGAGGGCGCGCCCGAGGGGATCGCGCTTTCGGGCCGCAAGATCGCGGTGACCGGGCCGGGGCGGACGTCGTTGCCCTTGGTCTGGGCCGGGGGCGACTGCGCCACCGGGGGCGACGATCTGACGGTGACGGCGGTGGCCGAGGGCCGCGACGCCGCCGAGGACATTCACGCAACGCTGATGGCGGAGGGCTGATCCATGGCCGATCTTTCCTGCGATTTCGTGGGCATCAAAAGCCCGAACCCGTTCTGGCTGGCCTCGGCGCCGCCCACCGACAAGGAATACAATGTTCGCCGCGCCTATGAGGCGGGCTGGGGCGGCGTGGTCTGGAAGACGCTGGGCGAGGACGGCGCACCGGTCGTGAACGTCAACGGCCCCCGCTATGGCGCGATCTACGGCGCCGACCGGCGGCTTCTGGGGCTGAACAATATCGAGCTGATCACCGACCGGCCACTGGAAGTGAACCTGCGCGAGATCACGACGGTCAAGCGCGACTATCCCGACCGGGCACTGGTGGTGTCGCTGATGGTGCCCTGTGAGGAAAACGCCTGGAGGCGCATCCTCGCGCGGGTCGAGGAAACCGGCACCGACGGGGTCGAGCTGAACTTCGGCTGTCCGCACGGGATGAGCGAACGCGGCATGGGCTCGGCCGTGGGGCAGGTGCCCGAATATGTCGAGATGGTCACCCGGTGGTGCAAGCAGATGACCCGGATGCCGGTGATCGTGAAGCTCACGCCCAACATCACCGATATCCGCCTGGCCAGCCGCGCCGCCCATAAGGGGGGCGCCGATGCGGTCAGCCTCATCAACACCATCAACTCGATCACCTCGGTCGATCTGGACCTGATGGCGCCCGAGCCCACCATCGACGGCAAGGGCACCCATGGCGGCTATTGCGGCCCGGCGGTCAAACCCATCGCGCTGAACATGGTGTCCGAGATCGCCCGCGACCCGGCGACCCGGGGCCTGCCGATCTCCGGCATCGGCGGGGTGACCACCTGGAAGGACGCGGCCGAGTTCATGGCGCTGGGGGCGGGCAACGTGCAGGTGTGCACGGCGGCGATGACCTACGGCTTCCGGATCGTGCAGGAGATGATCGCGGGGCTGTCGGACTGGATGGACCGCAAGGGCCATGCGCGGCTTGAGAATTTCGTCGGCATGGCGGTGCCGAACGTGACCGACTGGCAGTATCTGAACCTCAACTACATCGCCAAGGCGCAGATCGACGCCGAAACCTGCATCAAATGCGGCCGCTGTTATGCCGCCTGCGAGGATACCAGTCATCAGGCCATCGAGATGACGGCGGACCGGTCGTTCGTGGTGAAGGACGAAGAGTGCGTGGCCTGCAATCTTTGCATCGACGTCTGCCCGGTGGAGGGCTGCATCGAGATGCGTCAGCTGGCGCCGGGCGAAATAGACCCGCGCACCGGAATGGAAGTGCCGGCGAGTTATGCCAACTGGACGACCCACCCCAACAATCCCGGGCGAAAAAGCGCCGCGGAGCAGGGGTTGGAGTAGGTCAGACTTCTATGTCAAGCTGGCGCGGGGCCGGCTCGGACGTGTCCCCGGCCATCTCGACCCGCCAGAAGACGGAGGCTTCGTTCTGGCGCCGCTCGGCTTCAAGCTGAAGCGGCGTCGTATCGAAGGCGGGCGGCGGCCCGGCAGGGCGGTCGGGATCGGGCGCAGGAAATTCCTGACGCATCGGCGTCTGGCCGCGTTGGCCGGTTTCCGAACGGGTCTGGCTTGAACCGCCGCCAGATCCGGCAGCAGCCACCGGCGCCGTCGGCGCCGCAGGGGCGACAATGGTAGGCGCTACGTCATGCGCGCCTCCCACCGAAATGGGAGCGATAAATTGCATTTCACCCAAGCTCCAGCTCAGGCCCCCACCACCATCAGGAAATATGCACGAGACAGGGGGTCTTGAGAAGATCCCGGCGGCAGGTTTCTGATCTCAAGGTTAACGCCCGCCGCGCCTCGTCAGGGGGTCAGCAAGCGGCTAAACAGGGTCGCCAGATAGCGGTCGGCGCCGTCGAACGGATCGTCCTTGCCTGGGCCCAGAACCGCCCGCACCTGCACGTCGAAATCGGCGTAATGCTGGGTCAGCGCCCAGATCGAGAAGATCAGGTGATAGGGATCGACCGGCGCGATCCGGCCCTCGCGTGCCCAGCCGGAAATCACTGCGGCGGTCTGGTCGACCAGGGTCTTCAATTCGCCTTCAAGCGTTGGCCGGATCCGTTCGGCCCCTTGCAGGATCTCGTTGGCGAAAAGCCGACTTTCGCGCGGAAAATCGCGACTGAGCAACAGTTTGCGGTGCACGTAGCCCAGGATTTCGTCGAGCGGCTCGCCGCCGGGGTCAAGCGCGCGCAGCGGCGCGAGCCAGGTGTCCATCAGCCCCGCCAGCAAGGCCTCGTGCATCGCCTCCTTGGAGGGGAAGTAGTACAGCAGGTTCGGCTTCGACAGACCCGCGGCCTGCGCGATCTGATCCAGCGTCGCCCCGCGAAATCCGTGCTGCGAGAACACCTCCAGTGCCGCCCCGAGAATGGTCTCGCGATTCCGCTGCTGGATCCGGGTGCGGGGCGGGGTGTCGGTCATGCGCGCCACCGGAATTTGCCTGATCCGTTAATTCCACTTTCCATAGGTTGCGCAAAATCCCATCATTCCCGGGCGAAAATCGCCACTCGGTCGGACACTGAGAGAACGACTCGGGCCGGGGCCGGAGCCGTCCGCTTGACTGGTTCCCGACCTCTGCTAGCGTGCCCCTGACCGTTTGGTCAAATGTTTTGGGTCTTTCGCCTTTGCGCGGGCGAAGGGCCATAATTCAAGGGGGTCCCCCATGGCGCTCGATCGCAATTCCGGTCCCAACGACCTGTCGGCTTTCTGGATGCCGTTCACCGCGAACCGGCAATTCAAGACGGCGCCGCGAATGCTGGTGGGCGCAGAAGGCATGTATTACCGCACCGCCGACGGTCGCCAGGTGCTGGACGGCACGGCGGGGCTGTGGTGCTGCAACGCGGGCCATTGCCGGCCGAAGATCACCGAGGCGATCCAGAAGCAGGCGGCCGAGCTTGACTATGCGCCGGCCTTCCAAATGGGCCACCCCAAGGCGTTCGAACTGGCCAGCGCGGTGCGCGACATGGCGCCGAAGGGCATGGATCACGTGTTCTTCACCAATTCCGGGTCGGAATCGGTCGAAACCGCTCTCAAGATGGCCATCGCCTATCACCGGGCGCGGGGCGACGGCGCGCGCACCCGCCTGATCGGGCGCGAGCGCGGCTATCACGGGGTGAACTTCGGCGGCATCTCGGTCGGCGGGATCGTCAGCAACCGCAAGATGTTCGGCAGCCTGCTGACCGGCGTCGACCACCTGCCGCATACCCATCTGCCGGAGCAGAACGCCTTTACCCGCGGCCAGCCCGAACATGGCGTCCATCTGGCGGACGAGCTGGAACGGATCGTGGCGCTGCATGGCGCCGAGACCATCGCCGCGGTGATCGTCGAGCCGATGTCGGGCTCGACCGGCGTGCTGCTGCCGCCCAAGGGCTATCTGGAAAAGCTGCGCGCGATCACGAAGAAACACGGCATCCTGCTGATCTTCGACGAGGTCATCACCGGGTTCGGGCGGCTTGGGTCGTCCTTCGCGGCCGAGCATTTCGGGGTGCTTCCCGACATGATGACCACCGCCAAGGGCCTGACCAACGGGGTGATCCCGATGGGCGCGGTGCTGACCACCTCCGAGGTGCATGACGCCTTCATGCAGGGCCCCGAGCACATGATCGAGTTCTTCCACGGCTATACCTATTCCGGGAACCCGATCGCCTCGGCCGCGGGGCTGGCGACGCTTCAGACCTATCGCGAGGAAGGGTTGTTCGAGAATGCCGCGGCACTGGCGCCCTATTGGGAGGATGCCCTGCACGCGCTGAAGGGCTTGCCGCATGTGATCGACATCCGCAACATGGGCCTGATCGGCGCGGTCGAGCTGGAACCCATCGCGGGCGAACCGACCAAGCGGGCCTTCGCCGCGTTCCTCGATGCCTTCGAGAAGAACCTGATGATCCGGACCACCGGCGACATCATCGCCATGTCGCCGCCCCTGATGATCAACAAGGCCCAGATCGACGAACTTTTCGGCAAGCTGACCGATGTTCTCAAGGCGCTGGACTGAGCCTTTCCAGCAGCGCGCCCGCCGGAGCGGACCGGCGGGCGCAATGGCTGCGGCGGATGTCCCGGGTCGTCCGGGACCCGCTGCGGGCTTATTGGGCCGGGGCTTCGAGCGGCTCGGCCGGGGCCGGGGCCGCTTCGGCCGGCGCTTCGGCCTCTGCCGGAGCCGCGGTGTCGGCGGCGGGCGCCGCGACCGCGGCGACTTCGGCTTCGGTCCCGGCTTTCGGGCTGGGATCGGCCTTGTTCAGCTCGTAGCCGAGTCCGAACACGCCGATCAGGGCCACGAGGCCCAGCATCCATTTGAACTGGTCTTTCAGAATTTCCAAGGTCACGACCTCCCGAGGGGAATTGTGAATGCCGGGCCGAGGCCCGGCCAGATGAGGAAACGCCCCGCGGACGCGGGACGCCCGAATGTAACCGCCGGACAGACGAAGAATATTGTCCCTGACGCCGCACCTGCCCGTGCCGGGCAAGGCGGCGCTCCGAGGCACTGACGGCAAGACCGAATGACAGGTGAGGTAAGAACGATGACAGCCCCAGGTGAGAATCTGCGCATCAACGGCGACCGGCTCTGGGACAGCCTGATGGAGATGGCCAAGGTCGGCCCCGGCATCGCCGGCGGCAACAACCGCCAGACGCTGACCGATGCCGATGCCGAGGGCCGCGCCCTGTTCCAGAGCTGGTGCGAGGAGGCCGGCCTGACGATGGGCGTCGACCGGATGGGGACGATGTTCGCGACGCGCGCGGGCGCGGACGCGGACGCGCTGCCGGTCTATGTGGGCAGCCATCTCGACACCCAGCCCACCGGCGGAAAATATGACGGGGTGCTGGGGGTTCTGGGCGCGCTGGAGGCGGTGCGCACGATGAACGATCTCGGGATCCGGACGAAGCATCCCATCGTCGTCACCAACTGGGCCAACGAGGAAGGCGCGCGCTTTGCCCCCGCCATGCTGGCCTCGGGCGTCTTCGCGGGGGTGCACAGCCTCGACTATGCCTATGGCCGCAAGGATCTCGAGGGGCTCAGCTATGGCGACGAGCTGGCCCGGATCGGCTGGAAGGGCGAGGAAGAGGTCGGCGCCCGCAAGATGCATGCCTATTACGAGCTGCATATCGAGCAGGGCCCGATCCTCGAGGCCGAGGGCAAGGAAATCGGGGTCGTCACCCATTGCCAGGGGCTGTGGTGGCTGGAATTCACCCTGACGGGCCGCGAGGCGCATACCGGCTCGACGCCGATGGCGATGCGGGTGAATGCGGGGCTGGCGGCGGCGCGCATCTTCGAGATGGTGCAGGAGGTCGCGATGGCGGCCCAGCCCAATGCCGTGGGCGGCGTGGGGCAGATGCAGTTCTCGCCCAATTCGCGCAACGTGCTGCCGGGGACCGTGGTCTTCACCGTCGACATCCGCACCCCCGATCAGGCCAAGCTCGACCGGATGCGGGCCGAGATCGAGACCCGCGCGGCGGTGATCTGCGAGGATCTGGGCGTCGGTTGTTCGGTCGAGCCGGTGGGCCATTTCGACCCCGTGACCTTCACCCCCGATCTGGTGGGCGCGGTCCGGAGCGCGGCCGAGAAGCTCGGTTATTCGCATATGGATATCGTTTCGGGGGCGGGGCACGATGCCTGCTGGGCCGCCAAGGTCGCGCCCACAACCATGATCATGTGCCCCTGCGTAGGCGGGCTCTCGCATAACGAGGCCGAGGAAATCTCGAAGGACTGGGCTGCGGCCGGGGCCGACGTGCTTTGCCACGCGGTGCTGGAGACGGCGGGGATCGTCGAGTGAGGTTTGCTGCGACCTGCTTCGTAGCGCTAATGCTCTACTCACCCGTTTTTGCGTTCAGTGCTGGCGGAGGGGGAGAGGGAGGCTACGGTATTTCTGCTCCCCAAGAAATTGAAAGTGAAGCTAAACTACTTCGAGAGAGCTTTGAAGCTTCGAGTTTGCAGGCCCTCATGGATCAGCAGATATTGGGCACCCTTTGCGAAAATCACGTTTGTGGAACGCTTTCGGAAACCCAGGCAAGCCGACTGCTGGATCGTGCCGTTTCTGAAAAGCGGTACGCCCATGAGCAGAAAGCCCGGAACGAAGCGAAGTGGATGACAAGAGTGGGAGTCGGCTTCACGGCAATCGGTCTGCTGATTGCTTGGCTTGCATACCGGCAAAGCCAAGAGGCGGACAGACGCTCTGTGCGCAACGAGGTGGAAATCGAACACCTGAAAGCGCCGGAGAAAAAATAGACGCAGGGAGAAAGACATGAGCACGGTTATCAGGAACGGCACCATCGTGACCGCCGATCTGACCTATGAGGCGGATGTGCTGATCGAGGGCGGAAAGATCGCCGCGATCGGCCCCGATCTTTCCGGCGACGAGGTGCTGGATGCCTCCGGCTGCTATGTGATGCCGGGCGGGATCGACCCGCATACCCATCTGGAAATGCCCTTCATGGGCACCTATTCCTCGGACGATTTCGAATCCGGCACGCGCGCGGCTCTGGCGGGCGGCACGACGATGGTGGTCGATTTCGCGCTGCCCTCGCCGGGGCAGGGGCTCCTGGATGCGCTGAAGATGTGGGACAACAAGTCGACGCGCGCGCATTGCGACTATTCCTTCCACATGGCGATCACCTGGTGGGACAAGCAGGTCTTCGACGAGATGGAGACGGTGGTGAAAGAGCGCGGCATCACCACCTTCAAGCATTTCATGGCCTACAAGGGCTCGCTGATGGTGAATGACGACGAGATGTTCGCCTCGTTCCGCCGCTGCGCCGAGCTGGGGGCCATTCCGCTGGTCCATGCCGAGAATGGCGATGTCGTGGCCGAGCTGTCGGCGAAGTTGCTGGCCGAGGGCAACAATGGCCCCGAGGCCCATGCCTATTCGCGCCCGCCCCAGGTCGAGGGTGAGGCGACCAACCGCGCGATCATGATTGCCGACATGGCGGGCGTGCCGCTTTACGTGGTGCATGTCTCTTGCGAGGAGAGCCATGAGGCGATCCGGCGCGCGCGGATGCAGGGCAAACGGGTCTGGGGCGAGCCGCTGATCCAGCACCTGACGCTGGACGAGAACGAATATTTCAACGCCGACTGGGACCATGCAGCGCGCCGCGTGATGTCGCCGCCCTTCCGGAACCGCCAGCATCAGGACAGCCTTTGGGCGGGGCTCGCCTCGGGCTCGCTGTCTTGCGTGGCGACGGACCATTGCGCCTTCACCACCGATCAGAAACGTTATGGGGTTGGCGATTTCACCAAGATCCCGAACGGCACCGGCGGGCTTGAGGACCGGCTTCCGATGCTTTGGACCTATGGCGTCGGCACCGGGCGGATCACACCCAACGAATTCGTGGCGGTGACCTCGACCAATATCGCCAAGATCCTCAACGTCTATCCCCGGAAAGGCGCGGTGCTGGTCGGCGCGGATGCCGATCTGGTGGTCTGGGACCCCGAAAAGACCAAAACCATCGGCGCCGCGACCCAGCAATCTGCCATCGATTACAACGTCTTCGAGGGCAAGGAGGTCAAAGGGCTGCCTCGCTATACGCTGACCCGTGGTCGCGTCGCCGTCGCCGATGGCGAGATGAAGCCGCAGGAAGGCTGGGGCGAATTCGTCAAGCGCCCGCCGAATGGCGCCGTCAACAAGGCGCTGTCGTCCTGGAAGGCGCTGACCGCGCCGCGGGCCATCGAGCGGGCGGGCATTCCGGCCAGCGGCGTCTGACGCTACGGTCCCCTTTGCGAGAGGGCGGGCGCGGGGGATCCTCGCGCCCGGATGTGAGGGGCGGGGCCGCGCGGGTGCGTGCGCCTTGCAGGCAAGGGACGTGACGTGAAGACACCGGTCATCAAGGCAGAGAACGTCGATCTGGTGTTCCAGACCGGCGACGGGTCCGTGCAGGCATTGAGCGATGTGTCGCTTGATGTGGGGCGCGGCGAGTTCGTGAGTTTCATCGGCCCCTCGGGCTGCGGCAAGACCACCTTCCTGCGCTGTGTGGCGGCGCTGGAACATCCGACCGGCGGCAGCCTCAGCGTCAACGGGATGAGCCCCGACAATGCCCGCAAGGAACGCAGCTATGGCTATGTCTTCCAGGCGGCGGGGCTTTACCCTTGGCGGACGATTGCGCGCAACATCCGGTTGCCGCTGGAAATCATGGGCTATCCGAAGGCCGAACAGGCGGCGCGGGTGCAGAAGGTGCTGGAGCTGGTCGACCTGGCGGGCTTCGGCAACAAGTTTCCCTGGCAGCTGTCGGGCGGCATGCAGCAGCGGGCCAGCATCGCCCGGGCGCTGGCCTTCGATGCCGATATCCTGCTGATGGACGAACCCTTCGGCGCGCTGGACGAGATCGTGCGCGACCATCTGAACGAACAGCTTCTGGCGCTGTGGGCGCGGACCGGCAAGACCTGCCTGTTTGTCACCCATTCGATCCCCGAGGCGGTTTATCTCTCGACAAAGATCGTAGTGATGAGCCCGCGCCCGGGGCGGATCGCCGATGTGATCGACAGCCCGCTGCCGAAAGAGCGACCGCTCGACATTCGCGACACGCCGGAATTTCTGGAAATCGCCCATCGCGTCCGCGAGGGGCTGCGCGCGGGGCATGCCTATGACTAGGAAACAGCGTCTGACGGGGGCGGGGCTGGCCGGGCTGTGGCTGGCGGTCCTGCTGGTCTGGGTCTTCCTGCCCTCGGTGATGGCGGTGCCGGTGCTAGGGTGGGGTTTGTTTCTTGTGGTCCTGGCGCCTCTGGTCTGGGGCATGCACCTGCTGGCCCGGCGGCTGGCCCGCAAGGGGCGGCGCGATGCGTAGCGTTCTGCCGATCCTGACGGTGGTGCTGGCGATCCTCGCGCTGTGGTACGGGGCGGCGGTGGCACTGAATGCGCGCTGGACGCTCGATCAGGCGGCGCGCGCGGGGCAGGAGCTGACGCTCGGCCAGATCGTGTCGGATACGCTGCAGCAAGAGCGCCCGAAGCTGCCCGCGCCCCATCAGGTGGGGGCCGAGCTTTGGAAGACGACCGGGGCGATGGCGCTGGAGGGGCGGGCCTTTTCCAAGCGCAGCCTGATCTATCACGGCTGGGTCACGCTGTCGGCCACGTTGCTGGGCTTTGCCATCGGTGCGGGCGCGGGCATCCTGCTGGCGGTGGGCATCGTTCATAACCGCGCGATGGACCGCAGCGTGATGCCCTGGGCCATCGCCTCGCAGACCATCCCGATCCTCGCGATCGCGCCGATGATCATCGTGGTGCTGAATTCCATCGGCATCACCGGGCTGGTGCCCAAGGCCATCATCTCGGCGTACCTCTCGTTCTTCCCGGTCGCGGTCGGCATGGTGAAGGGGCTGCGCAGCCCCGATGCGATGGATCTCGACCTGATGAAGACCTGGGGCGCGCGTGCGGGCCAGGTGTTCTGGAAACTGCGCTGGCCCTCGTCGATGCCCTATCTCTTTACCTCGCTGAAGGTCGCGATGGCCGCGAGCCTCGTCGGTGCCATCGTGGGCGAGCTTCCCACGGGCGCGATCCGGGGCCTTGGCGCGCGGCTGCTGGCGGGCAGCTATTACGGCCAGACGGTGCAGATCTGGAGCGCGCTTTTCGGCGCCGCGATCCTCGCCGCTTTGCTGGTCGGGCTGGTGGGGCTCGCGCAGCGGATCACGCTGAAACGGATGGGGATGGCACGATGAGCTGGGTTCTCGGGGCGCTGGGCTTCTGGGCCGCCGCCTGGGCGCTGAATGTGCGGCTGGCGCGGCTGCGCAATACGCGCACGCTGGGCCTTTTGATGCCCGCGCTGTTCGGTCTGACCCTGCTGGTGGTCTGGGAGGGGCTCGTGCGCGGCCTGAACGTGCCGGGCGTGATCCTGCCGCCGCCCTCGGCCATCGGGGCGCGGATCGCGACCAGCCTGCCGGTGCTCTGGGCCGATTTCGTCCAGACCTTCGTCAAGGGCGCGCTGTCGGGCTATGTGCTGGGCTGCGGCGCGGGGGTGCTGAGCGCCATTGCCATCGACCGCTCGCCCTTCCTGCAACGCGGGCTGCTGCCGGTCGGCAATTTCATCGCGGCCCTGCCCATCGTCGGGACCGCGCCGATCCTCGTGATGTGGTTCGGCTTCGACTGGCAGTCGAAGGCGGCGGTGGTCGTCGCCATGGTCTTCTTCCCGGTGCTGGTGAACACCCTCCAGGGGCTTTCGGCGGCCGATGCCATGCAACGCGACCTGATGAAGACCTATTCCGCAAGCTACCTGCAGACGCTGACCAAGCTGAGGCTGCCCGCGGCCATGCCCTTCATCTTCAACGGGCTGAAGATCGCCACCACGCTGGCCCTGATCGGGGCCATCGTGGCCGAATTCTTCGGCAGCCCGATCCGGGGCATGGGCTTCCGGATCTCGACCGAGGTCGGGCGGCTCGCGCTTGACATGGTCTGGGCCGAGATCGCCGTGGCGGCCCTGGCTGGGTCCGCCTTTTACGGCGCGGTGGCGGCGTGCGAACGCGCCGTCACCTTCTGGCACCCGTCGCAACGGGGCCTTTGACAACAAGCAAGGGGCGAATGACCCCACAGGAGGTAAGGATGGACGTGAAACTGACGGGGGCGCTGGCCGCGCTTCTTCTGGGGACCGGGTCGGCGCAAGCTGCCGACGAGGTCACGCTGCAGCTCAAATGGGTGACCCAGGCCCAGTTCGCGGGCTATTACGTGGCGCTCGACAAGGGCTTTTACGACGAGGAAGACCTTGATGTGACCATCAAGCCCGGCGGGCCCGATATCGCGCCGAGCCAGGTGATCGCGGGCGGCGGGGCCGATGTGATGATCGACTGGATGCCCTCGGCGCTGGCCGCGCGCGAGAAAGGGCTGCCGATCGTCAACATCGCCCAGCCCTACAAGTCCTCGGGCATGATGCTGACCTGCCTGAAGGAAACTGGGGTCGAAAGCCCCGAGGATTTCCCGGGCCGCACGCTGGGGGTCTGGTTCTTCGGCAACGAATATCCCTTCCTCAGCTGGATGGCGCATCTTGGCATTCCGACCGACGGGTCCGAGGGCGGCGTGACCGTGCTGAAACAGGGCTTCAACGTCGATCCGTTGTTGCAGAAGCAGGCCGACTGCATCTCGACCATGACCTATAACGAATACTGGCAGGTGATCGACGCGGGGATCGCGCCCGAGGAACTGATCACGTTCAAATACGAGGATCAGGGCGTCGCCACGTTGGAAGACGGGTTGTACGTGCTGGAGGAAAAGCTGGACGATCCGGCCGAGGTCGACAAGCTGGTGCGCTTCGTGCGGGCCTCGATGAAGGGCTGGAAATGGGCCGAGGCCAATCCCGAAGAGGCCGCGATGATCGTGCTCGACCATGACGAGACCGGGGCGCAGACCGAAAAGCACCAGATCCGGATGATGGGCGAGGTCGCCAAGCTGACCGCGGGCTCTAATGGCGCGCTCGATCCCGAGGATTACCGGCGCACGGTCGATACGCTGCTGGCAGGCGGGTCGGACCCGGTCATCACAAGGGAACCCGAGGGCGCCTGGACCCATGTCGTCACCGATGCCGCGCTGCACTAGACGGCGCGGCCATATGCAGGCCGGGCGGGTCCCGGCGCGCCGCGATGACGCGGTGGCCGGGCCTCCGCCTGTCTTGATCGGAATCAAGGATGTGTTTTACTGAACGGTGTAGTTCAGTTTCGGCGGGTCGGGACACCCGCCAAGGAAGGGAGAGAGCAATGCGGAACATCACGAAGGTCAAGGGACTGCTGCTTGGGATCGGTCTGGTGGCGGTGCTTGCGGGCTGTGCCAAGGAGCCCGAGGAATGCGAACCGGGCGTGAGCACCATCAGCGACATGGCGACGGTCACGGCGCCCGGGTGCTGAAACGCCTTGCCGGCCGGAGGCCGGGGTGTCATTCGACAGTAAAAGGGCCGGTGGATGACCACCGGCCCTTTTCTTTCAAAACCTTCGGGGCGGATCAGTCCGTGTTCATCCTGTTATTGATCAGCTCGTCGACGACCGAAGGGTCGGCGAGGGTCGAGATGTCTCCGAGGGAGCCGAAATCGTTCTCGGCGATCTTGCGCAGGATCCGGCGCATGATCTT
>NZ_QAYC01000006.1 GCF_003053725.1 Rhodovulum kholense
CAGAACCCTTCCGGGTCCTCGACCGATTGCCGGTACATCGCCTCATACGCCGCAGCGTCAATATGAGCCCCGGACACAAAATCCGGATCCGGCGGGTAGATATGCTCAGTCATCTCCGTGATCCCTCTGACTGGAGTAATACCGTCTTCTCCTGCGCCCGCCTTGTGTCGGCAGGTCGCCATTTCAGATGGCCAGGTATTCTGCCCTGAGGGCGTCGTTCTTCAGAACCTCGGCGGCGCTGCCGTCGAAAACGATCTGGCCCGTATCGAGTATGACGGCCCGGTCGGAAAGTTCCAAGGCCCGGATCGCGTTCTGTTCGACAATCACGGTGGTGATGCCCTGTTCCTTGATATGAACCAGCGTTTTCTCGATTTCGTCGACAATCACCGGGGCGAGCCCTTCATAGGGTTCGTCGAGAAGAAGCACCTTGATATCGCGTGCCAGCGCCCGGGCGATGGCCAGCATCTGCTGTTCGCCGCCCGAGAGCGTCACGCCTTCCTGTTTGCGGCGTTCGCCGAGCCGGGGGAAAAGATCGTAAAGCCGCTCGAGCGACCAGCCCACGGGCGGCACGATCTGGGCAAGTTGCAGGTTTTCCTCGACGGTGAGGCCCGGAATGATCCGCCGGTCCTCGGGCACCAGCCCCAGGCCCGCCGCGCTGGCCTGGTGGGCGGCCATCGTGTGCAGGGGCGCATGGTCCAGCCAGATCTCGCCATAGGTGACCTGCGGGCTTGCCAGCCGGGCGATGGCGCGCAGGGTCGAGGTCTTGCCCGCGCCGTTCCGGCCCAGCAGCGCCAGGATCTCGCCCTCGTGGACGTTGAAGCTGACGCCCTGCACGATGTAGCTTTCGCCGTAATAGGCATGCAGATCGTAGACCGACAGAAAGGCCGGTGCCGTGGCGGCCTGGTTGGCGTTCTTGTTGAAGTCGGGTTTGACGTTCATCTGATCCCCCTCAATGCGCCTGGCCCAGATAGGCTTCCTGCACCTTCGGATGGCCCTTGATCTTTTCGGGCACATCCTCGACCAGCGGCGTTCCCTGGGCCAGAACCGTGATCCGGTCGGCCAGGCTGAACACGACATGCATGTCATGTTCGATGATCGCCATGGTGATGTTGCGCGTGGCCTTGATGTCCTTCAGCAGGTCGATGGTGTTGTTGGTATCGGCCCGCGCCATCCCGGCGGTGGGTTCGTCCAGCAGCAACAGTTTGGGCTCCTGCACGAGGCACATCGCCATTTCCAGCCGCCGCTTGTCGCCGCGCGAGAGGCTCGAGGCCTGCATGCCCGCCTTGTCGAGCATGTTGACGTCGTCCAGCATCTGTTCGGCCCGGGCCACGATATCCCGTTCATGGGCCACGGTTTCGAAGGCATGCATCCGGAACGCCCCGTCGCGCTTGGCGAAACAGGGGATCAGGACGTTTTCCAGAACCGTCAGATCGCCGAAGATCTCGGGCGTCTGGAACACCCGGGAAATGCCCAGCTGGTTGATCTCGTGCGGCTTGCGCCCCAGCACCGACTGGCCGTCGAACATCACCGATCCGGTATCGGGGATCAGCTTGCCGACGAGGCAGTTCAGCAGCGTCGACTTGCCCGCGCCGTTCGGCCCGATGATCGCATGCACGGTGTTCTCGGCGACCGAGAGGTTCACGTCGCCCAGCGCCTGCAAGCCTCCGAAGCGCTTGTTGACGCCCTTGACTTCAAGAATGCCCATCGCTCGTTCTCCTCATTCGGCCATGTGCGGGGCGGCGGTCGGGCGGTGTTCGGGGTCCTTGCGCTTGGGCCCGCCGGACTTGCGCCGCCGCACCAGCCGCCAGATCCGCTGCATCCCCTCGACCAGCCCGCCGGGCAGGAAGATCACCACCAGCATGAACAGGATGCCCAGCGTCAGATGCCAGCCCTTGCCCACGAAGGGGTGGAAGCAGGCGACGATGAAATCCTCAAGCCCATCGGGCAGGAAGGCGAACCAGCCATGCAGGATGCCGTCGTTGATCTTCGAGAAGATGTTCTCGAAATACTTGATGAAGCCCGCGCCCAGCACCGGTCCCATCAGGGTGCCCGCGCCGCCGAGGATGGTCATCAGCACGACCTCGCCCGAGGCGGTCCACTGCATCCGCTCGGCGCCCGCCAGCGGGTCCATCGCCGCCAGCAGCCCGCCCGCAAGCCCGGCATACATGCCCGAGATCACGAAGGCCGCCAGCGTATAGGGGCGCGAGTTGAGCCCGGTATAGTTCATGCGCGTCTGGTTGGTCTTGATCGCGCGCAGCATCATCCCGAAGGGCGAGCGGAAGATCCTGAGGCTGATATAGAAGGCCAGGATCGCCATCACCGCGCAGAAATAATAGCCCACGTTGAAGGTGAAGACCCAGCCGCCCAGATCGACCTGGGCCGAGTTGCGCATCACCAGACCGAACAGATGCGGGCTGGTCGGCGCGCCGCTGCCCGCCAGGATCTGCGGGTCGCTGGCATAGACCTGCAGCCCGGTCTCGCCATTGGTGATTGGCGTCAGCACCGAATAGGCGAGGTTATAGCTCATCTGCGCGAAGGCCAGCGTCAGGATCGAGAAATAGATGCCCGAGCGGCGGAGCGAGATGAAGCCGATCAGCAATGCGAAGGCGGCCGAGATCACCACCGACAGCAAAAGCCCCGGCAACACGTTGTAGCCCAGCAGCTTGTACATCCAGACGACTGTATATGAGCCCACCCCCAGGAAGGCGGCATGGCCGAAGGACAGGTATCCGGTCAGCCCGAACAGGATGTTGAAGCCGATGGCGAAGATCCCGAAGATCGCGAATTTCTGCATCAGGTCGGGATAGCCCGCGTTGAACTGTGCAAGGCTCGAGCCTTCAGGGAAGGGTTGCAGAAGGATCGGGGTCAGCAGGGTCAGCGCGATCACGATCAGCAGGAAACGGGTATCTCTGGCACTCAGTCCGAACATTGGGTCAGTCCTCCATCACGCCCTTGCGGCCCATCAGCCCGCGCGGGCGGGTCAGCAGGATCACGATTGCCACGAGGTAGATGATCACCTGGTCGATGCCGGGGATCAGGCTTTTGACCTCGTTCATCGAGGCAAAGCTCTGCAGGATGCCCAGCAGGAACCCGGCCAGCACCGCGCCGGGCAGCGAGCCCATGCCGCCGACGACGACGACGACGAAGCTGAGCACGAGGAAATCCATCCCCATGTGATAATTCGGCGCGAGGATCGGCGTGTACATCACGCCCGCCAGCCCCGCCACGGCGGCCGCGAGCCCGAACATCAGGGTAAAGCGGCGGTCGATGTCGATGCCCAGCAGGCCCACCGTCTCGCGGTCGGCCATGCCCGCGCGCACGACCATGCCGAAGGTGGTGAATTGCAAAAAGGCGAAGACGCCGCCGATGATCACCAGCGAGAACAGGAAATAGACCATCCGCCAGTAGGGATAGATGATCACGTTGGGATCGAAGCCCAGCAGCGTGCCGAAATCGAAGCTGCCGGAAAAGGCCGAGGGCGCCCCGGTCTGGATCGGATTGGCGCCGAAGAAATACTTGATGATCTCCTGCAGCACGATGGCCAGCCCGAAGGTCACCAGGATCTGGTCGGCATGGGGCCGCTTGTAGAAATGCTTGATCAGCCCGCGCTCCATCGCAAAGCCGAGCCCGATCATCACCGGAATGGCCAGCAGGATGCCCAGGGGCACGGACCAGTCGACGATTGCGCCCCCCAGATCGGGGCCGAACCAGTGTTCGACATAGGGCACCTCGACCTTCAGCGGATTGCCCAGAAAGTCGGTGCGGGTCGGGTCGATCTCTTCATAGGACAGGCTCAGCAGGCGCTGCATCGTCACGGCGCAGAAGGCGCCGATCATGAACAGCGCGCCATGGGCGAAGTTCACGACCCCCAGCGTGCCGAAAATCAGCGTAAGCCCCAGCGCGATCAGCGCATAGGCCGAGCCCTTGTCGAGCCCGTTCAGGATTTGAAGGATAATGGCGTCCATGGTCCCATCCGTGCATTGAGGGAGCGTCGGACCCGCCGGGTCCGGGGCGCGGTCCGGGCCGCGCGGGAAAGGCGCGGCCCGGCCGGTATGTCAGGCAAGAGGGCGCGCGCTCAGGCGCCGTTGTTGCACTGGCCGAGGGTCGCCTCGGCGCCGCCGAACATCGGGTGATCCGGCGGATAGGTGACGTGATCGACCGGGGTGACCTCGACGATCTCGAGGATGTCGTACTTGGTCGACGGGTTTTCCTTGCCCTTCATGACCAGCACGTCCTTGAAGCACTGGTGATCCTCGGCGCGGTAGAGGACGGGACCGTTGCCCATGCCGTCGAATTCGAAGCCTTCCAGCGCCTCGGCCACAGCGCAAGGGTCGAACGACCCCGCCCGCGCCACGGCATCCGCGTAAAGCAGCGTCTGCACGTAGCAGGTATGGGCCGAGTTCGACGGCGGACGGCCGTATTTCTCGCCGAAGGACTTGACGAAGGCCTTGGTGCCCGGATCGGACAGCTGCCAGTTCCAGTTCATCGAGCCGTAGACGCCCTTGATGTTGTCGCCCGCGCCCTCGGCCATCAGTTCGGAATAAAGCGGCACGACGATCTCGAACTGCTTGCCGTTGACCTGCTTGTCGCGCAGGCCGAACTGCACCGCCTGGGTGATCGAGTTGATCATGTCGCCGCCGTAATGGTTCAGGACCAGCACATCGGCGCCCGAGTTCAGCACCGGCGCGATATAGGACGAGAAATCGCCCGCGCCGACCGGGGTCAGCACGTTGTTGACGGTCTCCCAGCCGATCGCCTCGGTCGAGGCCTGGATCGATTCCTGCTGGGTGTAGCCCCAGGTGTAATCGGCGGTCAGGTGATAGGCGCGCCGGTCGGTGCCATAGGCCTTTTCCAGCACCGGCGCGAGCGCCGCGCCCGACATGTAGGCGTTGAAGAAATGGCGAAAGCCGTTCTTCTTGCGGTCCTTGCCGGTGGTGTCGTTGGAATGGGTGAGACCCGCCATGAAGATGATGCCGGCTTCCTGGCAGAGGCCCTGCACCGCGACGGCGACGCCCGAGGACGAACCGCCGTTGATCATGACGACGCCGTCCTTCTCGATCATCGCCTTGGCCGAGGCGCGGGCGGCGTCCGATTTGGTCTGGGTATCGCCGGTCACGTATTCGACCTGCTTGCCGAGGATGCCGGTGCCGTCCAGCGCCTTGGAGCTGAAGGTGTTCAGCATGCCGCCGTCGCCCATGCCGTTCAGATGCTCGACCGCCAGTTCCTGGGCGCGCAGCTCGTCAAGGCCTTCGTCGGCATAAGGGCCGGTCTGCGGCACGTTGAAGCCGAAGGTGACGGTGTTTCCGCTCGGGGCGTTGGTGAAGGCCCGGGCCCGCGAGGTGAAGATGGTGGGCAGCGCCAGTCCGGCGCCGGCATACGCACCTGTCTTGATCACGCCGCGGCGTGTCAGGGTCGATTTCGTCATGGGCATCCTCCCGTGATGCTTGAATGTCGGGCCCCTGCCTCCTCTTGCCGGAGCCCAGCGCTTTACAAAGCACATTCAGTATCGGGGGTGTCGCGAAAATAAGGCAACAACTGCTTTTCCCCGCAGGATTTTTTTGTAAACAATTACACAGGGGCCTTGGGAGGGGAGTCAATTAATTGTCTTGCAGGTGCAGAAAGCCCTTGTCGGGCAACAGGAAATCGCGATGCCCCGCAGCGCGCTGACCGGCACCCGGATTCGCGAACGCCGCACGATGATCGGCATGCGCCAGGCCGATCTGGCCCGTCTCGCCGGAATATCCCCGTCCTATCTGAATCTCATCGAGCACAATCGTCGCAGAATCGGCGGAAAGCTTCTGGTCGAGCTGGCTCGCAACCTGGGCGTCGAGGCCTCGGCGCTGACCGAGGGCGCGGGCGCCGCCCTGATCGAGACCCTGCGCGAGGCCGCCGCGGGCCATGGCGAGGCCGAAGCCGACCTGCCGCGGCTCGAGGAATTCGCGGGCCGGTTTCCGGGCTGGGCCGGGCTGATCGCCGAGAGGCACCGCCGCGTGCGCGAGCTCGAACGCACGGTCGAGATGCTGACCGACCGCATGACCCATGACCCGTTCCTGTCGGCCTCGCTGCACGAGGTGATCTCGGCCGTGACCGCGATCCGCTCGACCGCGGCGATCCTGGCCGATACCGAGGATATCGACCCTGACTGGCAGCGCCGCTTTCACCGCAACCTCAGCGACGACAGCCGCCGTCTGGCCGAAGGCGCGCAGGCGCTCGTCGCCTATCTCGACGAGGGCACCGAAGATCCGGGCGTGCAATCCTCGCCGCAGGAGGAGGTCGAGGCCTTCCTGCGCGCCCGCGACTGGCACATGCCGGAACTGGAACGCAGCCTGCCGCCCGATCCGGCGCGGATCGTGGCCGAGGCGCGCGAGCTGACCTCGGGGCCCGCGCGGGAACTGGCGCTGGCGCATCTGAAACGCTACCGGCGCGATGCCGAGCTGATGCCGCTTCAGCGGTTTTCCGAGGCGGCGCGGGGGGCGGCACTCGACCCGGGCGCGCTGGCCCAGGCTTTCGGGGTCGATCCGGGGGCGGCGTTCCGGCGGCTGGCCGCGCTGCCCGAGGATCGCGCGGGCGGGTCCGTGGGGCTGGTGGCCTGCGACGGCTCGGGCACGCTGACCTTCCGCAAGCCGGTCGAGGGGTTTTCGCTGCCCCGCTTCGGCGCGGCCTGTCCGCTCTGGCCGCTTTATCAGGCGCTGTCGCGGCCGATGGCGCCGGTCCGCGCGGTGGTCGAGCTGGGCGGCGCGACGCCGCAACGCTTCCTGACCTATGCGATCTGCCAGCCGGTTCTGGCGGCGGGATTCGACGGGCCGCAGGTGCTGGAGGCGGCGATGCTGATCCTGCCCGAGGGCACCGTCGCCCTGCCGCGGATGGCGGCGCAGCCGGTCGGCACCTCCTGCCGGATCTGCCCGCGCCGCGGCTGCGTCGCGCGGCGCGAGCCCTCGATCCTGGCCGACGGCTTCTGATGTCGGGTTTTGACAGGGACAGGCTTTGGGATGATAGTCGACAGACAAGCGGGGCACGAACGCCCGCACGGGGAGGGGAGAGACCGGGGATGGACAAGCGTGTCCTGCTGATCGAGGACGAACCGAACATCATCGAGGCGATCCGGTTCATCCTCGCCCGCGACGGCTGGCGCGTCGATACCCATGCCGACGGCACCACCGCCTTCGACCGGGTCGCCGAGACCCGGCCAGATATCGTCATTCTCGACGTGATGCTGCCCGGCCGGTCGGGCTTCGATATCCTGCGCGACATTCGCGCGGATGCCGGGCTTGGCGGGTTGCCGGTGCTGATGCTGACCGCCAAGGGGCAGGTCAAGGACCGCGATCTGGCCGAACGCATGGGGGCGAGCCGCTTCATGGCCAAGCCCTTCTCGAACACCGAGGTTCTGGCCTCGGTGCGGGAACTGACGGGCGCCTGAGATGGCCCGCGCGCCGCTGTTCCTGGCCCGCGAGGGGTATCGGCGGCGGCGGCTCGCGGACATGGCGCGGCTGTTGCCGGTGCTGGGAGCGGCGCTGTTCCTGGTGCCCGCGCTCGATGCCCGCGACGGGCTCGGGTCGGGCATGCTGATCTATCTGTTCAGCGCCTGGTTCGGACTGATCCTCGCCTCGGCCTTCGTGTCTGCCCGGCTTGCGCGCGCGGCCCCGTCCGAGGGCGCGGACCCCTCCGCCGAGCCCGCCGCCGAACCGCCCGAGGAGGCGTCATGATCGCCTTCGACATGCTCGTCGCGATCTGTCTTTTCTATGTGGCGATCCTCTTCGGCGTGGCCTTCCTGGCCGAGCGCGGCGGCAGGCGCGGCAGCAATGCCTGGCTGCGCTCGCCTCTGGTCTACACGCTGTCGCTGTCGGTCTACTGCACCGCCTGGACCTTCTACGGTGCGGTCGGCTACGCGGCGCGTTCGGGGCTGGAATTCGTCACCATCTATCTGGGGCCGACGCTGGTGCTGATCGGCTGGTGGTGGACGCTCAGAAAGCTGGTTCGGATCGGCAAGACCCAGCGGATCACCTCGATCGCCGACCTGATCTCGTCGCGCTACGGCAAGTCGAACATGCTGGGGGTGATTGTCACCCTGATCGCGGTCGTGGGCACGACGCCCTATATCGCACTGCAGCTGCAATCGGTGACGCTATCCTTCGCGGTCTTTGCCGCCGCCGGTGCGCCGGGGCCGTGGCAGCTGGTCGACCTGAACGCCGCGGCCTTCAGCGTCGCCATCGGGCTTGCGGTCTTCACCGTCTTCTTCGGCACCCGCAATCTCGATGCCAACGAACGCCATCACGGCGTCGTCACCGCCATCGCGGTCGAGGCGGTGGTCAAGCTGATCGCGCTATTGGCGGTCGGCATCTTCGTGGTCTGGGGCATCGGCGGCGGTGCACAGGCGACACTGGACCGGATCGAGGCCTCGCCGCTGGCGGGCATGCCGGTGGCGCCGGGGCGCTGGATCGGGCTGACCTTCCTTGCGGGCGCCGCGATCCTGACGTTGCCCCGGATGTTCCAGGTGCTGGTGGTCGAGAACGAGGACGAACGCCATCTGGCGACCGCCGCCTGGGCCTTTCCGGGCTATGTCTTCCTGATGAGCCTCTTCGTGGTGCCCATCGCCGCGATCGGGCTGGCCGAGATGCCGCCCGGTGCCAATCCCGATCTTTTCGTTCTGACCCTGCCGCTGGCGCAGGGCCGGGACGGGCTGGCGACGCTGGCCTTCCTGGGCGGGTTCTCGTCGGCCACCTCGATGGTGATCGTGGCCGCCATCGCGCTGTCGACCATGGTCTCGAACCATATCGTCATGCCGCTTTTCCTGCACTGGACACGGTCGGGCGCCACCATGTCGGGCGATGTCCGCACGCTGGTGCTGCGCGCGCGGCGGCTCTCGATCGGGGGGGTGCTGCTGCTGGGCTATCTTTACTACCGGCTGACCGGCGGCAGCGAGGCGCTGGCCGAGATCGGGCTGATCTCGTTTGCGGGCGTGGCCCAGGTGCTGCCCGCGCTTCTGGGCGGCATCCTGTGGCGCGGCGCGACCCGGGCCGGGGCGCTGGCCGGGCTGACCGTCGGGTTTTCGCTTTGGGCCTATACGCTGTTCCTGCCCAGCTTCGGCGAGGGCGCGGTGATGAGCGCGGGGCTGCTGGCCGACGGCCCCTGGGGCATCGGCTGGCTGCGGCCGCAGGGGCTTTTCGGGCTCGACGGGCTCGATCCGCTGGTCCATGCGGTGGTGTTCTCGATGGGGGCCAATGCGCTGGCCTTCACGCTGGTTTCGCTGTTCGATTTCCCCGGCCCGATGGAGCGGCTGCAGGCGGCGCAGTTCGTCAACGTGTTCGACCATTCGCCCGCCGGGCAGGGCTGGAGCCAGGGCCGCGCCGAGGCCGAGGACCTGCTGTTGATGGCGCAACGCATCCTTGGCGCGGACGATGCGCAAAGGCTGTTCCAGCGCGCCGCGGCCGATCAGGGCAAGCAGGGCTATCTGCCCGACACGACCCCCGAATTCCTGCGCGGGCTGGAACGCAAGCTGGCCGGGTCGGTGGGGGCGGCCACGGCCCATGCGATGGTCGGCCAGATCGTCGGGCGGTCGTCGGTCTCTGTCGAGGATCTGATGAAGGTCGCCGACGAAACCGCACAGATGATGGAATATTCCAGCCAGCTCGAAGCCAAGTCCGAGGAACTGGCCCGCACCGCGCGGCAGCTACGCGAGGTCAACGAAAAGCTGACCGAGCTTTCTGTGCAGAAGGATGCCTTTCTCAGCCAGATCAGCCACGAGCTGCGCACGCCGATGACCTCGATCCGGGCATTCTCCGAGATCCTGATGGAAGACGATGCGCTGCCGCCCGAGCGTCTGGCCGACTACTCGCGGATCATCCATCAGGAAAGCATGCGGCTGACGCGGCTGCTTGACGATCTGCTGGATCTGTCGGTGCTGGAGAACGGCCAGGTGTCGCTGCATCCGCAGCCAGTCAGCCTGTCCGATCTCTTGGACCGGTCTGTCGCGGCGGCAGGGGGGCGGTCGGGCCGGGCGCCGATGGCGATCCGCCGCGATCCGGCGGCCGAGCGGGTAGATCTGGTCACCGATGGCGACCGGCTGAGCCAGGTCTTCATCAACCTCGTGTCGAACGCGCAGAAATATTGCGATGCCGCCGATCCGGTCCTGACCATTTCGGTGACCGAGGTCGAGGGCCGCGTAGCGGTCGATTTCGTCGACAATGGCAGCGGCATCCCTGATCGCAGCCAGTCGATCATCTTCGAGAAATTCTCGCGCCTGTCCGATCCGCGCAAGGCGGGCGGCGCGGGGCTGGGGCTTGCGATCTGCCGCGAGATCATGGTGCGGCTCGGCGGGTCCATCGTCTATCTGCCGGGTCGGGGCGGGGCGGCCTTCCGCGTGACGCTTCCGAGCCGCTGTGCCGAGGCGGCCTGAAATCGGTCGCATTTTAGAGGCAACCCTTTCTAAACCTTGAGCGGTCTATCACCGGGAAGAACCCTTCGGGAACGGCGATCGAGAACGGGCGCGACATGGCAGAGAACGGACATCAGGCAATCCTGCGGCGAATCCTCGGTGAAGACCGGGTGTCGCTTGGCGGGGCGCGGGGCGGCGGCAGCGATGGGGTCGCAGCACTCCGGCTCGAAACGGCACGCGCCACGCGCGAGTCCTTCGGGCTGACCGCCCTGGTCGAGGAATGCAAGGCCGAACGGACCGGCTTGCCGGAGATCGAGGCCGAAGTGACCGACGACTCGCTGGCGATCCTGCTGCGCGGCCCCGACGGGCGGCTTGGCCTCGTGGTCTATTCCGCCGATCTGGCGATGGCGCTTCTGGAATGGCGTCTGGTGGGCTTCCTGTCCGAAACCGCGCCGCCCGCCCGCGCGCTGACCGCCACCGACGCGGCGGTGCTGGCCGACCTGACCGACCCGATCCTTACCCGCTTCGCGCGCGCCATGAAAGAGGCCAGCGGCGCCGACTGGGCCAGCGGCTTTGCCCAGGGCGCGCGGATCGACGACCCGCGTCATGTGCCCTTGCTCATGGCGGCCGGGCGCTACCGGCTGTACCGGCTGAAACTGTTGGCCGGGCGCGGGCGCAGCGGCGGCCTGATCATCGCCTTGCCCGAGGCGGCGCCGGTGGCGCGACCGAAGGCGGCCGAAAAGATCGCTCGACCCTGGCCCGAAGCGCTGCGCGCCGGTGTGCTGGGGGCCGAGTTGTCGCTGAACGCGGTGCTCTGGCGGACCCGGATGTCGGCGGCCGGGGTTGCGCGGCTCAAGCCCGGTGCTCTGCTGTCGCTGCCCGCTGCGGCGCTGGGCGCGGTCCAGCTTGAAGGGCCGGGGGGCGTGGTGGTCGCGGGCGGGCGGCTCGGTCAGGCCCATGGCGACCGCGCGATCAAGCTCGACAGCGAGGCCGGTGCGGCAGACGATCCCGGCTTCGGGGGCGGCATGCCGGATCAGGGCGGATTGGGCACGGGTCTGCCCGGGGGCGATCCGCTGCAGATTGGGTCCGACCTGCCGATGGAGGATGGCGGTTTTCCCTTCGGCGAGGCGGCCGAAGAGGGGGGGCTCGACTTCGCGGCCGAGGCGGGGGGCGCCGGAGGGTTCGACCTGGGCGGCGAAGAGTTCCCGTTCGACCCGGGCGGGCTCGACAGCGATCTGGAAAACGCGCTGCAGAACGACCTCGACCTGAGCGGGTTCGGTTCGGCGCCGCTCGATCTGTCCGAGGAATTCCCCGCCGCTTCGGCCTAGATCGCGCTTTGGTCTCCGGTGATGCCCCGCAGCGATCGGAAGCGCCGCGCGCCTCTCCGAACCGGCCCGGATTGCCCCGTGCGCGCGCCTGGTCAGCGGCGCGCAGCGTCCGTCAGCGGTAACGGCGTCGGATTGCCCTGCCGCGACGGCCATCACTGGCCCGGGTCGCCCACCGCGCGAGCTCCGAAGGCGCTCCGCGCGATCTCGACCGCCCGAAGAGGCCCGTCCATGCCGGTGCCGGTGTATCGGTAGCGTCCCGTCGGCGCGGGGCCGGGGGGCAATCCCTTGAGCGGTCCGGATCAGTCGCGGCGTCTCAGCCAGTCCATGATCGCCGGGCGGACCGATTGCGCCCCGCTGGCGCGCGCCGTGTCGATCACCGCGCGGGCCTCGGCCAGGTTGCTGCGCCTCAGCATGTGCTTGACCGGGCCAATCGAGGCCGGGCGCATCGACAGCGACCGCAGGCCGATGGCCGCGAAACACAGCGCCTCGACCGGCCGGCCCGCATCCTCGCCGCAGAAGGACAGCGGTGTGCCGGTATCTTCGCAGCGCTTCACGATCTGTTCGAGGAAGCTCAGGAAGCTCACATTCAGCGTGTCGTACCGGCGCCGCACCCGCTCGTTCTCGCGGTCGGCGGCGAAGAAGAACTGTTTCAGGTCGTTGCCGCCGATCGAGATGAAGTCGGCCTCTTCGTAGAATTGCCTGGGCGAGAACGCCATCGAGGGCGTTTCCAGCATCGCGCCGATCTCGACCTTTTCGGGCAGCGGGCGTCCCAGCCGCCCCTCGCGGTCGATCTCGCACATCAGGTGGTCGCGCGCGATGCGGAATTCTTCGAGCTGCGCGACGAAGGGGAACATCACCGACAGCGGCCGCCCGTTCGCGGCCCGGATCAGCGCCTGCAGCTGCATCCGCAGCACGCCGGGCCGGTCCAGCCCCACCCGGATCGCGCGCCAGCCAAGCGCGGGGTTCGGTTCGTCCTGCGGCTTCATGTAGGACAGCACCTTGTCCGACCCGATATCGAGCGTGCGAAACACCACGCGCTTGTCCTCGGCCGCATCCATCACCCGGGCATAAAGCGCCGCGACCTCGCTGCGCTTCGGCACTTTCGAGCGGACGAGAAACTGCAATTCGGTGCGGAAGAGGCCAACGCCCTCGGCGCCCGAACTTTCCAGCGAGGGCAGGTCGGCCATCAGGCCCGCATTCATGTGCAGCGCGATCCGCTGGCCGCACAGCGTCAGCGCCGGTTCCTTGCGGATCGTGGCATAGCGCTGCTGCGCCTTGGCCTGCATCGCGATCTTGTCGTTGAAGGCGGTCGCGACGGTTTCCTCGGGCCGCAGATGCACGATGCCCTGTTCGCCATCGACGAGGATCGGGTCGCCGTTCAGCGCCTCGGTGGTGATCCGCTGGGCATTGACGATCAGCGGGATCGCCAGCGCGCGGGCGACGACGGCGGCATGGCTGCCGACCGAGCCCTCTTCCAGCACCACGCCGCGCAGCGACCGGCCGTAATCCAGCAATTCGCCCGGCCCGATATTGCGCGCGATCAGGATCGGGTCGGCGGGGCGCTCGGCGCCGGTATGTTCGCCCTGGCCGGTCAGGATGCGCAACAGCCGGTTCGACAGGTCGTCGAGATCGTGCAGCCGCTCGCGCAGATAGGGGTCGGGCACGGTCTGCATCCGTGCGCGCGCGGCCGACTGTTCCTTTTCCACCGCCGCCTCGGCCGACAGGCCGCGGGCGATGTCTTCTTCCATCCGCCGCTTCCAGCCGCGGGAATTGGCGAACATGCGGTAGGCTTCCAGCACCTGCAGCTGGTCCTTGTCGCCGCTGGGCGCCGCGTTCAGCATTTCGTCAACGGTGACGCGCAGCCGGTCTACGGCCTCGTGTAGACGCCGCATCTCGGTCTCGAAGTCGTCGGCGATGGGGTTGGCGATGACGACGCGCGGCTCGTGCAGCCAGACATGGCCGACCGCCACGCCCTCCTGACCGACCGTGCCCTGGAACATCACCGGGCGCTGGTGCAGCGCGGCCAGCGCCTCGCCCTCGCCGACGAAGGCGCCAAGCTCGGTCATCTCGGCCAGCACCATGGCCACGACTTCCAGCGCATAGACTTCGTCGTCGGAATATTGCCGGGCTTCCTTCGACTGCACGACCAGCACGCCCAGCCGTTCGCCCAGCCGCTGGATCGGCACGCCGAGGAAGGCCGAGAAGATTTCCTCGCCGGTCTCGGGCATGTAGCGAAAGCCGCGTTCCTGGGGCGCGTTGCCGGTGTTGATCGGGCGGGCGGTCTTGGCGACGCGGCCCACCAGACCCTCGCCGACGCGCAGCCGGGTCTGGTGCACCGATTCGGGTTTCAGGCCCTCGGTGGCGCACAGTTCCAGGGTGTCGGCATCGCGAAACAGATAGATCGAGCAGACATGGGTACCCATCTGCTCGGCGATCAGCGCCGTGATCCGGTCAAGCCGTTCCTGGCCCGCCGCCGGCTCGGCGAGGGTTTCGCGCAGGCGAACAAGCAGCCTACGGCTTGCGCTTTCAGTCGGGTCGGGCATTTGCCCCCGTATTAGCCTGCGTTTTCCAATTTGAACGCATCATGGAGAGCTTGCACGGCAAGTTCCATATATTTCCGGTCGATCAGGACGGAAATCTTAATCTCGGAAGTTGTAATGACCCGGATGTTTATTCCTTCGGCGGCGAGCGCATCGAACATGGTCGAGGCGACGCCCGCATGGCTGCGCATCCCGATGCCGACGACCGACACCTTGGCGACATCGGTATCGGCCACCAGCTCGCGGAAATTGACCTCGCCCGCGTCCTTGGTCTTGTTCATGGCCTCGCGGGCGCGCGCGACCTGATTGACCGGACAAGAGAAGGTCATGTCGGTGCGCCCCTCTTCCGAGATGTTCTGCACGATCATGTCGACATTGACGCCCGCCTTGGCCAGCGGCCCGAAGATCGCGGCGGCAATGCCGGGGCGGTCGGCCACCGAGATCAGTGTCATCTTGGCCTCGTCGCGCGAATAGGCGACGCCGGAAACCACGTTCTGTTCCACAATATCCTCCTCGTCGCAGACGAGCGTGCCCGAGTTTTCGTCGGTGTCCTCGAAACTGGAAAGCACCCGCAATTTCACCTTGTAGCGCATCGCCAGCTCGACCGAGCGGGTCTGCAGTACCTTGGCGCCGAGGCTCGCGAGTTCCAGCATCTCTTCGAAGGCGATACGGTCGAGCTTGCGCGCCTTGTCCTCGATGCGCGGGTCGGTGGTGTAAACCCCGTCGACATCGGTATAGATGTCGCAGCGCACCGCGTCGAAGGCGGCGGCGAAGGCCACGGCCGTGGTGTCCGACCCGCCCCGGCCCAGCGTGGTGATGCGGCCCTCGGAGCTGATGCCCTGAAAGCCCGCGACCACGGCGACCTTCATGCCCTCGGCGAATTTCTGGTCGATATTGTCGCGCGGAATGGCCTCGATTCGCGCCGCCGAATGCGCCGAGGTGGTTTTCAGCGGCACCTGCCAGCCCTGCCAGCTGCGCGCGGGCACGTCCATTTCCTGCAGCGTCAGCGCCATCAGCCCGGCGGTCACGTTCTCGCCGGAACTCACGACGGCATCGTATTCGCGTGCGTCGAACAGCGGCGAGGTCTGTTCGACCCAGCCGACCAGCTCGTTCGTCTTGCCGGACATGGCCGAGACCACGACGATCACGTCATAGCCCTGCTCGACCTCGCGTTTGACCTTCTCGGCGGCATTCCTGATCCGCGCGAGATCGGCCACCGAGGTGCCCCCGAATTTCATCACCAGAACCGGCATCGTCGCCCGTCTCGTCCCTGCGCTTTCGTTCCGGGATGCTCTATGGGAAGGCGCGCCGGAGGGCAAGATCAATAGGGATGGGGGCGCCCGTCCCAGGTCTCGAAACAGCCGGTCGTCTCGAGGCTCAGCGCCTCGAACCGGGCGGCCAGCCCCTCTGCCGCTTCATCGGCCGAGATATCACCGCCTTCGCCGCCCATGTCGGTGCGCACCCATCCCGGATGGTAGATTCCGACGGCGATGCCGCGCGGTTTCAGGTCGGCGGCGAGGTTGCGCCCGAGATTGAGCGCGGCCGCCTTCGAGGCGCGATAGATATAGGACCCGCCGGGCGCACGTTCGTCCGAGGCCATCTGCGATGAGATGATGGCGATCCGCGGCCGGTCCGACCGGTTTAGCAGGGGCAGCATCGCCTGCACGGTCAGGAAGACGCCGGTCACGTTGGTGGCGAACATCTGCGCCCACATCTCGGGCGGATAGCCGTCGTCCGGCGTCTGGTTGCGGTCAAGAAAGGCGCCCGCGTTGCAGACCAGAAGGTCGAGCGCGGCGTCGCCCAGGCTTTCGACCAGCCCGCGCTGCGCCTTGGGGTCGGTCACATCGAGCGGCATCCAGCGCGCGCCCTCGACCCGGGGCGGATCTTCGGTCCTGGCGGTGCCGATGGGTGCGAGGCCGCGTTCGGCGTAAAGCTGAAGCAGTCCGAGGCCGATGCCCCGGTTGGCGCCGGTGATCAGGGGGGTCATGGCGGGGTCCTTCAATTGGTCTTGCGGCGGGGCAGGAAGGGCAGGGGGGCGACCGGGATCCCGTCCTCGATCAGCCGCAGCGCCTCGTCGGCGCGGGCTTCGCCATGGATCGGGCGTTCGGGGCTGAGACCGGCATGCATGTCGCGCGCCTCCTGCACGAAGCGAAGCCCGACATAGTCGGATTTTTCCTCGATGCGTTTGCGCAGATCCGCCAGGGCCTGTTCGGCCGGGTGAGCCGGGGCCGAAAGCGTCGGCGCCGATTGCGTCCGTTCGGGTGGGGCGGGGTCGGCCCCGGGCCGGTCGGTCGCGACGTTCGGCGCCATCAATGCCTTCGAGACGGTGCCATTGCCGCAGACCGCACAGGTCACATGGCCGCCGGACAGCAGCGTGTCGAAGGCCGAGGCCGACTGGAACCAGCTTTCGAAGCGGTGCCCGTCGGCACAGGTGAGAGCATAGCGGATCATTCGAAAATCCTGTTGGCAGGACAGGGCGATACTTATGCGCCCGGGCCGGGATTGCAACGCCGCGCTTGACCCGAGGGCGCGACGGAATAGGTGCAGTTTCGAACGAATACAGCACATGGATGATCCCTGATGCGTCCCACCATGCTTCCGGTTGTCGCGGCTGTTCTCCTGTGCGTCGGTCCGGGCGCGGCAGACGGCTTTCGGTTCGCCTCGATCGACGGTGGCGAGATCGATCTTGCGGCCTTTCATGGGCAGCCGGTGCTGGTGGTCAACACCGCCTCGCAATGCGGCTTCACCCCGCAATATGACGGGTTGCAGGCGCTTCAGGACCGGTACGGCCCGCGCGGGCTGGTGGTGCTGGCGGTGCCTTCGGATGATTTCAAACAGGAACTGGCCGACGAGGCCGCGGTCAAGGAGTTCTGCGAGGTCAATTTCGGGCTGACCCTGCCGATGACCGAGATCACCCATGTGAAGGGCCCCGAGGCGCATCCCTTCTACCGCTGGATGGCAGAGGCGCACGGGTTCACCCCCGGCTGGAACTTCAACAAGGTGCTGCTGGACGGCGAAGGCCACCCGGTCGCGACCTATGGCGCGTTCACGACGCCGAAATCGGCGGAGCTGACCGCGCGGATCGAAAGCCTTTTGCCGGAATAGGATCGAAACGGTGGCCGACCGCCGTAATGGCTGTCGTAAAACTGTCAGAAATCGAGGCGCGGCGCCGAACGCGAAGCGCCCCGTCGTCGATTGGGTCTTCCGGCGTGCCGTCTTTGCAGGGGTGTTTGGAGCGGTTTTAAGTACGGTTTCATGATTGCGTCGGTTATCGGGAAGAAATTCCGTTTCGACCTGCAACACATGACCCTGAAAGGTAAATCGTAATAGGCGCGGGCAGGTTGAGAAACACGCGCGGGTTGAAATGCGGCGCTTTGGAGGCCATCTTTCGCGAGTGCCGATTTGACCGTTCCCGGAGCCTTCGCATGATCCGCGCCTTTGCCGCAATCGCCTTGCCGCCAGAGATCCGCGAAAGCCTCGTGCGGCTACAGGCCGGGCTGCCTTCGGGGCGCCCGGTGCCGCCGGAAAACCTGCATCTCACACTTGTTTTTCTCGGCGAGCTGCCCGAGCCGGTGCTTGAGGACGTTCATCTGGCCTTTGCCGCAATCCGGGCCGAGCGGTTCGATATGACGCTGTCGGGGCTGGGGCTTTTCGGCGGGGCGCGACCGCGCAATCTGCATGCCTGCCTGGCCGAAAGCGTAGCGCTTTGCCATTTGCAGGCGCGGCTGGAAACGGCTGCGCGACGCGCGGGCGCGTCGCCGGAACGGCGGCGCTTTTCCCCGCATGTCACGCTGGCCACGCTGCGGCCGGGGCAGGGCGATCCGGGGCGACTGGAACGGGCCGTGATTGCAGGTTCGGACTTTCGGGCCGGGCCCTTTCCGGTCGAGTCTTTCGGACTTTATCGGTCCGAGCTTGGGCGAAATGGGGCGGTTCACACGGAATTGGCCCAATATGCGTTATTCTCTTCGCAGCTTGCATTTCCTGAGCCATAATACCGTAAAAAGGGAGGAGACATGTTCTGGACCGTTCACCCCGGGCACGGGCTCGGGTCATTGTCCTTTGGGATGACCCCCGAAGACGTGAAAGCGCAGCCGGGCCTTGGCAGGCCCGGGCATGTCTATCGCGGCAGCCGCGGCCGGGTCATGGAATATCGTGGCCTTGCCGTGCCAATCTGCGAATACGGCCCCGGAGGGCTGAATTGCATCATCGCCGGACGCAAGGTGGCGGGGGTCAGGTTTCAGGGAACGAACATCTTCGACACCGATCCCGAGGCCATCGTGCGGCTGATGGAAACCCGGCTGGGGGCCGCCCAGCTTTGCCAGGAACAGCTGTGCTTTCCCAAGGCGGGCCTGCTGCTGGGCGGGTTCTTCGACGCGCATGACAAGTGCTTCTTCCGTCCCGACGCCGAATATCACGACGAGCGGAGCGTGACGATCTACATGCCCGGCGCCTGCGGCCTGTCCTGCGAGACAGAGCACGAGCTGGTGAGCTTTCTCTAGCGGACAGGTCGCGGCTCAGGGCTGGGGGACGCCGCCCCCCAGCACCTCGGCGAACCAGGCGCTGTCGATATTCCCGCCGCAGAGGATCACGCCGACCCGGCGGCCCGCCATCATCTCGCGTTCCTGCATCAGCGCGGCCAGGGGCGCGGCACCCGCGCCCTCGGCCACGTTATGGGTCGCCCGGAAATATAGCCTGATCGCGTCGGCGATCTCTTCGTCCGAGACCGCGACGATGCGTTCGGCGCCCGCCGAATAGATCGCGAAAGCTTCGGCCACAGGCACTCGCACCGCCAGCCCGTCGGCGAAGGTGCGCGCGGTGGGGGTCTCGACCAGATCGCTCGCGGCCATCGAGCGCAGCACGCAATCGGCGTTTTCCGACACCACGCCGACGATCCGGGTCGACAGCCCCAGCGCATCGCGCGCCGCGATGGTGCCGCAGATGCCCGACCCGCAGCCGATCGGCACATAGACGGTGTGCAGGTCGGGCTGGGCGGTGAACAGTTCCAGCGCATAGGTCGCGACGCCGCGCACCAGCTCGCGGTGGAAGGGCGGCACCGGGATCAGCCCTTCGGTTTCTGCGACGCGAAAGGCCTCTTCGCGGGCGGTGTCGAAATCGGCGCCGAAGATCCGCAGATCGGCGCCGAAGGCCCGCATCGCGGCGTTCTTTTCGACCGAATTGCCCTCGGGCACGTAGATCCGCGCGGTCATGCCGGCGGCGCGGGCGGCCAGCGCCTGACCCTGTCCGTGATTGCCGCGGGTCGCGGTGACGATGCCGGGGCAGTCGGGTTGCGTGCGGGCCAGCCAGTCGATGAAGGTGATCGCGCCGCGCAGCTTGAAGGCACCGGTGGGTGTGTGGTTCTCGTGCTTGACCCAGACCTCGGTGCCTGTCGCCTCGGCCAGCAGCGGCCATGCATACTGTGGCGTCGGCTGCATCCGGGCATGGACGAGCCGGGCGGCCTCTTCCAGGTCGTCGAGCGAAAAGAGCGGGTCAGCCATCGCAGGTGTCCTTTGCATCAGAGGCAGTCAGCAGGCGGTCGAGCGCATCGACCAGCGTATCGGGGCCGGGGGCCTCGGCCCTGAGCGCCGCGATCGTGCGTTGGGCAAGGGCGGCGCGGCGGGTCTGTTCGGCACCGTCAAGCGCGGCCAGCGCGGCGGCCAGATCTTCGGCCCCGGCGACCGGGATCGCGGCGCCCGCGCGGTCGAGCGCGGCATAGGTGTCGGCGAAATTCGCGACATGGGGGCCGTGCAGGATCGCCGAGCCCCCGGCCGCGGGCTCGAAGGGGGTATGACCGCCCTTCGGCACCAGCGACCCGCCGACGAAGCTGGTCCCGGCCAGCGCGACCCAAAGCGCCATCTCGCCCATCGTGTCGGCCAGCAGCACCGGCCGCGCCGGGCCGGGGGGGTCGCCTTTGGAACGTGTGGCATGATCGAGCCCGGCCCGGGCGATCAACGCGGCGATCTCGGGCGCGCGGCGCGGATGGCGCGGGACCAGGATCAGGCGGGCGCCGGGATCGGCGCGGTACCGTGCGGCGAAGGCGGCCAGCACGGGGGCCTCTTCGCCCTCATGGGTCGAGGCCGCCAGCAATGTCTGCGCCCGGGGCAGCAGCGGCGCAAGACGTGCCAGCGCGTCCGGATCGGGCACCGGGGCGGGCGCAAAGGCCTTGAGGTCGATTACCGGGCCGATCCGGTCGGCGGGCAGGCCAAGGGCGGCAAAGCGGTCGCGCGACCCGGCATCCTGCGCCGACAGATAGCTGATCGCCCCGGTCAGCCGCCGCGCGAGCCCTGGCAGCCGCTCCCAGCGCGCGGCGCTGCGCGCCGACAGTCGTGCGCCCGCCACCAGCACCGGGCGGCCCTGCCGCGCCATCTCGGACAGGCGGTTCGGCCAAAGCTCGCTTTCGATCAGGATCAGCGCGCGCGGCTGCCAGCGGGCCGCGAAACGCCGCAGAGTCCAAAGATAGTCGTAAGGGGCAAGCCGCACCGCGACCCGGGGCAAGTCCCAGCCCGCGACCAGCGCGCGGCCGGTCAGGGTGTTGCAGGTCACCACCAGCGCCAGGTCGGGCCGACGCGCCAGCAGCCGTTCGATCACCGGCCGGGCCGAGGCCAGTTCGCCATTCGAAGCCCCATGCAGCCAGACCGTCGGCGTGCGCGCCCCGCGCGGCCCGGCCAGCCCAAGCCGGTCACTTGCCTGCGCGCCCTCGCGCCAGAGCCGCAGCGCAAGCACCGGGGCCGCAAGCATCAGAAGCAGCCGGTAGCCCTGGAAGGCGACGGATCGAGAGGGGCGGGCGGGGGGCGACACGAGGCCTCCGGAGCGGACGGTTGGGGTGCCTGGGACAGCAGGAACAGGGCGATACGGGTCGGTGTGCAAAGGGTTACGTGCCCGATGCCGGACTGGCAAGGCACCGCGCGTGCGGCCTGTTTCCCTCTTGCCATACCTTCCCGGCCATGGGGTGTCAGGCCATTGCCGCGCGCAGACTTCTGTGGCATCACCGGATCTGGAAGATTTCGAACTGGAGAGTTCAGCCGCATGGCCGATTACGCTGCCCGCCGCGAAGCGATGGTCGATACTCAGGTCCGCCCCGCGGACGTCACCCGTCTGCCGATCATCGAGGCGATGCTGGCCGTGCCCCGCGAGGCCTTCGTGCCCGCCCGCCTGAGCGAGGCCGCCTATATCGGCGAGAACCTTCCCCTGGCCCATGACCGCGTGCTGCTCGACCCGCGCACCTTCGCCAAGATGCTTGAGGCGGTCGATCTTACGGACGGCGATCTGGTGCTCGATCTGGGCACGGGCCTTGGCTATTCGGCGGCAGTGATGGCGCGGATGGCCGATGCGGTGGTGGCGCTGGAAGAAGACGGCACCATGGCGCGCGAGGCCGAGGCGACCCTGGCCGAACTGGGCGTCGACAATGTTGCGGTCGAGGTCGGCCCGCTGACCGAGGGCGCGCCCAAGCATGGCCCCTATGACGTCATCGTGGTCGAGGGGGCCATCGAGGAATTGCCCCAGGCCATTGTCGATCAGCTGAAGGAGGGCGGCCGCATCGTCGCGGTCTTCATGGAAGGCGCCCTGGGCGTGGTGCGCATCGCCTGGAAGGTCGAAGGCGCGCTGAGCTGGCGGTTTCTGTTCAATGCAAGCGCCCCGGTGATGCCGGGGTTTATCCGCGCGACGGAATTTCAGTTCTGACACGTGGGAGACATAAAAGAGCCGCATCGAAGAAGGGCGGCCTGACAAAGGCAAAAAGCCAAACGAGGCACGGATATGAGCAGTTTCCTTCGATATTTCGCCGGCACGGCTCTGTCGGCCTCTCTGTCGCTCTGGGCGTGCGGGGCGGCCCAGGCCGAGACCCTGACCGACGCCCTGATCGCGGCCTACAAGAATTCGCATCTGCTTGACCAGAACCGGGCGCTCTTGCGCGCGGCGGACGAGGATGTTGCCCAGGCGTTGGCGACCCTGCGCCCGGTGCTCGCCTTCGCGATGTCGGGGGCCTATACCGACCCGGCCTCGGCGGCCAACGGAGGCCAGAATACCAGCGCCTCGGCCGAACTGACGGCGACGCTGACAGTGTTCGACGGCGGGCAGAACCGGCTGGCGCTTGATGCCACCAAGGAAACCGTGCTGGCCACGCGCTCGGCGCTGATCGGGATCGAACAGGACGTTCTGCTCTCGGCGGTTCAGGCCTATATGGACGTGTTCGCGGCGCTGCAGAATGTCAGCCTTGCCGAGAACAACACCCGGCTGATCTCGGAAGAGCTGCGCGCCACCGAGGACCGGTTCGAGGTCGGCGAAGTGACCCGCACCGATGTGTCGCTGGCGCAGTCGGCTTTGGCCGAGGCGCGGTCGAACCTCGTTGCGGCCCAGGGCGCGCTGGCGACGGCGCGCGAATCCTACAAGCTGGCGGTGGGCCATTATCCGGACACGCTCAGCGGCATCCCGAACCTGCCCAGCGTGCCCACCTCGCCCGAGGCCGCGCGTGCGGTGGCCGTGCAGACCCATCCCGACATCATCCAGGCTCAGCACAACGTCACAGTGGCCGAGCTGAACCTCGCGCGCGCCAAGGCCGCGCAGGGACCCAGCGTGACCGCCTCGGTGGGCTACCAGCGCGATGACAATTCCGATGAAGGCGTGACCGGCCAGGTCAAGCTGTCCCAGACGATCTATGCCGGCGGCCGGCTTTATGCGGCCGAGCGTCAGGCCATGGCCAATGTGCAGGCGAACCGGGCCGGGCTGTTGCAGACCGTGCGGCTGGTCGAGCTTGACGTGGGCAATGCCTGGTCGGGTCTGGCCGTGGCGCGGGCCCAGCTTGGCGCCAGCGACCAGCGGATCGAGGCGGCGCAGCTTGCCTTCGACGGGACCAAGGAAGAAGCCCGGCTGGGGGCTCGCACCACGCTGGACGTGCTGGACGCCGAACAGGATCTGCTCGACGCCCGCACCGCACGGGTGCAGGCCGAGGCCGACCAGTACACGGCCGTCTACAGCGTGCTGTCCTCGATGGGCCTGCTGACCGCCAAGCATCTGGGGCTTGGCATTCCGACCTACGATCCGAATGCCTATTACAACGCGGTCAGTTCGGCGCCGCCGAAAAGCCTTCAGGGCGGCAAGCTCGACCGCGTTCTGCAAAGCATCGGCCGCAACTGACGCGCCCGCCGGTTGTGTCCGGGGGGCGAAGGGGCTAGGCTTTCGCCCCGTAAGGTTAACCGTCTTTCCGGTACGGAGCCGTTCCATGGCCGAAACGCGCAGCATCGTCGATCCCGCCAGTCTTCGGCCAACGGCAATGGCCCAGGAGCCGTCGCGCCCCCGTCTGGGGCGCCTGGTGCTGACCCCCAACCTCCGCGTGCGGGCCGAAACCGAGACCTCCGGATCGGCACGCCCGGTTCCGGTCCTGCTGCGCGGGCCGCTGGCCTGCGAGACGGCGCCCGATGTGGACCCGGGCGCCGCGCGCAAGCGCACCGCTGCCGTGGCCGATCTGGCCGAGGCCAACCGGCGCGAGGCGGCTTCGCTGGAACGCCGGATCGCCGAGCTGGAGGCGGCAATGGCGGGGGTCGAGGCCGATTGGGAAGATCCCGAGACCGACGAGGGCTGGCTCGATGCCGGATGGGCCCGTCCCGGCCCCGTGCCGGGCGCGGCGGGGCAGTCCGAGGGGGCTCTGGCCGATGCGGCTGCGGTCCGGGCGCTGGTCGCCGAGGTTGTCCGGCAGGAACTGCGCGGGGCGCTGGGCGAGGGCATCAGCCGCAATCTGCGCAAGATGGTGCGCCGCGAAATCGCCCGGGCTTTGGCTGAACGCGATCTCGACTAGCCAGGTCTCTGCCCCTGCACGCCGCGGATGGCGGCGCGGATCACAGATCCCCGAAAACGAAAAACGCACCCTTTTGGGCGCGCATTTCGGTGTAAACCGGCATCGGCGGGTCAGGCGGCTTCGGCCTGCTCCTGGCTGTGACGGCGTTCGCTTTCTTCGCGCGACAAGGCAACAGAGGTCCGAACGCCGCGCGACACGAATTCCATCAGACCGCGAACGACCCGTTCATTCGGATCGATCCCGGCGCAGGACAGGACTTCGCGACCGTCGCGAGACCGCGCCCAGCGGGCGATCTGCTCGGGGCCGTTGCCATATTTCTTGTCGTCCGCGATTGCGTCATCCAACGCGGCGAGCACCACAGCAGCGAACAATTTCCGGGCACGATGCCCCTGTTCGTGATTGAACGCCGTGCCATCAACGAAATCGACCATCTCGTCGTCCTTTTATTCTTGCTCTTGCATTTCGGGCGTGCGGCCGAATATGACGCTTTTGCTGCGATTCGGTATTCTCCATTTGGCAGACCGGCCATGCACTCAGCGCATGGCTCGCGCGCAGAAGAGACCGGATCTAGTCGCCTTGCCAGCTCGACACCGACAAGATATAGGTGCCGCCGAATGGCGATCAACCTTCTCTTAAGAGTTCCCGCATGGCCAAGATCAACGGCAACGAAATCCGTCCCGGTTACATTCTGGACCATGACGGCGGGCTTTGGGCCGCGGTGAAGGTGGACCATGTCAAGCCCGGCAAGGGCGGGGCCTTCGCACAGGTCGAGCTGCGCAACCTGCGCATCGGCACCAAGCTGAACGAACGCTTCCGCAGCGCCGACAAGGTCGACCGGGTCGAGCTGGAGCGGAAGGACCAGCAGTTCCTCTATGAATCCGAGGGCATGCTGGTGGTGATGGATACCGACAGCTACGAACAGACCGAACTGCCCGCCGATCTTCTGGGCGACCGCCGTCCGTTCCTGCAGGACGGCATGACCGTGGTCGTCGAATATTACGAGGCCGAGGCGCTGAACGCCACGCTGCCGCCCAAGGTCACCTGCCGGATCGCCGAGACCGAGCCGGTGGTGAACGGCCAGACCGCGGCGAAAAGCTTCAAGCCCGCGCTGCTGGAGAACGGCGTGCGGGTGATGGTTCCGCCCTTCGTGGGGCCGGGCGAAGAGATCATCGTCAACACCGAAACCATGGAATATTCCGCCCGGGCCTGAGGGCGCTGGCTTACGCGCCCAGCGCGGTCAGGCAGCGTTCGACCAAGCTGCGATAACCACCGCCGAACAGCCGCATATGCACCAGCGCGGGCCAAAGCTGATAGGCCGCCCGCCGCGTGGGCCAGCCCGGTGCAGGGGCGCCATAACGCTCTCGGAAGGCCGGGTGCGGGGGGCCGAACAGATCCAGCATCGCCAGATCGACCTCGGCATCGCCATGATAGCAGGCGGGGTCGATCAGTGCCGCGCCTTCCCCGGTGAACAGCACGTTGCCAGACCACAGATCGCCATGCAGGAGCGAGGCCGGAGGGTTTGCCGGGACCAGGCCGCTCAGCCGCAGGGCCAGCGCTTCGACCCTGCGGGCGATGTCGGCGGGCAGCGCCTCGGGCCAGGCCAGAAGCCTCCGCTCGGCCCAGAAGCCCGGCCAGTCGCCTGAGGCACCGTTGGGGATCGCGGCCGGGCCGAAGGCATAGACCTCGGGCCAGCCATAGGCCGCGCCCGTCGTCGCATGGAGCCGGGCGAGCCCGTCGCCCAGGGCCGCCCAGCCGTCGGGCGTGGCGCGGGTTTCGCTTAAGTGCTCCAAGACCAGAAGCCCCTCGGTCGCCGCGATGACCTGCGGCGCGGGCGCGCCGGTCGCGGCGATGGCCGCCAGCATCCGGGCCTCGGTCGCGACCCGCGGGCCGGTCTTGGCCACAACCTGCCGGCCGTCACTCAGGGCGACCCGGACCACCTCGGACAGATCGCCACCCTGCAGCGGTGTGACCCGGGCGACAGGGGCGCCCAGCAGCGCCTCGAGCGCCGCGCGGTCAGCCATCCGGCCAAAGCACCGTCGCCGTTCCCGCCGTCATCCGGGGCGCCACCCGGTCGAAGCGCAGATGCGCAATCGCCAGATCGCCAGCGCGGGTGAAGAGCGTACCGGCCTCCTTGCCATTCGCCTCGATCGGCGTGCCAGGCGGGGCCGTGCCCTCGATGCCGACGGTCGCGAGCCCCTTGCGCAATTCGGTCTTGTGCTTCATCCGCGCGGTGACCTCCTGGCCGACATAGCAGCCCTTGCGGAAATCGACGCCATGCAGCCGCTCGAACCCGGCCTCGAGGATATAGCTGGCGTCGGGGATCAACTCGATCCCGGTCTCGGGGATGCAGTGCGCCACGCGGATCGCGTCCCAGTCGGTGACGGGCGGGGTGCCGGGCGTGTCGGAATAGGCGCGCCAGCCCAGCGCCTCGTGGCGCGGGTCGGGCAGGGCGCCGTCGGGGGCGGGGCCAAGCCCGCGCAGCACGTTCAGACCCGAAGGCGCGATCTGCACGTCGGCGCGCAGCTTGTACATCGAAAGCCGCCGGGCCAGCGCCTCGGCGATCTGCGCGCTGACGTCCAGCAGGATCGCCCCGTCGCGTTCGGTCAGCAGGAAATCGGCCAGATACTTGCCCTGCGGGCTGAGCATCGCGGCATAGACAAGCCGCCCCTCCAGCGCCGAGACGTCGTTCGTGACCAGCCCCTGCAGGAACTTCGCGCGATCCGCGCCGGTGATCTTCAGAACCGTCCTGTCCGCCGCCTGCTCGCCCGTCATGGTCCGCCTCCCGCTATGCCGTTTCCGGCCCGAAGGTGTCAGGACTCGGCGGCGAATTGCAAGCGGTAGAGCCCCGCATAAAGCCCGCCTTGCGCCAGCAAGTCCTCGTGGCGCCCGTCTTCGCGCACCTGACCGGCCTCCATGACCACGATCCGGGCAGCGTCGCGAACGGTGGCCAGCCGGTGGGCGATCACCAGTGTGGTGCGGCCCTTGGCCAGATGGCTCAGCGCCTCCTGCACCGCGCGTTCGGATTGCGCGTCCAGCGCCGAGGTCGCCTCGTCCATCAGCAGGATCGGCGCATCGCGCAGCAGCGCCCGGGCGATGGCCACGCGCTGGCGCTGGCCGCCCGACAGGTTCGAGCCGCGCGGCCCGGCCGGGCTGTCGAGCCCGGCGGGCAGGCCCGGCAGGAACTCGTCGATATGGGCCGCCTCGATCACCTCGCGCAGCCGCGGCTCGGGCACGTCGCGGCCAAGGCAGATGTTGTCGCGCAGGCTGTCGTCGAACATCGGCGCGTCCTGGGTGACGACCGAGAAGAGATCGCGCAGTTCGGTCAGCGCCAGGTCGCGAACCTCGACCCCGCCCACGGTGACACGGCCCGATTGCGGCTCGACGAGCCGGGTCAGCAGGTTGAAGACGGTCGACTTGCCCGCGCCCGAAGGCCCGACCAGCGCGGTCGTTTCACCCGCTTTGGCGGTCAGGCTCAGCCCGCGCAGCACCGGCGTCTCGCCATAGGACAGATGCACGTTCTCCAGCACCACGTCGCAGCTTGGCGCCGGGGCGGGCAGGGATTTCGGCCGCGCGGGGGGCAGGATGGTGGCGCGTTCGGAAAAGACCGCGTGGATGCGCTCGAGGCTCGCCAGCGCCGCCTGCCAGGCGCCCGAGACATTGCCGAGCCGCCGGAGCGGTTCGAAGACCAGCGCGATGGCGGTGAAGAAGGCCATGAAATCGCCAACGGTCTTGCCGCCGTCGATGATCTGCAGCCCGCCGAAGACCAGAACCGCGGCAAAGCCCACGCCGCCGACCAGATCGACCAGCGCCGGCATGCCCGCCTGACCGGCCTGTGCGCGCAGCTGCACGTCGATGAAGCGCGAGACGGTATCTCCGAAGCGGCCCTTCTCGCGGCGTTCCATGCGGTTCAGCTTGATGGTGACGATGCCGTGAAACATCTCGTCGAGCCGCCCGGCGATCCGCGCGGCCTCTTCGCGCGCGCTGCGGGCGGTGCGCCGGATCCAGCGTTGCAGCATCATCAGCGGAACCACCAGCAGCGGTACGCCCGCCATGGTGATGGCGGTCCAGACCCAGTCGATGGACAGCGCCACCGCCAGCAGCGACACCAGCGAGACCAGGTCCCGGCCCGCCGCGGTCAGCACCGTGTTCCAGACATTGGCCGCGGCCGTGGTGTCGCCGCGCACCCTCTCAAGAAGCCCGCCCGGCGGGTTTCGCTGGAAATAGGACCCGTCGAGGTCGAGCAGGTGATCGACCATGTCCTTCTGCAGATCGCCGGTGATCGCCAGCCCGGCGCGGGCCATCAGCACCCGCTGGCCGAAGCCGCTGAGCGCGCGGGCCAGGAAGATCGCCAGCACCGCGCCCGCCACGATCGGGATCGCGCCCCGGTCTCCGGCGACGAAGATCCGGTCGAACATCGGCTTGAAGCTGTAGCTGAGCAGCCCGAGCGAGGCGCCCTCGACCGTCATCAGCGCGAGTGCGATGCCGATGGTGGCCGAATGGCGGCGCAGGTAGCCGCGCCAGAGCCAGCCGAAGATCTGTCCGCCGCCCGCCATGCTAGCGCCGCCCCGCCCGGAAGGCGGCTTCGATGGCGGCGGGGTCGTAGCGGCTGGCGATCCAGTCGCGCAGGGTCATGGGCACCTCGGCGGTATCCGCCTCAAGGCGGTCCAGCACCGCGTCGAGCACCCCCGCCTTCGAGCGGCGCGAATGCAGGAAGCGCCAGGACAGCATCTCCCGCGCCCTTGCGACGGGCGCGCCCTCGGCGTGGATGAGATACAGCGCCGAGGCAAAGCCAGCCCGGTCCGAGCCCGACTTGCAATGCATCACCATCGGCCGTTCGGCCCGGTCGAAGAGGTCGAGCAGCGCCAGCAGGTTCTCGCGCGGGACCAGCCGCCGGGCCTTCAGCGTCACGGTTTCAAGGCGCAGCCCCAGCGCGGCGCAGGCCTCTTCCTCCAGCAGGCGGTGCGAGTCCTGGCGCGGTCCGCGCAGCGAAATCACCGTGCGGATGCCCATCTCGCGATAGCGCCGGAGCCGCGCGGCCGACGGGTGGTTCGACCGCCAGACGCCGGGGGCGATCTCTTCGAGATTGGTCCATAGGATGCGCAGGAAGGCGTGATCCATCAGGTGGAAATGCAAAAGCGCCACCCGCCGCGCGCCGGGCGCGGTCAGATCGGTGCCGTGGCGCCGGGTCATCCGGCGTTCGAACGCCTCGAAACGGGTTTTCAGAAGGTCGAACATCTGGGGCCTTGGCGCGGAAACACGAGGCCGCGAGATAGCCCGAAACCCCGCCTCTGACAAGCAATTGACGGGTTCCCGGGCGAGGCATAACAGAGCTTGGGTCAAGTGCGGAGTCCCCCATGAGCCTCAGATACGGCCGCCCCTACCTCGCCATTCCCGGCCCGTCCGTCATTCCCGACCGGGTGCTGCAGGCGATGCACCAGCCCGCCCCGAACATCTATGGCGGCCCGCTGGTCGATCTTGTCGAAAGCGTCGTGCGCGATCTCAAGGCGGTGGCGCGGACCCGGCACAAGGTCGCGATCTACATCGCCAACGGCCATGGCGGCTGGGAGGCGTCGCTGGCGAACGTGCTGGCGCGGGGCGACCGGGTGCTGGTGCTGGCCACCGGGCGGTTTGGCCATGGCTGGGCCGAGGCCGCGCGGGCGATGGGCGCCGAGGTCGAGATCCTCGATTTCGGCAACCGCGCGACGGTCGATCTGGGCCGGGTCGAAGACCGGCTGCGGGCCGACACGGGCCACCAGATCCGCGCCGTTCTGGTCAGCCATGTGGACACCGCCACCAGCGTGCGGAACGACGTCGCGGGCGTACGGGCCGCGATGGAGGCCGCCGGGCATCCGGCGCTTCTGATGGCCGACTGCATCGCCTCGCTGGCCTGCGACCGGTTCGAGATGGACGCCTGGGGCGTCGATGTGATGGTTGCCGCCTGCCAGAAGGGGCTGATGGTGCCGCCGGGTCTGGCTTTCGTCTTCCTTGGGCCGAAGGCCGAAGAGGCACGGGCGCGCGCCGATCTGGCCACGCCCTACTGGGACTGGACGCCGCGCGCCAACCCGCAGGAATTCTATCAGTATTTCGGGGGCACCGCGCCGACCCATCACCTGTACGGCCTGCGGGCCGCACTTGACATGCTGGTGCATGAAGAGGGGCTCGAGGCGGCCTGGGACCGCCACGCCCGACTGGCCCGCGCGATCTGGGCCGCGATCGAGGCCTGGGGGCAGGGCGGGCCGATCGCGCTGAACATGACCGATCCGGCCTTGCGCAGCCATGCCGTCACCTCGGTCCGGATCGATCCGCCCCATGGCACGGCGCTGCGCGAGTGGCTGAGCGAGACCGCGGGAGTGACCCTCGGCATCGGGCTTGGCATGGCGGCGCCGGGCGATCCGGCCTGGCACGGGTTCTTCCGGATCGGCCATATGGGCCATGTGAACGCGCATATGATCCTCGGCGCGCTTGGCACGATGGAGGCCGGGTTCAAAGCGCTGGGCGTCGCCCATGGCGCGGGCGCGCTCGAGGCCGCGGCGGGGGTGATCGCCGGGCGCTGACGCGTCAGGGCACAGGGGTCAGGGCAGGGCGATCTCGGCCAGAAGCCCGCGATGGTTCGATCCGAGATCGGCGCCGAAGGGGGCGAGGCGCACGAGCCGCGCGCCGCCCCCGACCAGCACCTGATCGACCGGCACCCCGAAGCGCCCCGCGGCCACCGGCCAGGTCGCGACCGGCAGGCGCGCGGTCGCCATGCCGGTCGCGTCATTGATCTGCGACAGTGTCCGGCTCCAGGGCGCGGCGTTGAAATCGCCGATGGCGACCGCCGGGTCGGGCAGCCAGCCAAGCTGGGCGGTCAGCCGACCCAGCTCGGTCTCGGCCAGGCCCGACATCCAGGGTTTCAGAAGCTGGAGCCCGGCCAGAAAGACCCGCTTGCCGCTGGCGGTCTCGATCTCGGCCACGGCATAGCGGCGGGGCCAGACCGGGTTCAGCGACATCGCCCAGAACCGCTTGGGCGCGGTGCGCGCCGCCAGCACGATCTGGCAGGCCCCGGGGCTGCAAGGCGAGACGAAAGCGTAGTGCGTTCGCAAAAGCGGCAGGCCCGCGGCAACGGCCTCGGCTTCGGCGAAGAGGACGATATCGGGGTCCGTGTCGATCACCGCGCGGATGATGGTCTCGGCGGGGGTGCGATTGCCGGAATAGGCGTTGAAGAAGAGGATGCGCAGATCGGGGGCGCGGTCGGGCAGCGCGGGCAGGCTCTGGCGCAGGTGCAGCGCCCCGAGCCCGGCCAGCGCGGCCAGCGCGGCCAGCGCCAGCATGGGGCCGACACGGCGCAGCCCCAGCACCGCCGCGCCCAGGGCAAGCGCCAGCGCGCCGCCCAGAAGCCAGGGCGCGAGCGCGTCGAGGATGCGCGCCAGCGGCCCGGCCGCGCTGCCCCCCGGGATGAAGCGCGCGCTTGTCCCTGCCAGAAGGGCCAGGGCCGATGCCATGGCCAGCGCCCCGGCCGTCTGAGGTTTCCAGATCACCGCCCGCCTCCCGCTGCCCTCTTTCCGACTGGCCGAGCGCGGGCGGGCCGTCAAGCCCGGGCTGCGGGGGCGGTTCAGAACGGCCAGACCAGAAGGATCATCGGCACCGAGACCGCGATCACGATCAGTTCCAGCGGCAGGCCCATCCGCCAATAGTCGCCAAAGCGATAGCCGCCGGGGCCGAGGATCAGCGTGTTGTTCTTGTGGCCGATGGGGGTGAGGAAGGCGCAGGAGGCCGCGACCGCCACCGCCATCAGGAACGGGTCGGGGCTGACCCCCAGCGCCTGGGCCATCTGGATGCCGACGGGGGCCGCGACCACCGCCGTCGCGGTATTGTTCAGCACATCCGACAGGCACATGGTCGCCACCATCAATGCGGTCAGGATCACCCAGGGCGGCATGTCGCCGGTCAGCCCGACCAGCGTTTCCGCGATCAGACGGGTGCCGCCGCTTTCCTCCAGCGCCACGCCAAGCGGGATCATCGAGCCGAGCAGCACCACCACCGGCCATTCGACATGGGAATAGACCTCGGCGATGGGGATGATCCGGGCCGCGACATAGCCGATCACGACGAGGCCGATGGCGATGGTCAGATCGACCAGCCCGACGCTTGCCGCCGCCACCGCCGCCGCGAAGAGTCCGATGGCGACCCAGGTCTTGCGGGTGTCGGTCACCGCCAGCCCGCGATCGGCCAGCGCCAGACAGCCCAGCCAGTCGACCACGTCCTGCGCCACGTCCTGCGGCGTCAGCAGCAGCAGGATGTCGCCGGGCCGGACTCTGGTCTTGCGGATCTGCTGGCGGATCGGACGGCCCTGCCGCGAGATCCCCAGCAGCACCGTGCGCCGCCGCCAGGCCAGCCCGACAAGCTGGGCAGACCGCCCGGCGATGCGCGCCTGTTCGGGCACCACGACCTCGACCACGGTCAGCCCCGCGCCCTCGGCCTTCAGCCGTTCCTCATTGGCGCCCTCGGCGAAATCGAGCGAGAGTGCCGCGCGAAACTCGTCCAGCGCCTCGGGGCTTGCCTCGATCACCAGCGAGTCGCCCGCTGCCAGCGCGGTGCCGCGTTGCAGCCCGTAAAGCCGCTTGCCGCCCCGGACCAGTCCCAGCAGGGCGACGTCATTGGCTTCGGCCTCGGGGTCGAGATCGGCAAGCCGCTGGCCGATCAGCTTCGAGCCCTCGGGCACCGTCAGCTCGGCGATATAGGAGGAATAGTCCGACATCGGGTCGGCCGAGGCCTCAAGGCCCGCGCTTTTCGGGATCAGCCGCCAGCCGACCAGTGCGACGAAGGCGATGCCCGCCAGCGCCGCGACGCCCCCCACGGGAGCGAAGTCGAACATGCGGAAGGACTGGCCGGTCGCGTCCTGGCGAAAGGCCGCGATGATGATGTTGGGCGGCGTGCCGATCAGCGTGACCATGCCGCCCAGAATGGTGGCGAAGGACAGGGGCATCAGGCTCAGCCCCGGCGCGCGGCCCGCCTTGCGTGCGGTCTGGATATCGACCGGCATCAGCAGGGCCAGCGCGGCCACATTGTTCATGAAGGCAGACAAGAGCCCGCCAATGCCCCCCATGATCGCGATATGGGGCCCGAGCCTGCGGGCGCTGTCGACCAGCGTCCGGGTGATCAGATAGACCGCGCCCGACCGCACCAGCCCGGCCGAGACCACCAGCACCAGCGCCACCACCAGCGTCGCGGGATGGCCGAAGCCCTCGAAGGCGCGGTCAGGTTTCACCACGCCCAGCAGCACGGCCGCCATCAGCGCCGCGAAGGCCACCAGATCGTAGCGCCACCGGCCCCAGATCAGGGCGACGAAGACGGTGGCGAAAAGCGAGAACAGAATGAACTGGTCCTGGGTCAATCAGGGTCTCCCGGCTGTCCGGCGCCCGGGCGCCGGAGGGTTTCACCCGACCCAACGCCCCGAGCAGGCTTGCAGGTCCGCGTCTGCCTGACATATAGAGAGCCCCGTCGAATTCAGAAAGCCAAGTGGGGTTCCATGGCAGGCCATTCCAAATGGGCGAACATCCAGCACCGCAAGGGGCGGCAGGATGCGGCGCGCTCCAAGCTGTTCTCGAAGTTCAGCAAGGAGATCACCGTTGCCGCCAAGATGGGCGACCCGGACCCTGACAAGAACCCGCGCCTGCGCCTGGCGATCAAGGAAGCCAAGGCGCAGTCCATGCCCAAGGACAATATCGAGCGCGCGATCAAGAAGGCGATCGGCGGCGAGGGCGACAATTACGAGGAAATCCGCTACGAGGGCTACGGCCCCGGCGGGGTGGCGGTGATCGTCGAGGCGATGACCGACAACCGCAACCGGACCGCGTCGAACGTGCGCTCGACCTTCACCAAATATGGCGGCAATCTCGGCGAGACCGGGTCCGTGGCCTTCATGTTCGAGCGGATGGGCGAGATCGTCTATCCGGCCTCGGCGGGCGATGCCGACACGGTGATGATGGCCGCCATCGAGGCGGGCGCGCAGGATGTGGAAAGCTCGGATGACGAGCATGTGATCTACACCGCCGATACCGACCTCAACGAGGTCGCCACCAAGATGGAAGCCGAGCTGGGCGAAAGCGAGTCCACCAAGCTGATCTGGAAGCCCGGCAATACGACCGAGATGGATCTCGAGGGCATGCAGAAGCTGATGAAGCTGATCGACGCGCTCGAGGATGACGACGACGTGCAGCACGTCACCACCAATTTCTCGGCCAGCGACGAGGTGCTGGAACAGCTCTGAGCCCTTGGGGGCGCAGTTTCAGGCCGCGCGGGTCCGGTGACGGGCGCGCGCGGTTTTCATTTCAGCTTCTGCAGCGTCGAGTCCGAGGCATAGCCCGCCAGCAGCGCGGCGCGCCAGTCGAGGATCTGCTCGCCCATCGCGGCCAGCACCAGAAGCCCGACGATGCAGGAAAAAAGCCCCAGCGCGAGATAGGGCCGGGCCTCGCGCCAGATCCGTACCCAGACCGGCGGGGCCGCAGCCTCCAGCGTCCCGGACGGGGTTGCGGGCAGGGCATGGCGCACGATCGGCAACACCACGCTGATCGCCACGCCCAGGATCACCCATGGATACATCGCCCAGATTTCCATCCCCCGTCCCCCTTGCCCGGATGCTTTGCCCGCCGATCATAACCCGCGCGGCCGCGCCCCGCATCCATTCCGGCGGATCCGATGTGCTGACCCGGCGCATTTCCCGCTTGGCGTGTGCTTGGGCTGGGCCCTAGACTGACCCCGCGCCGGGGCTTCGGCGCTGCAGGAGGTGTCCATGGCCGAGCCCGCGAGCCACGCGATCGGACGTTTCGACAAGTCGTTCCTGATCCACATGATCAAGGACTTTTTCCTGGTCCTTCTGGCGGTGACGGTGCTGGAATTCGCGCTGAAGGCGGCGCTTGTCTATTACAAGTTCGAGACGCGCGGGCAGGAACAGGCGCGGGCCGTGGCCGAGGATCTGGCCGAGAACATCCGCGCCATCATGCGCAACGAGGGCGGGCCGGTGGCGGCGCGCACCATGTACCCGATCCTCGAACGCAACTGGGACGACCTGGGCTACAAGATCGCCATTTCGCCGTCGCCGGTCACGGTCCGCTCGATCGAGGCGCTGTTCGGCTTTACCCCCGAGGGGATCCCTTTTGGCGACTGGCCCGACGGCCGGTTCCGCGAGGCCGAGGTCGAGATCGCCGCCGAGACCTTCTGCCTGACCTGCCATGCCGAGGCCGAGGTCGGGCAGGTTCTGGGCCGCGTCACGGTGCGGGACTATCTGGAACGGGACTTCGCCGCCTGGCTTGACGACGTGACGCTCAGCGCGGGACTTGCCGTGGGCAAGATCGTGCTGCATTCGATCCTGCTGTTCCTGATCCTCCGGGCCCGGATGGAGCCGCTTTTGCGGCTGCGAGGCACGGTGGCGGGGCTTGCGCGCGCCTTCGGGACGCTCAGCGAACGGGCCGAGGTGCGCACCGCCGACGAATTCGGCGCGCTCGCCCATGATCTGAACCTCTTTCTCGACCGCATCAGCCGGTTGATCGACGAGCTGAACGCGGTGCTGCGCCGGGTGGTGCGGGTCAATGACGACATCGTCTCGGTGCAAGGCGCGCTGCGCGGGCAGGTCGACCGGTTGGTCGGGGGCGTCCGGCGGCTGGAACGCGACGCGATGCTGAGTGCCAAGCGCGAACCGCTGCTGTCGCAGGCCTGGTTCGATGCGATCAGGGGGGCCGTCGCCGATCTTGATGCGGCACTCGCTCGGGCGGGCGAGGCGCCGCAGGCGGCCGAACTGGTCTCGGATCTGTCTGCGGTCATCGCCAATGCCGAGGCGCAGATCGCGGCCAGCCAGCGATTGTTCGAAGGCCTCGCGGGGCTCGGCGACGAGACCGAGGCGCTGAAAGGGGCCATCGCCGACATGGTTCGCATGGAAGAACGCATGAAGCTGATCATCGAGACCGGCGGCACTCTGGTTCAGCGCCTGCGCCCCGATCTGGCCGAGGCCGCGCCCGCGACCCTTCCCGAAAAGCGCTCGGTCCCCGTCTGAGGCGCCCGACCCGATGCCAGCGATGTCTTACGCGGCCGCGCTTGCAAGGCGGTCCCCGCCGTGGCAAGCGGGAAGACATGGCGATGCAGTCGGTGCCCGCAAGGGGCCAGAACCCGGTCGCGGGCATTCTCTGGATGCTGGTGACCGGGGTGTGTTTTGTGGCGGTGACCGCGCTGGTGAAGCTCTCTGGGCAGGGCATCCCGGCGGCGCAATCGGCCTTTCTGCGCTATGTTCTGGGTCTTGTCTTCCTGCTGCCGGTGCTGGGGCGGCTTCTGCGCCTGCGGATGGACCGGGGCCGGCTGATGCTGTACGGCGGGCGCGGTCTGGCCCATGCGCTGGGCGTGATCTGCTGGTTCTTCGCGATGACCCGGATCCCGGTCGCCGAGGTCACGGCGATGAACTACCTCAACCCGATCTACGTCACCCTGGGCGCCGCGCTTCTGTTCGGCGAGCGGCTGGCGGCGCGGCGCATTCTGGCCATTGCCGCCGCCTTTCTGGGGGTGCTGGTGATCCTGCGCCCGGGCTTTCGCGAAATCTCGGAGGGCCATGTCGCGATGCTGTTCACGGCCTTCCTTTTCGGTATCTCCTATCTGACCGCCAAGCTGCTGAGCGAACGCGACGATGCGGCAGTCGTGGTGGCGATGATGTCGATCGCGGTGACCGTCGTGCTGGCGCCGGTCGCGTTGGCGGTCTGGGTCACGCCGCGCTGGGATCAGGTGGCGGGGCTGTTCCTGGTCGCCCTTTTCGCCACCGCCGGGCATTACACCATGACCCGCGCCTTCCGCGCCGCGCCGCTGACCGTGACCCAGCCGATCACCTTCCTGCAACTGGTCTGGGCCACGCTGGTCGGCTGGCTTGCCTTCGGCGAGGCGGTCGATGGCTGGGTGCTGCTGGGCGGAGGCATGATCATCGGATCGGTCGTCTTCATCACCTGGCGCGAAGCGGTCCATAAAAGGCGTGCGGTGACGCCGCCGGCCCATGCGCCGGAAACGTAGCGTCAGCCGGGCTTGAGCGGGCGGGCCGCCGCGCTAGCGTCAGATCCATGAAAGACGATTGGGCATTGGCCCTGAGAACCGGGCTTCCCGACACGCTGAGGGTCCTTCTTGCGGACTATCCGCGCGATCTCTGGGACAGCACCGTGCCCCCCGATGGTGTGACCCGCTTCTGGCTCGACCGGCATATCATGTTCCGGTCGCTTCTGGCGCAGATGGAAGACGAGGCTCGCCACCTTTACGCCGGTGCGGCGCCGCCGGAGCCCGCGATCCGCGCCGTCCGGCGCCAGGCCGCCATCTTGCTCAGCGAACTTTACGGCCATCACAAGATCGAGGATCTGCATTACTTCCCGCAGTTGGCCGCGCTCGAGCCACGGCTGGGTGCGGGCTTCGAGATCCTCGATGCCGATCACCACGCCCTTGAGGGGCATCTCGACGCCCTCGCGACGGCGGTGGGCACACTGATCGGGGCCGAGCCCGAGGCGCAGCACGACGCGGCCGGGCGGCTTCAGGCGCGGCTGGACCGGTTCGGCGGCTTCCTCGACCGTCACCTGTTTGACGAGGAAGAAATCGTCGTGCCGATCCTTCTGCGGCACGGCGAAGGGCTTGTCGGCTGAGCCGCCCCTTTGATCGGTGTCAAGGACGGCGCAGATCCCAGGCTCCTAGGCTTCGGTTCAGGTATGGGAGTACAGGAGGAGGCGATGACCCACACGCCGCACGAGCTTGCCGCGGATTTTCCCGACAAGGCGCGTCTGATCGAGGCGCTGAAGGACAGCGACGCCCATTTCGCGCGCCTCTTTCAGGAATATCACGAGATCAACGGCGCGGTGCACCGGGCCGAGAGCGATGTCGAACCGACCGACGACCTGCACCTGACCGAGATGCGCAAGACCCGGATGCATCTGAAGGACGAACTGGTCCGCATCCTAAATCAAGCCTCGGCCTGACGCCGCGCCCTCAGTCGGCGACCTCGTAGGGCAAGAGGCCGCGACGGTTGGCATCGACCGTCAGGCGCCGTTCCAGCGGCGGCACGGCGCGCTGGTGGCAGTCGCGGCGTTCGCAGATCCGGCACGAGATCCCTATGGGTTCGTAGGCGGCGGAATTGCCGGTATCGAGATCGTCGGCATAGACCAGCTGATCGGCATGGCGCACCTCGCAGCCCAGCCCGATGGCATAGCGGCGGACCGGGGCACGCCAGGCGCCCCCCGGTTTCGACACGTCGCGGGCCAGCGAGACATAGCGCAGCCCGTCCGGCGTCTCGGCCAGCTGGCGCAGGAACCGTCCCGGCGTCTCGAAGGCGCGATGCACGTTCCAGAGCGGGCAGGCGCCCCCGAACCGCGCGAATTGCAGCCGCGTGGTCGAGTGGCGCTTGGTGATCGTTCCGGCCTGATCGACCCGCACGAAGAAGAAGGGAAGCCCCTTGGCGCCGGGGCGCTGCAGGGTCGAAAGCCGGTGGGCCACCTGCTCGATCGAGGCGCCGAAGCGGTCCGCCAGCAGTTCCAGATCGTGGCGGGTTTCCTGCGCCGCCTCGAGGAAGCGGTTATAGGGCAGGAGTGCCGCGCCCGCGAAATAATTGGCCATGCCGATCCGGGCGATGGCGCGGGCCGCCGGGCTTTGGAACCGGGCGAGGTCCAGCGTGGCTTCCAGCAGTTGCGACTGTGTCAGAAGGGCGATCTGGTGCAATAGCTGAAACCGCCGGGTCGGGCCGCGCAGATGGCTGGACAGGGTCAGCGTGCGGCTGTCTTCGTCATAGGCACGAAGCCCGGGAATATCCTTGAAGGTCAAAGATATGCCCTGCGATTCCAATGCGGCGAGGGCGCGCTGTTCCGGGTCGGGGCCGCCTTCCGGTCCGCGTGCGAAACGTTCCGCTGCGCGGTCCATGGCGTCGATGTAATTGTCGCAATAGTGAAAGAAGTCGCGCACCTCCTCCCAAGGGGACGGCCCCAGGGACGCATCTTCACGCCCCAGCGCCTCGTCGAGTGAGGCAAGCCGTTCATGGCTTTGGCGATAGGCGCGGTGCAGTTCCAGAAAGGCGCGGGCCAGCGCCGGGGCGTTCGAGGCGGCAAGCCTGAGATCGGCCAGCGGCGGGGCCAGGTCGCTGAAGACCGGGTCGGCCAGCGCCTCGCGCATGTCGCTGACCAGGCGTTCGGCATCGCCTTCGGACAGTTCGGTGACGTCGAAGCCGAATTCCGAGGCCAGCGCCAGCAGCACGGAGGACGAGACCGGACGGTTGTTGTTCTCCATCTGGTTCAGATAGGGCAGCGAGATCCCCAGCCGGGCCGCGAAGTCCTTCTGGGTCAGTCCCAGCCGCGTCCGCGTCTCGCGCAGCTTGACGCCGGCATAGAGTTTGCGTGTCGCCATGGCGGGCCTCGCTTTGCGGATTTGCCACCCGTTGTGGTAGCCTTTGCAAAGCGGTCGCGCAAGCCGGGGCTCGAATCCAGGTTCAGCCTTTCGGCATCGACGCGATGGGGCCTTCGCGGCTGTCGATCCAGCGCACGTAAAGCACGGCGACGACCGCGGCAGCCGAGGTTGCGGCCATGATGATCAGCAGCGGCCAGGCGCCGGTGCCGGGTTTCAGCAACGCGCCCGCCAGCGCCGAAAGTGCCGCGCCCCCGCCGATCATGATCGCCCCGCCCAGCCCGCTGGCCGTGCCCGCCAGATGCGGACGCACCGACAGCGTCCCGGCAATGGCATTGGGCAGCACCATGCCATTGCCAAGCCCGACCAGCGACATCGCTCCGAAGAAGGCCAGCGGATGCATGAGGCCAAGGCCGAACAGCGCCATCGACACGCCCGGCGCGACCAGCGCGATCAGCGTGCCCCAGAAGATCATCCCGTTGATGCCGACCCGGACCGAGTAGCGCCCCGACAGGAAGTTGCCCCCCATGTAGCCGACCGCCACGATTCCGAAATAAAGCCCCAACGTCGAGGGAGAGAGCCCGAAGACATGGCTGCCCACGAAGGGCGCGCCGCCGAGATAGGCAAAGAAGGCGCCCGACGAGAAAGCCGCGGTCAGCGCATAGCCCCAGAAGCGGCGCGACCGCACCAGTTCGGGATACTGCCGGAACTGGCCCAGCAGGCTGACATCCCGCGGCGCGGCGGTTTCGCCCAGATCGGCCCAGACCAGCGCCAGCACGCCGAGCCCGGCCACGACCAGGGCGGCGAAGGTCGATTGCCAGCCCCAGATCTCGTCCAGCACGCCGCCGATGGTCGGGCCGATCATCGGCACCAGTGCCATGCCCATGGTGACATAGCCGATCATCGAAGCCGCCTGGCTGTCGGCGACCATGTCGCGCACCACCGCGCGGCTCAGCACCATGCCGGTCACGATCACCGCCTGGGCCATCCGGAAGGCCATGAAGACCTCGATCGTCGGGGCCAGCATGCAGCCCAGCGTGGCGACCAGGAAAAGCGCGGTCGAGATCAGCAGTACCGGCCGCCGCCCGTAGCGGTCCGAGATCGGCCCGATCATCAGCTGCAGCACCGCGTTCACTGCCAGATAGGCCGCGACCGACAGCTGCATCACGCCATAGTCGGTGGCGAAATGCGCGGCCATCTGCGGCAGCGACGGCAGGAAGATGTTCATGGTCAGGGCCGGCAGGCCGGCCAGCAAAACCAGCGTCAGCACATGGGGTGGGGTGGTGCGGTCCAGAAAACGGACTTTGGGCTGCGGCATCATGACTTCCGGGTAGGGGGCAAAGCGGGTCTTGTCCAGCGGGATCGGCTAGGACCAGCGGTGGAAGATGAAGAACGCGCCAAGCCCGATGAAGACGAAGCCAAGCGCATGATTCCAATGCAGCTCTTCTCCGAGATAGAGCACAGAGAAGCCACTGAAGACGGTCAGGGTGATGACCTCCTGCAGCGTCTTCAGCTGGGCCGCCGAGAAATGCCCGTGGCCGATCCGGTTCGCAGGCACCTGAAGCAGGTATTCGAAGAAGGCGATGCCCCAGCTGGCGACGATCACCACGGCCAGCGGCGCCGCCTTGAACTTGAGATGCCCGTACCAGGCGAAAGTCATGAAGATATTGGACAGGACGAGAAGGCCGATCGTGACGACGGGCACCGGCAGGGCGGGCATGAGGGGGCTCCGGAGGGTGGGCAGCGCCTCTGGCGATATGGCATAAAGGGGCGATCCGTCCATGACATTTGCGAATTTACAATATGCACCATGGAGGCGGGAAATAGTTTGCAAATTTACCGTTTAACACTTTGATGAAGCTGACCACATGGCTAGGTTGCCGAAAATTTCCGTAAGGGGCATCGCCGATGAAAGATATCCTCAACGAACTCGAGCGCCGCCGCAGTATCGCTCGCCTGGGCGGCGGCGAGCGGCGGATCGAAAGCCAGCACGCCAAGGGCAAGCTGACGGCGCGCGAGCGGATCGAACTGCTGCTGGACGAGGGCTCGTTCGAGGAATTCGACATGTTCGTCGCCCATCGCTGCACCGATTTCGGGATGGAGGAAAGCCGTCCCTATGGCGACGGCGTCGTCACCGGCTGGGGCACGGTCAACGGCCGCATGGTCTATGTGTTCAGTCAGGATTTCACCGTGTTCGGCGGGTCGCTGTCCGAAACTCACGCCCAGAAGATCTGCAAGATCATGGACATGGCGGTGCAGAACGGCGCCCCGGTGATCGGGCTGAACGATTCTGGCGGCGCCCGCATCCAGGAAGGCGTCGCCTCGCTCGCGGGCTATGCCGAGGTGTTCCAGCGCAATATCGAGGCCTCGGGCGTGGTCCCGCAGATCTCGGTCATCATGGGGCCCTGCGCGGGCGGCGCGGTCTACAGCCCGGCCATGACCGACTTCATCTTCATGGTGCGCGATTCGTCCTACATGTTCGTGACGGGCCCCGATGTGGTGAAGACCGTCACCAACGAGGTCGTCACCGCCGAGGAACTGGGCGGCGCCTCGACCCATACGAAGAAATCCTCGGTCGCCGATGGCGCCTTCGAGAACGATGTCGAGGCGCTTTACCAGGTGCGTCGGCTGGTCGACTTCCTGCCGCTCAACAACCGCGAGAAGCCGCCGGTGCGGCCCTTCTTCGACGAGCCTGGTCGGGTCGATGCCAGCCTCGACACGCTGATCCCCGACAACCCGAACACGCCTTACGACATGAAGGAGCTGATCCTGAAGGTCGCGGACGAGGGCGATTTCTACGAGATCCAGGCCGATTTCGCCAAGAACATCATCACCGGCTTCATCCGGCTCGAAGGCCAGACGGTCGGCGTGGTGGCGAACCAGCCGATGGTGCTGGCGGGCTGTCTCGACATCGATTCCAGCCGCAAGGCGGCGCGCTTCGTGCGGTTCTGCGACTGCTTCGAGATCCCGATCCTGACCTTCGTCGACGTGCCGGGCTTCCTGCCGGGGACGGGCCAGGAATATGGCGGGGTCATCAAGCACGGCGCCAAGCTGCTGTTCGCCTATGGCGAGGCGACGGTGCCGAAAGTGACCGTCATCACCCGCAAGGCCTATGGCGGGGCCTACGACGTGATGTCCTCGAAACACCTGCGGGGCGATTTCAACTACGCCTGGCCCACGGCCGAAATCGCGGTGATGGGGGCCAAGGGCGCGACCGAGATCCTCTACCGGTCCGAACTGGGCGATCCGGACAAGATCGCGCGGCGCACCAAGGATTACGAGGACCGCTTTGCCAACCCCTTCGTGGCGGCCGAACGCGGCTTCATCGACGAGGTGATCCAGCCCCGCTCGACCCGCCGCCGGGTCTGCCGCGCCTTTGCCTCGCTTCGGGGCAAGCGCCGCGAGACGGCCTGGAAGAAACACGACAACATTCCGCTTTAGGCCGGACGAATGGCGATGCGGGGCTGGCACATGCTGCGGGAGGAGGGCGCGCTGACGATGGCGCGGCACCTGCCCGTGCGCTTCGATCTTTGCGCAAGCGCGGCCTTCCCGCCCGCCCGCAAGGGTCGGCTGGCCCTGCAGATCCGCCAGGATCTGTGGCGCATGCTTCAGGACCTGCGCGGGTTCTCGCCGGTCATTCGAGTCGAGGAGGAGGGGCAGGGGCTGCGGGTAAGCGCCGGAGGTCGCGCCGCAGCCCCTTTCCCGCGTCTTGACTGCGAGGCCCGGATTGCCGCCCTGTTGACCAGCCCCGTCCACCGGAGCCGCTGGCTGGCCCGGGCCTGGATCGAAGGCCTGGCGTGATGGCGGCCGGGCGCGCGTTCCTTCTGGCGGCGGCGGTGCTGGTGCTGGGCGGCACCGGCACGGTGGTCGATGTGCCGTCGGGCCAGTCGGTGACCCATCTCGACACTGTCACCGGCGAACCCGGACCGGCCGGGCTGACCGTGCGGTTCCGGTTTCTCGCCCCCGAGATCGGGCGCGAGGGGGGCACGCTGACGCCCGAAAAGGCCCAGGGCGACATGGACTATCTGTGCGAGCATTTCGCGCTGTCGCGTCTGGCCGGGGCGGGGCCGGAGCCGGCACAGATCGTCATCACGCTGATGGACCGCCCGGTGCCCTTCGGGCAGTCCGATCCCGAGGCCACGCAGTTCTTCGAGGCCTACCGTCCCGAGGCGGGGCACTGCATCTGGGAAGGGTTCTGAGACGATGCCGATTTCCGTCCGCCCGACCGGCGCAGTGTGTCCGCCAGCCCCTTTTTCGCCACAACCGGCACGTGTCGCCGGGGCGGCATGTGCAAAGCCCGAAGATTGCTCTATCCTCCCCGAAGGTCGCCTGCGGGCGGCCTTCCATAAGTCAGGCGCCGGGTCGCGGCCCGCGCCGAAACCAGACGGGAGTGTCCTATGTCCAAATGCGTCAAGACCCTTTTCGCCCTCTCGCTCGTCGCCTTCGTTGCGGCCTGCGCCCAGAAGGAAGAAGTGGTCTATGTCGAACCGGTTCAGCCCGAACCGACCTATAACAAGTACTGATCGGGGCGAGGGGCGGGCGCGGCCCGCCCCGGCTTCGCCGCGCCCCGGTCCCCACGGAGGCGCGCCATGCTGAAACACCGGGGATTCCCGTCCCGTCTGCCCGGGACGGACTTTCAATTCACCATCCGCCGCGCGAACAAGGACGGGGCCTCCCGCCTGATCGCGCGCGAACGCTTCGCCGACCGGCGCCCGGCCGACCGCCGCGCCGATGCGGGGTTTCTGGCCGCGCTGATCGAGCAGTTCGGCGACGCGCCGTTCGAACGCGGCAATCTCGATGCGGGGCGACTCTCCTGGCTTCTGGGCCGCGAGGTGGTGCCGGCGGAAGAGCCGTTCGATCCCGAAAGCTACGAGGCGCTGCTGCGCGTCGATCTCGACCGGGCCATGGCGACCTTCCCAGAGCTCTTCGGGGGGCAATGATGCGCACGAATTTGCCCAGCGCGTTTCGGGATCGGCGGGAAATTGCTCAAACCCGCTCTCCCCTGCGTTGTGCGCTTTTCTTTTGTTCCGGTTCCGGTGACAGTGATACCCGGCAGGTTGGCGATTTACCCCTAGCGCAATCTGCTTATTTTTACCGTTACCCTTCCCCAACCCCCAGGCCTGACCCAATTTTCCGGGTCAGGCCGACCCTCCCGCAACGCCGGTCCCGCGCGCGCCTTCCTGCGCCGATTGCGTCGTTCCGCGGCAACAGTCCTGCGCATTTTCGTTTCGCCGCACGGCGCTTGCCGGTATCTTGCGCGCGCAACAACAAGATCCGTGGAGGCGGAGTAGAATGCCCAGTCCAAAGTTTCTCGTGCTGCTGGCCGCAGCAGGCATGCTGGCCGGATGCAACATGTCCAATGACAGCCAGCGCGCTGTCGCGGGCGGCCTCGGCGGCGCGCTCATCGCGGATGTGCTTGACACCAACGTGGCGGCCGGTGCCGCGATCGGCGCGCTTGGCGGCGCCATGTGCGACGACGCGGGCGTGTGCCGCTGATCTGAACCGGCGGGCCGCTGGCCCGTTCGGACGAGAATTTGTGAGGGTCATCGGGGCGGCGCGCCCCGGTGGCCCTTTGCTTTGTAAGCGCCGGGGCGGGCTCGTCCGGGCGGAACGCTGGAAGGGACAGAGATGTTCGACAAGATCCTGATCGCGAACCGGGGGGAGATCGCCTGCCGGGTCATCAAGACCGCCCGCAAGATGGGTATCAAGACGGTGGCGGTCTATTCCGACGCCGACCGGCATGCGCTGCATGTGCAGATGGCCGATGAGGCGATCCATATCGGTCCCCCGCCCGCGAACCAGTCCTATATCGTGATCGACAAGATCATGGCCGCGATCAAGGAAAGCGGCGCCCAGGCGGTGCATCCGGGCTATGGCTTCCTGTCCGAGAACAAGCTGTTCGCCGAGGCGCTGGAGAAGGCCGAGGTCGCCTTCATCGGCCCGCCCGCCAGCGCCATCGAGGCGATGGGCGACAAGATCACCTCGAAGAAGCTCGCAGCCGAGGCGGGTGTCTCGACCGTGCCGGGCTATATGGGCCTGATCGAGGATGCCGACGAGGCGGTGAAGATCAGTCAGCAGATCGGCTATCCGGTGATGATCAAGGCCTCTGCCGGCGGTGGCGGCAAGGGCATGCGAATCGCCTGGAACGACCAGGAGGCGCGCGAGGGCTTCCAGGCCTCGAAGAACGAGGCCGCCAACAGCTTTGGCGACGACCGGATCTTCATCGAGAAATTCGTCACCCAGCCGCGCCATATCGAGATCCAGGTGCTGGCCGACAAGCACGGCAACTGCGTCTATCTGCATGAACGCGAATGCTCGATCCAGCGCCGGAACCAGAAGGTCATCGAAGAGGCGCCCTCGCCCTTCCTCGACGAGGCGACCCGCAAGGCCATGGGCGAACAGGCGGTCGCGCTGGCCCGTGCCGTGGGCTATTGCAGCGCGGGCACCGTCGAGTTCATCGTCGACGGCCAGAAGAACTTCTATTTCCTCGAGATGAACACCCGTCTGCAGGTGGAACATCCGGTGACCGAGCTGATCACCGGCATCGACCTCGTCGAACAGATGATCAACATCGCCGCGGGCAAGACGCTGCCCTTCGCGCAGAAGGACCTGAAAATCAACGGTTGGGCGATGGAAAGCCGGCTTTACGCCGAGGACCCCTACCGCAATTTCCTGCCCTCGATCGGGCGGCTGACCCGCTATCGCCCGCCGGCGGAATCCGCCCATGACGCGGCCGTCGTGCGCAACGATACCGGCGTCTACGAAGGCGGCGAGATCTCGATGTATTACGACCCGATGATCGCCAAGCTCTGCACCTGGGCACCGACCCGGGCGCAGGCCATCGACGAGATGCGGACCGCGCTCGACGCCTTCGAGGTCGAGGGCATCGGTCACAACCTGCCGTTCCTCTCGGCGGTGATGGACCATCCCAAGTTCTGCGCGGGCGACATCACGACCGCCTTCATCGCCGAGGAATATCCCGACGGCTTTGCGGGCGTCGCGCTGCCCGAGCCCGAGTTGCGCAAGGTGGCCGCCGCCGCCGCCGCGATGTTCCGCGTGGTCGAGATCCGGCGCGCGCGCATTTCGGGGCGGATGGACAATCACGAACGCACCGTGGGCGGCGAGTGGGTTGTGGTGGCCCAGGGCAAAAGTTTCCCGCTGACGGTGGCAGCCGACCACGAGGGCGCGACGATCCAGTTCGAGGGTGGCGATCATCACCGGGTCACGTCGGACTGGCGTCCCGGCCAGCCGCTGGCGGTGCTGCATATCGACGGCGAGCCCCTGGTGCTGAAGGTCGGGCCGACGTCGCATGGCTTCGTGATCCGTCACCGCGGCGCCGAGATCAAGGCGCAGGTCTTCACCCCCCGCCAGGCGGAACTGGCCGCGCTGATGCCCGAAAAGCTGCCGCCCGATACCTCGAAACTGCTGCTTTGCCCGATGCCCGGTCTGATCGTGACCATCGACGTCGAGGAAGGCCAGGAGGTCCAGGAAGGCCAGGCGTTGTGCGTGGTCGAGGCGATGAAGATGCAGAACACGCTGCGCGCCGAGAAGAAGGGCATCGTTGCCAGGATCAATGCCGGTCCGGGCCAAAGCCTCGCCGTCGACGAAGTGATCATGGAATTCGAATGATCCCCGACTTCCAGACATTGATGCGTCCCGTTCTCCAGTCCGCAGTGGCTGGAGAACGGCGCGTGTCCGATGTCGTGGAAGAGATGTCCGCGCTTTTCGAGCTGACGCCCGAGGAGCGTTCCGAGATGCTGTCGAGTGGTCGGCAGAGCCGGATGGCGAACCGGGTCCATTGGGCCCGGAGCTATCTCAAGCAGGCGGGACTGGTGCGCTCTCCGCGGCGCGGCTGGTTCGAGATCACCGAAGACGGACGGACAGCGCTTGCCGAAGCGCCCGACCGCATCACGGTCGCCTATCTGAAGAGGTTTCCGTCCTTCCTCGACTTTCAGTCGCGCACGAGGGGGCCGAAAGACGAGGCGGCCCTCACCGAAGAGCCCGGCGACTCTGCCGCTGCCACCCCGGAGGAGGTTCTTGCGGCCGCGCATGACGAGATCCGGGACGGGCTTGCCTCCGAGCTGTTGGGGCGGCTGCGCGAAGGATCGCCCCGGTTCTTCGAGGAAACGGTCGTCAACCTGCTGATCGCCATGGGCTATGGCGGGCCCGGAGGCCGGTCCGCGATCCTCGGCGGAAGCGGCGACAACGGCGTCGATGGCGTGATCGACAAGGACCCTCTGGGCGTCGATCAGGTCTATGTGCAGGCCAAGCGCTATGGCGAGGGCACGACCGTCGGGTCGGGCGAGATCCGCGACTTCTTCGGGGCGCTCAGCCTCAAGGATGTCAGCCGGGGCGTCTTCGTGACCACCGCGCGCTTCTCGCCCTCGGCCGAGGCGACGGCCGAAAAGCTTGGGGCGCGGATCGTTCTGGTCGATGGCCCGAGACTGGCGGATCTGATGATCGCCTACGAGGTCGGCTGCCGGGTCCGGCAGGTCTTCCCCGTGCACGAGATCGACGAGGAGTACTTCGAATGACCCCTCCGGCCGTCCTCGATGCCCGGATCTGGCAGGCGATCGTTGCCGGGGCCTTCGTGGCCATCGGCTGGATCGTGAATGGCTGGCAGAACCGGCGGGTGGCGGCCGCGCTGCGGGCCGAACGGACGCGGGACGTGCATCGGGCGCTTTATGCCGAGATCGCGTCCTGTCTGGCCAATCTGGAAAGCCCCGAGGCTCTGGCCGCCTATCGCGACGCGATGGCGGCACGGATGCGGGAGGATGCGGGTTTCGTGCCGCTGATCCCGCGCGAAAGGAACGATACCGTCTTCCGGGCGCTGGTCGCCGAGATCCATATCCTGCCGCGCGTCACCATCGACCCGGTCGTCTCCTACTACAGCCAGCTTTTCGCCATCGAGGCGATGATCGCCGACATGCGCGGCGAACGGTTTCGCGCGCTCGAGCCCGAGCGGCGGATCGCGATGTACGAGGATTACATCGCGCTGAAGGTGCAGGCCTTCCATGACGGCCATTTCGCGTTGCGGATGATCGAGGCCTTTGCCAGGGACGGCCGCAAAGGCGCGATGGACGAAGAAGCCCGTATTACAAGGGAAATTGCGGCCGGGATCGACACGGCAGGCGCCGCCGCCAGGGCGGCGTCGCGGATCAGTAACCCGGGCGCGGCCCGGTCCGGCCGGTCACCGGAATAGGGGTGTTGCGTGGACTTGCCATCGAACATCTCCTTTGAGGCCTCGCCAAGTATAGGCGAGCGCGCGCCCTTGCGCAAGCGCAGGGCTCAGCGCCGGTCGCGGATCTCCTGCTGGCGCAACGGGATCTTGTCGATCGAGCGGGAAATCTCGCGCACGTCCCAGGGCAGAGGCTTGCGGAACTTCACGCCGCCATCCTTGCCGATCAGCACCAGCATGAAGCCGCGCGGGCGCAGTTTCGTGCGCAGCTCGGTCTGGGCCTCGGGGTCGGTATCGACGATGACCACCACGTCGCGTTCGGCAAGCTCGTCGATGCGGTCGGTCAGAAGCTGGATCTGGGTCTGGTATTGCGGGTCGGCGGGGCTGTCGGCAAAGACGACGACCGGCCGCGCCATCCAGTGGAAGTCGGACAGCCGGACGCCTCCGGCATCCAGCACCACGCTGCGGTCGGCTTCCCAGCGCGCCAGCGGCTCGGGTTCGCTGACCGCATCGGCGGTGCCCGCCAGCGGAACCAGCGCGGCCCATGCCAAGATCGTCAGGTATTTTTTCATGAGCCCTCCTGTCGGCCCAGATATAGGTGCAGGCGGGCGGAAAGCGAAGTCTGAACCCGCGCCCGGCGCGGGCCAAGCAGAAGAAGGACAGATCCGATGACGGACAAGACCAAACGCTGGGCCGCTCTGGCCGAAAAGGAACTGCGCGGCAAGCCGCTCGACAGCCTGACCTGGGAAACCCCCGAGGGCATTCCGGTCAAGCCGCTTTACACCGAGGCCGATACCGAGGGGCTCGCCCATATGGGCTCGGTCCCCGGCGAGGCGCCCTTCACGCGCGGGCCCAAGGCCACGATGTATGCGGGCCGCCCCTGGACGATCCGGCAATATGCGGGCTTCTCGACGGCAGAGGAATCGAACGCCTTCTACCGCAAGGCGCTGGCCGCCGGGCAGCAGGGCGTGTCGGTGGCCTTCGACCTCGCGACCCACCGCGGCTATGACAGCGACCACCCGCGCGTCGTCGGCGATGTCGGCAAGGCGGGTGTGGCCATCGACAGCGTCGAGGACATGAAGATCCTCTTCGACGGCATCCCGCTGGGCGACATTTCCGTGTCGATGACGATGAACGGTGCGGTGATCCCGATCCTCGCGAGCTTCATCGTCGCGGGCGAAGAGCAGGGGGTCGAGAGAAAGCAGCTGTCGGGCACCATCCAGAACGACATCCTGAAGGAGTTCATGGTGCGGAACACCTACATATATCCGCCCGAACCCTCGATGCGCATCATCGCGGACATCATCGAGTATACCTCGACCGACATGCCGCGCTTCAACTCGATCTCGATCTCCGGCTACCACATGCAGGAGGCGGGCGCGAACCTGGTGCAGGAGCTCGCCTTCACGCTGGCCGACGGCAAGGAATACGTGAAGACGGCGCTGGCGCGCGGGCTCGATGTCGATGCCTTCGCCGGGCGGCTGTCCTTCTTCTTCGCCATCGGCACCAACTTCTTCATGGAGATCGCGAAGCTCCGCGCCGCGCGCTTCCTGTGGCACCGGATCATGTCCGAGTTCGGGCCGAAGAACCCCAAATCTCTGATGCTGCGCACCCACTGCCAGACCTCGGGCGTGAGCCTCGCCGAACAGGACCCCTATAACAACGTGGTCCGCACCGCCTATGAGGCGATGAGCGCGGTTCTGGGCGGCACCCAGTCGCTGCATACCAACGCCTTCGACGAGGCGATCGCGCTGCCCACCGAGTTCTCGGCCCGGATCGCGCGGAACACCCAGCTGATCCTGCAGAACGAGACCAAGGTGACCAAGGTCGTCGATCCGCTGGCGGGCTCCTACTATGTCGAGAAGCTGACCGCCGATCTGGCGGATGCCGCCTGGGCGATCATCGAGGAAATCGACGAGATGGGTGGCATGACCAAGGCGGTGGCCTCGGGCATGCCGAAGCTCCGGATCGAGGAGGCCGCCGCCCGCTGGCAGGCCCGCGTCGACCGTGGCGAAGAGGTGATCGTGGGCGTGAACAAGTTCCGCCTCGCGAAGGAGGACGAGATCGACATCCTCGATGTCGACAACATGAAGGTGCGCGACAGCCAGATCGCCCGGATCGAGAAGATCCGTGCCACCCGCGATCCGGCGGCTTGCACGGCGGCGCTTGAGGCGCTGGAACAGGCGGCGGCCAGCGGCGAAGGGAACCTGTTGCGGCTGGCGGTCGAGGCGGCGCGGGCGCGCGCCACGGTGGGAGAAATCAGCATGGCGATGGAAAAGGTGTTCGGGAGACACCGCGCCGAGGTCAAGACGCTGTCGGGCGTCTATGGCGCGGCCTATGAGGGCGACGAAGGCTTTGCCGCGATCCAGAAATCGGTCGAGGATTTCGCCGAGGAAGAGGGGCGGCGGCCGCGGATGCTGGTGGTGAAGATGGGGCAGGACGGGCATGACCGCGGCGCCAAGGTGATCGCGACGGCCTTTGCCGATATCGGCTTCGACGTCGATGTGGGCACGCTTTTCCAGACCCCCGAAGAGGCGGCGCGCGACGCCATCGACAACGACGTACATGTGGTCGGGATCTCGTCGCTGGCGGCAGGTCACAAGACCCTGGCGCCGAAGCTGATCGAGGCGCTGAAGGCACAGGGCGCCGAGGACATCATCGTGATCTGCGGCGGCGTGATCCCGCATCAGGACTACGATTTCCTCAAGAAAGCGGGGGTCAAGGCGATCTTCGGGCCGGGCACCAACATCCCGGCCGCGGCGAACGACATCCTGCGGCTGATCCGCGAAGCCCGCGCCTGATCCCGGCGCCCGCGCCGGTTCGCGCGGGCTGCGAGTTCACCAGACCGGCCCCGTTGCCTTGCGCGGCGGGGCCGGTGCGTTTTTGCGGCGCGCGGTTCTGTCGACGGGCGGGCCGGTGCCGCGCTGCCGGTGGGGGGGCGCGGCAAGGCCGCGCGTTGCGCCGAGGCGGGGAATCTTCTATCCAAAAGGTGGATTCACAAACGCCCGGACAGGTAGACCCATGTCTCTCAACGCCGTGCGCCCCTGGCGCAGCATCGACCGTCGCAAGTCCCGTCAGATCCATGTCGGTCCCGTGGCCGTCGGTGGCGATGCCCCGATTTCGGTCCAGACCATGACCAACACGGTCACGACCGATGTGAAGGGCACCCTTGGCCAGATCCTGCGGGCGGCCGAGGCGGGCGCGGATATCGTGCGGGTTTCGGTGCCCGACGAGGACTCGTCGCGCGCGCTGAAGGAGATCGTCGCCGAAAGCCCGGTGCCGATCGTGGCCGACATCCATTTCCACTACAAGCGCGGCATCGAGGCCGCCGAGGCGGGGGCTGCCTGCCTACGGATCAACCCCGGCAATATCGGCGACGAAAAGCGTGTCAGGGAGGTCATCAAGGCCGCCCGCGATCATGGCTGCTCGATGCGGATCGGGGTCAATGCCGGCTCGCTGGAAAAGCACCTGCTGGAGAAATACGGCGAGCCTTGCCCCGAGGCGATGGTCGAGTCGGCGCTCGAACATATCCGGATCCTCGAGGATAACGACTTCTTCGAGTTCAAGCTGTCGGTGAAAGCCTCCGACGTGTTCCTGGCGGCGGCGGCCTATCAGGGGATCGCCGAGGTGACCGAGGCGCCGATCCACCTGGGCATCACCGAGGCGGGCGGCTTCGTGCCGGGCACCATCAAGTCGGCGATCGGGCTTGGCAACCTTCTGTGGATGGGGATCGGCGACACGCTGCGGGTGTCGCTGTCGGCCGATCCGGTCGAGGAGGTGAAGGTCGGATACGAGATCCTCAAGGCGCTGGGGCTGCGGCATCGGGGCGTCAACATCATCTCCTGTCCGTCCTGTGCGCGGCAGGGTTTTGACGTCATCAGGACGGTCGAGACGCTGGAGAAGCGGCTTGAGCATATCAAGACACCGATGAGCCTTTCGATCATCGGCTGCGTGGTGAACGGGCCGGGTGAGGCGCTGATGACCGATGTCGGCTTTACCGGTGGCGGCAACGGTAACGGGATGGTCTACCTGGCGGGCAAGCAGGACCACCGGATCTCGAACGAGGCGATGATCGAGCATATCGTCGAGGAGGTCGAGAAGAAGGCTGCCGAGATCGAGGCGGCCCGGGCGGCGTCCGAAGCGGAAGCGGCGGAATAGGGTATTCTGTCGCCGCTGGGGCGCAAAATTCTTCTGCGAAGAATTTTGCGCGGAACCCGGCACGTATCTTGGCAAGACCAAGACAAAAGCTCCCCAGGAAAATTCGCGAATTTTCCTGGGGAGCTGAGCTATGGGCTCAGTCGGCGCGGACGTCCGCGACGAGTTGCTTCATGCCGTCGAGGGGGACGTAGCCGCGGATCATCTGGTCGCCGAGGATGAAGGTCGGGGTCCCCGAGATCTGCAGCCGTTGTGCCAGGGCGTGGTTCTCGGAGATGACTTTCTCCACCTCGGGAGCCTTCATCCGCTCGAGCACCGCGGCTGCGTCAAGCCCGTTTTCCTCGGCCAGACGCTTCAGCGAGTCGTCGGTGACATTGCCGCGGAAGGTGATCAGTGCGTCATGCACTTTGGCGTAGGCTGCGTCGCCCGCGACTTGTTGGACCGCTATGGCAAAGCGCGAGGACAGAACCGACTGGTCGCCGAGGATCGGGAACTCCTTCACCACGAAGCGGATGTTTCCGTCGCCCTCGACCAGTTGCGTCACTTCCGAATAGGCCTTCCGGCAATAGGTGCAACGGTAATCGGTGAACTCGACCAGGGTCACGTCCCCCTCGGGATTGCCGCCGACCCAGGAATAGCCGTCCTCGAAGATGTCCTTGGCATTGACCTTGACCAGGGTCTCGTCGTTTTGCGCCTGGGCGTCGGCCTGCCGCTGCTCGAGCACGCCGATGGCCTCCATCAGCACCTCGGGATTGTCCATCAGATAGGACCGCACCTCGGCGCGGAACGCCTCGCGGTCGGCGGCGGTCATGTCGGTGAGATCGAACGCCTGAGCGGGGGCGGCGAGGGGAGCGGCGAGGCCAAGGGCCATCAGCGCGGCGGCGGTCATGCGGGTCATCGGCTCTCTCCGTTCGTGAGGACGCGGGTCGGTCCCTCTTCGACCACATACCCGGTGCCGGGCCAATGGGCAAATGCGGCCGCAGCGGTCACTTCTTGCGGCGCATGGCCTCGACCATCCGCGACAGCGCGACGGCGGGCACGTCGCCACGGACGAGCGTGCGGTCCAGCACCTGGGCCGGGGAGGCCCCCAGATCGAGCGCCTCGGCCAGTGCCCGGGTTTCTGCAAGCTTCGTCGCGATGTCCGGGGCGTCCATCCGGACGGCAACCGTCGCCGGGTCGAGCCCCAGCGCCCCGGCGATCCGGTCCAGCGCGGCCCGGTCGAGCGGCCCTTTCGCCGCAAAGAGCCCGGCCTGCGCCGCGCCATAGGCGTCGGGCCCCGCAAGCCGGAGCACCGCCTGGGCGAAGCGTGCGGCGCGCAGGGCCTCCGGGTTCCCGGGATCGGGCGCGTCCTTGACCACGAGCCGCAGCCGCCCGTCCTTGGCGGCTGTCTCCAGCGCCGCGGTCAGTGCCCGTGCGGCACCTTCGGCGCGATAGTCGATGAAGCTGACCAGCGTCACGTCACCGTTCGGGTTGCCCCCGGTCCAGTCGTCCGGCGCGTGGAAAAGCTCATCCGCATGAGCGGCGATCAGGTCGAGATCGCTGGCCGCGTGGCGCGCCATCCGGCGCGCTTCGGCGCCCTCCAGCGCCTCGCGGATCACCTCGGGATGGTCCAGCAGATAGGCGCGCAGCTCGGCGCGGAAGGCGGTTCGCTCTTCCGCGGTCAACGCGGCCAGGGCGGGCGTTCCGGCGGCCAGAAGGGTCAGTACGATCAGGGCTCTCACTTGCGCGCGCTCCGTTCCGCCGCAGCGACGATGTCGTCGGCCCGCAGCCAGCCCGGCGAGCCGCGCGGCAACAGCCCTTCGGCGCGGCGCGCATGGACGCCCGCCGTATCCATCCGCCCCATGATCGCATAGCGCTCGGCTGTCGCGACCGAGGCCATGCCGTTATTGCCGGTGCGGGCATAGGCCACCGCCAGATCGCGCAGCATGCGCGGGTCGAACGGATCGCGCGCGCGGGCCTTCTCGAGCGCGTCGAGCGCCCGCCGGTTCTCGCCCGGACGGTCGAGCGCCAGCAGTGCGCGGCCGTAGCCCGCGAGGATCAGGGGTTCGTTCGGCGCCATCTGGACGGCCCGCGCATAAGCCTGGGCGGCGGGGCCGAACTGACGGGATTCGAGCAGGATCTGGCCCTTCAGCTCTTGCACGAACGGGTCGCCCCCCTGGGCGGCCTCCAGCCGGGCAAGCTCGGCCATGGCCCGTTTCGCATCGGGCGTCCGGTGCCAGGCCACGGCGCGGCGCATCATGCCGATGGCGGTCTTGTCCTTTTCGGCCCGGCGCAGGGTATAGCGCGGGCTTTGCAGGAAGGCGCCCAGCTTGCCGCGGGCCCGGGCGAACCAGTAATCGGCCTCGGCATCGGGCTGGGTCGTTCCCTTGTAGGCGCTGGCATAGCCGCGCACGCTGCGCAGTCGGTCGGCATGCAGCGGGTGGGTGCGGACATAGGGGTCCTGCCGGGACTCGGACAGGGCCTCCTGACCGCGAAACATCTCGAGCACATCGACCATCGCCTGGGGCGAGATCCCGGCCCGCGCCATGTAACGCGCGCCCGACTGGTCGGCCGAGCTCTCTTCGGCCCGGGTATGGGCGAACAGCAGCCGCTGCGCCGTCGAGGAGGTGCCCATCGCCAGCCCCGCGGCCGCGTCGGCATTGCCGGTGGCCGCCACGGCCAGCGACATCAGCAGGCCCATGCCGGCGGCGGACCCGGCGCCGCGGATATTCGCAAGCCGCCGGGTGATATGGCCGTTCGCGATATGGGCCAGCTCGTGCGAGATCACCGCCTGAAGCTCGGCCGCGCTTTCCAGCCGCAGCAGAAGCCCCGAATGGATCATGATGGTCTGGCCATCCAGCACGAAGGCGTTGAGGCTCGAATCCTGCAAAACCATCACCCGCACCCGCTGCGGGCTCAGCCCGGCGGCGACCGCCAGCGGCTGGGTCAGGCGTTTCAGCGCATATTCGATCTCGGCGTCGCGGATCAGCGACTGCGCCCGCGCGGCCAGCGGCGCGAGCAGGACGATCAGCGCCAGGGCGAGGCCCGCCAGGCCGCGCGCCAGTCCTGTCATGGCTGCCATTGACCTCGCCCCTCTCGGCTGGAAGAAAGCCTGCAACTGGCAGGCACCCTAAGGAGACGGGCATGAAGGTTTCAAGCCGGGGCGAGGTCGATCCCTTCATTGTGATGGATGTGATGGAGGCCGCCGCCCGAGCCGAGTCGCAGGGGCGCACCATCATCCACATGGAGGTGGGCCAGCCCGGCACGCCCGCCCCCGCCGGGGCCCGGAAGGCTCTGGCCCGCGCGATGGAAGAGGGGCCGCTGGGCTACACCGTGGGTCTTGGTCTGCCCGCGCTGCGCGCCCGGATCGCGGGGCTTTACCGCGAGTGGTACGGGGTCGATCTGAACCCCGACCGGGTGGTGGTGACGCCGGGGTCCTCGGGCGGATTCACGCTGGCCTTCACCTCGCTTTTCGATGTCGGCGCGCGCGTCGGGATCGGCGCGCCGGGCTATCCGTCCTACAAGGCGATCCTCAAGGCGCTGGGGCTGGAGCCGGTGATGATCCGGACCGAAACCCAGCACCGGCTGCAGCCGGTGCCGGGCGACCTGCCGCAAGATCTCGACGGGCTGCTTGTGGCCTCGCCCGCCAACCCCTCGGGCACGATGCTCGACCGCGATGCGCTGGCCGCATTGATCGGGGCGGCCGAGGCCCGCGGCGCGGCCTTCATCTCGGACGAGATCTATCACGGCATCGAATATGACCGCAAAGCCGTGAGTGCGCTCGAGATCGCCGACGAGACCTATGTCATCAACTCGTTTTCCAAGTATTTCTCGATGACCGGCTGGCGCGTCGGCTGGATGGTCGTGCCGGAGGATCATGTCCGCCGGGTCGAGCGGCTGGTGCAGAACCTCTTCATCTGCGCGCCCCATGCCAGCCAGATCGCGGCGCTGGCGGCGCTCGATTGCGGCGACGAGCTGCAGGCCAACCTGGAAGTCTACCGCAAGAACCGCGCGCTGATGCTGGAGGGGTTGCCAAAGGCGGGCTTCACCCGGATCGCGCCGCCCGATGGTGCCTTCTACGTCTATGCCGACGTGTCGGACCTGACGACCGACAGCCGCGCCTTTGCCGCCGAGATCCTTGAAAAGGCCGGGGTGGCGGTGACGCCGGGGCTCGATTTCGATCAGGACCGGGGGGCGGGCACGCTGCGCTTTTCCTATGCGCGCTCGACCGAGGATATCGAGGAAGGTCTGGCCCGTCTCGCCCGTTTCATGGCGGCGCGATGAGCCCGCTCAGCCCGGCCGCGAAGGGCGTTCTGGCGATGGTGGGGGCCTCGACGATCTGGGGCCTGTCGTCGATGTATTACAAGCTGCTGGCCCATGTGCCGCCGCTCGAGGTGCTGAGCCACCGGACGATCTGGTCGCTGGTCTTCTTCGGGCTGGTGCTGGCGGTGCAGGGGCGGCTGGCCGAGCTTTGGCGGCTTTTCGGTCAGGCCCGGGCGCTCTGGCTGGTGACGGCGGCGGCGGTGATGATCTCGACCAACTGGTTCTTTTTCATCTACGCGATCCAGATCGGCCATGCGGTCGAATCGAGCCTTGGCTATTACATCTTCCCGCTGGTCGCGGTGGCGGTGGGCTTCGCGGCACTGGGCGAACGGCCCACCGCCCTGCAATGGGGCGCGGTGGGCATCGCCGCCGTGGCGGTCACCCTGCTGACCTGGGGGCTCGGCGTCGCCCCGTGGGTGTCGCTGGCGCTGGCGGGAACCTTCGCGCTGTACGGACTGGCCAAGCGCGGCGTGCCCGCCGGGCCGGTCGTGTCGGTCACCGCCGAAGTCGTCTTGCTGTTGCCGCTGGCGGTGGTCTGGCTCTGGGGGGTGCATGTCGCGGGCTGGACCGGGCTGACCGGCCGGGCGCTGGGCGCCTTTGGCCACGATCTTGGCGACAGCCTGCTTCTGATCTTTTCCGGGCCGCTGACGGCTCTGCCGCTGATGCTGTTCAGCTATGCCACCAAGCGGGTGAACTTCGCCACCGTGGGGCTGGTGATGTACCTGAACCCCACGCTGCAGGTGATGGTGGCGACGCTGGTCTTCCGCGAGCCCTTCACCGGCTGGCACATCCTGGCCTTCGCCCTGATCTGGACGGCGCTGGCGCTTTATTCGGCCGAAAGCCTGCGGCAGGACAGGGCCTCGCGCAGGTCCGCCATCAAGGCGGGCACGTCCGGAACCACCCGGACATAGGCCGCAAGCGAGGGTTCGGCGAAACCCTCGTCGATGAAATGATGGATCAGTGCGCTCAGCGGGTTCCAGAAGCCCGCCGTGTTCAGCAGATAGATCGGCTTGGCGTGCAGCCCCAGCTGGCGCCAGGTCAGCACCTCGAAGAACTCGTCCAGCGACCCGGCGCCGCCCGGCAGCACCACGATCGCGTCGGAATTCATGTACATGACTTTCTTCCGCTCGTGCATGTTCTCGGTCACGATGAAGGTCGAAAGATCGCGCTTGCCGACCTCGCGGTCCAGCAGGTGCACGGGGATCACCCCGAAGGTCCGCCCGCCCGAGGCCTGCGCCGCCCGCGCGACCCGGCCCATCAATCCGACATCGCCCGCGCCATAAACAAGTTGCCAGCCCGCCTCGGCCAGCGCATGGCCGAGCGCGTCGGCGGCTTCGGCATAGTCGGGGCGCGTGCCGTCGCGTGAGCCGCAGAAGACACAGATCGAGGGGTTTTGAAGGGTCATGGGGCGCCTGCGGGATCGGTTTTCTGGACCCGTGATACCGGGGTTGGTATGGTCTCGCAAGGCGCTCGCCTGGCGGGGACGCGCGCAGATGGGGAAGGCGATGTCGGAGAGCAAGCGGTCGGTCTGGACCTGGGCGATCCTCGGCGGCGAGGCGCTTCTGGTGCTGATGGTCGTGGCATGGTTCCTCGACCGCGACGACGACCGCAAGGCCGACGCGCAGGCGCCCGTCGCAGCCCCGTCGGCCGTTCCGCAATCTGGCCCGTCGACTGATCGGTCGACCGGCCCTTCTGCGGCACCGTCCCACGGCAGCCCGGACTCTTCACCCCCTGACGTTGCGGCCCCTGACGCCGACCCCGAAGCCGGACAGGCCGCCGGTCACGTCCCGCCCGGGGCCGCGCCCCGGGGCGACCGCTCGGATATAGCGCCGCCGCCGGATGCCGCCGCGCCCGCCTTCGACGTGGTGCGGGTCAGCCCCGAGGGCGACGCCCTGATCGCGGGTCGTGCCGAAGTCGGCAGTTCGGTCGCGATCCTGGTCGAGGGCCGCGAGGCTGCCCGCACCGAGGTCGGTGCCGATGGCGATTTCGCGGTGCTGTTCGATCTGGACCAGAGCGAAGATCCGCGCCGGATCTCGCTCTCGATGCTTAGCGCCGACGGGCGCACGACCCCGTCCGAGGCCACGGTGATCCTCGCCCCATCGCCCGATCCGTCTCAAGGGCCGTTCCCGGTTCCGCCCGCCGTCGAGGCCGAACCTGCGGCCGGGGGCGCGCAGGCGGACGAACAGGTGGCAGATCAGGCGACAGATAGCGGCGCGCCGGCTCCCCAACCGGCGGTGGCGGAGGGCCTGTCGGACAACGGCACCTCTGCGACCGCCCCGACAGACAGGCCGGTGATCGAGGCCCCGCCCGCCGCGCCCGCAATCCTGATCTCGGATGCCGAGGGCGTGCGCCTTGTCGAACCGCCGCAGGACGGGGACGCCGCGCCGGTTTCGGGCGTGACGCTCGACGCGATCACCTACGATGGGGGAGGCGCGGTGCACCTTGCCGGGCGCGGCCGCCCCGGGGGCCAGTTGCGGATCTATCTCGACAACGCGCCGCTGGCCGAGACCGGCATCGACGGTACCGGACGCTGGACGCTGCGCGCGCCCGAGATCGCCGCCGGGCTTTATGCGCTGCGGGCCGATCTGCTGGCCGCCGATGGCAGCGTCGCCGCGCGCTTCGAGACGCCCTTCCACCGCGAGGCTCCTGCCGAAATCGCCGCCACCGCCGCGCCGCCCGCGGGGCCCGGGGGCGCGACCGGCGTTCGGGTGATCACCGTGCAACCGGGTTACACGCTGTGGGGCATCGCCGACCGCGCCTATGGCCGGGGCATGCAATACGTGAAGATCTTCGAGGCCAATCGCGGCCAGATCCGCGACCCCGACCTGATCTATCCCGGCCAGATCTTCGATCTTCCCCGCACCGAGTGATCCCCGCGTCGCTGGCCTTTTCCGGCCTTGGGCGCTAGGGTCTTCGACGCTCCCCTTAGGAAGGCCGTCCGATGCGCCGTGGCAAACGCCCCACAACCGCTGACCTGTCGCAGTTCGACCGCGAGCAGGGCATGCGCACGATCCGCAAGGTCGCACCCTATCTCTGGCCCCCGGGTCAGGGCTGGGTCAAGCGCCGGGTCGTGCTGGCGCTGGCCGCCCTTCTGCTGGCCAAGGTGGTTTCGGTCGGCACGCCCTTTCTCTACAAGGCTGCCGTCGACAGCCTGACCGGCGAGACCCGCGACGACACGTTGCTGCTGGCCGTGGGGGCGGTCGGTCTGACCGTCGCCTATGGCATGGCGCGGCTGATGAATACCGGCTTTCAGCAGCTGCGCGACGCGATCTTCACCCGGGTCGGGCAACGTGCGCTGAGGCGGCTGGCGCTGGAAACCTTCACCCATATCCACCGGCTGTCGCTGCGCTATCACATCTCGCGCAAGACCGGGGGGCTGTCGCGGGTGATGGAGCGGGGCGTGAAGGGCGTCGAGTTCCTGCTGCGGTTCCTGTTGTTCAGCATCGGCCCGCTGATCGTCGAACTTGCGATGGTGGGCGTCGTCTTCGCGCTGGCCTTCGATCTGTGGTATCTCGGCGTCGTGGCGGCGGTGATCGCGGTCTATTTCAAGTTCACCTTCGTCGTCACCGACTGGCGGGTGAAGATCCGCCGCCGGATGAACGACCAGGACACCGACGCCAACCAGAAGGCCATCGACAGCCTGCTGAACTTCGAGACGGTCAAGTATTTCGGCGCCGAGTCGCGCGAGGCCGACCGTTACGACCGCGCGATGGAAGGCTATGAGGACGCCGCGATCAAGACCTCCTATTCGCTGGCGCTGCTTAATTTCGGCCAGGCCTTCATCATCACGCTGGGCATGATCGCGGTGATGGTCATGGCCGCGATGGGGGTGCAGGCGGGCCAGCTGACGGTGGGCGATTTCGTCATGGTCAACGCCTACATGATCCAGATCACCATGCCGCTGAACTTTCTCGGCGCGGTCTATCGCGAGATCCGGCAAAGCCTGATCGACATGGGCGACATGTTCGCGCTTCTGGAACAGCCCGCCGAGGTCACCGACCGGCCCGGCGCGCCTGCGCTGAAGGTGACGGGCGGCGCGGTCGAGTTCCGCGACGTGCGCTTCGGCTACGAGCCCGAGCGACCGATCCTGCAGGGCGTCTCGTTCACCGTTCCGGCGGGGCGCAAGGTCGCCATCGTCGGGCCGTCGGGGGCGGGCAAGTCCACCATCGGGCGGCTTCTCTTCCGCTTCTACGACGTGACCGGCGGCGCGGTGACCATCGACGGGCAGGACCTGCGCGAGGTCACCCAGGACAGCCTGCACCGCGCCATCGGCGTCGTGCCGCAGGACACGGTTCTGTTCAATGACACCATCCTTTACAACATCGCCTATGGCCGCCCCGACGCGAGCCCCGCCGAGATCGAGGCAGCGGCCCGCGCCGCCAAGATCCACGACTTCGTGACGGCCCTGCCCAAGGGCTATGAGACGCTGGTCGGCGAACGCGGGCTCAAGCTGTCGGGCGGCGAGAAACAGCGGGTGGGCATCGCCCGGACGCTTCTGAAGAACCCGCCGATCCTGCTGCTCGACGAGGCCACCTCGGCGCTCGATTCCGAGACCGAGGCGGGCATCCAGTCCGAACTCAAGGCGATGGGCGAGGGCCGCACGGTGATCGCCATCGCGCACCGGCTGTCGACCATCGTCGATGCCGACGAGATCGTGGTGCTGGAGGACGGCCATGTGATCGAACGCGGCACGCATGAGGCGCTTCTGGCCTGCGGCGGCCGCTATGCCGCCATGTGGCAGCGCCAGCAGGCGGGCGAGGACGACGACATCGCCGCCGAGTGACTGCGCCCGGCTTCGGCGGGGCCTCGCCAAACCATCCGCCCGGACCCAGACCCCGGCCGAGCCCTCCCACCTGCAGTCTTCTTCTTGGCAAAAATACCCATGGCGCCCCGGTTCGCCACATGGCCCCGCGCCGGGGCAGGGAGCGCGGTCATTCGGCGGCGCGAAGGCCGTCCGGCTTGCCTTTGGATTCGCCGTCGGCCTGTCGCGGCTCCGGGGCCTCGGTCCAGACGATCTCGGGCGCGTCGAGCCGCGCGGCGGCGCGGGTCAGGGCGAGGTCGCGGGCGGCGCGGCTGTCGGGGCCCGCGCTGAGCGCAGCCAGACGGCGGACCGATCCGTAGGCGCCCGCCCGCACCCATTCGCGCAATGCCAGCAGCGAGGGCGTGAAGACCAGCGTCAGCACGGTCGCCACGCCCAGCCCGAAGACCACCGCCGTCGCCAGCTGGGTCCACCACAGCGAGGCCGGACTGCCCTGGGTATAGCCGCCATTGGCAAAGTCGAAGCTGACTCCCAGCATCATCGACAGCAAGCCCGCCATGGTCGTGACCGTGGTCAGGAAGACCGGACGGATGCGGTCCTCGCAGGTGCGCACGATGGCCTCGATCCGCGGCATGTAGCGGGCATAGTCCTGATAGGTGTCGATCAGCACGATGTTGTTGTTCACGACGATCCCGGCCAGCGCGACGACCCCGGTCCCGGTCATGATGATCGAGAAGGGCTGGCCCATCACCAGCATCCCGATCAGCACGCCCGCCGAGGACAGCACCACCGCCAGCAGCACCAGCACCGAATTGTAGAAGCTGTTGAACTGCGCCAGCAGGATGATGAACATCAGCCCCAGCGCCGCGGTGAAGGCCTTCGACAGGAAGGCGGTGCTTTCCTCCTGATCCTCCTGATCGCCGGTCCATTCCCAGCTGATGCCCTGCGGAAACGGCCCCGTGTCGAGCCAGCGGGTCAGGGTCGCGATCCGCTCGTTGGCGTTGATCGGCTGGCCCTCGGCTGTCTTGAGCCCGTCGGCGACCGCCGCCTTGACGTCGAAATAGCGCTTGCCGTCGACCCGGTTGATCCGCCCGATCTTGCGCACCGGCGTGATCGTCACGAAATTCGACAGCGGCACCAGCCCGACCTCGGTCCGCACCTTCAGCGTGTCGAGCGTGGACAGCAGCCGGTCGCGTTCGGGCAGGCGCACGCGGATGTCGATTTCCTCGTCCGAGGAGGGCACCCGCATCGTGTCGAGCAGAATGCCGCGGGTGACCAGCTGGACCATCTGCCCGGCCAGCACCGCCGAGGCGCCGAAACGTCCGGCCTCTTCGGTATCGACATCGACCTGCCAGTCGATGCCGGGCAGGGGGCGGGTATCCTCGACGTCGCGGAGCCCCTCGGTCGCTTCGAACCGGTCGAGGGCGATCTGGGCGGCGGCCGACAGATCGTCCCAATTGTCGCCCTTCAGCCGCAGATGCACCGGCTTGGCTGAGGCGGGGCCATCCGACAGGTTCAGGATCTCGGTCCGGATGCCGGGGATCTGGGCCAGCTTGCGTTCGATCCGGGCGAGGATCAGGCCGCCATGCAGATCGGGGTCGGCGGCGCGCTCCTGCCAGGGCATCAGCTCGATCTGGACCTGACCGATGGTGTCGAGCGGCGGCTGTGCGCCACCCGTGTTCTGGCTCAGACCGCCTTCGCCCGCGAATGAAAACACGTTTTCGACCCCGGGTTCGGCCAGCACGATGCGCTCGGCCGCTTTCACCATCGCGTCCTTCTCGTCGATCGACAGGTTGCCCCGTGCCCGGACATAGACGATGGCCTGTTCGGGTTCGGTCTTCACGAAGAACTCGACCCCGTTATTGTGCTTGCCGTAATAGACGAAGACACCGGCGACGAAGGCGATCACGGCCCCGGCGGTGACCAGCGGCATCACCGGATTGCCCGCGATGGCGCGGATCAGCCGACCGAAGAGGGTCGGGCGGTAGCCCGCCTTGACCGGCTCGGGCTGCGGGTCCCGCAGCGCGTTCACCGCCAGCGAACAGCCGATCAGGCCCAGCGTGAACAGCACAAGCCCCGGCAGCATCTCGAGCGGCCCGGAACTGGCCGGGCCGGGTGCGGGCCAGGCCGGGTTCAGCATCCGCATCGCGCCGAGGAAGGCCGTTGCCAGCGCTAGGGCCATCAGCCCGAGACGCAAGCCCTTCGGCACGGGCCTCAGTCGCTCGGTGACGCGCCAGAGCACCCGCGAGAACCGGCCCGCGACCCCGCCCACCACCGGCAGGTAGACCAGCGCGACCACCAGGCTTGCCGACAGCACGAAGATCAGCGTGACCGGCAAAAGCCCCATGAACTCGCCCGCGACGCCGGGCCAGAACAGCATCGGCAGGAAGGCGCAAAGCGTGGTCGCGGTCGAACTGACGATGGGCCAGAACATCCGCTTGGCCGCATCGGCGAAGGCATGCATCGGCCCGGTGCCCTCGGCGATGCGGCGGTCGGCATATTCGACGACCACGATGGCGCCGTCGACCAGCATGCCGACCGCAAGGATCAGCCCGAACATGACGATGTTCGACACGGTGACGTCGAGGATCGCCAGCAGCACGAAGCACAAGAGGAACGAGGTCGGGATCGCGAAGCCCACCAGCAGCGCCGAGCGGGTGCCTAGAAAGGCCAGCACCACCACCATCACCAGCGCGATGGCGGTCAGAACCGACCCTTCAAGCTGGCGCACCATCGATTCCACATTGGTCGACTGGTCGTTCGAGGTCGTGACCACGATGGCCTGGCGCAGCTCGGGCGCCCAGTCGGCGCGGGCCTTGTCGACCTCCTCGCGCACCAGCCGCGAGGTGTCGATGATGTTGAAGCCCTTGCGCTTGACCACCTGCAGCGCCAGCGTCGGTTCGCCGTTGAAGCGCGCGGTCGAGCTGCGGTCCTCGAAGGTCAGCCGGATATCGGCCAGATCGCCCAGCCGCACCACCCGGTTGCCATTGACCTTGACCGGCAGGTCGTAGACGTCCGAGGGATCGTCGAAGGAGGCCGGGATCTTGACCGCGAAGGCGCCGTTCGCCGTCTCGACCTCGTCGGCCGCGATCAGCTGGTTGTTGGCGGTGACGACATTCACCAGTTCCTGCGCCGTCACGTTGTAGGATTCGAGCTTCAGCGGATCGAGGATCACCTCGAGCATCTCGTCGCGCTGGCCCGCCATCGACACCTCGAGCACCGGGTCGAGCGCTTCGAGCCGGTCTTGCAGATCCTTGGCCGCGCGCACCAGCGTCCGTTCCGGCACCTCGCCCGACAGGTTCACGACGAGGATCGGAAATTCCGAGAAGTTGATCTCGGAGATCGTGTATTTCTCGTAGCCGTCGGGAAAATCGGCCTCGGCCTTGTTCATCCGGTCGCGCACATCGGCCAGGATCTTGGTCTTGTCCCAGCCGAAGTCGAATTCCAGCGCGACCCCGGCATAGTTCTCGCGCGCCGTCGCGGTCATCGAATCGAGCCCGTCGAGATCGGACAGCTCGGTTTCCATCGGCTTGATCAGCAGCTTTTCCGCATCCTCGGCCGAGATGCCGGGGAAGGGGACCGAGATGAACAGCGCCGGGATCTCGATATCGGGCTCGCCCTCCTTGGGCAGCTCGATATAGGCGAGCGCGCCCGCGACCAGCGACATCAGCACGAAAGCCACGACCATGCGCGCCCGCGCGGCGGCCCAGTCGACAAGACCGGTCATTGCGGCGTCTCGCGATAGCTGACCTCGACCGGGGTGCCGTCCGACACGAATTCCTGCCCGACCACGATCACATCGGCGCTGTCGGGCAGGCCCGCGACCCAGATGCCTTCTGGGGCGTCGCGGATCACCTCGACGGGCGCAAAGCGGGCATGGCCGGTTTCATCTGCATAGCGCAGTCCCAGCCGCCCGGCATCGTCCAGCGTCAGCGCCGAGGGCGGCACCAGATGGCCGCTGCGGGCGGGGCCGGCGATCCCGATCTCGACGCTTTGCCCGGCGCGGATCGCCCCGTCGGCATTGGGGGCCTCGACCTCGACGCGGAAGGTGCGGGTGGCGGGGTCGGTCGTGCGCGCGACGAAGGTGACGCGGCCCGCGATCTCCCGCCCCGAGAGCAGCCTGCCCCCGGCGGGCGCGCCGACGCGGATCTTGTCGACCTCGGTTTCGGGCACCGCGCCCACCAGCCGGATCGGATCGAGCGCGATGACCTTGGCGCAGAGCAAGCCGGGCTGCATCAGCGTGCCCAGCTCTGCGGTGTCCTCGTCCAGCATGCCCGCGAAGGGGGCCGCGATGGTCAGCCGCCCGATCTCGATCTCGGCGGCGGCGATCTGGGCCTCGGCGGTCTTGCGTGTGGTCTCGACGGCCTCGAGCCCGGCTGTGGCCGAGGCCACCGCCGCCTCGGCGGTCGAGACCGCGGCGGCGGTGCCGGCGACCCTCGTGTCCGAGGCGTAGCCCTCTTGCGACAGCCGCCGGGCGGCGCGGTCGTTGATCCGGGCCTCTTCCAGCTGGGCGCGGGCCTGGGCGACGGCGGCGCGGGCCTCGGGCAGGCGGGCGCGGGATTCGGCCAGCACCGCCCGGGCCTGGGCCAGTGCCGAGGGCCGCGTGCCCGGTTCGATCCGGCACAGGGTCTGCCCGGCCGCGACCGCACTGCCTTTCTTGAGGGGCTCCGAGATCACCCGGCCGTCGGTCTCGGCCAGCACCTCGACGCTGCGCGCGGCCTCGGTCTCGCCGCGCAGCCGGACGCCGCCCTGAACCTGCTGTGCCGTGCTGCGCTGGACAACGACCGACACTTTTTGCGGTCCGGAGGCGCCGGTATCTGCGGCTGGCGCTGGGGCGGGTTCCACCCCGGCAAAGACCATCACGCGGTCCCGTTCCATCATCAGCAGGTAAAAGCTGACCGTCACCAGCAGGGCGGTGAGCATCGAGATCCAACGCATGGACTGCCTTGCCTTTCTCGTCGCGCGCTTTGGGGCCGGTCGCTGTCGTCCCGGCAAGGCGGGGCGGCGCGGGACGAGCCCGGACCGGCCGCCCTGACCCATGCCGCGATGGTACGATCAAACGGGCAGGGCGTACAAGCGTTCCGGCGCCGTGCGGCGGCCATGGTCGCGGGGCTTTGCAAAGGGGCAAGCGCTGCGCTAAGACGGGCGCCAGCAGAGCCCAAGCAGCCGGACCGCCGAGACGCCCATGACCAATCCCGACAGTTTCATCCAGGAAGTGACCGACGAGGTCCGCCGCGACCGCCTGTTCGCCTGGATGCGCCGCTATGGCTGGCTCGCGGCCCTGATCATCGTCGGACTGGTGGGCGCCGCCGCCTGGCGCGAATGGAGCATCGCCCGGCAGGAGGCCGCCGCGCAGGCACTGGGCGACAGCATTCTCGATGCGATCGAGATCCGCGATGCGGCGGCCCGCGCCGAGGCGCTGGGCCGGATCGGTGCCGACGGCCCGGCCGGGGCGCTGGTGGCGCTTCTGGCCGCCGCCGAGGCGCCGGATGCCGCCGGGCGGATCGCCGCGACCGAGCGGCTCGATGCCATTGCCGCCGATGCCTCCCTGCCGCCTTATCTGTCGGATCTGGCGGCGCTGAAGCTTGTTCTCATGCGGGGCAGCGACATGGCGCCCGAGGCGCGGCTGGCCGCGCTCGAGCCGCTTGCGGCGCCGGGACGGCCGTTCCGGACGCTGGCACTGGAACAGATGGCCTATGCCGAGATCGACGCGGACCGCACCGAGGCGGCGCTGGATCGGCTGCGCGGCCTGCTTGACGATGCCGAGGCCAGCGCGGACTTGCGTCAGCGCGCCAGTCGGTTGATTGTGGCGCTCGGCGGATCGCCGGACGCCGGCTGATGCGGGCGCAGGCGGCCGGGCGGCCAGACGGGACGAGCCCAGGATCGAGGGGACAGCGACAGTGAAATTCGGCCATGTAACGAGCGTCTTGGCGCTGGTCGCCCTCGTCGCGGGGTGCGGCGACAAGGAAGAGATCCTGCAGGGTGAGCGGCTGGGCGTGCGCGAGGCGCTGGGCCTCGAGACGGTGCAGCCCGAGCTGCCCGAGGCGCGCGACATCGCGCTGCCGGCCCCGCAGGCGGTGGCCGACATGCCGCAACTGGGCGGCAACCCGGAACACCTGACGCCCCATGCGGCGCTTTCGGCCACGCCAGCGCGGATCTGGTCGACCTCGATCGGGGCGGGCAACAGCCGCCGCTACCGGATCACGGCGCCGCCGGTGGTGGCAGGCGGCGTGATCTACACGCTCGACGCGCGCAGCCAGGCCGCGGCGGTCTCGGCCGACGGCAAGCTTCTGTGGAAGGCCGACCTGCGGCCCGAGGGCAAGCGCGGCAAGGATGTCAGCGGCGGCGGGCTCGCCTATGGCGACGGGCGGCTTTTCGCCACCACGGGCTATGGCACGCTGATCGCGCTCGATCCCGCGACCGGGGCCGAGCTCTGGACCCAGAAGGCCGATGCCGCGATTTCGGGTCCGCCCGCCTATCGCGACGGCATCGTCTATTTCGTCAGCCGCGACAACCGTGCCTGGGCCATTTCGGCCGCCGACGGCCGGGTGCAATGGCAGATCCCGGGCACGCCCGCGCCCGCCGGAATGCTGGGGGGCGCCGCGCCTGCGGTCACCGACCGGCTGGCGATCTTCCCGTTCAGCTCGGCCGATCTGGTCGCGGCCCTGCGCCAAAGCGGGGTGCGCGTCTGGGGCGCGGCGGTCGCCGGTCAGCGCCGCGGCGCGGTCTATGCCTCGGTGACCGACATCACCGGCGATCCTGTGGTCGCGGGCAACGTGCTTTTCGCGGGCAACCAGTCGGGCCGCTCGGTCGCGCTCGACGTCAATTCGGGCGAACGGATCTGGACCGCCGAGGACGGCGCCTATGGCGCGATGCTGCCGGTGGGCGGCTCGGTGTTCTTCATGACCGATCAGGACAAGCTGGTGCGGCTCGACGCCCGCGACGGCAGCCGGATCTGGTCGGTGGACCTGCCCTATTTCACCAAGAAGAAACCCAAGAAACGCAAGGCCGTCTATGCCCATTACGGGCCGATCCTCGCGGGCGGGCGGATCTGGGTCGCCTCGGATGACGGCTGGCTTCGGGGCTTTGACCCGGCGTCGGGAGCGGTGCTGGCGGAAATCGACCTGCCCGGCGGCGCCGCCTCGCGGCCGGTCGTGGCGGGCGGCACGCTTTACGTGCTGTCCGAGCGCGGGGAACTCGAGGCTTTCCGCTAGGCGCCGGATGGTGTAGGCGGGCGGTCTGATCCGGTTCGGAGAGACCCATGAGTTTTACCCTGGCCATCGTCGGCCGGCCCAATGTCGGCAAGTCGACGCTGTTCAACCGTCTGGTGGGCAAGCGCCTGGCGCTGGTCGACGACCAGCCCGGCGTGACCCGCGACCTGCGCGAGGGCGAGGCGCGGCTGGGCGATCTGCGCTTTACCGTGGTCGACACGGCCGGGCTGGAAGAGGCGACCGACGAAAGCCTGCAGGGCCGGATGCGCAAGCTGACCGAGCGCGCGGTGGGCATGGCCGATGCCTGTCTGTTCATGATCGACGCGCGGGCGGGCGTTCTGGCTGCCGACGAGGTCTTTGCCGACATCCTGCGCAAGAAATCCGCCCATGTGATCCTCGGGGCCAACAAGTCCGAGGGCCGCGCCGCCGATGCAGGATTCCTTGAGGCCTATGCGCTGGGGCTGGGCGAACCGCTCAGGCTGTCGGCCGAACATGGCGAGGGCATGGCCGAGCTGCATGCCGTTCTTGCCCCGCTGATCGAGGCTGCCGAGGCGCGGCTCGATGCCGAGGCCGCGCCCGAGGTCGATGTCGATCTGTCCGACGAGGATGACGACGAGGACATGGAGGCGCCGGTCCGGATGCCGACCGCAGCGCGCCCTTTGCAGGTCGCGGTGGTCGGGCGCCCCAATGCCGGCAAGTCGACGCTGATCAACCAGATCCTCGGCGAGGACCGGCTGCTGACCGGCCCCGAGGCGGGCATCACCCGCGATTCGATTTCGCTGTCGATGGATTGGCAGGGCACGCCGGTCCGGCTGTTCGATACCGCGGGCATGCGCAAGCGCGCCAAGGTCCAGGACAAGCTGGAAAAGCTGTCGGTGTCGGACGGGCTCCGGGCGGTCAAGTTCGCCGAGGTCGTGGTCGTGCTGCTCGATGCGCAGATCCCGTTCGAGGCGCAGGACCTCAAGATCGCCGATCTGGCCGAGCGAGAGGGCCGCGCCGTCGTCATCGCCGTCAACAAATGGGATCTCGAGACCGATCGTCAGGACAAGCTGATCGCGCTGAAGGAAGAATTCGCCCGGCTTCTGCCGCAGCTGCGCGGCGCGCCGCTGGTGACGGTTTCGGCGCTGACCGGGCGCGGGCTCGACCGGCTGCACGACGCGGTGATCTCGGCCTATACGGTCTGGAACCGCCGGGTGCCGACCGCGCGGCTGAACCGCTGGCTCGCGGGCATGCTTGAGATGCACCCGCCGCCCGCGCCCGGCGGGCGCCGGATCAAGCTGCGCTACATGACCCAGGTCAAGACCCGGCCGCCGGCCTTCGTGGTGATGGCCTCGGTTCCCGAAAAGTTGCCGGAAAGCTATCGCCGCTATCTGGTGAACGGTCTGCGCGAGGATTTCGAGATGCCGGGCACCCCGATCCGGCTGACCTTCCGTGGCCAGGGCGACCGCAACCCGTTCCGGGCCAAGAAGAAAAAGACGCCCTCGCGGCTCAGGAAGCACATTGAGAAGAAGTCCGGCAGCTGATCCGGCCCGGCGCCGCCCTGGAGGCGGCGTCCTTCTTCGTCTGGTGCTTCATGGGTATTTCAACCAAGAAGAAGCCCAGACCGTCTCTTCTTCTTGGCCTAAATACCCATGAACCGGTGCAGGCCGCGCAATGGGGTCAGGGTGGCACGCCTCAGGTGGCGGCGCGCACCGTGAGAAAGCCGATCACGACAGCACCCGCAAGCGCGGCAATGGCGACGAGCGGCGCGCTGAAAAGGTTCGCGACGACGATCCCGCCAAGCCCCCAGATCAATGCCACGCCATAGGCGGGCGCGCGGTCGAGCGGGAAAAGCACCGCCGCGCCGGTCGCGAGCGCGCCCAGAAGCGCGATCAGGGCCCAGGCGGTCTCGCCGAAAACAATGCCATGGCCCGCGCCCAGAAGGCCGACCGAGACCCAGCTGGCCGCAGTCAGCCAGCCCGCATAAAGCCCGACCGGCGCCTGCAGCCACCAGCGGTCGATCAGCGGCGTCTCGACCAGCGCCCAGATCGCCATGGCGGCCATCCACCACAACAGCAGCGACGCCCAGACCGGCGAAAGTTGCGCAACCCCGATCCAGGCCGCACCGGGGGCCAGCGACAGGATCAAGGGCAGGCGGCAACGTTCCCACGCGCCGTCGCGGGCGCGGCGGAACAGCCCGAACCCGGCCGAGATCACCAGCCAGACATAGATCACGCTCCAGATCGCGAAGGCATAGCCCGCGGGCTGCACCGGCGGATGGTCCTGCGGGATCGGGAATTGCGAGGGCTCGAAGCCAGAGAACCCACCCGGCATCAGTGCCGAGGCGACGAAGAAAACGGTGGCGACGAAGACGAGGACCGCCTTGACCGGGTCGATCATGCCAGTTCTCCTTCAACTGTCAGCAGCGTCTTGCCGCCGAGCCAGGGGGCGAGCGCCTCGGGCAGGGCGACCGAGCCGTCCTCGCGCTGGCCGTTTTCCAGCACCGCGATCAGGCAGCGCCCGACCGCAAGGCCGGACCCGTTCAGGGAGTGGACATAATCGGGCTTGCCGCCGCTCGCGGGCCGGAACCTTGCATTCATCCGCCGCGCCTGGAAGTCGCCGCAATAGGACACCGAGGAAATCTCGCGATAGGTCGCCTGTCCCGGCAGCCAGACCTCGAGGTCATGGGTGCGCCGCGCGCCGAAGCCCATGTCGCCGGTGCACAGCACGACCGTCCGGTAGGGCAGGCCGAGCTTTTCGAGGATCCCCTCGGCACAGCGCGTCATCCGTTCCAGCTCATCAAGGCCCTGATCGGGATGCACAATCGACACCATCTCGACCTTCTCGAACTGGTGCTGGCGCAGCATTCCGGCCGTGTCGCGCCCCGCCGAGCCCGCCTCGGACCGGAAGCAAAGCGAATGCGCGGTCATCCGGCGGGGCAGGTCGGCCTCGTCCAGCAGCGTGTCGTTGACGGTGTTGGTCAGCGTCACTTCCGAGGTCGGGATCAGCCACCAGCCCTCGCGGGTCTGATAGCTGTCCTCGCCGAATTTCGGCAGCTGGCCGGTGCCGTACATCATCTCTTCGCGCACCAGCACCGGCGCGTTGACCTCGGTCAGCCCGTTCTCGGTGACGTGGGTATCCAGCATGAACTGCGCCAGCGCCCGGTGGATGCGGGCCACCGCGCCTTTCAGCACCACGAAACGCGCGCCCGACAGCTTGGCCGCGGTTTCGAAATCCATGCCCGCGGCAACGCCCGGCAACTGGTAATGCTCTTTCGCCGGAAAGCTCAGTTCGGGCGGTGTGCCCCAGCGGTGCCGCTCGACATTGGCGGTCTCGTCGGGCCCGTCGGGCACATCGGCCAGCGGCAGGTTCGGCAGCCCCATCAGCATCTCGCGCAGGCGGGCATCCTCGGCCTTGGCCTCGTCATCGAGCCGGGCGATTTCGTCCTTCTTCTCGGCCACCAGCGCGCGCAGGCGTTCGAATTCGGCCTCGTCGCCCCGGGCCTTGGCGGCGCCGACCTCCTTAGAGGCGGCGTTGCGCGCGGCCTGGGCCTCTTCGGCGGCAGAGATCTTGGCGCGGCGGGATTCGTCCAGCGCAAGGATCGCGGGCGAGACCGGCGCCAGCCCGCGGCGCGCCAGGGCGGCGTCGAAAGCGTCGGGGGTCTCGCGGATGGCGCGGATGTCGTGCATGTCTTGTCCTCGGGGTGGTCTGGGTCTTGGTCTCGGGGCGGTTATGCCCGATCTTGCGGAGGGACGTAAGAGGCCGGATCGGCGCGCCATTTGCGAAGTTCCTCGCGGAATCTGGAGGGATCAAGAGCTTGCTCGGGCCAGTGCGCGGGCCTCGTCACGTTGTCAACAGACGTTGAGCCATCGCCGAAGGTCGAGTCGATCTGGTCTTGCGTCAATGGCGTTCTTAAGAAGTCGGCATACTTGACTGCTGTTCCAAATAAAAGCGTTCTAACAAAAGACGTTTCTTCATCCGTCTCTGAGGTCTTAAGGTGCGCGCAAGTCAGGCGTGTGTCGTCGAAGTTGCTGCCCTGAATTTTAGCACGAGTCAGATTGGCGGCTTCCATTCTCGAAGCAGAGAAATCGGCTCCGTCTGCAAAAGCGAAAAGAAAGTTCGCGCCATGCAAATGCGCTTTTTGGAATTCGGCGCGATGCATCCGCGCGAACGGAGCGGATACAATATCCATCCGGGTCCTGTAGAACCTGGCCTCTGCGATATTTGTCCGGAATAGATTTGAAGATTCCATCCGTGACCTATTGAAAAGCGCTTTGGAAAAATCCAAGTTTTCGAGGTTCGCGCGCTGGAGGTTGGTTTCGCGCAGGTCAAGTATATAGGAAGTCTGTGCGCTGGAATAAGTTTCTGGGGAGCGTTCGAGAGCAATTCGGTCCTTGTCACGGCGACCGATTACCTCCAATGCAGTTCGGACGTCGTTGCGTAGTTGCGGGATTTTCGCTGCCCAGTCTTTCAACTTTTGAGTGCGCTCGTCTACTATCTTCAGGTGTATTGCGATTTCATGGGGCGTCGCACCTTGGGGCAGGTCTTCGACGGGCGCAATTCCGTCATCTTCCGGGTTCCTTGCACTGGACGCCGGCGCGTTCTGCCGGATATAGGCGCAGAGGATCTCCATGACGTTCACATGGTCTCGGTCGCTGTCGCGGCTGATGCGTTCAAGCGCGTAAATTGCGCCGATGCGGACCTCGATATTGGGCTCGGTCGTCTCTTCGGTCTCGGTCGAGCCGTCCGGATGCGTCAGCCGCCGCTTGACCGTCTTTTCAGCGCCCAGCCCCTCGACCGCCTTGTTCAGGCGGTCGGTGATGAGGCCCTGTTCGGCCACGTCCACCTGTTTTTGCGCGACGATGGAGCGCCAGACCAGAAAGGGCACGCCGATGAGGCCCGCGAGCACGAGGCCGACATTGCGGATCGCCTCGGAATGGCGTTCGGGGGCCGCGAAGTCGCCAAGCCCGATCAGGGCGATGACGAAGGCGATCAGCGTCCCGGCGATAAGTATCAGGGCGAGAACCGGAAGCGCAAAGCCGACGATCCGGCCGAAGCGGCGGGCGGCGGCGAAATCGGGCGGATTGCGATAGCCCAGCCAGTCGATCAGGTCCGGTCGCTTGTCGGGCACGATGCTTTCTCCTGCGTCCAAGCGCAGACTGCCCGGAATGCGCGCGTGAGGGAACCGGTTTGCGCGGCCCGGTCCGGCGCGCCTAGCGGCCCGCGAGGAAGGTGGCGCTGGGGCGGGCGGCGACCGAGTGGATCTCTCCCGCGCCGCTGACCGAGGCCGACACGACGCCCACCACCGACCAGCGCGACCCCTCGCGCTGTAGAACCGGGGCGCCCGAGGTGCCCTGAACGACCGGGCAGCCGAGGCCGGCCATGCCGGGGCTCTGGACCACTACCCGGCAATCCGCGACCCGAGTCAGGGCGTTCAGCCGGTCGCGGCGATAGCCGATCACGGTCACGCTCGGGCCGACCAGATCGGGCGTGGCGACCTGCAGGGGCGGGATGTCCGTGATCGGCACTTCCAGAACCAGGATCGCAACATCGGCGCGCAAGCTGCGGGAATCCGGTTTCTTTCCCGGATGAAAGCCCGGGTTCGACAGGATCGCGCTGGCGGTGCGGTGGGCGGCATAGGTGCCCTTGTACCAGCCCGCGAGGAAATGCACCTGACCGGGCTGGGCCTTCGTGCCGCCCCGGAGCGCGTAAAGGCAATGGGCCGCGGTCAGCACCCGGTCGGGCGCGATCAGCGTGCCGGTGCAGAAGCCTCCCGTGTCGAAGCCCGCCACGTTGACCCGGCCGATGGCGCGCCAGGCGCGGTGCTGCGCCTCGGCCAGCGGCTCGGCCCGGTTGCGATCCCGGTCCCGGGCGCCCGCGGCATGGGCAGCGGGCAGGGCCGCAGCCCCCAGCGCGACGGCAAGGAGAAGGGGCAGCACGGCACGCGGGCGGATCGGAGGTCGCATGGCCCTTGATATGCCTGCTTCGCGCCGCCATTTGAAGCCCCGGCGCAGCGCCTTGCCAAGCAGAAGACCCACGGATAGGGTGCGCCGCGACTGAAAACCGGGCGGCCCGTTCGCCCTTCGGACACGGGGATTTTCCATATGTTTGCAACGCCTGCCTTCGCGCAAGCGGCCGGCGGCGGCGCCGTCGGCGCCTTCGGCTCGTTCCTGCCGCTGATCCTGATCTTCGCGATCATGTATTTCCTTCTGATCCGCCCGCAGCAGAAGAAAGCCAAGGAACACAAGGCGATGGTCGATGCGCTGCGCCGCGGCGACCAGGTGATCACCCAAGGCGGGCTGATCGGCAAGGTGTCCAAGGTCAAGGACGATGGCGAGGTCGAGGTCGAGATCGCCGAAAACGTCAAGGTCCGCGTCGTGCGCCAGACCATCGCTCAGGTGCTGAACCGGACCGAGCCGGCGGAAAAGGCCTGATCGCCCATGCTGGATTTCGCGCTTTGGAAACGGGCCACGGTCTGGGGGCTTGTACTTTTGGGGCTGCTCTTCGCCGCGCCCAACGTGTTCTACTCCCGGGTCGAGGGGCATAACGATGCCCTCAAGGCCATCGAGACCCAGGGCGCGACCCCTGAACTGATCGCCAGCCGCGACGGATGGCCCGGCTGGCTGCCCTCGGGGCTGGTCAATCTGGGCCTCGATCTGCGCGGCGGCGCGCATCTGCTGGCCGAGGTCCAGGTCGAGGACGTCTTTGCCGACCGCATGGATGCGCTCTGGCCCGATGTTCGCGACGCGCTGCGGGCGGTCCGCGACCAGGTCGGTCCGATCCGTCGGATCGAGGGCACGCCGGGTCTTTTGCAGGTACGGCTGAGCGAGCCCGAGGGCATGGCCGCCGCGCTTGAGGCGGTGCGGGCGCTCGCGCGGCCCATCGTCAGCCTGACCGGCGTCGGCGCCTCGGATATCGAGGTTTCGGGCGAGGGCGCGGTGCTGACCGTGCAGCTGTCCGAACCCGAGAAGCAGGCCACCATCGACCGCACCCTGCGCCAGTCGCTGGAAATCGTGCGCCGCCGGATCGACGAGGTCGGCACCCGCGAGCCGACGATCCAGCGTCAGGGCGAGGACCGCATCCTGATCGAGGTGCCGGGCATCGGCTCGGCCGACGAGCTGAAGGCGCTGATCGGCACCACAGCGCGGCTGACCTTCAACCCGGTCGTCTCGCGCACCACCAACCCGAACGAGGCGCCCGGCGCCAGCAATGTCCTGCTGCCGTCGATGGACGAAAAGGGCACCTATTACATCATCGAGAAGACGCCCGTCGTTTCTGGCGAGGATCTGACCGATGCCCAGCCCGCCTTCGACCAGAACGGCGCGCCCTCGGTCACCTTCCGCTTCAACCCGTCGGGCGCGCGCAAATTCGGCCAGTATACGGCCGAGAATGTCGGCTCGCCCTTCGCCATCGTTCTGGACGACGAGGTCATCTCGGCCCCGGTGATCCGCGAGGCGATCCCGTCGGGGTCCGGCCAGATCACCGGCAATTTCTCGGTCGAGGAATCGACCAATCTGGCGGTTCTGTTGCGCGCGGGGGCGTTGCCGGCGGAACTGACCTTCCTCGAGGAACGGACCATCGGCCCGCAGCTCGGCGCCGATTCGATCGAGGCGGGCAAGATCGCCTCGGCCGCCGCCTTCCTGCTGGTCCTCGGTTTCATGTGGGCCAGCTACGGGTTGTTCGGGCTGTTCGCCAATGTCGCGCTGATCGTCAATATCGGGCTGATCTTCGGCCTTCTGTCGCTGATCGGCGCCACGCTGACCCTGCCGGGCATCGCCGGGATCGTGCTGACCATCGGCATGGCGGTCGATGCCAACGTGCTGGTTTTCGAGCGCATCCGCGAGGAACTGAAAACCGCCAAGGGGCCCGCGCGGGCCATCGAGCTGGGCTATCAGCGCGCGCTTTCGGCCATTCTCGACGCCAACATCACCACCTTCCTGACGGCGGTGATCCTGTTTGTCATGGGCTCGGGTCCGGTGCGCGGTTTCGCCGTGACGCTGGCCATCGGCATCGTCACCTCGGTCTTCGCCGCGATCTACGTCACGCGGCTGATGATCGTGATGTGGATGGAACGCCGCCGCCCCAAGACCATCGTGCTGTGAGGGAAGATCCATGCGCCTGAAACTCGTTCCCTCCGATACCAACTGGGACTTCTTCAAGTTCTCGCATGTCTCGCTTGGCGCTTCTGCGCTGGCGATGGTGGTCTCCATCGTGCTGGTCTTCACGATGGGGCTCAACTTCGGCATCGACTTCAAGGGCGGCACCACGATCCGCACCGAAAGCAGCCAGCCGGTCGATGTCGGCGCCTATCGCCAGGCGATCTCGGCGCTCGATCTGGGCGACGTCTCGATCACCGAGGTGTTCGACCCGAGCTTCGGCCCCGAGAAGAACGTGGCCCAGATCCGGATCCAGGCCCAGGGCGACACCGAAAGCGTCACTCCCGAGACCATCGCGGCGCTGGAAGAGGCACTGACCGGGATCGATCCCTCGATCACTTTCCCCTCGGTCGAAAGCGTGGGGCCCAAGGTCTCGGGCGAGCTGGTGCAGTCGGCGGCCATCGCGGTCAGCCTCTCGATCCTCGCCATGCTGGTCTATATCTGGCTGCGCTTCGAATGGCAGTTCGGTCTTGGGGCCGTGGTCGCGCTGATCCATGACGTGACGCTGACCATGGGTATCTTCGCCGGGCTGCAACTGAGGTTCGATCTGGCGATCATCGCGGCGCTTCTGACCATCGTCGGCTATTCGGTCAACGACACCGTGGTGGTGTTCGACCGGGTCCGCGAGAACCTGCGCAAGTTCAAGAAGATGGACCTGAAGGACGTGCTGAACCTCTCGATCAACGAGACGCTCTCGCGCACCACCATGACCTCCTTCACGACGATTCTGGCGCTGATCGCGCTGATCGTTCTGGGTGGCGACGTGATCCGGGGGTTTGTCTTCGCGATGACCTGGGGCATCATCGTCGGGACCTATTCCTCGATCTTCGTGGCCTCGAACATCCTGCTGATGCTGGGGGTCAAGCGCGACTGGTCCAAGGATGGCGACGGCGGTGCGGGCACCCAGTTTGCCAAGGCCGAGGGCTGATCCGCAGCGGACCCTGCGGGCACTGACCTGAAGATCTCGGGCGCCGGGCGGTTTCCTCCGCCTGGCGCCCGTGCCATGATCGGGCTTCGTGACGCGACAGGAGAGCCCGATGAAACTGACCGAGATGACCATCCCCGAGGGCCTGCCCATCGACGGCTATGGCCCGGGCTTCTTCCGGATCGGCGGCGAGGTCCGCGAGGGCGGGGCGCTCGTGGCCCTCGGCCGTATCGAGGGGTGGGCCGGTCCCGAGGACGAGGCGCCCCTGATGGCGCTGGCCGGTCGCGTCGATATCCTGCTGATCGGCACCGGGCCGACCCTCGTGCCGCTCCCCAACCGGTTGCAGTCGCGGCTCGAGGCGGCCGGGCTCGGGGTCGAGCTGATGTCGAGCCCCTCGGCCGCGCGCAGCTACAACGTGCTTCTGGCCGAGGGCCGCCGCATCGCCGTCGCCCTGGTGCCGATGCCCGCGCCCGAGGCCTGACGGCCGGGTCCTGCTGCCTCCGGATCGAAGGCATCTCTCCGCCGTGTCAGGTGTCCAATGCCGGGAACGGTTGGCCGAACGCGGAACGCCGTTGCGCTTGGAACTCACCTGGTCGTCCTGCCGTCTTGAGCCAGCCCCTCCATTCGGCCCGACCGGAAGAGAGTCTAGACTGCCTCGGACGACCTTCCCTCTGACGCAGGCGAGCCTTGGGACGCCCGGAAGGGTCGTTCGGGCCTGAACCCTGCGAGCTCCCTGGCGGTGGACACCCGCGCCAGCCCCGATCCCGTAATCCGCCGCCCGGGGGGGCGCCCTCGGGATCCGCCCCGGCCAGTCGCCCTGAAAACCGCAGTCATCCTTGATCGTGGCACCTCCGTTCTTCTTGGCCCCAATACCCCCGCCGGAGGCCGCGCGCGCGGCACGCGCGCGCCCGACCCAACGCCGGACAAGCGGGCGCGCCAGCGCCGCGCCGGCCGGGGGCGGGAGCCGCCCCTTTCCCGCTTTCCGCCTGCCGCCCTTTCGGCTATGCGGGGCGCATGGAACTGGTGGTCACTGATCTGGCCTGCGCACGCGGCGGCGTGCCGGTCCTCGAAGGGGTGGGCTTCACCCTCGCGGCCGGGCAGGCGCTGATGCTGCGCGGACCGAACGGCATCGGCAAGACGACGCTTCTGCGTACGCTCGCGGGGCTGCAGCCGCCGCTTGCGGGCACCGTCTCGGCGCCGCCCGAGTCGATTGCCTACGCCGCCCATGCCGACGGGCTCAAGGCCACCCTCACCGTGACCGAAAACCTGACCTTCTGGGCCCGCATCTTCGGCCAGACCGATATCGCCCCGGCGCTTGAGGCTTTCGATCTCGCGGATCTCGCCGGGCGTCCGGCCCAGAACCTGTCGGCCGGGCAGAAACGCCGCCTCGGCCTCGCCCGGCTTCTGGTCACCGGCCGTCCGATCTGGATGCTCGACGAACCCACCGTCTCGCTCGACGCGGCCTCGGTCGCGCAGTTCGGCCACGCCGTCGCCCGGCATCTCGCGCAGGGCGGCGCAGCCCTGATCGCGACCCATATCGACCTCGGCTTCGAGGCAGGCGTGCTGGACGTCACGGCCTTCCGCGCCCGCCCGCGCCGGATCGACAGCTTCGACGAGGCCTTCGCATGATCGCGCTCCTGCTGCGCGACCTCAGGCTCGCGATCCGCGCGGGCGGCGGCTTCGGTCTGGGGCTTGCCTTCTTCCTGATCGTGGTTGTGCTGGTGCCCTTCGGCGTCGGCTCCGACCGTGCCCTGCTGGCGGCCATCGCACCCGGCATCCTCTGGGTCGGCGCGCTGCTGGCCTGCCTGCTGTCGCTCGACCGGATCTTCGCGCTCGACCACGAGGACGGATCGCTCGACCTGCTGGCGACCGCGCCGATCCCGCTGGAAGGCGTCGTCGCGATGAAGGCGGCGGCGCATTGGGTGACGACCGGCCTGCCGCTGACGCTGGCGGCCCCGGGGCTCGGGCTTCTGCTGAACCTGCCTGCGGCGGGCTATGGCTGGCTGGCCGCGAGCCTTGCGCTCGGCACGCCCGCGCTCAGCATGATCGGCAGCTTCGGCGCGGCGCTGACCGTGGGGCTCAAGCGGGGCGGGCTTCTGCTGTCGCTGCTGGTGCTGCCGCTTTACGTGCCGACGCTGATCTTCGGCGCCGAGGCGGTGGCGCGCGGCATCGACGGGCGCGACACCGGGACGCCGCTTCTGATGCTGACGGCGATCACGCTTGCCGCCATGGCGCTGCTGCCCTTCGCCGCGGCTGCGGCAATCCGTATCAATCTGCGCTAGGGGCCTCACACGCTCGTCACTTGAGGGCCTTCCGAAACGCCACTAGGAACACGCTCATGTCGTCGCTTTGGGAATATGCCAATCCTCAGAAATTCATGCGGACCTCGTCTGTCCTGCTGCCGGTCTTCTCGGTGGCGGCGGCGATCTGTCTGGGGGTGGGGCTGGTCTGGGGCTTCTTCCTGACGCCCGAGGCCGAGAATTTCGGCTCCACCGTCAAGATCATCTACATCCATGTGCCCTCGGCTATGATGGCCATCAACGCCTGGGTGATGATGCTGGTGACTTCGCTGATCTGGCTGGTCCGCCGCCACCACGTCTCGGCGCTGGCGGCGCGGGCGGCCGCGCCCATCGGCATGACCATGACGCTGATCGCGCTGATCACCGGCGCGATCTGGGGCGAGCCGATGTGGGGCACCTACTGGGTCTGGGACCCGCGCCTGACCTCGTTCCTGATCCTGTTTCTCTTCTATCTCGGCTATATCGCGCTCTGGGAGGCCATCGAGAACCCCGATGCCGCCGCCGACCTGACCTCGGTCCTGTGCATCGTGGGGTCGGTCTTCGCGGTGCTCAGCCGCTATGCGGTGAACTTCTGGAGCCAGGGCCTGCACCAGGGAGCCTCGCTCAGCCTCGACAAGAAGGAAAACGTGGCCGACGTGTTCTACATTCCGCTTCTGTTCTGCATCGCTGGCTTCGTCTGCCTGTTCGTCGCGCTGGTCCTGCTGCGCACCCGGACCGAGATCCGGGCCCGCCGCATCCGGGCGATGATCGCGCGGGAGCGGATGGCATGATGCCCGATCTGGGGAAATACGCACTCGCGGTGCTGTCCTCCTACGGCGTCACCCTGGGGCTGCTGGCGGCGCTGGTGGCGCTGTCGCTCTGGCGCGCGGCGCGGGTGCGGCGCCAGCTTGACGAGGTCGAGGCAAGGAGAAAGCCGGATGTCTGAGAAACGCGGGATCTCTCCGCTTCTGCTGCTGCCGCCGGTGATCTTTGCCGGGCTGGCCGCGCTGTTCTTCATCGGCATGACCCGCGACGATCCGGATGCGCTGCCCTCGATGCTGGTCGGCAAGCCCGCCCCGGCGCTCGTGTTGTCCGATCTGGGCGGCGCCGCGCCCTTCACCGCCGAGACGCTGCGGGACGGCCAGGTCAAGCTGGTGAATTTCTGGGCCAGCTGGTGTGCGCCCTGCCGCGAAGAGCATCCCGACCTCAAGGCTCTGGCCGAGGCCGGGGTCCCGATCTATGGCATCAACTACAAGGACGATCCGGTGAAGGCGCGGCGTTTCCTCGACGAGCTTGGCGATCCCTTTGCCGCGATCGGCGCCGACCCGTCGGGCCGTACGGCCATCGAATGGGGCGTCTACGGGGTGCCCGAGACCTTCGTCCTGGACGGCAACGGCACGGTCCTCTTGCGCCATCCCGGGCCGCTGACCCCGGAAATCGTCGAGGCCACGATCCGGCCGGCGATGGAGTCCGCCGCGCAGTAGTCCGGTCGCGGAACGTCATCAACGCCCCCCGAGTTCAGGCGCCGGGTACAATTGCACAGCCCGCGAGGTCAAGCCGGATCGTCATGCGCTTGCCTGTCATCTCATGCGAAATCCCGATGCCGTGCTGATCGGCGATGGCCCGGACAATCGACAGCCCCAGTCCCGCGCCCCGAGACCCCCGCCGCTTGGCAAATCGCTCGAAGGTCAGATCGGCCGGTCCCTCGACGGGATTGGCGATGCTCAGCACCGGCCCGGGCGAAAGCCCGATTTCGACCGGCCCTGTGCCATGGTCGCGGGCATTGTCGATGAGATTGGCCAGCAGGATCGCCAGGCTGTCGGGCGAAAGCGCCAGATCTAGCCGCTCGATATCGGCGTCGTCGAATCGGATCGCGGCCCCCGGGCGGTCGCGGATCAGCAGATGCAGCACCGCGATCAGATCGGCGCGGTCATCCGCCCGGCCGGTCCCGGCCTCGGCGCGGGAGAGTTGCAAGAGCCGCTCGACAAGACGCCCGAGCCGGTCGAGCGCCTGCCTGAGGCGCGGTACCGCGGCCGGATCGGCCTTGCCCTCGGCGATCAGTTGCGCCTGGGCGGCGGCGCTGGCGATGGGCGTGCGCAGCTCGTGCGCCGCATCGGCAGCAAAGCGGCGTTCGGTTTCAAGCAGGGTCTCGATCCGCCCCAGATAGCCGTTCAGCGCGCGTGGGATCGGCGCGAGTTCCGCCGGAAGGTCGCGCGCCGAGAGCGGCGACAGATCGGTTGCGTCCCGCAGGGCCATCGCCTCGGCGAAGTCGCGCGCCGGTTTCAGTGCGGCGCGGGTGCCCTGTCGGATCGTCAGCACCGCCGTCAGCAGAACCGCCGCCATCAACCCCAGAAAGGCCCGGGCAGCCTCCATCAGCTCGTCCCGGCGCCAGCCGGTCTCTTGACCAAGTTCCACGGCCAGACGCCCATCGGGACTGTCCCGGCGAAAGACGTGCCAGTCGGCGGTCTCGACATGGTCGCTTTGCGTCAGATCGGGCCAGGGGGCGGGCGGGGCGGCGCGGCCCGCGCGCAGCACCCGCAGATGCAGCTCGGGCGACAGGCGGGGCAGGGGCCGGCCGGCCTCGACCAGTGCCAGCACCAGATCGGCCTGGGTCCCGAGTCCGCGGTCCAGAAGCTCGTTCATCTCGTGGGCGATGACCCAAAGCCCGACCGCGAGGCTCAGCAGCCAGCCGATCCCGACCCGGACCAGCACGCGCCGGGTCAGGCGCCCGCTGAGCGACCAGCCGCTCACGGGATCTGGTATCCGATGCCGCGCCGGGTCTCGATCACCCCGCGCCCCAGCTTGGTGCGCAGCCGCGAGACATAGACCTCGACCGCATTGCCGGAAACCGCTGCGTCGAAATCGTAGAGCCGGTCCTCGAGCGCCTGCCGCGACAGCACCCGTCCGCGCGCCGCCAGCAGGGCGTCGAGCACCGCCCATTCGCGCGCGGTCAGCCGGATTTCGTCGGGGCCCTGCCAGATCCGGGCGCGGGCGCGGTCCACCCGGAACGGTCCGAGCTGCACTTCGGCCGCCGGATCGCCCTCGGAGCGACGGGCATTGGCCCGCAGCCGCGCCGCCAGTTCGCCCAGATCGACCGGCTTGACCACATAATCGTCGGCGCCGCTGTCGAGCCCCGCGATCCGGTCGCCGATCTGGTCCCGGGCGGTCAGGATCACCACCGGAGTCCGCAACCCGCCCCGCCGCCGCTGCCGCAGCAAGTCGAGCCCCGATCCGTCGGGCAGCCCCAGATCGAGCACGATCCCGTCATAGGCCGCCAGATCGAGCGCCAGCCCCGCCTCGGCGCAATCGGCCGCCAGGTCGACCGCATGGCCCTCGCGGCCCAGATAGGTCCTGATCGCCTCGGCCAGATCGGCGGTATCTTCGATGACAAGCACTCTCATGGCGCCAGCTAACCGCTTTTGCGCCCCGCCGCAAAGGTTCCGGCCCGGCGCGGCCCGCGCGTATCCGCTGTAAGCAAGGCGCAAGGCAGGGCGGGCATAGCGGGCCATCGCACCTTTTGGAGGAGTCTTCCGATGCGTCTCGTGCTTCCGCTGCTTGCGCTTTCCCTGTCCGCGTCCCTCGTCGGCGGCCCGGCTTTGGCCAAGGATCTGTGTTCGGTCCCGCAGGCCGAGTGGCGTCCGGTCGAGGACCTGACCGCCGAGCTGACCGCGCAGGGCTGGGAGGTCGCCAATGTCAAGGTCGAGGATGGCTGCTACGAGGTCTATGCCCATGACGCCTCGGGCAAACGGGTCGAGGTCTTCTTCGATCCCAAGACCTTCGAGCAGGTCGGCTCGGATGACTGAGGCCGCCGAACCCGTCCTGACCGTCGTCTGGGACCCGTTCGTGCGCGTGTATCACTGGAGCCAGGCCGCCCTGATCGGGGCGGCCTGGATCACCGCGGACGGGTGGAAATGGGGGCATGAGGCGGCGGGCTATGCGGTGGCGGGCCTGATCCTCGCGCGCGTCGTCTGGGGGCTGGTGGGACCCCGCCATGCCAGGTTTTCCGATTTCCTGCACGGCCCGGGGGCGGTCTTGCAGTATCTGCGCCACCTGATCGCCGGGCACGCCCCGCATTACCTGGGCCACAACCCGGCCGGGGGCGCGATGATCCTGGCGCTTCTGACGGTGACCGCGCTGACCGGGCTGACCGGCTGGCTGCAGACCACCGATGCCTTCTGGGGCTCGGACGCGATGGAGGAGATCCATGAAGGCTTCGCCATCGCCATCCTCTGGCTGGTCGCTTTGCATGTGACCGGGGTGATCGTCGAAAGCCTGCGTCAGCGCGAGAACCTGGCGCGTGCCATGGTCACCGGCCGCAAGCGGCGGCGACCGGGGCAGGACGCATGAGGCGTCGGTTCCGGGCGGGTCTCGGGCGTCGGCTCCGCCGGGGCGCCCTTGCCGCCGCTCTGGCGCTGGGGGCGGCGGTCGGCTGGGCGGGCTATCTGCAGGCGATGGGCAATTTTCACGAGATCCTCCCGCAGGAGCTTTTCCGGTCGGCGCAGCTCGACCCGGACGCGCTTGAACGGGCGATTCGGGCTCATGGCATCCGCAGTGTACTGAACCTCCGGGGGGCGAGCACCGGCCATGGCTGGTATCGCGACGAACTGGCCGCGACGGGCCGGGCGGGGGCAGTCCATGCCGATTTCGCGTTGTCCGCCAGCCGCCCCGTTTCGGGCAGCGAGGCCGAGGCGCTGCTCGATCTGATGCGGCGCCTGCCCAAGCCGATCCTGATCCACTGCCGTCAGGGCGCCGACCGGACCGGGCTTGTCAGCGCGCTCTACCTCGCGGGCCTCTCGGGCGGGTCCGAGGCCGAGGCCGAGGGTCAGCTCTCTTTCCGCTATGGCCATCTCGGCATCCCTTATCTCTCTGCGGCTTTCGCCATGGACGAAAGCTGGGAGGCGCTGGAACCCGCGCTGGGCTTCGGAAAAAGCTGATCGCAAGGCCAGGGCGGGGCACGTGCTCCGGCCCGGCCGTTTGGCGCCTGCGGATCCCCTGTCCGGGGGGGCGATGCAATTTCACCCGCTTGTTCCCCCAAAAAATCGGGCGCTTGCCCTTACGTCGTCCCAAAGCCCTGAGATCCGGGGCAGGCGTGCTCTCACGCATCCCCACACCTGCGAAGGCGAGCCTCCGACACAACTTGACGTAGCGTTAAGTTTTTCGGGCTAGAGAGAGTCGAAGATCACAGGAGGCGACGATGGCAACAAGCCTGATTCACGGAATCGACGGGATCGACCTTGAAGTCGCCGACGATCTGCGGGCCCGGCTTGTCTCCGACCTGCGCTCGGAGGGGACCTACCGGATCGAAACGGCGGGATGGATGCGCTGCGACCTGTCGGGGGTTGCGGTGCTTCTGTCCGCCGCGAAGACCGCCAGCGCCCTGGGAGCAACGCTCGAGATCGACCTGCCGTCGGATGGGCTGGTCGAAACGTGCATGCGCGGTTGCGGCCTCGACCCGGCCCTGCTGCGCGGTGCGGGCGCGGTGGCGTCCGCGCAGCTGTGACCAGGACTCAGGAGGTTCAAAATGGCGAAGAAGGTCTTCATCGTCGACGATTCCCCGTCGGTGCGGCAGATGGTGAAGAAGACCCTTGCGGGGGCGGGCTATGACGTGATGGAGGCCGGCGACGGCGAAGAGGCCCTGTCGCTGCTTGCCTCGGTGCGGCCCGACGCGATCCTGACCGACCAGAACATGCCCCGGATGGACGGGCTGTCCTTCATCCGCGCTTATCGGGGGCGGCCGGGCGGGATGGGCGTGCCCATCGTCTTTCTGTCGACGGAAACCCGCGACGACCTGCGCCAGCAGGCCAAGGCCGCCGGGGCGCTGGGCTGGATGTCGAAGCCCTTCGACCAGGCGCAGCTTCTGACCGTGGTCAAGCGAATGGTGGGGACATGATCGACGACGACGATGGCGCGGCAGTCTTCCTGATCGAGGCGCGCGAACTGCAAGGTGCGATCGAGCGCAATCTGCTCGACCTGTCGGCGGCACCGGGGGACCGCGCCTTGATCGACGCGCTGTTTCGCGACATCCACACTCTCAAGGGGTCGGGCGCGATGTTCGGCCATGTCGATCTTGCGCATTTCCTGCACGGGTTTGAAACCGCCTTCGAGGCGCTGCGCGCACCCGGCCGGACCGCCAGCGACGCGCTGATCAACGTGGCGCTTCGGGCCTGCGACCAGATCACAGCGCTTCTCGACGATGCCGCCGCGGCCCGGGCGGGCAATGCCAGCATCCTCGAGGCGCTGGACGTCGCGCTTGGCGGGGCGGCACCGGCCGCCGACCCTCCTGCCGACACGTCTCCCGCGATGCCCGCCGCGGCCCCGGCCGAAGAGGGATGGCGCATTTCGTTTTCGCTCGGTCCCACGGCGCTTGGCCTTGGGGTGAATGTTCCGGCGCTGCTGGCCGAACTGACGGACCTTGCCCCCGATGCGGTGCGGATCACCTGCGAGGCCGCAGCCTTGCCCGCGCTCGACGCGCTCGACCCGGCCTGTCCGCCTTTCGCCTGGACGGTCGAAATCGCCGCCGCCCTTGATCGGGCGCGCATCGACGAGGTGTTCCTGTTCCTGCGCGACGATCTTGTGCTCGACGTGACGCCGCTGTCGGGGCCGGACGCGGGGTCCGCTCCGGACCGCGTCCCCGAGACGCCCCCGCAAACTGTATCTGCGGCGCCGCCGGGGGCCTCTGCCGACGCGCCGGCCGAGCCCGTCCCGGGCACCGCGACGCGTCAGCGCGAACGTTCGACGATGCGGGTCGCGACCGAGCGGCTCGACGAGATCATGGATCGCGTCGGCGAACTGGTGATCGCGGAATCGCGTCTGCATGATCTTTCGATGGCTCTCCAAAGCCCGGCGCTGATGGCGGTGGCCGAGGATATCCGGCGCCTGACTTCGGGCATGCGCGAAACCACAATGTCGATCCGCATGCTGCCGATCGGCAATCTTTTCAGCCGCTTCCGCCGTCTCGTCCACGACCTTTCGGACCAGTTGGCCAAGCCCATCGATTTCGTGACCACCGGCGGCGAGACCGAACTCGACAAGACCGTGATCGAGCTGCTGAACGACCCGCTGGTGCATATCCTGCGCAACGCCGCCGATCACGGGATCGAGGATGGCACCGCGCGGACTGCGGTCGGCAAACCGCGGCAGGGCACGATCACGCTGAGCGCGACCCATGCCGGGGCCGAGGTCCATATCCGCATTCGTGACGACGGCCGGGGGCTCGATGCCGGGAAACTGCGCGCCAAGGCGATCGAGCGCGGGTTGCTGCCCGCCAACAGCCAGGCCACGGGCCCAGAACTTTTCCGGCTGATCTTCGAGCCGGGGTTTTCGACCGCGCCGGCGGTCACGGAACTTTCCGGGCGCGGGGTCGGCATGGATGTCGTGCGCAGCGTCGTTCAGGGGTTGCGCGGCCAGATCGATGTCGACAGCGAACCAGGCCATGGCACGACCGTGACCCTGCGGCTGCCGCTGACGCTGGCCATCACCGACGGGCTGCTGGTCGAGGTGGGCGGCGAACGCTATTCGATCCCGGTCGCGGCCGTCGAGGAATGCGTGGAACTGCCGCCCGACCTGGCTCTGGGGGCGGGGCGGTCCAATTTCCTCAACGTCCGCGGCGATCTGGTGCCCTTCCTGCGCCTGGCTGAGGTGTTCGAGACCCCCGGGCCGCGGCCCGATTTCCAGAAAGTGGTGATCGTGGCGGGCAGCCATGGCCGGATCGGGCTCGTTGTCGACCGGATCGTTGCCAACGCCCAGACCGTCATCAAGCAGCTGTCCTGCATCCATGCCGGGCTCAAGGCTTTTTCCGGCGCGACGATCCTAGGCGACGGGACCGTGGCGCTCATCCTTGACGTGGGCCATCTGATCGCGCTGGGCACCGCGATCGAGGATCGGGCCCGCAAGCGGAAGGGAGCCGCATGATGCAGGCCGTCACCCTGACCCTCTCCGACGAGATTTTCGCGATTCCGACACGGATCCTGCATGAGATCCTCGAACCGGTTCCGGTGACCCGCGTCCCGCGCGCCGGGTCCTTCGCCACCGGGCTTATCAATGTGCGCGGCACGGTGGTTCCGCTGACCGACCTGCGGGTGGCCTTCGGCATGACATCGCGTCCGCCGGACGAAAATACCCGAATGCTGGTGCTGGATGTGCCGGTCGCGGGCGCCGAGACCACCGTCGCCGTCATTGCCGATCGGGTCCTCGACGTGACCGAACTCGACGATGCCGCGGTCGGAGAGATCCCCGAAGTCGGCATGCGATGGCCCCCCGAATTCCTGTCCGGGATCGCACGAACGGACCAGGGTTTTGTGATCGTTCCGGATCTCGCCCGGATCTATGCCGCCGCCCTGTCGGAGGACAGCGCGGATTTCTCCCTCGAAAAGGACCCCTCGTCATGCGTCTGACCATAAAGCTGAAACTGGCCGGGGCTTTCGTCCTGCTGATCCTCATGTCGGCGCTGGGCATCGGCATCACCCTGTCCGACATGTCCGCTCTGAACAGCCGGCTGACGGATATTGTCGATAACGGGGCCAAACGGGTCGAACTGACGCTGGCTGTCACCGCCGAGGCGTTGCGCGCGCAGATGGATGTGCGTGAATACGTTCTGGCGGAAACCCAGGCGCAGCGCGAGGCGGTGGCCCAGGCGCTGACGGCTTCGCGCACATTGCACGAGGAATACGTTTCGGATCTGCAGGATCGCAGCACACCCGAGGGGCGTGCCGCGCTTGAGGACTATGGCGCACTCTACCAGGGGCTGCGCGGCACCTCGGCCAAGGCGATGTCGCTGGCCGAGGCGGGACAGAAAGATGCCGCCTATGCCGTCTTGTCCGAGGAGGCGCCGGTCATCTGGTCGAAGATGGAGGCCAACCTGATCGGCATCCGCGAGCGCAACAACGAGATGATGCTGTCCGCCGCGTCCGACAGTGTGCACCGCTTCGAACAGGCCCGGCGTCTGGCGATCGGGATGATCGTCGGCGCGGTCGTCATCGGTGCGGTGCTGGCCATCCTGATGCTGCGCTCGATCTCCAACGGTCTGGCCGGGGCCAACCGTCTGGCGCGGGCCGTCGCCGGGGGCGATCTTTCGCAAAGTGCCCGGGTGACGACCAATGACGAGGTGGGGGATCTGCTAAAGGCGCTGAACCTCATGTGCGAAAAGCTGCGCACGGTCGTGGGCGAGGTCAGCACCGCCGCGCGCAACGTCTCGACCGGGGCGGGGCAGATGTCGGTGACCTCGGAAGAACTCAGTCAGGGCGCGACCGAACAGGCGTCGTCGACCGAGGAGGCCTCCGCCTCGATGGAAGAGATTGCCGCGACGATCCAGCAGAACGCCGAGAATGCGGCCGAGACCGAACGGATGGCGCGCAAGTCCGCAAGCGATGCGCGGGTCAGCGGGGTGGCGGTGAAGGAGGCGGTCGAGGCGATGCAGACCATCGCCGAGAAGATCATGGTGGTGCAGGAAATCGCCCGTCAGACCGACCTTCTGGCGCTGAACGCCGCCGTCGAGGCGGCGCGGGCGGGCGAACACGGGCGTGGCTTTGCGGTCGTCGCCTCCGAGGTCCGCAAGCTGGCCGAACGCAGCCAGAGTGCGGCGGGCGAGATTTCGTCCCTGTCAGGCAGCACCGTGAAGGCCGCGCGCGAGGCGGGCACCATGCTGGAAAGTCTGGTTCCCGATATCGAGCGCACCTCTGAACTGGTCACCCAGATCTCGCGCTCGACCCAGGAACAGGCGACCGGTGCCGGTCAGGTCAACCTTGCGATCCAGCAACTCGACAAGGTCACTCAGGAAAACACCTCGGCTTCCGAAGAGCTGTCCAGCACCGCCGAGGAACTGGCCAGCCAGGCCGAACAGCTGCAATCCGCCATCGGTTATTTCCGCCTCGCCGAGGGCGGTGCGGCCCCCCGTCCGACGCCGGCACGCAGCAGGCCGCGCCAGGATCGCCGGACCGCCGCGCTGGGCTTCGATTTCAATCTCGACAGCGAGGATGACGGGCTCGACGCGAAGTTCATGCGCGACTGGAAGAAGGACAGCGCGGCATGAGCGGCATCGGGCAGGTCGTGACCCTGGGTGTGGGGGACGAGCGGTTCGCGGTACCGGTGGCCCGCGTCCAGGAGATCCTCGACCGGCGCCGGATCGCGCGCATTCCCAATGCCCCTGCCCATGTGCTGGGAGTGATCGACGTGCGCGGCACTGGCGTTTCGGTGGTCGATCTGCGTGTGATTCTGGGTCTGCCTGCCGCCGATGAGGACGACGCGACGCGCATCGTCGTGCTCTGGCTCGAGACCGGCGGGCGTCGGGCGCAGGTCGCGCTTCGGACCGATCGGGTCTTCGAGGTGGCGGCGCTGGATGGCGACCGGGTCGAGGATGTGCCAGAGGCGAAATTGCTCAACTGGGACAAGCGGCTGATTTCGGGGATCGGCCGGCGTCAGGGCGAATTCGTCACGCTGCTCGACCTCGATCGGCTGTTCGAGGCGGTCCCGGCGCCGCAGCCTGCCGACCCGCTTGACGCATGAGGTGAGACCGGTCCGATGTCGATCCTGTCGCCGTTCCCTGCCGATGAGGCCAACGATCCGGACGGCGCGGCGCGCCGCGGCGCGCCGCGCCGCACCGCCAGCGACTTTGCCCGCTTCGCGGCTTTCGTCGAGGCCGAGATCGGCGTGCGGCTGTCGGATGCGAAACGGACGATGGTGGACGGCCGGCTGCGCCGGAGGATGTCGCAGCTGGGCATTTCCGATCTCGACGGCTACTTCAGGCACCTCTTCGAGGATGGCGCGCTCGATGAGGAACGCACGGCAATCTTCGATGCCGTCACCACGAACAAGACCGATTTCTTCCGCGAACCCGCCCATTTCGATCATCTGATGGACGTTGCCGCGCCCGCCGCGATTGCGCGGCGCTCCGGGACCGGTCAACCCGTAAAGGTCTGGTCCGCTGCCGCCTCGACCGGAGCAGAGGCCTGGTCCATCGCCATGTGCCTGGCCTCGCTTGCCGAACGGGACGGGGCGTTCAACTGGGCGGTCCTCGCGACCGATATCAACACCGAGGTTCTGGCTGTCGCTCGCCGGGCGATCTACCCCGAATCGATGCTGGGGCCGCTTCGTCCGGAAGATCGCCGGCGCTGGATGATGCAGGGCCATGGCGATCTCAGGGGCAGCTGGCGGATCGTACCCGAACTGCGCCGCCGGGTCTGCTTCGGCCAACTCAACCTGATGGATTTCGACTTTGCGATCGACACGGATATCGACGTGGTCTTCCTGCGCAACGTGCTGATCTACTTTTCGGCTGAGGACCAGACCCGCCTCATCGACCATATTGCGCTGCATCTTGCGGCGGGCGGTACGCTTTATCTTGGCCATTCGGAATCGATGGTGGCCCACTGCTCCGACCTCCGGCAGGTCGGCCCTGCAACCTTCGTAAAGGCCGAGTGACATGCCGCGTTCCGAGATCTCAGACCCGATCCGCGTTCTTCTGATCGACGACAGCGCCTCGATCCGGATAGCGTTCAAGAAGCTGATCGCCGAAGATCCCGGGCTGGACCTGATCGGCGCCGCACCCGATCCCTTCGTCGCGGTCGAGATGATGCGCGACCGCCTGCCCGACGTCTTGCTCTTGGATCTGGAAATGCCGCGGATGGACGGGCTGACCTTCCTTCGCAAGATCATGAGCCAGCGTCCGCTGCCGGTAGTGGTGATTTCCGCCTTCACGAAGTCGGGGTCCGAGGCGTCGTTCAAGGCGCTCGAACTTGGCGCGGCCGAAGTTCTGGCCAAGCCCAGCGTGGCCACCCCCGAAGAGCGGCGCGAGGCGGCGGTGCGGATCTCGGACGCGATCCGGGCAGCGGTGCAATCCCGTCATCCGCGCGCCCGGACGACCAAGACAGCCGCGGCAGCCGGGCCGATCCAGGTCGGCGAACGCCACACTGCCGATGTGATCCTGCCGCGCATTGCGACCGCGCCGGGGTTCTCGGGGCCGCCGGTGATCGCCCTCGGCGCCTCGACCGGCGGCACGGAAGCGCTGAAGGTCGTGCTGGAGGCGCTTCCCTCCGGGCTGCCGCCCATCGCGGTCGTGCAGCACATGCCCCAGCATTTTACCCGCGCCTTTGCCGACCGGCTCAACCTGACCTGCCGCCTTCACGTCAAGGAGGCCGAGACGGGCGAGGTACTGACCCCGGGGGTCGCGGTGATTGCGCCCGGCCACCGCCATCTGGTCCTGCGGCGCAGCGGCAAGCTTTACCGGGTCGAACTGCATGACGGCCCCTGTGTGGCGCGCCATCGTCCGTCTGTCGATGTGCTGTTCCGGTCGGTGGCGCAGGCCGCGGGGGGCGGAGCCGTAGCGGCGATCCTGACCGGCATGGGCGATGACGGAGCCCAGGGCATGGCCGAGCTGCATCAGGCCGGCGCCTGGACCCTGGCTCAGGACGAGGCCAGCTGCGTCGTGTACGGCATGCCCCGGGCCGCCGTGGAACGAGGCGCGGTCGACCGTGTGGCCACGCTTGGTGACATCGCCCGCGAGATTACTGCCCGCGTGACCCGGGAAGACAGAAAGGCCTTGCCGTGACTGCCCATTCGCGAACTCTTTCCCAGCATGGGGCCCGCCATACTGGCGGCGCCGAGGTGCATGTGCTGCGCCGCGAGGTCGAGGCGGCGTTTCTGGCGGCTGGCCGGTCGCTGGTGTCGATGGACGAACAGATCGAGGCCCTGACCGCGCCGTTGGGCGATCTGGTGAACCGGGCTCCGGACGTGCTGGACGCGGTCGGAGTCTATGCAGACCGGCTGCAGACCTCGGCCGGAGCCCTCGATGCCGACCTGCTGGCCGGCGCCCGGAACGTGACCGAACTTCGTTCCATGATCGAGAAGCTGGGCGCCACGATCACTGACATAGCTCGCAAGCTGAAGACGATGAAGTTCGTGGCCACCAATGCGCGGATCTATGTGTTTTCGCTGAGCACGCGGCATATGCGTCTGGAAGCCTTTGCGGAAAGCGCCCGCGATCTTGTGGGTCATTCCGACGCGATCGTCTCCGACGTTGCGGCCGTCACCGAACGTATTTCGGTCTGTCTGGCGGTTCTCGGCCATAGCGACCTGCCCAGCCTTCGGCGCGAGGTGGCGACGCTTTTGCCAAAGTTTGTCGAGGTCGGGCAGATGGTCTCTGCCTTCCGGGGCGAAAGGCGCAACGAAACGGCTTTCGGGCGTCCGCTGGCCCTGACCATGGAGCGGCTGAAGGACGATTTCGGCCAGTTGATCGTCAGCCTTCAGGCGGGTGATCGTGCCAGTCAGCGGATCGACCACGCCGGCCAGATCCTCGAGATGGCCAACGGTCCGGGCGGCGACCCGGCGCTGGCGCCACTGGCGCGCGCTCAGCTTGTCGGGGCTCATGCCGACCTTGCGACCGAAACCGCCAGCATTCTGCTGGGCCTGCGCGACGGGGTCTCGCGTTTCGAGGATATTGCCGGCAGTTCCGGTGCCGGTTCGGAACGGCATCGACTGAACCTGTTCGGGATGATGCACGACCGGGTCCGGTCCGTCGAGGCGCGTGTCGACGAGATCCGCCACCGGCGCACGGTCATGCTTGAGGCATCCGAGCTTCTCTTGTCCGAGATGGAGCGGCTGCGAAAAGTCCTGAACGACATCTCGTCGCTGGCCGAGGATCTGCGTCTGGTGGGCACCAATGCGGTGCTGGCCTGTGGCGAACTGGGCGATGACGGCGATGCGCTTCGCGAGATCGCGACGCAGTTGCGTCATCTCGCCGCCGGGGCGGCTGGCGAATTCGGGATGGTCTGGAAGTCGCTTGCCGCGACCGACAAGCGGATTTCGGCGTTGGTTGACGGGATCCGGTCGCGGCTTGCGACCGCCATCGCCGAGATCGAGAGTTCCGGCTCTCAGATGGCCATCGAACTGGAAGAGGTCTTCAGCGCGGGGCAGGCTGTCAGCCGGGGCACGGGCCATTTGCTGACCTCGCTGCGGGACAAGATTCCCGAGACCTGTGAGGATCTGCAGTCGGTCCTAGGCCGGATCGCCGCCTCTCTGCCCGATGCCGAGGCGGCCGCACCTCTGGCCAGTCCTGACCCCGAGGTGCTGCGCACTGCCTGGGAGCTTTACACGATGGACGAGGAACGCGTGCTGCATCGCGACTTATGCGAACGGTTGTGCTGGGCCCCGCCGCCCGATTGTGCCGTCGCCCAGGCCAGCGGCGGGGAAGACGTGTTCTTCTAGGCCCGGGCTTCCCGGGCCGGACTGTCCGGTCGTGTGCGCGCCGCAAGGCCAAAGCGCGTGGCGTGGAGAGGTGTCAAAGACCGGTCGCGTCAGCGGGGTGTCCGGTCGATTCCCTGGTACCATGCGACGATCCTGGCCCGTTCCTCGGGGGCCATCATCATCACGTTGCCGGGCGGCATCGCCCGGGTCAGCCCTGCTTGCCGGTAGATGTCGCGGGCATGGAGCGCGATCCCGCCAGTGCTGTCGAGCCGCACCCCCTTCGGGGCCTGACCGAGCCCGGGCCAGAGCGGCTCGGCCGTATGGCACATCGAACACCGGCTTTCGACGATGTCGCGGACCTCGTCGAAGCCTTCGGCCGCCGCAACGCGTGCCAGCGGCGCGGGAAGGGTGGCGGTTTCGGGGGCGTCGGACGCGGTCCTTGTCGGCACCAGGGACAGCGCCACGATGGCAAGGAATATCGCGGCGGTCGCGGCCCAGGTCCACCAGGGGCGGCCCTTCCGGGCATGCTTGGTGTTGAAGAAATGCCGGATCGTGACTCCCATCAGGAAGACAAGGCTTGCGATCAGCCAGTTATAGGCGCTTGCGAAGGCCAGCGGGTAATGGGTCGACAGCATCAGGAAGAGGACCGGAAGCGTCAGGTAGTTGTTGTGGGTCGAGCGCAGCTTGGCGATCTTGCCGTATTTCGGGTCGGGGGTGCGGCCAGCCTTGAGATCGGCCACCACCACGCGCTGGTTCGGCATGATGACCAGAAAGACGTTGGCCACCATGATCGTGCCGGTGAAGGCGCCCAGATGCAGCAGCGCCGCGCGGCCGGTGAAGATCTGGGTGTAGCCCCAGGCCATCGCCACGATGATCGCGAAGAGGATCAGCATCAGCACCGTGGGCCGCCCGCCCAGCGGGCTGCGGCAGAGCAGGTCGTAGCAGATCCAGCCGATGGTCAGCGAGCCAGCCGACAGCGCGATGGCCTGCCAGGGCGCCCACTGGATCTTGTCATAGTCGATCAGGAAGAGGTCTGCCCCCATCCAGTAGACCAGCGCCAGCAGCATCAGCCCGGACAGGAACGTCCAGTAGGCCTCCCATTTGAACCAGGTCAGATGCTCGGGCATATGCGCGGGCGCGACCGTGTATTTCTGGATATGGTAGAAACCGCCACCATGAACCTGCCATTCCTCGCCCAGAACGCCCTCGGGCAGGGGGCGGTCCTTCGTCAGACCCAGATCGAGCGCGATGAAGTAGAAGGACGATCCGATCCAGGCGATTCCGGCGATGACATGCAGCCAGCGCACGGCAAATTCCAGCCAGTCCCAGACCAGCGCGATGTCGAACATGGGTGTTCTCCCTGAGTTGGCCGCAGGCTATACGCGGGACCGGCTTTCTGATAATTCCCGATTATCCCGAGCAGTTTCAAGAAATCCCGAAGAATAGAGCGTGGCCGGCATCAACAATATCCGCATGTTCGTTCGTGTCTACGAATTGGGCAACATGTCGGCGGCCGCGCGCGATCTGCAGGTTTCGGCGGCGGTGGCGTCCTCCAGGGTCGCGGATCTGGAACGGCATCTGGGCATTCGTCTGTTCACCCGGACCACGCGCTCGATCCAGCCGACCGAACAGGGGCGGATCTACTATCCCAAGGCGGTGCAGGTGCTCGAGGCGCTGGAAGAGGCCGAGGCCGCGGTGCAGGAAATCACCCATCACCCGCGGGGCTCGCTGTACGTCTCGGCGCCTTTGGGGGTTGGGCGGCGGCTGATCGCGCCCAATGTGGTACTGTTTCAGGACCAGTACCCGGACATCCATGTGCGGCTAAGGCTTTCGGACCGGCGGGTCGATCTGACGGGAGAAGGGCTCGATATCGGTTTTCTGCTGGGCGATCTGCCGGATTCGGGGCTGAAGGTCCGGTCGCTTGGCGATTGCCCGCGGGTGCTGTGCGCGGCGCCCACCTATATCGCGCGGCGGGGTCTGCCGCGGACCGGGGCCGACCTGATCGGGCAGGGCCATGACTGCCTGCTGCTGCGCTTTCCCGGCTCGCGCGAGTTTCGCTGGACGTTGCAGACGCCCGAGGGGCCGCAGGCCTTCAACGTCAAGGGGCCCTATGCCTGCGATGACGGCGATGTGCTGACTGCCTGGGCGCTGGACGGGCGCGGCGTGGTGCTGAAACCCGTCTTCGACGTGGCCGAGCATCTGGCCTCGGGCGCGCTGATCCCGGTCTGCGAAGAGACCCCGCCGCCCGATGCGCGGCTTGCCTGCCTTTTTCCGCACAAGCGCAATCAGGACCCGAAAAGCCGGCTGTTCATCGAGTTCATGGCCGGGCGGATCAAGACGGCGCTGCGCGCCCGCAACCGGATCTATCAGCTGCCGCGATAGGTCGAATAGCCATAGGGCGACAGCAGCAGCGGCACATGGTAATGCGCCTCCGGGTCGTCCATGCCGAAGCGGATCGGGATCTGGTCGAGGAAAAGCACCTCGCCCCCCGCGAGGCCCGCGCGTTTCAGGTAGTCGCCCGCGAAGAAGACCAGTTCATAGGTGCCGGCCTTGAAGCTGTCCTGCGGCAGGATCGGGGCGTCGGTGCGGCCGTCGGCATTGGTCACGGTCTCGGCGATCTTGCAATGCGAATTGCCCGAGACGCGGTAAAGGGCGATCTTCAGCCCCGCGGCCGGGGCGCCGGTGGCGGTGTCCAGGACGTGGGTGGTCAGATATCCGGGCATCTTGTCCTCGCGCTGCTTCGGGCCGATAGATCACTTATGGCCCGAAAGGCCGGAACCACGGAAGACCCCGAAAGACTTTCAGGCAATTCTTGAAAGACGGCATGTTCATCCTGGTTTATGCGAAAGTATTCCGAAGGAGGACACCTTGACCCGCTATCCGCGCGACCTCCGGGGCCATGGCGCGACGCCGCCCCACCCGCACTGGCCGAACGGCGCCAAGATCGCCGTGCAGTTCGTCATCAATTACGAGGAAGGCGGCGAAAACTGCATCCTTCATGGCGATGCGGCCTCCGAAGCCTTCCTGTCCGAGGTCGTGGGCGCGGTGCCCTGGCCGGGCCAGCGGCACTGGAACATCGAGACGATGTACGAATATGGCGCGCGGGCCGGGTTCTGGCGGTTGCACCGGCTGTTCACCTCGCGAAACATGCCGGTCACGGTCTACGGGGTCGCGACGGCGCTGGCGCGCGGGCCCGAACAGGTCGCCGCGATGCAGGAGGCAGGCTGGGAGATCGCCAGCCACGGCCTGAAATGGATCGAATACAAGGACTATGCCGAGACCGACGAGCGCGCCCATATGGCCGAGGCGATCCGGCTGCATCAAGAGGTCACCGGCGCGCGGCCGCGCGGCTGGTATACGGGGCGCTGTTCGGCGCAGACCGTGCAGCTGGCGGCCGAGGAGGGCGGGTTTGCCTATGTTTCGGACACTTATGACGACGATCTGCCCTACTGGAAGAAGGTAGGCGACCGGCAGCAGCTGGTGATCCCCTACACGCTCGATGCCAACGACATGCGGTTTTCGGTGGCGGCAGGCTACGGGTCCGGCGACGAGTTCTACGCCTATCTGCGCGACAGCTTCGACACGCTTTATGCTGAGGGGCTGGAGGGGGCGCCGAAGATGATGTCGGTCGGGCTGCATTGCCGTCTGGCCGGGCGTCCGGGGCGGCTGGCGGCGCTGAAACGGTTCCTCGACTATATCTCGGGCTTCGACGGGGTCTGGGTCGCGCGGCGGCTCGACATCGCCGAACACTGGGCCCGGGTCAACCCGCCGGTGGATTGGGACCGGCCCACCGAGATGGGCCGTGACACCTTCGTCGCGCGGTTCGGCGGCGTTTTCGAGCATTCGCCCTGGATTGCCGACGGCGCCTTCGATCTGGAGCTTGGGCCGGTCCATGACAGCGCGGTCGGGCTGCACAACGCGCTGGCGCGCGTTTTCCGGTCGGCCGATGCCGAAAAGCGGCTGGAGGTGCTGAAGGCGCACCCGGATCTGGCGGGCAAGCTTGCGGCCGCGAAACGGCTGACCGAGGCGTCGACGGCCGAACAGGCCTCGGCCGGGCTCGACACTCTGAGCGACGCCGAGCGGGCGCGGTTCGAGGACCTGAACCGCCGCTATGCCGACCGCTTCGGCTTTCCCTTCATCATCGCGGTGAAGGATCACGACAAGGCGGGCATCATGGCGGCGTTCGAGCGGCGGCTGGAAAACTCCGCCGAGGCCGAATTTGCCGAGGCCTGCGCCCAGGTGGAACGGATCGCGCTTTTGCGCCTGAAGGAGATGCTGCCGCAATGACCGGATATTTCTCGAACCTCGGCGGCCATCCCGGGCAGGACATGCTGCATACCGGTCGCGCTGTCTTTACCGAGGCCTATGCGGTGATCCCCAGGGGCGTGATGCGGGACATCGTGACCAGCAACCTGCCGCACTGGACGGGCACCCGCGCCTGGATCATCGCGCGGCCGCTGACAGGCTTTGCCGAGACCTTCGCGCAATATGTGATGGAGGTGGGTCCCGGCGGCGGATCGGACCGGCCCGAGCCCGATCCGGGCGCCGAAGGGGTGATCTTCGTCACCGACGGTGCGCTCGATCTCAGGCTCGACGGCCTGCCGCATCTGATGACGGCGGGGGGCTATGCCTATCTGCCGCCGGGGGCTGACTGGACGGTGCTGAACCCCGGCGAGTCGTCCGCGCGCTTTCACTGGGTGCGCAAGCGGTATGCCGCAGTCGAAGGCATCGATACGCCCGAGGCCTTCTTTGTCAACGAGGCCGACATCGCGCCGGTGGCGATGGCAGGGACCGAGGGGCGCTGGGCGACGACGCGCTTTGTCGACCCGACCGACCTGCGCCATGACATGCATGTGAACATCGTCAGTTTCGAGCCGGGCGGGCTGATCCCCTTCGAGGAAACCCATGTGATGGAGCACGGGCTTTACGTGCTGGAGGGCAAGGCGGTCTACAAGCTGAACCGAGACTGGGTCGAGGTCGAGGCGGGCGATTTCATGTGGTTGCGCGCCTTCTGCCCGCAGGCCTGCTATGCGGGCGGTCCGGGCCGGTTCCGCTATCTGCTGTACAAGGACGTCAACCGGCATCCGGCCCTGACGCTGGGCGCCCTGTGATGCTGACGGCGGCACCGATCACCGCCGAGGACTTCGCCCCCTTCGGCGAGGTCGTCGAGCTGGGCGGCGCGTTCAAGATCATCAACGACGGCTTCTGCCGCCGCTATAGCGACCTCGCGACGCTCGACATCGTCGACGGGCAACCCGGCATCAGCCTTTTCAACGCCGAAATCCGCAGCCTTCCCTATGACTGCGGCCTGCTGGAACGGCATCCGCTGGGCTCGCAATGCTTTATTCCCATGCAGAATGCTGAATTTCTGGTCATTGTTGCACCAGATGCAGGCGGTCGGCCGGGTGCGCCCCGGGCCTTCGTTGCGGGGTCGGGGCAAGGAGTCAATATCGGCCGGAATGTCTGGCACGGGGTCCTGTGCCCGATTTCCGGGTCCGGGCTGTTCGCGGTCGTCGACCGCATCGGACCGGGTGCCAATCTTGAAGAAGTCCGGCTGCCCGAGCCGGTGACGGTTACGCTCGCCCCCGGGGGGTAGGCGAAGAAAAACAACAGGGAGAATGGAACGATGGCTGTAGACAGCTCCATCGGGACGCCAGAGCAGCTGCGCGATCCGAACTATACACCTGCGCTTCACAAGGCGGTGCCGCTGGGCATCCAGCATGTTCTGGCGATGTTCGTCTCGAACGTGACGCCCGCGATCATCGTTGCGGGCGCGGCGGGCTTCGGCTTCGGGTCCGAGGCTGGGGCGCAGGGCTTTCCGGACATGAAATACATGATCCAGATGTCGATGCTGTTTGCCGGCATCGCCACGCTTTTCCAGACCATCGGCTTCGGTCCGGTGGGCGCGCGGCTGCCGATCGTGCAGGGCACCAGTTTCGCCTTCATCCCGATCATGATCCCGCTGGTGGCGGGCAAGGGGGTGGAGGCTCTGCCGATGCTGTTCACCGGGGTGTTCGTCGGCGGGCTCTTCCACGCGACGCTGGGCACGGTGATCGGCAAGATCCGCTTTGCCTTGCCGCCGCTGGTCACCGGGCTCGTGGTGACGATGATCGGGCTCGCGCTGGTCAAGGTCGGCATCCAGTATGCGGCGGGCGGCGTCCCGGCGATGAATACGCCCGAATATGGCAGCCTGCTGAACTGGTCGGCGGCGCTGGTCGTGATCTTCGTCACGCTCGGGCTGAAGTTCTTCGCGCGCGGCCTGCTGTCGGTGTCAGCCGTCGCGGTCGGGATCGTCGCGGGCTATCTCTTTGCGCTCGCGACCGGCATGGTGACCTTCGGCGGGATCGAGACCAGCTGGGACCGCGCCGCTGTTCTGGAGGTGCCGCTGCCCTTCAAATACGGCTTCGATTTCAGCCTCGCGGCCGTCGTCGGCTTCTGCCTGATGGCCTTCGTCTCGGCGGTCGAGACCGTGGGCGATGTGTCCGGGATCACCAAGGGCGGCGCGGGCCGCGAGGCGACCGACAAGGAAATCGCGGGCGCCACCTATGCCGACGGTCTGGGCACCGCCATCGCGGGGGCCTTTGGGGCGCTGCCCAACACGTCGTTCAGCCAGAATGTGGGGCTGATCGCGATGACCGGCGTCATGAGCCGGCATGTCGTGACCATCGGTGCGATCTTCCTGATCCTCTGCGGGCTGGTGCCCAAGGTTGGGGCGGTGATCTCGACGATCCCGATCGAGGTGCTGGGCGGCGGGGTGATCGTCATGTTCGGCATGGTCGTGGCCGCGGGCATCTCGATGCTGTCGGACGTGAACTGGAACCGCCGCAACATGGTGATCTTCGCCATCGCGCTGTCGGTGGGGCTGGGCCTGCAACTGGAACCGAAGGCGGTGCAATACCTGCCCGAGTCGGTGCAGATCCTGATGACGAGCGGGCTGCTGCCGGCGGCGCTGATCGCCATCGTGCTGAACCTGATCCTGCCCGAGGAGCTTGCCTCGGAGGCAACCGAAGAAGTGTCGGGCGGGCTTTCGGGCCACGGTCTGGGCAGCCTCGGGCGCGACTGACGCGATCCTCGAACCGGGGCAGGGCACCCTGAGGGTGTCCTGTTCCACCTTTTACAACCCGTTTTTCCCGGCTATGTCCTTGAGAGCCGGGAAAAACGGCTCATGTTGTTGCATAAATTTTGGGCATCCGCATTTCTGTTGCGCGTTCGATGATGGGAAACCATTGCCGCTGCCACGGGGCGGAAATAGCGTAAGGCCATGAACGAGAGCCAGACCTTCGACGAGATGTGGGGCCGCGAACAGGTCCTGCGCTCCCCCTACGAGCGGTTTCACGAGTGGTTCGAGGGCGAGGATATCGCCCGGTTGCGCGCCAAGCAGCGCGAGGCCGAAGAGGTGTTCCGGCTGACAGGCATCACCTTCAACGTCTATGGACGGGCCGAGGCCGAGGAGCGTCTGATCCCCTTCGACATCATCCCGAGGATCATTTCGGGGCGCGAATGGCAGAAGCTGTCGCGGGGCATCGAGCAGCGGGTGCAGGCGATCAACGCCTTTCTCTATGACATCTACCACCGGCAGGAGATCGTGAAGGCGGGGCGCATCCCCCAAGAGATGATCTCGCGCAACGACGCCTTCCTGCCGCAGATGATCGGGGTCAAGCCGCCGGGCGGCGTCTATACCCATATCGTGGGCATCGACCTGGTGCGCACCGACGACAACGAATTCTACGTGCTAGAGGACAATGCCCGCACGCCCAGCGGCGTCAGCTACATGCTGGAGAACCGCGAGACCATGCTGCAGATGTTCCCCGAGCTGTTTTCGCGGAACCGTGTCCAGCCGGTGCAGACCTATCCGCTGGACCTGCGCCGGTCGCTGGCGGCCTGCGCGCCAGGCGATGTGGACGAGAAACCGACCATCGCGGTTCTGACCCCCGGCATCCACAACTCGGCCTATTTCGAACATGCCTTCCTGGCCGACCAGATGGGGGTCGAACTGGTCGAGGGGCAGGATCTCAGGATCGTCGGCGGCAAGGTCGCGATGCGCACGACCGAAGGCTACCGGCCGATCGACGTGCTGTATCGCCGGGTCGACGACGATTTCCTCGATCCGCTGAATTTCAATCCCGACAGCGCGCTGGGCATTCCGGGCATCATGGATGTCTATCGCGCGGGCCGGATCACCATCGCCAATGCGCCCGGAACCGGGATCGCCGACGACAAGGCGATCTACAGCTACATGCCGGATATCGTCGAATTCTATACGGGCGAGAAGGCGATCCTGGAAAACGTGCCGACCTGGCGCTGTTCCGAACCCGAGGCGCTGGCCTATGTGCTGGACAACCTGCACGACCTCGTCGTGAAGGAGGTGCATGGCTCGGGCGGTTACGGCATGCTGATCGGGCCGACCTCCTCGAAGAAGGAGATCGCGGCCTTCCGGGACAAGCTGAAGGCCAAGCCCGGCAACTACATCGCCCAGCCGACGCTGTCGCTGTCGACGGTGCCGATCTTCACCCAGAAGGGTCTGGCGCCCCGGCATGTGGATCTGCGTCCCTTCGTGCTGGTCAGCCCCGCGGGCATCAAGATCACCCCCGGAGGGCTGACGCGGGTGGCGCTGAAGAAAGGCTCGCTCGTGGTGAACTCGTCGCAGGGCGGGGGCACCAAGGACACCTGGGTGCTCGAGGACTGACGCGATGCTGGGCAAGACCGCAAACGGGCTCTTCTGGATGTACCGCTACATCGAGCGGGCCGAAAACACCTCGCGCCTGGTCGAGACCGGCCAGCGCATCGCGCTGACCCGGCTCGACAGCCCCGATGACGAATGGCATTCGGTGATGCAGACCGCGGGCGTGGCCAAGGCCTATAACCGCAGCCATGACGCCGTCACCAAGGAAGCCGCCATCGACTGGATGCTGCGCGCGAAGGAGAACCCCTCTTCGGTGCTGTCGGCGATTTCCTCGGCCCGCCAGAATGCCCGTGTGGTCAGGACCGCGCTGACCCACGATGTCTGGGAGGCGATGAACGGCTGCTACATGGCGTTGAAGGACGTACTGGCCCGGCGCGTGAACGAACGCGACCTTCCGGCCGTGATCGACCTGATCAAGGAGCGCACCGCGCTGGTCCGGGGCACGACCCAGGGCACGCTGCTGCGAAACGACATCTTCAATTTCGCGCGGATCGGCACCTTCCTCGAACGCGCCGACAACATCGCGCGCATTCTCGACGTCAAGTATTACGTGCTGCTGCCCTCGGTCTATTCGGTGGGGTCCTCGATCGACAACGTGCAGTGGGAGACGATCCTGCGCGCGGTGTCGGCGCGGGGCGGCTACCGGATGGTGCATGGCAGCCAGGCCAGCCCGCGCGACATCGCCCAGTTCCTGGTGCTCGACCGCAAGATGCCGCGAAGCCTCGAATTCTCGGTCACCAAGATCCGCGACAACCTCGAATACCTCGCGCTCGATTATGGCGAACGGCACCGCTCGCACGAGCTGGCCGAGTCGCTGAAGCAGCGCTTTACCGCCCACGACATCGACGCCATCTTCGATTACGGTCTGCATGAATTCCTGCAGGACGTGCTGGGCTCGCTGAACGAGCTGGGCCAGCAGATCGAGAAAGACTACAGATTCTACGAGTGATCCGATGCGGCTGAAGATCCGGCATACCACGCGCTACGCCTTCGACGACCCGGTGATCTACGGGCTTCAGCAGTTGCGCAAGACCCCCAAGAACGGTCCCGAACAGCGGGTGATCGCTTGGAGGACCACCGTCGAGGGCGGGCGCAAGGAACTGAGCTTCGAGGACCATCACCGCAATACGGTCGAGCTGATCAGCTTCGAGAAGGACGTGACCGAGCTGGTCGTACGCTGCGAGGGCGAGGTCGAGGTGCTGGATACCTCGGGCGTGATCGGACCGCATCGCGGGCCCTCGCCGCTGTGGCTCTTCCGCCGGGTGACGCCCCGGACCCGGGCCGGGCAGGGGTGCCGGGCGCTGCTGCGCGAGGTCAGGGGCGAGGGCGATCTGGACCGTTTGCACGCGCTTTTGCGGGTGGTGCACGAGGCTGTCGGTTATGAAATCGGGGTATCGCGTCCGGACTGGACCGCCGAGGATGCCGTCGCGGCGGGCAAGGGGGTGTGTCAGGATCACGCGCATGTCTTTGTGGCCTGCGCCCGCGAGATGGGCTTTCCCGCCCGCTATGTCTCGGGCTATCTGATGACCGGCGACCGCGTTCAGCACGAGGCGAGTCATGCCTGGGCCGAAGCGCATGTCGAAGGTCTGGGCTGGGTCGGGTTCGACGTGTCGAACGAGATGTCGCCGGACGGGCGCTATGTCCGCGTCGCGACCGGCCTCGACTATGCCGAGGCCGCGCCGGTGACCGGGTCGCGCATGGGCGGCACCGGAGAGGCGCTGTCGGTCGAGATCGAGGTGGCCCAGCAATAGCGCTGGCGCGCCGGTGCGGGGGCTGGGACGGCGATGACCTATTGTGTGGGCTTGATGCTCGAGCGCGGGCTGGTGATGATGTCGGACACCCGCACCAATGCCGGCGTCGACAACATCTCGACCTTCCGCAAGATGTTCACCTGGGAAAAGCCCGGCGACCGCGCGCTGGTGCTGATGACGGCGGGCAATCTGGCCACCACGCAGTCGGTGGTCTCGATCCTCGACGAACGCACCAAGGCGCATGGCGAGCGCGATCCGTCGCTTTTCGAGGTGCCTTCGATGTTTCAGGCGGCGCGGCTGGTGGCGCGGACGCTGAAGGATGTGATTGCGGCCCATGCCGATGTCGGCCAGCGCGCCGATGCCGCTTTCAACGCGACGCTGATCCTTGGCGGCCAGATCAAGGGCGGCGCGCCGCGGTTGTTCCTGATCTATCCCGAAGGCAATTTCATCGAGGCCGGCGACGACACGCCCTTCTTCCAGATCGGCGAGACCAAATATGGCCGCCCGATCCTGGTGCGTGCCTATGACCCGGCGATGAGCTTCGAGAAGGCGGTCAAGCTGATGCTGGTCAGTTTCGACTCCACCCTCAAGGCCAATCTGTCGGTCGGCATGCCCTTCGATCTGCAGGTCTATGAGGCCGACAGCCTGCAACTGGGCCGCCGCATCCGCATCCGTGCCCATGACCCCTATTTCGAGCAGATCTCGACCGGCTGGGGCGAAGAGCTGAAATCGGCGCTCGACAGCCTGCCCGATTTCGAGTTCTGAGGTCCGTCCCGGCGGTCGCGCCCTTTATCCGCAGAGCAACAAGGGCCGCGAAGGGGCAATTTCGAGCCCCGAACCGGGCGGCAGCTTGGCCCGGTTGAGGTCTGGTAAATCGTCGTGTCCGTATCGGCGTCTGTCGGCGGGGGCCCGCCGATCCGGAATTTCCCAGGAAAACAGGCGCGTTTCTGCCAGTCATGGGGTCGGTGGCAAGCCATCTTGGCGGTTTTTCGCCGCGGAAGCCGTTTACCCTGTTTCAAGGTCAATGGGCCAGCTTGTCGGTGAACCAGACTGCGGCTAGGGAATCGCCATGACCCCCGATCACACCCAGAAGGGCAAGGCCGAACCGTCGATCCACCGACGCGCTTCGGATGTGGCCCTGTCATTCTCGCGTCTGGCGCCCGGCGTCCGGGCGCGGGTCCGCGTGTTCCCTGCCCTGGCCGTTGCAGGGGCCGCGCTGACCGCGCTGGTTTCGGTTCTGGCCGTGACCGCTGTGCCCCCCGCGCAAGGCCGGGCTCCCGAGGCGGCTCTGGCTTTGGGCCGCGATGCGACGCCGGTCGAGGGCTCGGTGCTTCTGGTCGGGTCCGATGCCACCCGCGCCGAGCCTCTGGCGCCGGTCACCCGGCCCGCGCCGCTGGTCCCGCTGATGGGCGCCGCCGAGGATGGGCTCGATCCCGTGGCCGAGGCCCGCGCCGCGCAAGGCCAACAGGCCGCACGGCTGATGCTGGCCGCCTATCCGGCGACACCCGGGGGAACCGCCTTGCCGAACGGTCTTCATGTCTATGCGGGCGCGCCCGACGTCGCGCCTCCGGCCAGACCCGGTGCCGATCCCGAGACACCCGAGGATCAGCTGGCGCAGCTTCGGCCGCATCCGCGCCCTCTGGCCGAGGGCGGCGACGCGGGACCCCTGGGCGATGCCCGGCGCCCGCGTCCGCGTCCCACCGCCGAGGCCCCGGCCGCCACGACCGATGTCGTCGCAAGCCTGACGGATGAGGCCGCACCGCGCCCCCATGCCCGTCCCCGGGCCGCCGCAGGCACTGCGGCCACCGCTCTGCCGGAGGCGACCGGCACCGATCCGCAAAGTCCCCCGGCCGGGCCCGTCCTCCTGGCTGTCGCGCAGACGGTCGCGGTCGACAGCGTTCGTCCCCAGGCGCGTCCGATCCCGCCGGCCGCGGCGGCCTATGCCGCCAGTCTCATGCCCGCCGCCGGGATTGCGCTTGCAGCCGCCCCTGTCCCACCCGAGACCGCACCGGAGGACGCGGCGGTGCCCGATGCCGCGCCGGCCGCCGGGGCCGAACAGGGGCTGAAAGCCTCGCTGCGGCCCCAGACCCGTCCGGCGGCGCTGGCCCGTCTGGCGCGCGGCACCCTTTTTCCCGAGGAGCGCCGCGGCACGGCCCCCCGGGCCGAACCGTTCGCCCATACCGACATCGCCCGCGGCGCGAATGGCTGCTCGATGCGGCTGGCGCGGGGCATCCCGAACCGTGGGCGCGGCGCGCTCGACGGGCGCGAGGTCGGCTCGCGGATGAACGGGCTGCATGGCGGTGATCGCGACTCGCTGATCGTGCAACAGGCGCTGGCCGGGAATATCCCGCATTTCCTCCGCGAACTGACCCCGGTCAAAGTCTCGGGCACGCTGTCCGGCGGGGGACGCGCCGACGTGACGATCTGCGTGACACCCGACTATCTGGCCTTGGGCAGCGATGCCGATTTCGTGCGCGTCCCCATGGGCCTGCCCGCCGCGGCGCGGATCGCCGACCGGTTCGGCTTCCTGCTGCCGACGACCCGGATGGTCGATGCGATCTATTCGCAGGCCGGGCTTCGGCTCGACCCCCGTCCGATGGCGGCCGGGGCGCAGATGAGCTCGACCGGCTATTTCCTGCAGCATAACCGGACCGTCGAAGGACAGACCGGCGGTCGCGAGGGCCAGCTGACGGCCGGGCAGAAGAAGGATTTGGTGCTGACCAACCGCCTGCGCAGCCATCCGGGTCGCGTGGCAATTTATGGCTGGCACAAGCGCGACGGCAGTCCGATCCAGCCGCTCAGCACCGTGCATGGCGCCTATTACTCCGACTACAGCCATGGCGTGCGGCTGGTCAGCCAGACGGCGTTCCTGAACGGCCGCCCGGTGTCGCTGGCCAGCCTTCTGAGCAATCCGACCTATGCGCAGCTGCTGACCGGCGAGGGTCCGATCGACGCGCCCGAACGGTTGATGGCCTCGCTCTACCGCTAAGGCGCGGTCAGGGGACTCAGGAGGAGGCCACTACCGCCTCGTGGATGGGGGCGGATGCACCCTCGCTCGCTGTGTCCGCTTTGGTGTTTCAGCCGACGGTTTGATGGTTCGGTCCATTCGTTGGAATGGAAAGTCGCACCATGGCACAGGTTGTTCACGGCTGCGCCTCGACCACGCACGCGGTCAGAGCAGCAATACAGCTATCTGCAAGCTTCGACTGCGGCGCTGAGCCGGGAGATGGGTCGTTAGGAGGAGCGGAAAACGATCCGGTGAATCGGTTTCCCGCAGACCGTCGCGAAGTGGAGCACGCGCGAAACGGCAGAGGATCGCAAGACCGGGCCGAAGGACTCGCGCTCAACCGTTCTCCGTGAGGCCGAGGAGGCGAGGGCGGGTGCGGTCCGTCGGCACACAGTGCTGCCCCTGGACGATTGCCGCCAGGCTTTCGAACTCCCGATCCATCAACTGCCCCGCTTCAGCGCTGTCTTCGGCGATGAGCCATGATGTGCCACTGGTTCAAGCTCCATGGCGCATGCAGCTCTCGGGAACCGGATGCCCAAAAGGACAAGCCCAAGCGTCAGCGTTTCAAGCGCTTTTCCATCGGCCCTCGCCTGTGTCCGCGGACAGATGGCGCAGTCCGTCGCGGGCAAGCGTCCGCCTTTGCACTCGGACCAATGGGGGCACCATGGCGAACCTCTTCGTTGCCATCGACCGGACCGCGCCGTCACTCGACGGGGTGAAAAGGCCGACAGGCGGACGGCGTGGGCGCTCCTGGATCACCTGCTGGTGGTGGCTCGCTCTCAGATCCACGCCATCCCGACCGACAGAGCCATCGGAACGCCATCAGTTCGAGCCACAATGGCGAGAGGTCTCCAGTGCGGCTTGCCGCCAAGGAACAGGTCCGCTTCCTGCTCCTACACGCAGATGCGTTTCGATCCGATCTGCGAGACAAACGGAATCGAGCACCGCCCGCCACCTTTCGAGCTGCGAGGAAGCGAAAACGGTCCGGCCTCGCGTTTCCCCGAGGCGGTGTCATGGCGACCACCGGTTCGCCTTCGAAATGCACCGTTCAGATCGCGCCCAACCCTGTCAATGCGGGGTCGGGTCTTGGCCGCAACGCTCCAGCCATAGTCTGCGCCCCGGCCTAGTTCGCGCCGGAATTGAACAGAGGCACTGTCGAGATCGACATCTTGGCCGACCCCTGCGTCAGCTCGCGGGCATGGGCCAGATAGATCAGCGTCTGGTTCGCTTCGTCGAAGATCCGCTTGATCCGCAGGGATTTCAGAACCAGCGATCGGTTTTGGCGAAAGACCTCCTCGCCCTCCGGGCTGCGGTCGATATCGCCGATCTCGATCGGTCCGGTCTGGCGACAGGCGATCGAGGCGTTCGAGGGGTCCTCGAACCAGTTGCCCTGGCTCAACCGGTCCAGCATCGAGCGCGAGAAATAGGCGACATGGCAGGTCACGCCCTTCACTTCGGGGTCCTGGATCGCCTCGATCACGATATCGTTGCCGGTCCAGTCCACCCCCACGCGTCCGACCTCATCGGCCGGGGCGGCAAGCGGAACGGTTATGGGCAGGACTGCGACAAGCAGGGCAAGAAGGGCAGGGCGGGTCATCGGACGGTCCTCATGTCTGACTACCGGTTAAACGTAGGCATCGGCGCGCCCATTGCCACGGCGATTGACGCCGCACCCCTGTCGATGCTAGGAAATGAACAAGCGTTCAATAAGCTGGGGAGGAGGAGCCCGGGCGATGTTCACCGCGACAATGGACTTCGATCTAGACGACGAGACCCGCGCGCTGCGCGACATGGTGCACCGCTGGGCGCAGGAACGGGTCCGGCCGATGGCCGCCGCGATCGACCGCGACAATGTCTTTCCGGCCGAGCTTTGGCGCGAGATGGGCGATCTGGGCCTTCTGGGCATCACCGTGCCAGAGGAATACGGCGGCGCGGGCATGAGCTATCTGGCCCATACCATCGCGGTCGAGGAAATCGCCCGCGCCTCCGCCAGCGTCTCGCTGAGCTATGGCGCCCATTCGAACCTCTGCGTGAACCAGATCAAGCTGAACGGCACCGATGCGCAAAAGCGCAAATACCTGCCTGGGCTGATTTCCGGCGCGCAGGTCGGCGCGCTGGCGATGTCCGAAGCGGGCGCCGGATCGGATGTGGTCTCGATGAAGCTGCGGGCCGAGAAACGGAACGGCTATTACAGCCTCAACGGCACCAAATACTGGATTACCAACGGCCCCGATGCCAACACGCTGGTCGTCTATGCCAAGACCGACCCCGAGGCCGGCCCCAAGGGCATCACCGCCTTCATCGTCGAGAAGACCATGACCGGGTTTTCGACCTCGCGCCATTTTGACAAGCTCGGCATGCGCGGGTCGAACACGGCCGAGCTGATCTTCGAGGATGTCGAGGTGCCCTTCGAGAATGTCCTTGGCGAAGAGGGCAAGGGCGTCCGGGTTCTGATGTCAGGGCTCGATTACGAGCGCGTGGTGCTGGCGGGGATCGGCACCGGCATCATGGCGGCCTGTCTCGACGAGATCATGCCCTATCTGCGCGACCGCCAGCAGTTCGGCCAGCCAATCGGAAGCTTTCAGCTGATGCAGGGCAAGATTGCCGACATGTACACGGCGATGAATTCGGCACGCGCCTATGTCTATGCCGTCGCACGGTCTTGTGATCGCGGCCAGGTGACGCGGCAGGATGCGGCGGCTTGCGTTCTCTATGCGTCCGAGGAGGCCATGAAACAGGCGCACCAGGCCGTGCAAGCCATGGGCGGTGCTGGATTTTTGGCCGACAGCGCGGTCGCGCGGCTGTTCCGGGACGCCAAGCTGATGGAGATCGGCGCAGGCACATCCGAGATCCGGCGGATGCTGGTGGGGCGTGAATTGATGAAGGCGATGGACTAAATGCGAGTCATAGACTCAACTTTAGAAGGTGACGCAGATGCGACTGTCCCTGATCCTCGCCGCCGCGCTGGCCGCGGCCACCCCCGCGCTGGCCCAGCAATACGACTTCAAGCCCGATGCGACGCTGGCCTGCATGGACAAGCAGAAGATGCCCGGCGCCGACATCGCCTGCGTGGGCGAATCCGCGCGCGCCTGTTTTCAGAAGATGAAGTCGCCCGCTGTCAGCGACATCGCCGCCTGCCAGCAGGCTGAAGGCGAATACTGGAAGGCGCGCATGGACAGTGCCTTCGAGAAACTGCTCGGCCTGGCCGAGACCGCCGACAAGGACTTTGCGAAAACCCAGAACGAACCGCTGCATGCGACCATGGTCAACGACCTGAAGAACGAGCAGGAGCAATGGGATACCTGGCAGAAGACCCGCTGCTGGGTCGAGGCGATGATGCGCCGCGGCACGCCCTACCGGATGACCGCCGCTGCCAATTGCACGATGAAGCAGATCGCCGCGCGCGCGATGTTCATGGAAAGCGCGGTGAAATACATGGAAACCAAATAGCGCCGCCGTCTCGCATCGGGTCATGCGGGCGGTGCCGCCAGGGAGGAACCGATGCGGACCCCGGAAGGACCGCGCGCCCGGCTGCAGCAGGGCGCGCGTCATCGGATGCGATACCCCGCCCGGAACGATCCGGGCAGGGCGCGGACTGGCCCGGGCGGGTCAGAACTTCCAGATATAGGACACGCCGAAGACCCAGGGGTCGATATGGGCGGTCCCGATTTTCGAGCCATTCAGCTTGACGTCGCTGTCGATATCGATCCAGCGCACATCGGCCCGGATCGCGTGACGTTCGTCGATCGCGTAATCGACGCCAGCATGGAGCGCGAGCCCCCAGGAGTCGTCGATATCGACATCGCCAAGCGCGCTGTCGGTATCCCAGAAGGTCGTGTAGTTCAGACCGGCGCCGAGGAAGGGCGTGACCGAACTGCTGGTCACGAAGTGGTATTGCAGCGACACCACCGGGGGCAGTTGCAGCGTGTCCGCGTCGCCCACGCCTTCGATATGGATGTTGTGCTTGAAGGGCAGCGCGCCCAGCACCTCGACGCCCCAGTTATCGGCGAAGAAATACTCGAAGGTGATGGTCGGACGCGCGTTGTCGCCCACATCCGCATCGGCGCCCGCAAGGGTCCCGTTGTCGTCCTTGGGCAGAACGTAGCCGAGCCCGAGGCCGAGGGTCCAGTCGCCCTTGGACTGCGCGACTGCGGTGGACCCGGCCAGAGCGGCTGCGGTCATGGCAATGGCAAACAGGGAGGTCTTCATTGCAGCGATCCTTAGAGTTGGAATTTGAATCATTCGCGTCCATGGGGCGGATCGGGGCGGATTTCCTTGACTTGTATCAATTCGCGGTATGGTGCTGCATACAATGGTGCGCGGAGGACACGCGATGCGCCTGAGATCCGCCGCCCTTCCCGCATCCGATGTGTTTCAGGCCAACCGCGCGGCCCATCTCGCGGCGCTGCGCGAGATCGCCGAGGCCGCGGCGCTGGCTGCCGCGGGCGGCGGCGAGGCGGCGCGTGCCCGCCACGTCGCGCGCGGCAAGATGCTGCCGCGCGAGCGGGTGGCGAACCTGCTCGATCCCGGCAGTCCCTTCCTCGAGATTGGCGCGACCGCGGCCCATGGGCTTTATGACGGCGCCGCGCCCTGCGCCGGGGCCATCGCAGGGATCGGCAGGGTCGAAGGCCTGGAGGTCATGGTGCTGGCCAACGATGCCACGGTGAAGGGCGGCACCTATTACCCGATGACGGTGAAAAAGCACCTGCGCGCCCAGGAAATTGCGGCCGAATGCCATCTGCCCTGTATCTACCTCGTCGATTCCGGCGGGGCGAATTTGCCGAACCAGGACGAGGTCTTCCCCGACCGCGACCATTTCGGGCGCATCTTCTACAATCAGGCGCAGATGTCGGCGGCGGGCATCCCGCAGATCGCGGTCGTCATGGGGTCCTGCACCGCGGGCGGCGCCTATGTGCCCGCCATGTCCGATGTCACCGTCATCGTCCGCGATCAAGGCACGATCTTTCTTGCCGGGCCCCCGCTGGTCAAGGCCGCGACGGGCGAGGTCGTCTCGGCCGAGGATCTGGGCGGCGGCGACGTGCATACCCGCCTGTCGGGCGTGGCCGACTATCTGGCCGAGGACGATGCCCATGCGCTGGCGCTGGCCCGCCGCGCCGTCCGGCACCTGAACCGCGACCGGCCCGCGACCGTGCGCTGGGAAACGCCCGAGGACCCGGCCTTTGACCCCCAAGAGATCCTTGGCGTCGTGCCCGCCGATCTGCGCACGCCCTACGACATCCGCGAGGTGATCGCGCGCATCGTTGACGGCTCGCGCTTCGACGAGTTCAAGCCGCGTTTCGGCGAAACGCTGGTGACGGGCTTTGCCCATGTCATGGGCTGCCCGGTGGGCATCGTCGCCAATAACGGCGTGATCTTTTCCGAGGCCGCCCAGAAAGGCGCCCATTTCATCGAGCTTTGCGCCCAGCGCGGCACACCGCTGGTCTTTCTGCAGAACGTCACCGGCTTCATGGTCGGGCGCAAATACGAAAACGAGGGCATCGCGCGCCATGGCGCCAAGATGGTCACGGCGGTCGCGACCGCGGCGGTGCCGAAGATCACCATGCTGGTCGGCGGCAGCTTCGGCGCGGGCAATTACGGCATGGCGGGCCGGGCCTATTCGCCCCGCTTCCTGTGGACCTGGCCCAATTCCCGCATCTCGGTCATGGGCGGCGAACAGGCGGCGGGCGTGTTGGCCACAGTGAAACGCGACGCCATCGAACGGGCGGGCGGGACCTGGACGCCCGAAGACGAGGCCGCCTTCAAGCGCCCGACGATCGAGATGTTCGCGGAACAAAGCCACCCGCTTTACGCCTCGGCCCGGCTTTGGGACGACGGCATCGTCGACCCGCGCAAATCGCGCGTGGTACTGGCCCTGTCGCTGTCGGCCGCGCTGAACGCGCCGATCCCCGAAACCCGCTTCGGCGTCTTCCGGATGTGACGCGCATGCTTCTTCTTGGCAAAAATACCCAAATCCCGACGCCCGCAACGAAAGGCACGGCATGTTCCGCAAGATCCTGATCGCCAATCGCGGCGAGATCGCCTGCCGGGTCATCGCCACCGCCCGGCGCCTTGGCATCGCCACTGTCGCCGTCCACTCGACGGCCGACGCGCGTGCCGCCCATGTGGCGCTGGCCGACGAGGCGGTCGCCATCGGCCCGCCCGCGCCCGCCGACAGCTACCTTCGGGCCGACCGGATCATCGAGGCCGCGCTGCAAACCGGGGCCGAGGCGATCCATCCGGGCTACGGGTTTCTCTCGGAAAACCCCGATTTCGTCGACGCGGTCGAGGCTGCAGGCCTGACCTTCATCGGCCCCTCGGCAGACGCGATCCGCGCCATGGGTCTGAAGGATGCGGCCAAGGCCTTGATGGAACAGGCGGGCGTACCGGTCGTGCCCGGCTATCACGGCGCCAATCAGGACGACGCCCATCTCGAGGGCGCGGCCGAGGCCATCGGCTGGCCGGTGCTGATCAAGGCCGTGGCGGGCGGCGGCGGCAAGGGCATGCGCAAGGTCGCCCGCCCGGCCGATTTCGCCGCCGCGCTGGCCTCGGCCCGGTCCGAGGCGAGGGCCGCCTTCGGCAACGATGCCGTGCTGATCGAGAAGCTGATCGAGGCTCCCCGCCATATCGAGGTTCAGGTCTTCGGCGACGGCACGGACGCGGTTCATCTTTTCGAACGCGACTGCTCGCTGCAGCGCCGCCATCAGAAGGTGATCGAAGAGGCGCCCGCGCCCGGCATGACGCCCGAGATGCGCGCCGCCATGGGCGAGGCCGCCGTGCGCGCGGCGCGCGCCATCGGTTATCGCGGCGCGGGCACGGTCGAGTTCATCGTCGACGGCTCGGACGGACTCCGCCCCGACCGGTTCTGGTTCATGGAGATGAACACGCGGCTGCAGGTCGAACATCCGGTGACCGAGGCCGTGACCGGGCTCGATCTGGTGGAATGGCAGCTGCGCGTTGCCGCCGGAGAAGGCCTGCCGCTGACGCAAGACCGGATTCCGCTGGCGGGGCATGCTTTCGAGGCCCGGCTTTACGCCGAGGACGTGCCTGCCGGGTTCCTGCCCGCGACCGGCACGCTGGCGCATCTGGCCTTTCCGCCCGGCATCCGCGCCGATACCGGCGTGCGAACGGGCGACACGATCAGCCCGTGGTACGACCCGATGATCGCCAAGATCGTGGCCCATGGCCCGACGCGCGCTGTCGCGCTGAACCGACTGGCCCGGGCGCTTGACGATACGCAGGTCGCGGGCACGACCACCAACCTCGCCTTTCTCGGGCGTCTCGCGCGCCATGCGGGCTTTGCCCGGGGCGAGGTCGATACCGGGCTGATCGAGCGGGACATCGAAAGTCTTGCCGAAAGCCCGCCGCCCGTCCGCGCGGTCGAGGCGGCGGCGCTGCTGGAGGCCGCGTCCCCGCCCGACGGCCCGCTCGCGGGCTTCACCCTCTGGGCGCCGCTCAGGCGCGCTGTGACGCTCGGCCGCGACGGCGACGAGGTCACCGGCTCGCTGCTGTTCGACGGCCCCGATCGCGCGACGGTCGAGATCGGCGAGGCAGTGCTTGAGGCCCGCCGCGATTCCGGCGGCTGGCGGATCGACGGGGCCTTGCCCGGTGTCGTTCTGCGGGCGGGCGGTGCGATCCATGTCTTCGCGGGCGCGCAGGGCACGTTCAGCTTCACGCCCGTCGATCCGCTGGACCGCGCGACGGCGGCGGGCGCCGGAGCGGATGTCATCGAGGCGCCGATGCCGGGGCTTCTCAAGGCGCTAACCGTCGCCGTGGGCGACCGCGTCGCCGCGGGCCAGCCGCTGGCGGTGCTGGAGGCGATGAAGATGGAACACACGCTGGCCGCGCCCCGCGAGGGCGTGGTGGCCGAGGTGCTGGCCGCGCCGGGCGCGCAGGTTGAGGCCGGGGTCGCGCTGGTCCGCCTTCAGCCGGAGGGCGACGATGCCTGAGCGGGTCGAGATCTTCGAGGTCGGGCCGCGCGACGGGTTGCAGAACGAACCCCGGGCGATTCCCGCCGCCGAAAAGATCGCGCTGATCGATCTGCTCAGCCAGGCGGGGTTCCGGCGGATCGAGGCGGCCAGTTTCGTGCGACCCGACCGGGTGCCGCAGATGGCCGACGGGGTCGAGGTGCTGGCGGGCCTCCGTCGCGTGCCGGGCGTGCGCTATGCGGCGCTGACCCCGAACATCCGCGGCTACGAGCGCGCCCATGCCGCGGGGGCCGACGAAATCGCGATCTTCGCCTCGGCCTCCGAAGGGTTCAGCCGCGCCAATATCAACGCCTCGATCGAGGAGAGCTTTCGCCGCTTTGCCCCGGTCGCGGCGGCGGCGAAGGCCGACGGGCTGCCGATGCGCGGCTATATCTCCTGCGTGACTGACTGCCCCTATGACGGGCCGACGCCACCCGGGGCGGTCGCGGCGCTGGCCGACCGGCTGCTGGCGCTTGGCTGTTACGAGATCAGCCTGGGCGAGACCATCGGCCGGGGCACGCCGCAGACGGTTGCCGCGATGCTCGACGCCGTTCTGACCGTCGCCCCGCCGACGCGCCTGGCGGGGCATTTCCACGACACCGGCGGGCAGGCGATGGCCAATATCGAGGTGGCGCTGGAGGCCGGGCTTCGGGTCTTCGACGCCGCCGTGGGCGGGTTGGGCGGCTGCCCCTATGCGAAAGGCGCGCCCGGCAATGCCGCGACCGAGAAGGTGGCGGCGCGGCTGGCGGATCTGGGGGTCGAAACCGGGCTCGACCCGGCGCGGCTGAGCGAGGCGGCGGCGCTGGCCCGGCGCATGCGCGGTGGCCCGCCCGGAACTGCCCCCCTTGGGGCAGCCTCTTGAAACGGGGCGATTTATCGCATCCATGAAAGCTCCGTCCAGGCCGCATGATGCGACTCGGAAATGGAGCGCTCCATGGAACACACAGCCGGCCGTTGTCCCTTTGCCGCCCAGCGCGAAACGCGCAGCGGCGCCCATCCCCTGCACCTGCGCCGCTCGATCCTCAACCGCGAGGTGCTGCGGCCCGTCCTGCGCCAGCTTGGGCTCGAGGCGATGCCCGACGACCCGCATGTGACGCTGGCGCACAGCGCGACCCCGGTCGACTGGGGCCTCAGGGTCTTCGAGCCGGATCCGCACCGGATCGCGGTCACCCCGCAACGGCCGCGCTTCGAACGCGGTGCGGCGGGCGCGGTCGATCTGGTCTTCGGGGCGCCCGAACTGGAGGCGCGCTGGCGCGCGCTGACCGAGGCCGGAGCTGTCTGGGACCTGCCGCCCTTCGTGCCGCGCGTGGCGCTTGGCCCCTGTCCTGCGGATCTGCCCGCGATCTGTTTCTTTGCCGGGCCGGTGCTGTTCGGCCCGGAATGGCGCGCGACGCCCGACTGTCTGGGGGCCGACGCGCCGCACCATCCCGCCACGGCCTGAGCGGGCGGCCTCAGGCGACCTGCTTGAGAAGACGCGGAAGAGCGTCGAGCCGGTCGATCCGGGCGGCCGCGCCCGTGGGAAGGGGCGCGCGGCCGGTTTCGTCGTAGAGGATCGCGGTCAGGCCCAGCGCGGCCGGCGCAGCGACGTCCCAGACCGGGTCGTCGCCCAGCATCCAGGCCTCGCGGGGCGGGGTATCGAGCCGGGCCAGCAGCCGCAGATAGGCGCGCGGGTCGGGTTTGCCGAACCCCGCCTCTTCCTCGATCTGGATCGCACGGAAGAAGGGCGACAGCCCGAAACGCGCGATCTTGGCGCGCTGGCGCGCGCGGGTGCCGTTGGTCAGAAGCCCCAGCCGCAGCCCGGCCTTGGCAAGCCCCGCCAGCATCTCGCGCGCGCCTGGCTTCAGCGTGATCGCCTCTTCGAGATAGGTTTCGAACCGGTCGGCGATACGGTCGGCATCGACCCCGTGGAGCGGCTCGGACCCGGGGGGGCGGGCGAGGTTCAGCCGGTGGAAGGCCGAGCGCACCACCCGCCGCCGCGTCGCGTCGCCTTCAAGCCGCCAGAGCTTGCGGCCCTCCTCATCGGCAAGAAAGCTCAGCACCCGGTCCAGCACCTCGGCGGTGACCCAGCGGGTCGAATGCTCGCCCAGCGCATCGGCATGTTCGGCGATGATCGCGGCCCAGGTCCGTTCCGGCTGCCGGTAGGCGGTCAGCAACGTGTCGTCGAGGTCGATCAGGATGGTCCGGGGCGGGCGCATGGCTCAGGCCGTTTCCGCCTCGCGCCAGGCGGCTTCGGCGGCCGAAAGCGCCGCGCCGGTGGAGACCGGATGGCCTGCGGCGGCCAGCGCCGCGCCAAGGGTGGCGAGATCGCCCAGCACGGTTTCAAGTCGCGCGCGCGGGCCGGTGTGATTGAGCCGCACCAGCCGCTCGCCCGCGGGACCCACGCCCGCTGTGAGCGCGTCGCCGGTGACATGGGTCAACAGTTCGGCGGCCGAAAGGCCCTCGGGCAGGGCGGCGGCGGTGACAAGGTTCGAGGCCTGGCCGGGCGCCACCCATTCGGCCCCGGTCAGCGCGCGGGCCCCGGTGCGGGCGGCGGCGGCGGCGCGCGCGTGGCGGGCGCGGATCGCGGCCATGCCTTCGGCCTCGACCCGGGCCAGCGTCTGGGCGAGGCCGTGGAATTCCAGCGCCGAGGGGGTGCCCGGCAGCGCGCCCCGGCCGGGTTCGAGCCAGAGCGTTCGCAGATCGGCCAGAGACAGGATCGAGGGCGCCTCGCCCGGGGCGGAGATCCGGTCCCAGGCGACGGGCGATATGGCGATGGCCGAGGTCCCGGCCTGTCCCCCCAGCGCCTTTTGTGGCCCCATCACCGCGATATCGATCCCCAGCGCGTCGACCTCGACCGGGTGCCCGCCGAGCGAGGCGACCGCATCGACCACGACAAGCGCGCCATGGGCCTTGGCCAGGGACACGATCTCGGCCAGCGGGTTCAGGATGCCGGTCGCGCTTTCGGCATGGACCAGCGCCACCAGATCGTAGTGCCCGGCCTCCAGGGCCCGCGCCACCGCCCCGGCCGTTGCCGGATGGCCCGGGGCCGCGCCCGCGAGGTCGGTCACCTCGGCGCCCGCGCGCCTCAGCCAGCCGCCGAACCAGCGCCCGTAAAGCGAGGTCACGACGTTCAGCGCCCGGACCCCCGGCCGCCCCAGTGAACTGGCCGCCGCCTCGAGCGCGACCATCGCCTCGCCCTGCACCAGCAGCACGTCATTGGTCGTGCCCATCAGCCGCCCGATGGCATCGGCCAGCGGCGCATATCCGTCGGCCGGGAAGGCCGGGGCGTCGGGCAGCGGCAGCCAGGACGGGGGCAAGGGGGCAGGGCGGCGGGAACTCATGACGGAACCTTTTCGGTGTGAATAGTCGGCACGGCCGCGATCAGGCGGCGCAGGATCTCGGTCCGGGGAGCGGCCAGCAGCGCCTCGGCCGGGCCGGTCTCGACGATGCGGCCGGCCTCCATCACCGCGATCCGGTGCGACAGCGCCCGTGTCACCGCCAGATCGTGGCTGACGAACAGATAGGCGAGCCCCATGTCGCGCTGCAACTGCGCCAGCAGGTCCAGCACGCGGGCGCGGACCGAGGCGTCGAGCGCCGAGACCGCCTCGTCCAGAACGATCAGTTTCGGGCGGGGGGCGATGGCGCGGGCGATGGCGACGCGCTGGCGTTGGCCGCCCGACAGGGCGCTCAGCGGACGGGGCGCAAGCTCGGGCGAAAGCCCGACCTGGGTCAGCAGCAGCTCGACGTGATCGGGCCAGTCGGACCGGGGCGCGATGGCATGAAGGCGCAGCGGCTCGCAGAGCGCGCCCGCCACCGTGGCGCGGGGATGAAAGGCCGCGCCCGGGTCCTGAAACACCATCTGCATGGCGCCCCTGGCGCGGCGCAGCGCGCGGCCCTTGAGCGCGCCCCAATCCTGCCCGCCGAACCGGATCGTTCCCGCATCGGGCTCGGTCAGCCGCGTCAGCACCCGCGCGAGCGTGGACTTGCCGCAACCCGAGGGGCCGATCAGCCCGAGCGTCTCGCCCGGCGCGATCTCGAACGACACATCGTCAAGCGCCCGGATGCGGCGGGCCCCGGGATAGGTCTTGGTCAGGCCGCGCGCCACGAGCAGGGTCATCGCGCCTCTCCGACAAGGCGGGGGCTTGCCAGATCGAGATGGGCCGCCAGCAGAGAACGGGTATAGCTTTCGCGCGGGGCGCGCAGGACCCGGGCCGCAGGGCCGATCTCGACCATCCGGGCGGCATGCATCACCGCGATCCGGTCGGCCAGCTGGCCCGCCAGCGCCATGTCATGGGTGATGAAAAGAAGCGTCATGCCCTTCGCGTCGCACAATGCCCGCAAGAGTGCGGTGATCTCGGCCTGCACCAGGACGTCGAGCGCGCTGGTCGCCTCGTCGGCGATCAGCAGCCTGGGCCTCGCGGCTATGGCCAGCGCGATGGCGATGCGCTGACGCTGCCCGCCCGAGAACTGGTGCGGATAGGCGTTCAGCGCCCGGGCCGGGTCGGGGATCTGCACGGTGTCCAGAAGCTCGGCGGCGCGGGCGCGGGCGTCGCGTGCGGTCAGCGGCAGGTGGGTGCGCAGCACCTCGGTCAGATGGCGCCCGACCGAGAGCAGCGGGTTGAGGCTGCCGCCCGGGTCCTGAAAGACATAGCCGATGTCGCGGCCCGGCCGGGGCGTGGGGCCGCCGCCCCAGTCGATCCGGCCCTCGATGCGGCTGCCGGGGGGCAGCAGCCCGGCGATGACGCGCGCGAGCGTCGACTTGCCCGAGCCGGATTCGCCAATGATGGCCAGCTTTTCGCCCTCGAAGAGCGCCAGCCCTAGATCGGCCAGCGCCGGGGCGCTGGCGCCGGGATAGTGGACCGACAGGCCGGTGAGGCCAAGCAGAAGGGTCATCGCTTGTCCCGCCCTGTCAGACTGTCGGTGAGCGCCTCGCCGACCAGATAGGTCGAGATCACCGTCAGCACCAGCGCGATGCCCGGGATGATCGACAGATAGGCGGCGGAGCGGAGCTGGTTGCGCCCTTCGGCGATCATCGCCCCCCAGGTGACGGAATTCGGATCGCCAAGCCCGAGGAAGGACAGCGCCGCCTCGGTCAGCACCGCCGCCGCGACGATCACCGAGGCGACGGCCAGGACGGGTGGCAGGGCCAGCGGCATGATCTGGCGAAAGGCGATCTCGGCCGGAGACATGCCCATGACCTTTGCCGCGGCAACGAAGTCGGATTCGCGCAGGCTGAGCACGCGGGCGCGGGCCAGCCGCGCGGGTCCGGTCCAGGCGCCAAGCGCGATGGCCAGCACCACGACCCAAAGCGACGGCCCCGCGACCGACACGAAAGCCAGCGCCAGAAGAAAGCCCGGCACGATCTGGAAGGCATCGACGATCCGCATCAGCGCGGCCTCGATGGCGCCCCCGGCAAAGCCTGCCGCGGTGCCGACCGTCATGCCGGCAAAGACCGCGACCAGCGCGGCCGAAAGCCCCACCGCGACCGAGGTGCGCGCGCCGTGGATCAGCTCGGCCAGAAGGTCCCGGCCCAGCCGGTCGGTGCCAAGCGGCAGGCCCGCATCGGTGAAGGGCGGGATCAGCGGGCGGCCCGCGATGGCCAGCGGATCGCCCGGCGCGATCAGCGGCGCGAAACCCGCGATCAGGATCAGCGCCAGCAGGATCGCCCCGCCCAGAAGCGCCTCGGGACGGCGGAGGAAGGGTCTAGTCATGGCCCGCTCCAGACCCGACGCGCGGGTCGAGCCAGCCATAGGCCAGATCGACCAGCAGGTTCGCGATCACCACCATCAAGGCCGAGGTCAGGATCACCGCCAGCAGCAAGGGCGCGTCGCGGCCCGCGACCGCCTCTTGCGCAAGCCGGCCGAAGCCGGGAATGGCGAAGACGCTTTCGATGACCACCGAGCCGCCCAGCATCGCCGCCGATTGCAGGCCCAGCATGGTCACCAGCGGCAGAAGGGCGTTGCGTGCCGCGTGGTTGAGGGTGATGCGCCAGTCGGGCAGCCCGCGCGCCCGGGCCGCGAGGGTAAAGTCCTGCCCCCAGGCCTCGGCCATGCCCGAGCGCATGATTCTGAGAAAGAGCGCCAGATAGATCATCCCAAGGGCCGCGACCGGCAACACCAGATGCCGCGCGATGTCGGCGGCGCGGGCCAGCCCCGCCTTGCCCGAGGCGATGGTCTCGATCCCCGAGACCGGCAGCCAGCGCAGCTGCACCGCAAAGACCACGGCCAGCACCAGACCCAGCCAGAAGCTGGGGATCGAATAGAGAAAGAGCGACCCGCCCGACAGCACCCGGTCGAGGAGAGATCCGGGGCGGCGTCCTGCCAGCACCCCGAGAGCCGAGCCCAGCAGGAAGGACAGCGCCGTGGCACTGCCCATGAGCCAGAGCGTGTTCGGCAGCCGCTCGGCGATCACGGGGCCGATGGGGCGGTTCAGCGCGATGGACCAGCCCAGATCGCCCCGTGCATATTGGCCCAGCGTGAAGAGAAGCCGGCTCAGCGCCGAGCCGTCCAGCCCGTAGCGGGTGCGCAGCTCGGCCGCCATCTGCGCATCGCCCCCGCCCATCGACAGCAGATAGGCGTCGACCGCATCCCCGCCCGCGCTGTCGAGAAGCAGGAACACGCCCACCAGCACGATCAGCAGCACCGGCACGCTGCCCGCAAGACGCGCCAGAACGACCCGGCCGAGCCGCGCCATCAGACTGTCTCACGGGCGATTGGCCGTGCCTGTCTCATTCCGAAAGGCCGGTCTCCGCCCAGTTCGAGACGACCCAGCGCGGGTTGGTGGCGACCCCGGTCACGCTGTCCGCCACGACCGAGGTGAAGGACCAGTCGGCCACGTTGATCAGCGGCAGATCGGCGGTGACCATCCGCTGGAAGTCCTTGTAAAGGGCGACGCGCTTGTCCCGGTCGAGCGTCACCAGCGCCTCGTCGATCAGCGCGTCGAGCTCGGGATTCGCGTAGCCGCCCTGGTTCGAGAAGGGCACGCCATCGGGTTGGCCCGACCGCACCAGGATGGTGGTCGAAATGGCCGGGTCGGCGCGGAACACGGTGGGCGCGATGGCCAGATCGAATGCGTGATCGGTGTAGACCGCCTTGATATGGCCCGCCGCGTCATGGGGCACGATCTGCGCGTCGATGCCGATGGCGGCCAGCGCCTGGCGCAGATAGTCGCCGAACTGCCGGGTCTCGGCGAAATAGGGCGCGGGCAGAAGCCGCAGCGAAAACCGGGTGCCGCCCGGCCCTTCGGGATAGCCGGCCTCGTCGAGCAGGGCCTTGGCTGCCGCGATGTCGAAGGGGTAGGTCGTAACGTCCGGGGTGTAGAAGGTCGGGTCGTTGGCGGGCACCGGGCCGGTGGCCTTTTCGGCATAGCCAAGGAAGATCGTGTCCAGCACGAAGTCCTTGTCGATGGCGTGTGCGATGGCCTGCCGGACTTTCAGGTTCGACAGTTCCTCGGTCCGGTGGTTGATCTCGACGATCAGCTGATAGGTCAGCGCCTCGTAACCCTTCGTCACGACCGACAGTCCGGGCACCTTGGCGATCCGGTCCAGATCGGCCAGCGGTACCGAGGAGAACGCCGCCAGATGCACCTCGCCCGCTTCGAGCGAGCTTGCGGCGGCGGCGCGGTCGGGCAGGACCCGGAAGACGATGTCGTCGAGATGGGGCAGACCCTCGCCCCAATAGCTGTCATTTCGGGTCAGCAGGTAGTATTCGCCGGGGCGGTAGTCGCCCCATTTGAACGGGCCGGTGCCGATCAGCGCCCGGTTTGCCGGGTTCTCGACGATGTCGCTGCCCTCATAGACATGTTTCGGCAGCACCGAGGACACCACCGGAAGCGCGTTCGCGATCAGCTGCAGCGGCGTCGGTTTGGAAAAGCGGAAGATGGCGGTCAGCGGGTCCGGGGTCTCGACCGCCTCGAGATTGGCGAACAGCGACCGTCCGATGTTCTGCAGGGGCTTCCAGACCTCCATCGCCGAGAAGGCCACATCGGCCGAGCTGAAGGGCGTGCCGTCATGCCAGCTGACGCCCTCGCGCAGGGTGAAGGTGATCGACAGCCCGTCCTCCGAGCCCTCCCAGCCGGTCGCCAGCAGCGGTTTCAGGCCGCCCGCGTCGTAGGATGCTTCGGCCAGCGGTTCGATCACCTTCGACGAGATGAAGAAGACGCCGTTCGAGGCAACGATGGCCGGGTTCAGCTGCCTGGGCTCGCTGTCGGCGGCGACGATCAGCCGTCCGCCGCCCTGGGCCAGAGCGAGGCGGGGCAGGGCCGTGGATGCAAGCAGGGCGGCGGTGCCGGTCAGGACGCCGCGTCGGGAAATCGTGGCAAGCATTAGAAACATCCGTTCTTTTCGGAAGACGCAGAGGCGGTGCCGCCCAGCCGCAGGCTGTCACCGTCCGGGGCAGGACGCAAGAGCGCTTGGGACGGCCCGGGGCTTGCCGTGTTCTCCGGGCCCGCGTCCGGCGCACGCGCCCAGAAAAGCGGCAGTTGGCGGGTACCCCGCGGCCGCCGCGCGAAACGGCGACCCTGGGGCAGGTCGCGGTCAGTTCGGGGCCAGGTCGAGCGGGTTGCCATCCCGGACCTTGCTTTGGAAATCCATCAGGAACCAGAAGGTCCTGTCGACCTGACGGCCGAAGCAGCGGCGCAGAAGCTGGGTATAGTGGCTGTCGCGATCCAGCTGTTCCGCGGTCAGGAACCGGCTGAAATCGGCGATCAGCGCGGCCGAGCGCGGGGGCCCGAGCACGGCATAGGGTTCGATCGAGATCGCCGCCGGGATCAGTTGCAGCGTGTCGCGGAAGGCCGAGATCGACCAGGCACCCTCTTGCCCGTCCTGGCGTTCGAGCGCGGTGTAGCGGGCGGCAAGGTCGTCGGGCAGGCGGATCGACCCGGCAAGGTGGTCGAGGTTCTGCCAGTACCAGGTCAGGATGTGATGATCGTCGATCAGCACGTCGATGCCGCCTGCGCCGGTCTCTTTCAGGGCCAGGATGGCGTCGGCCGTGCTGCGGAATTCGCGCGCACGATCCAGCGAGTCCTCGCGACAGCTGGGGTTGCGCCCGGTGAAGACCTCCCATGTTTCCAGTCGGCGCGGCCGCGAGACCCGGTCCTGCATGCCCGGCGCCGAGGTCGTGCCGGTGACCACGCCGACCCGGCAGGACTGCTGCTGTCCTTCGCTGAAGCGTGCGTTGACCAGCGCCGAGGTGCTGGTCAGGAAGGTATAGGGCGAATGCGGCACCGAGGCGCCAAGCGTGACCGTCGCCGTGGTCGCCCCGCAAAGGATGTCGAAGGGCGGATCGTCCGCGGCGAGCCCGGCATAGCGGTCGCCGACCGGAACCGGGACGACGGTCACCTCGGGCGTTCCCGAAGGGCATCCTGAGCGCAGTTGCGAGAGGTAGGCCCGGCACAGCGCGACCGTGTAGCCGGCATACCCTTCGAGAAGCCCGCCATCGGAGTGACCGCAGTCCAGGCGCGGATCGTCGGGCACCATGTCGCGCGCGATTCGATACGAAAAGGGCGGGGCGTCCTTGCGCAGTCCGACCCGGATCGTGCCCGAACAGAGCGCACCGGCCGGCTGGGCATTTGCTGCCGCGCCGAGCGACGCGAAAAGAAAAACGCTTGAAAAGCAGAACAGTGCAGAAAGAAGTTCACAAGGTGCTTTGCGAGATCGAGGCATGGGGCTGCCTCCCTTGGCAATTGGACATTCTGAAAGATCTGGAATCATGATAAACAAAGCTGCGGGGACCGGACAAAAGATATTTGAGGTCATCCTATGTTTGTCTGGATTTTCTGGATTATCGCCGTTTCGGCCGCGGTCATTGTTGTCGGCCATTCCAGCGAGTTGACGCTTATCGAAAGCGAATTGCGGGCGGTATCGGTCAATATCCTCAGAAGCGCGGGCGCCGGTCTGCCGGAAGACGGACTGGCGGCGGATACGGTCGTCCTGTGGTCGGCCTGCCTCGTCGTTTGGGGGGCTTTCGCCTTCCGGTTCAACGGCTGGCCATCCCGGGCGCGCGGACCGGTCGGATTTCCCGAACACGGCCCGCGCTATTTCACCACCCGGTTCCGGTTTCGCGCCTGGGCCGTGCTTTATGGTCTGGTGATCACGGGCCTCTTTCTTGTTCTCGTGTTCTTTCCGACGGTGGCAGACCAGGCGATGACGCTGGTCTTTCCGCTGATGCCCGACAACGAATTCCTCAGCGAAGTCGACAAGGTCCTGCTGTCGGTCTCGCCGGGGGGCGACACGCGCTGGTCGGTTGCTGCCGCGGTCGGCATCGTCGTCGCGTTCTATTCTTCGGACTGGGAGCGCCGCCTGCGGGGGCTTTTCCAGAACAACGCACTCATTCCGCGTCAGGCCGAGCAGCTGTTCGAGGAACTCAGCCGACCCGATACCGCCGAGCCGATTTCGGGCCGCTTCGCGGACGAATTCCTGATGCAGTTCCGCCAGCGCGAGGACCTGCCCGCCTATGACGAGATCGACCTCAACCCCACCGCCCGCGATCTGGCGCAGAAGCGGCTGGAGCGGCTGGCCCGGATCGAGTTCATCCTGTGGCGCATGACCCGGGGCGAACTGCCCGAAGAGGTCGCCGCGCGTTTGGCAGAACATGATCGTCTGCGCGGCCAGCTGGTCGACAAGGTCGAGCGCATCCGGGCCGAAGTGGCTGCCATCGACACCCAGGTGGTTCGTGTCGCCAATCTGCTGCTGAAGCATGTGGCCGGTGAGCATCTTCCGGCCTTTCGGGAGCGGCTTGGTCATGCCGCGGGGCTGAAAGAGATCGGCGCTACCCTTACGTCGATACCGGTGTCCCGGCTCGACGACGTGATCCCGGTGCTGAAAGCCGAGTTCAACCGCATCGTCGAGACCGAGCCGTCCAGCGCAGGGGCGGGCTTCGCCCCGCCCGCCGGTGCCGACGACGACGTGCAGAAGACCATCGAGGACCTGCACCGCCAGATCGCCAGCCTGCGCGGCCTCGTGCCGCTCTGCGCCAAGAGCATGGAGGTGCAAAGCGAGCGGCTGCGCGATCTCAGCGAAAAGCTGGAGGACCTCTGGGACGAGACGCTGCGCTTTGCGATCTGCATCGGGCTTGCGGCGCCCTATTCGAGCTGCAAGCGCTTTTTCGGTCTGCTGGGGCTGCGACCCCGGATCGGCGTCGATTTCAACCTCTGGCTCGGGCTGGCCTTCCCCATGGTGCTGCTTTTCGTGCTGGCGGTGCTGTATCTCAGCGGAAAGCTGCCCTTTGCCGGAGGGCCGTTCGCGACGTGGAAAGGGATCTCGGATCCCGAACGGCCCGTCTGGCTGATCCTGGGGCTGTTCTTCATCTGCTGGCCGCTCTTGCAGGGGTGCTATGTCGGCAGCGCACTGGCCCATGGCCGACAGGCCGAAAGCGGTGCCGAGCATCACGACCGGATGCGGCCGCAGGACTATCTGCTGTCCTTCCTGATGATCTGGTCGGTACTGGTGCTGGGCGTTTCGCTTCTGATCGCGATCTGCGGCTTTTCCGGCCGTTTTCCCTTCATCTATGTGCAGGCGCTGGCCTATGCGCCAGTGTCGGCTCTTTGGGGAGTGCTGGTCAGCGCTGCGGCACTGAGGGCGCTCGACCCCAGGGCGCGGGGTGGGGTCATCCGGGGCCGGGAGGTCGGGGGCCTGTTGCTGCTGGTCGCGGTCGGGGTCAAGCTGGCCGAGGCCTGGATTGCATCGGAACTGAGCGAGGCGCAGGGAGGAGCGGAGGTGCCGGGCGGGGTCCTCATGGGGTTGGCGCTGGGCCTGTCGGCGGTGTTGTCGGGCGCGATCTGGGTCGGGACCTCGAAAGGGGTCAATGGTCTGCTCGAGCGTTGGCAGCCGCCGCGCCTGACCGGAACCCGGGCGGCCGGATAGAGGCCGTGCGCCTGCGCCGGGCCGACCAGAGCCGCGAGTGCTCGCGCCCGCAGCCTTTCTGCGATGCCGTGCGGTGGGCCGGTTCTTTCGCGTCTTGATTGTGTCACCCGGGCTTGCGACCCTTCCGGCAGTCCCATGCCAAGGAGTCGCCCATGGCCCAGCCGCTTTCCGATCTGATCGCCCAGGGGCGCGGGCTTGTTCCGGCCGATCTGGTGCTGAGAGGCGGGCAGGTGCTCGATCTGGTGACCGGCGAGATGGTGCCGGGCGATGTCGCGATCTGCGGCGACACCATCGTCGGCATCGGCAGCGCCTATGAGGGGCGCGAGGTGCTCGACGTTTCGGGGCTGACGCTGGTGCCGGGGTTCATCGACACCCATCTGCATATCGAAAGCTCGCTGGTGACGCCGCTGGAATTCGACCGCTGCGTCTGCCCGCGCGGCGTGACCACGGCAATCTGCGACCCGCACGAGATCGCCAATGTGATCGGGGTCGAGGGCATCGACTATTTCCTTGAGGCCGCGACCCGCACGGTGATGGACATTCGCGTCAACCTGTCGTCCTGCGTGCCCTCGACCGAGATGGAGACCGCGGGCGCGCGGATCGAGGCCGAGGCGCTGGTCGCGCTAAAGGATCACCCCCAGGTCATCGGTCTGGCCGAGATGATGAACTATCCGGGCGTTCTGATGCAGGACCCGGGCGTTCTGGCCAAGCTCGAGGCGTTTCGCGGCGGCCATATCGACGGCCATGCGCCGCTTTTGTCCGGCAAGGATCTGAACGCCTATATCGCGGCGGGCATCCGCACCGAGCATGAGGCGACGAGTGCTGCAGAGGCACGCGAAAAGCTGCAGAAGGGCATGCGGGTGCTGATCCGCGAGGGATCGGTCTCGAAGGACATGGTGGCGCTGTCGCCGCTGCTGAGCGAACGGACCTCGCCCTATATGTGTCTTTGCACCGACGACCGGAACCCTCTGGATATCGCCGAGCAGGGCCATCTCGATCACATGATCCGCTGGATGATCGGGCAGGGCATACCGGTTCTGGCGGCCTACCGGGCGGCCTCGCTGTCGGCGGCCGAGGCGTTCGGGCTGAAGGATCGCGGCCAGATCGCGCCGGGCAAGCGGGCCGATATCGTGGCTCTGGAGGCTCTGGCGGAGTGCCGGGCGCGGCTGGTTCTGGCGGGTGGGCGGGTCGCCTCGGCCGAGGCTTTCGCCGCGCGCGAAGAGGTGGCGCCGGTCGGGCGCGGGTCGGTCAGGGCGCCGAAGGTGACGGCCGCCAGCTTCCGCGCCACCTCGAACGCGGCCGAGACCCATGTCATCGGCATCCTGCCGGGCAAGATCCTGACCGAGCATCTGATCGAGGAGGTGCCGCCCGAGGGCGGTGAAAAGCGCGCCGATCCGGGGCGCGATCTGGCCAAGGTGGCCGTGATCGAGCGGCATGGCAGGAACGGCAATATCGCGGTCGGCTTCGTGCGCGGCTTCGGTTTGCAGCGGGGGGCGATTGCCTCGACCGTCTGTCACGATCATCACAACATCGTCGCGGTGGGCGTATCCGAGGCCGACATGGCGCTGGCCGCGACCCGGCTGTCCGAGATCGAGGGAGGCTTTGTCGTGGCCGAGGGCGGGACGGTGCTGGCCGAGCTGGCGCTGCCGGTCGCGGGGCTGATGAGCCTTGAGCCCTTCGAGATCGTCGAGGCGCGGCTGAAGGACTTGCGCGCGGCGGCGAAGGGCCTTGGCGTGGTGCTGGACGAGCCGTTCCTACAGCTGGCCTTCATCGCGCTGCCGGTGATCCCGGCGCTGAAGATCACCGATCGCGGCCTCGTCGATGTCGAGGCCTTCGAGATCATCGGCTAGCGGCGCCCCCCGCGGGCGCTCAGCGCGGCAGGGCGGCGGCCTCGCGGGCCAGCGCCACGATGGCGTCCCAGTCGCCCGCCGCGACCTTGTCCTTCGGCGCGACCCAGGAGCCGCCGACGCACAGCACGTTCGGCAGGCCCAGATAGCTGGCGGCATTGGCGAGGCTGACCCCGCCCGTCGGGCAGAACCGGATCTGCGGCAGCGGGCTGGCCAGCGCTTTCAGGGCCGCCGCGCCGCCGGCGGTTTCGGCCGGGAAAAACTTCTGGACGCTGTAGCCCTTTTCAAGAAGCGCCATCGCCTCGGAGGCGGTCGCGGCACCCGGCAGAAGCGGCAGGTCGCCCGCCCGCGCCGCATCGAGAAGCGCAGGGGTGGAGCCGGGCGAGACCCCGAACCGGGCGCCCGCGGCCGTGGCGGCCTCGACATCCGCCGGGGTTAGCAGCGTGCCCGCGCCGACCACGCCGCCCTCGACGCCCGCCATCTCGCGGATCGCGTCGAGCGCGGCCGGGGTGCGCAACGTAACCTCGAGCACCGGCAGGCCGCCTGCGACCAGCGCCTCGGCCAGCGGACGGGCAAGGGCGGCATCCTCGATCACCAGCACCGGGATGACGGGGGCCTTGCGGCAGAGCGCCTCGGTGATCTCGCTGGCGGCATGGGGGGTCATTCTGGCGGTCCTTTCGCGCGGAATTCTGACGGTTCGGTGGGTATTTAGGCCAAGAAGAAGCGGCTAGACAACGATCCCCGCGCCTTCGGTCGCGGATTTCGCATGCGCCCGGAAGGCCGCAAAGAGTTCGCGCCCCAATCCGGTCTCGTTGGCCGAGAGGTCGGGGGTGACGGGGGTGCGGTCGAGCGCGCCTTCGGTCAGCACGTCGAGCCGACCGGCGGGCGCGTCGAGCCGGATCAGGTCGCCGTCCCGGAGCCGCGCGAGCGGGCCGCCATCGACCGCTTCGGGGGTGACATGGATCGCGGCCGGGACCTTGCCCGAGGCGCCCGACATCCGCCCGTCAGTGACGAGGGCGACTTTGAGACCCCTGTCTTGGAGGACCGACAGGGTGGGGGTCAGGGCATGAAGCTCCGGCATCCCGTTGGCGCGCGGGCCCTGGAAGCGGACGACGACGATGGTGTCGGAGGTGAATTCGCCCCGCTTGAAGGCTGCCTTGACCTCCTCCTGGTCGTGAAAGATGCGCGCGGGCGCCTCGATCGCGTGGCGTTCCGGGGAGACGGCCGAGACCTTGATGATGCCGCGACCCAGGTTGCCGCTGAGCGCGCGGAGGCCGCCTGTCGCCTGGAACGGGTCGGCGGCGGGGCGCAGGATCTTGTCGTTGAGGCTTTCGCCCGCGCCTTCGGTCCATGTGAGGGTCCCATCGACGAGCTTTGGCTCGCGGGTGTAACGCGCGAGCCCCTCGCCCGCGACGGTCAGCGTGTCGGGGTGCAGGAGACCGGCCGCCAGCAGCTCGCCAATCATGTAGCCGAGGCCCCCCGCCGCGTGGAAATGGTTCACGTCGGCCAACCCGTTCGGATAGACCCGGGCCATCAGCGGCGTGACTTCGGACAGCCTTGCGAAATCCTCGATGTCGAGCAGGATGCCCGCCGCGCGGGCCATGGCGGGCAGGTGCAGCACGAGGTTCGTGGACCCGCCCGTCGCCATCAGCCCGACGATGCCATTGGCGAAGGCGCGTTCGTCCAGCACCCGGCCCGCGGGCGTGTACTGGTTGCCCTGGGCGGTGATCTCGATCGCCCGTTGCGCGCCCGCGACCGTCAGCGCGTCGCGCAGGGCGGTGTTCGGGGTGACGAAGCTGGCGCCGGGCAGGTGCAGCCCCATCAGCTCCATCAGCATCTGGTTGGAATTGGCGGTGCCGTAGAAGGTGCAGGTGCCCGGGCCGTGATAGCTTTCCATCTCGGCCTGCATCAGCGCGTCGCGGCCGATTTCTCCGGTGGCGTATTTCTGGCGGACCTTGGATTTCTCGTCATTGGGCAGGCCAGAGGTCATCGGGCCCGCGGGCAGGAAGACGGCCGGGATATGCCCGAAGCTCGCCGCGGCGATCACGAGGCCCGGCACGATCTTGTCGCAGACGCCGAGGAAGACGGCCGCGTCGAAGCAGTTGTGGCTGAGCGCGACCCCCGCCGAGAGCGCGATCACGTCGCGCGAGAACAGCGACAGCTCCATCCCGGTCTGGCCCTGGGTGACCCCGTCGCACATGGCGGGCACGCCGCCCGCGACCTGGGCGGTGGCTCCGGCTTTCTGTGCGGCGTCGCGGATCAGGGAGGGGAACCGCTCGAAAGGCTGATGCGCCGAGAGCATGTCGTTATAGGCCGTGACGATCCCGAGATTGGGGGCGCGGCCTTCGGCGAGGAGGTCCTTGGCCGCGCCCGAGGCGGCATAGGCATGGGCCTGGTTGCCGCAGGTCAGATGGGCGCGGGCGGGACCCTGATCGGCCGCGCGGGCGATCCGGTCGAGATAGGCGGCGCGGCTGTCGGCCGAGCGGCGGACGATGGCCCGGGTGACCTCTTCGAGCACGGGGTGAAGCGGCATGGCGGTCTCCTCTCGCGGGTGGATAAGGTCCGATATAGAACGTTAGCGCTAACGGGGAAAGGGCGGGCGGGCCGCGCGATTCCCCTTCCCGCCGCCACCGTCAGGCCGTAGGAGAGGCCCATGAGCACCGAACCGAGCACCGATTATCCCACGATCCGCCTGCTGCCCAAGGCAGAGGCGCGCGCCATCCGCCACGGCTTTCCCTGGGTCTATTGCGACGAGCTGGTCATGGACCGGCGCACCAAGGCGCTGGCGCCCGGAACGCTGGCGGTTCTGGAAGATGCCGAGCGGCGGCCGCTGGGGCTGGCGGCGGTCAATCCGCTGTCGCGGATCGTGGCGCGGGTGATCGACCGCGACCCCGAGGCGGTGGTGGATCAGGCCTGGTTCGCGGCCCGGATCGGGGCGGCACTGGCGCTGCGAGAACGGCTTTACGATGCGCCCTTCTACCGGCTGGCCCATGCCGAGGCCGACGGGCTGCCCGGGGTCGTCATCGACCGTTTCGGCGCGGCTGCGGTGGTGCAGCCGAATGCCGCCTGGGCCGAGAGTCGGCTGGAGGCGCTGGTGGCTGCGCTGGTTGAGGTCACGGGCGTCGAGACCGTGGTCAAGAACGGCTCGGGCCGGGTGCGGGGGCTGGAAGGGCTGCCCGAAGAGACGCTGATGCTGCAAGGTGCGCTGGAGGGGCCGGTGCCGGTTCCGATGAACGGTGCGACCTACATGGCCGATCTGACCGGCGGACAGAAGACGGGGCTGTTCTACGACCAGCGGCCGAACCATGCCTTCGCGGCGGGGCTGGCGAAGGGCGGCCGGGTGCTGGACGTCTTTTCGCATGTGGGGGGCTTTGCCCTCGCGGCGCTGGCGGCCGGTGCCGAAAGCGCGCTTGCGGTCGACGGGTCCGAGCCCGCGCTGGCGCTGGCCGAGGCCGGGGCCGAGGCCTCGGGGCTGGCCGGGCGGTTTGCGACCCGGAAGGGCGATGCCTTCGACACGCTGGCGGCGCTGGGCGCCGAGGGCGCGCAGTTCGAACTGGTGGTCTGCGATCCGCCCGCCTTTGCGCCGTCGAAATCGGCGCTCGATGCCGGGCTTCGGGCCTATGAGCGGGTGGCGCGGCTGGCGGCGGGGCTGGTGGCGCCGGGCGGGTATCTGGTCCTGTGTTCCTGTTCGCATGCCGCCGATCTGGCGAAATTCCGGGCTGCCAGCGCGCGCGGCATCGGCAAGGCCGGGCGACGCGGGCAGATCCTTTACACGGGCTTCGCCGGGCCCGACCATCCTGTGCTGCCGCATCTTGCCGAGTCGGGCTATCTGAAGGCGCTGGCCTTCCGCCTGACCGAATGAAGGTGCTGCTGGACGCCTGCGTCCTTTATCCGACCGTGCTGCGCGAGGTGGTGCTGAAGGTCGCGGGGCAGGGGCTGTTCACGCCGCTCTGGTCGGCCCGCATCCTCGAGGAATGGGCCCGGGCCGCGCGCAAGATCGGCCCGACCGGCGAGGCGCAGGCCCGGGCCGAGATCGCACTTTTGCGCGCCGCCTGGCCAGGGGCCGAGGTGGCGCCGAAGGCGGCGCTCGAGGCGCGGCTCTGGCTGCCCGACCCGAACGACGTGCATGTGCTGGCGGCCGCCGTGGCAGGCGGAGCCGATGCGATCCTGACCTTCAACGCGCGCGACTTTCCCGGCCATCTGCTGGAGGCCGAGGGGCTGGTCCGGGCCGCGCCGGACGGGTTCCTGATGGATCTGTGGCTGGCCGATCCGGGTCCTGTCGAACGGGCCGTGGCCGAGGTCCATGCCGCTGCCGAACGGATGGCGGGCGAGCCGATGGCCCTGCGCGCGCTGCTCAAGCGGGCGCGGCTGCCCCGTCTGGGCAAGGCGTTGGGCTGAGCCACGGCCCGCGGCAACGCTCGCAAAGGGAAAAGCGGGAAGCGCCGGCCACTCTCCACCGCTTCCCGCACATGTGGCCAAAGGCCGAAAAATGAAGAGAGATCGCTCTCTCCTGCGGTGCCGGTCCCGGACGCGATCCCATATCGGCCTGACACGACGACCAGACACGATAGGCCCATGGCCCCCACCGGACACGATCCGACCGATCCACCGCCCCCTGAAAAAGGGTGGTCCAAATATGCCTTTGCCACGCCCGGCGGGAATTGGGGATTTTCCCTCATGCACGTGAGGTCACGGCAGGTCAGGGGGCGATCAGGCCAAGGATCAGGGCGCGGGCCACGGCATGGGTCCGGTTAAGCGCATGCAGCTTCTTCATCGCCGAGGCCATGTGATGCTCGACCGTCTTTTCGGAGATCGACAGCCGGAACGCGATTTCCTTGTTGCGGAGCCCGGCCGCGGACCAGAGCAGGCATTCCCGTTCGCGCAGCGACAACCGGATCATGTCTGCGGCAATGTCAGGGGTCTGCGCCAGGGCATGGAAGAGGGCAGCCGTGCTGAGGATCGCGCCCGCGCTGTCGGCAACGATGTCTTCGGCCTCGGCCTGCGTGCGCGCGGCGAAGGAAAGACCCATGCCGGCCCGGTTCAACGGCGACCGGTGGCTGAGCGGCAGCGTCATCCCGAAGCTCAGGCCGTAATCCTCGCACAGATCCAGCACGTCGCGCGCCCCGGGATCGACTGCAAGCTTGTCGCCGGGACGGTTCCAGACAAGCGGGGCCTCGGCGTTGGATTCGCAGTAATGCGCACGCGGATCGTGATCGACCATTCCTTCCGAGGCATAGCGCTGGGTGAAACCCTCGGGATAGGTCGAGCGATAGATCATCTCGCGCGAGATCGACCGTACGCGGACCGACGGCACCTGCGCATAGATGGCATGCGACACGCCATGCGCGCACAGGTGATCGTTGAAAACCTGCCAGGCCGCGTCGAACGAGCGTTGCGCGCGCAGCGTTCCGGCAAAGTCGAGGCCTTGGGTATCGAAACTCATGACTCGCAACTCTGGGCAACAGGACTCGGACCTAGCAGAGCCAGGGTAAAAAGTTAATTAAGGATACATGTTTCAGGAGTCGACGCTACGTCGTCCTCGCCGGAGCCCAGCGGGTCTCCATTGCCTCGATCGCCGCGATGCGGTCCGAGGTGCGCGGGTGGCTCATCAGCCAGGCAGGCATGGCGCCGCCCCGGCTTTGGGTGACGCGGTCGAGTTTCTCGAAGAGCGTCTTCTGCGGACCGGTCCCGATCCCGGCCTTGGTCAAGAGCGCCGCGGCATAGGCATCGGCCTCGTATTCGTCCTGACGGCTGAGCCGGGCGGCCAGGAGCGAGGCCAGAGCATTGGCCAGATAGACGCCGATGCCGGGCAGGAACCGGCCCAGAACCATGGCCAGCGCGGTCCGCATGGCATTCTGGCCGGAGAAGTCGATCATTCGGCGGCGGCTGTGGCCAAGCGCGACATGGCCCAGTTCATGGGCGATCACGCTGGCCAGCTCCTCGGCGGTCACCTCGCCCGCCCGGTAGCGGTCGTGAAAGCCGCGGGTGATGAAGATCCGCCCGTCGGGCGCGGCCAGCCCGTTGACCGGCGCAATCTCGTAGATGTCGACGCGGATCCGCGGCAGGTCGAGCGCCCGGGCCATCCGGTCGGTTAGCGCCTTCAACGCGGGATCGGCCAGCTCCGAGGACCGGGCATCGAGCTCGCGCCCGGTCCGCCAGGCCGAGAACCGGTACATTGCAAGCGCATAGAGCGCCGCCAGAAGGATCGGGGTCAGTTTCAGCATCCCCCGAGATATGGGACGCCGCGCGCCCGAAACAATCGCACTGGCCCCATTCGCACTGGTCCCATCGGGGCGCGAAGCGGGCGCGTAGCATTAGGTCTATAAGCCGATCCTATCGCAAATATCATTAATGCTAAATTCCATGTATCGCGCGACTCTGGTAAAACGTCTGCAGGGAGGAAGCGGACAAGGTCCGCGGATGCCGCGGCCGGGCAAGCCGGTCGCTGCGGGCGCTTGCGGCCCCGTCCAGGCTCCTCCGCATTCGGATTTGACCCTCGAACGAACGACCCGGAGGACGAGATGGACGGAAACGATAGGCCCGCGGGCAAATGCCCGGTGCTGCACACGACGATGGGCGGGCAGTCGAACAGCGACTGGTGGCCGAACCAGCTGAACCTGAGAATCCTGCACCAGAACCCGACCGCCGGAAACCCGATGCTTCCGGGCTTTTCCTATGCCAAGGCCTTCGAGGCGCTTGACCTCAAGGCGGTCAAGGCCGACCTGCACGCGCTGATGACCGACAGCCAGGACTGGTGGCCGGCCGATTACGGCCATTACGGCGGGCTTTTCATCCGCATGGCCTGGCACAGCGCGGGCACCTACCGTACCGCCGACGGGCGCGGGGGCGGCGGCTCCGGGACCCAGCGTTTCGCGCCGCTGAACAGCTGGCCCGACAACGTCAACCTCGACAAAGCCCGGCGGCTGCTCTGGCCGATCAAGAAGAAATACGGGAACGCCATTTCCTGGGCCGATCTGATGATCCTCGCGGGCAATGTCGCGCTGGAATCGATGGGGCTGAAGACCTTCGGCTACGCCGGCGGGCGCGAGGATGTCTATGAGCCCGAAGAAGACATCTACTGGGGCTCGGAACGCGAGTGGCTGGCGACCAGCGACAAGCCGGACAGCCGCTATTCGGGCGATCGCGAGCTGGAGAACCCGCTGGCCGCGGTGCAGATGGGGCTGATCTACGTCAACCCCGAGGGGCCGGACGGCAATCCGGACCCGGTCGCCTCGGGCCGCGACATCCGCGAGACCTTCGCGCGGATGGCGATGAACGACTACGAGACCGTCGCGCTGACCGCGGGCGGGCATACCTTCGGCAAATGCCATGGGGCGGGCGATGCCAGCCTTCTGGACGCCGAGCCCGAGGCCGCGCCGCTGCAGGCGATGGGGCTCGGCTGGCTCAGCCGGCATGGGAGCGGCAAGGGGGCCGATGCGATCACCAGCGGCATCGAGGGCGCCTGGACGCCCAATCCGACGACCTGGGACATGGGCTATTTCGACGTGCTATTCGGCTATGACTGGGAGCTGACGAAAAGCCCCGCGGGGGCCTGGCAGTGGACGCCCAAGGGCCTGAAGCCCGAGGATCACGCCCCCGACCCGGAAACCGGCGAGCGCAACCGAAAGATCATCATGACCACCGCCGACATGGCGATGCGGATGGACCCGATCTATGAGCCCATCGCCCGCCATTTTCACCAAAACCCCGACGAGTTCGCCGATGCCTTCGCACGGGCCTGGTTCAAGCTGACGCATCGCGACATGGGACCGAAATCGCGCTATCTCGGCGCCGAGGTGCCCTCCGAAGACCTGATCTGGCAGGACCCGGTGCCGGCGGCCGATCATCCGCTGATCGATGCGGACGATATCGCTGCGCTGAAGGCCAAGATCCTCGGCTCGGGCCTGACGGTGGCTGAGCTCGTTTCGACCGCCTGGGCTTCGGCCTCGACCTTCCGCGGGTCGGACAAGCGGGGCGGCGCCAATGGCGCGCGCGTCCGCCTTGCGCCGCAGAAGGACTGGGAGGTGAACGAGCCCGAGCGGCTGGCGCGGGTGCTGGGGGTGCTCGAGGGCATCAAGGCGGACTTCGACGCGCGGGCCTCGGGCGGCAAGCGGGTCTCGCTGGCGGATCTGATCGTGCTGGGCGGGTCGGCTGCCGTGGAAAAGGCTGCAGCCGATGCGGGGCATCCGGTCGAGGTGCCCTTCGCGCCCGGCCGCACCGATGCTACGGCCGAGCAGACCGATGCCGAGTCCTTCGAGGTGATGGAACCGGTCGCCGACGGGTTCCGCAACTACCAGAAGGGGGCCTATAGCGTCACCGCCGAAGAGATGCTGATCGACCGCGCGCAACTCTTGACCCTCAACGCGCCAGAGATGACGGTTCTGGTCGGCGGGCTCCGGATGCTGGGCGCCAATGCCGGGCAAAGCGCGCATGGCGTCTTTACCGACCGCCCCGGGCAGTTGACGACGGACTTCTTCGTCAACCTTCTGGATATGGGTACGGTCTGGGTGCCGACCGATGCCGACGAGACCCTGTTCGAGGGCCGCGACCGGGCGAGCGGCGCGGTGAAATGGACCGGGACCCGGGTCGATCTGGTCTTCGGGTCGAACTCGCAGTTGCGGGCGCTGGCCGAGGTCTATGCTCAGGATGAGGCCGGTCCGGCCTTTGCCGAGGCGTTCGCCGCGGCCTGGGCGAAGGTGATGAATGCCGACCGGTTCGATCTGGCCTGACCGAACGTATGCCGCTGGCGGGCGGGTTCGGGCGGACCCGTCCTCCCCGGGGGCCGGAGAGCGGTGGCGCCGCTCTCCGGCCCTTTTCCTTGCCCGTTTCAAGTATGTGAAGCGAGTGGGGCCAATTTCGGCCTTTTGCAGCGAATTCAGTTTATCCAATGCGGTTTTCTGGTGAAATGGATCGCTATTTTACGTAACGTTAACCCGCGGCGCAAATCATGCAAGTAGTGTTCCGCCAAGGATGCCGATCGCTGACAGATCGCCTGTTTCCTGGCTCGTGATCAAGGTTTCCTGACATGACGAATATGCCAACGGACAGTCTACCTGTGCCTCGTCGTCCCGCCGAGCGGAGCTTTGTGGTGCTCATGCTCGACGACAACGAGATCGACCGGCTGCGCCTGAAAAAACTGTGCCTGCGCGCCGGGCTCAAGTTTCGGGTGCGCGAAGCGGCAAGCATCCACGATTTCCGTGCCGCGCTGGACGAAACCCATTACGACATGGTCTTCCTCGACTACGATCTGAAGATGGAAACCGGGCTCGACGCGCTCGAACTGCTCAAGGCTCATCCCGATCAGTCCAAGGCCATCGCCATCATGATCACCAGTTCCGACGACCCGGCCACGGTCGCCGAGGCAATGCGCTCGGGCTGTTCGGACTATCTGGTGAAGGATGAACTCACCATCTCGATGATCCGCCGCGCGGTGACGGCCGCGATCGAGCGCGAAATCTACCGGGCCGCGATCTTGCACGAACGCGAGGCGCGGGTCGAGGTGGAACAGATGCTCGAACGGTTTTCGGCCGCCTGCGCGGCCGATATTCGTGGCATACTGTCGGGCATGCTGCGCAAGATCCGTGTGGTGACCCAGTCTGTCGAGGGCCATTCCGAGATCCGCAAGGAGGTCGCCGAGGCCGAGCGGGCCTGCCTCGACCTGTTCGAATATCTCGAGAACATGAAGACCATTCTCGCTCTCGAGGCCCAACCGAAGACGGAACGACTGTTGAGATAGGGTAGACCGTTGGAAACGAGTCAGGTCATCGCCGGCCGGCAGATCAGTCTGGGCGTGAAACTCGCCCTGATGGCCTTTTTCGTCGTCCTTGTGGCAAGTCTATTCTTCGCTGCGGTGAACCTGTTCGGCGTCCAGTGGTATCGCACCGCCGCAGTGTCGCGGATGGAATTCGCCGGCGGGTTCTTTGCAGAACGGCTGTTGCAGCAACTGGATCTGATGGCGTCCGACGGCCGCAACATCGCGACCCTTCCGGAAATCGACGGTGTGGTGACGGCCACGGGTCAGGGACTGCACGATCAGACGGTCAAGGAGCCGCCGGACATCTACTGGCGTCGGCGGCTCGAGGCGGTCTTCGATTCCGTCCTGCGGACCCGGCCGCACTATTCGCAGATGCGTTATATCGGGCGGGACGACAACTGGCGCGAAGTCGTGCGCGTGAACCGGGTCAGCGACCGCACGGAAGTCGTTCGGCGCAGTGCGTTGCAGTCGAAGGGAGACGAACCCTATCTGGCCGACGAAGCCGCGCTCGATGCCGGGCATCCGTTCTTCTCGCGGGTCACCCTGAACCGGGAATATGGCCGCGAAGAGGGGCCGCCGACGATTCGTCTTGTCGTGCCGGTGCCTGGCCCCGATGGTCGCGCCGTCGGAGCGCTGGTGATCAATGCCGATTTCGCATCGATCCTGCGGGCCGCAGATCTTTATCCGGCGGACGGGTATGCCGTCACGGCCATGACGGCATCCGGCGATTTCATGCGTTACGATCCGGTTACCGGACCCGGGCCGCTGCGATTTCATGGCACTCCGGGCTGGCGTGCCGAGGATCTGCCGGACCTTGGCGGCATCGCACCGTCCGGGTCGACGCGGGCGACCAAGATCGGCTGGCAACGGGCGATCAATGTCACCGGGCTCAGCGCGGCTTCGCTGAGCCGGGGGGATCATCTGCTTCTGCGGACCGACATCTTTGTCGTGACCGAACTGCCGACCCCGTATCTTTTCGCGCCGATCCGTCAGCAGCTTGTCTATGGGCTTGCGGTCGGCATCGTGCTGTCGATCCTGGCCGGCCTCGTGGCCTGGCTGTTCGGAAACCGGCTGACGAAGCCGTTGAACCGGCTGGCCCGCGGCTTGCGTGCCAGCGAGCCGGGCGACGATCTGCGGAGCCTCATCCCCGACAGTAACGACGAGGTCGCAGAACTGGCCCGCGCCGTCGTCAAGCTCAACGAACGACTTTTTCAGAAATCGGCGAAACTCAACGCGATTTTCGCCGAGGCGGCGGATGGGCTGATCACCATAAATCAGGAGGGTGTCATCGAGGAGGCCAATGCCGCCTTGGCCCGGATCTTCGGATACGAACCCTCCGAACTGCTGGGTCGGAACGTGTGCATGCTGATGAGTGAAGAAGAGGCCGTCAAACACGACAGGATGATGCGCAGGCGGATCGGTGAGGCGACGCCGCAGCGTCTGATCGCCGGGCGCGAGATGCCCGGACGGCGCAAGGATGGCACCGCGATCACCGTCGAGATCTCGGTCGCAAGCACAAGCCATGCCGGCAGAACGCGGTTCATTGGCGTTCTGCGCGACGTGACCAGCCGGCGCGAGGCGCAGGCCCGGAGCGAGGCGCTCGTTCAGGCGCTGGAACGTTCGAATGCCGATCTCGATGCCTTCGCCTATTTCGCCTCGCACGATCTGAAGGCGCCGCTTCGCGTCATCGACAATGCCTCGGCCTGGCTCGAGGAAGATCTGGCGCCCTACCTCAACGACGACACCCGCGACAGCATGAACCTGCTGCGCAGCCGGGTCGCGCGGATGGAGCGGCTTCTGGACGATCTCTTGAACCATTCGCGGATTGGCCGGATCGAAGAAAAGGCCCAGATCGTCGAGGGCAGGGAGCTTGCCAGCGAGTTGCGCGGGCTCCTGAACCTTCCCGAGGGATTCACGTTCGAAGTGACGCCCGATTTCGACAAGCTGCATATTCCGAATATGCCGATCAAGACGATCTTGCTGAATCTTCTGGGGAATTCGTTAAAGCACCATGACCGGTCGACCGGGCTCGTTCGTCTTTCGGGCAGCGAAACGGATGACGCCTATTGCCTGTCGGTCAGCGATGACGGCCCTGGCATTCCGCCAGCCTATCACAAGAAGGTTTTTGAAATGTTCCAGACATTGCGTCCCCGCGACGAAGTCGAGGCCAGCGGGATGGGGCTCGCGATGGTCCTGAAATACGTGCGGATCGCTGGGGGGCAAGTTCGGATCGAAAGCGACGGCGGTCGCGGCACGACAATGCACGTGGTCTGGCCGAAGGTCTGTGCGAAGTCGGGCAAATCGGCGTGGCGCGCGGCATGACGCAGGATGCTGATCGCCTTGGCCGGACGCCGCTGAACCTTCTGATCGTCGAGGATGACGACGGTGACGCCAAGGCTGTACGCCGGGCTTTGAACCGCTCGCAAATCGAAGCGACATTGACCCGCGCCGTTGACGGTGTAGAAGCGCTGTCTATCATGCGCGGCGTTTCCCGCCCGGTTCCCGCCTCTCCCTATATCGTGCTGGCCGACATCCGGATGCCAAGGATGAACGGCCTCGAATTCTTGCGGGAGTTGCGAAATGACCGCAGCCTCAGGCAAGTCGTGGTCTTTGTGCTGACGACGTCGAATGACGATGACGACAAACGCATTGCCTATGAGGCGGGTATTTCCGGCTATATTCTCAAGCAAAAGGCCGGACGCGACTTTGCTTCACTCATAGAGACTCTGGATCGCTTCTGGAATATAGTGAGCTTTCCGGATATTCGCCTCAGCGAGGACTAGAAGATGCGCGATCTGGATGTCATGATCATCGATGACGACGCTGGCGACCGGAAACTCATTCGCCGGTTGTTGGAACGATCCGGGATGTGCCGATCCATTTGCGAAGCGGAATTGGTGCATGCGGCGCTCGAAAACAGCTCGGAGGCCCTCGATGCGGTTTTCATAGATTACGTTCTTCCCGGGGAGAACGGGCTGGACGGGCTTGAGACCCTGCGAAAGAAATGGCCCGGCGCCGCCTTCATTCTCATGACAGGTCAGGGCGACGAGCAGATCGCCAAGTCCGCAATTCTTGCAGGGGCCGCCGACTATACCCCGAAGTCCCGGATCAATCAGTCCGGGCTTGAGAGGATGCTGGTCCGGGCAGTCGAAATGGTGCGTCTCGCGCAGAGAGTCGAAGAACAGCGGCAGGAATTGCTGACATTCTCGAATGTGCTGGTTCATGACTTCCGTGCGCCGATCCGCAGCATCCGCTTCATCTGTGAACAGCTCGACGAGGAATTGGGCGAGCTTCAATCCGCGGAGCTGCAGAAGCTCATGGTAATGATGAAGAAGACAGCAACTCAGATGTCTCAGCTGGTTGAAACGTTGGCCGATCATATTCGCATGGACATCAATCCAGTCTTCGAGACGGTGCGCGCCACCGAGCTTGTCGATAATGCGCTTTCATTCCTGGATCAGGATATTCGCGAAAGCGGTGCAAGGGTCGATGTCGATCTGTCGGAGTTCGATGTATTTTGCAGCCCCGCGATGCTGGCTCAGCTTCTGCAGAATCTGGTGTCCAATGCAATCAAGTATTCCGGCGAGAATCCCCCCGAAATCCGGATCTCGGCCCGGCGGCTCGACAATGGAGATGTGCTTTTCGAAGTCGCGGATCGCGGTATCGGGGTCCCCGAAGAATACCGGCAGCGCATTTTCGAGCCGTTTCAACGTCTGTCCTGGGCGACTGACAAGCCCGGGACCGGGTTGGGGCTGGCCACGTGCCAGAAGATCGTCAAGCGGCATGGCGGCCGCATCTGGTGCGAAGCAAACCCCTATGGCGGAACGCTGATGCGGTTTCGCGTGCCTGGAGCCAACGCGCCTGTCGATGGGATCGCCTCGAGAATCTGGTCCCGGCGTCCGAGCGATGCAACGGTCTCGCGCTGAGGCGCGGAAGACGGACGCTACGTGAACGTCCGCCATTTGGCTGGCCCGGGGAACGGGAAAGCCGCGAACTGACCTTCCCCCCGATGTCCGGGCCATTGCGACCTGGAATTTTCCACCTTTGACTGGATGAAGGAGGAAGACCCGTGAAGCGAAAACGCTTCTCTGCAGAGAAGGTCGTCGGTGGGCTGAAGGGGCACGAGGTTGGAGCGGAGGTCGACGACATCTGCCGGCGCCACGGCATCAGTTCGCCGTCGCGAGGAAGCTGGCGGTGATCATGCACCAAATATGGCGCGACGAAAGGCCGTTCCGTTGGGGCGCGGCTGCATGACCTGCCCCATCACCGACCGGGGCGCGTTCAGCCAAGCTTGGGCGCGATTGCACGGTATGCCGCGCTGTCACTGGCATAATCAGCGCGGTTCTCACGAAACAGCGAACGCCACGCTCGCGTAGCTCAGCCGGATAGGCGGGGGTGAATCGTCTCGTCGTCATAGGGCTTATCCTTTGCGTGTTTTACTCTGCGGTAAGCCCGGGGCGGATCAGAGAGGCCTTGCGCCCAGGCCGTGCCGGGATGCAGGCGGCAATTCCTTTGTCTTCAATGGCGTAACGGAATCAGTCGGCGTCATGACCCTTATCACCCATAAGCACTTTGGCAGGCGGCAAGGCCTGCAGCATAACCCGCGCCGCTCATCTGGCCGGGCGACAGCAAGAAGGTCAGCGGCCGACCCAATGCGTCGCGGACCATGTGCAGCTTCGAGTTCAGCCCGCCTTCGTGCTCTTTAACGGGGCCGAAATCGGTCAAACCTGTTTCAGCACAAACGCGCGAAATCACCTCGCGCCTGCCGCACAGTATATTGAAAAATATGGCGAAAGCTGGCGGATGCCCAGATCGGCCGGGCTGTTGCCTGATTTCAGTCTGTCAGCTCCGATCCAGCGGACGCCAGGACTGACGCGGGATAGCCATCCTTTCGGCTGTGCGCCGGTGGAGGCGGAGGCGTGTGGCATTTCCGGCATGCTCTCGCCACGACCGGACCGAGTTGCGTTGTACCGCCGGTTTGATAGGCCTTGGTCATGAACATCACGCTTCGCCAGCTGACTTATTTCATCGCGCTAGCCGAGACCCGGCATTTCGGTCGGGCGGCCGAGGTCGTGCATGTCAGCCAGCCAGCCCTGTCGGTGCAGATCCGCGATCTCGAAGCCGAGCTTGGCGTCCAGCTGGTCGAGCGGCAGCCCCGTGCCGTCGTTCTGACCCCGGCTGGTCACGACCTCTTGCGGCATGCGCAGCGGGTGATGCAGGAGGTTAGCGCCCTGAGGGATGCTGCCCGCTGGCAGCGTGGGCTCGGCGGGCGGCTGAGCCTGGGGCTCATTCCGACGGTGGCGCCCTATCTCTTGCCGAAGGCGCTGCCGCTGATCCGGGCCCAGAACCTGACCTTGGAGATCGGTGTCCGCGAGGCGCGCACCGACCGCTTGCTGGCCGATCTCGAAGAGGGCCGGCTGGATGCCGCGCTGGTGGCGCTGCCGGCCGGACGCGACGATCTGGTCGAGGCAGTGCTTTTCGAGGATCGTTTCCTGCTGGCCGGATCGGCGCGGCAGATCGCGGCTTTGGGCGTCGGGACCGAAGGCGTGCGGCCGGCATCGCTCGATCCCGACCGGTTGCTGCTGCTTGATGAGGGGCATTGCCTTGCGGATCAGGCGCTTGAGGTTTGCGGAATGCGGCGCGACGAGACTCGGGTCGATCTGGGGGCCTCGTCGCTGGCCACGCTGTGCGGTTTGGCGGCCGAGGGGTTCGGGCTGACGTTCCTGCCCGAAATCGCGCTTGCCTCGGAACGGGCGGCGAGCCCGTCGCTGGCGGTGCACCGCTTTGCCTCGCCCGAGCCGGCGCGGCGGCTGGGCTTGGTCCGTCGGCGGCTCTCGCGCGACGACGGCTGGTTCGAGGCGCTGGCGGCCATCCTGGCCGAGGCAGGCCGGAGCCTGACCGACAGTGCCCGCGCGGCCGTGGGGCGATGAGCCGGGCGTCGGGGCGGCCGGTTGCCTTCGCCGTGACAAGAGCCTAAGACAGGGTGACCCGTCCCGTCAGGGAGATCCCAGTTGCGCGACCTGAAGAACCCGGCCGAACGCCATCCCGAAAAAGCCCGCCGTCCCGATGCCCCCCAGCCGAAGAAACCGGCCTGGATCCGGGTGCGTGCGCCCGGAGGAGAGGGGTATCGCGATACCCACCGTGTGATCCGCGAACATGGCCTGTCCACCGTCTGCGAAGAGGCTGGATGCCCCAATGTCGGCGAGTGCTGGGCGCATGGCCATGCGACCATGATGATCATGGGCGAGATCTGTACACGCGGCTGCAGCTTCTGCAACGTTGCCACGGGCCGACCCGACGCGCTGGACGTCTTCGAGCCGGGCCGGGTGGCGGATGCGGTCCAGAAGCTGGGGCTGAGGCATGTCGTGATCACCTCGGTCGATCGCGACGATCTTGAGGACGGCGGGGCCGAGCATTTTGCGCAGACGATCCGCGCCGTGCGCCATCGGGCCCCCGAGACGACGATCGAGGTGCTGACCCCGGATTTCCTGAAATGCGGGCCCGGGGTGGTCGAGACGGTAGTCGCGGCGCGGCCCGATGTCTTCAACCACAATCTCGAGACGGTGCCGGGGCTTTATCCCGAGGTTCGGCCGGGGGCGCGCTATTTCCATTCGCTCCGGCTGCTGCAGCGGGTTAAGGAAATCGATCCGGCGATGTTCACCAAGTCGGGGATCATGGTCGGGCTCGGCGAAGACCGCCAGGCGGTACATCAGGTGATGGACGACCTGCGGGCGGCCGATGTCGATTTCCTGACCATCGGGCAGTACCTGCAGCCGACGCCCAAGCATCACGGGGTCGACCGCTTCGTGACGCCGGAGGAATTCGCGGCCTATGAGAAGGCAGCCTATGGCAAGGGGTTCCTGATGGTTTCAGCGACGCCCCTGACGCGGTCGAGCTATCACGCGGGCGAGGATTTCGCCAGGTTGCGCGCGGCGCGCGAGGCGCGGCTGGCGCAAGGATAGCGCGCGCCGGGCGGTGCGCCGAAAATTCGCAGAATTTTCGCGGCGTCAGCGGTGGCGGTCGCGTCCGCAGATCACGATCAGATCGCCGATATTCTCGCGCGTGATGTACCCGATCATTCGTCCGGAGGGGTCCGTGACAGCGACGGCCGGTGCGCCCGTATCCTGCAGGGCGTCAAGCGCCGCATCGAGCGGGGCGGCCAGGGGCACGGTCGGAATGCCGCGCGCCATGTTTTCGGCCACCGGGCTGGTATCGCGCCCCTCCGAGAGCGCCTGAAAGAGAACGCTCCGGGTCAGCATGCCGCGCAGGCCTCCGCCCGCATCGACCACGGGAAACTCGTGCTGCGCGGTCCGGATCAGCGTCGAGGAGGCCGCCCGAAGCGTGTCGGACGGCTGCAGCGCCTCGTAATCGGTGATCATGGCATCGCGGGCGCGCAGATGCCGTGCCATGTCCCGCAGCGCGACATCCGCGCTTTCGGCCCCGGCGGCGGCAAAGATGAAGATGGCGATCAGCACCAGCACGGCATCGCCGGTGATGAGCCCGAGAAACCCGAAGCCGAAGGCCAGCGCCTGGCCGGAACGTGCCGCGAATCGAGTGGCAGCGACCCGGCCGAGGCGCATTGCCAGCAAGGCGCGAAACACCCGCCCTCCATCCATCGGAAAGGCAGGAAGCAGGTTGAAGAGCGCGAGGAAGAGGTTCACCGTCGCGAGCTTGGTCCAGAACCCCGCCGCCGGATCCTCGATAGCGATCGCCCCGGTCATTTCCGTCCTGGCGCCGAGAACGATCAGCAGCAGCCAGATCGTCAGGTTCACGGCTGGCCCCGCCAGTGCGACGGCGATTTCCTGCCCCGGCCGCTCGGGCATCCGGTCGAGGCGGGCGAGCCCGCCGATGGGCAGCAGCGTGATGTCGGGTGTCGCGATGCCGAACTGTCGGGCGGTCAGCGCGTGGCCGAATTCATGGGCCACGACGCAAGTGAAGAGAGCCAGCAAGAAGATCAGGTTTGCCGCCGCCGCGATCGGCCCTTCCGCGATCCAGGCGGCGGCGCCGATCCAGGCTAGAAGCAGGAAGAAGGTCGCGTGGATCCTGATTTCGGACCCGAATACCTGCCCGACAGGATAGGACCAGGTCATCGGCGCAGGCTCCCTTCACTCCGTATCCCGGCTATGGCTCAGAACGGGATCTCGTCATCGAAGTCGCCCGCAGGCTGGGGGCCGCCATAGTCGCCGCCGCGGCTGCCGCCCTGATCGTACCCGCCGCTGCCGCCGCCATAATTGCCTCCGCCGCTCCCCCCGCCGTCGCGGCCGTCGAGCATGGTCAGCTCGCTGCGGTAGGGCCGCAGGGCAATCTCGGTCGTGTAGCGGTCCTGGCCGGACTGGTCCTGCCATTTTCGGGTCTCGAGCTGGCCTTCGATATAGACCTTCGATCCCTTGCGCAGATATTGCTCGGCGACGCGGACCAGCGGCTCGGAATAGATCGCGACCGAATGCCATTCGGTGCGCTCGCGCCGCTCGCCGGTATTGCGGTCCTTCCAGTTTTCCGACGTCGCGATCCGCAGGTTGCAGACCTTGCCTCCCGAGGGGAAGCTGCGCACCTCTGGGTCGCGCCCGAGATTGCCGATCAGGATGACCTTGTTCACCGAACCTGCCATGCGTGCCCTCTTTTCGAATCTTGGTGTTCCATCGTGTCCCCGTTTACACCACCCCGGAGGGGGATCATAGCGACGGCGCATCCGGCCGGTCCGCGGCGACGGGCGGGCTGGCCAGCGCGGCATTTTATTCCTATAGTCCCGGGCGCGAAAACACCCAAGACGGGGGAGGGACGAGAGTGAAGCCACGGCTTGCAGCGATCGCGCTGGCGGTTCTGGCTGCATCTGCCTCGCATGCCACGCAGGGTCAGGCCGAGTCCGTCGTGTCGTCGAAAGCGCGCCTGACGCTTTTCAAGTCCCAGACCCGGGTGCTCGACGGTCGTGCCGCCCAGCAGTATTCGAATTCGGTTCGTCTGCAACCCGATCGCGTGCATACGCCTTCGCAGGGGAGCCTGCTCTATTCGGGCCGCTACCGGGGCGCGTTCGTGGATGTGGCGCGCGATGCGGCGCGCAAGCACGGTGTGCCGGAGGACCTGTTCCTGCGGCTCGTGCAGCAGGAATCCGGCTGGAACACGCGCGCGGTCTCGCACAAGGGCGCCATCGGGCTGGCGCAGCTGATGCCGGACACTGCCCGCAGGCTTGGGGTCGATCCGACCGACCCGCATCAGAATCTCGACGGCGGCGCGCGCTATCTGCGGCGGCAGTTCGACCGGTTCCGATCCTGGCGGCTGGCGCTTGCTGCCTATAATGCCGGGCCGGAAGCTGTCGAAAAGCACGGCGGTGTTCCGCCGTTCCAGGAGACGCAGACCTATGTCCGGCGGATCTGGGGCAGCTGAACCGGCCCACATCTGACGCTGGACCTAGTCGCGGTCGAAGGCAATCCGGTAGACCCCTTCGGGCAGGTCGAGGGCCGCGCCAAGCTCGTGTAGCTGGGCCAGTGACAGGGTGATCTTCTGGACCCTGTCGGTGTGCGGGTCCAGCTGTTCGACCGTCACGCAATCCTCGAAGGCCGTGATCGTCACGTCCTCCTGCAGATGCTGCGGACCCTCGTCGACCAGGGTGATGATTGTGGCGTCGAAATCGTGCTCGATGCTGAACATGGCGCAAGGCTAGCCGTCAGCGGTCGGCTTGTGAAGCGGTCTTGGTCGGCATTGGCCGATACGTATACAGCGCCGCTGTTGCGTCCGTGGTCCGGCCCGGGCCCCGATTTGACACGCATCAAGGCGCCCCGCGGGCTCTTGCGGTCTAGTTCCATCAATTCGAAATCGACAGGAGACCTTCGATGTCGGGTCAAACCAAATACGACGAACACGCCCATCTGGTTGAAAAGATGGCAGAAGTGCTTGGCGTGGATCTTGACGAAGAGACCATGGCCGGTCGCTGGACCCCCGAAGACATGCAAGATACCGTCTCGCGCTGCCTCGGTTGCACCGATCCCTCGCAATGCAAGGGCTGGCTCGGGTCTCACGATGCCGGGGCCGACGAGACGCCGGGGTTCTGCCGCAACAAGGATCTTCTGGAGGCGATGCGGGCACGGTTGGTGTCCGCCTGAGGGCGATGGAAGACCAGGGCAGGCTGTCGAAACATTTCTGGCTGACCCAGGGGATGGCGCGCACCATCGGGGTCAATCTCAATGATGCTCTCCGGTCCGGGCAACTGGGGCGGGGCGAATATTCGGAACTGGTGGCGGCCTGCGCCCATTGCGGCCGCGCCGAGGAGTGCATGCGCTGGATGGGCCATCAGGTGACCGGCGCCGACCGGCTGCCCGGGTGGTGCGCCGTGGGTGTCCGTCTGGAGGCGCTGAAGGAACCCGCCTGAGGCTGCCGGACCGGACGCCTACCGGACTTGCTGCGCGCGCCCGGCGGTCAGGCTGTCGTTTCGGCGGTCAGCCAGGCTGCGGACTCGGGCGTCGTTTCGACCGTTTCCCAGGTGATGACCGGCAGGTCGTAGGGATGGCTTTCGGCGATCAGCGCGACCAGCGCGGCGCGGTGCCGGTCGTCGGTCTTCAGCGTCAGTTGCAGTTCGGGCTCTTCGTCGATGCGGCCCTGCCAGTGAAACAGGCTGACCACGCCGGGCAGGATGTTGGCGCAGGCCGCGAGCCTGCCGTCGAGTGCGGCACGCGCGATGGCCCGGGCGCTGTCGATGTCGGGGCAGGTCGTGACGACGTGGATCATTTCGTTTTTCCGAACCTGTCAGGATTGAGAGCGCCATCATAGGGGCGTTCGTGGCCCGATACCATTCGACAAGCAGGGGCGGGGGCGTTCGTGCCGGGCCGGTGCGTGAAGCCCGGTCCGCGTTCCGGTTGACGGATGCGGGCGGTCTTGGGGCATGGGGCATCGGACGCAAGGCGGTTTGCGGGACACCTGCCCGGACCATGCCGGGTTATGCAATGTTAACCTCTTGTTAGCATTAAACTTCTTGACTCTGCGAGCGGTCTGGGGTATACCTTCGGACATGCTGGAAGACGTGGGTTTGGCGGCCCGGGGGACCCCCGGAGGCCGCCTTTTTGTTGTCTTCTTCCTGCGCTGGGCGGACCAATCAGGCAGATGCGATGACAAATGATCCCTCTCCTGAAGCGGGCGGCGCGGCGGCGTGGGCGCTGCTTGAGGAAGCAGAAGAACATTACAGGCGCACGATCCGCGCCCTGAACGAACTGATCGAGGAAATCGAGGCCGGCAATTCCGAGCGTGCCCGCATGCTGCGCGGGGCGTTGAACGATCTCGGGAAGGCGGCACAGACGGCGTTCGACGAACGGCAGCGGGTTGAGAGGCGGCTGAATGCAGAAAGCGGGTCTGAAGGCGGAATCCAAGCGCTTGATCTTGAACAGGCACGCCTTGAAGTCGGGCGCCGACTGGATCGCCTGCGCGACACCCGAGATGCAGGCCGCCTTTCTGGAGGGGTTGAATGACTCGGCGCTGCTGGCGCTGCCATATCTCTTCGAGTTCTGGGCGTTGCCGCATCAGCTGCCGCCCGAAGGCGACTGGCGCTCCTGGGTGATCATGGGCGGCCGGGGCTCGGGCAAGACGCGGGCCGGATCTGAATGGGTCCGGTCGCAGGTCGAGGGCGCAAGGCCGCTTGACGAAGGCCGGGCCCGGCGGGTGGCCCTGGTCGGCGAGACCGTCGACGAGGCCCGCGAGGTCATGGTGTTCGGCGAAAGCGGCATTCTGGCCTGTTCGCCTCCCGACCGGCGGCCGAACTGGGAAGCAACGCGGCGGCGGCTGGTCTGGCCGAATGGTGCGGTGGCGCAGGTGTTTTCGGCGCATGACCCGGATTCGCTGCGTGGGCCGCAATTCGATGCCGCCTGGTCGGACGAGCTGGCAAAATGGAAGCGGGCCGAAGAGACCTGGGACATGTTGCAGTTCGGGCTGCGGCTGGGGCAGGCTCCGCGGCAATGCGTGACGACGACGCCGCGCAACGTGGCAGTGCTGAAGTCGATCCTCGCGAACCCCTCGACCGTGGTCACCCACGCGCCGACCGAGGCCAACCGGGCCAATCTGGCGGCCTCGTTCCTCGAGGCGGTCCGGACCCGCTATGCGGGCACCCGGCTCGGGCGGCAGGAACTTGACGGCGTGCTTCTTGACGAAGCGGACAGCGCGCTTTGGACGCTGAGCCGGATCGAGGCGCTGAGGGTCGACGAGGCGCCGCCGCTGGACCGGATCGTGGTTGCCGTCGATCCGCCGGTCACGAGCCGGGACAGCTCGGACGAATGCGGGATTGTGGTGGCCGGGGTCAGGATGCAGGGGCCGCCGCAGACCTGGTGCGCCTATGTGCTGGAGGATGTCAGCATCGGCGGCGTCGCCCCGACGGCCTGGGCGACGGTCGCCATCGAGGCGATGGAGCGCTTTGGCGCCGAACGGCTGGTCGCCGAGGTGAACCAGGGCGGCGATCTGGTCGAGACGGTGATCCGCCAGCTCGACCCCATGGTGCCTTTCCGCGCGGTTCGCGCGACGCGGGGCAAGATCGCCCGGGCCGAGCCGGTGGCCGCGCTTTACGAGCAAGGCCGGGTCAGGCACCTGCGGGGTCTGCAAGTTCTGGAAGAGCAGATGTGCCACATGACGGCGCGGGGGTACGAGGGCAAGGGCAGCCCGGACCGGGTGGATGCGCTGGTCTGGGCGATCAACGACCTGATGATCGCCCCGGCGGCGCAGTGGCGGCGGCCGAGGGTGCGCGGGCTCTAATTCGGCACACCCGTCCTTGCGGGCCGGGCCGCGGCCCGGCGCCGGTCGAACCATGTTCGGACCTAACCGGGGACTGTCCCGGGTCTTCGCCGCTGCTTTTGGGCCGGTCGTCGGCGGAGCCGACGGAAATCGGAGGATGATCTGCAATGAAATTCAAACTTTTCCGCCGCGCGGCGGAACGACTGCCCGAAACCAAGGCCTCGGCCACCGGCCCGGTGATCGCCTGGGCGGGGGCGGGGCGCGCGGCCTGGACGCCCCGCGACACCAGTTCGCTGATCAGGTCCGGGTTCAACGGCAATCCCGTGGGCTTTCGCGCGGTCAAGCTGATCGCGGAATCCGCGGCGGCGCTGCCGCTGATCTGCCAGGACGACGAGCGACGCTACGAGGCGCATCCCGTGCTGGAGTTGCTGAAGCGGCCGAACCCGGCGCAGGGACGCGCCGAATTGCTGGAGGCGCTTTACGGGCAGTTGCTGCTGTCGGGAAACGGCTATCTCGAGGCCGTGGGCGGCGAGGGCGGGCTGCCGTTCGAGCTGCATGTGCTGCGGTCGGACCGGATGCGGCTGGTGCCGGGGGCCGATGGCTGGCCGGTCGCCTATGACTACATGGTGGGCGCGCGCAAGCACCGGTTCGACATGACCGGGGCGGTTCCGCCGATCTGCCACATCAAGAACTTCCATCCGCAGGACGACCATTACGGGTTGTCGGCGATGCAGGCGGCCGCCACGGCCATCGACGTGCACAACTCTGCTTCGCGCTGGTCGAAGGCGCTCTTGGACAACGCCGCGCGGCCCTCCGGGGCAATCGTCTATCACGGCGGCGACGGTCAGTCGACGCTGAGCGAGGAACAATATGCCCGGCTGCAGGACGAGATGCTGTCCTATCATCAGGGCGCGGCCAATGCCGGGCGGCCGATGTTGCTGGAGGGCGGGCTCGACTGGAAGCCGATGGGGTTCTCGCCCTCGGACATGGAGTTTCAGAAGACCAAGGAGGCCGCGGCCCGCGAGATTGCCACGGCCTTCGGTGTGCCGCCCATGTTGTTGGGCATTCCGGGCGAGGCAACTTACGCGAATTACCAGGAGGCAAACCGTGCCTTTTACCGGCTGACCGTGGTCCCGCTGGTGGCCAAGGTCGCCGGAGCGGTGGCCGAGTTCCTGACCCATTTCGACGGCGGCGCGGTCGCGCTCCGGCCCGATCTCGATCAGGTGCCGGCGCTGGCCGCAGAGCGGGATACGCAATGGAAGAGAATCTCCGAAGCCGACTTCCTGACCGAGGACGAGAAACGCGCGCTGCTCGGCCTGCCGAGGCGGCCGGAGGGCAGGTGAGGGTGGCCGGGCAACGGTCCGGCTCGCGGTTTCTCTACGCCCCGTTCGACGCGACGCATATCCGGATCGAGGCCAGCGAGCGGGTGATGGAGGAGCGCTGGAGCGCCCTCGAATACCGCCTGAAACGCATCGAGGAGATGCTGGACCAGATCGAAAAGCGCATGTGGCTGACGGTCTACGGGATCGTGGCGGTGATCCTGGCCGAGGGTATCGCCTCGATCCTGTCCGCCATTTCGACGCCTTAGAAGCGAAGAGGACAGAGGTGATGAAGGAGTACGAAAATGGCATCGCGCTCGAACGCAAGTTCTGCAAGAACGATGCCTTGCCGTTGGCGCTGAAGGACGGCGCGGTGATCGAGGGCTATGCCTCGGTGTTCGGCGCCGCCGATTACGGGGGCGATATCGTCCAGAGCGGCGCCTACACAGCCTGCCTGCGGCAGATGGGCAGCGAAGGTCGGCGGGTGAAGATGCTTTGGCAGCACGACCCTTGCGAGCCGATCGGCGTCTGGGACGAGGTGCGCGAGGATGCCCGCGGGCTGTATGTCAAGGGCCGTATCCTGACCGATGTGACACGGGGCCGCGAGGCGGTGGCGCTGGTCGCGGCGGGTGCCATCGACGGGTTGTCGATCGGCTATCGGACCAAGCGCGCCGGCAAGGATGACAGCGGGCACCGTCTGCTGGCCGAGCTGGAGCTGTGGGAGGTGTCGCTGGTGACCTTTCCGATGCTGGCCGACGCGCGTGTCGGCACCAAGGCGGAGGGCACCGCGGAGGAGCTCTTGCGCGACCTGGCGGAGGCCTTTGCGGGCGCCCGCCGGATGCTGGCCGAAGGCTAGCCCCCTCTTCAAGTCTCATTCCCAGACAGGACTGCCAACATGACCGAGACCGAAATCAAGGCCGGGCGGGCCCATGGTCCCGCTATGGAGATGCGTGAAGCTCTGGAGGACTTCCTGATCGATTTCAGGGGCTTCCAGTCGGAAGTGAAATCGAGACTCAAGCAACAGGAAGAGCGACTGACCATGTTCGACCGGAAATCACAAGTCACGGCGGGTCGTCCCGCCCTGTCCCGCGCCGTCGAGATCGAGGTGCCCCACAAGAAGGCCTTCGGCGCCTATCTGAGGTCTGGAGACGACGATGCGCTGCGCGGGCTCGAATTCGAGGGCAAGGCCATGTCGACGGCCGTCGCCGGCGAGGGCGGCTATCTGATCGACCCCGAGACGGCCAGTACGATCAAGTCGGTGCTGACCGCAACGGCCTCGATCCGGTCGATTGCCCAGGTGGTGACGGTCGAGGCCAGTTCCTATGACGTGTTGGTCGATCATTCGGATACCGGCTCGGGCTGGTCGAGCGAGACCGGCAGCCAGGTCGAGACCGGGACGCCACAGATCGAGCGGGTGACGATCCCGCTGCACGAACTGTCGGCGATGCCGAAGGTCAGCCAGCGCCTGCTGGACGACAGTGCCTTCGATATCGAGGGTTGGCTGGCTGGCCGGATTGCCGACAAGTTCTCGCGGGCCGAGGCCGCGGCCTTCATTCTGGGCGACGGGACCGACAAGCCGCGCGGGTTTCTCAGCCATCCCAAGGTCGCCGAGGCGAGCTGGAGTTGGGGAAGCCTGGGCTATGTCGCGACCGGCGCCGATGGCGATTTCGACGTGGGCGCGCCTTCGGACGCGATCCTCGATCTGGTCTATTCGCTGGGCGCGGTCTATCGGGCGAATGGCAGCTTCGTGATGAACTCGAAGACCGCGGGCGCGGTGCGCAAGATGAAGGATGCGGACGGGCGGTTCCTGTGGTCGGACGGTCTGGCCGCGGCCGAGCCCGCGCGGCTGCTGGGTTATCCGGTGCTGATCGCCGAGGACATGCCCGACATCGCGCCGGACGCGACGGCCATTGCCTTTGGCGACTTCCAGGCCGGCTATACCGTCGCCGAGCGCCCCGATCTGCGGGTGCTGCGCGATCCCTTCTCGGCCAAGCCGCATGTGCTTTTCTACGCCACCAAGCGCGTGGGCGGCGATGTCAGCGACTTCGCCGCAATCAAGGTGCTGAAGTTCTCGGTCGCCTGACACCGGCGGATCGGGTCCCCACCAGCAAACCCGGCCCCGGTACCGGGCCGGTGAGATGCGCGCCGGCCCCCCGGGGCCCGCCCCGGTGCTCCCTCCATCGGAGCGGGACGGGCCGGCGCGCGTCAACCTCGCGTCGAGCGACAGCGGAGAGACGGAAAAGATGATGCTGATAGAGCAGACGACGGTGGCGGCTGCGGCGCTTCCGCTTGCGCAGTTCAAGGCGCATCTGCGCCTCGGAACCGGCTTTGCCGATGCCGGGGATCAGGATGCCTATCTGGAGACGCTGCTGCGCGCGGCGCTGGCGGCCATCGAGGCGCGGACCGGCAAGGTGCTGATTTCCCGAAGTTTCAGCTATGTGCTTTATGGCTGGCGCCGGGGCGGCAGTCAGTCCTTGCCGGTCGCTCCGGTGCGGGCGGTGACCGAGATCCGGATCGTCGACCGAGGCGGCGTGGCGGTGCCGGTCGCCCCCGAGCGCTATCACTTGCTGGCCGATGCGCATCTGCCGGTGGTGCGGGGCACGGGCGGCGCGATGCCCGGCATTCCCTTCGAGGGCAGCGCCGAGATCGATTTCGAGGCGGGCTTCGGTCCCGACTGGGCGGCGGTGCCCGAGGATCTGGGTCATGCCGTGCTGCTGCTGGCAGCCCATTATTACGAGAACCGGCTGGAGCAGACCGTCGGCGGCGGCGCGATGCCCTTCGGGATCGCAGCCCTGACCGACCGCTGGCGCAGGCTGCGGCTGACACCGGGGGGCGCGTGATGGCGCGGTCGCCGATCCTGAGCCGCCGCCTGGCGCTGGAGGTGCCGGTGCAGGTCGCCGATGGTGCCGGAGGCTTTTCCGAAACCTGGGTGACCCGCGGCACGCTGTGGGCCGAGGTTGCCGTACGCAGCGGGGGCGAGCAGGTCGGCGAAGAGCTGGCCTTGTCGCGGGTGCTGTACCGGATCGTGGTCCGCGGCGCGCCTCCGGGCGCGCCGGAACGGCCCGTCGCCGGTCAGAGGTTCCGCGAGGGACAGCGGCTCTTCCGCATCCGTGCGGTGACCGAGCATGACGCGCGCGGGCACTATCTGGCCTGCCTTGCCGAAGAGGAGTTGGCGGCATGAGCTATGGCGTGGCGGCCGCCTTGCAGGCCGCGATCTTTCAGCGGATTTCGGGGCATGCCGCCGTGTCCGCGATCGTGGGCGAGGCGGTCTATGACGCCGTGCCCGCGGGCCGTCTTCCGCCGATCTATGTAAGTCTCGGACCGGAAGAGGTCCGCGATGCCTCCGACAAGGGCGCAAACGGCGCGCTGCATCTTGTGACGATCTCGGTCGTCAGCGAAGAGGCCGGCTTCGCCCGGGCGAAGGCCGCTGCCGGAGCCATTTCCGATGCCCTGACCGAGGCGCCGCTGGCGCTGGCTCGGGGCAGGGTGGTCGGACTTTGGTTCGACCGCGCCCGCGCCCGACGTGTCGGCGCGCAGGATCAGCGCCGCATCGACCTGCGGTTTTCCGTCCGGGTCGAGGACGATTGAATGACATACCTGGAGTACGCGAAATGACGGCGCAGAACGGCAAGGATCTTCTCATCAAGGTCGATATCTCGGGCGCGGGAGATTTCTCGACCTTTGCGGGTCTGCGGGCCTCGCGCATCAGCTTCAACGCCGAGCCGGTGGACGTGACCAGTCTGGAAAGCCAGGGCGGGTGGCGCGAGCTCTTGTCGGGCGCGGGGGTCAAGTCGGCCGCCATCACCGGATCGGGGGTCTTCAAGGATGCCGAGACCGACGCTCGCGCCCGCGAGGTCTTCTTCGAGGGTCTGATGCCGGTCTTCCAGCTGGTGATCCCGGACTTCGGGATTGTCGAGGGACGGTTTCAGGTCAGCAGCCTGGAATATGCCGGCAGCCACAATGGCGAAGCCACCTATGAAATGACGCTTGCTTCGGCCGGTGTCCTCAACTTTACGGCGATGTAAGCATGCCAAACCCCCATGCAGGCGAAGTCGCGCTGATGGTCAACGGAGAACGGCAGGTTCTCAAGCTTACGCTTGGTGCCTTGGCCGAGCTGGAGGCGGCGCTGGGCGCCGACACCCTGCTGACCCTGATCGAGCGCTACGAGGAAGGGCATTTCGCGACGCGCGACGTGATTGCGCTGTTGCTGGCCGGGCTTCGGGGAGGCGGCTGGAAGGGCACGACCGCCGACCTTGCCGAAGCCGATATCGGCGGCGGTCCGATCGCCGCGGCCCAGGCCGCCGCGCAGCTTCTGGCCCGGGCCTTCACCTTGCCGGAGGCAAAGCAAGATGGGCTTTGACTGGGGCGGCCTGATGCGGGCGGGCATTCGCGGTCTCGGTCTGAGACCCTCCGAGTTCTGGGAGCTCACACCCGCGGAACTGATGTTGATGCTGGGGGCCGAAGGCGGGCCTGCCCCCATGAGCCGTGCGCGGCTGGAGGAACTGGCCCGCGCCTTTCCGGATAAACTGCGGGACGAAGGATAGGCCATGGCCGAGCCTGAGGATATCGAGGCTTTCGAGGCGCAACTGGACGCGCTGGAGACGACCTTGGGGGGAGCGAGCGGTACGGCCGCGGCCTTCGAGGTGGAACTTGTGCGGATGCGGGACTCGCTGACGCTGACGAACCGCGAGGTCAGTTCGTTGTCGAATGCCATCGGTCGCGGCCTGAGGGGGGCTTTCGACGGGCTGGTCTTCGACGGGATGAAACTGTCGGATGCATTGAAATCGGTCGCAAACTCGGTTGCGAATGCGACCTATGCTGCGGCGGTCAAGCCGGTGCAGAACCAGCTGGGCGGCCTGCTTGCCGGCGGTATCGAGGGGCTTCTGGGCGCCGCACTTCCCTTTGCCCGGGGTGCGCCCTTCTCGCAAGGTCGGGTCATTCCCTTTGCCTCGGGCGGCATCGTCGGCCAGGCGACCTATTTCCCGATGCGGGGCGCGACCGGACTGATGGGCGAGGCGGGGCCGGAAGCGATCCTGCCGCTGTCGCGCGGGGCCGATGGCCGGTTGGGGGTCCGGTCGGACGGGAGCGGGTCGTCGCGCCCGATTCAGATCGTCATGAACATCAGCACGCCTGACGTTCAGGGCTTCGCGCGCAGCCAAAGCCAAATCGCGGCCGAAATGAGCCGCCTGCTGTCGCGCGGCCAGCGAAACAGGTGAAGGAGGACAGAGCCCATGGCATTTCATGAAGTCCGCTTCCCGGCCAATCTGAGTTTCGGGTCGGTCGGCGGTCCGGAGCGCCGAACAGAGATCGTGACGCTGGCCAATGGTTATGAGGAACGCAACACCCCCTGGGAACATGCGCGGCGGCGCTACGATGCCGGTGTCGCAATGAGTTCGCTCGACGATGTCGAGCAGTTGGTCGCCTTCTTCGAGGCACGGCGCGGCCAGCTTTACGGCTTCCGCTGGAAGGACTGGTCCGACTACAAGTCTTGCCGTCCGTCGGGCGAGGTTGGTTCCGGCGATCAGGTGATCGGGATCGGCGATGCCGACACCGTCCAGTTTCAGTTGAGGAAAACCTATGCTTCGGGCGGCCAGTCCTATGTGCGCCCGATCGCCAAGCCGGTGGCCGGTACGGTGACCGTCGCGGTCGACGGACGCACGTTGTTCGCCCCGGTCGATTTCGGCGTCGAGGCCTCGACCGGGATCGTGACGCTGGCCGAGCCCCCGGCGATGGGCGCGGTGGTGACCGCCGGGTTCGAGTTCGACGTGCCGGTGCGGTTCGATACCGATCGGATCCAGACCTCGGTCGAGAGTTTCCGGGCGGGCGAAGTCCCCTCGGTCCCGGTCGTGGAGCTGCGGATCTGATGCCGCTGTCGGCGACATTGCAGGCCCATCTGGAAAGTGGCGCAACGACGCTTGCCAGGGCCTGGGCGCTGACGCGCCAGGACGGCGTGGTCATGGGCTTTACCGATCACGACCGCGATCTGGCCTTCGCGGGCATCACCTTCCGCGCCGATACCGGCATGACGGCACGGGCGCTGAGCCAGACCACCGGCCTTTCGGTCGACAACTCGGCGGCAGTCTCGGCGCTGAGTTCGGAGGCGATCACCGAAGAGGACATTTCGGCCGGGCGCTATGACGGCGCGGCGCTGAGGATCTGGATGGTGAACTGGCGCGATCCCGTCCAGCATGCGCTGATCTTTACCGGCACGCTGGGCGAGATGACCCGGACGGCCGGCGCCTTCGAGGCCGAACTGCGCGGTCTGGCCGAGGGGCTGAACCAGCCGCAGGGTCTGGTCTATCAGGCGCCCTGCGGGGCGGTTCTGGGCGATGCGGCCTGCCGCTTCGACACCGCTCATCCCGATTTCTCGACTGTCGTTCCTGTGGCAAGCGTGACCGGACGACGCCTGTTCCGGATCGCCGGACTGTCGGGTTTTGCGCCGCGCTGGTTCGAACAGGGGCGACTTGAGGTGGTGTCGGGGCCAGCGGCGGGGCTGGTGGGCGCGATCAAGGGAGACCGCGAGGAAAGCGGGGTCCGGGTGATCGAGCTCTGGACCGAGATCCGCGGCACCGTCCTGGCGGGCGACAGTCTGCGGCTGGTCGCGGGCTGCGACCGGCGGGCAGAGACCTGCCGGGACAAGTTCGATAATTTCCTCAACTTCAGAGGGTTTCCGCATATTCCGGGCGAGGACTGGCTGATGAGCTATCCGACCCGCTCGGGGCTGAACGACGGGGGAAGTCTGAAATCATGACCATCATGGGAGAACGCGCCGCCAATGAGGCGCGCCGCTGGATCGGGACGCCCTACCGGCATCAGGGATCGGTGCGCGGCGCCGGGGCGGATTGCCTCGGGCTTCTGCGCGGTGTCTGGCGGTCGCTTTACGGTCGCGAGCCGGAAGAAGTGCCGCCCTATACGCCGGACTGGTCCGAGCCTCAGGGCGAAGAGATCCTGTGGCGCGCGGCCGGGCGGCATCTGATCGCCAAACCGCTGGAAGAGGCTGCCGAGGGCGATGTGATCCTGTTCCGGATGCGCGACGACACTGTTGCCAAACATCTGGGCGTTCAGGGACGGGTCGAAGAGGCGCCGAGTTTCATCCACGCCTATTCGGGGCGCGGGGTGGTCGAAAGCTCGCTTTCCCAGCCCTGGGCGCGGCGGATCGTGGCCCGCTTTGCCTTTCCCGAGGGGATCTGACCCATGGCGACGATCGTTTTGTCGGCGGCCGGAGCCGCAGCCGGCTCGGCGCTGGGCGGGTCGGTTCTGGGGCTGTCGAGCGCGGTTCTTGGACGGGCCGTGGGCGCCACGCTGGGCCGGGTGATCGACCAGCAGCTTCTGGGCAGCGGATCGCAGGCGGTCGAGACCGGCAAGGTCGAGAGGTTTCGCCTGACCGGCGCCAGCGAGGGCGCGGCCGTCGGCCGGCTATGGGGGCGGTCGCGGGTGGCGGGTCAGGTGATCTGGGCCTCGCGCTTCCGCGAGACGGTCAGCACGCATGGCGGCGGAAAAGGCGCGCCGAGCAAGCCCAAAGTCAAGGAATACAGCTATTCGGTCAGTCTGGGGATCGCACTCTGCGAGGGCCAGATCGCCCGGGTCGGCCGGATCTGGGCCGATGGCGCCGAGATCGAGCCGCAATCCTTGACTCTGCGCGTCTATGACGGGTCCGAAGACCAGCTGCCCGATGCGCTGATCGAGGCGGTCGAAGGGCCGGGCCGGGCTCCGGCCTATCGCGGCATCGCCTATGTGGTAATCGAGGACATGGAGCTGGCGCGCTTCGGCAACCGCGTGCCGCAACTGTCCTTCGAGGTCGTGCGGCGGGCGGCGGGAACGACGGACGATCTGCCCGCGCTGGTGCAGGGCGTGTCGCTGATCCCGGGCACCGGCGAATATGCCCTGGCGACAACGCCGGTTCATTTCTCTTACGGGCCGGGTCAGGCGGTATCGGCGAACGTCAATTCGCCAAGCGGCAAGACCGACATCGCCACATCGCTTGACATGCTGCAGGGCGAATTGCCCAACGTGGGCTCGGTTTCGCTGGTGGTGAGCTGGTTCGCTTCGGATCTGCGCGCGCCGGTCGCGCGGCTTCGGCCGAAGGTCGAACAGACCGGCTTCGACGGCAACCCTATGCCCTGGCGGGTGGCGGGTCTGAGCCGGAGCGCGGCCGAGATCGTGCCCCATGTCGACGGGCGACCGATCTATGGTGGCACACCTGCCGATGCCAGCGTGATCGAGGCGATCCAGGCGCTGAAGGCGCGCGGTCAGGCCCCGGTTTTCTACCCGTTCATCCTCATGGACCAGCTGCCGGGCAATGCGCTGATCGACCCTTATACGGGCGCGGCAGGTCAGCCGCCCTTGCCCTGGCGCGGCCGCATCACGCTGAATTTCGCTCCTGCCCATCCCTTCACCACGGATGGCACGCGGTTCGCGGAAGACGAGGTTGCGCTGTTCTTCGGCACGGCACGGCCGGAGGATTTTACGGCCTCGGGACAGAGCGTTGCCTATGCCGGAACCGATGACTGGAGCTATCGACGCTTCATCCTGCACTATGCCCATCTTTGCGCGTTGGCGGGGGGCGTGTCGGCCTTCTGCATCGGGTCCGAGCTGCGCGGTCTGACGACGATCCGCGGCGGGTCCGGGCGATTTCCGGCGGTTGATGCCCTGCGTGCGCTGGCCGGGGACGTGCGTGCCATCCTCGGGCCCGGCTGCAAGATCGGCTATGCCGCCGACTGGAGCGAATATTTCGGCTATCACCCCGAGACCGCTCCGGGCGACGTGCATTTCCATCTCGATCCGCTCTGGGCGGACCCGGCGATCGACTTCATCGGGATCGACAACTACATGCCCCTGTCGGACTGGCGCGACGGCGACGATCATGCCGATGCCGCCTGGGGCGCGATCCACGATCTGGACTATCTGCGCGCGAATATCGAGGGTGGAGAAGGGTTCGACTGGTATTATGCCTCGCAGGCCGCCCGCGATGCGCAGATCCGAAGCGCGATCACCGATGGCACCCATGGCGAGCCCTGGGTCTGGCGCTACAAGGACATCCGCAGCTGGTGGCAGCGCGCCCATCACGACCGGATCGATGGGGTTCGCAGTGCGACGCCGACGGCCTGGGTTCCGCAATCGAAACCGATCTGGTTCACAGAACTCGGGTGCCCGGCGGTCGACAAGGGGACCAACGCGCCCAACCTTTTCAGCGACGCCAAATCCTCGGAAAGCGCGTTGCCGCCCTATTCGACCGGCGCGCGCGACGACCTGATCCAGCACCAGTATCTGCGGGCGCTGCTGGGCTATTGGGCCGACCCGGCGGTGAACCCGGTTTCGCCGCTTTACGGCGGGCCGATGGTGGATCTGTCGCGGGCGCTTGTCTGGGCCTGGGACGCGCGGCCCTATCCGCAGTTTCCCGGGAACCGGACGCTTTGGTCGGATGGCGACAATTACGGGCGTGGGCACTGGCTGAACGGGCGTGCTTCGGCGCAGGCTCTGGATGCCGTGATCCGCGAGATCTGCACCGCCTCGGGGGTGACCGATCTGGATGTGTCCGATGTCTACGGGCTGGTACGGGGCTATGCGGTCAGCGACCTGGCCGGGGCACGGTCGGCGTTGCAGCCCTTGATGCTGGCCTATGGCATCGAGGCTGCCGAGCGCGACGGCCGGATCGTGTTCTTCAATCGCGACGGGCGGGCCGGGGTCGTCCTCGACCCCGCCGAGCTGGCCCGGACCGGTGATCTGGCCGGCGATATCGAACACAGCCGGACCCCGGGGGCCGAGACCGCCGGACGGGTGCGCCTGTCCTTTGTCGAGGCCGACGGCGCCTATGAGACCCGGGCGGCCGAGGCGATCTTTCCCGACGAGGCCAGCCGGTCGGTCTCTGTCAGCGAAGTGCCGCTGGTTCTGACTGCGGCCGAGGGGCAGGCCGTCGTCGAGCGCTGGCTGTCGGAATCGCGAGTGGCGCGCGATCGGGTGCGGCTGGCCTTGCCGCTGTCGACGCTGTCCGTGGGGGCGGGCGATGTGATGCAGTTGCCATCCGGCGACTACCGGATCGACCGGGTCGATCTGGCGGATACGCGGCAGATCGAGGCAGTGCGGGTCGAGCGGGGACTTTACCTGCCGCCGCGCTTCGAGGATCGCGGCGTGGCCCAGGCCGCGTTTGTTGCGCCGGTGCCGGTGCATGCGGTTTTCCTCGATTTGCCGCTTCTGACCGGCGAGGAAGTCCCCCATGCGCCCCATGTCGCGGCGGTCGCGACCCCCTGGCCCGGTACGGTCGACGTCTACACGGCGATCGAGGATGCGGGCTACACGTTGAACGCGACGCTCGACCGGTCCGCAGTGATCGGACTGACCGAGACGCCGCTTGCGGCAGCCGAACCCGGCCGTTGGGACCGGGGGCCCGCGCTTCGGGTCAAGCTTGCGGCGGGCAGTCTCGCCTCGGTCGGCGAGGCCGATCTGTTGGCCGGGGCCAATGTCGCGGCGATCGGGGCGGGCGGACCCGGGGGCTGGGAGGTATTCCAGTTCGCCGAAGCCGAACTGATCGGGCCGCGAACCTACGAGCTGAGGCTGAGGCTTCGCGGGCAGGCCGGGACCGAGGCCGACATGCCCGAGATCTGGCCCGTGGGAAGCACCGTCGTGCTGCTTGATGCGCGGGTGCCTCAGATCGCGCTTGCCGCGTCGGCGCGGGGGCTTGCACGGCATTACCGGATCGGCCCCGGGACGCGGGCCTATGACGACCCGAGCTACGACCATATCCGGCTGGCCTTCGACGGGATCGGGCTTCGGCCCTATGCCCCCTGTCATCTTAAGGCGGTGCGAGCGCCCGGCGGCGATCTGAAGCTGAGCTGGGTACGCCGCACGCGGGTGGACGGCGACAGTTGGGCCTCGGTCGAGGTGCCGCTGGGCGAAGAGCGCGAGCTTTATACGGTGCTGGTGAAGTCCGGCGAAGGTGCGGTGCTGCGGACCGAAACTGTCGCCGCAACAGGCTGGACCTATACCGCGGCCATGCAGGCGGCAGACGGGATGACAGCGCCCTACGCCCTCGAGGTGGCGCAACTGTCCGAGCAGTTCGGACCCGGACCCTATCGGAGGATCGAGATCGATGGCTGACACCCCGAACCTGTCGCTTCCGCTGCTGCAGGCGGCGCAGTCTCAGAAACATGTGACCGTGAACGAGGCGCTGACCCGGCTCGACGCGCTGGTGCAGCTTCGGCTGCAAAGCGTCACCGTTTCGGCCCCGCCAATGGGGGCGCCGGACGGTCAGGCCTGGGGCGTTCCGGCCGGGGGCGAGGGCCTTTGGGAGGGAAAGGACGGCCGGATCGCGGTGCAGGACAATGGCGGCTGGGTCTTCGTCGCCCCGCTGCCCGGCTGGCGGGCCTATGTGGTCGATGCGGGCGCGGACATGCGCTGGACCGGCAGCGCCTGGGCCGCCATCGGCGCGGCGGTTTCGGCCTCGGGCGCAGGTATTGCGCTGCGGGTGCTGGAGTTCGACCATGTCCTGACGCCCGGAGGGGCGCAGGACACGGGGGTGGTGATCCCGTCCCATGCGACCGTTTTCGGCGTGACCGGGCGGGTGATCGAGGCGATCTCGGGCACGCTTTCCGCCTGGCGGCTGGGCGCGGACGGATCGGACAACCGATTCGGCGCGGGCCTGGGCCTGGGGCTCAATTCCTATGTGCACGGGGTTCTGGGCTCGCCCCTGACGGGCTACGCGCCGATGCCGCTGACCCTGACGCCCGAGGGCGGCGACTTTTCCGGCGGCACCGTGCGGCTTGCCGTCCATTTCGCCGAACTGACGATTCCGGCCAGCGTCTGAGGCGGCGGGATGCGTCCAGTGCTTCATGGAGATGCAGTGGCCGCGGCGCGGGCGCTTTATGCCTTGCCGCAGGCCGACCGTGCCGGGGCGATCCAGGCGATGCTCTTGCGGGCCGAGGCGGCGGATGCCTATCGCAAGCGGTTCGGGCGCGGCCATCCGCGCTGGGGAAACGGATCGCTGATGGCACTGGTTCAGCGCGGGGCGCTGCCGCCCGAACCCTCACTGGACGAGCCGGAGTATTGTCGCTGCCTGGCGCAGGTTTTCGCGGCGCTGGCGGCCTGGCGGGACTGGAAGGCGGCCTTCCCGCAGCCGGGCTGAACCGAAGGCCGCCGCGAAAACGGGCGCCGGCAGGTCGGTTCGGCGTCCGGGCGGGCCGGGCGCGGTCACGTCTGCGCGCGTGTGCGGCTTGATCTTGGAAGCGGGGCCGGATCTGCTGTAGGATGGGGCGCACACGAAAGGGAACGCCCATGCCCGAGATCAAGCCGCGCCTTGCCGAACTCGACCCGGTCTGGAAACGGATCTGCGACGAGGCCGAGGAGGCCGTGCGCGCCGAACCCCTGCTGGGCGGGCTGATGCATTCGAGCCTGTTGCACCATGCCGGGTTCGACGACGCGCTGGCCTACCGCTTTGCGATGAAGCTCTCCTCCGGCGACATGTCCGAGCAGTTGTTGCGCGAGATCGCCGATGCGGCCTATGCCGACGATCCGGGGCTCGGCCGGGCGGCGCGGGCAGATCTGACGGCGGTCTACGACCGCGATCCGGCCTGCCATCGCTATATCCAGCCGATCCTCTTCTTCAAGGGGTACCAGGCCCTGCAAGCCTATCGGGTGGGGCACTGGCTTTGGCGGCGGGGCCGACAGGACATGGCCTATCTGGTGCAGATGCGTGTTTCGGAGTGCTTTGGCGTCGACATTCACCCGGCGGCGCGGATGGGGCAGGGGATCATGATCGACCATGCCCATTCCATCGTGATCGGCGAGACCGCCGTGGTGGGCGACAACGTTTCGATGCTGCATTCGGTGACGCTGGGCGGGACCGGCAAGGACGATGGCGACCGTCACCCGAAAATCGGCGACGGCGTGCTGATCGGGGCCGGGGCCAAGGTTCTGGGCAACATCCATGTCGGCCATTGCTCGCGGATCGCGGCGGGGTCTGTGGTGTTGCAGGACGTGCCGCCCTGTTCGACCGTTGCCGGGGTGCCCGCGCGGATCGTGGGCGAGGCGGGCTGCGACCAGCCCTCGGTCATGATGGATCACCGGCTTGGCGGCTGCGGCTGCAGCGAGGACTGAAAAACGGGTGCGGGTCCGATGATCCCGAGCGGGGAGGTTTGACGCTCAGGCTTGCCTGTCTTCCCGCCTGAAACGCGCGGGGCAGCCATCAGCGGTTTGATCTGGTACAGGTGCGGGCGCGGCGGCGCTGAGGAGCATCCGGCGATGGGCGCGCGGTGAAAAGCCGGTCCAGCGGCGATAGGCCCGGGTGAAATGCGCCGGGTCGGCATAGCCCAGATGATCGGCGATCTCGGCGATGGGGCCGTCGCTGGCCATCAGGTTCTGGGCCTCGCGAACCAGTTCCGTGTCGAGCAGAGCGCTCCATGTCTCACCGCTGAGGTCGAGCCGCCGCTGAAGGCTGCGCCGCGACAGACCGAGCCGGGCCGCGGCGCTGTCGAGCCCGGGACGCCCGCGCAAAAGCTCCAGCCGGATGGCGGCGCGCACCCCGGCCACGGGATCGGCGGCCGCTGGCATGATGTCCGACGCGGCGTTGTGCGAGGGCGCGTCCATGCCCGCCGCTGGGTTGAGGGCCGCAAGACACCGTTCGTCCAATTCGATGCCCGGAACCGGGCTGTCGCCTCGGTCCGGCCCGCGCACCGGGGCGCGAAAAAGCCGTTCGAGATGGGCGATCCGCGCGCGGTCGATGTCGCGGACGCGGATCGCCTTGGGCGACCAGACCTTCCCCAAAAAATGCCGCAGCAGGTCGAGTTGATAGCCGATGGCCAGCAATTCGTTCTGGAACCGCCCGGCCTCGCCGCGCGTGTGGAAGACCATCGACCAGCGCGCGCCCCGCCTCAGCCGGAAAAGCACCAGATCGGTATCGGTCTGCATCATCCGGTTCAGCGTGCCATTGGCGCGCCGGATCGCGGCGCCAAGCGTGGGAGCCGCGGTCGCGTCGGAACCATAACGGCCCAGCATCCCGATTCGGGCGGCCGCGCCCATCTCGGCTCCGAAATCCGTGTGGCCGGTATCCCGGGCCGCGGCTTGCAGGACGGCGTAGTGAACCCCCAAGGGCAACACCAGATCGGGCCGGTCGAGAAGCCCGACGGGCAGATCCACTGCGCGCAGGATGCGGTCCATCCTGCCGCCGAGACGGCCCACGCACATTCTGATCGGCGCCAGCGCGCTGGCCCTGACATATCCTCCCATATCGGCGCCTCCCCGCGCAGCGTGGCACGAAATGGCAAGCGCGCAAAGCCGCGTAGCCTTAGCCTGAGCGGGAGGAGGGCCATCCCATGCCGCTTTGCCGTCTTATCCCGATCCTGATCCTGGCCGGTGTCTTCGGAGCCTCGGCACGGGCCGATCCGTTGCCGGTTGCGGTCTTCGACATCGAGTTCGTCAATTACAGTCAGGAGGTCGAGTTCGGCGCCACCAACGCGGCCGAACGGGCGCGGGCGCGGATGCTGTCGGATGCGTTCCGCACGCTTGTCGCGCAAAGCGGGCGCTACCGGCTGGTGGATATGACGACCGCCGAGACCGATCTGGCGCTTCACGGAAATCCCTTCAGCTGCAACGCCTGTGAGGCGGACATTGCCGCGCGGCTCGGCGCCGAGCGGTCCTTTACCGGCGCGGTGCAGAAGCTGTCGGTGCTGGTGCAGACCATCGTCATCCGCGAACGCGACACCCGGACAGGCGAGGTGCTGGCGCTTTACCAGACCGATATCCGGGGCAACACCGACGAAGCCTGGCGGCGCGGGCTTGCCTGGCTGATGAAGAACCGGATGCTGCCGGGCACCGCCGCGCTCGATGGCGACTAGATACTGCGTGGGCTGTCGCGCCGGATCTCTTCGTCAAGGATCTCCGCGATGACGCGGCAATCCTCCGGGGTGAAGGTCAGCGGCAACCGCAGGTCGATCAGACCTGCCAGAACGCGGTCGGTCCGGGGCAGGGGCTCGGGCGCGGCATAGCCCCAATGGGCATAGCGCGACGTGAAGCCCTGCGGTTGTGCCGCGCCGAACCATTTCAGCTCGACCCCGCGGGCGGCGCAGCGGGCAACGAGGGCCTCGATCCGGTCGGGCGTCCAGTCGGGCAGGCGGGCCTGGAAGGACGAACCGACGAAGCTCTCAGCAGCGGGCCGCTCGATCAGCGCAAGTCCCGGCGAGGCACGCAGTCCATTCTCAAGCGCGCGGTAAAGCCCGGCCCAGCGGACGATCCGGCCGGGCAGGTCCGCAAGCTGCGGCCGGAGGATCGCGGCGCGAAGGGCGTCCATCCGGCCCGAGACGTTGGGCACCTCGGTCCAGAGACCCTCGAAGACCTCGGGTGCGGGGGCCGCGCGGTGGCGCGGATACATCATGTAGGACCCCGACAGCAGTACGGCCCGGGCCATCAGCTCGGGGTCGTCGGAAATCAGCAGTCCCCCCTCGCCGGAATTGAGATGCTTGTAGGTCTGGGTCGAATAGCAGGCCATCGCGCCATGCCGCCCCGAGGCCACGCCGTTCCAGGCGGCCCCCATCGTATGGGCGCAATCCTCGATCACCCGCACCCCGGCGCCATCGCAGATCGCCATCAGCCGGTCCATGTCGCAGATATGGCCGCGCATATGCGACAGCAGCAGAACCCGCGCCCCGGTCTCGGCGATCCGGGCCTCAAGATGGTCGAGGTCGATGACCAGATCGGGCGTGACCTCGACCAGCACCGGCCGCGCGCCGAGGCTGGCGATGGCCCCCGGCACCGGTGCCAGCGTGAAGGCATTGGTCAGAACCGGCTCGTCCGGGCGCACCTGCAACGCCCTGAGCGCGCAGGCCAGCGCATAGCCGCCCGAGGCCACGGCCAGCGCGAAGCGAGCGCCGGTGAAACCCGCAAACTCTTCCTCCAGCAAGGCAACCTCGCCCGCCTCGGCCTCGGCGAGGTTGTAGCGATGCAGCCGCCCGTGCCGCAGCACCGCGACCGCCGCCTCGATGGCGGCCTCGGAGAGCGGCTCCTGCTGGGTGAAGCTGCGGGTGAAGCGCCGCGCCATGGCTCAGGCCGCGGGTAGAAGCTTCGCGACGAGGCCGTCGAGCTCGGCATAATCGGCCATCAGGGCATCGGGTTCCAGCCCGGGCATCTCGTCCGCCGCCGGACCGAAGCTGACCAGCACGCAGGGCACGCCCGCGGCGCGCGCGGTCGCGCGGTCGGTGAAGGTATCGCCGACCAGAAGCGAGCGGCCGACCTGCCCGCCCGCCTGCTCGACCGCCAGCGCATAAGGCGCCGGGTCGGGCTTGCGCACCGGCAGCGTATCGGCACCGACCAGCGAGGCAAACAGCCCGCGCACGCCGAGCCGGGTCATAAGCTCTTCGGCCAGCGCCGTGGGCTTGTTGGTGCAGATCCCGACCCCGATGCCCGCGGCGCGGAGCCGTTCGACCGCCTCGATGGCACCGGGATAAAGCCGGGTATGGCGGTCGAGCCCGGCCGCGTAATGATCGAAGAACAACGGATACTGTTCGGCCACCGGCGCGTCTTCGCCGATCAGCCCCAGCCGTTCGAAGCCGAGCTGAAGCATCGCCCGGCCGCCCAGGAAGGCGGTCGTCGCATCGGCCTCGGCATCGAGCAAAGCGCCCTGCCCCAGCGCCTCGAAGCAGGCATTGGCCGCGTCGATCAGATCGCGGCTGGTATCGGCCAGCGTTCCGTCCAGATCGAAGATCACCGTCCTCATGCGTGCCTCTCTTTCCCGTCCGCGCCTCTGTAACAGAGCGAAATGCCAAGTGAACCGGCCGCCGGTTGCGAACCGCAGGAACCGCGATAAAAGGGGGACGAGAAAAAGGAAAGAGCAGAGACCCCCATGCCCACCGCCCTGATCCTCCTGGCCGCCGGCCAGGGCAGCCGGATGATGTCCGACCGTGCCAAGGTGCTGCACGAGGTCGCCGGAGCGCCGCTTCTGGCCCATGCGATGGCGGCCGGCCGCGCGCTCGACCCGGCCCTGACCGTTGTCGTGACCGGACATCAGGCCGAGGCGGTGCGCGTCGCGGCACTCGACATCGACCCCGAGGTCGCCGTCGTCGAGCAGACCGAGCAGCTTGGCACCGGCCATGCCGTGGCCCAGGCCCGCCCCGCGCTGGACGGGTTTTCGGGCGACGCGATCGTGCTTTACGGCGACACCCCCTTCATCCGGCCAGAGACGCTCGAGGCGATGATGGCGGCGCGCGCCGATCATGCGGTGGTGGTGCTGGGCTTTCATGCCGCCGACCCCAAGCACTACGGGCGGCTGGTGATGGCGGGGGAGACCCTCGACCGGATCGTCGAATATAAGGACGCGACCGAGGCCGAACGCGCCCTGACTCTGTGCAATTCGGGCGTGATCGCGGCCGATTGCGCGACCCTGTTCGAGCTGATCGGCGCGCTGTCGAACGACAATGCGGCGGGCGAATACTACTTGACCGACGTGGTCGGGCTGGCCCGCGCCCGCGGGTTGTCGGCCGGTGTCGTCATCTGCGACGAGGCCGAGACGCTGGGCGTCAACTCGCGCGCCGATCTGGCCGCGGCCGAGGCCGCCTTTCAGGCCCGCGCTCGCGCCGAGGCGCTGGAGAACGGCGTGACGCTGACAGCGCCCGAAACCGTCTTCTTCGCCTTCGACACCGTGATCGGCCGCGATGCGGTGATCGAGCCCAACGTGATCTTCGGCCCCGATGTCACCGTCGAATCCGGCGCCCGGATCCGTGCCTTTTCGCATCTCGAAGGCTGTCATGTCAGCCGCGGCGCGGTGGTCGGGCCCTTCGCCCGGCTGCGCACCGGGGCCGAGCTGGCCGAGGACGTGCGGGTCGGCAATTTCGTCGAGATCAAGAATGCGCAGGTGGCCGAGGGCGCCAAGGTCAACCACCTGTCCTATATCGGCGACGCCACGGTGGGCGAGCACGCCAATATCGGCGCGGGCACCGTGACCTGCAATTATGACGGGGTCTTCAAGCACCGGACCGAGATCGGCGCCCATGCCTTCATCGGGTCGGACACGATGCTGGTGGCGCCGGTGCGGATCGGCGCCCATGCCATGACCGCCTCGGGCTCGGTCATCACCACGAACGTGCCCGACGACGCGCTGGCACTTGGCCGTGCACGGCAAGAGGTCAAGCCGGGGCTCGCGCGGCGGCTGATGGACCGCCTGCGGGCCGAGAAGGCGAAACGCAAGGGACATTAGGCGGGCCTTCCCGCCCCATACGGAGCAAATCGCATGTGCGGAATCGTCGGCGTTCTGGGAGATCACGAGGCCGCGCCGCTGCTGGTGGCGGCGCTCGGGCGGCTCGAATACCGGGGCTATGACAGCGCCGGGATCGCCACCGTCAATGCCGGGCGGCTCGACCGCCGCCGGGCGGTGGGCAAGCTTGTCAACCTCTCTGACCTTCTGGTCCACGAGCCGCTGCCCGGCAAGGCCGGGATCGGCCATACCCGCTGGGCCACCCATGGCGCGCCCACCCTCGCCAACGCCCATCCCCAGCGCGCCCGCCGCGTCGCGGTGGTGCATAACGGGATCATCGAGAATTTCCGCGCGCTGCGGGACGAGCTGGGCGGGCAGGGCATCGGCTTTGAAAGCGACACCGATACCGAGACCGTGGCGCATCTGACCCAGACCTATCTCGACGAAGGGCTGGCCCCGCGCGAGGCCGCGGCGCGGGCGCTCGGGCGGCTGGAGGGCGCCTTCGCGCTGCTGTTCCTGTTCGAGGGCGAGGACGACCTGATGATCGCCGCGCGCAAGGGCTCGCCGCTGGCGGTGGGCCATGGCGATGGCGAGATGTTCGTGGGCTCGGACGCCATCGCGCTGGCGCCGCTGACGAACCGCATCACCTATCTCGAAGAGGGCGACCGCGCTGTCATCACCCGTGCGGGCGTCGAGATCTTCGACGCCACGGGCGATCTGGTCCTGCGCGAGATCCGCACCATCGAGATCGACGCCACTCGGGTCGAGAAGGGCGGCTACAAGCACTTCATGGCCAAGGAAATCGCCGAGCAGCCCGCCGTTCTGGGCGATGCGTTGCGCCATTATCTGGGCGAAGAGGGCCCCCGGATCGAGCTGCCCGGCGACATCGACTTTTCGGGCGTGACGCGGATCACCATGGTCGCCTGCGGAACCGCCTATCTGGCCTGCCTGACCGCCAAATACTGGATCGAGCGTCTGGCCGGGCTTCCGGTCGATGTCGATGTGGCCTCGGAATTCCGCTATCGCGAGCCGCCGATTCCAGGTGGCACGCTGGCGGTCTTCGTCAGCCAGTCGGGCGAGACCGCCGACACGCTGGCGGCGCTGCGCTATTGCGCGGGTCGGGCCGACCGGATCGTTTCGGTGGTCAACGTCGCCGAGAGCTCGATCGCGCGGGAAAGCGACCTGGCGCTGCCAATCCTTGCGGGGGCCGAGATCGGTGTCGCCTCGACCAAGGCTTTCACCTGCCAGCTGGGCGTTCTGGCGCTGCTGGCTCTTGAGGCCGCGCGGCAGTGCGGGCGGTTGTCACCGGCGGCGCTGGCCGACCATCTGACGGCGCTTCGTGCGATGCCGGGGCGCTTCAACGCGGCGCTGGCCCTGCAGGACCGGATCGAGGCTCTGGCCCGGCGTCTGGCCGAGGTCACCGACGTGCTGTTCCTCGGGCGCGGCGCGATGTATCCGCTGGCTCTGGAAGGCGCGCTGAAACTCAAGGAAATCAGCTACATACATGCCGAAGGTTATGCCAGCGGCGAACTCAAGCACGGCCCCATCGCCCTCGTCGAGAAGACCGTGCCGGTGATCGTGATGGCGCCCCATGACCGTCTGTTCGACAAGACCGTGTCGAACATGCAGGAGGTGATGGCGCGCGGCGGCCCGGTGCTTTTGATCACCGATGCGCGCGGCGCGGCCGAGGCTGGCAGCGGGGTGTGGGAGACGCTGGTCCTGCCCGAGGCCCCCGAGCTTTTCGCCCCGATGCTGTATGCCTTGCCGGTGCAGCTTCTGGCCTATCACACGGCGGTGGCCAAGGGCACCGACGTCGATCAGCCCCGCAACCTGGCCAAGTCGGTCACCGTCGAATAGCGGGCGAATAGCGGGCGAATAGCGGGCGCGGGCGAAAGACCGCGCCCGCCCGCGCCGCCACGACGGGGCCGCATCGGGCATGACCTCGACAGGGGCGCGGCCATGGCCTTGCCCTGACCGATGGGCTGCCCGATCCAGCGAAGAACAGGCGAGCCTCGGGGTGCGGCCAGGACGACGCACGCCGCTCCGGGCGGCCCTGCCACATGACGGGAAGCGTGGGGCGGCGGCCGGCAACGGGGCAGGCGAGACAGAAATTCTGCATGATCCGGGGGGCCTGTCCGGCGGCACTTTGGTCGCGAGACCGGTCCGGTCGGCGCAGCAAGCGATACGCCAATGCGTCGGGCCCTGCCGCCGTTTGTGGGAAACCAGATCCCTGCTGCGTGCAGAGCCCGGGCCCGCCGGGGCGGGTCATTTCAATGCCCAGAAATCTCGGGAAGGAAGTGGCGGAGAGACAGGGATTCGAACCCTGGGAACCCGTGAAGGCTCAACGGTTTTCGAGACCGCCCCGTTCGACCACTCCGGCACCTCTCCGCAGCCCGTGGCCTTGTGGAGCGGTCATTTAGTTGGAACCGCGACGGGGTGCAACCGTTTTTCGCGTGGACGGGAAACTTCGCAAGGACCCCGAGACATGGTTGGATTTCCCGCCGCTTCGCGATAGCTCTCAACCACCCCTGAACCCGGACCCGCCGATGTCACGTTTCTTCGCCGCCGCCGCCCTGATTGCCGCCTTTGCCGGGGGACCGGTCCGGGCCGAAGACAACCCCGAGGTGCAGCGACTCGTCGAGGCGCTGGCGCTGCCGGATCTTGTCGAGGTCATGCGCGAAGAGGGGCTGGCCTACGGCGACGGGCTGGAAGCCGATCTTTTCCCCGACCGTGGCGGCGCGCGCTGGGATGCGGCCGTCGCGCGAATCTACGATGCCGGGCGGATCGAGGATGCGATGCGGGAGGCCCTCCGCTCGCGATTGGAGGCCGACGAGATCGAGCCGCTGGTCGCCTTCTTCGCCTCGCCCGAGGGCGCGCGGATCGTGGCGCTGGAACTGTCGGCACGGCGCGCGATGCTCGATCCCGAGGTCGACAAGGCCAGTCGCGAGCGGCTGGAGGAGATGCAGGCCGACGGCGATCCGCGGCTCGATCTGGTGGGCCGGTTCATCGCGGCGAACGGGCTGATCGAGGCCAATGTCGCGGGCGCGCTCAATGCCAATTACGCCTTCTACACGGGTCTCGTCGATGGCCGGGCCTTCGATTATGCGCTGACCGAGGACCAGATCCTTGACGATGTCCGCCGCCAGGAGCCCGAGATTCGCGAGGATACGCGGACCTGGCTTTTCTCGTATCTGGCGATGGCCTACGCGCCGCTCGACGACGCGACGATGGAAGCCTATATCCGGTTGTCCGAGACCCGATCCGGGCAGGACCTGAACGACGCGCTCTTCGAGGGGTTCGAGGCGGCCTTCCAGAGCATCTCGCACGATCTTGGGCTGGCCGCGGCGCGGTTCATCGCCGGGCAGGATCTTTAGCGCCCGTTCTGCGGCCGGTCCGGTCCCGGGCGATTCCCGAGCGGGCTTGACTTGACGGCCGAAATCGCCGATACGCATGGCTCTGGCCCGGCAAGCGTTCGCACGCAGTCTTTGCGTTCGCGCGCATGACGGGTCGTTTGACATTGACGAAACATAGACATCGCCCCGATGGGGCGCGCTGTCCGGGGCGCGCGCAAGCGCGAGAACACCGCCAAGGGCGGGGCCGAAGGACGCGGCGACAAGAAGGAAATGGCCGATGTTTGCGGTCCTCAAGACCGGTGGCAAGCAGTACAAGGTGCAGTCGGGTGACGTGCTGCGCGTCGAGAAGCTTGCTGCCGAAGCCGGTGAAACGGTTCAGTTCAACGAGATCCTGATGGTGGACGGCCAGGTCGGCACGCCGACCGTCGAGGGCGCCGCGGTGCAGGCCACCGTGATTGACCAGATCAAGGGCGACAAGGTCATCCACTTCGTCAAGCGCCGCCGCAAGCACAGCTCGCAGCGCACCAAGGGCCACCGTCAGCAGCTGACGCTGCTGCGCGTGACCGAGATCCTGGCCTCGGGCGCCGCCGCGACCGGCGTGAAGGCCGCGATCGGGTCCGGCTCGGTGTCGGGGGCTGCGGTTGCCGCGACCGAGCCGAAGGCCGCCAAGGCCGAGGCTCCGGCCGAAGCCGCTGCGCCCGCAGGCGACGACCTGAAGAAACTGCCCGGCGTCGGCCCGGCGATGGAAAAGAAACTGCATGAGGCCGGGATCACCCGCTTCGCGCAGATCGCCGCCTGGACCGACGAGCAGGCTGCCGCGATGGATTCGCGTCTCGGCCTGAAGGGCAAGATCGTGAATGATGGCTGGGTGGCGCTTGCCAAGGACCTGGCCAAGAAGGCCTAAGCGAGAGGAGAGGACGACATGGCACACAAGAAAGCAGGCGGCTCCTCGCGTAACGGTCGCGACTCTGCCGGGCGCCGTCTTGGCGTGAAGATCTATGGCGGCCAGGCGGCCGCGTCGGGCAACATCATCGTCCGTCAGCGCGGCACCAAGTTCTGGCCGGGCGAAGGCGTGGGCATGGGCCGGGATCACACCATCTTTGCGACCTGCGAAGGCGCCGTGACCTTCAAGAAGGGCCTCAAGGGCCGCACCTTCATTTCGGTTCTCCCGGTGGCGGAGGCCGCCGAGTAAGCCGAAACCTCAGGGCAAATCACAAATTGGGGGATCGGCAGGGCGCCGGTCCCCTTTTTGTTTTTCTAAACGGAGCTCGGGTAGATGAAGCCCCCATGCGTTTCGGGGATCTGGCGGCCGGATGGCCGCTGCGGGACCCGGCTCCGCGCCTTGCAGTGGACCGGGGAGGGACCCATCTTGGTCGCGGGCGACCGTGGCGCGGGGCGCGTTGAAGGACGCGCGTCCCGGGCGTTTGAGACAGGTCCGGGGCGTGCATGTTTCGCGCCGCGCCCCGGCATATCCGGTCACCGGGAGAATCCGGCACCGTTCGGAGGAGGCAAGCCATGAAACTCGACCTGATCCCCCCCCAGCCCGCGATCGCGGCCGAACGCTTCGTGTTGCGTCCGGTGCGCCGGTCCGATGCCGGGCTGCTGTCGCTTTACAGCGGCGACCTCCGCGTGGCGCGTTTCACCCGCTCGATTCCGCATCCGCTGCCGCCCGGCGCGACCGAGGCCTTCATCCAGCGCGCCCAGGACCCCGAGCGCAGCGAGGATGTCTGGGTCATGGACGGGGCCGAACAGGGGCTGTCCGAGGTGCTGGGCGTGATCGCGCTCGACCGGATGGAACGCGACCAGTCCGAGATCGGCTACTGGGTCGCGCCCGCCTTCTGGAATACCGGCATCGCCTCCGAGGCGGTGGGCGCGCTTCTGACGGCCAATCCGCAGAAGGCCAAGACGGTCTTCGCCGAGGTCTTTCAGGACAATCCCGGCTCGGCCCGGGTGCTGACCAATGCCGGGTTCGAATATATCGGCGATGCCGAGGCTTATTCGGTCGCGCGGGAGGCCAAGGTGGCCACCTGGACCTATCTGAAGAAGCTTGGCTGAGCGATGACGGGTGCGGCGGACGGTTTCAGGGTCGAGACGCCGCGCCTGATCCTGAGGGAGTTCCGGCCCGAGGACGTGACCCCTTTGCTTCGGATCGGCCGCGACCGGCGGGTGTCCCAGATGATGTCGACGCTTCCCGTGCGCTGGACGCAGTCCCAGGCGGCCGACTGGATCGCCCGGTCGCGGTTCCGGGGCGAGCCCGGGTTCCGGCTGGCCATCGAACGGCGCGGCTCTGGGCTGGTGGGGGTCGCCGGGCTTGGGGGCGCGCCGGCGATGCTGGCCTATTTCCTCGATCCAGCGGTCTGGGGGCAGGGTTATGCCACCGAGGCGGCGAAGGCCTTCGTGGCAGCGGCCTTCGCGCGGTTTCGCGGGCTCGACGTTCTGGCGGCCGATCATTTCGCCGACAACCCGGGATCGGGCCGCGTGCTCGAGAAGCTTGGCTTCGAACGGCTCGGCCGTGGGGCGGGGCGGTCGCTGGCGCGGCTTGAGCCCGCGCCCAATATCCACTATCGCCTGATACGCGCAAAATTCGAGGCTCGTCATGAAATTCCTTGACCTTGCAAAGGTCTATATCCGCTCGGGCAGCGGCGGGAACGGCTGTATCAGCTTCCGCCGCGAGAAGTACGTCGAATTCGGCGGCCCCGACGGCGGCGATGGCGGCCGGGGCGGCGATGTCTGGGTCGAGGCGGTCGAGGGGCTGAACACCCTGATCGACTTCCGCTACCAGCAGCATTTCTTCGCCCAGAACGGGCAGGGCGGCATGGGTCGCCAGAAATCGGGCGCCTCGGGCGCGGACATGGTGTTGAAGGTGCCGGTCGGGACCGAGATCCTCGAAGAGGACGAAGAGACCGTGGTCGCCGACATGACCGAGCTGGGCCAGCGCGTGCTGCTGGCGCAGGGCGGCAATGGCGGCTGGGGCAACCTGCATTTCAAGACCTCGACCAACCAGGCGCCGCGCCGCGCCAATTCCGGGCAGGAAGGGGTCGAGCGCACGCTGTGGCTGCGGCTCAAGCTGATCGCCGATGCCGGGCTCCTGGGGCTGCCCAATGCCGGCAAGTCGACCTTCCTGGCCGCGACCTCTAACGCCCGGCCGAAGATTGCCGACTATCCCTTCACCACGCTGCATCCGAATCTGGGCGTGGTCGGCGTCGACGGGGCCGAATTCGTCATCGCCGACATTCCCGGGCTGATCGAGGGCGCCCATGAGGGGCGCGGCATCGGCGACCGATTTCTCGGCCATGTCGAACGCTGCGCGGTGCTTCTGCATCTGATCGACGCCACGTCCGAGGATGTCGCCGCCGACTGGGACACCGTGTTGACCGAGCTTGAGCTTTACGGCGGCGATCTGGCCGACAAGCCGCGGGTGACGGTGCTGAACAAGATCGACAGTCTGGACGACGACGAACGCGCCGAGAAGCGCGCCGCCCTCGAAGAGGCGACCGGTGGCCCGGTGATGCTGATGTCGGGTGTGTCGCGCGAGGGCGTGACCGAGGTTCTGCGCGCGCTCCGTGCCGAGATCGACGAGGACCGGCTGCGCCTCAAGGCCGAGGACGACGGGGAGGGCGAAGCGTGGCGTCCCTGAGTTCGGCCCGGCGGCTGGTCGTCAAGATCGGCTCGGCGCTTCTGGTAGACCGTGCCACCGGCAGCCTGCGCGCCGACTGGCTGAAGGGGTTGGCCCAGGACGTGGCGATGATCAAGGCGCGCGGCACCGATGTGGTGCTGGTCTCGTCGGGCTCGATCGCGCTGGGGCGCGGGGTGCTGGGGCTCGGGCTTGGCACGCTGGCGCTGGAGCAAAGCCAGGCGGCCGCCGCGGTCGGCCAGATCCGGCTGGCGCGGGCCTATGAGGACTGCCTTGAACCGCATGGCATCACCACCGCGCAGGTGCTGGTGACGCTGGAGGATTCCGAGGACCGGCGGCGCTATCTGAATTCCCGCGCCACGATGGAGACGCTTCTAGGTTTCGGCGCGGTGCCCATCGTGAACGAGAACGATACCATCGCCACCGACGAGATCCGCTTTGGCGACAATGACCGGCTGGCGGCGCAGGTGGCGGTGACGGTGGGGGCCGATGTTGCGGTGCTGCTGTCCGATGTCGACGGGTTCTATACCGCGAACCCGATGCAGGACCCCGAGGCGCACCGTTTCGACCTGATCGAGGAGATCACCCCCGAGATCGAGGCGATGGCGGGCGATGCGGGATCGGGCCTGTCGAAGGGCGGTATGAAGACCAAGCTGATGGCGGCGAAGACCGCGACCGGCGCGGGCTGCGCGCTGGCGATCACCGAAGGCTCGCGGATGCGGCCCTTGAAGGCGCTGGAAGAGGGCGCGGCCTGCACCTGGTTCCGCCCCAAGGGCGATCCGCGCGCGGCGCGGAAGGGCTGGATCGCCGCGATGAAACCGCATGGCTTTCTTCGGGTCGATGCGGGCGCGGCCGGGGCGCTGAAAAGCGGCAAGTCGCTTCTGCCCGCGGGCGTGACCGAGGTGACCGGCGATTTTGGGCGGGGCGAGCCGGTCGCGATCCTCGGCCCGCAGGGCGAGGGTCTTGGCACCGGGCTTTCGCGCTATACTTCCGCCGAGGCTAGGCTCATCAAGGGGTGCCGTTCGAGCGAGATCGAGTCGATCCTGGGCTATCCCGGACGGGCGGCGCTGATCCACAGGGACGACATGGCGACATGAAGGACATCATCGACATTCACGCCCTCATGGCCGATCTGGGCGCGCGCGCCAGGGCGGCGGCGGCCGAACTGGCCTTTGCGCCTGCTGCGGCCAAGCGCACGGCGCTGGAGGCTGCGGCCAAGGCCGTTCTCAGCCACAAGGCCAGGATCCTGGCCGAGAACGCGACCGATATGGAATATGGCCGCGACAAGGAACTGACCCCGGCCATGCTGGACCGGCTGATGCTGAACGAGGCCCGGATCGAGGCCATTGCAGCTGGTCTGCGCGCGGTCGCCGCCCAGCCCGACCCGGTCGGGCAGGTGATGGCGGAATGGGACATGCCCTCGGGGCTGCATATCCGCCGGGTGCGCACGCCCCTGGGCGTGATCGGCGTGATCTATGAAAGCCGGCCCAATGTCACCGCCGATGCGGGTGCGCTGTGTCTCAAGGCCGGAAACGCGGTGATCCTGCGGGGCGGGTCGGAGAGCTTTCATTCCTCGGGCGCGCTGCACGACTGTCTGGTGGCAGGGCTTGCCAAGGCGCGCCTGCCCGAGGACGCGATCCAGCGCGTGCCGACCCGTGACCGTGCTGCGGTCAGCGAGATGCTGACCATGACCAAATATATCGACGTGATCGTGCCGCGCGGTGGCAAGGGACTTGTGGGCCTCGTTCAGCGCGAAGCGCGGGTGCCGGTCTTCGCCCATCTCGAGGGCATCGTGCATATCTATGTCGACAAGGCCGCCGATCCGGCCAAGGCGCTGTCGGTGGTGCTGAATGCCAAGACCCGGCGCACCGGCATCTGCGGCGCGGCCGAATGCCTGCTGATTCACAAGGACGTGGCCAAGTCGCTGGGCGCCGATCTGGTCGCGGCGTTGGTCAAGGCCGGGGTGCGGGTCCATGCCGACAAGGCGCTGGCCCGGCTGCCGGGCACAATACCCGCCACCGCCGAGGATTGGGGGCGGGAATATCTCGACATGGACATCGCCGCCAAGGTGGTGGGCGATATCGACAGCGCCATCGAGCATATCCGCACCTTCGGATCGGGCCATACCGACGCCATCCTGACCGAGGATGACGCAGCGGCGGCGCGGTTCTTCGAACGGCTCGACAGCGCCATCCTGATGCGCAACGCCTCGACCCAGTTCGCCGATGGCGGCGAATTCGGGATGGGCGCCGAGATCGGCATCGCGACCGGCAAGCTGCATGCGCGCGGCCCGGTCGGGGCCGAACAACTGACCAGCTTCAAGTATCTGGTCGAAGGCGATGGCACGCTCCGGGCCTGAGCCCGCGCTGTGTGACGGGCCCCGGGGCGCGCCGGGGCCCTGCCTCAGAAGGCAAGCGTCAGGTGGGTTTCGTCATGATCGAAGGTCAGCCGCCGTCCTGCCTCGGCCAGCGCGATGGGCAGAAGCGCGAATTGCACCTCGGCGGGCCGAAGGTCTTCATGGCACAGTGCGCCTTCGGTCAGCGGAGTCCAGAGCCGCGGATCGAGGCTCATCCGCTCGGTCTCGGCCTGCATGGAAACGCGCCCCTCCGACCAGGACAGCGCGATGCGCCCGCCCCGGGGCAGGGCCGTTTCGGCGCAAAGCACCGCCAGCAGTGCGACCCTGGCCATGGCGCGGCTGAGCGCTGCGGGCGGTTCGGCGGTCACGTTATGGCGGCTGCCGCCGTAATAGTCGGCAAGGATCTCGCAGACTTCGCGCCCGGCAACCTCGGCCCCGTCGCCCGCCGCGCCGAAGGCCAGGCGGAACATGCGGATCCGGGCATTGGCGCGGGCCACGCTGTCCGAGATCAGCGCCAGTTCCTCGCTCGGGGCGTCGCCGGGTGCCTCGGCCGCAGCCATGGCCAGAAGCTCCATCCCGTTGCCGATCGCGCCGAGCGGGCTGATAAGATCGTGGCAGATCCGCGATCCCACAAGCGCTGTCAGATCAGTCATGGCAGCCTCCCGGTCCCGCGGAAAGGACAGAGCCGATGCACCCGATGAACGCGATCCTCGAACCCGGAATGCTGGTCCGCCACCCGGGACAGCCGGACTGGGGCCTTGGCCAGGTGCAATCGGTCATCGGGGCGCGGATCACGGTGAATTTCACCGAGGCCGGAAAAGTCGTCATCGACGGAACGCGGGTCGAGCTCATGCCTGTCTTCGAGTCCTGATATACATGTACGGCGCAAAGCTGCCCCATCATCGTTAATGGGACATTAACGCGGCCGGAACACCCGCGCTGCCGCGATCTGCCGGTTCGGCCGCGTCAGGCCGCGCGGTTGCACTTGCGCCGGTGCCGCCCTAGAAGCGGGCGTCAATGTGGTGTGGGGTCAAGAGATGCAGCCGCCCGAGGAGTTCTTTCAGCTTCGTCTGGCCCGAGGCGAGGCCGACCTGATGGCCGCTCAGCGCCTGCGCTACGAGGTTTTCGTGGCCGAACTGGGGGCGGACGGGCCGCTGGTGGACCATGAGGCGCGGCTGGAACGCGACGATCTGGACCCGCATTTCGACCATCTGATCCTGATCGACACAAGGCGCGATGCGGCGGCGCTTGACCATGTGGTGGGGGGCTACCGGCTGCTGACCTCGGACCGGGCGGCCGCCATCGGGCGGTTCTACAGCGAGGACGAATACGACCTGTCGGCGCTGAAGGCCTCGGGGCGGCGGCTGCTGGAGCTGGGCCGGTCCTGCGTGCATCCCGACTATCGCGGCGGCACCGCGCTGTATCACCTGTGGAACGGGCTGGCCGATTACGTGCTCGATCAGGGGATCGAGGTGCTGTTCGGGGTGGCAAGCTTTCACGGCACCGATGCCGCGGCGCTGGCCGAGCCGCTGTCCTACCTGCATCACCGCCATCTGGCGCCGCCCGATCTGCGGGTCCGGGTGCTGCCCGAGCATTTCCAGCGGATGGACCTGATGCCCGAGGCCGAAATCGACCGCAAGCGGGTGATGCTGGCGATGCCCGCGCTGATCAAGGCCTATCTGCGGCTTGGCGGTTTCGTGGGCGAGGGCGCCTTCATCGACCGGGCCTTCAACACCACCGATGTCTGCCTGTTGATGGACACCGCGAAGATGAACGAGAAAAGCCGGTCGCGCTACGGGCGGGGGCAGGGGTGAGCACCTGGCGTGGCGCGGCGCCGCCCGAGGCGCTCCCGATCGACGCGGCGGGCTGGCTGCGGGTCGTGCTGCGCGGGGGGGCGCTGATCGCGCTGCTCTGCCTCGGGATGGCGCTGAAGCTGACACTGCGGCTGGTGGAACGACCGCTTTTCGGGCTGAGGCGGCCGGTCACGCCCTGGATCACCCAGGCGGTCAGCCGCACCGCTCTGGTCATCCTCGGGATGCGGTACCGGCGGCGCGGCCGACCGATGCGCACGCCCGGCGCGCTGGTCGCGAACCATGCCTCCTGGCTTGACATCTTCGCGCTGAACGCGGGCGGGCGGGTCTATTTCGTCTCGAAGGCCGAGGTTGCGGATTGGCCCGGAATCGGCTGGCTGGCGCGGGCGGCCGGAACAGTTTTCATCGCGCGCGAAAAGCGCGAGGCGAAGGCCCAGGCCGATCTTTTCGAGACGCGGCTGAAGGCCGGGCACCGGCTGGTTTTCTTTCCCGAAGGCACCTCGACCGACGGGCGCCGGGTGTTGCCCTTCAAGTCGACGCTGTTCGCGGCCTTTTTCGGGGCCGACCTGCGCGACATTCTCTGGGTGCAGCCGGTGACGGTCGTCTACACCGCGCCCGAGGGCGAGGACCCGGCCTTCTATGGCTGGTGGGGCGACATGGGGTTCGGGCCGCATGCGCTGAAGCTTCTGGCGACGGCACGCCCCGGCGGGGTCGAGCTGGTCTATCACCCGCCTCTCCGGGTGGCGGAGGCCGCCAGCCGAAAGGCGCTGGCGCTGGCCTGCGAAACGGCGGTGCGGAGCGCCGCCGCAGGCTAGGCCGCGCCTCTGCCGGGGCCTCAGCCCATCGCCGCTATCAGTTTCCCGAGCGCGGCCGAGGCATCCTCTTCGCGCCAGATTTCCTCACCGATGGCGAAGAAATCGGTGATCGGGGTTAGCGCCGCGACCGTGGCGACATCGAGCGCGCCTTCGGCGACCACGGGAATCTCGATCATCTCGGACCACCAGGCGAACAGATCGGGCTCGGCCTGGCTGCCATCGCCAAGCCCGCTTTCGCCGACTGGCCCGAAGGCGACGTAATCGGCTCCGGCCTCGCCCGCGCCGATGCCGTCATGGCGCGAGGCACCGCAGAAGGCGCCGACGATCGGATCGGCCCCCAGAAGCGTGCGCACCTTGCGCAGATTGCGGCCGCCATCGGTCAGGTGCACGCCGTCCAGCCCCAGCCGCTCGACCAGGCCGACATGGGTGTCGATCACCAGCGGCACGTCGCGCGCATGGGCGATCTCGCGCAGGCTGTCGGCGGCGCGGGCCACCAGGTCTTCGTCTCGGCTGGCCATCGACAGGCGCAGGCAGGCAATCTCGTGGCTGTCCAGAACTCCGGCCAGGCGCGGGCCGAAACTATCGGGATCGAAGGCGGGCGGGGTGATCAGGTAGATTTGCGGGCGCTCGGGTTCGGCCATTTGCGGGCTCCTCTTATCCGTGGCGCCGCTATAGCCGGGTTTTTCCCGGTTGGCTACGGCCCGCCTGCCGGACCTATTTGGGCGGAAGGCTCCGGACGAAGGCCAGTGCCAGCGCCAGCATCTGCCCGCGCCGCGCCTCGTCGGCCACCAGATCGGCATCGACCGAGATGAACCCCGTCATCCGCCGCCCCGAGGGCGCGAAGGGCCGCGTGCCGGGCAGCGCCAGCGCCTCGGTCGCGCGGTCGGGGCCGACCCGGAAGAACCCCGCCTCGCCGAAGGCGCCGCAGACCATGTGGCCCTCCAGCAGAAAGCAGAGCCCGCCGAACATCCGGCGTTCGGTGACAAAGCCGGCCTCGTCCAGATCGGCCCGCAGCTCTTCGGCCAGTCCCTCGTCGAACGCCATGTGCCCCTCTGACTTGCCCTTTTGCCGGTCAAAGCGTATCACCCAGCCGTTTTTGAAGGAAGCGAGCCCCATGACAGCAGCCCAGCCCGTCTTCGTCCTCGTCCGCCCGCAGATGGGCGAGAATATCGGGGCGGCGGCGCGCGCGATGTGGAATTTCGGGCTGGACCGGATGCGTCTGGTCGATCCGCGCGACGGCTGGCCCAATCCGCGCGCGGTGGCGCTGGCCAGCGGCGCCGGGCGGCTTCTGGATCATGCCGGGATCTTTCCCTCGACCGCCGAGGCGGTCGCCGATTGCGACTATGTCTTCGCCACCACGGCCCGGCCGCGCGGTCTGACGAAACCCGTCGTCACCCCCGAACAGGCGATGACCGAGACCCGCGCCATGCTGGCCGAGGGGCGCCGGGTTGCGGTGCTGTTCGGGCCGGAACGGGCGGGGCTGGAAAACGACGACATCGCTCGGGCCAATGCCATCGTGAACGTGCCGGTGAACCCCGACTTCGCCTCTCTGAACCTTGGGCAATGCGTGCTTCTCAGCGCCTATGAATGGCGCCGCCAGACCGCCGAGATCCTGCCCGAGCGGCTGGAGATGGCGGGGGCCGAACCTGCCAGCCTTCTCGAGGTCGAAAAGCTCGCCGAACATTACGAAGAGCGCCTGTCCGAGGCGGGGTTCTTCTTCCCCGAACCCAAGGCGCCGGGGATGAAACTGGCGCTGCGCAACATGTGGAGCCGGATGCCGCTGACCCGGCCCGACGTGCAGATCCTGCACGGGATGCTGCGGCAATTGACGCGCGTCAGGGGCCGCGGCGAGTGACTTGCAGCGCCGCGCCCACCCGCCTAGTCTCGCGACGCAAGACGGAGGGGGGCCGATGAGCAAGACCCGCAGCAAGGCAAAGACCCGCAGCATCTTCGAAGAGGTCGGCACCGAGGCGCCGCTGGAACGCCCGGTCGTCCAGCCCGGCGCCATCGACCGCGCCGCCCGGCGCGGCGCGCGCGGGGCCGTGGCCTGGTGGCTGATATCGGTTTTCGTGCTGATCGCCGCCATGCTGATCGCGGCGGGCGTCGCGCGGCTGACCGGCCATCCGGCGACCCTGCCGGGGATCGGCCCGCTTTACGGCCAGCTGCCGCCGTTCGATCCGGCCGGATGGTCCTCCGCCTTTGACCGTTTCACGGCGGCAGGCGGTGCGACCGACCTTGCGGGCTTCCAGCGGCTTTACTGGTGGGACTGGGGCATCCGGCAGGCAGGGACGCTTGCGGCCCTGGTCTGGGCCCTGGGCTATCTGGGCTTTCTGGTCTTCGGCAAGCTCCCCAAGGGCTGGGCGCTGCGGCTGTTGCCGCTTGGCGGCACGATCCTCGGGATCGGCGCGGCCGACTGGGCGATGGGGTCCGCGGGGCTCTTGCCCGCGCCTTTCGACGCGGCTTCGCTGCGGCTGGCGGCGATGACAGGCTTCGGGTTCGCCGGGCTGGGGCTGGCCGCCTGGGGCGCGATGCTGCTGCGTCGCCCCGAGGCGCAGCTGATGCAGGCGCGGCGTGCCCGCGACGGACGCGCCTTCGGCATGGCGACCGGGGTCATGCATCTGGCCTTCCTGCAGATCCTGTTCGGAGCGATGCTGGGCGCGCTCGATCAGGGGCGCAGCTTTCCCGACTGGCCGCTGATGGCGGGTGGCCTCCTGCCGCCCGAGCCGCTGTCGCTGGAGCCGGTCTGGCGCAACATCTGGGACAATCCGGGCCTTGTGCAGTTCGTCCATCGCGGGCTTGGCTATCTGGTCGTGCTGCTGGGGCTTGCGGCCTGGCTGCGCGGCCGAAAAAGCCCCCATGCCCGCACCCGGCGCGCCTTCGACTGGCTGGGTGTGATGGTCTTCGGGCAAGGCGTTCTGGGTGTCGGGTCGGTGCTTTACGCGGGCCAGTGGCATATGGCGCTGACCCATCTGGTGGGCGCCGTCCTTCTGTGGGTTCTGGTGCTGCGCGCCCGGTTCATGGCGCAATATCCTCTTCAGCAATCCATCCGGGGGTGACGCGCAATGACCGCCTTTGACGATCTGATGGCCTTTCAGCACGAGACCGAGGCACTGTCGCAGGTCTCGATGCGGCTGGGCTGGGACCAGGAGACGATGATGCCGCGCGGTGCCGCGCACCAGCGCGCCGAAGAGATGGCGGCGCTGGAATCGGTGCTGCACCGCCGCCGGACCGACCCGCGTCTGGGCGACTGGCTGGGGGCCATCGACGACGACCTGCTCGACGAGACCGGCCGGGCGCAGATGCGCCATATCCGCCGCAGCTACACCCGCGCGACGCGCCTGCCCGAGACCTTGTCGGCCGAGATCGCCCGGGTCACGAGCCGCGCCCAGGGGATCTGGGCCGAGGCGCGCGCCGCCGACGATGTCGCGCATTTCCTGCCCACGCTGCGCGAGGTGGTGCGGCTGAAGCGCGAAGAGGCGGCGGCGCTGGCCATGGGCGGCGATCTTTACGACGCGCTTCTCGACGATTACGAGCCCGGCGCGACGGCGGGGGCGCTGGCCGCGATGTTCGACCGGATGCGCCCGCGTCTGGTGGGGCTTCGCGAACGGATCATGGGCTCGGGCCGGGCGCCCGCACCGCTTTCGGGCCATTTCCCCGAGGCCGGGCAAATGGCGCTCTCGCGCGAGGTCGCCACCCATTTCGGCTATGACTGGCGGCACGGGCGGCTCGATTTCTCGGTCCATCCCTTCACCTCGGGCTCGGGCACCGATGTCCGGATCACCACCCGGGTCGACGAGACCGAGCCGCTGGGCTCGCTTTATTCCACGCTGCACGAGACCGGACATGGCGCCTATGAACAGGGGATCGACCCGGCCTATGGGCTGACGCCCTTGGGGGCCGGCGTCTCGATGGGGGTGCATGAAAGCCAGAGCCGGATCTTCGAGAACCAGCTTGGCCGCAGTCGCGCCTTCTGCTCCTGGCTTTTCGGGCGGATGGCCGAGGTCTTCGGCACGGCGGGCGCGGCCGAGGCCGACGCCTTCTATGCCGCGGTGAACCGGGTTCATTCGGGTCATATCCGCACCGAGTCGGACGAGGTGCATTACAACCTGCACATCATGCTGCGCTTCGATCTGGAGCGCGACCTGATCGCCGGGCGGCTCGAGGTCGAGGATCTGGAAGAGGCCTGGAACACCCGCTTCGAGGCTGATTTCGGGGTCGCGGTCGACCGGCCGCGCAACGGGCTTTTGCAGGATGTGCACTGGTCGGTGGGGCTCTTCGGCTATTTCCCGACCTATACGCTGGGCAATGTCTATGCGGGCTGTCTGTACCAGGCGCTCCGCGCTGCGGTGCCCACGCTCGACGCCGATCTGGCGCGGGGCCATGCCGAACCTGCGACCACCTGGCTGAGATCCGAGGTGCAGCGGTCCGGCGGGCTTTACGAACCGGCCGAGACGATCCGCCGGGCCTGCGGGTTCGCGCCGACCGAGGCACCGCTTCTCGACTATCTCGACGCAAAGTTCGGCGAGATCTACGGGCTTTGAGGGCCCGCCCCCCCCAGGCTGGCCCCGGGGGGGCGGCGCTGCTAGAAAGGGTGGCATGACCTGGCATGACCGGCTCTGGCAGACGATCTGGACCCCCGCCCGCCGGGTGGCCTTCGCCATTGTCGCTCGTCTGTGGTGGCGCCGCCCGCCCGACGAGATTGCCGCGCGGCTCGCGGCGCGGCCGCTGAGCGAGCAGGTCCTGATCGTGGCGGCGGTGCTTGCGGGGCTCTTTCTGACAAGCCTGATCTTCGCCCATGCCGGCAGTCTCGGATTTCTGGTCTTCCTGCTGCTGGTGATCCTGCTGATCCGCTAGGCCAGCCCCGCCCTTCGGGCCCGACTGCGCCCGGATGTGGTGCTCACATTCGTTTGAATGTGGCGAGAGCGCGCCTTTTTTCCGCCTTCTTTCAAAGGCTTGCCCTGCGTCTTTCGTCGCGCACCGGCCGCATGCCGTTGGATTTCAAGATTTTTCGGGCGGGGTGGTGATCCGATGCCGGAGGCGCCGCGTATCCCTTGTACATTGCAACCTGCACAGAGAGGACACGACCAATGGATATCGATGCGATCAACGCCGTTCTGGGTCTTGGCACCCTCGGCTTCGTGCTTGCCTTCGCCTATATCAACCTTCGCCAGACCGAAGAGCAGCTGAAAGCCTCGCGCGAGCGCCGCGAGAAACGAGCCGCTGCCCGCGCCGTGCCGGCGGAATGACGCGATGAGGATCAGGGCCGGGCGGACATCGCCCGGCCCCGATCATGAGACCTCAGGCCTGCCAGGCGGGAGGCCGTTTTTCCAGGAAGGCGCCGATCCCTTCCTCTGTTTCCGACAGCATCATGTTCTCGACCATTGCGGCGCCCGCCATGGCATAAGCCGCGTCGATGCCCTGTTCCAGCTGGTCGTAGAAAAGCCCCTTTCCCACCCTGAGCGCGGGGGACAGCTTGCCCGCCAGCGTCTCGGCCAGCCGCCAGGCCGCATCGTCCAGCATGTCCGCCGGAACCGCACGGTTGATCAGCCCCAGCGCCTCGGCCCGGCCGGTCTCGATGAACTGGCCGGTGGTCAGCATCTCGAAGGCGTGCTTGCGGGGGATGGTGCGGGTCAGCGCGACCATCGGCGTCGAACAGAATAGGCCGATATTGACCCCGTTCACCCCAAAGCGCGTACCCTCGGCCGCGACTGCCAGATCGCAAGAGGCAACCAGCTGGCAGCCCGCCGCGGTGGCTATGCCATGGGGCGCCGCAATCACCGGCTGAGGCAGGCGCATGAGCCCCGTCATCACCCGTGCGCAGCGCGCGAAGAGATCGGCGAAATAGGCCTTGCCGCCATCGAGCGCCTTGCGCCCGGCCTGCATCTCTTTCAGGTCGTGACCCGCGCAGAACGCCTTGCCCGCGCCCTTCAGGATCACCACGCGCGTGTCGCGGTCCTCGGCCAGCGCGTCGATCTGGTCCTGCAGCGCGGCCAGCATCGCGTCGGACAGCGCGTTCAGCCGCTCGGGCGCGTTCATCGTCAGGATGGCCACGCCCCGGGTGTCGTCACGTAACAGGATCTCGGTCATCTTGTGTCTCCTCCCTCAGGCGGCGAAGACTAGGGCGGAACGGGAGGAGGGGGAAGCCCATGCAGCCAGTGATGGACGTGGCGGCGCTGACCGCCTTTCTGCGGAGCGCGTTTCCGCAGGTCGGCGAGGAGTTCGTCGTCGAGGAGGTCGCGCCGATGCGGGTGCGGGTACGGCTGGCGGTGACCGACCGGCACTTGCGGCCGGGCGGCACGGTGTCGGGGCCGTCGATGTTCGCGCTGGCCGATGTGGGGATCTATCTGGCCGTGCTGGCGATGATCGGGCCGAAGGCGCTGGCGGTCACCACCAATTGTTCCATCGACTTCATGCGCAAGCCCGCCGCCGGGCGCGACCTGATCTGCGAGGCGCGGCTTTTGAAGCTGGGCCGGGTGCTGGCGGTGGGCGATGCGATGATCCGCTCGGACGGCATGGACGAGATCGTGGCCCGGGCCAGCCTGACCTATTCGATCCCGCCGAAATAGCCCGGCTCAGCCGCGCCCGGCCAGGAAGGCCGCCAGATCGCCATAACCCGTGGGCCGCCGCTCGTAGGCAAGCCCGAGGCGCGCGGCGCAGGCCGCTGCCTGCCGGTCGAGCGCGGCATCCTCGGTCTGGGCCAGATAGACGAGGCTTCGGTAGTTACCGAAGTAAAGCGGCGCCAGTTCGGGGTGGCGATCAAGCCCGAGCGGGCGCCAGACGAAGGCGTCGAACTGCCGGGTCAGGAAATCGGTGAGATAGAAGGCGTCGATTTCCTCGCTTGCGCGGGCGGCGAAAGCGGCCTGGCCTTCGAAGAAGGCATAGCAATGCGGGCCCTCCATCATCTCGACCCCAAGCTCGGCACAGGTGCGGGCCAGACCGCCGCCGGTGCCGCAATCGGCATAGGCGACAAGGATCGTGGGATAGGCGTCGCGGTGCCGCTCGACCAGCGTGCGGAGCCCGGGGGCGATGCGGTCGGGGTGGTTGTGCCAGATCGCTGGCAGGCAGGTCAGGTCCAGATGGTCCCAGCCATTCAGCCGCTTCAACGCCAGGATCTCGTGGGCGAGCGCGCCGCAGCCGATCACCAGAACCCGTCCCGTGCCGTCGGGCGGCAGGCCGGTCTCGGTCAGGCTGCGGTCGTCGGGCGCGCTCACCGCCGCCTCTGCAGCAGGCGCAATCCCACCGCGGCGACCAGCGCCAGTGGCAGCAGCCATGCGACCCCGCTGGCAGGCAGAAGCGCGGCCAGCCACACGGTCAGACCGGCGGCGCCAATCACGGCAGTCAGAAGCAGGGCAAGACGACGGACAGGCATGGCGTCTCCTTTCTTAACCGATGTGGGCCGAAGCCGATGGCCCGGCAAGGGTCGTTCGGGAACTTCGCGTCAAAGAGTTGGAATAATTAGAAAAAGCTACGCGGTGCTGGCTTTTTGCCGGGTCCTGTGTTACGCTGCGGCATACGCAAACGATCCTTTCGGCCGAGCGGTGAGGCCGCAGCAGGTTTTTTGTTTTCGGTACCGGAGTGTCAGTCAGAGGGTCTGCGTAGGGAAAGCGATCGACGCCGGGCGCGGCGTGGATCGGGGGCGTCGGCTTGATATTTCGCACTCGCAGGCCCCGAGACCAGAGAGATGACCGGCGCGGACAGAACCGGCGTCGAAGACAGGGGCCTTCAGGGCGCTGGCCTCTAGGACACCGATCCTGAAAACGCAGCGCCATGCCCAGCGGGGCGTGGAGCGATAGGCTTGTTGGACACCGAGAGGACAGGCAGCGGCCGGCCTGGGGGAGGATCGGCCGCTGCGGCGATTGCCGGCACGGGGGCGCTCCAGGCGTTTCCGGGGGGTAGGCGCACCGGCTTTCGCGCGGCGGGCGGGTTTGGGAGAACCCGCCCGTTCGTTTCGACAACCTTGTTCGGATCGCACACCCTGCTGAAACGGCACGGCCAGTTCGACGGCCGCCGAGCGACGCAATCGCCCGGTGACGATGGCGTCGCCCGGCGGTCGTACATCCCCTGCCTAGGGGGCTGGCGAGCCCGGTCCGGGGTCTGGACGGTCTCGGCGTCGTCCGGGCCCTGGCCATCTGGACCGAAGGGCTGCGTGTCTCGACTGCGCGGCTCAGCCCGCCGCGGCGCTGTTGTGCTTGCGGGCGACGAAGGTCTTTGCGGTCTCGACCGCCACGGCCGCATCGCGGCAATAGGCGTCGGCGCCGATGGCGCGGCCGAATTCCTCGTTCAGGGGGGCCCCGCCCACCAACACGATATAGTCGTCGCGGATGCCCTTTTCGGCCATCGTGTCGATGACGATCTTCATGTAGGGCATGGTCGTGGTCAGCAGCGCCGACATGCCCAGAATGTCGGGCTGTTCGGTTTCGAGCGCGACGAGGTAGCGGTCGACATCGGTGTTGATGCCCAGATCGACCACCTCGAACCCGGCGCCTTCCATCATCATCGCGACAAGGTTCTTGCCGATGTCGTGGATGTCGCCCTTGACCGTGCCGATCACCATCTTGCCCATGCGCGGCGCGCCGGTTTCCGCCAGAAGCGGCTTGAGCAGCGACATTCCGCCCTTCATGGCATTGGCGGCCAGCAGCACCTCGGGCACGAAGAGGATGCCGTCGCGGAAGTCGTGGCCGACGACGGTCATGCCCGAGACCAACGCCTCGGTCAGCACCCGGTAAGGCGCCCAGCCGCGCGACAACAGGATTTCGACCCCCTCGACGACCTCGTCCCGGAGCCCGTCGTAAAGGTCGTCCTGCATCTGCGGGACCAGTTCGTCATCCGGCAGCTCCGCCAGGACGATGTCGTCGTCTTCCTCGGCCATCTCATGCTCCCAATGGGGCCCGGCGCCCTGCCGGACCCTCTTGTCCCTTCATCGGGAGTTTGCACCCGCAAGGCTTACCGAATTGCGACCAGCCGCCTTCCCGATGCGACCTTGCCCCAAAAATGCACCCGCCGGGAGGGGCGGGATCGTTGCAAATGTTCGCATTATGTTCCAGTCTCGGTGCATGACGCGCGCGCGGACCTTCCCGGCCGGTTCAGGCCCCTTGCCAGCCCCTGCGCCCGGGCGCACTCCGGGGCAGGGGCCGACGCCCGGGCGCGGGGCGGGCGGCAATCCCGCGAACCGGTTCGACCGGCTGGCGGTCACGCCCGAGGATGACGGCTGGGACCCGGGCGAGGCGCCGCCGCCGCTGCGGACCGAAACACGGATCGAGCGGCCGCGTTCGGCGATCACCCGCAACAGCTCGCCCGATGTGCCCTTCGACCGGTCGGTGAATCCCTATCGCGGCTGTGAACATGGCTGATCTACTGCTTTGCCCGGCCCAGCCATGCCTGGCTGGGGCTGTCGCCCGGGCTCGATTTCGAATCCCGGCTGATCGCCAGGCCAGAGGCGCCAAGGGTCCTGGCCGAAGAGCTGTCGCGCCGGGGCTACCGGCCCGCGACGCTGGCCATTGGCACCAATACCGACCCTTATCAGCCCATCGAGCGCAGCTATCGCGTGATGCGCGGGCTGCTGGAGGTTCTGCGCGATTTCCGCCATCCGGTGGCAGTGGTGACCAAGGGCGCGCTGATCGAGCGCGATCTCGATCTTCTGGCCGAACTGGCCGAGCTTGATCTGGTGCGGGTCGGCATTTCGGTGACGACGCTCGACCGGGACCTGTCGCGACGTCTGGAGCCGCGCGCGCCCGCGCCCGAGCGGCGGTTGCAGACCATCGAACGGCTGGCCGCGGCGGGGGTGCCGGTGCGGGTGATGGTGGCGCCGGTGATCCCGGCGCTGACCGATCCAGAACTCGAGGCGATTCTGGCGCGGGCGCGGGCGGCCGGGGCAGGGGCTGCCAGCTGGATCATGCTGCGCCTGCCGCGCGAGGTCGGTCCTCTCTTTTCCGACTGGCTGGCCCGGCACTATCCAGACCGGGCGGGGCGGGTGCTGGCGCGGCTGCGCGAAATGCACGGGGGCGAGATCTACAGCCCCGACTGGGGCCGCCGGATGCGGGGCGAGGGGCCCTATGCCGAGATCGTCGCCCAGCGGTTCCGGCTGACCGTGGCCCGGCTGGGGCTGGCAACCGCGCAGCCCGAGCTTTCGACCGCACTCTTCCGGGTGCCGCCGCGGGCGGGAGATCAGCTGTCCCTGTTCTGATCGCGGAAGGAATTCCCGTCGCAACCGTCTGGAGGCGCATGGGGGCCGGGCATTGCGGCAATGCCCGGGGTTTGTCTCAGCTGCGGCGACGTCGGCGCGGGGCGCGGGCCGGGCCTTCGCCGTCGCCGGTGCCGTCCGATGCCGACGAGAACCCGCCCAGCCGGTCGGTGATCTCGTCAAGGCTGGGGCGCGGGCCGCGCGGGCGGGTTTCGAGCGCTGCACGCATCGCCTGCAGATGTTCGGGCGTTGTGCCGCAGCAACCGCCGATGATGGTGGCGCCGCAATCGCGGGCAAGCACGGCGTAATCGGCCATCAACTCGGGCGTGCCGTCGTAATGGATATGGCCGTCGACATATTTCGGGATGCCCGCATTGCCCTTGGCGATGATCGGCCATTCGGTTCCGGCGGCGGCAAAGCCCAGCACCGTGCGCAAAAGGTCCGAGGCGCCGACGCCGCAATTGGCGCCGAAGGCGAGCGGCTTGTAGGGCAGTTTCTCGACCAGCTCGGCCAGCCCCGCCGACGTCATGCCCATCATGGTGCGCCCGGCAGTGTCGAAGCTCATCGTGCCGCACCAGGGCATGTCGGCAAGCTTCGCGGCTTCGGCGGCAGCGCGGTATTCGTCGGGGGCGCTGATCGTTTCGACCCAAAGCAGGTCGACGCCGCCCTCCTTCAGTCCTTCGGCCTGTTCGTGGAAGATCTCTACCGCGCGCGCATAGGACAGCGGTCCCATCGGCTCCATGATCTCGCCGGTCGGCCCGACCGAGCCCGCAACGACCACCGGCCGGCCCGCGGCATCGGCCACCTCGCGCGCCAGCGCGCCCGCCAGGCGGTTCAGCTCGCCCACCCGGTCCTGGGCCTCGTGCAGACGCAGCCGCGAGGCATTGCCGCCAAAGCTGTTGGTCAGGAAGATGTCCGACCCGGCCTCGACCGAGCCCCGGTAAAGCGCGCGGATCTTGTCGGGCTCGTCGGCATTCCAGAACTCGGGGGCCTCGCCCGAGCTCAGCCCCATGTTGAACAAGGTGGTCCCCGTCGCGCCATCGGCCATCAGCCAGTCGCGCTCTGCGAGCAAACGGGAAAGGGCGTCGGTCATACTGAGGAGTCCTCTTGCATTTGAAACCGCCCGGCTGGGCTGTCAGCCCGCCCGGGACCGGCGGCGGATCGAGAGTCCGGGGCGCGCGCCTGCCGGGGCAGGCGCCTCCGGGCTCAGGATTCGCTCATGATCTGTTCCTTGGCCAGGACCATCAGCTCGGCCATCTTGGCGCGCAGCGTGGGTTCGTCGACCCGGCTGCCGAGATCGGACGACACCTTGCGGTAAACGTCTTCGTCGCCCGCCTCTTCGAAATCGGCTTTCACGACCTGCTTGGCGTAATCGAGCGACGCTTCCTCGCTCAGACCCATCAGTTCGGCGGCCCACAGACCCAGCAGCTTGTTGCGCCGCGCCTCGGCCTTGAACTGAAGTTCGGAATCGTGAGCGAACTTGTTTTCGAAAGCGAGCTCGCGGTCGTCGAACGTGGTCATCTCTTTTCCCCCCGTCGTGGAATTCCTGCGGTGCATGCCATTTAAGGGAACTTCCCCCGTCTGCCTAGAGACACGTTGGCAGGGGCGCGGCCGGACGGCAAGACCGCGCGGCGCCTTCGGCGGGCGGCAACCGCAAGGCGGTAGGCTGCCGGGACCGCGCAGCCGCCTTGCGGCAGGGCGCGGCTTGGACTACAAGCGCGTCAAATCGCGCGGGCGCACCTCTGCCACCCGCGCCAATCGCATTCGGAGTTTCCATGGCACGTCGGAAGAAGATCTACGAAGGCAAGGCGAAGATTCTCTACGAAGGACCCGAGCCGGGGACGCTGGTGCAGTATTTCAAGGACGATGCGACCGCCTTCAACGCCCAGAAGCATGACGTGATCGAGGGCAAGGGGGTGCTGAACAACCGCCTGTCCGAATTCTTCATGTCCGGGCTGAACGCGATCGGGGTGCCGACGCACTTCATCAAGCGCATCAATATGCGCGAACAACTGATCCGCCAGGTCGAGATCATTCCGCTGGAAGTGGTCGTGCGCAACATCGCCGCTGGGTCGATGTCCAAGCGGCTCGGGATCGAGGAAGGTACCCAGCTGCCGCGCCCGATCATCGAGTTCTACTACAAGGACGACGGGCTGGGCGATCCGCTGGTCACCGAGGAACATATCATCGCCTTCGGCTGGGCCGGTCAGCAGGATCTCGATGACATCGTGGCGCTGGCGCTGCGGGTCAACGACTTCCTGTCGGGGATCATGGTCGCGGTCGGCATCAAGCTGGTCGATTTCAAGATCGAGATCGGCCGGATCTGGGAAGGCGACTTCATGCGCCTGGTGGTCGCCGACGAAATCAGCCCCGACAGCTGTCGGCTCTGGGACGTCAAGACCGGCCAGCATCTCGACAAGGACGTGTTCCGCCGCGATCTGGGCTCGCTGACCGATGCCTATACCGAGGTGGCCAAGCGTCTGGGGGTGCTGCCCACCAATGTCTCGCATCCCAGCAAGCCGACCCTGATCAATTGAAAGGGTAAGCGTGTTCGGCTTGTGTCATCACAGGGTTCCACCGAACATGATCCCAGACGCAGCGTGCGGGGCGCGCGGCCCCGGCGCGATTGACGGCGGGCCGCGCGCCCGCCGCGACAGACGGCCACCAAAGACCGCGCCCGGTGACTGCGCCGGGCGCCGGGACAGCACCAGGACAATACAAGGAAGGACGACCCGATGAAGGCCCGCGTTCATGTCATGCTGAAGGACGGCGTGCTCGACCCGCAGGGCGAGGCGGTGCGCCACGCCCTGGGAACGCTCGGTTTCGAGGGCGTCGGCGGGGTCCGGCAGGGCAAGGTGATCGACCTCGATCTGGACGCGACCGACAAGGCCGCGGCCGAGGCGCGGGTGCGCGAGATGTGCGAGAAGCTGCTCGCGAACACGGTGATCGAACGCTACGACATCGAGATTGTCTGAGCGATGCGGGCCGCGGTCCTCACCGGCTGGCGCAAGCCGCTGGAGGTCTCGAAGGTCGACGACCCGGACTGCCCCAAGGACGGGGTGGTCCTGAAGGTCCTGGCCTGCGGCATCTGCCGGTCGGACTGGCATTCCTGGACGGGCGCCGACCCGGACGTGTCGCTGCCGCTGATCCCGGGCCACGAATATTGCGGCGTGGTCGAAGAGGTCGGGCCCGGGGTGACCCGCTGGCAGGTCGGCGACCGGGTCATCGCGCCCTTCATCCTGGCCTGCGGCCATTGCGCCGACTGCGCCTCGGGGCATCAGACGATCTGCGCCCATCAGGTGCTGCCGGGCTTCACCCAGGCCGGCGCCTTCGCCGAACTGATCGCGGTGCCCTTCGCCGATACCAACCTGACGCCGCTCCCTGAAACCATGGAGCCGGCGCTGGCTGCTGCGCTCGGCTGCCGGGTGACGACCGCCTGGCAGGCGCTGACCGGGCGCGCCGCGCTGCGGCCGGGCGAATGGCTGGCGATCTTCGGCGGCGGCGGGGTCGGGATCTCGGCGCTGATGCTGGGCCGGGCGCTGGGCGCGCGGGTCGCGGTCGTCGATGTGGTGCCCGACAAGCTGAACTATGCGGTCGCGCTGGGCGCCGATGCGGCGATCGACGCGCGCGCCGGGGACGCGGCCGAGGCGGTGCGCGAGATCACCGGCGGCGGCGCCCATGTGGCGATCGAGGCGCTGGGCATTCCCGAGACCACCATCGGCGCCATGAAATCGCTGCGCAAGCTGGGGCGGATGGTTCAGGTCGGCATGCCCACGGGCAAGAACACCACCATGGCGCTGCCGATGGATGCGGTCTATTCCGGCCAGCTGGCCGTTTACGGAACCCGCGGCATGGCGGCCTGGAAGTATCCCTCGCTGCTGTCGCTGATCGACGGCGGGCATGTGGACCTGACGCCGCTGATCGGCCGCCGCGTGAAACTGACCGAGGCCAGTGGCGAACTGGCCGCTTTCGATGCCCCCGCACCGCCCGGCGTTGCCGTGATCACCAATTTTCTCGCCTGAGAAGCGCCACAGAGGAACCCGCCCATGAAAGCCGCCGTTCTCGTCTTCCCCGGGTCGAACTGCGACCGCGACCTTGCCATGGCCTTCCGCAACGCGGGCGCCGAGGTCACCATGGTCTGGCACAAGGACAGCGCGCTGCCCGAGGGTGTCGACGTGGTGGGCATCCCGGGCGGGTTTTCTTTTGGCGACTATCTGCGCTGCGGTGCCATCGCGGCGCGCTCGCCCATCACCCGCGCGGTGATCGAGCATACCGCCCGCGGCGGCTATGCGCTGGGGGTCTGCAACGGCTTTCAGGTGCTGACCGAAACCGGCGTTCTGCCGGGCGCGCTGATGCGCAATGCCGGGCTCAAGTTCGTCTGCCGGTCGGTGCCGCTGACGGTCGAGACCGCCGACAGCGCCTTCACCGACGGCTATTCCAAGGGCCAGCGCATCGCGATTCCGGTCGCGCATCACGACGGCAACTATGTGGCCGATGCCGATCTGGTGGAACGTCTGAGGGCCGAGGACCGCATCGCCTTCACCTATGCCGAACCGATCAACGGCGCGACCGCCGACATCGCCGGGATCCTGTCGGAAAACCGCAGGGTGCTGGGCCTGATGCCGCATCCCGAACGGGCGGCGGAACCCGCGCATGGCAATACCGACGGGGCGGCGCTTTTCCGCTCGCTTCTGGGCGCACTCGTCCCGGCGTGACCCCGCGCCGCTTGAGCGTTCCTTCGCGCAAGCGTAATTTGCGGGCATGTCCGGTCCCACGCGCAGCCCCTATCGGTCCGCATATCCCCTGCGGGGGGTCTGGATCGTGCGCGTTGCGGTCTGCCTCCTCATCCTGATCGCGGTCGCGACGGTCTGGACCACAAATACCTGGCTGACGGACCGTTTCACCGAAAGCACGCGCAGCCGGGCGCAGGTGCGGATGGCGCTCTATTCCGGCAACGTCGTCAGCGAGTTGCAGCGCGCCTCGGTGGTGCCGCTGCTGCTGTCGCGCGACCCCACGTTGATTCGCGCGCTGGAGAATGTCGACTTCTCGCAAAGCTCGCAGTTGCTGATTTCCTATGTCGACGAAATCGGCGCCGCCTCGCTGCAGCTTCTGGATGATACCGGCCGTGTGGTGGCGGCGACCGACCGCTCGACCATCGGCACCAATCTGCGGTCGGCCCCGTTCTATGTCGAGGCGCTGAGGTCGAACGATACCGTCTTCATCACCTCGCGCGCCGAAGCGGGGAATTTCACCTTCACCTATTCGCGCGCCATCACGGTCGACCGCAAGAAGGCGGGGGTGATCGTGGTGGGCGTCGATCTGGCGAAGTTCGAACAAAGCTGGGCGGGCATTTCGGACGCGGTGATCGTGACCGACAGCGAGGGCCAGATCATCCTCGCCACCGAACCGCGCTGGCGCGGGCGGCTGGTCAATGAGGCGCTCGACGCGCGCTCGGCGCCCTCGGCCGTGGCGCGTGCCATCCAGGCGACCGCCGACTGGGGCGCGCTGCCGCCCGATGCCTATGTGATGGGCGAGGCGGTGATGCGCAACGAGGCGCGGATACCCTTCCGCGGCTGGCGCATCATCTCGTTCACGCCCTATGTCTCGATCCGCGACAAGGTGAATGCCGTGCTTGCGCTCGAGATCATGGGCTTCGCCATGCTGCTGGCGCTGTCCTTCTACCTGCTGTCGCGCCGGGCGCAGATGAAGTCGCTGGGCTATCAGCGCGAGACGGTCGAGCTGCGCGAGCTGAACGCGCGCCTTCAGCGCGAGATCGCCGAACGCGAGCGCGCCGAGAAGAACCTCGAAGTGGCCGAGCAGACCCTGGAGCAAAGCTCGAAGCTGGCTGCGCTGGGCGAGATGTCGGCCGCAATCAGCCACGAGCTGAACCAGCCGCTCGCTGCCATGAAGACCTATCTGGCGGGCGCACGCCTGCTGTTGCAGCGCAAGCGCCCCGACGAGGCGCTGTCCTCGTTCCAGCGGATCGACGACCTGATCGAGCGGATGGGCGCGATCACCCGCCAGCTGAAAAGCTATGCCCGGAAGGGCGGCGACGCGTTCGAGCCGCTGGACATGCGGTCCTGCGTCTCTGGCGCGCTGTCGATGATGGAGCCGCAGCTCAAGCGGCGGAAGGTGACGATCACCCGGTCGCTGCCGCGCGAGCCGGTGATGGTGATGGCCGACCGCATCCGGCTGGAACAGGTGATCATCAACCTGTTGCGCAACGCGCTTGACGCGACCCGCGAAAGCCCGGTGCCGCAGATCGACCTTATCCTGTCGTCGGGCGAAACCGCGACGCTGACCGTGCGCGACAACGGTCACGGGATCGAGGACATCGACAAGCTGTTCGAACCCTTCTACACCACCAAGCAGCCCGGGGACGGCGTCGGGCTCGGGCTTGCCATCTCGTCGGGGATCGTCGCCGACCTTGGCGGCCGCCTGACAGCCCGCAATGCGCGCGAAGAGGGGGCTGTCTTCGAAGTGCAGCTTCCCATATTGAACCAGGACAAAGAAGCCGCGGAGTGAGCAGCACATGCCTCAGGCCATGAAGATCGCCATCGTCGATGACGAACAGGACATGCGTCAGTCGATCAGCCAATGGCTGGCCCTGAGCGGATTCGAGACCGCCACCTACGCCCGGGCGGAGGATGCGCTGAAAGAGATCGGGCCCGACTATCCGGGCGTCGTCGTGACCGACATCAAGATGCCGGGCATGGACGGGATCACCTTTCTGAAGCGGTTGATGAGCCAGGATTCCTCGCTGCCCGTCATCATGATCACCGGCCATGGCGATGTGCCCATGGCGGTCGAGGCGATGCGGATCGGTGCCTTCGACTTCATGGAAAAGCCGTTCAACCCCGACCGCATGACCGAACTGGCCAAGCGGGCCAGCCAGACCCGGCGGCTGGCGCTCGACAACCGTGCCCTGCGGCGCGAACTGGGCGACGGCACAGTTCTGGTCAAGAAGCTGATCGGGTCCTCGGCGGTGATGGAGCGGCTGCGCGAGGACATTCTCGACCTGGGGCAGGCCGATGGCCATGTGCTGATCGACGGCGAAACCGGCACCGGCAAGACGCTTGTTGCCCATGCCTTGCATGCGGTGGGGCCGCGCGCCGGGCGCAAGTTCGTCCAGATCGCCTGTGCCGCCTTCGATCCCGAGGCGCTGACCGCGCGGCTTTTCGGGCCGATCGAGGACGGCTCGACCACGCTTCCGGCGGTCGAGGAGGCTCGCGGCGGAACGCTGTGCCTTGAGGATATCGACGCGCTGTCTCCGACGCTGCAGGCCCGTCTGCTGACCTTCATCAACGAACAGGGCAGCCCGGCCGAAACCCGGATCATTGCCGTCTCGAACCTGCAGGAGCAGGACAAGACCGTCGAGGACATGCTGCGGCCGGATCTTTTCTACCGGCTTGCCGCGATGAAGATCACCCTGCCGCCGCTGCGCAATCGGGGTGAGGATATCCTGACGCTTTTCAACCGGCTGAGCGACCAGTTCGCCGAGGAATACGGCTGCGACGCGCCCGAGGTGACCGCGCAGGAGGCCGCCCAGCTGATGCAGGCGCCCTGGCCGGGCAATGTGCGCCAGCTGATCAACATCGCCGAACGCGCGGTGCTGCAGAACCGGCGCGGTTCGGGCACCATCGCAAGCCTTCTGATGGCCGATAACGAGGCCAGCCAGCCGGTGATGACGACGGAAGGCAAGCCGCTGAAAGAATATGTTGAGGCTTTCGAGCGCATGCTGATCGACAACACGATGCGGCGGCACAAGGGCTCGATTGCGGCGGTGATGGAAGAGCTTTGCCTTCCGCGGCGTACCTTGAACGAGAAGATGGCCAAGTATGGCCTCAGTCGGTCGGACTATCTTTGACCCGCAACTGCGGCGTGTGGAAAAAGGCATTGTCTTTGACCGTCTCCACCCGCTAATGTCAACTGACGGAGGACCGTGCCGCCTGTCGGCCGCTCCGGAAGATTTTGAGTTTCGCTGTTTTTTCGCGCGGCGCAGGGCCCAGAGGCCCGTTGCCCGCAAGGAACAGATCGATCTGGCCGGTTTCGGCCAACCGCATTCCGGCGCGGAAATGACGCCGGGACAACCGAATGGATGCCGCTTGACGCGGCATCGGAGACGAACCGCGATGGAGCGTGCAGAGATGACGAGGCAGGGACGCAGACGGCTTGACGCCGCCGCCCGCGCCTCGCATGCACGCCTTGACGCCCCAACAAGACACCCACCAGGCCGTTCTGCCCCGCCGGGGCCGAGCGACCTGCCGTGGTGCAAAGAGATCCAATGGCAAAGAAGATGCTCATCGACGCCACCCACGCGGAAGAAACCCGCGTTGTCGTGGTGGACGGAAACAAGGTTGACGAGTTCGATTTCGAGTCGGTCAACAAGCGCCAGCTCGCTGGCAATATCTATCTAGCGAAAGTCACCCGGGTCGAGCCGTCGCTCCAGGCGGCCTTCGTCGATTACGGCGGAAACCGTCACGGCTTCCTGGCCTTCTCGGAAATCCATCCCGACTATTACCAGATCCCGGTCGCCGACCGCGAGGCCCTGCTGGCCGAGGAACGCGCGCTGGCCGAGGACCTCGATGATGAAGATGGCGAGGGCGACAAGCCCAAGCGTCGCGGCCGGTCGCGCCGCAAGCCGCGCTCGGGCAGTGGGGCGTCGGGCCCCGCTGTTGCCTCCGGCGATCAGGCCGATGAGGGCGCGTTCGACACCGAAGACGGGGACGAGGATCCCGCAGACGAGATCGAGGAACTCTCCGCGTCCGCCGAGCATGCGGACGACGACAGCGCGTCCGCACCCGACGCCGAAGAGGCCGAGGCGCCTTCCGATGCGGATTCCGACGACGACGCGGACAACCCTGAGACGGATGCCGCCGAAGCGGCGGACGGCGACGAGGGGGAGGACGACGATACCCCGCCCACCGTCATGGCGATGACGGCCCATAGCGACGATCCGGTCGAGACCCGCGAGCCGGGCGCCGGCATTCCCGGCATGGACGTGGTCGATCTGGGCGAGGACGACGAAACCGCGGGCGATCTGGCCGACGAACCGTCTTCGGAAAGCGCCTCCGAGGGCCGCAAGTCCTCGTCGCGCCGCCGCCGTCGCGGATCGCGCAAGAAGACCGACGAGGCTGAGGATGAGGCGCCCGCCGTGCCCGCCGCCGAGGCGGACGATGAGGGTCCCGAAGAGGTGCATCACGACGACCAGATCGAGTCGGTCGCCGAAGAAGACGTCACCGAAGAGATCCGTCCGCGCAAGCCGCGCGCCCGGCGCTACAAGATCCAGGAAGTGATCAAGGTCCGGCAGATCATGCTGGTCCAGGTCGTCAAGGAAGAGCGCGGCAACAAGGGCGCGGCGCTGACCACCTACCTGTCGCTGGCTGGCCGCTACTGTGTGCTGATGCCGAACACGGCGCGGGGCGGCGGGATCAGCCGCAAGATCACCAACGCCGTCGACCGCAAGAAGCTGAAGGAAATCGCCTCGGAGCTGGACGTTCCGGAAGGCGCGGGCCTGATCATCCGGACTGCGGGCGCCAAGCGCACCAAGTCCGAGGTCAAGCGCGACTACGAATACCTGCAGCGGCTCTGGGAACAGATCCGGGAACTGACGCTGAAATCCATCGCGCCCGCGCCGATCTACGAGGAAGGCGACCTGATCAAGCGTTCGATCCGCGACCTCTATAGCCGCGAGATCGACGAGGTTCTGGTGGAAGGCGAGGGCGGCTATCGTCTGGCCAAGGACTTCATGAAGATGATCATGCCGTCCCACGCCAAGAACGTGAAGCACTACACCGACCCCATGCCGCTTTTCGCGCGCTATCAGGTCGAAAGCTATCTGTCGTCGATGTTCAACCCGGTGGTGCAGCTGCGGTCTGGCGGCTACATCGTGATCGGCGTGACCGAGGCGCTGGTCGCCATCGACGTCAACTCGGGCCGGGCCACCAAGGAAGGCTCGATCGAGGAGACCGCGCTCAAGACCAACCTCGAGGCCGCCGAGGAAGTGGCCCGCCAGCTGCGCCTGCGCGACCTCGCGGGGCTGATCGTCATCGACTTCATCGACATGGAAGAGCGCAAGAACAACGCGTCCGTCGAGAAGCGCCTGAAGGACAAGCTGAAAACTGACCGTGCGCGGATTCAGGTGGGCCGCATCTCTGGCTTCGGCCTTCTCGAGATGTCGCGCCAGCGTCTGCGCCCCGGCATGATCGAGGCCACGACGCAGCCCTGTCCGCATTGCCACGGTACCGGGCTGATCCGGTCTGACGACAACCTGGCGCTCAGCATCCTGCGCCAGATCGAGGAAGAGGGCGTGCGCGGCCGGTCGCGCGAGGTGTTGCTGAAGGCACCGATTGGCATCGTCAACTTCCTGATGAACCAGAAACGCGAGCATGTCGCGCAGATCGAGGCCCGCTACGGCTTGTCGGTGCGGATCGAGGCCGATCCCTTCCTGATCTCGCCCGACTTCTCCATCGAACGGTTCAAGACCGCGACCCGGTCGGTGCCCGAGGCGGTGACGCCGGTCGTGTCGCTGGACATGAGCGACATGCCCGACCCGGTCGAGGAGGAGGAAGAGGACGAGGCGCCGGTCGTCGAGACCGCCGCCCAGCCCGAGGCCGACGAAAAGGGTGACGACAAGCCCGGCAAGAAGCGCCGCCGCCGCCGCCGCCGCAAGAAACCCTCGCAAGGCGGGGACGACCAGAGCTTCGAGGCCGGTTCGGCCGAGGACGATGCCGAGGGCGAGGATGACGGCGACGCCGGGGATCAGGCCGAAGCCAAACCGCGCGAGGCCGGCGACAGCGGGGACGAGGCCGCTCGGGCCGAGGAGAAAGCCGACGACAAGCTCCGCCGGACCCGGCGGAGCCGGTCGCGCGGCCGCAAGTCCGACCGGACCGAGAACGAAACCGACGGGGTGACGGAGGCTGCGGCCGAGGCTGTCGAGCCGTCGGCGGAGGACCTGCCCGCACCGGCGCCCGAAGCTGCACCCGAACCGTCGGCCGATCCCGAACCGGCTGTCGAAACGGCCCTGGCGGAGGCGGAGCAGAGCCCCGAGGCCACCACCGGGACCACCACCGGGATCGCGGATGCGCCCGAGCCGGTGGAGCCCGCAGACCCCGTGGCCGAAGCCCCTTCGGAGGCGCAGCCCGAGCCTGAAACGCAGGCTGAAGAGCCTCAAGCCGACGAGTCCGACGCGCCCAAGCGGCGCGGCTGGTGGTCGCTCGGTCGCTGACCGGCGGCACCGGGAAGACCTACAGGCACGGTCAAGGCCCGGCGCCCTTCGGGGGCCGGGCCTAACCTTTCCGGATCAGGTAAAGCGTGGCGCCCGCCGAGTCCTGGTCGTCGTCCTCGGCCGCGATCAGCGCGTGCCCGGCCTCGCGGCAGAAATGCGGAATGTCGATCACCGCGACCGGGTCGTCCGCCCGGAGCCGCAGAAGGCCCCCGGGCGCGAGACCGGCCAGGGCCTTGCGCGCCCGCAACACCGGAAGTGGGCATTTCAGTCCCCGCACGTCGATTTCGATCTCTTCCGCCATGGCGCCGCGCTTAGGCCCGATGCGCCCACATGTCCACGGCTTTGTGAGACCGTCGCCCGTGACGAATGAACCGGCTTCGGCTAGGACCGAAGCGAGGTCAAGAGACCGGGGACCGGGCGACGGAGGGGCAATGTTCGGAATCGAGCTGATCGACGCGGGGCTTCTGCCCGCCATGCTGGTGGCGCTGGCGGCGGGCCTGCTGAGCTTTCTCAGCCCCTGCGTGCTGCCAATCGTGCCGCCCTACCTGGCCTATATGGGCGGGATCACGATGGGCGAACTGACCGCGGCCGGGGCGGCACGGCGGCGTGCGACGGTAGCCGCGCTCTTTTTCGTGCTGGGGCTTTCGACCGTGTTCCTGCTGCTGGGGTTCACCGCCTCGGCCTTCGGGGCATTCTTCCTGCAGAACCAGACGCTTTTCGCCCGGGTATCGGGCGCGGTGGTGATCGTCTTCGGTCTGCATTTCCTGCATGTCTTCCGGATTCCGCTGCTGGACCGCGAGATGCGGGTCGATGCGGGCGATCGCGGCGGCTCGGCTCTTGGGGCCTATCTGCTGGGACTGGCCTTTGCTTTCGGATGGACTCCCTGCATCGGGCCGCAACTTGGCGCGATCCTGTCGCTCGCGGCCTCCGAGGCCAGCGTCTCGCGCGGGACCGTTCTGCTTGCGGTCTATGCGGCGGGGCTTGGCATTCCCTTCCTGCTGGCAGCGCTTTTCATTCAGCGGGCGATGGGGCTGATGAACCGCCTCAAGCGCCACATGGCCCTGATCGAACGCGCCATGGGCGTGTTGCTGATTGCGGTCGGGCTGGCCCTGTTGACCGGCGCGTTCAGCGCGTTCAGCTACTGGTTGCTGGAGACCTTCCCCTCGCTTGCACGCCTCGGCTGACACCGCTCCGAATTCTGCGCGACCCTGTCGAGCGCTGACCCGGGCTTCCGATGGCGCCGCCAGGCAAGTGGGAGACGGGGGAAGGATAGGGTGGTTTGTCGTGCGTGAAAGGTACCCGTCCATGGAGATCGGTTTCGCGGCAAGTCGCGACAAGGGATGCGATTTTTCCGATGTTTACCACCGAGCTGTGTTCTCCGGCGAGAAGCCAATGTTTGAGGGGCAGTTTATAAAGGTCGGACAGTCTGGCCCCGTCATTCGCAGGGACCTGTGCGGAGCTGCGGGCGGCAATCGGTTCGCCACCAGAACTCGGGGTAAGCGTCGTGGCGGGATCATGGGGGCTCAGGTGGAGGGCCCTGAATTGCACGGCAGACGTGCGTCGGCTCGCTGTTGCGGATGCGCTGCGTCAATCGCCTCGTCGGGTGCTCAGAAGTGCAGGTGCGGCAGGCATAGTGGGGCCGCATGGTGCCAATGAACCGCAGCCGCACGGGAGGATGGTGTCGAGCCCTTCCGTCCGGTTCTTGCCAATCTTGCGCATGCGTCCGCAGTCAAAGGCATTGTCGCGATCAGGATGCACACTCGGTCGGACCGGATCATGCCAATAGCCGCAGCACGGCGGCGATCCGCTCATCCGCAGCGTCGGGCTCGAGCCGCACGGTCTCCCACGCCGACGGCGATCTCGATGCCGCCGCCCCAACCCGTGGCAGCCGCAGGTTCCGGCGGCGCCACCATCAGCGGCACGAACTCCACGGCATCGCCCGGCGCGGGACACACGGGCTTTCCTGCGCGCGCCATTTGCCGCCAGGCTGAATTATGGCTTGCCGGAAGCCCGTGCCGCGCGGCCAGGTCGTTCACGGTCGCGTCCGGACGCAATGTGTCGGCCACAATCTTCACCTTCAGGTCATCGGGCACTTCCGGTTCCGCCGCTGGCTCTCGCGCTGGTTCGTGAGAACCTCAAAATGCGCTTTCATTGAGAAAGTCACTCTCTGCGCTTCGCAGGAAATGAGATCTCCGAACTGCCCTCTCATAAACAGGTGGGGCGGGAACACCGCACTCAACTCAGGCGTGACCCCGAGCGATCTCCGGTTCCCGGTTGCGGCATGCGCGTGCGGGCCGCCAGCGCGGTCGGTGGTCGGTGGTCGGTGTATCGGGATGACCCTCCTTGTCCGCCGGAGCCAGATCGCTGTCACGCTGAGGGGATGACAATTGCGGGAACGCCGACCCTTCGACGTTTCTGGTCGCGGTTGCTTCGCACGGCATCGGCAGACGTATTTGAGGCGAAACCAATCCTGCGCAAAAGGCAAGCATGCGGCGGTTCCAGCGATCCGGGCTGTGCATGAAACGGGCTTCAAACGATGACAGTCCATTAGGGTCGGGACCCACTGATTTGCTTGATGCCGCTCTGTCGGCGTGATTCACGCTCCCAAACAGGTGAGGGCTTCATGACCAATCCTTTCTGGCTGACGGACGAACGGATGGAGCGGGTGAAACCTTCGTCGGGAAAACAGGCCCCCGGACTGTTTTCTGATCCTCCAAACTCCCGAAGAGCCATGGTAAGCCTGACTTTCCCCCGCGATTAGGGGGCTGGGGCGATCCAGAATGTTACGGTCGAGTTTGAGTGTTGAGCGGCGACGCGGAGACCGCAAGAGTCTCAAGCGCCCGAGCGGTGGTCTTGGTCAGGAACTCCGTTGGTGAGAGGTATCCGAGCGCCGAATGCGGGCGCGCGGTGTTGTAGTGATGGCGCCAGCGGCCGATCTCTTCGCGGGCCCGCCGCAGCTACCGGAACCAGTGCAGGTTCAGGCATTCATACCGAAACTTGCCGTTGAGGCTCTCGACGAAGGCATTCTGGACCGGCTTGCCGGGCTCGATGAACCGTAAACGCAGGCCGGTACGTTCGGACCAATCGAACATCGCCTTGCTTGTGCTTTCGAGGCCGTTGTCGAGAACGATCTCCTCGGGCATCTGAAACCCCATCGCACGGCGTCGAGCCTGCAGCGCGAAGGGGGCACGGGCCTGACTGGCAGGACCAAGGGCGGCTTGAACACCAAACTGCATGCCGTAACGGACGCCAGAGGCCCTCCAGTCAAGTGCTTCATGACGACCGGCCACGCCAGCGATTACACCGTTGCGGCCGTGCTGCTGAGCCGCCTGCCTCGGGGGACTGGCTGCTCGCCGACCGAGGCTATGATGCCGATTGGTTCCGAGACGACCTGAAAGAAAAGGGGATCAGGCTCTGCATCCCGGACCGAAAATCCCGCGGCAAGCCCGTCAAATACGACAAGCGCCGGTGCAAACGTCGCAACCGGAGAGAGATCATGCTTGACAGGCTCAAGGACGGACCGCGAGCAGCGACACGTTAGGACAGAGGCCCAAGGGTTTTCATCTCCGCGGTCGCTCTCCCTGCCACCGTCATGTTCTGGCTTTGACGATCAATGTGTCCGGAGCCTGGCAGCGGGCCGCAGGAGTCCACAATCCGCTTCTTGCGTTCGTGCAAATTAAAGGCGCGGCGGAGAACCGCCGCGCCTCTTTTCCGCGAAAGGGATTGTCTGCCGCCTATTCCGCCGTCAGAAGAGGCGGCTTTCTCGATGAATCGAGGCGTCGTTTCTCGGGCTCTTCGATCCTGAGGTCGATCTCGCCATCCCGGACGCCGACCTTGACCACACCGCCTTTGGCCAACTTTCCGAACAGCAACTCTTCGGCCAGCGGTTTCTTGATCGTCTCCTGGATGACGCGAGCCAGCGGCCGGGCGCCCATCTTGTCGTCGTAACCCTTCTCGGCAAGCCATTCGGCAGCGGGCCGGGTCAGCTCGATCGTGACGTTGCGGTCCATCAACTGGGCTTCGAGCTGCAGCACGAACTTCTCGACGACCTGCAGGATGGTTTCTTTCGGCAGTGGCGCGAAGGAGATTACCGCATCGAGCCGGTTGCGGAACTCGGGCGTGAAGGTCCGCTCGATGGCGGCTGTATCCTCGCCTTCGCGCCGGTCGCGGCCGAAGCCGATCGCCGCCTTGGCCTGTTCGGCGGCCCCCGCATTCGAGGTCATGATCAGGATCACGTTCCGGAAATCGACCTGCCGGCCATTATGGTCGGTCAGCTTGCCGTGGTCCATCACCTGCAGCAGGATGTTGAACACGTCCGGATGCGCCTTCTCGATCTCGTCGAGCAGCAGCACGCAATGCGGGTTCTGATCGACCCCGTCGGTCAGCATGCCGCCCTGATCGAAGCCGACATAGCCCGGAGGCGCGCCGATCAGACGGCTGACCGCGTGTTTCTCCATGTATTCGGACATGTCGAAGCGCAGCAGTTCCACCCCGAGGCTGGAGGCGAGTTGCTTGGCGACCTCGGTCTTGCCGACACCCGTGGGCCCGGCAAAGAGGTAGTTGCCGATGGGCTTTTCGGGTTCGCGCAGACCGGCCCGGGCCAGCTTGATCGAGGCAGACAGCGCCTCGATGGCCTTGTCCTGGCCGAAGACCACGCGCTTGAGCGTCGTCTCCAGGTCCTTCAGCAGCTTGGCATCGTCCTTCGAGACGTTCTTCGGCGGGATCCGGGCGATCTTGGCCACGACGGCCTCGATCTCCTTGGTGCCGATGGTCTTGCGGCGCTTGCTTTCGGCCAGCAGATGCTGGGCGGCGCCCGCCTCGTCGATGACGTCGATGGCCTTGTCAGGCAGCTTGCGGTCATGGATGTAGCGTGCGGCCAGTTCCACAGCCGACTTGATGGCGTCGGAGGTGTATTTGACCTCGTGATGTTCCTCGAAATAGGGCTTGAGTCCCTTGAGGATCTTGACCGCATCCTCGACCGAGGGCTCGTTCACGTCGATCTTCTGGAACCGGCGGCTCAGTGCGCGGTCCTTCTCGAAATGCTGGCGGAACTCCTTGTAGGTGGTCGAGCCCATGCAGCGCAGCTTGCCGCCTTGCAGCGCGGGCTTCAGCAGGTTCGAGGCATCCATCGCCCCGCCCGAGGTCGCACCGGCGCCGATCACGGTATGGATCTCGTCGATGAAGAGGATCGCATCGGGATGATCCTCAAGCTCGGTAACCACCGCCTTCAGCCGTTCCTCGAAATCGCCGCGATAGCGGGTCCCGGCCAGCAGGGCGCCCATGTCGAGCGCAAAGATCGTGGCCTTCGACAGCACCTCGGGGGTTTCGCCGCTGACGATCTTGCGGGCGAGCCCTTCGGCGATGGCGGTCTTGCCAACGCCCGGATCGCCGACCAGCAGCGGGTTGTTCTTGCGGCGGCGGCACAGCACCTGGATGCAGCGCTCGACCTCCTGGTCGCGGCCGATCAGCGGGTCGATATCGCCCTTGCGCGACTTGGCATTCAGGTTGACGCAGTACTTGGCCAGCGCGGATTCCCGGGACTCGCCGGCTTCGGTCTGGGCGGCGCCGACCTGCGGCTCTTCCTCGAATTCCGAGGCGCCGGTCACCGGGCGGTGTTCGCCGAAGGACGGGTCCTTGGCCACGCCATGGGCGATGAAGTTCACCGCATCGTAGCGCGTCATTTCCTGTTCCTGCAGGAAATAGGCGGCGTTCGATTCCCGTTCGGCGAAGATCGCGACCAGGACGTTCGCGCCGGTGACTTCGGTCCGGCCCGAGCTCTGGACATGGATCGCGGCGCGCTGGATCACCCGCTGGAACGCCGCTGTCGGCACCGCCTCGGAGCCCTCGATATCGGTCACGAGCGTCGCCAGTTCATCCTCGATGAATTCGGTGAGCGTCTTGCGCAGATCCTCGAGATCGACCGAGCAGGCCTTCATCACCTTGGCCGCGTCGGGCTCGTCGATCAGTGCCAGGAGAAGGTGTTCGAGAGTGGCGAGCTCGTGTCGGCGCGCATTGGCTTGTGCCAGCGCAGCGTGAATGGCTTGCTCGAGAGTGTTTGAGAATGAAGGCACGGGACGTGCTCCTTTCCTTCTGTGGCAGAGGCGGGCATTGCCGTTCCTCCACCTTGGCCCCTTAGGATTAAGTTTTGGTGTTTGTTGGCCTGCTTCAAGTTTTTTCTGTTCAAAACTTGGACGCCGTTTCCGGTTCGCCCGGTTTTTCGGCAGGGCCGCCGGGGCGGCGCGGGCCTCAGAACCTGTCCTTGCGCGCGCGGATCTCGGTGAAGACCTCGACATCGGCGGCGGTCTCCAGGCCCAGCGCCGCCTTCAGCTCGGGTTTGCCTGCGCGCAGGAAGGGATTGGTTGCGAGTTCGACGGAAAGCGGCACCGGTACGGTCGGACGGCCCTCGGCGCGGAGCCGGTCGATTTCGGCCGAACGGGCGCGAAGCGCGTCGTTGCCGGGCTCGACGGTCATGGCGAAGCGGGCATTCGCTGATGTATATTCGTGGCCTGAGAAAACAAGGGTCTCGGGCGGCAGCGCGGCCAGTTTCGTCAGGCTGTCCCACATCATCGCGGGCGTGCCCTCGAACAACCGGCCGCAGCCCAGGGCCATCAGGCTGTCGGCGGTGAAGACCGCGTTTCCGCCGGCAAAGAGGTAGGCGACGTGACCGAGCGTGTGGCCGGGCACCGCGACCACCTCGGCCTCGGCCGGGCCCTCGCCGATGCGGTCGCCTTCGGCCAGCGCCCGGTCGAGCGGCGGCAGCCGCGCCGTCTCGGCCGCCGGACCCATCACCTGTGCACCGAAACGTGTCCGCAGTTCGGCGACGCCGCCCACGTGGTCGTGATGGTGATGGGTGATCAGAATCGCATCAAGGCCCCAGCCGCGCGACTCCAGCGCCTCGGCAATCGGGCCCGCCTCGGGCGCGTCGATCAGAAGGGCCCCGCCGGGTCCTTTCACGAGATAGGCGTAGTTATCGCTGAGGCAGGGGACGGTGACGATCTCTAGGGGCATGGCATTCTCGTTCGTCTTGGTTATCTTGGAACCCGAGACCCAAAGCCCAGAGGCAGCCGCGCGGCAATGCATCTCGACGTTCTGGACCTGAGGAACTTCTACTACCGCACCAATCTGGGGCGCGTGGCGCAGAGGGCAATCCGCGAGCAGGTGCGCGAGATCTGGCCCGAGGCCAAGGGCCAGACGGTCGCGGGCTTCGGTTTTGCGGTGCCGCTGCTGCGGCCGCTCAGGGCCAGCGCGCGCCGGGTGGTGGCGCTGATGCCCGGCCAGCAGGGGGTGATGCCCTGGCCTGCGGGCGAGGAAAACGTCTCGGTCCTGTGCGAAGAAACCGCCTGGCCGCTGCCCGACGGGTTCGTCGACAAGCTGGTGCTGCTGCACGGTCTTGAAACCAGCGAACATCCGGGCGCGGTGCTTGAGGAATCGCTGCGGGTTCTCAGGCCCGGGGGCAGGGCGCTTTTCATCGTGCCGAACCGGTCGGGCCTTTGGGCCCGTCGGGACGGCACGCCGTTCGGGTTCGGCCGGCCCTACAGTTCCGGCCAGCTCGAGGCGCAATTGCGTCAGCACGGGTTCGAACCCGAGGCCCATCGCGCCGCCTTGTTTTCGCCGCCGACCGCCAGGCGATTCTGGCTTAAAACCGCCGGGATCTGGGAAAACGCAGGGCAACGCATGTCTGCCTATTATGCGGGCGGCGTGCTGATGGTTGAGGCGACCAAAAGAGTCTACCGGCCGACGGGGCTGGCGACAAAGGATCCGCGGCCCCGGCCGCTGCGCATTCTCGATGGTTTGCCCCAGCCCGGCGCCGAACCCGCCTGAGAGTCCAGCGGGCATGGGCTTTCGCGGTCCGCGCCGCGGCCCGAGGGCCGCCGCGCGCCGCCGCACCGGGCGCGGTTGCCCCGGCGGCACCCGAGGGTCTTGCGGCCCGTTGTGGCGTGACCGTTACCCCCTGCAACATTCTGCCGTTCTAGGCGGTTGCGAGGTCAATCCTCCTCTGCTACACCCACGCCGATTTCGGAGCGTGCCCGACCGGGCGCGCCGCTTGATCTGCCCCGTCCGGGAGTTTAACGGGCATGCGAGGGGCCTTAAGACATCGGAAGGGTTGACGTGTCCGAACCAGCTTCGATTTCGTCCGGCATTGCCAAGCGCTATGCCACCGCGCTGTTTGACATCACCAGGGAAGCCAATGCCATTTCCGCACTCGAAGCCGATGTCGACGCGCTCGACGCGGCCTTGGCTGAAAGCGGGGAATTTCGAGACCTGATTTCGTCGCCGATCTATTCGCGTGACGATCAGGCCCGGGCCATCGACGCCATTGCGTCGAAAATGGGGCTGGGCCGGATGATGGCGAACACGCTGCAACTGATGGCCTCGAAACGGCGGCTGTTCGTTCTGCCGCAGATGGTCGCCGAACTGCGCGGCCTGATTGCAGAGGCCAAGGGCGAGATCAGCGCCGATGTGGTGTCGGCCCGGCCGCTGAGCGAGGCGCAACGCGCCGCGCTGGCCGCCGCGCTGAAAGAGAACGCCGGCAAGGACGTCAAGATCATTGCTTCCGTCGATGAAAGCCTCATCGGCGGCCTTATCGTAAAACTGGGCTCGAAGATGATCGACACCTCGATCCGCGCGCGGCTCAGTGCACTCCAGAACACCATGAAAGAGGTCGGATAAATGGGTATCCAAGCAGCTGAGATCTCTGCGATCCTCAAGGAGCAGATCAAGAATTTCGGTCAGGAGGCCGAAGTTGCAGAGGTAGGCCGCGTGCTGTCGGTGGGTGACGGCATTGCCCGTGTCCATGGCCTCGACAACGTCCAGGCGGGCGAGATGGTCGAGTTTCCGGGCGGCATCCGCGGGATGGCCCTGAACCTCGAGATCGACAACGTCGGGATCGTGATCTTCGGGTCGGACCGTGCCATCAAGGAAGGCGACGTCGTCAAGCGGACCAACGCGATCGTGGACGTGCCCTGCGGCGATGCGCTGCTGGGGCGCGTGGTCGACGCGCTGGGCAACCCGATCGACGGCAAGGGTCCGATCGCGACGACCGAGCGCCGCGTCGGCGACGTCAAGGCGCCGGGCATCATTCCGCGTAAGTCGGTGCACGAGCCGATGGCCACCGGCCTGAAGTCGGTCGACGCCATGATCCCGATCGGCCGTGGCCAGCGGGAACTGATCATCGGAGACCGTCAGACCGGCAAGACCGCCGTGGCGCTCGACACCATCCTGAACCAGAAATCCTACAACGAAGCCGCGGGCGACGACGAGAGCAAGAAGCTCTACTGCGTCTACGTCGCCATCGGCCAGAAGCGTTCGACCGTGGCGCAGCTGGTGAAGAAGCTCGAGGAAACCGGCGCGATGGAATATTCCATCATCGTGGCCGCGACCGCCTCGGACCCGGCGCCGATGCAATACCTCGCCCCCTACACCGCCACCGCGATGGGCGAATTCTTCCGCGACAACGGCCGCCACGCCCTGATGATCTATGACGATCTGTCCAAACAGGCCGTCGCCTACCGTCAGATGTCGCTGCTGCTGCGCCGCCCGCCGGGGCGCGAAGCCTACCCGGGCGACGTGTTCTACCTCCATTCCCGCCTGCTGGAACGGTCGGCCAAGATGAACGAGGATCACGGCGCCGGTTCGCTGACCGCCCTGCCGATCATCGAAACCCAGGCGGGCGACGTGTCGGCCTATATCCCGACCAACGTGATCTCGATCACCGACGGCCAGATCTTCCTGGAAACCGACCTGTTCTACCAGGGCATCCGTCCGGCCGTGAACACCGGTCTGTCGGTGTCGCGGGTGGGCTCGGCGGCGCAGACCAACGCGATGAAATCGGTCGCGGGTCCGGTCAAGCTGGAACTGGCTCAGTACCGCGAGATGGCGGCCTTCGCGCAGTTCGGCTCGGACCTCGATGCCGCGACCCAGAAGCTGCTGAACCGCGGCGCGCGTCTGACCGAGCTGATGAAGCAGCCGCAATATTCGCCGCTGACCAACGCCGAAATCGTCTGCGTGATCTTCGCGGGGACCCAGGGCTATCTCGACAAGGTCGCCGTCAAGGACGTGACCCGCTACGAGGCGGACCTGCTGAGCTTCCTGCGCACCAAGCACCAGGCGCTGCTGGACGACATCACCAACAACGACCGCAAGGTGAAGGGCGAGCTCGAGGATAAGATCCGCGCCGCGCTGGACGAATTCGCCAAGAACTTCGCCTGAGCGGGGATGGGATCAGGATAGATGCCTAGCCTCAAGGACCTCAAGAACCGGATCGCCAGCGTCAAGTCGACGCGAAAGATCACGAAGGCCATGCAGATGGTCGCGGCGGCCAAGCTCCGCCGCGCCCAGGAAGCTGCCGAGAATGCACGGCCCTACGCCGCGCAGATGGAAAAGGTCATGTCCGGGCTCGCGGCCTCGGCCACCGGCGCGGCCAATGCGCCGAAGCTTCTGGTCGGCACCGGAGCGGACAAGGTGCACCTCCTGGTCGTGATGACGGCCGAGAGGGGCCTTTGCGGCGGCTTCAACTCGTCGATCGTGCGTCTCGCGCGCCACAAGGCGCAGGACCTCATCGCCGAGGGCAAGACCGTCAAGATCCTGACCGTGGGCCGCAAGGGCCGCGAGCAGCTGAAGCGCGACTTCGCCGACCATTTCGTGGGCCATGTCGATCTGAGCGAGGTCAAGCGCATCCGCTACGGCAATGCGCGCGACATCTCGCAGGACATCATCGCCCGGTTCGAAAAGGGCGAGTTCGACGTCGCGACGATCTTCTTCAGCCGCTTCAAGTCGGTGATCAGCCAGGAGCCGACCGCCCAGCAGATCATCCCGGCCGTCTTCGACGAACCCGAGGACAGCTCGACCATGTATGATTACGAGCCCACCGAGGGCGAGATCATGGCCGAGCTTCTGCCCCGCGGGGTGGCGACCCAGATCTTCGCCGCGCTTCTTGAGAACGGCGCCTCCGAACAGGGCGCGCGGATGTCCGCGATGGACAACGCGACCCGGAACGCGGGCGACATGATCGACCGGCTGAACCTCGAGTACAACCGCTCGCGTCAGGCTGCGATCACCAAGGAGCTGATCGAAATCATTTCGGGCGCCGAGGCGCTCTAACGGAACCGGAGAAACGACAATGGCAAATGCTGTAGGCAAGGTCACCCAGGTGATTGGCGCCGTGGTCGACGTTCAATTCGACCAACACCTGCCCGAGATTCTGAACGCGCTGGAAACCGAGAACAACGGCAAGCGGCTGGTGCTGGAAGTGGCCCAGCACCTTGGCGAGAACACCGTGCGCACCATCGCCATGGACGCGACCGAGGGTCTCGTGCGCGGCGCCAAGGTCACGGATTCGGGCAAGCCGATCTCGGTGCCGGTGGGCGACGCCACGCTGGGCCGTATCCTCAACGTGATCGGCGAGCCGGTCGACGAAAAGGGTCCGGTGCGCGCCTCGGAAACCCGCGCCATCCACCAGCCGGCCCCGGAATTCGCCGAACAGGCGACCTCGTCCGAGATCCTGGTCACCGGCATCAAGGTCATCGACCTGCTGGCCCCCTATTCGAAGGGCGGCAAGGTCGGCCTCTTCGGCGGCGCCGGCGTGGGCAAGACCGTTCTGATCATGGAACTGATCAACAACATCGCCAAGGTGCACTCCGGCTACTCGGTGTTCGCGGGTGTTGGCGAGCGGACCCGTGAAGGCAACGACCTCTATCACGAGATGATCGAGTCGAACGTCATCAAGGTCGACGATCTGTCCAAGTCGCAGGTGGCCCTGGTCTACGGCCAGATGAACGAGCCTCCGGGAGCCCGCGCCCGCGTCGCGCTGACCGGCCTGACGCTGGCCGAGCAGTTCCGCGACCAGTCCGGCACCGACGTGCTGTTCTTCGTCGACAACATCTTCCGCTTCACCCAGGCGGGCTCCGAGGTGTCGGCGCTTCTGGGCCGTATTCCTTCGGCCGTGGGCTACCAGCCGACGCTGGCGACCGACATGGGCGCGCTGCAAGAACGCATCACCTCGACCAAACGGGGCTCGATCACCTCGGTTCAGGCCATCTACGTTCCTGCGGACGACCTGACCGACCCGGCGCCCGCGACCTCGTTCGCCCACCTCGACGCCACCACGGTTCTGTCGCGTGCGATCTCGGAACTCGGGATCTACCCGGCGGTGGACCCGCTCGACTCGACCTCGCGGATCCTCGATCCGTCCGTCGTCGGCGAAGAGCATTACCAGGTGGCCCGCGACGTGCAGGGGATCCTGCAACGCTACAAGTCGCTGCAGGACATCATCGCCATCCTCGGCATGGACGAACTGTCGGAAGAGGACAAGCTGACCGTGGCCCGCGCCCGGAAGATCCAGCGGTTCCTCAGCCAGCCCTTCGACGTGGCGAAGGTGTTCACCGGTTCGGACGGCGTCCAGGTGCCGCTTGAAAAGACCATCGCGTCCTTCAAGGCGGTCGTGGCCGGCGAATACGATCACCTGCCGGAAGCCGCCTTCTACATGGTTGGCGACATCGACGACGTGATCGCCAAGGCCGAGAAGATGGCGGCCGACGCGGCCTGATAGGGCTTACGGCGCCGGACGGACCGTCCGCCCGGCGCCTGCTTGCAAGGAGGCAACATGGCCGACACGATGCAATTCGATCTGGTGGCGCCGGAACGCCGGGTGGCCTCGGAAAAGGCGACCTCGGTCGTTATCCCGGGCTTCGAGGGCGATCTGACCGCGATGCCCCAGCACGCGCCGCTGATCACCACCCTGCGCCCCGGCCTGCTTGAGGTCTTCACCGAGAGCGGATCGCAGAAATACATCGTCACCGGCGGGTTCGCCGAAATCACCGCTGATGCGGCGACGGTTCTGGCCGAACGCTCGCATCCGGTCGAGGAGGTGACGCAGGACATGATCGACGAGATGGTCGCCGAGGCCCGTGCGGCCGCTCGCGACGCGCATCCCGATGTGGTCGACGCCGCGGCGCGGATGCTGGCCGACATGGTCGCGATGGGCACCCATATTGGCTTCGAGCCGCAGACCTGAGGCCCGCTGCTCGTACGCTTTGAAAAGGGTCCGCCTCGGCGGGCCCTTTTTCTTTTTCGGTCTTTCGCTTTCGGCGGGTCCGGATCGGGCGGGACCACCCCGTCCGCCGAACACCGCTCAGCGGCTGTGCCGGAAGTCGGGGCCATCGCCCAAAGCGTGCTGTCGCGGTCGATGCAGTGGTGCTTCAGCGCCAAAAGAACGTGTCCCGCGACGATGATCGGCAGCGCCCAGGCCAGCGCCCAATGCGCCCGAACCAGACAGGGCGTCAGTTCCGTGTGCTTACCGCCCAGCGTCGGGATGTGGAAAAGCCCCGCCACCGGGATCGAGTATCCGGCCGACGAGCTGTTTCGCCAGCCTCACAGCGGGACGGCGATCATCAGCAGGTAAAGCGCGAAATGGCCCAGATGCGTGGCACGCTGCATCCGGGGCGGCATGGCGGCATCGAGTGCCGGCGGCCGATGGGTGGCACGCCAGGCACTGCGCGCGACGATCAGAAAGATGGTCAGCGCGGCGATCGACTTGTCGGTGGTGATTGCCCAGATCTTCTGGGCGGTCTCGGCATCGTTGACGCCGTAATGCAGCTTGGCGCCGCCGTAATAGCCCAAGATCCAGGCGATCAGGAGGGGGGCGGCCATGATCCAGCGAAAGAATTTCGAGATCCGATTGAAAGCCCGCTCGGCCGTCTGGCCGGGCGCGCCGGTTTGGGCATGCCTGTCCATCGGTCGGGTATCTCTTGTCTGGCCGCGCGGACCGCCCTTGCGCGGCCGCCGTCCGGACCTGCCCGGGAGTGGGCCGGGCTGTCGCTTGGGGGGCGGTCCGGCAGCCCGGTTCGGCGGGACGCGCCGATTGCGATTGGGGTTACAATCGGAAGATGGAGCCAGGGTCAGGGCGCGGACACGTCCAAACGCCCTCGCCTACCGCGCTTGCGCCGGAGGAATGGACCGTGCAGAGGGGGCGAAGCGTCAGCGGCCCAGCGCCTTCATGCCCCGCTCGATCCCGTCGAGGGTCATCGGCACCATGCGGTTGTCGAAGATCTCGCGGATCATGCCGATCGACTGGGTGTAGTGCCAGTGCCGTTCGGGCACCGGGTTGATCCAGAGATGGTCCGGCCACTGCGCCCGGGCGCGTTCCAGCCAGACCCGGCCGGGCTCGGCGTTCCAGTGTTCGTTCGCGCTGCCCGCGAAGGCGATTTCGTAGGGCGACATGCTGGCATCGCCGACGAAGATGCACTTGTAGTCGGACCCGTAGGTCCGCAGCACCTCGGCGGTCGGCGTGACCCGGTCCCAGCGGCGGCGGTTGTCGCGCCAGACGCGTTCGTAAAGGCAGTTGTGAAAGTAATAGTGCTCGAGATGCTTGAACTCGGACCGCGCGGCCGAGAACAGTTCCTCGACGACTCGGATATGGTCGTCCATCGACCCGCCCACATCGAGAAACAGCAGCACCTTGACCGCGTTGTGCCGTTCGGGCCGGGTCTTGACGTCAAGATAGCCGTGATCGGCCGTGGCCCGGATCGTGCCGTCGAGGTCCAGCTCTTCGCGGGCGCCGTCGCGCGCCCAGCGGCGCAGTCGTTTCAGCGCCACCTTGATGTTGCGGGTGCCAAGCTCGACCGAGTCGTCGAGATTGCGGAATTCGCGTTTGTCCCAGACCTTGACCGCGCGGCGATGGCGGCTTTCGTCCTGACCGATGCGCACGCCCTCGGGATTGTAGCCATAGGCGCCGAAGGGAGAGGTCCCGGCGGTGCCGATCCACTTGTTGCCGCCCTGGTGGCGTTCCTTCTGTTCCTTCAGGCGCTCCTTCAGCGCCTCCATCAGCTTGTCGAAACCGCCCATCGCCTCGATCTCGGCGCGCTCGGCCTCGGACAGGTGGCGTTCGGCCAGCTTGCGCAGCCAGTCCTCGGGCAGGTCGAGCGCCTCGAGCACCTCGCCCGGGCCGATTTCCTCGAGCCCGCCGAAGCTTTGCGCGAAGGCCCGGTCGAACCGGTCGAGCAGGCGTTCGTCCTTCACCAGCGCGGTGCGCGCCAGATAGTAGAAGCCCTCGGCGTCATAGGTGACGAGGCCCAGCTTCACCCCTTCGAGAAAGCTCAGATACTCCCGCAGCGAGACGGGAATGCCGGTGGCGCGAAGCGTCTGGAAAAAGGGCAGGAACATGGTCCGAGCATAGGGGCGGGCGGGCGCGCCGGAAAGGGAAAAGCCCGGATCAGTCGGACCGGATCAGTCGGACTGTGCCGGGTTCAGCCAGGCGATTTCCGCCATGCGCTCGCGCACCTCGTCCTCGGAGCCGAATCCGTAGCGCGCCCAGCCAAGCGCATCGCGCCGGATCGCGGCGGCCTCCCTGTGCCAGCCCAGCATGTCGAGCGCCTCGGCCTTCATCAGCAGCATCGAGGCCAGAAGGGCGGCATTCTCGCCGTTCTGCACGTCGTCGAGGTGATCGTCGATGATCAGGACGGCGGTATCCGGCTGCCCGGCAGACAGCGCGAAAGCCGCGATATGCATGGCCACATGGGCCGATTGCACGCGGGTCACCGGATGGGCGGCATAGATCTGGCCCGCCTCGAGGAACGCAGCCAGCGAGGTTTCGCCATTGTTCTGGCCAAGCGCCAGGCGGCCGAAGGCAAAGAGGCTGAAGGCCAGGCGGGTGTCGCGCCAGCCCTGGGTGCGGGCGATCTCGACCGCGCTCCGGGCGGCCGCAACCCGCTGCGACGGGGCGGTGCCGGGGCCGAGCGCGGTCTCGATGGCGTCGATCCAGACCCGCGGCGTCGGCGACATCAGATCGCCTCCGCCGATGCGTTCGCCGCGCGGGTTGAGCCGGGCCAGAAGCCGCGGCAGCGCCCGGGCGGCTTCGTCGCGGGTGGTGCCGTTATGCAATTCGGGCGCGTAATAGGCGCGCAGGATCAGCATGTCGAAGCCGGTCAGGACGGTGTGGAAATTATCGTCGTTGAAGACCGAATCCGGCAGCCGGTAGAGGTCGTTCAGCGGGCCGATGGCCTGGGCCAGTTCCTCATGCAGGCAGTCGCGCACCTCTTGCGGGCTGACGTCGCCGGGAATGAAGATCGCGACCCGTTCGCGCACCGGCAGCGTGGTCCAGTCGACCTCGCCCGAGCGGCGGCTTTGCCGGTAGTCCTCCCAGGAGGAGACGCGCGGTGCCACGAAGCAGGCGGCCTGCGGCACCAGCCGCTGCAACTGGCTGCGGGGCAGGAACTCGATCGTGATGCTGGCCGGCGCGTCGGCGGCGACCCGGCGGATCCCGATCCCGGCCTCGCGGCGGAGCCGGACCAGCAGCGCCGCCAGATCGGGTTCGAGGCTGGCGGGGGCAGGGCCGGTGACGCGGACGGTGATCGGCCCTTCGAAGCGCGTCATGTAAGGCAGGCTGCGCCCGCTTTCCATCTGGAAGGCGAGGTCGAGAAAGTCCTGGGCGATGGCGGCGTTCGAGCGTTGGGGCGGTGTCACGCGATGGGTGACGAAGGTTTTCATCGGCGGCAGATCGGCGAGCGCCGGCGGGCGGCGTGCCGGCATTTCCGGTCCGGGACCGGCGCAGGCGGCAAGCGCCAGCAGCAGGGCCAAAGGCCGCGCCAGGGCCGCGGCTCGGTCGATGGTCCGCGCCGCGGGGCCGCCGCGGCGGGCGTCAGCCGCGGACATATTTCACGAAGGGGGTGGGCTGGCCGATCCGGTCGTAAAGCTGTCGCGCGGTTTCGTTCGAGTCCTGGGTGAGCCAGTAGACCGAAGGCGTGCCCCGGGAATCGGCCACCGCGTAGACCGCCTCGATCAACGCCCGGCCGACGCCGCGGCCGCGCATGGCGGGATCGGCGTAGAGATCCTGCAGATAGCAGACATTCTCGGGCTTCCAGCAATGCCGGTGGAAGATGAAATGCACGAGCCCCACCGCCTGACCGCCGCTCAGCGCGAGGCGGCAGCCCATGTTCGGATCGCCGCCATGCAGGAGTCGCGCGAAGGTGATGTCGTAGGTCTCGGCCGGGACCGAGGTGTCGTAGAAGTCGAGATAGGCCGCCCAGAGCCGATGCCAGGCACTGGCGTCCTCGGGGCGAAGCGGACGGACGATGAGGTCGGTCACGGCGGGGGGCCTTTCGCGGGGAGAGCAGGGGGAATCCGACAGTCGCATCTTGCGAGACCGCCGCGGTCTTCACAAGGGTCGGACGCGGTTCGCCGACCATTGCGGGGCCGGGCGTGGCCTTGCGGCCCGGCTTTTTGCGGGCTGCGGCGGGGCGGGTGAAAAAACCCGCGCGGCGGGGGCAAGATTTGCGACCGGAGGCGCTTGACGGGGGCTCTGGGCGTCAATAAAAGGCACGTCACGCCGGGCGAGCCCGGAAGGCGCTGCGGTTGTAGCTCAGTTGGTTAGAGTACCGGCCTGTCACGCCGGGGGTCGCGGGTTCGAGCCCCGTCAACCGCGCCACCGCCTTCCAGTTTGTCCCGCGCGATGCGCGGTTGTAGCTCAGTTGGTTAGAGTACCGGCCTGTCACGCCGGGGGTCGCGGGTTCGAGCCCCGTCAACCGCGCCACTTCTTTAAGTTCTGATATGTTTCGTTCATCCGGACGAAAGAAGCCGGGCGCTCCCGCCCGTCTTTGGCGGCCTTTCGGCCGCCGCATCCCGTTGGGCCGGGCGCCGCGCTGGCGCGCGGCGCGGTCGGGGCTGTGCGGAAGGGGGTATTTCGCCCGGCCGGTCGTGGTGGTGCGCCAGGGGCTCGCATCGGTTCCGCCGTCCGCGGGGCCGCGGTGGTCGGCCCCGCCGTCTGCCCCGGACCGGAAAACACTCGCGGCCGGGGGGCTGTCTCGGTGGGCCGCTCAGTCGGCGAGTGCGGCCAGGATTCGAGCCCAGCTGCGGATGCCCTTGTGGAAGCTCTCGAGATCGTACTTCTCGTTCGGCGAGTGGATTGCGTCGTCATCCTTGCCGAAGCCGATCAGCATCGATTCCATCCCCAGAAGCGTCTTGAAGTAGCCCGCCACCGGGATCGATCCGCCCGAGCCGACAAAGGCCGCCGGGTTGGGCCATTCCTGCGACAGCGCCCGACGGGCCTTCTCGAAGGCCGGATCGGCGATGTCCATCACCGAGGCGGGCGAGGCGCCGTGGGTGGCGAACTCGGCGGTGCAGTCGGGCGGCAGCATGTCCTGCACCATCTTCCGGAACGATTCGCGGATCTTCAGCGGGTCCTGGGTGCCGACGAGCCGGAAGCTGATCTTGGCCGAGGCCCTGGACGGCAGCACCGTCTTGAAGCCCGCGCCCTCGTAGCCGCCGGAGATGCCGTTCACCTCGCAGGTCGGGCGCGCCCAGAGCATTTCCAGCACCGACCGGCCGTCTTCGCCCGCCGGGGTCGAAAGCCCGACCTCGCCCAGGAACCGGTCCGCGTCGAAACCGGTCCCGGCCCATTGGTGGAGAATCTCTTCGGGCATTTCGGGCACCCCGTCGTAGAAGCCCGGCACGGTCACGCGGCCGGTGTCGTCATGCAGTGCCGCGATGATCCGGGCCAGCACCCGGATCGGGTTCATCGCGGGGCCGCCATACATGCCCGAATGCAGGTCCTTGGACGGGCCGGTGATGGTGATCTCTTCGCCCACGAGGCCGCGCAGCATGGTGACGATCGTGGGGGTCGCCTCGCCCAGCATGCCGGTGTCGCAGATCAGCGCGAGATCGGCCTTCAGCCGGTCGGCGTTCTCCTTGAGGAACGGCACCATCGAGGGCGAGCCCGATTCCTCTTCGCCCTCAAGAAAGACGGTGATGCGGGCGGGCAGGGACCCATGCACCGCCTTCCAGGCGCGGCACGCCTCGAGAAAGGTCATCAGCTGGCCCTTGTCGTCGCCCGCGCCCCGGGCGCGGATCACCTTGCCCTTCGGCGTCTCCTCTATGGCCGGATCGAACGGGTCGCGATGCCAGAGCGACAGCGGGTCGACCGGCTGCACGTCGTAGTGACCGTAAAAGAGCAGGCTCGGTCCGGTCGAGCCGCCCTTGGCGACGACCATCGGATGCTTGGGCGTGGGGCAGATCTCGGCGTCGAAGCCCATCGAGGCAAGATCGCGGACCATCCATTCGGCGGCCTCGCGGCAGGCGGCGGCATGGGCCGGATCGGTCGATATCGACGGGATGCGGAGCAGCGCCATCAGCCGGTCGAGCGCCTGCGGCAGATCGGCGTCGATACGGGAAAGAACAGGGTCAAGGCTCATCGCGGACTCCTTCTGGTGCGGGGGTTGCGCGGACCCTAGCAGGCCGGTGGGGGGTGTCCAGAGGGGGTCTGGGGCAGGGGCCGGAGGGCTGGCAGGCCGCCGCCGGGAGGACTAGAGTCACCGGGCGGTCGTCTTGACAGGAGGTGGGACATGGATTGCAGGAACGAAAACGCGGGGCAGCAAGGGGCAGAGGCCGGGCCGCGCCGGGGTCAAACCCGTCTTCCCGCGCGGATTCTCGGGATTTCGCTTGGAGTTGCCCTCGGGCTGGGCGCCGCCGTCGCGGCCTCTGCCGAACCGGTCGACGGCAAGGCCGCGCGCAAGCTGGCATTCAAGCCGAAAGGTGCCGAGGTCACCGTGATCGACCTGCCTTTCCTGTCGGAAGCCGACCGCAAGGGGCTGGTCTTCGCGGGCGAGCAGCAGCCCTATTACGGGGCCATCGCCGTCGCGCCCAGCGAGGGGCTCATTTCCGAGGCGACGCTCGCCGCGGCCAACTATCACGACGTCGAGTCGGCCCGCGCCGCGGCGCTGAAGGGCTGCGACGCCGCCCGCAAGCCCGATGGGAAGCCTTGCGTGATTGCGGCCGAGATCAGGCCGAAAGGCTGGGAGCCGCGGGCGCTGCAGCTCTCGGCCGATGCGACCGAAGGGTTGCGCTCCGACTACGGCCGGCGGGGCGGCCCGCGCGCCATGGCGATTTCGGAATCGACCGGCCGCTGGGTGGTCCGCAAGGGGCCCGACGCGGCGGCTCAGGCCATCGGCGCCTGTGCCAGCGCCTCGGGCGCGTCCGATTGTCGGGTGGTGGTCGAGGATCGCTGAGACGGAGGCTTGGCCCTGCGGGGCATGGTCTCTCTGGACCCGCTACACAGGGGCGGGTCCCGGACGCCGCCAGATGGCCTTTCCGGTGAGGCTGTCTAGCCAGACTTACAGTCGCTCTGTCCACCTGAATTGACAGAAATCAATGTTCAAACGCGAAAACTGTCGCTAAGCTGACGGACGGGTGGTGTGCGCGAACGCTCCTTCAGACCGAATCGTGCCATATTGCCCGGGTATCGGTGGACCTCAGAAACCCTGTTTCCGATCGGAACGCCTGGCCCGGGAAGGCTGACGCAAAAGCGAGGATCGGCTGAAATTTTGTGCAGCATCACGCTTCGATATCCGCCGTTTTTCGCATAAGAGAAACGGACGGGAAACGGAAACGGCAATTCGGACGCTCCCGGCCGGGACGGACGGAACGCCAGAGGGGTCGGTCGGTGACCCCTGAACGCAGAAGGACCCGGAAGGTTCCGCAGGGCGGGGCGTGACGGAAATCCTCGATGGCCTTGCGGGGCCTAGAAAAAGGAGAGACCCGGTGGATTATACCGCTGCTTTGGACGCATCCATCAACCGGCTGCATGAAGAGGGACGCTACCGCACCTTCATCGACATCGAACGGCGCAAGGGCGCGTTCCCCGAGGCGGTCTGGAGCCGTCCTGACGGTGAGAACCAGGACATCGTCGTGTGGTGCGGCAACGACTATCTCGGCATGGGGCAGCATCCGACGGTGATCGCCGCCATGCAGGATGCGATTTCGGCCACCGGCGCCGGGTCGGGAGGCACCCGCAACATTTCGGGCACCACGGTCTATCACCGCCGTCTCGAGGCCGAACTGGCCGACCTGCACCAGAAAGAGGCCGCGCTGGTCTTCAACTCGGCCTACATGGCCAATGACGCGACGCTCTCGACCCTGCCGGTGCTGTTCAAGGATCTGGTCATCGTCTCGGACGAGTTGAACCATGCCTCGATGATCCAGGGCATTCGCCGCGGCCGCTGCGACAAGCACATCTTCCGCCACAACGACATGGCGCATCTCCGTCAGGTGCTGGAAGGCATCGAGAAGGGCCGCCCGATCCTGATCGCCTTTGAGTCGGTCTACTCGATGGATGGCGATTTCGGCCCGATCGAGGAAATCTGCGACCTGGCCGACGAATTCGGCGCGCTGACCTATATCGACGAGGTCCATGCGGTCGGCATGTACGGCCCCCGCGGCGCCGGTGTCGCCGAGCGTGACAACCTGATGCACCGCATCGACATCATCAACGGCACGCTGGCCAAGGCCTTTGGCGTGTTCGGCGGCTATATCGCGGCCTCGGCCAAGATGTGCGACGCCGTGCGGTCCTATGCCCCGGGCTACATTTTCACCACCTCGCTGCCGCCGGCCATCGCCGCTGGCGCCTGTGCCTCGGTGCATCACCTGAAATCCGACCAGGCGCTGCGCGACAAGCATCAGGACCGCGCCCGCGTGCTGAAGGCCCGTTTCAAGGGGCTGGGCATGCCGGTGATCGACCATGGCAGCCATATCGTTCCGCTGATCATCGGCGATCCGGTCCACACCAAGCGCATCTCGGACATGCTGATCGAGGGCTACGGCATCTACGTGCAGCCGGTGAACTTCCCCACCGTGCCGCGCGGTACCGAACGGCTGCGGTTCACGCCGTCGCCGGTTCATACGCCGGAACAAATGGATGCCCTGATCCGCGCAATGGACGAGCTTTGGGCCCAATGTGCGCTGAATCGCGCCGAACTCACCGCATAGATCCAACTGCGGGTGTACCGCTCCCGCGCTTGTGATAATGTTTCGTCAAAGAGGCGGCGATTCCACGGATCGCCGCCTCATCGAGGACACGAAGGCAGGCACAGGGCGGTTCCATGATCAGGCGCAGGCAGCCGCGCGCGGCTGAGGGCTCGCAAGACGCACCTAAAGGTTTCGATGCGTTCGAATTGCGTCTTGGGGATGTCATGCGGGGAGAGCGGGCGACGCTCGGCAAGTCCCTGCTGGACGTCCAGCGCGAACTGAAGATCCGCGCAACTTACATCGCCGCCATCGAAAACGCCGATCCGACGGCCTTCGAGACGCCCGGTTTCATCGCTGGCTATGTGCGGTCCTATGCCCGCTATCTGGGGCTCGACCCGGAATGGGCCTATCGCCGCTTCTGTGAAGAGGGCGATTTCGCCACCGTAAACGCCATGGATGCGGCGGCGTCGCCGCGGCCCCAGGCGTCGCGCCGCAAGTCGGTTTCCGAGCCGCGCGATCCGCTGGCCGACCCCAATGCGATCTTCGTGCCGCGCGGTCCCGCGTTGTTTTCCCAGGTGCAGCCCGGTGCCATTGGCTCGATGCTGGTGCTGCTGTCGCTGATCGCGGTGCTGGGTTATGGCGGCTGGTCGGTGCTGACGGAGATCCAGCAGGTGCAGCTCGCGCCGCTCGACGATCAGCCGGGCCTGATCGCCGATGTCGATCCGCTTCAGGTGGCCGAGGCCGATCCGCTGTCGGACGAAACCCCCGCGACGCCCCCGTCGGTCGAGGCGCTCGACCGTCTCTATCGGCCGCAAGCTCTCGACCGTCCGGTCATGGTCGCCCGCGACGGACCGATCGCCACCATCGATCCCGGCGAAATCGGGGTTCTGTCCAGCGATCGTCGTCCCGACCGGGCCTTCGACCGCGCCGTTGCCAGCGCGCTGGCCGAGGCCGGTGCGGGCGCGCCGAGCCTGACCGTCGCTCAGGCAGGCGCGGCTGGCTCCGGGACGCGCCCTGTTCAGGTCGTGGCGGCCGACGCAACGCCCGAACTGGCGCTTCTGGCCGTGCGGCCTGCCTGGGTTCGCGTTTCGGCGGCGGACGGCACCGTACTGCTCGAGAAGATCCTGAATGCCGGCGAAAGCTACGTGCTGCCCCGGACGGACGAGCCGCCGACCTTGCGCGCTGGCAATTCGGGCTCGGTCTATTTTTCGGTGAACGGTCAGACCTACGGGCCGTCCGCGCCGGGCGCAAATGTCGCCAAGAACATCGAGCTTTCGCCGAAAGCGCTGACCCAGCGCTATCAGCTGGCCGATATCAAGGCCGATCCCGATCTGGCGGTCGCGCTTGCCCAGAACGAGGTTCCGGTCGCCGTATCGGGGCCGTCCCGCTAGGGGCGTCGTCGTCGGCCGAGGTTTCACTGTTCCTCCGAGGAACGCAGGCCGCCCCAAGGGCGGCCTTTGTCGTTCCGCCTGTCGCTTGCGTCTGATCGTCCGGCTGCGATCCTTTGGCGATTGCGTCCGGCAAAGGGTCTGGCTGTGACCGCGCGATGGGTCCGGGCGGGAGAAAGAATGTGTATCGAGATGCAATTGGTGGCTGGCTCGATCCGGACTGGTATGGCTCCCGAAGAATTGCAGGGGGGCCGGAAGTCATCCGGGCGACCGGGAGATCCGTATTGGAGTCAATAAGACAATAAAAACAAAGGGGAAAAGGGAGGCCATGGCCAAGCTGCGCGTTCGGCGGCAAAAGTCATTCAGCATTTACCTAGAATTGAACTTTAAGAGAGTTTCTAAACGGTTTGCGGTATACCGCGCAGCATTGCACAATTCGAGGTAGCACGCATGCCCGCCTTCCTGTACCGGATCCCGTTCCGCATTTATCTGATTGTGATCGTAGCGCTTGCGCTGTCGATCGTGCTGTCGGTCCTTCTGCTCTCGCGCGCCGTCGACAACGCATATCAGATGCGCGAGATCGAGCTTCACGGCATGACGGATGCCGCGATCTCGCTTCTCGACGATCTTCAGTCGAAGGTGGAAGCCGGAGAAATGGACCGAGCGGCGGCCGAGGCGAGGGGCCGACAGCTTCTCGAGACGCTGCGTTTCGGCGAGTCGGGGTACCTGTTCGCGCTCGACAACGACCTCATCGTGAAGGCGCACGCCACGCTGCCGGAATGGGTCGGGACCGACAAATCTGACTATGCGGACGTCAAGGGGCTGAAACTCTTTCAGGAAATGCGCGAGGTCGCGTTGCGCGACGGGGCGGGCACGGTGGAATACTGGTTCCAGAAACCCGGCGAGACGGACCCCGAGAAAAAGCTTGGCTCGGTGCAGGAGTTCGAACCCTGGGGCTGGCTGGTCGGAACCGGTGCCTATGTGTCGGACATCAATGCCGAACTGGCCAGCATGCGGATGGCGTCGATCATAACGCTGATCGTGGGCATGCTGCTGCTGATCGCCGTGTCGACCGTGCTGGTGCGCAGTGTCACCCGGCCACTGGCGGCATTCGTTGGGTCGATGAGCGATGTCGCGGATGGCCGCTACAATACGGAAATCCCGGCCGCGAAGCGCCACGACGAAATTGGCGACCTCGGCCGCAACCTGTCTGCGTTCCGCGACAAGCTCGCCGATTCGGAGCGTCTCGCCGCTGCCCGCGAGGAGGACCGCCGCGAACAGGAACGCGTGGTGGCCGATCTGGGCGTCGGGCTGCGAGCGCTGTCCGAGGGCGATCTGACCCGGACCATCGACACGACCTTCGCGCCGGCCTACGAACAGCTGCGTCAGGACTTCAACGCCACCGTCGACACGCTGAACGCGCTGATGGGCGAAATCGTCGAGAACTCGACCGAGATCACCACCCGCGCCGAGGAAATCAGCGGCGCCTCTGACGACCTGTCGCGCCGAACCGAGAACCAGGCCGCCACGCTGGAAGAGACCGCCGCCGCCATGGACGAGATGACCGCCAGCGTGCGCGCCGCCGCCGACGGCGCGGCCCAGGTCGAAAACGTGGTGCGTGAGGCACGCGGCAATGCCGAACAGTC